>CAWGDS010000001.1:0-1066914 GCA_963821425.1 uncultured Solirubrobacteraceae bacterium
CCTCAAGAAAGTCCTGCTAATCCGCATGTTTCGACATCGTAACCGCGATCCAGCAAGGTCGCTGGGGATCAATTTGGGGATCAATTTCTCCAGGCATTGATCTCGTGAACGACCGTTTGAGTGCCTCACGCTGACAAATGGAGGCGAACCTCACGACGCCGAACTCCGGCGGGCGAAGTCGCTAGATCCCGGTGTCAAAACGGAACGAGCTGACCAACGCGGCTGCCCATCGCTCTCAAAGTCGACCAACTGAGCGTCGCGTAAGAGCGCTTATCGGGCATTGACCCATAAGCCGCCCGCTGGCAACCATCCGGTCGTCGCAGCCGCGGAGCGAGGCACGAGAAGACGCAGGCATCGACCCGCACGCAGCACGATCTCTGCTCGTCACTATCCTGCGCGCGTGCAATCGGCGCCTGTGACAGACCCATGAGGATCGAGCGCCTCGAGGTCAACGGGGGCTTCCTGGACGGCTTGAAGCTCCCGTTTACCGACGGGCTGAACGTCTTGATCGGCGCCCGCGGCGCCGGCAAGACCTCGATCCTCGAGCTGATCCGCTACGCCATCGGGGTTCCGGCAATGACTCCCGACGCTGAGGAGGCCGCTCGCACCCAGGCGCTAGCGGTACTCGCCGACGGCTCCGTCTCGGTGTTCGGCACCGTCGCCGGGCAGCCGCTCGTCTTCACCCGCAGCGGCCTGGACGACATGCCCGCGATCTCCGCGACCCACGCCTACGACCCGCCGCTCATCGTCTCCCAGAATGAGATCGAGGCAATCGGCCTGAGCCCTCCGAGCCGCCGCGAGATGCTCGATCGTCTGATCGACCCCGACGAGTGGCGGCAGGCGGCGGTTGCGGACACCCCAGCCGAGACCGCCACACTCCAGCGCCGCATGGAGTCGCTACGCCAGGAGCGCGAGCAGCTCACCGCGCGCGCCGCCGCGGCAGGTGAGCTCGCAACCCAGCTTGCCGAAGCCGAGAAGGAACAAGCCGTCTACGCCAAGGCCGCGGTGAGGGCGAAGCCGCTGCAGAAGAAGATCGCCGAGCAATCAGACGCGCTCGGGAACATACGCGCCGCCGCCGACACCTACCGCATCGCCCAGGAGGCGATCAACCAGTGGCGAAAGGAGATCGAGGACGCAACCGTCGAGCGCTCGCTGCCGAAGCTCCCCTCGGCCGCGCTCGAGGCCCAGCTCGCCACGAGTGTCCAGACCGTCCGCGAGCACCTGGGGGGCGCGCTACGGGAGCTCAACGCTGCCAAACGGATGCTCTCCAAACAGCGCGTCAGCGAGCACGCGAAGCAAGGCAAGCTCCAGGCCCAGCTGAAGGAGGGCACCGAACAACTGGAGGAGGTCCAGAAGGGGGCCGGTGAGCTCGGTCGCCGTGTTAGCGCCTTGCGCCAGCAGCTCAAGGAGCACGAGGGCCAACTGAAGCGAGTCGAGCAGATGAACGGCGAGATCGCGACGCTTGTCGCGGCGCGCGAGCGCGCTCTCGATGAAACCGAAGAACGTCTAGGGGACCGCTACCGGCTGCGCGCCGACGCGGCCGCAGACGTCACCAAGCGCTTCCACGGGCGGATCGAGGTGCGCGTGGCGCGCAGCGGGGAACTCGCCGAGTACGAGGCCGCGCTTGTCAGTCTGCTGCAGGGGAGCAACCTGCAGTACAAACCGCTGGCCGCGACGCTCGCACAGCGCATGAGCCCCCGCGAGCTCCTGACCAACGTCGAGGACTCCAACACTGACGGTATCGCCGAGTCGGCGCAGATCAGCAAAGACCGGGCGCTGCGTCTCGTCGCGCATCTACAGGAAAAGCACATCGCTCCGCTGCTTCTAGCCCCGCTGCAGGAGGCCGTGGACTTCGCGCTGCTTGATGGCACCGAATACAAGCCCACCCGCCAGCTCTCGATGGGGCAGCGCTGCACGGTCGTGTTGCCGCTGTTGCTCGCCGCGGAGCATGAGTCGGTCCTGCTCGACCAGCCCGAGGACCATCTTGACAACGCGTTCATCGTCGACACCCTCGTGCAGGCGATCCGCGACCGGGCAAATGGCGGCCAGGTCCTGGTCGCCACCCACAACGCCAACGTCCCAGTGCTTGGGGACGCCCAGAATGTGATCGTGCTTGCCTCCGACGGGCGCCACGGCTTCGTCGACACTGCTGGGCCGCTCGAGCAGGACGACATCGTCCGGTCGATCTCCACGCTGATGGAGGGCGGTGCCGAGGCGTTCGCCCGGCGCGCAGCCTTCTACAGCCAGCACGCCCATGACTGATGGCGACCTGACTCCCTACGAGCTCGAGCGCGCGCGCTCGGACCTGCGCTCAAAGAGCGGCCCCACCCGCGCGCGGGGCGCGCGCGCGATCCTTGCGCTGGACGGGGAGCTGCCCGCGGCGGTCGACATCGAGGTGCGAGAGACGCTTACCAAAGAGGAGCTCCCATGGGTGCGCGGGCTGCTGCTCGAGATCCTTGAAACGGGCAGCCCGGCCTTCGCAGAGGGCGTCATCGTCCGCGCGCCGTCATGGGACCAGCAGTTCGATGAGGTGCCCCCTGACCTCGTCCGCCAGAGCCTGAACACCAGTGCGCGGCGTGTCCTGCACGAGGTCTCCGCGGTGGTCGGGCGCGCCGCCGTCGTCGCACGCGAGGAGCTAGCCGAGCGCTACGGCGGCTCTGAAACCGCACGGGAACTCACGTTCCTGACCGCCGTGTGTCAAGGACTACGCACGCTTGCGAGCGCGACCGAGGCGCCGACTCTGACTGAATTCGACCTCAGCGAGCAGCTCACCGAGCTCGCCGCGACCGTGACGCAGGATCTCGTCTGCCCTGTGCTCGCTGCCGGCCCCGCCCCGTTCATCGTGACCTCCGACTGGGCGCTCCTCTACCTGGCGGTTAACAACATGCTCATAAACGCCGCCGAGGCAACGCTGCTGACCGGGCCCGTTGATCAGCGGCCGGTTAGGCTCACCTGGGGCAGCTCTGCCGCTGGGGCGCACGTGACGATCATTGACCGCGGACCCGGGCCACCGAGCTTCTTGGCAAGGCCGCCCAAAGCCCGCGTCAGCACCAAGGACGGGCACCCCGGTTACGGCCTTGCGACAGCGAGCGAGGCGATGCGCTCCCTCGAAGGGGAAGTGCTGGTGCAGCGCAACGACCTCGGCGGCACCAGCGTGATCGTCTCCTGGCCGGAGCCGCAACATTGAGACCCACGTACCGGCTACTGCTGATCGAGGACGACCGCGCCGAGGCTCGGTCGATCGAACAGCGCTGCTGCCCCGATCCCGACACCGCCGCGATCGACGTGGCCGCAGACGTGAAGGCCGCCGAGGATGCCCTGGCCGAGCACGAATACGACCTCGTGATCTGCGACCTCGCGCTCCCGGCCGACGACCGCAACCTCGATCCGGAGGTGCAGGAAGGACTTCGCCTGTTCGAGCTGATCCGTGAGCGCGCAGCCGGGACCCCGGTGATCATCCTGTCCGGAAACCTCAATCTGCAGATCCTCCAGGGGTTTCTCAAGAGCAGCCGGAGCGCTGACATCTACGGGCGCCGCACCGAGGAGCCGCTCGTGCAGGCGTTCGCAAAGGAGGAACTGCAGGCGTGCATCGATCTGGTGCAGACCCACATGGCCCGGACAAAAGCCCTCGACACGCTCGAGCTCGACGGTGGCGTTGACCTGTCGGTGAGCGACGAGCGGGCGCTTCGAATCTACGGCCGACGGCTCGGTGCCGCCCGCGCGACTGTTGAGGCGCTCTCCGGAGGACTGTCTGGCAGTCGGACGCTACGGGTCTCGTACCGCGAGCTCGACGGGAAGGTCATCGGGAGCGTCGTCGTCAAGCTCGGAGCGCTGAGGCGGGTGATCAACGAGGCAGACCGCTACCACACTGTCGAGGCGAAAATGCCTGTCGGCCTCGGTGCCCACGTCCTTGACGTCGTGCAGGCTGGGGCGGGCCGACGCGGCGCGCTGATCTATCAACTCGCCGACGAATACACCGAGAGTCTCTTCGGGCTGATCGAGAAGCGCAACCCGCTCGCCGCCGTTGCGACAGCACGGCTCGCTGAGCGAATGAAGGTGTGGGTGCAGGACGCGCCCGTGGCGGTCCGGACACTCGCTCAGGTGCGCCGCCATCTGATCACCGACGAGGAAGTGCTGGAGGCAGGCGCCGAACTTCCCGCCGACCGGGAGCTCGAGCTCTCGGTGCGCCAGACACGCGCCCACGGGGACCTTCACGGGCTGAACGTGCTCGTGAACAGCCACGGCGAGCCGACCCTGATCGACTACGGCGAGGTGATGCCTGCAAACGCGGCGATTGACCCCGTAACGCTCGAGCTCAGCGTGCTCTACCACCCCGCACTGACCGGACACCTCGATGGCTGGCCCTCTATCGACCAGGCGCGGGCGTGGAGGGACCTTGACGCCTACTGTGCCGGGTGTCCCGTCGAGGACTTCGTTCGCGCCTGCCGGGCATGGGCCGTCGAGGTGAGCGCGGGAGAGGAGGAGCTGCTCGCGAGTGCATACGCGTACTCGATGCGCCAGGTGAAGTATCGGGACGGCGCCTCGGAGCTCGCCCGGGCGGTCGCCGAAGGCTGTTACAAGGCAATAGCAGCGGGCGTCGCCTAAACGCGATCACCTCGTCCGTGCGCAGTTACGCTTCATGAGTTCCTTGCTCGGTCGCGGCTCTTGGAGTAACACCCACCAATCGATGTCTGTTCGGGCATGGATTCAGGAGTAGAGGCCAGGGTCAAGCGTAGAGTTCGTCAGCGACCTCGTCCAAGCGCACACGATCGTATCCCGATGCAAGCCGGCAGACCGTCCCACTCGCGATCGCTTGGTTGACGCCGCCGTCGAGCAGCGCCGCAGCCACGGGGAACTCGAACTTTTTCCCGGTGTAAGCAAACCGGCGACAATGTCTTCGATGCCCCTCACCGACTCTCAGCAGAAGAGGCTGTTGGAGCGCCTGCGCGAAGCGGGCGGGGAGCCGGTCGCTTTTGCCGAGCTTCGTGCTGCCGGTATCGATTTCCCGGCCGCGGTGGTCAGCGAGCTCGAGCTGAACGGGTACGCGATCGAGCGGGTCTTTGGGCGGGGACGGCTGGTCGGCGTGCGGCTGCTCGATCCGGAGCTCCCGCAGACACCGGCCGCCTCCTGGCACCCGTGGTCGCGCCGCTAGCTGCGGGGGCTCGGCTTACTGCCCCTCGCGTGCCACCCTTTTCCTTGCTTGGTGACCTTGCGTTCTTTCTGGAGCGCGGGGAGCACGCGGTAGAGGTAGTTCTGCTGGATTCCCATCTTTGTTGCGAGTTCGGGGATAGTGATGCCGGGTTGTTCCTTGACGAGCGCTAATGCTTGTGCGGCGCGTGTGCCGCTGCCTTTGCGTCGTCCCGCTCGCCGTTTGGTGGTGGTGGTGGCGCTGGCCACGCCGGCGGCGTTGCCAGCGGCGGGACGGCCGACTTTCTTAGGGCGCCCGGGTTTTTTGGTGGGGGTGCCTGTTATGGCTTTGGCGCCACCACTTGCCCGCCTGGGTTTGTGCCGGCGGGTGGGTACGATGGCCGAGGATGAGCGGCGTATTCTGGCGAGTGCTTTTGCCGCGGCTTGCAGGCGATGGTGTTCCTCGACGACGGGGGCGAGCTCCTTCAGCCGTTCGGTGATCTGTCGGTGCTGCTGGTCGAGTACGTCGGGCATGTTTTCAGTCCTCCCTGCCGGTAGTCGTTTTGGACGCGAGCTGGGGTCAGCGGTGGGCTTACATCACCGCCGGCGTCGGTAGATGCTCGGCTCAGTCGGCTGAGCGTCTTTCTGCGAGCTGTGCTTCCACTCCCTGCCGGTCGTTCCTCGGCATGCGCGTAGGTCTCGGCGCCGACGCGCGCAACGATAGCGGGGTAACGTGTGCCGCGCTGCTTGAGCGCTTTGGCGAGCGGCATGATCTCGCGGCGCACGTGGGTCTCCGCGCCGGCGACGCTGGCGTAGTCGCCGCGTGAGCATGAGTTGATCCTGGTGTGATAACGCGTCGGCTTGCCGCGTGTCCGGAGACGTCGGGAGCGCCCGAACCGGTGCTCGGCCGGCTCACCCGTACAACAGCAAGCTGAACCGCTCGAACGTCAGCGCGTCCACGACTTCGGCCCCGTCGGGCCCGGGGCGGACCGGCACCACGGTGATCGTGAGCTGGGGCTCGGCCATCTTGCGCAGCGCGTCGGTCACGATCACTGTCTTGGTCTGGGGCGTCAGCGCATGGGGTGGGCGCCGGTCGAACGGATCTTTCGGTCCGGTGGGGACCTCGCAGTGGCCTGCGTCTCCCGCGCATCCGGCGTGCCCGAAGACCGTGAATGATCCCGCGTAGTGTGAAACGTCGTCGCGGGCCGTCCCCGGGTTGGCCTCGGGGTTGTTGAAGTAGATGCGCGCCTCGAAGCTCGGGCCGGCGTGGTCGACGCCGTAGAAGATGAGGTCTGCGCGCGAGTAATCGGCGTGCTCGCCGCTGGTGGGGTTCTCGATGGCTGGGGACATGAAGGTCCTCATGTCCTAGCCGCCTGTTCCGCCATTGCCCGTCGCCTGCGCCGCGTAGTCATAGCCGAGGGTGCCGGACTCGATCGTCTGTGCGACCGTCATTTTGAACGGCGGCAGCGCCTCGTTGAGCAGCGTCGCGGGAACTCCCGCCTGTGGGTGGCGCAGTTGCCATAGGCGCCAAACCCGGTCGATCATCGTGTGGTGGGCCCAGAAGATCGGGTCGAACGCGGCGAACTGGATGTCGCCCATGTGCCCCTTGCTGCCGCCGACCCACATGTGGACGTTGTTGTGGAGGTTCTCGAGCTGGTGTGTGAAGTCTTCAAAGCTCCCGAGCGCGAGCACGGATTCGATGTCGCCCTTGGACGGGAGCGGTGGTGCGCCGGCGGCCCCGGGTTCGCGAACCGTTGTGGGGCCTTTCGGGTCTTCCGCGTGGGCGCCTTGTTCGAGCGCGATGGGGTCCACCTTCGCGGAGTACAGCGGGTTGGGTGCGCCGCCCGCGTCCTGCGCGTTGTATGCGGCCGGGATCGCCGGGTCGCTGGTCCAGTCCCACCAGGGGAGGGTGACCTCGGCCTGCTGGTCGCGCAGCGTGAGCTCGAAGAAGTAGAGGTACGCCCGGTGCCACGGCAGGAAGATCGGGTGCCCGTGGGCGATGTCGCAGGCGATCGGCAACGGCAGGCCGTGAATGCCGGCCTGGTAGCTGTATCCGCGCTCGTCGGAGATGCCCATGGCCGCCCTCATGGCCGCACGGAACGCCGCGAGCTGGGCTTCGCTCATGGAGTCCACGCTCAGCCGAAAGCGGAGCGGGACCGAGGGCTGCTGCGGACTGACTGCCCCGGTGCTCATCGGCCGGGCCGATGCCTCGATCTGCTCATGGCACTGCCAGCGTAGCGGGCTCCGCAGCGCCGTGGTCCGGAAACGGCGCCTGAGCGCATCTGGCGCATCTCGCGCTGGGATTCAAACCGCATCACCGTCGCTTATTGCACGCCCGTCGCTCCCCACGAGACTCCCGGCATCTGGCTCAGGGCTGCAGCTTGCGCCTCTTTTTCGTGCACGCCACTATGCGCGCGACGGCGTATCATCGTTTCATGTTTGCCGACGCACAGCCAACGCTCGCGGAGGCCCCCGCAAGCCTCCGACGTGCTGGCAGCCGCCCTCAACCGAACCTCGCGCCCGGGACCGTGAACGACGAGATGCCCTTCGACCACATTGTGGTCGTGATGATGGAGAACCATTCCCTCGACAACCTGCTGGGCGATCTCGGGCGTACACGCGTCGACGTCGACGCGCTCACCTTCGACCAACACGGCAACGCGACGAACAGCAACCCCGACCGCTCGAGCTCTCCCGCGCAGGTCCGGTCCTTTGCGTTTCCGACCACCGGGCAAGCCACGAGCATCACGCAGGCCTGGCAGGCGACGCACGAACAGATCAACGCCGGAGCGATGAACGGCTTCGTCGACTCGAAACACGGCTCGAGCGAGGCGATGGGCTACTTCACACCCGACGTGCTCCCGTTCGCGTACTCACTCGCTGGCACGTTCACGCTCGCCAACCGCTGGTTCTGCGCGGTTCCGGGTCCGACGCACCCCAACCGCCGGTTCCTTCTTGCCGGCACCGCGTTCGGCGGGACCGCCACGAGCACCGCCGAAGCCCTGGCGGCCTTCGAGCATCCGCCCCCGAGCGGCACGATCTGCGATCTGCTCTCTCACCACGGAATCAGCTGGGCGAACTACTACACCGACATTCCGATGACGTTCGTCATGCCGCGGATCCCGGTCGAGCATCCGCTCCACATGCATCGGCATAGCGAGCTCCTTGACGCGTGTAGGACCGGCAAGCTCCCGCAGGTCAGCTTCGTGGACCCGGGCACGGGAAAGCTCTCCTCCTTCGCGGACTCATATGCGGCGCTGCCAAAGATCGTGAGGGACGCGTTGGACGCCCTGGACCCGGGCGAGACGGAGGAGGATCCGGACGTCATGTTCTACGGCGAGCGGTGGGCCCACGAGACGGTCGAAGCGGTCCTGCGCTCGCCCGCCTGGCCGCGAACGCTGCTGATCTACACCTACGACGAGCACGGCGGCTACTACGACCACGTTCCACCGCCGGAGGCGATCGCACCCGACGAGATACCTCCGAACCTCGGCACAGGTGAATCTGGTGACTACCGCAGCTACGGTCCGCGCGTCCCGGCCGTCGTCGTCTCGCCTTATTCAAAGCCCGGCGACGTCAGCAACGCCGTGTGCGACCACACCTCGATCCTGGCGACGATCGAGCACAAGTGGAACCTGCCCGCGTTGACGGACCGCGACGCCAACGCCGCAACGATCATGGACTTCATCGACCCCAGCGCCCCTCTGCTGATGGAACCCCCGGTCCTCGACGCGCCCTCCGAAGCTGGGCCCTCGGGGCCGGCGACCCACCACGCTTAGCGCAGGCAAGGGTGCGAGCGGTGGATTACATCGATGTTCGCGGCGGGAGGCCCAGCTCATCCGGATGGCGTGACGCGAGAGGCCACGCTCGACATAAACCCGCGTACTGTGACGGTCGACAGGCGAACGAGAGAGTCCAGGAGGATCGGTAATCATGCACATCAGGCGGCTGTTGCCCCGTATAGTGACTCTCAGCGCAGTACTTTTAGCCGTCGCGTCCGCGCCGGCGGCTGGCTACGTCGCCGGAGGAAAGCCGCTGATCCTGAGTACCTACATCTCCAGCCTCAGCAAGCGCGCTGCGACACTGACGGCCGTGATCGATCCGGAAGGCGGAGAAACCAGGTACGAATTCTGGCTCGAAGATTCGCCCTGCAGCGAATGCGAATCGATTAGAGAACCCGTGGGAACGGGGACCATAGCGTTTGCAAGCAGCGGCCACTCCGGCGGCTACGGGGGCGATCTTGTTGATTACAAGCTGAAGAAGCTGAAAGCCGATGTCGCATACAGGTTTTGGGTGGTGGCGGCTAACTCGTCCGGCCCGGCGGAAAGCCGGGTTCGGCCCTTCGAAGCGTCCGGGCCAGGGGATGAACGGCTCCAACAGGAACGGGCGGAACAGGAAGAAGAAGAAGTGCCGCTGACGATCAGGCCGTACCTGCTCGAAGAAGCGATGCGGGCCGCCGCCGAAAACGGTGACTCGCAGCCGAGGATGATTGAAGCAGTGAAAACGATCATTCAGTCGAATGAAGTGCCGCCGGAAAGTACGGTTGTCTACATCGTCCAGATGAGTGGCAAGTTCGTATGTTACGAGTGTGTGCGCAAAGGAACGAAGCCGCCGAAAGGCAAGTCCATCTCAGTCACCTTCGACACCGACACGCTCAGAGAGATCGGGTTCGGGTTCGGCAAGAAGGCCTCTACACTCGCAAATCGCGGCCTCGTAGTGATCCTCGGGACGAACCCCTAGACTGATCAGGAGGGTCGGCGGTAGCGCTCCGGGCCGCTTGCGGAGGCACGTTGTGAACGCAGGAGCTCACACCGGTTCGATCGCAGTACCGCGTCTCGCCGAACGACCTTCGTCTCAGACCTCGCAGTGTTGACCGCGACGTCAGACGCTGCTACACCGTGCCGTCGCCCGATGGCGCCGAAGTCACGCAACGGCGCGTCGCCGCGACACTTTCGCCCGATCGGCGACAATGTCTTCGATGCCCCTCACCGACTCTCAGCAGAAGCGCCTGTTGGAGCGCCTGCGCGAAGCGGGCGGGGGAGCCGGTCGCTTTCGCAGAGCTGCGCGCGGCCGGAGTTGACTTTCCGGCCGCTGTGGTCAGCGAGCTCGAGCTGAACGGATACGCGATCGACCGTGTCGTTGAGCACGGCCACCTGGTCGGTGTGCGCCTGGTCGAGCCGGAGCGTGGAGTTACACCTGCCGCCTCGTGGCGGCCGTGGTCGCGCCGCTAGCTGCGGGGGCTCGGCTTACTGCCCCTCGCGTACCACCCCTTCCCTTCCTTGGTGACCTTGCGTTCTTTCCGGAGCGCGGGGAGCACGCGGTAGAGGTAGTTCTGCTGGATTCCCATCTTTGTGGCGAGTTCGGGGATCGTGATGCCGGGTTGTTCCTTGACGAGCGCTAATGCTTGTTTTGCGCGTGTGCCGCCGCCTTTGCGTCGTCCGGCTCGCCGTTTGGTGTTGGGGCTGACCACGCCGGCGGTGTTGCTGGCGGCGCTGGGACGGCCGGCTTTCTTCGGGCGCCCGGGTTTTTTGGTGGGGGTGGCTGTTGTGGCTTTCGCGCCAGCACTTGCCCGCCCGGGTTTGTGCCGCCGGCCGGGTAGGGTGGTGGCGGCTGAGCGGCGTATTCTGGCGAGTGCTTTGGCGGCGGCCTGTAGCCGACGGTGTTCCTCCACGATGGGGGAGAGCTGCTTCAGCCGTTCGGTGATCTTTCGGTGCTGCTCGTCAAGTACGTCGGGCATGCTTTCCGTCCTCTCTGCCTGCAGTGGTTGCGCGCGGGCTGGGGTCAGCGGGCTTATATCACCGCTGGCGCCGGTAGCCGCTCTGCTCGAGCGCTTCGGCGAGCGGGACGATCTAGCGGCGCATGTGGGCCCCGGCGCTGGCGGCGCACTAGCGTAGTCGCCGCAGGAGTGCGAGTTGATCCTCGTGCGCCAGCGCGTCGGCAAAGAAAAGGCACAGCACACCCTCGTCTCGGAACTGCACTGGCGCCTCGTAGGTTGAGCCCAGCCATGCGAGCAGCGCGGCCCCAGGGCGCGCGGCGGGATAAGAGATCGGTATCGCCGTGAACGTCTCGGCTCGCCAGCTCGACGGCGACCAGATGCTTGCCGACGTTGAGCATGCGCTGTCTGCGAGTGGGCTCGAGCCGTCGGCGCTGACGATCGAGATCGCCGAGACGACGCTGATGCGAAACGTCGAGCACATGGCCGGGCTGCTTGTGGCGCTGAAGGCGATTGGGAGACGCATCGCGGTCGATGACTTCGGCACCGGATATTCAGCGCTCGCCCGTCTTCAGCGCTTCCCGGTGGATGCGTTAAGAATTGACTGCTCATTGATCACGGGCCTCACCGACGACGATGAGTGGGCCACACTCGTCCGCACGCTCGTGCAGTTCGGGAAGTCTCTCTCGATCGGGAAGTCTCTCTCGATCGAGACGTTCGCGGAGGGGATCGAGCAGCCGCGGGAGCTCTCGCTTCTGCGCGACGAGGGTTGTGATGGCGGTCAGGGCTTCCTGTTCGCGCGCCCGCTTGATGTCTCTGAAATCGAGGCGTTCCTCCGACAGCTGTCTGTTCCGGTTGTCGATGCGCGCTGCGAACCTCGGGCGCGCGTGGCTGAGTGATCGACGCGAAGCATGATCGACTAGCGTCCGCTCTCGCCTTCGGTGCCGCCAGGCGGCGCGCCTCTGCTGGCTACGGAGTATTTGGTTGCCCATCCCTTGAAGCGTCGAATGAGCACGGCCCGGCGTTCTGTGCGCGCATTCTCTAGATTGCGCGAGCCACACCGACACGCCCGGCGTGGTTAACACAGAGGCTACGTTTTGCCCGGGGGCAGTGCCGCCCTATGGCGAGTAGAGATCATGATATATGTCACCGGCAACCACTCGCCGGCGACATTCATAATATCTGTCTCCTCGCCACCGCTGAAGGTGTGAAACACGATCTGATCCGCGGCCAGCACCACGTTCTGGTAGGTGCCGTTCGGTGGATTCTTCCACGGCACGGGCCCGAACCACACCTCCATCGCCGAGATTCCCGAAGCGTCCCAAGTCAGCGGTCCGTCGCTCGAGGGCTCGGAGTATGCGTCGCCCTCCCACGCTTGCGTATGAACACCCCAAGTTGACGCGGGATATACCACTCCGTTCGTCTCGTGCGTGATGTTGGGATACACGAACGTGAGTTCCAGATTATTGTACGGCTCGGTAGTCGTCTCCGCGCCAGCAAAGCTGATTAGAGCAAATATTTCTCGGTAGGCGTCATCGTCGGGCTCGAAAACGAACGAATTCGGCGGCATCAGCATAGGCAGTTGCACTGGCAAAGTTGGCCCGATCGGCTTGACTATTAGTCGATCCGGTTTGAATGTGTAATTCATTCCGGCTGCTACCTCCTCGTGTCCTTGGCACTCGTGAACCCAGGCGTGATCATCTCAGAACGCCGAGATCCAGGCACCGTGGCCGGTCCGGCTACCACATCGCGTGGGAGCAGATATGCAGTTGGATTTGCGCGGCCGTGCTGTGCACGTCCGCCCAGCCCTCTGCGTCTCAGGCGTGTGATCAAGATTCGCTCGCACGCCAACAGATGATGCTGGCCTCTACGGCGCTCTCTGCGACGCTGTTCGCCCGCCTGCTCTCGATCCGCGCGACCCCATCGCGGATGGCGAGAGCTCCGCGTCGTCATCGCTCCATGCCGCCACTGCTGTCAAGTGCGTTCCTGCCGCTCTGCGTCGCTGCGCTCCTCTTGACAGCACCGTTTCCCATCTGTTCGTGTGAGCGAATGTCCTTGATGTCACCGAACGACTGACGGCGGACATCAGAGGTTCTTCTCGTGGACCGTGTTTGCGTGGCGGCCCGTGCCTTGCGCGCGGGGCACTCGTCGACTGTGGCCGTGTCAGGCGCCGTGTCGCCCGCTGGAGTGTCGGTGATGGTTTTCCATGCCAGGATCGCGGCCCCGACGGTGGTCAGCGTGGCCCCGATGATGTCGATGCTGCGGAGCGCCATTTTCAGTGTTGTGATGGGACGAGCTTCTCGGTTGGTAGCGCCCCGGGTGCCTGCGAGGGAAATCCACATAGCTCGCCCGCGTTCCTGTACGCGGATAGGGGACCGGGACGTTTGAGTGTGCCCTTGAGCGCGTAAAGCAGCGCGAGCGCGTCTTGCATGCGCTGGATGTGTGCGCCCGCGGTTGCGGTGTGTTCGTCTGGCCTTGTTGTGGGGTTGCTGGCGCGCAGGAACTCGAGGGGGGCCTCGCGCTCGAAGGCGGCGTGGAGCATGTGCAGGCAGGCGACTCGCCAGTGCTCGATTGTCTTTGTCGGTCCGTTGACCGCGTGTTCACCGGTGAGCGCCTGGAGCTCGAGTGTGATCGCGTCGCCCTCTTTGATCAGCTCATCTAGAGAGCGTGTGATCTCGCCAGTGGGGTCGTGGCGGATGCGGGCGTCGTTGCGACCCGTTCGTTGGCCGCTGCCCGCAGTGGCCTCACCCGCCATGACGGGGAGACCTATCTGATCGTTTACTTGCGATAGTCGCTCCTCAGCGCTAGGGACTGTCCGTACGTCGCGTCGCACCGCGGACGTCTACCTGATCTGTATCCCCGATATCGCCCGTGCGATCACGAGCTGCTGGATCTCCGCCGTCCCCTCGAAGATGTCGTAGATCTTGGCGTCGCGGTGCCAGCGCTCGACGGGGTACTCGCGGGTGTAGCCGTTGCCGCCGAGGATCTGGATCGCCCGCTCGGTGACCCACACGGCGACCTCGCCGGCCTTGAGCTTGCTCATCGATCCCTCGGCGTTCTCGAACGGCACCTGGTTGCGGCCCATCCAGGAGGCGCGCCAGACCAGCAGTCGTGCGGCGTCGATCTCGAGCTTCATACGCGCGAGCGTGAACGCGATCGCCTGGTTTTCGATGATCTTGCGTCCGAACTGCTCGCGCTCCTTGGCGTAGTCGAGCGCATACTCATAGGCCGCGCGAGCGATGCCTAGAGCCTGGGCACCGACGGTTGGCCGCGAGGCCTCGAAGGTCTGCATCGCCGCCTGCGAATTGCTCTTCTTGCCCTCTCGCACGCGGGCGATGCGCTCGTCGAGCTTGTCCTTGCCCCCGAGCACGTTGTCGACGGGTACGCGGCAGTCGTCGAGGAACACGTCGGCGGTGTGCGAGGCGCGCAGACCGTGCTTTGAGACCTTCGCGCCCTGCGAGATGCCCTTGGCTTCGCTCATCGGCACGAGGAAGGCGGCGTGACCGCGCGCGCCGAGCTCCGGGTCGACGGTCGCGATCACGACGTGGACATCGGCGATGCCTCCGTTGGTGGCCCACGCCTTCTGTCCGTTGATCACCCATTCGTTCTTGGCCTCGTCGAGCTTGGCGTGAGCGCGGACCCCGGAGATGTCCGAGCCGGCGTTGGGCTCCGACGCGCAGAACGCGGCGACCTTGACATCCTCCGGCGTGCCGAAGCAGCGCGGGATCCACTGGCCGATCTGCTCACCTGTGCCCTGTCCGAAGATTGTCGCCGCCGCCAGCGCGGTGCCCATGATCGACATGCCGATGCCCGCGTCCCCCCAGAACAGCTCCTCGTTGACGATCGGCAGCGTAAGCCCGCTTGGATCGCCGAAGAACTGGGCGAGCCCTTCATAGCCGTACAGGCCGATCTTCGCCGCCTCTTGGATGATCGGCCAGGGTGTCTGCTCCTTCTCGTCCCATTCGTGTGCCGCTCCTCGTACCACGTCGGCCGCGAAGCCGTGCACCCAGTCGCGGATGTCCTTCTGGTCCTCGCTGAGCGCGAGTGAGAAGGGCGTCTGCTGCTGGGTGGCCCCGGTGATCACCTCGACGGCGGCCTTCGCAGCCTCGGGGCTCAGTGCAGCACTGTCGGCTGGGCTTGCTGCGGCTTGCATCGGGCGGGTCTCCTTGTTGAGGTGGGTGGCGACCGGCGGGAGGGTTCTCGGGGTGTCCGCTGGTTCTGTTTACTGGTTGTGCTGTAGAGCGCCGGATGCTCCGCGCCTGGTGAGCGGTGGGGCAGCTCTTCGCTCTCTAATCCATTGCTAGTGTTTATATCCTATTGACATCTCCTCGCCGTCGGCTGGTCATGACGAGCAAGTTCGCCGTATTTAGGGGCGCAGGTGGCCTCGGGAGGCTTCTGTAGTTGTCTTTCCGCTTTCGCAGCTGATACGTTTATTGGGTCCGCGTGTCGCCGATACTTTTCGCGTCGCGGGACAACCCCGGGGTGTGCCCGTTCCCTCTGGGCGCATTCAGGTGGCGCCGCGGCTGACCCCCTCGCCGCGGCGCCCGCTTTAGCTGGGATTGCTCAGGTGCGTTGTGCTTGGGCGCCGCCTGCCTGACGTGACGCCGGCGGCCAGCCGGCCACCTTGGTCCGTACGCCGCGCATGAAGTGCGTCGGGATCGGCGGCTTTCTGACTCGCGCTCAAGCCGCGTATCGCACCAGCCTGTATTCGATGTCGCCCCGCAACGACATAGAAGCATTTGCGATGACACCAGAACGCCCCGCCAGCGGCATGCGCGGCAACCGATCCCGCGATGACGGTGGCCAGCTTCCAGGGAAGCGCGGCGACACGCTGATCGGGACGATCGAGCCCGTGTACGACATCGACCTCGGCGTCAGAAGCGACGTGCGCCCTGGACACATGCCGGCAACGCTCAGGCATCACGTCGATGAAGGACATCGTCGAGCAGGCGCGCAAGCCATAGCTCCGGAGCTTCGTTCTCTCGCAGCGGCCCTGACGCGATGAGCCCACCGGCGGGGCGCTTCGGCCACGGCGGCATCCGGCCGCGTTATGGCACCGGCAACCCGCACCGACTGCACCGGCCTGTTTATGGCTCGCTGCATCGCACCTCAACCGGCGAGCAGCCGTCCGATTACGCTCTAGTCGCCTGGTTCTGCTCGACTCTCGCTCGCCGCCCACGCGCAACGCCGCCTCTCTGCTTTGGCTGTTCGGCAAGCCGCAAACCGGCATGTCTGCATAACGTCGTTTATTGACGCGCGCTGCGATCGGTAGGTTTGGGCGCGCCGTCTTGACGCGGGGGCCGATGCATGTCGGCTAGAGCGCCCAATCCAGCGGCGTGTTGGCGCTATGTATCTGCGCCCGCCTCAGCCCGGGTCGGTGGGCCGGTTACGGCGGTTTGCATGTTCGTGCTTTCGTTTACTATGTGGCGGGTATGAGAGGGGAGAGGGACCTGCAGCGGGCTCCGATGCAGTCGCCGGTCAACTGGGCGCTACTCGGCCTGGTGATCGAACGTCCGAGCTATGCGTATGAGCTCGCGCAGCGTTTTGAGCGTACCTACCGGGCGGCGCTCACCGTCAGCAGCATCTCGCATGTCTATACGGCGCTTGGCGCGTTGAAGTGCCGCGCGCTGGTCGAGGAGCTACCGGGTAGGAAGCTCGGACGCCAGCCCAAGCCCCACTACCGGGCCACCGCAAAGGGCCTTGAGGAGTACGGGCAGTGGCTGGTCGGGCAGACCGGCGAGGATCGCCGGCGGCCGTGGCTGTTTGTGTTGCAGCTCACCGGGTTTACCGCCAACCCGCAGGCGGCGCTTGAGATCCTCGCCCGCTACGAGCAGGCGTGCCTGGCCGAAGCCCAGGAAGCCCCGGTCACACCGCGGGGGGGTGTCGTCCTCGAGGACGTTTCCGAGCTCGCCTCGCGTCTGATCGAGGAGGAGCACCGGCTCCTTCTTGGAGCCAGGCTCGCGTGGGTGCAGTACGCCCGGCGCGAGCTGAGCGCTCTCGCGCACGCCCGCCCTCCACACCGATGAGCCTGCTCGAGCTCGAGCGTGTCGGTCGCTGCTACCGCGATGGGCAGCTTGAGCGTGTCGTGCTGCGCGATGTCTCGCTGCAGATCGACGCACGCGAGCTGACGGTCGTCTGGGGTCTGCGTGGCTCCGGGCGCTCGACGCTGCTGCGTATCGCTGCCGGCATCGAGGCGCCGGACAGTGGTGTTGTGCGCTTCGACGGGCTCGATCTTGCAAGCCACGGCGAGCAGGTGTTGGGTGCGGGGATCGGCTTCTGCCAGAGGACGCTCGCGCGTAACCCCTCGCAGTCGGCCGTCGAAGTGGTCACCATTTCGCTGCTCGCTCGCGGCGTCGCGCCCGCGCAGGCGCGCTCGTGTGCGCGTGCGGCCCTGGAGCGCGCCGGTGCCGGCGAGTGCGCCACCGTGCGCCTGTCCGCGCTCGACACTGCCGAGGCGCTGCGTGTCGCGCTCGCCCGGGTGCTCGCTCTGAGTCCGCGGCTGCTCGTTATCGATGACCCGATCGGGGGGGTGGATCTGCTGCAGCGCGACGGGATCCTGTCGCTGCTGCGTTCGCTCGCCGACGACGGGGTGGCTGTGCTCGCGAGCACGGGCGAGTCGACCGCTCTGCGCGGTGCGGACCGCACGCTGACACTCAGCGAAGGCGAGCTGCGCGGGCCGCCCGCGCGCGGGCTCGCGACGGTGCTGCCGCTGCGCGCCGCGGTGCGGCGGGCCGGCGTGTGAGCATGCTCGAGCTGCAGGGGGTGCTCAAGCATTACCGGGCGGCGGGGGAGGAGGTCCGCGCCGTGGACGGTGTCAGCCTCACGCTGCAGGCCGGCGAAATGGTCGCGGTACAGGGGCCCTCCGGGTCGGGGAAGACGACGCTGCTGCTGCTGATTGCCGCCCTGCTGAGTGCTGACGAGGGCATCATCCGCTTCGCTGGCCGCGACATATCGCGGCTCTCCGAGGATGAGGTGTCCGACTACCTGATGCGGGATGTCGGCTTCATCTACCAGAGCTACCGTCTGATGCCGCGCGTCTCTGCGCTCGAGAACGCGGCGCTGAAGCTGCTCGTCGGCGGGATGGGCATGCGCGAGGCGCAGGCGCGCGCGAGGCCGTGGCTGGCGCGCCTCGGGCTCGAGAAGCGCCTCGCCCACACGCCGGAGGAGCTCTCTGGCGGCGAGCGCCAGCGGGTCGCGATCGCACGCGCGTTGGCGGGCGAGCCGCGGCTGATCCTTGCCGATGAGCCGACCGGGACCCTCGACAGCGCCCGCAGCATCGAGACGATCGAGCTTCTCGCCGCTCTCGCCCGCGAGCAGCGCGCGGCGGTGGTGCTCGTCACCCACGACGCGGAGGCGGCGGCCCTGGCAGACCGTCGCTACGCCCTTCGCGACGGAAGGCTCCTGCGCAGCGACGAGGAGCCGTCGCTGGACGAAGGCGACCTGCGGCAGGCCGGCTCCGGCGTCGCGGAGGGATGAGGCGTCCCGTGGCACGGCCGGCCCGGCTTGGCACGCGCGCCCTGCGTCCCTATGCGCTGCTGTACATCTATCGCAGGCGGCTGCGGGCGCACGGCGTCGCCGAGCTGCTCGCAGGGGCCGGCATCGCCGTCGCCGTCGCGCTCGTGCTCGCGGCCACCGTCGCAGAGGGCAGCATCGCGGGCTCCACCCGCCAGGTCGTGCACGCCGTCGTGGGGCAGGCCAGCCTGCAGCTGCGCACGCAGAACGGCGAAGGCTTCGATGAAGCGATGCTCGCGCGCGTCGAAGCGATCCCCGGCGTCAAGCAGGCCGCGCCGCTGCTCGAGCAGCCCGCGACGCTGCTCGCAGCGAGCGGGCGCCGCGTGACGGTCGACCTCGCTGGCACCGACGTCAGCCTCGCGGTGCTCGACGGTCTCGCGCACACGCTGCCTTTGAACGCGCTCTCACCGGGCGGCATCGGGCTCAGCAGAGCGAGCGCCAACGCGCTCGGCCTGAGCTCCTCCAGCTCGCGCGCGCCGCTGACGCTCGACCTGCGCGGGCGCTCCTCTGCGCTGCGGGTCTCCGCGGTGCTCGGCCCGGAAGCCGCCGGTGCGGTCTCGGGAGCGCTGGTGGCCGTGATGCCGCTCGCGCGGCTGCAGAGGATCGCCGGTCTGCCGCGGCGCATCACCCGCATCCTCGTGCAGACTGCGCCGGGGCGAGAGGCGGCGGTACGCCGCGGCCTGGAACGGCTCGCCGCCGGCCGGCTGACGGTCGCCTCGGCCGAACAGGACGTGACGCTGCTCGACCAGGCGCTTCGCCCGAGCGACCTGGCGAGCCAGCTGTTCGCCGCGATCGGCGCACTGCTGGGGTTCCTGCTCGCGTTCAACGCGATGCTGCTGACGGTCCCCGAGCGCCGCCAGGCGATCGCGGACCTGCGCGTGGCGGGCACCAGGCGCAGCGCGATCATCCAGATCGTCCTGTTCCAGGCGCTCTGCCTTGGCGTCGCCGCGAGCGCGGTCGGCCTTGCGCTCGGCTACGCCCTGTCGGTGTGGGTCTTTCACCAGCCGACGGGCTACCTGGCGGAGGCGTTCACGCTCTCGAGCGCCACCGTCGTCGGCGCTGGGCCGCTGCTGCTCGCCGGGCTCGGCGGGGTAGCCGCGACATGCCTGGCCTCCGGCGTGCCGCTGTTGGATCTGCGCCGCGGGCGACCGCGGGACGCCGTCTTCCGCGAGGGCGGGGTGCCGGGCGACGCGCTCGGCGCACACGCGCAGCGCGCGCTGTTTATAGCCGCGCTGCTCGTTGTGGCGGCGGCGACGCTCCTGTTCGCCTTGGCGCCATCCGCGGCGATCCTCGCCGGCGCGATGCTCGCGCTCGCGACAGTCCTGGCCGTGCCGCTGGCGTTCGCGGCTGCCCTCGCCGGCGGGCGCTGGGTCGCGCGGCGCCGGCAGCGCCTGACCGCGCTGCCGGTCGCGCTCGCCTCGCTGCAGGCGACCACGCTGCGCTCTCTGGCGCTGGCCGCCACGGGAGCGGTCGCGTTGTTCGGCAGCGTCGCGCTCGGGGGCGCACGCGGGGATCTGCTGAGGGGGATCCGCTCGTTCGCCGCGAGCTATGTCGCCGATGCCGATATCTGGGTATCGAACCCCGGCGATAACCAGGCGGTCGAGCAGTTCTCGCCAGACGCGCACGCCGGCGCGATCGCGCGCGTGCCGGGTGTCGCACGCGTGCGCAGCTTCCAGGGCGCTTTCATGCAGATATCGGGTAGGCGGGTGTGGGTGATCGCGCGGCCCCCGGGCGGCAGCCGCGAAGTCTTGAAAACCCAGATCCTCGCCGGGGGACTGCGGCAGGCGAGCGCACGGCTCGCGCAGGGTGGATGGGTGGCGGTCTCTGCCCAGATTGCAGCCGAACATCACACCGGTCTGGGCGGCAGCCTCACGCTGCAGACCCCGACGGGCGCGCATCGCTTTCGGATCGCGGCGACCACGACGAATCTCGCGTGGCCTCCCGGTGTGCTGTTCATCGGCACCGGCGACTTCAGCCGCTACTGGGCCACGACGGCGCCGAGCGCGCTCGGCGTGCAGCTCGCGCCCGGTGCGAGCGCGCCGGTTGTGAGAGGAGCGATCGAGCGCGCCCTCGGCCCGGATGGCGGACTGGAAGTGTCGCTTGCCTCCGCGCGCGCGGCGAGGATCGACAGCCTCGCAAGCGAAGGTCTGGGGCAGCTCGGGGAGATATCGACGCTGCTGCTGCTGGCCGCGGTCGCGGCGATGGCCGCTGCGCTGGCCTCGAGCATCTGGCAGCGGCGCCCGACGCTCGCGGGGCTGCGGCTGCTCGGCGTCAAACCGGGCCGTCTGCGGCGGATCCTGCTGCTCGAAGCGACGCTGATGCTCGGCGGCGGCTGCCTCATGGGCGCGGCCGCGGGCGTCTACGGCCAGCTGGTCCTCGACGGCTATCTGAAGAGGGTCACCGGTTTCCCGCTGGCGCATCTCGCGACCGGCGCCCGCCCGTTTGAGATCTTCGCGTTCGTGCTGGCGCTCGCCCTCGCGATCGCGGCGACCCCAGGCTGGTTCGCCTCGCGTGTGCCGCCGGCGCTGGCGCTGGAGGACCAATAGCCACCCGGCAAGGCCTGAGAATCCTCAGTCGATCACGATGAGCCAACCCGAACCCCCAAGCTCCAACGGCAGTCCCGTCGCGGCGCGCCATGTGGCGATCATCGCCGACGGCAGCGGCCGCTGGGCAAGCCGCCGCGGGCTTCCGATCGCCGCGGGACACGCCGCGGCGGCTGACACGCTGAAGGCGCGCCTGGCGGACGCCGCACAGCTCGGGGTGAAACAGCTCGCGGTGTACGTCTTCTCGACCGAGAACTGGTCGCGCCCCGCCAGCGAGGTCAGCCAGCTGATGGGCATGTTCGCGCGACGGATCGCCCTCGAGACCCCCGACCTGCATCGCGACGGTGTGAGGGTGCGTTTCCTCGGCCGGCGCGAGGGGCTCTCCGCGGAGCTGCTCGAGCGGATCGACCGCCTGCAGTCTCTGACGGACTCCAACGAGCGCCTCACGCTGTTCCTCGCCTTTAACTACGGTGGCCGCGCGGAGATCGTGCACGCCGCCAGACGCTTTGACGGCGCCACCGAGGAGGATTTCAGCCGCTGCCTCTACGCGCCCGACATGCACGACCCTGACGTGATCATCCGCACCGGCGGCGAGCAGCGACTATCGAACTTCCTGCTATGGCAGTCGGCGTACGCGGAGCTCGTCTTCAGAGACGAGCTGTGGCCAGACTTCACGCGCCGAACCTTCGAGCAATCCCTGCATGACTTCAACGACCGCAGACGCCGCTTCGGCGGACGCCATGAGCAGCTTGCCGCCCAGCTTGACTGACACCGTTGGAGCACGGCCGCGCGCGCACGCGGGCGAGATGGTGCTCGTTGACCGCCAGCTCGTGATCGCTGCGACCCTCGCCCTCGCGGCTGCGAACGCTCGCTACTGGACCACGGTCGCGCCCCATGTACGCCGGCAGCTCGCGCGCTGGCGTTCTCGCGCCGAGGCGGTCGCTGACCCGCGGCTGCGCGCGCTCGCGCTTGACAAGCTCGACGGCGAGGGCTTCAACGCACAGGCCGCTGCCATGCTCGCCACCGCCGCCCCGGCCGCCCGGCGCGCGGACGTCGTCGAGGCGATCGTCGCCCTCCAGGTCCTCTTCGACCTGCTCGACGGCCTCACGGAGCGCCCGCAGCCATCGACGGACCCTCTGGCGGAGGGCGAGCGGCTCTTCGCCGCGTTCACCGACGCCGTGCGCCCGCTCCCGCAACCCGCCGTGACGCCTCGCGGGGAGGACGGCGCCTTGCTGGCGGAGCTCTCGAGCGCCGCCAGATGCGCGCTGGAGCGACTGCCCGCCGCACAGACGGTGATGGACGTCGCCAGCGCGAGCGCGCAGCGCGCCGCACAGGCCCAGATCCGCATGCACGCCGCGCCCCGCCTCGGGACCGGCCAGCTGGCCAGCTGGGCGCAGCAGCACACAGACGGCACGGGTCTGCAGTGGCGGGAGCTGCTCGCGGGCGCCGCCTCCTCGGTGCTGGCTGTGCACGCGCTGATTGCCGCCGCCGCGGATCCCGCCACCACCGCGCTACAGGCGGCGGAGATCGACAGCACCTATCTCTCGATCTGCGTGCTGGTGACGCTGCTCGACAGCCTCACCGACCACGACCAGGACTCCTGCACGGGCGAACTCGGGTACATCGCGCTGTATGACGATCGCGAGCGGCTGGCGCGTACGCTCACCGATATGCCTGAGCGCGCGGCGCGCCAGGCAGCGGCGCTTCCGGGCGCCGCACACCACCTGATGATCCTCACGGCGGTGGTTGCCTATTACGCGTCGGCGCCGGGCGCGCGCGGCGAGCTCGCCCAGCCGCACGTCGCGCAGCTGTGCCGCACGCTGCGGCCACTGGTCGGGCCGCCGCTCCTGGTCATGCGTGCCTGGCGTCTCGCCAGGGGACTCCGGAGAGCGCCATGACCCTGCGCTCGGCTCGAGAATCAGGAATATCATGGCGCTCTCGCCTGACCCCGCGGATGATCACGCAGGCACGGCCAGGTGGACGTTCGGAGGGCCAGGGAAGGATAGGGAGGGGTATGAGCGACGAAGGATCCAAACGCGTGACGCGGCCTCCGACACCGCTGGCTGCTCTCATCCTGGGTGCTGTGCTGCTCGCCGCAGCCGGCGCCGCAGCTGCCAGCGCCCACCGGCCGGCGCGCCCCGCGGCGCATGCCGCGAGCATGCTCAACGTCCATGATGAAGGGCACCTGCGTTTCATTCACGCCTCGGGCTCGCAGCTGCTCGATGAAGGACACGTGTCGGGAACGTTCCCCGGATGGGTGAAGGTCCGCTTCGTCTATGACGGTGAACCGAACGTGAGCGCACAGTTCACGATCTCCGGCAGCGGCGGGTCGATAAGCGCCCGCGGCTCAGCGCGACTGAGCGGCCCCGTGAGCGTAACCCCGAGCTTCCACGGGCACATGACGATCACCGGCGGCAGCGGCCGCTACGCCCACATCCACGGCAGCGGGGAACTGTACGGGGTCTTTAACCGTCGCAGCTACGCGCTGACCGTGCAGGCGTACGGCAAGCTGCCCTACTGACCCGCGGGGTCGAGCGCCCGCGCATGGCGACCAGGACGCGTCTCACCGCTGTCGTGCTCACGCTCTGCGCTCTGCTGCCGGCTGCTGCGAGCGCGGCGCAGACCGCGCGCATCGCCGTCAGGTTCACCCCCGAGCGGCTGGGTCGCGCAACCACCGTGTCCCTTGGCGTTCACATCGGGGCGAGCGACGATGTACCCGAGCCGCTCACAGGGGTGCAGTTCTTCTATCCGCGCAACCTCGGATTCGCCACCAGCGGCCTCGGTCTCGCCGCCTGCTCGGTGAGCGTGCTGGAAGCACTCGGGCCCGCCGGGTGTCCCGCGAACTCGCAGATCGGTTACGGCAACGCGCAGGTCGAGATCCCCATCGGCCCCGCGTTGGTTCAGGAGACCGTCCAGCTGGCGATCTTCGCGGGGCCCTCGCCCGACGGCTATCTGCACCTGCTGGTGTGCGTCACCGGCGAAACCCCCGTCATCGCTGCGGTGGTGCTCTCCGGAGTTCTGCTGCCCGGTGATCTGAAGATCGACATACCGCCCATCCCCAGCCTCCCCGAAGCGCCCTATGTTTCTCTTACACAGATGCAGCTCACGCTCGGCGGCCAGCTCACCTACTACGAAACGCTCGACGGCGCCCGCGTGGCCTACCATCCCCCGGGGGTCGGCCTTCCCAGCCGCTGCCCCCGCGGCGGGTTCCGCTTCGCCGCGACGTTCGCGTTCCTGGACGGCAGCCCCGCGAGCGCCCACACCGCCGTGCGCTGCCCCCGCGCCGGGTAGCTACGCCCTACAGTCCCCGGCTCGAGCACCGTCCACCCGCTGCGTCGGGAGCCACACAACAGTCAAGGGCTTAGAAGGTTCTAGAGCGTTGGCTTGGCAGCAGCAGCCGTCAGGCAGATGATCGACGGTGTGGCGGGAAGGACATATCGCGGGGCGTCCCGGACCAAGGGCAGAGGATCAGCGCGGCGATCCACGGCGCTGGCCGCGCGGCCTGGCGCGCAGCGCCCGCCGACGTCCCCCAGAGCATCCTCCCGGAAGCCACCGACAACACCAGATGAAACCGGCACGCTCGCGGCGGCTCGCAGGGGCACCCAGCGCGAGCGGCTGCTCGGCGCGATCCTGCACGCCGCGGCGCACGAGGGCTACGAAGCGCTGACCATCGGGCAGATCATCACCCTCGCGGGTGTCTCCCGGCCAACGTTCTATGAGTATTTCACCGACAAGGAAGACTGCTTCATCCAGGCGCTCGCGCCGTGCCGCCGGCAGCTGCTCGCCGACGTCCGCGACGCCGTCGCGGGCGAGCCGCCCGAGCACGCGACGACCGCCCTCGCTGCGGCGCTCCTCGCGTTCGCCGAGTCGCAGCCGAGCGCGTTCCGTCTGCTGATGAGCGACCCCCTGGCGGGCGGCAGCAGGCTGCTCGACGCCCGCGATGAGCTCCTCGCCCAGCTCGCGCGCGCGCTCGAGGATGCCTTCCGGCAGGCGCCCGCGAGCGCGATGATCGCGGACCTCTCCCCGCGCCTGCTGGCGGGTGTCATCTGCCGGCTGCTGTCCTGCAGCCTCACACAGCGCGAGCCCTCATTGCGCGAGATGCTGCCGGAGCTGCTGGACTGGATCTCGAGCTATGAGCTGCCCGCCAGTCGCCACACCTGGAGGGAGCTGGCGCCCGTCACGGTCGCGCGCTCGCCGTTTCTGGCGCCCGCCCCGCTGCGTGCTCCACCCCCGCTCCCTGCGCGCTCACGGGTCGGGGCGGACGCCCTCAGCGAAAACCAGTGGCTGCGGATCGTCTTCGCGACCGCCGAGATCGTCGCCAGAGACGGGTATGCGGCGGCGACCGTCGGCGAGATCACCCGCCTGGCCGGCGTCGACGGACGCGCCTTCTACGCCCTGTTCACCGGTAAGCAGCAGGCGCTCGCGGCCGCCCGTGAGATGCTCTTCCGCCACCTGATGGCCGTCTCGGCCGGCGCGTTCGTGGTCGGCGAGAGCTGGCCCGAGCGTCTGTGGGAGGCAGCGCGTGCGCTCACCCAGGCGATCGAGCAGAACGCGACCCTCTCGCACGTGTCGTTTGTGGAGAGCCACGCCGGCGGGCCCGCGGCGATCCGCCGCCTTGAGGAGCTGATATGCGCGTTCACCATCTTCCTGCAGGAGGGCCGTCGCTGCGAGCCTGCCGGCACGGCGCGCCCCCGCGGCGCACCGTCGCGTCTGGTGCAGCAGGCGATCGTCAACAGCGTGTTCGTGCTGTGCTACCGGCAGGCCCGCGCCCGCGACGGCCACGGCATCGCGGAGCTGCTGGGGCCGGTGATGTTCATGATCCTCGCCCCCTTCCTCGGGGCAGCGCAGGCCAACGATTTCCTGGCGCGCAAGCTGTCCGCGACCCCGCGGTCTTTCGCCGCTGGCGTGGAACGCTCACACGTGCTGCCACCCGATCGCGAAGCCGTAGCCGGTCCCTGAAAGCCGCTTGCCCGTCGCTCCGCGAGTCGTTCACGCCGTCTTGGGAGGGTCACTGTTGACTTCGCGCTCGGCTGCTCCTCGGCTGGCTCGCTGGGCGTTCCCCGCCGGCAAGCTTCTGCTCGATGAAGTGAGCGCTCTGCGCCCCTCCGAGAAACGGCGTGAGGCTCACGTGGATGAGCTCTGGCAGCATCGCTGTCAGCCGCGGTTCACTGCTGCGGCGGATCTCGCGGTAGAGGACCTCAAAGACGCTGGTGACGATCGCCTCCAGGCCCAGACGCGTGGGCGCAGTCTCCCGTGAGGGGTGCTGGTAGCCCTCCTGCAGGAAGATGGTGAACGCGATCAGGCTGTCCTCGACGCGTTGCACGGCGCCAGGGCCGACCGCATAGGACTCGACGAATCCCACGTGCGCGATCGCCGGGTTCCGCTCAAGCCACGCGGTGAGCGCCCCTAGGGCCTGCCACATTCGCGCCGGCCAGTCCTCGCCGGTGAAGAATGCTCCCGCTGTGGCCGCCATCAGCTGCTGGAAGCCGAGCTCGTGCACGGCGCTGAACGCGTCCTGCTTGTCTGTGAAGAGGCGGTAGAAGACGCGGCCGTCGACACCCGCGAGTTTCGTGATCTGTGCGATCGTCGTGGCGCTGTAACCGCGGCGCTGCACGAGCGCTGCCGTGGCGAACATGATCCGCTGCCGGTGGTTTTCCGCGACCGCCTCCTCGCTGATACGCGGACGCCCGGGCGCCAGCGCCGGCGGGGCGCGCAGAGGGGTGCTGCCCGCGACCGGCGCAAGCCCTGGCGGTGCGGGCGTGTCCCCGCAGGTGCGCCTGCGGTACGTGCCCGCCGGCTGCTCGTAATGATGAGTCCAGCCGAGCAACCCAGTTTCTAGCGCGGCGAGGGCGCGCTGTCCGCGACGCAGACGCGAGGCCAGCAGCCGCCAGCTTGCGCCGATCAGGACCTCGCTCGGCATGTCGGGGATCTCGCTGTTCTCCTCAACCTGCTCGTAGGCGCGCTCGAGGACCGCGGCGATCGCGCTCACGCCGTGGTCGCGCACGTCGAGCGTGCGGGGCCCGCCGGCGAGCGTGTCGCTCATCAGAAACCGTGCTCGCTCGGGCGCCGTGCCCGCGAAGCGGACGAGCTCTTTGACCGCTGTAGCGGCGGCGCTCTGCGCCGGCCCGTCCTGCACCGCTATGCGCACACGCTCTAGCAGCTGCCTGCTCACGTCCTCGGCGGCCGCCAGGAAGCACTCCTCCCGGTCGCTGAAGTGTTCATAGAAAGTGGGGCGCGAGACGCCTGCCTCGCCGATCACCGAGGCGACGTTCGCCTTGGCGTAGCCCACACGACTGGTTGCGCTGACGATCCCCGCGAGCATCCGTTCGCGCTGGCTACCCGTACGCGCGGTGCTGGACGGCGCGCCCTGCTTGCGGGCTGCTGTGGTGCGCGTCATGTCTCGCTAGACCGTAGCCGCCAGCCACCCCGATTGCGAGCTCGACGGCGCTCGCAATACGCCTAGCCACGCGGCGGCCTCGCGGGCGCCGCTCCGCTGTCAGCGCGCATCAGCTGCTCGATGAGCTCGCCCGCGTCGACGGGTCCCAGGAACGCGGCGAGCGACAGGTAGGCGAGCTGCGGGAGCGTTTGCGCCATCTGTGGCGTGCTGCTGCGCGCCTGGCAGTAGAGGAGCTCCACGCTCGCCGCGGCGATCGCCTGCAGCGCGAGCGCCGACGGCGCTCGGTCCTGGCCGCGCGGCCGGTACTGATAGCCCTCCTGCAGGAAGATCGTGAAGCCGGCGATGAGATCCTCGAAGCGCTCGGCGCTCTCGGCCCCGCCCGCGTGACTCTCGAGCAGCGACGCGCGCGCGAGCAGCGGGTTTTGCTCGAGGCACTGCGTGAACGCGCGGCCGGCCTCCCAGATCTGCTGCGGCCACTCCCGGGCGGCGAAGAACGCACCCGCGGTGACGGACATGGTGCACTGGAAGCACAGCTCGTGCACGGCCCTCAGCACGTCTTGCTTGTCGGCGAACAGCTCATAGAAGACGCGTCCGTCGACCCCGGCACGCCGGGTGACCGCTGCGACGCTCGCCGCGGGATACCCCTCGCGTTGAAAGGTCTCCGCGGCCGCGAACACGATCCGCAGCGAGCGGTTTTCCGCGAGCGATCCAGTGGAGCGTCGTGCGCGGCCCCGCGACAGCGGCGGCGGAGCGCGCAACGGCGCCTCCGCCACGAAGCGCGAGCGAGCCGGCGCCGGGTGGACCGTCAGCGTGCGCCAGCGATGCTCGCCGGCGCGGTGAGCGTAGCTCGCCACCCATTCCAGCAGCTCCTCCCGAACGGCTCGCAGGCTGCGCTCGCCGTCCCGCAGCCGTGAAGCCAGCAGCCGCTGTACCGCCCCGAGCAGGACCACCGCGGGGAGGTCGGGGATCACGACGCTGCCAGCCAGCCCGCGGTAGGCGTGCTCGATCAGGGCGGCGAGCCTGACGAGCGCCTCGTCGCGCGCGTCAAGCACGCGCGGCCCTGCCGCCAGCGCCTCGTTGCTCAAGACCTTCGCGGCGATGGAGTCACGTTCGGCGAAGGCGATCAGCGCATCGACCGCCGCGGCGGTGGCCCGCTCCGTCGGCTCGCGCTCGATGCTGCGCGCGACCTCGGCGTGCAGCCTGCGGTGCAGCTCATCGAGCGCTGCCAGGAAGCAATCCTCCTTGCCGCTGAAGTGCGCGTAGAAGCTCGCCCGCGATACGCCGGCGCTCCCAGCGACCTGTGCGATCGTCGCATGCTCGTAGCCTCGCTCGGCGGCGAGCGCTACCATCGCGGCGAGTAGCCGCTCCCGCTGACCCCCTGGTTTGTGGTCCGCTTGCAACGTTTAGCCACTCGCGCCGTGCTGAGACGCTCGCCGTGTCTGTTCGAGCCCGCGTGCACCACGCGGTCGAGGTGCCCGCCAATGCCGATCACCCGCCACAACCAACCGGGCATCCAGCCGTGGGCGCTCCCAGCAGCGCGACGAGCGTGGCTCCCTCAGCAAGAGTAAACTCCATGATGGGTGTTTATAGGTGCGCGGCCGGGGGGCCGGCCCGGCACGACCCGCCGCCGGGTTTGGCGCATCCACAAGCGAACAGCCGGTCGGTCGCAGTGCTTGACACGCATCGTGGGGGTAAGCTAGCGTGAACTCGCGACGTTTATCCAGGCCCCTCTGGATCGGAGGTAGTTTCACTGCAGCAAGGTTGTGCGAGCGTCCCCGGTCTTGCATGCGGGGACGCTCGAGAACCCGGTCCTGCTCCCTCTGACCGGAACTTCCAAGGCGCCGCTACCTCCCGTTGGGTAGCGGCGCCACCCGGCCCGCCGCTACCCCCTGCGGCGGGAGGGTCCCCCTCTACACGACTCAGCGCTCCAGCGACGCGCCGACTTCACGGTCTGCGCAACTCCGGTGGGCTCAGGTAAGGCGGGCGTCTCAAGGCGAGCGTCGCTCAGCCGCTGCGTCGCCGAACCCGCCTAGCTGCCATGCCCGCGTGGCCAGCCGGTTTACCTGCAGCAGCCCCCTTGCCGCGGCGGGTCTCAGCGAGCTTCCCGTCGATGAACGCGTTCGCGGCCCCGGTGCCCATGAACGGTGTCAGGCACAGGTGCATCACCGTCGCCAGCAGGCTCGTGGTCTGCGGCTCGGAGCTCGCGCGCGCCTCGCGGTAGACGATCTCAAAGATGCTCGTGATGATCGCCTCCAGCGCCAGCCGTGACGGTGGCGCTCCAGTCAGGTCGTGGCGGTAGCCCTCCTGCAGGAAGATCGTGAACGCGGCACGGCTGTCCTCGACCCGCTGGATCCCGCGGGGCCCGACCGCGTAGGCCTCGACGAACCCGACGTGCGAGACCGTCGGGTTCTGCTGCACGCTCTGCATCGCAGCAGCAAACGCCTCCCACATCCGCTCGGGCCAGCTCGCGCCTGCGAAGAACGCGCCCGCGGTGACAGCCATCAGGTATTGGAAGCCGAGCTCGTGGACGGCGCTGAACGCCTCCTGCTTATCGGCGAACAGACGGTAGAACTCGCGGCCGTCGACGCCCGCCAGACGCGTGATCTGCGAGACCGTCGCCGCGGTGTACCCGCGTCGCGCGACGACCTGGCTGGTGGCGAACATGATCCGCTGGCGGTGGTTTTCGATCACCTCCTCCTCGCTCATCCGGGGTCGGCCCCGGCCCAGCGGCTGCGGGGCACGCAGCGTCGTCCGCGGCAGCAACGGCGAGGGCCCCGGCGCCGGAGTCCGTCTCAGCGCCCGCCAGCGCTGCTCACCAGCGGGGGACGCGTAGCTCTCAAGCCACGCGAGCAGATCCTCGAGCAGCCCGCCAAGCACCCGTTCACCGCGCCGCAGCCGCGTCGCCAGCAGCCGCTGGAGCGCGCCGAGCACCGCCTCGACGGGAACATCGGGGATCACCACCTCCGCCGGCACGCGGCTGAGGGCATCCTCGATCACCCGCGCGGTCTCCACGATCCCGCGATCCCGTGCGTCCAACGCGCCCGGCCCGCCAGCCAGCGCCTCCTTCATCAGGAAGCGCGCCTGCGCCGGCTCGCTGCCGGCGAAGGCGACGATCGCCTCGGCCGCGGCCGCGAGCGCCCGCTGCGGCGGATCATCCAGGACCCTCTGGCGAACCTCGCCGAGCAGCCGTTCGTGGGCGTCGATGACTGTCGCGATGAAGCAGTCGTCGCGATCCGCGAAGTAGTCATAGAAGGTGGGGCGCGAGACGCCCGCCTCGCCAATCACAGCGGAGACGTTCGCGCCCGCGTAGCCATCCCGGTTCGCGGCCGCGACCATGCCCGCCAGCAGCCGCTCGCGCTGGGTGCTTTTACGGCCCTTCTGCAACGGCGTGTTTATCCCCCGTTTGCTCGCCTCACGACGTGCCATGGAAGGCTAGACCCTACCGCGGGCGCCGACAGGACCGCTGAAAATACGGTCTCTTGGGTCTCATCAGGCCGTGGCTGAGAGTGCATCGTCAGCCCGCCGACGGCATTTCTGCCGGCGCAATCCCCATATCGGTGTTTATGCTGCCAGGGACCTGGCACGACACCCTTGGCGCCGTGCCGAGCTCTGTAACGCGCGTGCAGCCCCCAAGCCGTGATGGCTGGCCGAGCACATCAAGGGCCTTCGCGATGTCGTGACGCGAGCCCCGGCGTTTATCGCAGCCGGCTCTGGGAGTCACGAGTCCTGGCGGCGGTCGCGAGCAGCGGCCACCGGCGCTTGGCCCGTCATAGGTGGTTTCCGGTACCCAGCCGCCCGATTACGCGTCAAAGCGTCGAGAGGGCTGCCCAAGAAGCCCCAAGCCGTCACACGTCACGCCCGCCGTTGCGGGAGCGCTCGGCAATCCCATTGCCGGCTCCGACCGGCTGAAACTCCGATCCCGGCGTTTACCGTCGCAGGCCCGCGTTGCCCTGGTTCTCGGTACTCGCCGGTCGCCGAGCCCTTGCGCTGACGGGCTGGAGCGCTCACCGCGGCTCGCAGTTGACACTCGCCGCGGGATTAGCTAGCGTGCTTGCCAACGTTTATTTCGAGAGCGCTGCGACGTTTGGTTGGGGGACCGACCTCGAAACCGCCCGCACGCACTGGACCGCCGAACCAAAATTCTCAGGGGAAGGGATACCGATTCTCATTCAGGGCCTCTCGCCAGACCTCCATCGTGTCTACGGCTGCTCCAGGTCGCGCTCAGCGCTCATGCCCTCGCTCGCTGCCGTGCCGTTTGCCCACGACACGGCACACGGCGAGACGCCTGCGCGGATAACCAACGGTGCATTCGCGGGGGTACCCCGTCGGATCCGCTTCGAGGGCCGAGCCTCCCAACGCCCAATCAACTTGACCTTGGCAGGGGACATGTTTGCTCTGCCAAGGCTGAGAGTACAGCAGCACCGCCGGCTCAGATACAGCCGCCGGCTACGGCCGCCTTCGGGGCTGTCTCTGTCGTCAAGAGGAGAACTTCCGGGTCGGTTGATCTAATCCAAGAAGGGAAATGGAGGAGTGGTGAACATGAAACGCATCAGGATCATAGGGCTGTGCCTCGTGGCCGTCTTCGCGTTCAGCGCACTGGTCGCTGCGGCGGCACAGGCAACGGTACAACCGGAATTTAAACTCGGTGTCTGTGTGGCCCAGAAGAAGGGCAACTTCACGGAATCGGGCTGCAAAACGGTCGCCGAAAAGACAAAGAAAGGCATATCGGAACCGGACCACAAAGGCACGTACGAACTAACGGGAGCTCCGTGTGTGGCCCAGAAGAAAGGCAACTATCTGACTTCGGCTTGCAACACCGAGAAGGAAAAGAAGGGGATAGTCGAGGAACACAAGGGCAAGTACGAAAGAACGTCTTGCTACCCGTCTAGCTGCGCCTCATTCCCATACAAATTTACTGCTAAAAGTGAAAGCGGCACGAGCCCTAAGATCACCGCCCATAGTACAACAGGTACCCCGGAGGCGGTGACATGCAGCAAAAGCACCGGCGCAGGCGAAGTCACGAGTGCTTCAGGAAGCAAGGAGACAGTTACATTCGAAGGGTGCAAAAACGCCGGTGGCGAACCCTGCACCAGTTTCACCGGTGAACCCGTGGCGTCTATTGCGGCGCCTGAAACGATCGAAGCAATCAAATCGTCGCCCGAACTGTATTGGCTCGAATCGGGCGAAAAGGGCATCGGTATATTGGACGCGAGCGAAAGCTCAGAAACCCTGAAGTTCTATTGTGGATCCGAAGCCGTCTATAAAGTAGGCGCGACACGCAGCGAACTCGAAGCAACCGGCAAATTGGTCATTGTGTACGGCACCGCGAACGGCGCATACGGCAGCCTGATCGGCACAGTCGTGAACACCGGCACCGGTGAGACGATCACCTACAAGGTCAACGGCAGCGGTGAACAGGAACAGAAATTCGTTTGGTACGAAGAAGTCGAGTATCAGGAAGGGCCCATGTTTACAGAACCAGGAAAAGTCGAAGCAACGGTGGCGTTGGTTGAAGAACGGACGGGCGCGGGTGTCTCCTAGCGGCAGGTAGCAGCAGCAGTGATAGGTAGTTGGCAGGGACGTGTGTGGGGCTCCTGCGGGGGGCCCCACACACGCCGGAAGTGATGGTGTGTGACCTACAGTGAGCGGGTGGAGAGGATGAGCACGACAGACTGCGGGGCAGGCTCAGCGACACGCGCCGGGAGAGCGTCGTGGCTCGCGCGCGGCTTCGCCGCTGGCTTCTATTTCTCTCTGGCGCGGCGCGCGGCGCCAGCTCGGTCTGCCGCGGCTGTGGCCTCACTCCACGATTGTCGAACTCCGTGGGCGGCGGATGGGTTGGTGGGTTTCTGGCGGCGTGTGTCGTGCCGGTCGCTGGTGGTGTTGGGTGTGCTGGTGGGGGTGCTGGGGCTGTGGTGTGTTCCGGCGTTCGCGTTGAGCCAGCGCGGCCATGTCTTCAGCTTCGCGTTCGGGGCGCAGGGCACGGGCGACGGCGAGTTTCTTTATCCGTCGGGGGTCGCCGTGAGCAGCGTGACGGGCGACGTGTACGTGGCCGACCGCTACAACGACCGGGTCGAGCAGTTCCAGCCCGAACTGGGCTCCAAGGGCGAACTCGTGGGCGAGCATTTCGTGAGGGAATTCGCTGTCCCGTTCCCGGAAGGCGTCGCGGTCGATGACTCCACAGAAGCATCGGATCCCTCCAAGGGCGACGTGTACGTTGTCGGCACCACGAAGGCCAACGCCAAGGAAGCAGCGCCTGTGGACCACCTCCTCTACAAGTTCAGCTCCGAAGGCGAACCGATCGTCACGCTGAAGAAGTTCAAACCGGAAGCAGCCAGCAAGCGCGAGGAAGCGTTCGAGCCGCTCGAGGGTGTCGCGGTCGACCCCGGCGGCGCTCTGTTCGTCTATCAGCAGGACGGCACGATCGCGAGGTTCAACGACGCCGCCTCCAACGAAGGCGAATCGAGCTTGCGCTCGCAGGCCAAAGAAGGCAGACCCGGGTTCGCCGTGGACTCCGAAGGCAACTTCTATGCCGGGGTGGGGCCGCAGACCATGGAAGCGGAACAGCGCAGGATGGAAGACGAACAGCAGGGGCTGCTGGGCTTCGGGGTGGTCGCGAAGCTCGAAGCGTCCACGGGCAGGGTCCTTGACCCGAACGTGGACGTCGAAGACACGACCGCGGTCGCTGTCAACCCCGCGGACGTCCCGGCCAACGACGTCGATGAACGCAACGACGTGTATCTCGCTAACGTGGCGGCACCCGCCGCCGGCGAAGACCTCGGCACGGTTGCCGCGTTCAACCCCAAAGGCGCGCTCATCCAGCGTTTCAGCGCCCCGGGCCTGAGGGAAGGCGACGCCATCGCCGTGGACTCACAGACCGGCGTCGTCTATGTCGCCGACGGCGCGTCCGAGAAGGTCGACGTGTTCGCGCTCTCCCCGGAAGTGCCCGGGCGCCCACAGCTGCGAGGCGTATCCGCGCAGAGCGTCGCGCCGAGCGCGACGACGCCGAGCGTAACGACGCTGAGCGGCCAGGTGGACCCCACCGGCGCCGACACCCGCTACCACTTCGAATACGGAACGGGCAGCTGCCCGGCCGCGTGCACGGCCTCCCCCGAAACGGACGTCGGTGAAGGCTTCGCCGAGCAGCAGGCGAGAGTGGTGTTGCAGGGCCTGCCGGCGGGCGTCTACCACTACCTGCTCGTCGCGAGCAACGAACTCGGCACGGTCGCAAGCGCCGAAGCGACGATCACCGTCCTCGCGCGCGGGCGCCCCACCGTTGAAGGCCTATCCGCGTCGACGCTAGCGTCGGGCGTGACGTGGCTGAGCGGCCAGGTGGACCCCACCGGCGCCGACACCCACTACCACTTCGAATACGGGACGGGCAGCTGCCCGGCCGCATGCACAGCCTCCCCGGAAACGGACGTCGGCGAAGGCTTCGCCGAGCAGCACGCGAGCGTGGAGCTGCGGGGCCTGCCGGCGGGCGTCTACCACTACCTGCTCGTCGCGAGCAACCAGTTCGGCACGGTCTCAAGCGCCGAACAGACGATCACCGTCCTCGCCGCCTACGAACCCTGCCCCAACGCCCAGCCCCGCACCGAACAGCCCTACGGGCTGCTGCTCCCCGACTGCCGCGCCTACGAGCAGGTCTCGCCGCTCGACAAGAACGGCTACGACGTTTTGACCCCGGGCGGCGCTGGAACTGCTGAAAATTTGGTTCGCGCTTCGGTGTCCGGCGAAGCGATCACCTATGACTCGTATGGTAGTTTCGCCGATCCGGCGGGCGCTCGGATACTGAGCCGATACGTGTCCCGTCGCGGCGCGGGCGGCTGGTCGACGCAGAACATCACACCGCCGTACTTGGCTTCGCAGACCAACACCGAAGCCCCGTACTGGCCGCTGGTCTTCACGCCGGAACTTTCGATGGGGGTTGTGAGCAGCGACGGGGCAACGCCGGGGTGCAACAGCCTCTACCTAGCCGATATCGCCAGCGAGTCCCACCAGCCGCTGACGAACGAATGCACCACAGAACCTGAAGTTCAAGGTGCCTCTACGGATCTCAGCCACATCGTCTTCACACCAGATAACGAATCAGGGACGTTGTATGAGTGGGTGGGTGGTCAGCTGAGCGAAGTCGACGTCGCCAACGACGGCACGAGCATTGCAGCTCATGCCGGAGGGTTGACTTATGCTGCAGGCTTCACGACCGCCGACCGGTGGCACGCGGTCTCCGATGATGGTCTGCGGGTCTTTTTCACGGACCTGGAAGAACGTACAGCTGGCTATAGGCAGCTGTACGTGCGTGAGAACCCCGAACAGCCACAGAGCCCCCTGAACGGTGAAGAATGCACGGTGTCCAGCGACGCTTGCACGGTCGAAGTGTCCGCTTCGCAGAAGACGAATGGCAGCGGTCCGGGTGGCACCGATTCCCATGGGCCTCAGCCGGCGGAATACTTGGGCGCGAGCGTGGATGGCTCGAAGGTGTTCTTCGACAGCCGCGCGGAGCTGACCAACAACGCGAACACCGGCAGCGAAGACAGCGCGGCGAACCTGTACGAGTACGATCTCAAGAGCGGTGTGCTGACCGATCTCACGCTCGACGCGGGTGAACCCGAAGGCGCCGCCGTGCTCGGCATGGTCACGGCCGGGGAAGACGGCTCTTATGTCTATTATGTAGCCGATGGGGCCCTCGCACCAGGCGCGGCCCCCGGGAATTGCGCGGCTCACCCCAATGAATCACCGCTTGGGGCGACGTGCAATCTGTATGTGCAGCATTACAACGGCACAGTGTGGACGCCGCCGGTGTTCATCACCACACTCGCCGCTGGCGATGCCGAAGACTGGCTGAAGTTCGGGCTGATCTCCGGGTTTGGAGTTGGTGGTCCGGCGAACAACACGGCTCGGGTCACGCCGGATGGCACACATCTCGCGTTCCTATCGGAAAGGAGCCTGACGGGCTATGACAACGAACCCGCGGAACCGACAGACTGCACAGACATACTCTACGCACCCACAAGAACAGTGTCTGCGCCGTGTCGTGAGGTCTTCTCCTATGATGCCACACAGCCTGCATCTCCTGACAATCCCGTCTGCGTGTCGTGCAACCCGAGTGGCGCGCCGCCGGTCGGACCATCGCTCCTCTCCGAAATAGCAAATGAGACACCGCCCTTCTACTACACGCCGCGGAATTTCTCTGAAGATGGCAGCCGCCTGTTCTTCGACAGTCGCGATGCGCTCGTGCCGCAGGCCACCAACGGCCGCCAGAATGTCTATGAGTATGAGGACGGGCATGTCTATCTGATCTCCGATGGGGCGGGCAGCTACGACTCGTCTTTCCTGGATGCCAGTCCCAACGGTGACGATGTGTTCATCGCGACCGCAGATCAGCTCGTCCCACAGGATCGGGATTCTCTTGTGGACGTGTATGACGCGAGGGTTGGTGGCGGCTTCCCGGTGTCTGTCTCTCCTGCGTCTGCGTGTGACAACGGCGATTCTTGTAAGGGGCCGGTTTCCCCGCAGCCCGGGGTGTTCGGGGCGCCCGCGAGCGCGACGTTCTCCGGCGCGGGGAACATCGTCCCCGCCAAACAGGGAGTCCTCCCGCAGAAGGTGCTCGTGGCGCCGAAGCCGCTGACGCGGGCGCAGAAGCTCACTAAAGCGCTGAAAGCCTGCAAGAAAGACAAGTCAAGGAAGAAGCGCGCCGCGTGTGAAAAGCGGGCACGCAAGAAATACGGCGCCTCGAAAACAAAGAAGGCCGGCAACGAGCGGAGGGCAAGGTGATCAGCGTCAACCGACTTCTCTCTACGGTAAACCGGGCGCCAGAGCCCACAGCGGCAGGCAAGCTAACAGCGCTCCGGTCACCACACGCGAGTCGCGTAGCAAGGATCACCGCCTCCCTCATGATTCTCACCTCGCTCTTGGCGATCCTCGCCTTCGCCAGCCCCGCGATGGCCGCCTTCGGGTTGCAGAGCTTCGAAGTCTCGGCGACCAACCCCACGACCGAACCCAACCAGATCGGCTCCCCCGATGTCCAGGCCGGCTCGCACCCCGACCTGACGACCAGCTTCGTCTTGAGCCCGGAAGTGCCGCTGGCGGAAGGCAGTCTCAAGGACGCCCGGGTCGAACTGCCTCCGGGCTTCGTCGGAGACCCCGAAGCGACACCGAGGTGCACCGCTTATGAATTCACACATGGAAAGAAAGGCCCTGGAGGTGCTTACCCTTGTCCGGATGATACGGCGGTTGGTGTCGAGAGCACGTACGTCGTAGCAAACGGCGGACACGAGCATGTCCTTTCCGTCTCCACCCCTGTCTACAATGTAGAACCCTCGCCGGGCGTCGCGGCCGAGCTTGGCTTTAAGGCCAAGCAGATTGCCCCGGTACTCTTGGATGTGTCGGTCCGCACCGGCGGTGACTACGGGGTGACGGTCAACGTCGCCAACATCAACGAGGCCGCCGAGGTCTATGGCAGCACGGTGACGATCTGGGGGGTGCCCGCCGAAGCGATCCACGATCCCTACCGCGGGGAATGCCTCGCCCCAGACGAACGCGAAGGCATCCAAACGACGTATGAGTCGCTGAGAGAAGAAGAAGAAGGGCGTGGACTAAACCCAATTACGCCTGCTGATTGCCCGGCGGATGTGCCGGTGAAGCCGTTCTTGATGAACCCGACGTCGTGTGGGGTGCCGCGGACGGCGACGTTGAGCGTCGACTCGTGGGAAGATCCGGGGAGCTTCGTGTCGCTGTCCTCAGCCTTGCCGGAGCTTTCGGGCTGTGGGGAACTGGATTTCAGTCCGTCGATCGGCGTGACCCCGGACGGTACGGCTGGGAGCACCCCGACGGGGTTGAACGTCAGTGTGCATGTCCCTCAGGAAGCGACGCTCAGCCCTGTGGGGTTGGCGGAGGCCGACGTGAGGGACACGACGGTGACGCTGCCCGCGGGTCTGCAGGTCAACCCGGCGGCTGCCGCCGGCCTTGGAGCGTGCACCGAGGCGGACATCGGCTTTGAACGCTATGACGAAGCGACGGGACAGTCCTTCTTCCACGAAGAAAGCGAACAGGAGCGGCTGGGCGAAGTCGCCCACCAGGAATGCCCGGAAGCCTCGAAGCTCGGGACCGTGAAGATCACCACGCCGTTGTTGAGCGAACCGCTGGAAGGCGCGGTCTACCAGGCCGCGCAGGGCGCCAACCCGTTCGGGTCGCTGCTCGCGCTGTACGTCGTCGCGGAAGACAGGAAGGCCGGCGTGCGCGTCAGGCTCGCGGGCAAGGTGGAACCCAACCCGCAAACGGGCCAGCTGGTCTCGACGTTCGACCAGACCCCGCAGCTGCCCTTCGAAGAATTCAAGCTTGAGCTCTTCGGTGGCGCCAGGGCGCCGCTTGCGACCTCCTCCTGTGGCGCGTATAGGACCGAAAGCTCGATCGAACCGTGGTCCGGGAACGCGGCGGCGAGCCCGTTCTCGGAATTCGCCGTCACGACCGGCCCTGACGGCACGCCGTGCTCGAGCCTGGGGTCGTTCGCGCCCGCGTTCCTCTCGGGCACCGCGAACAACCAGGCGGGCGCGTTCAGCCCGTTCACGGTGACGTTGAGCCGAAACGACGGCGAACAGACGCTGAGCACCGTCGCGATGACGATGCCGCCCGGGCTTCTGGGGATGCTCTCGAGCGTGGCGCTCTGCGGCGAAGCGCAGGCCAACGCGGGCAGCTGCCCGGCGTCCAGCCAGATCGGGCATGTGACGGTGCAGGCGGGTGTCGGCTCAGAACCGCTCGAGCTGCCGGAAGCGGGCAGGCGCGAAGACCCGGTCTACCTGACGGGCCCCTATGGTGGCGGGCCGTTCGGGCTGGCGATCGTGGTGCACCCGGAAGCGGGGCCGTTCAACCTCGAAGAAGACGGCCGGCCGGTGATCGTGCGCGCGAGGATCCTGGTCAACCCGACGACCGCGCAGGTGTCGGTCGCGAGCGACCCGATGCCGACGATCCTGCGGGGCATCCCGCTGGACGTGCGCACCGTCAACGTGATGATCGACCGCGAAAGGTTCATGCTCAACCCGACCAGCTGCGAACCGCTGACGGTCGCTGGGACGATCGGCTCAGCGCAGGGCGCAACCGCGAACGTGTCAAGCCGCTTCCAGGCCGCCAACTGCGCCGCGCTACCGTTCGCCCCGAAGCTGACGGCCTCCACACAGGGCCAGGCGAGCAAAGCCGAGGGTGCGAGCCTGGACGTGAAGATCGAATCCGCGGGGCTGGGGCAGGCGAACATCCACAAGGTCGACCTGCAGCTCCCGATCGCGCTGCCCAGCCGTCTGACGACGCTCCAGAAAGCCTGTCTGGAAGCGGTGTTCAACGCCAATCCCGCGGCGTGCGACGAAGGCTCGGTGATCGGCAAAGCGATCATCCACACGCCGCTGCTCAACAGCCCCCTCACCGGCCCCGCGTATCTCGTCTCCCATGGTGGCGCGGCGTTCCCCGACGTCGAGTTCGTGCTGCAGGGCGAAGGCATCACGCTCGTCCTGGACGGCAAGACGGACATCAAAGACGGGATCACCTACTCGCGCTTCGAATCCGCCCCCGACGCGCCGTTCACCACGTTCGAAACGGAACTCCCGGCCGGCCCGGACTCGATCCTCGGCGCCTACGTCCCCGAAAAGGAAAACTACAGCCTGTGCAAAACGAGCCTTGCGATGCCCACCACGATCACCGCCCAGAACGGCGCCGTCATCAACCAGACCACGAACGTCGCGGTCACCGGCTGTGGCGGGGTGCTGCCCTCCAAAGTAGTCAAGCTCACGAAGAAGCAGCTGCTCGCGAAAGCCCTGAAGGTCTGCAAGAAGGACAAGAAGAAGAACAAGCGGGTCGCCTGCGAAAAGCAGGCCCGCAAGAAGTACGGGGCGAAGGCGAAGTCCAAGAAGCCCGCGAAGAAGTCGACCTGAGCAGCGGACCTCCCGCGGCGCGGCCGCGCCCCCGGGTCGGCCTCCGCGTGGGTTCGCCCAGCGACTGCGAGCACGCGCGTGAGCGAGCGGTGCGCGTGGCCAAGCTGCAGCCAACGCCGCGCAGGCTAGCGGGGGGACGCCGCCCAGGCCCGCGGAGAGCCAGTGAAGGACGCTGGTGTACGTGTCAGGCACCCCACCGCCATGGTGCTGCCGGTCATCACCGTCGCGCCTGGACTCAGCAATTTCGCGATCAGCGTACGGGCCGGCATCAAGGACCAAGGCCAGATCTCAAAGCTGCTCGCCCGCCTGGCTCACCTCGGGCTGATCGAGAACACGCAGCCGACACGGCCCAAGGGCACACCGAACGCGTGGCGCCTGACACACATAAAGCCCTTGCAGTCGTTTATGGGTATTGCTCGAGCGCCGGTACCTATCTCCCCGGGGATCAGCGGCGCATCCCATTCTCTCGCCATCTATGAGCGCTTCAGGATCGGGGCCTTGACAGCACCGTCGGCTTCCTATAAACCTAGCGCAGCCGTTTATGGAAAGGCACGGCGATGGCAGGATGTCCCTCTAATAGTCCCCTCCACGCGGCATCTGGGGCGCTGCGCTAGTTGACGCTGGCGCGGCGCCCCGCTGCCTCGGCGAGGCGGTCTGGACTTTCGTTTTAGGAGCGTCCGGCGGGCGGGCCCCGCGCGCCCCGCGATCACAAATCCCTCTGATCACATGACAGCGCGTTCGCAGACGGCCGAGCAAGTGGCCGACCGACGTTCAGCCGAGGCGAAGCGGGCGGCGAACAGCTGCGCTGGACCATTCGGTTCGCTCTACAGCCTGTGCATGGAGCGGCCACGCGCGATGCAGGTGATCGGTCGCGCGGTGTGGGGGATCGATGCTTCGCCGCTGTATCGCAGCATGAGGGTGCTCAGCTCGCTGGAGGGCGTCACCATCGCTGACGTCCCGTGCGGCGGGGGAGTCGCTTTCCGCGCGCTGCGGCCCGCCCAGGATGTTCGCTACCTCGCCGGGGACCTCGACCCGAAGATGCTGCAGCGCGCTGAACGGCGGGCACGAAGGAGGTCCCTCACGCAGATCGAGTTTCGCCGGGCTGACCTGATGGCTCTGCCGTTCGGCGACGGGGAGATCGACGTGTTTCTCTCCTACGGCGCCATCCACATGGTGGATGACGCGGCCAGAGCTGTCGCTGAGATCGCACGCTGCCTCGGTCCGGGCGGACGGCTGATCGGGACCGCGTTCTTCTCGGACATGACCCGCAGGGCGCGGCGCCTGTTCGAGCTCGGCGCCCGTCGTGGGCACCCGATGCCGCCCTCGCGCGAGGACATGTACCGCTGGATGCGCGAGTCCGGGCTCGTAGAAGGAACCTTGGGTCCCGACTATGGGTTCACAACGTTCAGGGCACGCAAGCCCCGGGATTCAGGTGAACCGGCTCGCCGCTCGCGCAGGGCGAAGGCCCGCTCGCCACGGCAAAGCCACCGCCGGCCCTGATGTGCAGGGCACGAAGCAGACGATGAGCCCGAGCGGCGCGCGCCTCGCGACCAGCTACCCCGCCCGCGCGGCGTCCGTCGCTGCCGCCCGCGCCGCCGTGTCCGCGTTCGCCGCACGCAGCGGGGCCACCGCCTAAAGAGCTCGACGGCGTCCGTCTCGCCGTCTCCGAGGCTGTCTGGAACGCCGTCGTTCACGCCTACCCTCCGGGAGCACCCGGACCGCTTGACGTTACGGCGGCGATCGCCGGCCGCGTGCTCTCGGTGATCGTCGCCGATGACGGCTGCGGGCTCGGCGCCGCACGGGAGACCCCCGAGCTCGGGCTCGGGCTGAACCTGATCGAGCACGTCTGCGACTCGCTCACGGTCGGCGCCAGCCACTCGGGCGGCTGCCGGCTCGAGATGCGCTTCCGACTTTCAAAGGCCGCGGCTGAGGCCGAACGCTCCGCGACGATTGCGCGCCGTCGCATCGCGTCATTGAACCCGTTGCGTCTGGCCGCGCTTCTGCACGACCGTCCAGCCGAGGGTGGTGCCTAGAACGTCCGCCGGCGCGACACCTCCCGCGAGACCGCGAGCCGATGGGCGAGGGCTGCCTGGGTGAAGTCGAGCTCACGCCGTAGCTCCGAGAGCATCGCGGTCTTGTGCTTGCGCACTCGAGCAACGCGGGCGGGACTCGCGTCGATCTGCTCGCGCAGCTCACTCCCTTTTGTGCGTGGCCGTGTCGGGGGTCGCCAAAAGCCGGTTTACATCAGGCTCTCAGGGCGTTAGGCTCGGCTCCTGCCCTCTGGATGGGGATGGGGGCAGCGATGACACGGACGACCTCCAAGGGGCACTGAGGCCCGTGGATTGACCCCGGCGGCCGCGAGGGGAACGCCTAACCGCGTGACCGCCGGGGGACTTATCTGACCGCCTTCGTATCCTCGCTTCCGGCTCCTCGGCGCTCCGGGCTTTTTGCCCCCGACAGGCCGTCGCACTGCCCCCTGTGCGGCGCGCTCGCGCTGGGGAGCCGCTCAAACCGAGACACCATCTGCGCTTCAGGGAACGGGGACAGACTCAATCGGCTCCTCAGCGTGCGTCGCGCTCGCCTGTGCATCGGCAACGAAGTCCCCGTCGAGGCCGGGAGCGACACGTGCGCGACGGCGCGGCTCTGGTCACGTAGGTCAGCCGAGCTACGTCCCGCCGCCCCGTCGAGCGAGAACACCGCCGAACAGGTCGGGCTGCACGCCCGTGCTCTCCTGGCAGCAGCACGAGGCAGCACGAGCGACCCATGCGTCTATGTGGCTCGCGCGATCGCCGTTAGTCGCTCGATGTAGGTGACGCAGAGTGTTTCAACTTGGGCCTCGGGCACTCCGACCCGCAGCGCCCGCACAGCCATCTCAATCCCAGGTCTGCCGCGTCGGCCAAACAGCTCGCCGAGGTACGTGACGCCGTCAACGGTCACTGTTCCCGCGACCGGGTCTTGCGAGAGCTGTCCAAGGGTTCTGCCGACATCATCTGGGCTTGTGGTCTGCATTACGCGGAACACGTCGGCGGCGTCCTTGTCGTCGACGCGCGCGGCCTTGCCGCTCGCGACACGATCGTGCAGCTTGTGAGCCTTCGCCACCAACAGCGCTGCGTGTCCAGCGACCTCTACCTCTACCGAGCGCGCGTCTGCCTGCTCGAGCGCCGCGACCGTCATCGGCGAGTGGTCGAGCAGCACCGCCTCCAGCCCGACCGCACGCCGCGCCGCAAGCTTGCCATGAGTACCCAGACGCGCCCCTCGACGACCACCACCCGACGCGGCGCCCTCAGGGACGATCAGGTCAATCGGAATCAGGACTGACTCCCCGGCCACCTTCGCGGGCGCGAGCCAGATGCCGGGCTCGACATGGCCTTGCTGAATTGCAAGCTCAAACCCTGCACTGCGCATCGCTGATTCGAGCGCTGGCTCGTCGACCAGCAGCGATGGATCTAGCGTCAGGTCCCCGTCGGTCGTATAGGGCGCCACGGCGATGTCCGCCGCACCGGTGCGCAGGTACACGGCCTGGGCGCCTGCGACGATCACCGCGGGGCCCTGTGGTGCGAGCGCGCTCAGCGCATCGAGTAACACGCGCCGCGCCTCGACGTAGATTGGGGACACGGCCGCGGGCGTATCGTCAGGGGTCGTCAGGGCATTGCCCTCGCGCCGTCAAGCTCCTCCAGCGAGGAGTATCGCCAGGACGATTCGTTCGCGGTCATCCACGACAGCAACGCTTCGCCCTCGGCGGGCATGCGCCCGGTGCCGCTCAGACAATCGACGACCACCTGCGATGGTGCTGCGTAGGTGATCCCGGCGTCTGTTGTGGTTCGCTGCCAGACGACAGCATCAAATGGTCGCAGTAGAGCGACGTTTGCGCCATCGTCGGCGGGCAGCAGGCCGAGTGCTTCTGCTGTTTGTGTGACGTTCTCGCAGTACATCAGCAGCAGCGCGGGGGCAGCCACGGGGGCCACGCGCCCGGCTGCAAATGAGCCGCTCACGGCTACCTCGCCATTCATCGGCAGGGTTGCGAGACGCTCAAGTGCCTTTGCTGCGCCGTTCGCGGCCAGGAACGTCGATGTTTCGTTCGTGCGGAACACGTCGTATGACTCCGCCCACCAACGCAGGAGACCCTGTACGTCAACCGACTCGACGCCGCCCCGTTTGGACCGCTCGATAAGTGCCTGGCTGTCGAGGGCGTCCAGGAGTCGCGATACGTAGCCAGCAGTCAGCTCGGCCGCCTTTGCTATCTCTCGGCCACCGTAGGGAGGCCGCACGTCTGCCAGCAGACGAACGAGGCGAGCGGCCTTCGGCCCACGCACGCGGGCTCTGCCCTGAGGCGTCGGCTCTGGATTGCGACTGGAACCCGTCGACTTCACGTACGTTGCCGGATTGTCGAGCCGCAGAAGCACGTTGCCGGTCGTGTCGATGTAGTTCAGGCCCTCCGCCTCAAGCAACTGCTGCGTCCGAGGGCTGATCCAAGGCGCCACGACCAGTACCGGGATGTTGTACGTGAGCGTCCGTAGGGTGCGCGCCAGCCCACCCAGTAGCCGCTCCACATCGCGCGGTGCGAAGGCCCGCTTTGCCTCAACAATGATCGTTGCGGTCGTGCCGTTCGGCGCACGGACGTTGATGAGCGCGTCCGCTCGCTCCGGTCCACCTCGACCGTCCTCGAGGGCCTGATCCGATGCCTCCACGACCCACGCGTCTGGCAACCGCCTACGGATCCCGGCAATGGCAGCGTCGACGAGCGATCTTTCCTCCAAAGCTATATTTACGCTCACAATGATTGGGGACTATAGCAAGAAACATTGCCGCAAACAAGAGATTTACGAGTACCATAAACCTTTCGCGAGAGAAAATGGTAGCCGCACTCCCGATCCAGGCAGCATCAAGGCTGTCGGGCCGTCTCGCGGGGTCTCGACGGTGTGCCGCCAGCAGGTGGCGTCCGCAAGACCGCCGGCATCATGCCCCGGGTCCTCGAGCTCGACATCGAGCTGGCCTCGCCTCCTGACTTCATCCCTGAGCTGCCCGGCTGGCGCGAGCGCCGCCCGTGCGTACTGCGTGAGGGCAGCCTCTCGGTTCATCATTTCGACTTCTACTCGTAGGCGCTGTCGAAGATCGAGCGTGGGTTTGACAGCGACCTGGCGGATGTGGGGGTCATGATCGCGGGCGACCTCGTGGACCCTGCGCGCCTGCGTCAGCTCTATGAGGCGATCGAGCCTGAGCTGTACAGGCACCCGGCCATCGACCCCTCCGCGTTTCGACGCAAGCTCGACGATGTGGTGGGGGACAGTTGAACCCGGCGCTTCGACCTGGCTTGCTCGGTGGCCCGCCGTCGAGGGCACAGGCTCTTCCATCCTGAGCGCCCGCGCGGGCTGATGAGCTGATAGGTCCGCCGCGTCGACATCGCCAGGCGGCTAAAAGCGCACGCTCGCCACCGCAACGGTGCATTTTAAGGGTCGGGGCGGGTGGGTCATGTCCGCTTCGCTGCGATCCCGTCGCGGGCCAATCGCCCCATGTTCGCACCCGTTGGGTGCGGTGGGGAGCGATGGCCCGCAATGGGACCACTGGCCTCCAGAACGCATACCTGCTTTCGATGGGAGATATGAGCGTTTCCGCTAGCATGAGTCGCATGAAGCTGAGCGCGAATCTTGTTGTCATGGCGCGGCAACGTGCCGGCCTATCGCAGCGCGCGTTGGCGACACGGCTCGGGGTGCCTGCTTCGACGGTCGCGCGCTGGGAGTCCGGCGAGCACGCCCCGTCGCTCGACACGCTCCAGACGGTGGTGCGCGCCTGCGGTCTGGATCTCGTGCTCGGGTTGGCGAACGGCGATGACTCCTACCAGGGCGACATCTCGCGCCGGCTCGCGATGACGCCCACCGAGAGGGTGCGCGACCTCGTGGCCGGCGGGCCGGATCCTCTGCAGCTCGCGGCCGCCTTGTACCACGCCGACGTGCGCCACGTCCTGGTGGGCGATGTCGCCGCTGCGGCGCATGGGTGGCCGGTGACCCTCGCCAGAGGTGAGTACCTGATCGTCCCCGAGGTAGCGAAGCGCAACCTGTCGCGGCTGCAAGCGGTCGCCCACTCGCTTGGGGCCGACGAGCCCCTCCTCGACGCGCCTTACGGTGATCTGGACGTCACGTGGCGCTGGGCGCTGTCTGGTGGTGGCGAGCTGGCGGCGGCCTTTGAGATGCCGGGCATCGGGGGATACCGCGATCTGCGCCGCTCCGCCCGTCACGTCGCGCTGCAAGACGCGGTGGTGGCGCTGTGCTCGCTGCGCGACCTCGTGCGCATCGCCGACGCGAGCCCCCGCTCTGACCGCCGGGCGTTCCTGCCCGCCCTGTGGGCGACGCTAGAGATGACTGAAGACGCCGACGACCTCGATACCCGGGCGGCATGAGCAACGCGTCACCCATCGCTGGCCGCGAAACCCTGTTTGCGACCCTCGAGCGTCACGGGGTGCGGTACATCGTGATCGGCGGTGCGGCAGCCGAAGCTCGTGGCTGGCGTGGACGGACCGTCGACGTCGACATCGTGCCCAGCCCAGACGTGGATAACCTCGACCGCCTCGCGGCCGCGCTCAATGACCTGCCGGCGAGGGTCGTGGTCGGACCGGGGGAGCCTGACGGGCTCACCGCGCCAGGCGGATTCGACCGTCGCCTGCTCGCGACCAGCACGGTCTGGAACCTGACGACCCCGCATGGTCCGCTCGACCTTGCCTTCAAGCCGTCCGGCACGGATGGCTATTCCGACCTCATGCGTCGCGCGACGCCGGCGATGATTCCCGGGAGCGACCGGGCGGTCCTGGTCGCCAGCGCGGCCGACATCATCCGTAGCAAGACGGCGGCGTCCCGCGCCAAGGATCTCGCTGTGCTGCCCGAGCTGCATGCCCAGCTCAGTCGCGACCCCGACGCGCCACCGTAGGCCCAGCCAACCCGCCCTTGACGGCTCGGCGACCGGCTGCTGCCCCTCGGCCCATAAGTCGCCTGCAAGCTGGTCAGCCGCTGCGGACGCTGATGGTGTTGCTGTAGCCACCGCCGTAGGGGAATCCGGCTTGTCCGGCGGGGACGAGGGCGCGGAACGGGAATCGTCCCGTCGCGCCCTGGAACTGGTAGAGGGCCTTGAAGCGCCCGGATGGGCTGGTGCGCGGTGTGCGGAATGGCACCCACTGCCCGCGGTAGTGGACGAGCAGCTCCACCAGGACGCCGCCGTGGGGGATCGGCCCTGCGAGGAGTCCTGTGATCGAGATCGTCCCGGTGGAGCTCGTGCGTGCTGGGGCGATGTGTAGCTGGATCCCGGCGTCGACGGTCTCGGTGACGCTCGCGTTCGCGTCGTAGGTGTCTGTGGATGTCGGGTAGCCGACGGTGATTCTTCTTGATGGCCCGTTGGGGATGCGGGTCGTGAATGCGCCACTCCTCGTGGTCGTGGCGTGTCCGATCAGCTTGGGTGTCCCTTCGCCGCCTGCTGTTTGCAGGATGTCGAGGCTCGCGCCGCTGATCGGCCCGCCTTGGGCGCTCATCAGTGTCCCGGCGATGGTGATCGCGCTCGTATTGTAGGGGCGTGTGATTTTGACCGGGCTGTCCAGGGCGATCTTGGCGGTCGCGCTGCTGTTGGTGCTCTGAACGCTCGGCGTGGCGCTCCCGGGTCCGGGCAGGGTTTCTAGGGCGCCTTGTGTGGGCTGGGCGGATGATGGCTGCCTGCTGGCAACGGCGCTGACGGCGCTCGCGAGCGACTCCGAGCCGTCGTTGTCGGTGGCGCTCACGAGCACCCGCAGCGTGTGTCCCAGATCCGCGGCGGTGAGCGTGTAACTGCTGGCGCTCGCGCCGGCGATCGGCTGGCAGTCGTTGCCTTCCGGGTTGCAGGCTTCCCACTGGTAGCTGTAGCCGATGTTCCCGGCTTCGCTTGGTGTGGACCATGTCCCTGGCTGCGCGGTAAGTGTCGTGCCGACCGTTGCGGGTTCGGGGCGCAGGATGCTTGGCGGGGTCGTGTCTGTTGGGGCGTTGTCGCTGGTGAAGGCGCCGAGCTGCTCGCTGGTTTCGTTTCCGGCGGCGTCGCTCACGGCAAGCTCGGCGGTGTAGATGCCATCTTTCAGCGCGGCGGTGTTCAGCGTGTATCCGCCGACGGTCTCGCTGAGAGGGCAGGCGTTCCAGGAGTCATATGTGCACGCGGCTGAGAAGTCGAACGTGTGGGTGTAGACGCTGCCGCCGGCCTGTGGGGTCAATGTCAGTGCTGCGTCGTGCACGCCGCTGTCGGCGTCGCTCGCCGTGAAGCTCAGCGACTGCGAGCCGCTGAGGGCACCGCCGCTGGCCGCGGCGGCTGCGAGCCCGCCGGAGACGCTGGGGAGGATCGGCGGCGTCTTGTCCACGAGCGTGAGGGTGATGTCGGTGAGCGCGGGGACGCTCGTTGAGTCCGCGAAGTAGCAGCTGGGTGATGAGTGGTCGGTGCTGCAGTTGAGGTACGCCTCGAAGTCGCGGGCGCCCTGGGGGAGCGTCCAGGTCTCGTTGGCGTCATAGCCGCTGCCGCCATCGAGGAGCTCGACGCCGCCGGGGAGGCCCTGTCCGTCAGAGGCGAACCCGAGGAACGCGTCGTCGCCGCTCACCGGGGAGGCGAGGACCTCGGCGGCGATCGCGGCGATGGTGACCTCAGGCGCGCTGCTGGGGACGTTCAGGGCGACCCCGACCTGGCTCCCGCTGCTGCCGTTCTCGGTTACCGCTCCGGCCTGCCCGTTGCTGAAAACGTAGTCGCCGATTGTTCCTGCTGCCGTGCAGCTGTTTGCCAGGACGGTGCTCGCCTCGGTGCCATACCCGTATACCGACCATCCGGGGGAGACCGCCGGCGTGGCTGGAGCGCACTGGTACATGGGGTAGGTCCGAGCGCTCGCCGCGCTCGTTTCCGCCAACGTCAGCGCGATCGCGGCCAGCGCCAGCACCACCGAGCGCCGTAGCAGTGCGCGGACTCTCCGTGACGTCGTGCTGGCGCCGGACGCTCGCCGCTGCTCAGTTGGTGCTGACATCGACCGTCGTGCTTTCGCCGTGCGTGTATGGGTAGCCGGCTTGGCCACCGAACACCTGGGCACGAAACGGGAACCGTCCGATGGCACCCTGGAACTGGTAGGCGACTTGGAAGCGTCCGTTCGCGTTGGTCCGCGGTGTCCGTAGCGGCTCCCAGACTCCTCGGTAGCGCACGAGGATCTCCACGACGACGCCCCCCTGCGGCACCGGGCCGGCTACCCGTCCGCGCAGGACGATCCGCCCGCTTGGGGCGCTGTGACGTGGTGTGACGTGCATCTGCACGCCCGCGCTGACGTTCTCCTGGACGGCGGCCTGCGCGCTGTAGAGCGGGTCGCTCGAGAAGGCTCGGTAGTCGATCAGCACGACCCGGGATGGTCCGGGGGGCACGTGCACGGTGAATGTGCCGTTCGCTGCGGTGCTCGCGTGGCCGATGATCTGTGGAGAGTCAACGCCCTTGACCTGTTCGCCAACGTCGAGCGTGGCGTTTGCAATCGGCGTGCCGGCCGCGTTGACGAGTTGGCCGCTGACGGTGAGGGCACGATTCGCGAATGTGCGGGTGATGCTCGGGTGTCCAGCGAGGTGCAACGCAGCGTCCTCGCTTGCTCGCGTCCCGTTGGCTGCACCCGGGCTCGAGCCGGCTGTCAAACCCGTGCCCGCGCCGCTGATGGTCGTTGCAATGACTGACGCTGGCGGGTTGACGACGGCGCTGTCCGGGCTGGCCGCGGAGGTCGGCCCGTCGCTGTCCGTCGCGGTCACGAGCACTCGTAGGGAGTGCCCGACGTCGGCCGCGGTGGCGGTGTAGCTACTGCCTTCGGCGCCGGGGATCGTGTGGCAGCTTGCGCCTTCCTCGTTACAGTCCTGCCACTCATAGCTGTAGCTGGTAGTGCCGGTGCCGGCAGGCGCCGACCACCGTCCGGGTTCTGCGCTGAGCGTGCTGCCGGGTCCCAGCTGCCCGGATGTTGCGAGCGTGGGTGTGGTGGTGTTCGCGGGTGCGTTCTGGGTGCTGATGGTGGCGTCGTAGACGACGCTGGTGTTCTGCGCGGCGTCGGTGACGGTGACCTTGAGGGCGTGCTGGCCGTCGGGCACCGCGGTGGTTTCGATCGGAAGGTCGACGGACTCGCTCTGCTTGCAGGGCTGGCTGGCGTCGAACATCAGCGCGGTGCCGCTGATGCCGACCGCGGCGCACTGTCCGCCGTCGCTGTCCGGCGTCGCGCTGTAGAGCGTCTGTCCGTCGACCTGGACGGTAATGCTGTAGATGCCGGGCCCTTCGGGGTCCGTTGCGCTCAGCGTGAGTTCGCGGCCACCGCGCGCGTCCGGGTCAAGCAGGGTGCCGCCGACGGCACTAGCGGCGGGTGTCGCGTTGCTGGCCAGCCGTACGTTGGCCCACCACAGCTCGATCAGCGACCATGCGCCGTTGCTGGCGCCTTCGTGGCAGCTGAAGCCTTCTACGCCTCCGCAGCCGGCTTCGAGGTACAGATTCCCGCCCCGCCCGGAGGGTATCTCCAGCAGACCCGTGAAATCGTTGCCGGCGCCCGTACACGGGCTGAGTCCGGCGGCGCACTGGAAGAACACGTTGGAGCCGTCGTAGGCATATTCGGGGGTGTAGGCGACGGCGGTGCCGGAGGCGTTTTCGCCGTGTCCGTCGGCGCTCATGCCGATGTCGAGCTGGCCCCCGGTGAGCGTGGAGCCGCGCGGTGGCGTGTACCGCAGCGTCTCGTATGAGCCCACGCCAACGGCCGCGTCGCTTGAGAGCATCGCGAAGGCGGGGCTGGCGGGCCCGCAGTCGGCGGAGCTGGCTGACCCGTAGCCGCCACCGGCGATGATGCTCGACCATCCTTGGTTGCCGGCCGCGGTCTGGTTGGGGTTGATGCACGACACCTGCACCCATTCGCCGGCATAGGCGGTACCGCCGAAGGCGAGGACGGCCGCGCCGACGAGCACCGCGCAGAGGCCGGCGAGCGCGCCGCGGGCCGCCCGGCGGCGCGCGACGCGTGCTGGGGCGTCATGGGTGCTGATGCGTTTCGCCGGCATCCGTGCCGCGGTCTCCTTCTGTGGCCCTGTTAGGAAAGCTGCTTGCTGGGGTCTTGACCGTGGCGGTCGCGTTGCGGCCAGCGGGGTTCGCGATGCTCATGGGCTGAATGGCCCTCCGCCTCGCTGTTCGCTGCCGTCGCCCCCAGTGGCGCGGCTGCTGGTCGTGGCGGTGTTGGCGTTTGCGGTGCTGGCGCGCGTGTGTTCGCTGGGGCTGGAGGCGCTGCGAGTGGGGACTCCGAGGTAGCCGAATCCGCCGGGTTCGTGCGCGGAGCCGGACGTCCGCCCTTCTGCCCGCTGGCTTCGCGCAGGGCGTGCATGTTCGGCGGTGGCGTCTGCGGGCGCGTGTGCGACTGGATTGACGGTGCCCGCGGCTCCTGGCGTTGGTGCTGCCGTGGCCCTCGGGGTCCGGCTCGCGTTCGTCTGCCTGTGTGTTTGACGTCGGCGGTGTTGGAGTGCGTGTGTGGCTCCGATCGTCCCGCCGGCGAGGACGGCGACGGTGGCTGCTCCGGCGGCGAGCTTGGCGGCCACGCCGCCGCCTGCGAGCGTCGCGACGGCGCCTTCTCGGATCCCGCCGCTGGGGGGCGGGGGGCCGTATGGCACGAGCCGCTGGTGTAGCGCCCGTATGCGCATCTCGAGTTTCGCGAGCCACCCGAGGCGCCCGGCGAGGATCGGGATCGGCAGCAGTGCTGCCGCCTGGCCCTGGAAGCTGCGACGCAGGCGCCTGGCGTTGGTTTTGTGGTGTGCGCGACAGTGTCCGCAACCCTCGAGGTGTGCGTAGGCGCGCTGTGCGAGCTCATTGGCGATGGCCTCGCCGGCCTGCATGGCCATGATCGTCTCCGAGCGGAACCCGCACAGCCTGCCGCTGTCGTAGAGCAGCTGGAAGCGCTCGCGCTTGGCTTCGCAGCCGCGGGCTGCTTTGCGCGCCTCGTTGACCGAGACGGCGAGCAGCGGCGCGATCGCCCGGTAGCGCATGCCCTCGGCCATCAGCCAGAACACGTGGCGCTCGAGGTCTGAGAGCTCGGCCAGGAACTCCGTCACGATCAGCCGGTCGTCCTGCAGCAGCGCCGCGAGCTCGGGTGTGCGGTTGGCTTCGCGTCCCTCGACGGCGAGCGCCAGCTCGGGGGCGCGCTGGGAGAGGATCTCTCCGCGGCGGCGCTCGTCGCGGTGCAGGTGCAGTGCGCGGTGCTTGATCCCCCACCGCAGCGCGTGGCGGAGGTGCTCCTCGCTGTGGAAGGAGCGCTTCAGGAGCACGAGCGCCGTCTCCTGGTAGAGGTCCTCGAGCTGCTCGTGGGTGAGCCCGCGACACTCGCCGAAGCAGCGCGCGAGGCGCAGCTCCGCGCGCTGCCAGGCGCCGAGCGCGACGCCGACCTGCTCGCCGCTCAGACCCGTCGAGCGCCCGGTCAGCCCGACGCGTTCCTTGTGTACCCCGTTGGGCGTGCGTGCCCCGTTTTGAACATCCATGCTCGTTTATCTCCCGGTCAGCCTTGACCCTTCCGGCATCTTGCACGACGGCGCATAGGTCCGCAAAGTGCGCGTCCTCCTGCAACTTTTCTTGCAGGCGCCGTGTCCACTAGAACCTACGGCGAGTCGAAGGCCAACTTCCTTGTGACGTTTATTTTGGTCGGGTTGTGATCTTGTTCGCTCTCGCCTCGGCCTGGGGTTGCTCAGTTGTGTGGCACCGCGATCGTCTCGAGTGTCGCGGCCGCGCCGAGCAGGGCGACGATCAGCCCCAGCCACATGACGCGCTGGCAGGCGCTCTGCGGGCGCTCGCGCTGTACGGCCCAGCTGGCGCAGCCGGCGGCGAGCCCGGCCCACTCGAGCGGTAGCTGCGGGATGTAGGGGACCAGTCGGGTGCCGTACGTGCCGAGGGCCCCGCCGACTGGGATCGTGTTCGCGAGCATGCACGCGATCACGACGCAGTCCCCGCAGGCTCGCGCCCGTCGGCTGCGCTGGATGCCAGTCAGGCCGAGCAGCAGCGGCCAGCCCGCGATCGGAACGTTGTGCGCGGCCAGCGCGAGGACGTGCCACGCGTCCGGTGAGGGGTTGCGATCGGGCGTAAGCGTCAGCCCAAGCACCCGCCGGACGGCGTCCTCGGCCGTGCGGCCTGCGACGGTGACGAGTCCGGCGGCCGCGAGCGTCATTGCCCAGACGGCGGCGTACGCGCGCAGCCACGCCTGAGCAGCCCCCGCTGGGAGCCGTCTGCTCCTTCCAGGCCGGGCGCTGGCGGCGTCCGGTGCAGCATCCAGCACTTCTGTCAGCTCTGGGGTAGCCATTCGCTTACCGCGTAGCCGCCGGGGACGCCCGCCAGCTGCGCGAGCGTGACGTGGTAGGCCGATGGGAGCCCTTCGTACTGGGTGTCCCCGCCTGTTCGCTCTCGCGTGACGATCACCCACATGCCGCGATGGGTGAGCTCCGGCGCGATGCTCGTTACCTGACCGCTGTTGTGGATGTGCCCTTGGGCGATCGTGCTGTCCGCCTGACTCGTGGCGGCCGCCTGCTGCTCGGCCAGGCGGGCCGCCCCGACCGAGATCGCCGCCAGTGTGCGCTGCTGGGCGCCCAGGGTGTGGTAGCTCCAGTTGATGTAGAGCTCGGCGAATGCCGCGAGTGCCGCCTGCCGCGTCGGCTCTAGGTTCAGGGGCGCCTGCGAGGCGGCCGGGGGTGGCGGAGGGCCTGGTGGCTCACCCGCGTTCCGGATCGCTGACGCCGGCGGCGCGGTGGTCGAGGGTACGGCGGCGGGCGCGTCGGGGTTGCTGCAGCCGCTCAGCGTGAGCGCTGCCAGCGTCGTGGCCGCCGCGGCTGTGAGCGTCCTCATCTTCACGCTGTTCATAAGCCCGGGTGGGTGGCGCACGGTCCAGGTGGCCCACTCGGGGACGGTGGGGGAGACTCGCCAGCGCGCTCCGGGCTTGCCGGAGTTGGGACCGCTGTCGTAGGCGGGGTCTTCGACGGTGTCGAAGCGCAGCCCGGCGACGTACATGAACGCGTGCGTCGGGTTGGCGTAGATCGTGACGTAGCGGCCGGGGCCGGCCTGTCCGTAGGCGGCGAGCTCACTGGAGTCCAGGGCGCTCGTGCCGAGCACGCCGCCCCAGTGAAGCAGGTAGGAGACGGCGGAGGAGCAGTCATAGGCTGGCTGGCGCGTGTCCAGGGACGTGCCGTGTCCGGCGCCGTAGAGGTAGGCGCTGCCGTACAGCCGGTTGCCGGCCGCGACCATCTGCTTGACCTGGGTGGGTGCTTCTTCGCCGGCGGCGGCGAGACCGCTGGGGAGGATGCGGGTGCGGGTGCCCGGGACGAGGGGGAGGGGGATGCTTTCACCCGCCCCAGGTTGCGGGCAGACTTCGCTCGCGTCTTCGCTGCTCGTCGCCGCACTCGCTTCCGGTAGTTCTTCGAGCGCTGCCGCGGCGCCTGTTGCGGGCGCGAGCGCTATCTGCACGGCGCTCTTGGTGATCGCGAGCGATCGGGCGGCCTGCCACCACACGTCGAGCCGATAGGGCTGCCCGTTTTCGATCATCTGGCCGGGGCCCTGCCCGTAGCCGATGTCACGCTTGTAGAGCAGCGCGGCGTGTCCGTCGTGCGCGACGCGGAGAGCGCTCATGTACGGCAGGTTGTTCAGGGCGTCCGCGTCGGCGAACGTGAACGTACCGCCGTCGGCGGGGTTGTGCTCGAGCAGCGACAGCTCGGCGAACGTGTCGGGGTGTGCCGGGAGATAGGACTGGCTGGGGTCGGGGATCGCCCCGTAGTCACCGGAGCTGGGGTCGCCGGGCCCGCCGTACTCGGTCGCGCCGACCTCATAGGAGCGACCAGGCACGAGCGCAAGTGGCGCTGCGTACTGTTCGCCGGCGAGCGCTCCGCCGCCGGCGGGCAGCTCGACCAGCCCGGCGGTCGCGCAACCGGGTGCTTCCTCTTCGGCGACGAGACCCGTGATCGCGCCCGCCACCAGAACGGGGGTGAGCACGACCAGCAGCAGCGCGCCCAGCAGCAGCGCTCTGACGGTGGGACTCTTGAGCAGCCCGTATCCGAGGCGGGGTGCCATCACGCGCCCTGTCCCGTGCTCGCGGCCGCTGTGTGCTGCCAGTGTTCGTCTGCCAGCAGCTCGAGTGCCCGCCAGGGGTCGCCTGCGCTCTGCGCGAGCGCTTGCTGGCGGATGCGCTCGTCGCGCGCGGGGTCGGAGGTGGCGATCCAGTACTCGTGTGCGCCAGCGGCGATCTGGATGGTCCCCTGTCCGCGCGCCCCGTTCATCAGGTAGGCGGTGGAGTACTGCCCGCGGACTGTCTGTAGCTGGGAGATCGCCTCGATCGCCTGCCCGCTGAGGCGCAGTGAGTCCTTGACGTAGGAGAGCTCGCGGGCCTCCTGGCGCAGGAACAGGCGCATCGCGGCGTTGGCGAGCAGCGCCTTGCCGTGCTCGTTGTCGAAGTCCGAGAGCTGCTGGCTGATCGCGATCAGCCACAGCGCGTAGTGGCGGCTGCGCCGGCAGAACTCGTTGAACCAGCGGCCGGTCGCGGGCCGCTCGATCAGCTTCCAGGCCTCGTCGATAACGAGGAAGCTGCGGCCCGACCACGCGTGCCTGGGGCCGTGTCCGGCGAGGTGCTCACGGCGTGTCGCCGCGATCCGCGACTTGACGTGCTCGCAGATCACGAACAGCGCGGCGGCGGCCTTCGCGTCGGGGATCAGCCGCGTGTCGAAGACGACCAGCGGTGAGTCGACTCCGATCGTGGTCGGCCGGTCGGCGAGGTATCCGTAGGGGCCGTCGTGGCAGGTAGTTGTTGATGCGCATCGAGAGGTTGCGCAGCGCCTCGGCGATCCCGACCGAGCCGTCGCGGCGTTCTTGGTGGTAGCGGCGCTCGAGCTCCTCTTGCAGCAGCAGCTCGCGGGGTTCCTCGCCGGTCAGCGCGCAGCGCTCGTACACCTCGCCGATCGCGAGTCCGAGCAGGTTGCTCTCGAGGTCGGATAGGCCGTAGGAGTCCCGGGCGGCGTGGTGCTCGCCGAGCAGCAGCGCGTGCAGCGCCAGCAGATAGTCGACCTTCTCTGCGCCGAGCCGTGCGGGGTCCTCGACGTCCCAGGAGTTGATGGCGTGGCCGTCGGCGCCTATCTGGACGCGATACGGCGCCGGGGATCAGCGAGGCGAGGAACGCGAAGTGCCCGGCGCGGTCGATGATGAACCCGCTAGCGCCGTGGGCGATCGCGCGGATCAGCAGCAGGATCGCGCTCATCGTCTTGCCGGCGCCCGACATGCCGTTGATCAGCAGCAGGTGGTTGGGGTGTCGCTCATCGAACGGGTCCAGGCGCTCCAGGGTGCGGCCCGGGCAGCGCGTAGCCGAGCGGGATCCCCTCGGGGCTTCCGCAGCCGGTGCCGAGCAGCGCGACGCTGTCGCCGACGTTGCTCGAGAGGTACTTGCGCCGTCGTCGCGCGACGTCGGCTCCGAGCGGCAGCGTGGAGCGCCACAGCGCTCGTTGTGCGAACTGGCCGGGCTGGACGCGCGCGTCGCTTGCCATCGTCACCTCGCGTGCGGTCGCCGCCCGCGAGCTCGCGCAGCGCCTCGGGGTCCCCGGCGGGTTCGCGCAGCGCGAGGTAGACGCTGAGGCGGTAGATGCCGGCGCCGCTGCTGGATGCGAGCTGCTCTGTCAGCTCGGCGGCCTCCTCCTCGGCGAGGCGCGCGTCGGGGTCCAGCGGGCGCCCGCGCTGCTCGACGCCGCGGTTGACGCCGTACAGGCGCTTGTAGCGGCGCTTCTGTGCGAGCCGCTCGCGGTAACGCTCGGTGGCCTGCACGTGCACGCTGAGCACGAACGGCCGTGGCGCCTGGGTCATGTGTAGCAGCCAGCCGAGCCATGTCTGCTCGGGCGCGAGCGACACGTGCAGCACCTGCTCCAGCGACTCGCCGACGCGCAGGTGGCTGGGCTGTGAGAAGTCGATGCGGTGCGCTACAGATCGCGCGTGCGAGGGCGCTCGCGCGATCTGCTGCCCGCTCGCTCTCCTCGCCGGCGATGAGGCAGTTGATCGCGTCGGGATGCATGAAGCTCGCGGGCGCTGTCGATTCGCTGCTCGCGGGGTCGAAGCGTGCGTGCAGAAGGTCGAGCACCGCGGCGCCGTCGAGCGCCTCCGCGTGAAGGCCCATCGCGTGCAGATCGGCGCGGATGCCCTCGCTGTGGCGCAGCGAGTCGCGCACTGCCCGCTCGTGCGCCGCGGCGGTCAGTTGCAGCGGCCGGCGTGCGGACCGCATCGAGGGTCGCCGTCGACCCGCCGGCGTGCATGGGCACACAAGCACGTAGCGGACCTGAACGAGCCCGACGCGCGCTGCGCTTGATCGGATCGAGTGCTCTTGTGCGGAGCCGAGCCTGCGGATCGCCTCGGCCCGCTCGTGCTGGCCGTTGTCCTGTGCGGCCCCGGCGGCCTGCTCGCAGCGCGTGGCTTTCCTTGGCGAGGAGCTCCTCGAGCTCGAGCGGGGTGGCCTGCACGTATAGCTGCAGTGTCTGGCGGTCGGCCAGCCGCGCGGCGATCTGTGCGAACGCGGCTGAGATGCTCTCGGCCTCCTCGGGGTCGAGCACGAGCGGGTTTACGACCTCGCTCTGCAGGTAGCGCACGTAGGTGCCGTCGCTACGGATCAGCAGCCCGTCGGGCTCGATCGCCGCGACGCCGAGCAGTTGCGTGGCTTCGTGTGGCGCTCGCGCTCTCAGCACGCCTCGAAGCGGCTGCGCGGGCTCGGCGAACGCGGCGAGCCTCTTGCGCGCCAGCCGCCAGCGGAGCATGTCCGCGAGCAGCCTGCCGAGGTGCAGCCCGCCGCTCTCTGAGACGTAGGTGAGCGCGGCCGGCAGCCCGACGGCGAACGTGACCAGCGTGATCGCCGGCTTGCCCGGCAGGTGCGCCAGCCGCACGGTCGCGAGCACGGCGACGCTGGCGGCGATCAGCGCGGCCCACTGGCGGATCGTGAACCCGACGAGTTTCGGGGGGTCATCGAGCGAGCGGAAGGTGCGGTGGATCACGGCCGGCCCCGTGGCCGTGGCTTGCGTCTGACGCCCCGCGGGCTGGGTCGTGTCGCCTTTCGCGTGCCCGGCGGGGTGGCGGGCGTCTTCGCGCGCGGCGCGCGCTTGCGTGTCGGCGTCGCCTTCGTGGCTGGCTGTTTCGGATGGCCCGCCACCGGCGTGGGCACCCGCGTGTCCGCACGGCTGGGTGGCGTAGTCGAGGGGGCCTCGTGCCGCGTCGTGGCCTTGAGCTTCCCCGCAGGGTGCATCTCCGGTGGGCGGGGTGGGGCTGGCCGGCCGCTGGCAGTCTGTCGGCCGCCGGTGGCACTTGCTGTCTGCCCGACGGTGCGCGGTCCACCCGCGATGGCGCCTTCCGAGCGAGACCCGGGCGCTGCCGGTGTCCTGATCGCAGCTGGGCTCCGCCGGTCTGCTCGTGGTTTCGCGGACCCCGAGGCGCCGGCTGCGGTTGATCTGCTTCCTGGTGTCTGGCGCCCGCTTGATGGTCGGCGCCCCGTTGTCGCGTCGGCACGAGCGCGTGCGCTGGCGCTGTTGCTCGCCGGTGGCGCTCCTGCAACGTTGCGCGCTCTGCGTCGGCCGGTGCTCATCGCCGCGGCCGCCTCGGCGGGTGCCTGGGCCAGAATGCCCCGGGCGCGGGTGAGCCGCTCGCGCACGCTTCGCCCCTTGACTGCCTGTGGGCGTGCCTGTTCGCTGTGCTTGCTGGCTGTCGAGCGGCCGGCGGCGGCGAAGATGCGGCTGCGCGGTGACACGGCTGCGGTGCGCCTGCGGGCGGCGCCGATCGGCCCCCCGGCGGGGGCGCCGAGCGCCCCGGCTGCGCGTCCGATGCTCGCGCCGAGCGACGGTACGGCCTGCACGCCGACGGCACGTAGCCTCCCCTGCGCGGCGCGCACTCGCTCGCCGCCTGGGAGCGAGTTCGCGGTGCCCTGGGGGCTGCTTGCCGCAGTGCGCAGCCCGTGTCTGCTGAAGACGCTGCGGATCTCTCCGACCGCCATCAGGGGTAGGCGCACCGCGAGCACGAACGTGATCAGCCCGGCGAACGCGGCGGCGATGTGGCCGGGCAGCCCGCCGCTGGCGCCGGTGAAGCTGGTGGCGTCCAGGCACAGCGCTCCGGCGGTGGCGAACAGAACGGTCCAGCCGAGTGGGACGAGCGCGACGGCGAGCAGCGCGTCGGCCCATCCGCGTGCGAGGTGCGAGAGCTCTGGGATCGCGGCGAGCGCGATCAGTGGTGGCCCTGCGACGACGAGCACGGCGAGCGCGACTGTCAGCAGCACCTGCATCGCGAACAGCCCGGCGGCGAAGACGACGCCGACGATCACCAGGAATGCGCCGAACACGCCGCCTCCCCCGGTAAGCAGCGCGCCGCCGAACAGGACACCGATGATCCGCGCGAGGCCTCCCGCCACTTGCGGCAGGCCGAGGATGCCGTGGGTGAGGGTGTTGACCGCTGCGACTGTCTGCTCGACGACCCACCGGTAGGCGACGAGCACCCCGCTGCTGGCGGCGCAGCGCACGACTGCGCTGGCGGGGTGCGCGCTGCCGGTGAGCCCGACCAGCCAGTAGCGGGTGGCTCCGACCGCGAGCGTGACCGGCAGCAGCATCGCGCCCAGGTAGGTCATCTCGCCCTGCAGCCGGCTGACGTGGGTCCAGCTCGCCGGGTCGGGCAGCGCGACGAGGTGCTGGATCGTCGCGACGGTCCCGTGCTTGAGCCAGCTCGGCACGAGCGCGCCGGCGAGCGCGCCGAAGAAGTCGTTGGCGATCGCCTCGATGATGCTGTGCAGCGAGGGCAGTCCGAACAGGGCGACCGGGACGGACGCGCCGATGCTGGCCGCCGATGCGGCTCCTGGCAGCAGCAGCCCGCCGGCGAGCAGTGCCGCTGTCACCCCGGTGAGCGTCCAGGCGCGAGGCGATCGCACGCGGTCCTTAGGCGATGATGCCGCTGATCGACGCGAGGATCGCGAGACCCACGAGCGTGCGGATCGCGAGGTCGTGCGCGCGCGAGTGCCCGGCCATGAACATGATCCCGACGACGGCGATCACGAGCCCCATCGCCGTGCCGCCGAGCCACACGAGGTTGCCCTTGAGCTTGCCCACGAAGGTCGCGACACCACTGATTTCTTCGCCCTTGAACGCACCCGCCGCCTCCAGGGCGTGCACATGACCGCCTGGCGCGAGCACGACTACCACGCCTGCAACGGCAATGGCCGCCAGGCCCGGTAGGCCGGATGCCAGACGGCGCCTGCGATCTACTCGGCCTCTGTGTTCTGTGGGTGTCCGCGCCGTCACCGGCGTCACCTCCTGGTTGTCGGTTGGCGAGGTCTCACGGTGAGAAGGGCCCTCCACCGCCCTGTGCCCCTGTTGGAGCGGGCGGTGGTGAAGGGTGCGCGGCGGTCGCCGGCCGGACAGGCGGCGCTTCCACCTGTCCGGCCGTGTGCGACGCATCGGTCGGCGCTGCTATTGGCCTGCTGTGCCTTCGCGTTGCTCGGGGTCTGCGCCGCTGGGTGGCGTGCGTGTCGGGCGCGAGCTCGATGCCCGCGCGCCGCGGCCGCACGACTGCTTGTTTCCCCGCCGGCGGCGGGCGTCCGATCCTCCTGTCGGGTGCGCCGAGTGGTGTGGGGAGCGTGTTGTTCGCGCGGTTCTCTCGAGGGGCTGCGAGCGCACTCGTGAGCGCCACCGCCAGCCACACGGCGAGCATCGCGGACACGCTTGTGGCGAGCACCGGGTGGCGTCGAACCCAGCGCAGCGCTCCTCGCCACGTCCGGGCCGTCACACTTCCCCGGTAGGCCGTGGCCCATCGGGCCGTGTCGCTCGCGTGACCGGCGAACACTTCCTCGGCCAGCGACATCTCATAGGAGGGCTCGTGCTCGGCGCCCTCGGGAACCTCGACTGTCTCGGCTGCCCATGCCGGCACCTGGGGTTGGGGTCGATCGTTCAGCTCGGCCGGCTGCATGTCCGCGTGAGCGCCTGGCTCCCGGATCTGGCAATCCGTCGCGCTGACGGTCGGCGCGGGGGGTACGTCGAATTCCTGCTGCTCGCTGCCCCGGGCGCCGCGGCGCTTGCGATGCCTGGGTGTCTGCGCGAACGTGCGCAGCGGATCGGGCGCCGGCGAGGCGTCTTGCGTCGCCTGCTCTGTCGGGGGTCGCTCAGCCTCCTGATGCTCGCCGTCGTCCTGGGTCTCAGCTCCGGGCGCTGCGATGTACAGGGTGACCATCCCGTTGCGCGCGAGCTGCTCCCCGCTCACGGGCTGCTGCGCGACAACCAGCCCGGTTAGCTGCGGCTCGCAGCCGAACGAGCGGTCCAGTCCTGGCAAAAGGCCCGCGCGCCTGACCGCGCGTGCCGCCTCGGCGGCGGGCTGGCCGACATAGTCGCTCACCGCCACGCCTGAGTCGTGGTTGGCGTGTCTGGCGCGCGCGAGCGCGTTTATCGTGGCGGTGCCGCTCATCGAGGTGTCCTGTCCGTGAGCGCGCCAGCGCGGCCAGCGACTTCGCGGCCGTGGCTTCAGCGTGGCAAGGGTGTTGGCCGCTTCACTGCCTGCGGCTCGTCCCCGCGGTGAGCGTTCTGCGATAGCGCGCTTAGGCCGACCCCGCGACTATGGGGATCTCCCCATAGGGCAGCGAAGCGCGGATCCTCGAACCATCCGGGTGCGCGCACGACCGCCGGGGGCAGGTCGCGGTAGATCAGGATTGCGCGTCCGCGCGGGACCTGTCTGAGCCAGGGTGCCGGGGCGGCCTTGCGATGTGCGACGGCGAGCGTCGGCCCGGAGGCGTTCGCGACCGGCTCCTCGCCGAGTAGCTCGCTGAGGTAGCCGGCGCTCGTCGGCTCCGCGAGCGGGGGGATGAACAGCTGCGCGGTGGCGGCGGCGCAGATCGCGTCGCGGGCGGCACGCCCGTAGCGCTGGTCGATCTGCGCGATCGACTGCCAGATCGTGGCGATCACGATCCCGTGGTCGCCGCACTGCGAAAGCCACGAGGCGAGGTTGCGCACGGGGGCGATGTTCGCCGCCTCGTCCATCAGGATCAACAGGCGCGGCTGCAGCGGCCCGTGACGGCGCGCGCGTACGACCGCGGTCTCGTAGATGGCGGCGAGCAGCGCGAGGATCACCGGGCGCAGCAGCTCTTGGTCGTGTCCGGCCGCTACGACGTAGATCGTGTTTGCGGCGCCGTCGAGAAACCGGCTTGGTGTCAGATCTGTCGTTGCCGGCGCGGCGAGCTGCGGGTAGCGGTAGGCGCGCAGCAGGTTCAGCGCGCTCATGACTGTCGTCTCGCGGTTTCGCTCATCGCGTCGCCCGACGCCCTCGAGCTGGTCGGCGGCGGCCCCGGCGCCCGAGCTCTTGAGGACCATAAGGGCGTCGGTGAAGTCCCGCTGCGTCGAGCCAGCTCAGCAGCGTGGCGATGCTGGCGCCGGCGAGCGCCGCGGCGTGCAGCAGCGGCGCGAGCATGCTCGCCGCCTCCTTGTCCCAGAACTCGTTCGCCGCGTTCGCCTGGTCGGGGTGCGCGGCGGAGGCGAGCGCCTCACCGGTACGGATCGCTCCCGGCCAGGTGGCTGCGGGTACGAGCGGCGTGAACGCGGCGCTGTGTTCGTCGCCGAACGGGTCGTACACCCAAACCTGTCCGAGCCCGCGTCGGTGTCTGATTGTGGCGTCGTAGACGTCACGCTTGGTGGACATCACCAGCGTCGGGCCGTCGTGGTCTAGTAGCCACGGCACGACGAAGCCGCTGGACTTGCCGGCGCGGGGCGGAGCTATCACCATCGGCTGCACCTCCGGCTCGGCCGCCAGCATCCGCGCCGGCAGTCGCCCGGCGGTGCCGAGATAGGGCCGCCCGGAGACCGGCCCGGGGACCCATAGCCGTCGCAGATCGCCAGGGAGCGCCCACGTGCGCTGGCGCACCCACCCGCGCCGCACGGCCTCGCGGGCGAGCGTGTGCCGGTCTTTTCCGAGTGGGGAGCCCGCCTGCCAGCTCGTGACGCGCCGGCGCGCGAGCCATCCCGCTCGAGCAGCGAGTGCCATGACCGTCACGGCGACGGCGCTGTAGGCCCACACGCCCGGCGCAGACGCCCGCTCCGCGGCCGTCGGGAACGCTCGCGCGGGCGTACTCCACCCGCCGTCCAGCAGCAGTCGCCACATCGCGTGCGCGCTGTCTGCTGCGGGCAGGCGCATCGGCGCGCGCAGTGAAGCCAGACACGCCGCCTGCGTCCAGCCCCACGTCAGGGCGCCGCTCAGCAATCCGACTAGGAGCAACAGCCCAGTTGCACAGATCACGAGCCGCAGCGCTGGGCGCAGCCCGAGCGAGTGGACTCTCACCGGGTTTCCGGCCCCGCCGTGCAGGCGTCTGCCGTCGAGCCCACGAGGAGGTTTGTGTCAACAGCTACTGGCATCGCTCCTACTGACCGCGAGAGCCGCTCGGCGGCGCTGGTGTCGGCGCAGGGCGGCACGGCCAGGGGAGCCCGTTGGCCGGGGTGGCGCGCTGGTGGTCAGTGACGCCAAGCCGCAGGACGCTCCTGCGGTGCGCAGCTCAGGTCAAGGAACGATGTGTCAGCGGCCACGATCACATACGGGGAAACGCCACGGACGGGTGAGTGGCCGAGCCGGCGCCTTATGCGGCTCCCGTCGGTCGCTGGTGCTTGGTTCCTTGCCCGATTCTCGACGCCGGTCGGCGCGCCGCTCTCACACCCCGCAGATCCCTTTCCTGCGCCCGTGTGAGCCCCCGTTCTGTACGCCGGCCGGCGTCGGTGGGCTGCGCAACCAGCACCACCAACCACAAAGGAGACCCGCAGTGAACGTCAACAAGTACATCGCGACCGGGCGTCTGACGAAGGACCCCGAGCTCCGCTCCCTGCCTTCCGGCACCACTGTCTGCGAGCTGCGTCTCGCGGTCGACGGTATGGGCCGCGGCTTTGAGACCGGCTACATCAACGTCAGCGTCTACGGCAAGCCCGGCGAGGCAGCCGCCGAGTATCTCGGCAAGGGCTGGCTCGTCGCCGTCGACGGACGCCTCGAGTTCGGGGAGTGGGAGGCCGACGCGGGCGAGAAGCGCCACGACTACACGGTCGTCGGCAACGTCGAGTTCCTCGCCGCCCCTCGCGCCGCTCCCGAGGAGGAGGAGCAGGAGGAGCCGGCGCGGCCCGGTCGCGGTAAGGCGCCCGTCGCGGCGTAGTTGCCGCGGGCCCGCGTCCCGAAGCGGGGCGCGGGCCGGGCGCTCGCCTGTCTGGGCACGAATCTCATGTCGGAGAACCTCACAGCTCCACCTCGTAACGCACAGCTGGCCTACTTGAGTGTGCTCACGCAGGGGGCCGCGCCGGGCCAGTTCCTTGAGCTGCGCTGGCGCCGGCCCGGCGGCCCGATGCGCCGGCGCTTCATCCGCGCGGGGCGCCTCGCCGAGACCGTCCGTCTGCTCACGGCCTTGGCGGACCGCAACGACGTGTATGTCGGTGTCGGGTTGCGCGACGGCCGGGGTCATGGTGGTCGGGCTGCGATTAGCTCCTCGCATCTGGCGTTCGTTGACTCGGACGCGAACAGCGCTGCGTTGCTCGCCGGCTTCGACCGCCCGCCGACGATCCTGATCGCCTCAGGGACCCCGGGTCACGTGCAGGCGTATTGGCTTCTGGAGGGGCGCTGTGCGCCCGCCGATGTGGAGAGCGCGAACCGTCGGCTCGCGTGCGCACTCGCCGGCGATCCGGCGTGTACGGATGCAGCCCGGATCCTGCGGCCCCCGGGGACGCTGAACCACAAGCACACGCCGCCCCGCCCGGTGACCCTGCTGGCGTTGCGCGAACGCTGTCGCTACACCCTTGCCGAGCTCACGTCCGGCCTCCCCGAGGATCCCAGCGCACCCGTCGCCGCTGGCGTCACGGCCGGGCCGCGGACCTCGCGCGCCCGGCTGGATCGTGACGTGCTAGCGATCCCCGCCGCTGAGTATGTGCGTGTCCTGGCGGGCCTTTCCCCGAACCGGGAGGGGAAGGTGCGCTGTCCGTTTCACGAGGACCGGGATCCGAGCCTTCAGCTCTACCCCGACGGCGGGTTCTACTGTTTCGGCTCGGGCTGCAGGGCCGGCGGCACGATCTTCGACTTCGCCGGACGGCTGTGGTTATCCGGCCAATCTCTGGACACGCCGTTGCGAGGGCGGCAGTTCATCGCGGTTCGTGAGCGTCTGGTGGCGATATTCTTCGGCGATCGTGCCGGCGATCGTGCCGGCGATCGTGCCGGCGATCGTGCCGGCGATCGTGCCGGCGTTTGAGCCGGTGTTCATGCGGCGTCGGCGTTGGCGATGATGGCGTCGAGCCGATCGACGAGAGCGACGTGGCGGCGGGCTTCGTCGTTCCAACCGCGGCGCTCGGCGTCTTCGGCGAGCGCTTGGGCGTCGACGCGCTGTGCGGAGAGGACAGCGAGCATGGCGGGCTCGGAGCGGTAGTTGGGGCAGTGCTCACAAACGTTGGTGTAGGCGCAAACGCCCTGGGCGGCGGTCCGCAGGCAGTAGCCGCCAGCCATCCGGGACTTGATGAGCGGCAGCTCGCGCCAATTGCCGTCGGAGCGATCGGTCGGCGCCTCGGGAAGGACTGGTCCGAGGCGCTCCTTCGCCAGCGTGAGGGCGCGTTCGTAGTCGGCGCGGACGGTCGCGTCGAAGAGGCGGCCGTAGCGCAGGCTCATCTCGGCGCTGCTATGGCCGAGCAGGGCCATCAGTGCCTGGAGGCTGACGCCGGCGTTGATTAGGGCAGTCGCGTAGGTGTGGCGCAGTTGGTGCGGTGTGACCGGTTCGATGCCGGCGGCCTTGGCGGCGCGCTGCAGCGTGCCGCGCAGCGCGTATGGAGTCAGGCGGCGGCCGTGGTGAGTGAGCAGGAAGTCGACGAGTCGGCCCTCACGCGGGTGAGGCAGCGGCCGACCCGCTGAGCGGGCAGCGGCGATGCGGTCGAGAATCGCCAGTGCGTGGTCATCGAGCGGGACCATCCGCTCGCTGGCCAGCTTGCCGAGTGGCACCTTCAACCACGCGCCCTGGCCCGGCACCTCGTGCACGCAATCGAGCTCGAGATCGACGAGCTCGCCGATCCGCATGCCCGTCGCGCGGGCCAACAGCAGAGCGTTGGCGGCAAGTGTCTCGGTGGACCGCGTCAGTGCGTCGTTGAGTCGGCGATCCGCCTCGGCGGGGACGTAGCGCGGCAGCGGCTGCGGGCGCCGTGGTGTGTCGCGGGGGAAGATCAGCCGCCGGTTCGGAGCCTCGGGCCAGCCCCATTGGCCGATGTCGTTGAGGAAGCAGTGGACTGCGATGACGCGACCGCGGCGCTCCTCGACGCTGATCTGTGCGCCATCCACCTGGCGCGTGGCGTGGGCGACCGCAGTTAGGTATGTCTCGATGTGCCTGCGGCGATCGAGTTGCGCCACGCTGTCTAGCTCGGGGTCCACCGTGGCGAGGTGGCGCCCGAACTGGCCCAGGCGGGTTGCCCGGCCGCACGCCGTGGACTGGGAGAGCGTCGCGCGCAGACGCTCCAGGTAGGCGACGAACGTCGGGCGGAGTTGGTCGCTGACCCCCCAGCGCGCCAGGCGCTGCTCGTAGCTTTGCGCCTCGGTCCTGGCCCGATGCGATGGCGGCCGCGAGAGGACACCGAGGTGGTAAAGCACCGACCGCGTCGAGAACAGCGCCCGACCGTAATGGTCGATGCCGCGTCCGGTTCGCGTCTGGCGCTCCCGAAGCGCCGTGTCGAAGGCCCCGATGTCCTCGTCGGTCAGCTCGGCCAGCGGGCGGCCGGTCTGGATCAGCAGTCTGGCGGCGACCAGGCCCGCAGCACCCTTGGACACCTGCGAGGTGAAGCCCAGCTCGCGCGACGCGGCACGGAACCGCTCCAGGTCTGCGTGCAGCGGGCTGGCGGGCAGCTCCCGCCAAAGTGGCAGCAGCGTGATGTCGAGCAGGTAGTCATAGCCTGGCCGGAGATGCCCGTGGAGCATGAGGAACATCAAGACCGTCCGGACGCGCCCGCGAGCCCGGCGACGGACCGCCAAGGGTTCGGCGGCCCAGGCCATCGGGTCGGGCCACTGCGTGAAGAATCGTCCAGCCGCGTGCTCGTAGCGGGTGTCGCTCTGGCGGCCCGTCTGCGCTAGGTGGGCGATGTAGCTGTCGATCAGCTCACGCGCAGCCGGCGCGTTGGCCGGGATCTCAGTGCTGGCGAGCGCGAGCGGCATCGTAGGCGGCGCGCACATGCGCCGGGGCGAGATGGATATAGGCAAGCGCGGAGTCGACATGATCGTGGCCCATCAGCGCCTGCATGACCGGTAGGTCGACGCCGGCCTCGGCCAGAGCGGTCCCGAACGTATGCCGCAGCGCGTGTGGGTTGCCGGCCGGCACCGCAGCCCGCACGCGGTGGTAGCGGAACACCGTGCGCAGCCCGGCCGCGGTCAGCGGCTGGCCACGGGTCGGGCCCTTCGCGACCAGGAACAGTGCACGGCACTCGCTGTCTGGCCGCTCGTTCAGCACGTAGCTCTGGACCAGCCCGCAGACCTGACGGTCGACGGGGACGCGGCGCTCCTTATCTCCCTTGCCGAGCACTCGCACCCATCCCAGCGCGATATCGACGTCATCGACCGCCAGCCCGCGGACCTCGGCGCTGCGTAGCCCCGAGAACAGCATCAGCCCCGCGATCGCACGGTCTCGCACGCAGCAAAAGCTCGCGAGCAGCTCGGCGACCTCCTCGCGAGCCAGCCCGCGCGGCAGCCGCCGCGGCGTTCGCACCCGCAGTCCCGATCGCGGCGCCGGAGCTGCCAGATGCCCGAGCAGGCCGCTGCGTTGCCCGCGCGCGGTGCGCCCCGCCTCCCGCCCGCGTGGGATCGGGTTGCGGGCCTCTGGGTCGCGCATTTCGCGAAACGCGAACAGACCGGACAGCGCCGCCAGCCGCCGGTTGACCGTCCGCGGCGCATAGCCGACGTTGCGCCCGTCGCGAATCGAGAACACGTTGCCACCGTGCTGATGGGCTAGCACCTGCGTGCGGCACGCCGCCAAGTACTGCAGCAACACGTCGGTGGTCACCGCATCGAAGCTCAAGCCCTCGCTGAGCATCCACCGCGCGAAGTGGAGCAGGTCGAACGCGTATGCGCGAACGGTAAGGGTGGCGTAGTTCCGGTCGGCCAGATAGCCCAGGAATTCATTGACCAACTCGAGGCCATCGAAGCTGGCGCCCGCCAGAACCCAGCCATCGTCTTGGCGCTCTGCCCGAAGTCCTTCCGCCGCGATCGACATGACTGGTTCCTAGCGCGTCGCGCGGACGCCACCGTCCTGCTGCCAAGACCTGCTTCTGGCGAGAAGCGGGTCTCGCGAGGCTGAACGCGAGAGACCTGGGTTGAGCGCGACACGACGTTCTGGTAGCGGTCGGTAGCTACGTTGGCAGGACATCGAACCTCAAAACCGTTCACCCGCGGCGGGCGACGACTTTGACCACCGGATACGTTCGCGACTGCCCAGCGAGCAGGCTGGATGGCCCGCCATCGAGATAGGTTTCGAAGAAGGCGTCGAGGTATGCGCTCTCGGCGCCGACCGCCGCCGACGCGTTCACCGAGCCCGGTGCGAGCACCTGCGCGACCAATCTTGGCGCGACCAGCCGCACGAGAGCCGCTAGCCAGACGCCGTCCGTGAATGCACCATGTCGGCTCCCGTCGAGCTGGAGCACGAGATACGGCGCCGTCAATCGACGTACGAAGGGCCGGAAGTACACCCCGAACGGGTGGTCGGGATCGGTCATGATCATGAATGGTCGCGAGAGTCCGCTGGCGACCGCTGGCTCGTGGATCTTCCCGTCGAGGTCGGCGCCGGCTCGAATCTGGGGGTCGGTCTTCATCGCGTTCGCCGCAGTCGAGCCGCCCAGCGAGAACCCGAACGCCCCGACCCGCGCGAGATCGAGCGCGCCGCGCAGCACCGGATTTCCGCGATCGAGGTTTGAGAGCTCGGCGGCGACGAACTGCAGATCCTTGACCCGGCGAAGCGCCATCGGCGGTGTGAACCCGTACGGACTGCTCGACGTGTACGGCACGCTCCAGGGAACGATCCGCCCATTCGGGAACTGCACCCACTGTGCCTCATAAGTGTGGTCGATCGCGACCACCACGAAGCCGTCGCTTGCAAGGTTCTCCTCCAGAGCCGTGTCAGCGGAGCGCATCTCACCGAGTCCCGGCGAGTACAGGAGCACCGCGTGTCCCCCCGGGGTGATCGGAGCGTCGATGTACGCGCGAGTCCGCAACCGCTCGAACAGATGGTCCGGGATCCGGTAGTAGCGCTCGACCAGCTGCGCGACTTGCGCGGGCATGTATGGCGCAACCGCGTGACCCCGGGTCGACTGAGCCGGGTACCAGAACTGAACCATCAGTTCCCGTACGCCCGACGGCGACGACGGATCCCGCCGCGAGCGATCGGTGAGGCGGAGCGACATCGTGCCGACCGGAAACACGCCGGTTAGGGGCGGCGTCTGCAATAAGACGGTCCGCGCCGCCGACTGTGCGGCGCCCGCAGGAGTCGGAGGAGCCGGTTCCGTAGCCTGCGAAGCGGGCCCGCTCGCGATTGACCAGGTCGCGACCGCCGCTACCAGCAGCAATCCCGCGAGCATTCTTGAGGACCTGCGGTTGAGCGATGCGAAAGCGAACATGGCAAGTCTCTTCTCTGAGCGTTGGTCGAGGCGTACATCGGCAGCTGTACGCCACCGCGGAGCTTGGGTGGGGCGGAAGACCAAGAAATCGAGCCACGCCCACCCGGCGGTTTCGCCGGGTGGGCGGGCCATGATCAGGCGCGTCCAGACGCCGCGATGCTGCCACCGAATGGTCACACCAGCCCGGCCGGTTCAAGGCTGGTTCACGACCGTTGCGCTCGGATGAGCCGTCGTGACGGCGAGCAGAGCGTCGTTGGACGGGCTCGCGGGGAGGTACTCGTACGTCGAGAACACGACCTTAGCTGAGGTGGAGTCGATCTCGAGCGGCCGGTAGTCGCTCCGGGCAACGTACGCGGTGCCGTTCAGCGACGGGTCGCTCGACGAGTTCACGCTGAGCTCGAACGCCGGGGTCCCCTTGTAGGTGGTCGGGGTCGCGGTGGCCTGGCCCGAATCGACCATCTGCTTCAGTTCGCCAGCCGGGTCGCCCCCCCGTGAGATCTCGCCTTGGTGGATCGCCGGCGGGAGCGGCGAGACCGTGATCGTGTTTGTCGACGGGTCGTAGATCTTGTTCTCGGTGGCTGATTGGCTGACCTCTTGCCCGTCCTTGATCACGCGGTAGACGCCTGTCGCGTCGCCCGTTCCGTTGGTCTGCGCCCAGAGCTCGAACGACATCGAGGAACCGCCGGAGAGCGTGACGATGGCGGACTCGTGCCGGATCGAGCCGGGCGGGGCGGCGGCCAGCTCGGCGCGGACGTGGCGGACGATCGCGGCGCTCGCCAGACTCGGCCCAGAGGCACCACCGGCGGTCAGGAGCACGGTGGCGGTAGTGGCGACCGCCGCTGTGGCCGGCACGCTCAGCGCCAGCGCCCGGCGCTTCAAGCGGCCGGTGCGGGTGCCGCGGGCGAGATCGCGCTCGATCGCAGCGTAGAGTTGGTTGCCGTAGGTGTCGAGTGCGTCGGGGATATCGGTTCTCACTGGCTTCCTCTGGTTGCGGGTGTCGGGGGCATCGGTCCTCATTGGCTTCCTCCGGTTGCGATGTTTAGACGTCGTAGTGCGCGCGAGACCCGGAGGCGCGCGGCGACCTGGGTGCAGCTCAGCTCCGCCGCTATCTCGCTGTAGGGCCGTCCCTCGACGACGCGCAGGTCGAGCACCTGGCGGTCGGCCTCGGGCAGGTCGGCGATCGCATGTAGCGCGGCCGCGGGCAGCGACAGCCGCTCCTCCACGAGCTCGTAGCCCGCATCGGTCGCAAGCTCTCGCGCGAGCCCGAGCCGTGCCCGCGCCCGATCCTCGATCCGCTGTTTGCGCAGAGAGTCACGCAGCAGGTTTTGCGCGATGCCGAGCAGCCACGGAAAAGCGGAGCCCTCGGCACCGTCCCTGAACGAGCCGCGAGAGAGCCAGGCACGGGCGAACGTCTCAGCGGTGAGATCGGCGGCGTGCTCGCCGACCCGCAACCGGGCCCAGTTGTAGATCGCCGCGGCATGCCGGTCGTAGACCACGGCGAAAGCGTCGGCGCGGCCTGCGCCAATCAGTGCTGCGTCTTGTGCGTTGGCGTAGTTGGGTCCCACTGCTGATAAATCGCACTCCCAGGCAAAAGTGTGTCACCGGATTGGCGACGCCAAGAGCGGCCCCGCGCTGACGCTTCGGCGCGCGCCCCGCTTCGCCGGTAACTCGCGTCTCTCGCTGCAGCTGAGAAGAGACGCGCTTGGCGCGGAAACCAGGTCTCCGGGATCCCTAGCCGGTCCGCTTGCGGGCGGTACGCACACTCCGCACCGTCAGCGAGACCTGGCGAGGGCCTCATAGCTCGCGCCCGCCCGATCGCCGCTTTCGCCGTCGCCCTACGGGCTCCGCCTCAGCGACGACCGGGCGGAGTCCACCTCGAACGATCAACACGAACGCTCGGTCCGTCTTCCGTCGGGGCAATCGGTGCCTACTCTTTCGACGCTCTCCGCGGTCCGCATTAGCCGGATAAAAAGGGTCAATCACCCCCCGCGGCGCCGGCTTCATCGAGCTGCGCCAGCGCCTCGCACTGCAATTCGAGCTGACGAGCGCGCCTGTCCGCGGTTCTCAGTGCAGTTCGGAGAGGGACGGCATCCCGAGCAGGGATGTCTCGTGCCATCGGGGTTCAAGCCCACCCCCGAAGGCCAGCAGACCGGCTCTCGCTGGCGAGTCAAGCCCTGCGCTTCGCGTCGCCTGCGGCGACCCCTGACGGGGCAGGGCTTGACGCGCCTCGCCGGCCTGCTCTGGCCGGGGCGTGCTCAAACCCACGACAGCAAGGAGTTACACATGAGCCGCTCGAGCAAGGCTCCCACACCACGCCAGCTGCGCTACCTCCGTGCCCTGGCCGCCAGAAGCGCCACGACGTTCACCTACCCGTCGACCCGTGCGCAGGCCGGCCGCGAGATCAACCGGCTCAGCAAGCTGCCGCGCGAACCGCGCGCCTCCCGGCGCCTCGATCACCTTGAGGACGACCAGGTCGTATATGCCACTGCGGTACAAGTGGAGGAGGTCGCAGGTTTCGGCGCCTCCGCAACCTGGCGGGTGAGCCCACCCCCACCTGCTCGGCGCAAGGAGCCGCTGGAGCTTGCGCGCTACACGGTCAGCGGCGGCGAGCGCGTCCTGTACGCCGTCACGAGGGGCGGGCGCACGAGGATCACTGACCGCCCGTGCGCGGCCGACGGACGTTCGTATCTGGTGGAGCGCGACGCCGGCGCTGAGCGGGGCGGCGAGCTGCAGGCGCTCGTCGCGGATTATCTCGAGCAGGCGCGGCTCCTGGACGACGTGCCGATGGCCGCGAGCGCCGTGCGGCAGCTCCTCGGGGAGGTGTGTGCAGATGTCTAGCGCGACCCGCGCCCGCCCCGGGCGACGTGCCTCACCCCGCGTCGGTAAGACAGGGAAGCCGAGCCCTCCCTCGCGACCGCCAGCTGATCGGCCGCTGGGGACCACCAACGGGACCGTCGGCCTCGACGTTCTGCCGCGCGACACCGCGACCCGCAGCCTGCTGGTTGTTCGGATCCAACGGCTGGGCGGCTACCTGGCCTCGGGGGATGGAGGACAGCGCGACGTGGTGGCGCTCACGCGACCCGACGCGAGCGTGCTCCTGCTCGACTGCGTGGCTGGGACCCTCACCGACCCGCTGCTCGTCGCGCACCTCGCGCCGGACGAGCCTCGCGGCAACGCTCGGCTCGTCGCCAAGATGTACATGGCCGACCCGACCCGCGGCCGCTGCGTCTCGCTGGCTGCGCAGCAGCTCGACGCGCCCAGGCCCTCCCAGGTCACGGCAGCTGTGCAAACCGTTCCTGACAGCGGCGCGCTCCTCGACGCAGGCGGTCGCACGTACGCGATCCGCGAGGTGGCGGTGCAGAGGCTGGGGCTCGAGCTGCGCTGGACCCGCTCCCCGCACGGTGACCGAGATGGGCCACTATTTGAGCCGGTCACGCTGAGGGATGTCGTGGGCGCGCTGCAGGCATACGACCCGCCGCTAGCGATCACCTCCCGCGCTCTCGCAATGGTCCGTGCCGGCAGGTGTGTCTCGACGGTGCGCCTTCAGGCGGAGCAGCAGCGCCTGGTGCGCAGCCGGATCGTGTTGAACCGTGGTCTGCGTGAAGCCGTGCAGCGGCAGCTGAGCGTCGGCCTGTCGATGAGTGAGATCGCGATGCGATGCGGGCGCATCAAGCGCGATGCCAGGGGCAACGAGAGCGGCGAGACGAGCTGGCTGGGGCGTCGTCTGGGGCTGCTTCCGGAGGGTGGCCGGAGCGCGCCAACGCCGTGGGTGCACAGCGACGTGCTCGCCCTGATCGCGAGGCGGGGCCTCGGTGTCGCACCGTGCGACGTGGAGCTGTGAACCCGCGGCCCGCCCATACGGCCCGACCCCGTCCCGATCGTCGCACGCCTACGGCGTGCGCGGCATCGGGGAGTCGGGCCCGCACAGCGCAGGCCCGTAAGCGGAAGGAGATCTCGAGATGGCTAGACGTCAACTGACCGATGTTGAGCGCGCCGAACGCCGGCGGGCGGATCGTGAGCGACTGGAGCAGGCGGCCCGCGCGCTGCTGAGCTCCGAGGGTTGGCATCGCTGGGTGCATGTCCGCTCAACCAACGGTCTGTCGCGCTACTCGTTTGGCAACCAACTGCTGATCGCGATGCAACGTCCGGACGCGACGTATGTCGCGGGCTTCCGCGCGTTCCTAGAGCTGAACCGCTGTGTGCGTAAGGGTGAGCGTGCGATCCGGATCCTCGCCCCTATGAGCGTCCGCGGTCACGAGAACGCCGAGCAGAAGGCCCAGGCATGTGGCGACTCGGAGGGCCAGCGACGGACGATCTTTCGCGCCGTCGCGGTGTTCGACGTGTCCCAGACCGATCCGCTTCCCGACACGGATCCGGTTCCGCTGGACGCTCCGTGTGAGCCGATCGAGGGCGACAGCCACGCGCATCTGATCGCCCCGCTGGAGCAGCTCGCCGGCGAGCTCGGCTACGCGGTCTCGCTACGGGCGTTGGATGGCGCGGCCGATGGCTGGTGTGATAGCTGCAAGCAGGAGATCGTCATAAACGAGGTCCTGTCCGCCAATGCCCGCGTGCGCGTGCTGGTGCATGAGATCGCGCATGCTCTCGGGGTTGGTTACAGCGAGTACGGTCGGCGCCGCGCCGAGGTTCTCGTCGACACTGTCACGTTCGTCGTCTGCGGCTCGGTTGGCCTGGACACGTCGGGCTCGAGCGTCCCGTACGTCGCGGGTTGGGGCGAGAGCGGCGAGCTGGAGGCGATTCGCGGCTTCGCCGAGAAGATCGACACTCTCGCCCGCCGCATCGAAGACGCCCTGGTCGTAGACGCATCCGTGTCCGCCAATGACGGGTCGCAGCTCGCCGCGTAGCCGCGCATCTGCCGGCCCTGGACGAAATGGTGCTTCTTCTGGTAACCCAGGCGATGCCGCAGATGCGCCGCCACGGCCATCCCAACCTGGGGCGTCTCGTGACCCCGCGGCACTTCTGCTCGCTGCACCAGCACGACGGCTGGTCGTGGGCGGCCGACAACGACTGCTTCCAGCGGCTGGATCCTCACGCTTATTGCGTGATGCTCGATGCCCTCGTGGGCGCACCCGGCCGGTGCCTGTTCGTGACTGTCCCTGACGTGGTGGGGGATGCTCATGCGACGGCGCGCCTGTTTGAGGTCTGGTGGTGTGCGCTCGCGCGCCGTGGCCTGCCCACGGCGTTGGTCGCCCAGGATGGCCTCGAGCACCTCGGCTCTTGGCTGTCGCTCGCGTAGCCGCGAATCGGCGCGCTGTTCATCGGCGGGAGCACCGAGTGGAAGCTCGGCGCGGCCGCGGAGGCGCTGGCCCTCGAGGCGAAGCGTCGCGGGAAGTGGGTGCACATGGGGCGAGTCAACTCCGCTCGGCGCATCCGTTACGCGGCCTCGATCGGGTGCGACTCGGTAGACGGCACGAAGTGGGTCCGCTGGCGCGACGCCTACCTGGACTCGGGCCTCGACCTCACGACAGAGCCGGTTCAACTGCGCCTGTAAGACCGCGCCTCGGTCGTCGTGGTGTGCTGGTCCGCCGCGGAGGGGCCATCCCTGTCCTCAAACGCCCGGCTTCCCAGCGGGACGTATTCGGCGCTCTGCCCCTCACTGCGCAATCGAGCCGACCTTCAGGTCCTGTGCCGCTCCTGTAACTCGCGCAAGGGCGCGCGGCGACTCGACGCGTAGCACGTGGGTGTGGTCTGCGATCCTCCGACCATGGACCTTCCGGCAGCGGACGCCCCCGATGAGCTGATCGAGTACTTGGATCGCGAGGCGGAAGCGGCCGAGGACTGGCTGGCCATATCGAGTGCGTTGCTCCAGCGCGAGCAGGAGACGGGCGACGTCCAGGCCGGCTGGCTGATGACAGCGTTTCACTATCACCTCGCTCGGCGCGTCAGAGACGAGCGCGACCGGCCGGCGTTCGGCGATGCGATGTCGCTTGACGGTTGGAGTTTCCCGACACCGATACCGGGTGTGCCCGAAGAGGTGATCGCTCTGTGGGCCTCGACCGCGGACCGTGTGCAGTCACCGGCTCCCCGCGCCCGCTTACATCATCTGCTCTTTGAGCGTGGGCACGGTAACAAAGGCCACCATGGGCGGGAGGCTGCCGACGGCTACCTGACGCTCGGAACCGGGACGTGCTCTCGACTTGAACGGGCCAACTGCCTGCACTGGTCGGTGATGCTCTCGAAACAGATCGGCGACCGGCGGGAGGCCGCGCGGGCCTACCCGGCTCTCGTCGCGCTCGCCGACGAGAGCCTTGCCCAGGCGGACCCTGAGCCGGGAGTTGCTCTCCATGCGCTTGAGATATTGGCCTTCGAGGACGCTCAGAATCCCGAGTTGCCCGAGCTTCTGGAGCGCGCGCGTGAGGCCTACAACCGCGATCCATGGAACACGAGCGAGACGATTCGCCTCCAACAGCAGGTTTTCAAAGGCGACGAGGCCATGCGCGAGCGCCTTCAGCGGGAAACTGTTGAGGCTTACCATGAGCACGCGGACCGCCATCCGCCGGGGCTTGTGAGGATGAGCTTCCTCGAGGACGCTGCGAAGTTGGCCAATCAGTACGGCTTTCCCGACCTGGTGGAGAAGGCGACGGCCGCCATGCAAGAGCTGTCGATCGAGGATCTTGGCCTGAAGACGTACTCAGCGAGCGTAGAGATTCCCAAGGAGGTCCTCGACGCGCGCGTCGCAGGCCTTGTGGACAGGGACACTTTCATTCAGGCGCTGGAGGAGCTCGCGGCGGGTGATCCTCCCACTGGAGATCTCGACGCCAACCTGAAGGCGACCCAGCAGATGGCCAAGCAGGCTCCGCTCTCAACGCTATTTCCGACCACTCACCTCGGAACAGAGGGGCTTGCCAGATACACCGCGAACTCAGACGCCGACCGGCTCGACGAACAGTTGGCTCGCATCGAGGGGATCGGGTTCGGGTACGGGGGCGAGATCGCGGCGCGTGTGCTGGACGGTGTGCTGGAGCGTTTCGCTCCGTCGGAGGAGGAGCTCGCCGCTGCGGTGCAGGGACTCCCGCATGTCTCGGTCTCCGTCGCGCACGCCGTCGCACGAGCGCTGCTGGCTTTTGGGGCCGGCAGATACGAAGAGGCCACAGCGGTGGCGATGCCCCGCATCGAGACGCTGGTGCGCGGGCTTTGCGAGGAGAAGGGGGTGCTTCGATATCGAGTGCAGCGGGAACAGCGCCAGGGCCCGTCAATTCGCGGTCAGTTTCCGCAGCTGGGCTCCTTGCTGAACGAGATCAAGCCATGGATGGACCCGTCATGGCACCGTTACCTCTGGACCTTCTTGGTCAGTCCGTTCGGCCTGAACTACCGTAACGAGCTTTTGCATGGCTACGTCGAGGACGTGACGAGGATAGCCGCGGCGCTTACGATCCTTGCCGCCCTCAGACTTGCGTTGATTTCACTCAGTACCCAACCGCTGTCATCAGAGAGTAATTGAGCCCCGAGCTCCTAGCGGGAGCGCGCGTCAGCAAGCGAACGGGCCTTCCAAGATCGCGACGGCTGGCCCGCAACGGGGTGGGGGGGCAGCAAAGCCGTCAGGGTGTCCGCTTCATGTCGGTGTCGTAGGGCGCGTGGTCGCCCGGACCGTGCTTGCAGAGGTCGAATGGCGGCTCTGGGCCAGGCCACTCGGCCGGTAGAGCGAGCACCTTGGCGGCCGAGAGCGTCGCGTCCTCGAATGCGAGCTGCTCGTCGACGACGCGAGCTGTAGCGAACGGCAGGTCGGCGTTCAGGCTGTAGGTCGGGTGGAAGTGGTGCCACAGGCGTGGCCACGCGGTGGCACAGGTGGCCGGCAGGATGCCCACGCCCATGAGGACTGCCGAGATGCGTTTCGCGGATGCGCCCCTCTTACCGATCCACACGCCGTCGGGCGTCTGGACGATCGTCGACTCCCCGGTCGCGATGTTCAGGCGCACCGCTTCGCTTCCGAACAGTGCGCTCTTGACATCGTGGTCGTCCACGAACCCGTTGGTCGCGAGTACGGCGACGACAAGCGGCCGGTCGGGCGTTCCGTACCGTTTGCCCTTACGCGTGACGGCGCTGCGGATCTTGGGAACGTCGTTGGTGAAGCCAGCTATGGCGCCCGGGGTCCCGATGAGGCGATTGTCCGGACACCCGCGATACATGGCCAGCCGTGGGATCGCCCGCAATGCGATCTCCCAGTCTCCCGCGCGCACCGTCTGCCAGGCCGAGATGGCAGGGGATGCCGTCAACAAGTCATCGGCGCTCAGGGTGGCGAGGAAGGCTTCGATAGGTCCCTTGATCGCCGTGCCTTTGGGCATTGTCGTACCCACCCTGTCGTATCGGAGCGCGACCATGAAGTTCGACGCATCGATCTCGTTGATGACGTCCTGCACGGCTGCCTCCAGCCGTCCACGTCGTCCTTGGGCGACGATTCCTGACAAGACTGTCGCGGCCTCCACGTAAAACGACTCGTCGCCACGCTCTGCGAGAAAATCGGGGTGTCCAGTCGTTCCGGGGACCGTCGGGTGCACGGTCACCTCGAAGCCCATCGACTGAAGCAGGTTGTGGACGTATAGCTCCCACCAAGCCGCGTAGTGCTGTTCTGGTCGGCGGGATCGGAACCGTTGGCGCAGATCACCGTCAACATCAGGGAATGCGGCGTACCACTCGTCCAGCTTCTCCCGTATGCGGTTCCAGACGACGCCGGCGGCCCTGTTGAGGAACGCGAAGCTGTCCTCGCCGTACAGCCCTGGGCGGCCGTTGGTCCGCGCGACTTGGTCGAAGAGGCGCGGCCGCACGTTCGAATCGTACCGTCGAGGATGCTTTCTCCGGCGCCCTCGTCAGACTCAGTCGCCGTCGTGAAACCCCGAGTCCCGCCAGACGTATTCGGCTAGTCGGTAGAGCGCGCGGCGCCCTGCCCGACACGGATCAACATCGCAAGGGCAAGCCCGACGAGCGCTCCGATGAGCACGCCAGCAGCGACTGGGATCACCCACGCGAGAATCGCGTGCGACAGGTCGTTCGTGACGCATTGCGTGCCGACGAGCGCCGTTCGGTGTCCTCGGATCGGTGGCTGGCAGGCGTGTTTGGGCGAAACGTATTGGTGGTGCAGCGCCCACAGACCACCGATGAATCCCCCTGCGAGCGTACAACCCCGAAAAGCGAGGTCGCGAAGCTCACGTCCCAGCATGCGCTTCTGGCGAGCGGTGAGCGGCACAGGTGGAGTATCGGCAGAAGCGCGGCCGGCTAAAGCGAGACCGCGCCAGTGCGAGCGGAGTGAGCGTGCGGTGTGCTCTGGATGCCTAGACCGTCGGGGGAGGCGGTCCTGCGCCGGATAGTGAGTCAGGGTTGCGCTATCGATGAAGCGCCCACCGGGTGCATATGTGAAACGCAATGGTCGCGCTTGACGCGCTTGCGGCACCACTCACCGTCCGGTTGGCCCGCGTCGCGCTGTGGAGGAAGGCGGGACCTATGTGAAACGCCGCTGAAACGGCCCGTATCTAGGCGGAGGTGGGGCGCGCCGGGGTCCATTGACCGAGCGCCACACTATGAGGGCCGGCTGCGCGAGCAGACATCCCTCACGGCTGCCGGACCCTCGGCTCTTGGCGATATCGGCCGCGGCGGCGCGGGAGCACCCTAACTCCCTCATGTGAGCGAGCCTCGTAGCGGTCGCCCTGAGCTGTCTGCGCTGGCCATCAAGCGACCTCGTCGTTTATCTGTCGCGTGCGTGCCTTGCCCCATGTTCGACACCGCCGGTCTGGCGCTTCAACCCCGCGAGGGGGTTCCCCTTGCCCTTCGGGCTTCGGTTCCGCGCGCGCCGATCGGTGTCGGTCTCGGGCTGCGTCACTAGCACCAAACAATCGAAGGAGAGCAGCGATGAACATCAACAAGTACATCTGCACTGGCCGGCTCACGAAGGACCCCGAGCTCCGCCAGGTTTCAGACGAGCTGACTGTCTGTCAGCTGCGTCTCGCCGTCGACGGGATGGGCCGCGGCCGTGAGGTCGGCTTCATCAACGTGAGCGTCTTCGGCAAGGCCGGGGAGGCCGCCGCCGAGTTCCTCACGAAGGGCTGGCTGGTCGCAGTCGACGGCCGTCTCGAATACGGGCAGTGGGAGACCGAAGCCGGCGAGAAGCGCCACGACTACGCGGTCGTCGGCAACGTCGAGTTCCTGTCGGCCCCACGTCCTGTTGAGCGGGAACAGGAGCAGCCTAAGACGACCCGCAAGAAGAAGGAGCCCGCCGCGGCCTGACTCGGCGTGGTGGCCCGCGCCCGACTCGGGCGCGGGCCACCACGCGGGTGCGTTCGGGCGCCCTCCACAGATAGTCCTGTGGGTGCGCCGCTTCGTCGTTGAATCTCTCGACCGCAGGACTCGCGAGGGCGGGTAGTCCGAGGTGGCAGAGAGTGCGTTCGCCGCGCTGACCTGCGCTGGTCCTCCACTACGCCGCCCAGTGATCCGAGGTCAACGACTGAAGCTGACGTCAAGCTCGAATACGCAGTCGGTTCGTCCGAGTTCGGACGTCGTGCGTCCGACCGCGAGTCGATTCAGCGGCGCGACCGCCGCGCCCAGCCAGTTCCGTATCACTGCGCTTTCATCCGCGGTGGCCATCTTGACCTTACGGTGACGAAGTGGGTTCTGCTCGCCACGCAGCCGCACGAGTGCCGCCAACTCGCCGTCCCGGGAGAGCCCGGCTCGATCCAACAGTTCTCGCGCAGCATCGAGGTTTGGCTCCCCGCCGTCGAACTCGCAAGTGATCACGAGACTTCGCAGGAACTTCTCAGCCTCAGTGCGTTCGGCCGCCAGGGTGGGTCCAATGAGGTTGTGACGGGCGTCTAGGGTCCATCTCGTGGAGCGCCCCTCGGTGATCGTTTCGAAGTCCGCGATCTCGACGCTTGTGGCGCCTAGCCGCTGACTCACCTCCGCGCACACCGCACACTTTTCGTGAGCGAGTGTCTCGATAGCGTTGAGGGCTGGAACATACGCGTCGGCTCGCCGCGGATTCTGAATCAGCGCGGCTCCGCTTTTGAGCATGTCGGCGGCTTGTAAGGCCTGCACGATCGGGTTTTCGCGCACTTGGGAGCTCTCGAACGGCAGCCGCAGCACGGTCACCGCCGCGCGGCCCGCCAGCGTCTTCAGGTCGCCATCGGCGTCGATCCTTCGGTAGTCGTGATCGTTCAGCGGAATGACTATGCGTCTGTCGCTTGGGTCCTGCGGGAACGTCATCTTTGATTCCTCCTCCTGATTCCACGTTGCGCTCGCTGTTCGGCTGTCTACGCCCGATCGAAATCCGCGTTCCCGAGTTATCGCTCTGCTTCGCGCTTGAGGCCCTCGACTGGGCTGTGCGTCAGGAGCTCTCGGACTTTTGCCTCGGCGGGTCCGCGCACCCCCTTGCGCAGTAGGCCGAGGGTGCGGTTTAGCCCGATCTCGAGCGAGTACGTGGCGCGCGTTCGGGCGTCACCCCGGTCCTCGAGTTGCCAGGCGCCGGAAAGCGACTTGAGGTCACCGCGCTCGCGGGTCCAGCGCATGCCGGTTGGCTCGAAGTAGTCAAAGCGCAACCAGAGAGTGACGCTCGCCACGATGGCATGTATTTGAGTCTCAACCAGGACCTGGCGCCCTTGACTGTTGCGCTCGACCGCCCGTGCCTTCTGCATGGCGCCCTGCCATTGGGGCGCACGCTCGACGTCGGCGATGATCTCGAAGCAGCGCTCGATCGGCGCGTCGATGTCGATCCAGCTCGATCCGTCTAGATCGGCCATAGATGTTCCTCGGCTATTGCTCCGCCGCGGCCGGTTCGTCGCGTCTTTCGATGCAAAGCCATGTGCGCCCACCGCTTTACGCTGAACTGACGTGGCTCGAAGGCCCTCCGCGGCGCGTTGGTGCGCATGATCGTCCTCATGTGGTAGGCCATCTTGTTCCGCTTGACGTAGCGCTTTGGGTGCGGCTGGACGTCGGCAGTCTAGGCGCGGGCGCTCGTGCTGCTTCGGGCGCATCGCGAGCCTCTCCTCGGCCAGCTAGCGTCTGGCACCGAGCACCGCCAGCCCAAACCGTGCAAGAGAACCGCAGCACTCGCCGAGCCGAGCCTCCATTGCACGGCCGTCCGCGAGGACGGCCTTCAGTGATGAGCTAAAAAGGCGAGGAATCGAGCGAGCTCCTTCACGTCGCGTAGCCCACAGGCCCGGTCTTGCGCCCCTAGTGACCGTGTTGGCCAATGGCTGCCTATGGTCGGCTCATCGTGTGCGAGTTTGTCGAGCGCAAGGTAGAGGTCGACGCAGGTCTTCGGCTCGTTGACGGCCACGTGAACCCGTGATGGGGGGGAGGGCTTTGTCGTTGTCGGGGGGCTCGAGATGTAAGCGAAGGCGACGGCGCCCGCTCCGGCGAGGATGATCGCCGCGTAGATCACACGCATCGCTCGGCGGAATACCTGTTGGGTTCGTAGCAGGCGCCCGAGCCACGTGACCGACATGACCAGTTCGTGGAGTGTTTCGGCGTCCCCTTCGGCGTCGTCCAGTGCCTGCTTGGCGTCCGCCAGTGCCTGATTCGACTCGGCGTCTTGTGCGACGCCGTTTACGCGCTGCGCTCGTTCGTACGCCTTGCGAACCTCGTCTTCGTGCTCCACGTAGTCCCGGTACTTGGCTGCCAGCTCGGCCGCTGTGTTGGCTTCTCCGTCCAACGGGGTGGGGTCTTCTTCCAGGTCCCGGCGGAGCGCATCGAACTCTGGGGCATCCGCAAACCCTCGATCGCTCACACGGATCGGCACGAGCACGCTGACGGCGGCGCTGATGATGATCAGGATCGCGACGAAGACGGCCGCGACACTTGCGCACGCCCCGATCAGATGCCAGCCGTGCAGTGCTCCGAGGGAGCTGATCTGCACGCCGATGACGAGGGCGCCTGCGACGGCTCCAAAGGATGAGACGACCCACTTAGCGATCGCCCGGTAGGTGTCGATCGCGTTTCGGTACTGCTCGCCGCTATCGGCCGGGGCGCTACTCGATGTGGCGCACATAGATGGGGATGGTGACGCCCCAGTCGGTTGCCTGCTCGTGCACTATCTCAAATGTCTCGAGCGGCACGAAGGGTGCCCTCTCGATTATGACGATGCGCCCGCCGTGCTCGATTGGCGTGAAGTACTCCTCCTCGAACTCGACCACATCGGGGCGTAGGCCTCGCAGCAAGGGGTCCGCGAAGTAGACAATTTCGGTTTTTTTTGCGGCGCCTGGGTCGTGGCCACGGCGTTGGCGTGCCTCGACTTGGTTGCGGCCTGCTGGGATCCTCCGGCGGCGTCTCGATCGGCGGTTGGGGTGCTGGTGGGGCCAGCTCGGGCGGCTCAGATACCGGCACCCCGAGGTGGGGGACGATGAGAGGGTACTCGGCGTATCTGAGTCCGCGAGGCCCATAAAGGGGGATGATGATCCGCTCGGCCATCGGCGATGTCTAACACAAGTCCCGAGCTGTTGACGCGAGCGAAGCGCTCTACCGCTCGGTCCATCTCTCTTCGGCGAAGAGCTGCATGTCCACGCCAGGTGTGCGTCGCGTAACACACGCGGCATGGCATCTTCGATGTGGTCCTGGAGTCCGCAGGCACTGCCGAGTTATGTGCAGATCGCCCGGCCCAGGCCAGCCGCAACCGCGTGGCTGGCAGAAATCGTCGTGGCGGTCGCCTGATCCCGGATGATCCTGTGTTCAAACGCCGCCGCCGGCTCGCCTCCTAGGCGCCGCCTTTACCTCAAGGGCTCGGGCCCGTGCGGTCGCCGGTCTTGCAGCCCCAGGTCTGCCTCTCGCCGCTCGCTCCTGCCCGCCGCGCCCGGACCCACGACCGGTCACGCTGCTCGCGCTGCGGGCGGAGGTTCGCTAGAGCATCACCGATCGCCCCTGCCGGCCTGGCGCGTCACCTCCGCGAGGGGGTTTCCCGTCGCACCCGTCCAAGCGCTGGCGACCGGCTGCCCCTGTCATAGGTCAGGGCCCTCGAGGAAGAGCTTGAACCCCTCGGCGGCGGCGTCGAACCCCAGGCTCCGGTAGAAGCTGTGCGCGTCTGCGCGCTGCTTGCCGGAGAGCAGCTGGATCTTGTAGCAACCGGCGCTCCGCGCTACCGCGACTAGGTGCTCCATCAATGCTCGTCCGATGCCTTCGCGGCGCACGTTCCCGGCGACGACAACGTTCTCGACGATGGCCCAGGGTCTCGCGTGGTGGGTCAGATTCCTAACAACGAGTACGTCGGCGGTGCCGGCCACCCGGCCATCCGCTGTGGCGACGAGCAGCTGGCGTTGAGGATCCTCCAGGATCTCGCGGAGTAGGTCTTCAGAGCTGGCCCGGTCTCCGGGCGCTGCCAGGCCCGCGTGTCAGCCAACTCACGGTAGAGCGACAGGAGGGCTTCGATGTCATCCGGTCGAGCGAGCCTCACTCTCACGTCACGCATCGACGAAGTATCCCAAGGGACGCGAGACGCACCCCCTGTCAGCTGGAGATCCTCGGTGCGCGTCGCAGCACCGCAAACCCATGCCCTTGTCATCCAAATCTCTCCTGCGTTTACCTGGCGCTGGTCGTGTCTTGTCTCATGTTCGCCGCTGCCGGTCTGGCGCTTCAACCCCCGCGAGGGGGTTCCCCGTCGCCCTGCGGGCTCTGGTTCCGCTCGCCGGTCAGCGGCGTTCTTCGACTGCGTCACTAGCACCAATCAATCGAAGGAGAAACACGATGAACATCAACAAGATCATCTGTACGGGCCGTCTGACCAAGGACCCCGAGCTCCGCCAGGTCTCCGAGGAGATGAAGGTCTGCCAGCTGCGGCTGGCGGTCGACGGGATGGGCCACGGCCGTGAGGTCGGCTACGTCAACGTGGCGGTGTTCGGCAAGGCCGCAGAGGCCTGCGCCGAGTACCTCGCCAAGGGCTGGCTCGTCGCGGTGGACGGCCGGCTGGAGTACGGCGAGTGGGAGACCGACGGTGGCGAGAAACGCCACGACTACTCGGTCGTAGGGAACGTCGAGTTCCTGACCGCCCCCCGAGCCGTAGAGGAGCCGGCCAAGGCCGCCGAGGCGCCCTCCAAACCGGCCCGCAATCGCAGGACGGCCGTAGCGGCATAGCGGCCTGTGGGCTCGCACTCGCCGCCCGGGTGCGGGCCCACGCGGTCTGAAGTACCGAGGCAGCTAGTGGGAGTATCGTGGCGCCCACCCGAGCAAACGACCGTCTGCGCGTTTATCTTCACTCCCCGCGGTTCGCTGTCCGGCTGTGCTTATACGCGCTGAAACGTTTGCTGACCGTGCGCTGGGTGGGCGGCCGGCGCGGGTTGGCCGGGGTCGGCGGGTAGTTCTGTATGCTGACAGAGCATCGTTTATCGGAAGATGTCGGTGACGGGGTGTTTAGCGCGTTTGACTCGTTGCTGGGTCGCTGAGATGTCCGGGCGTCAAACGGACCAACTCGAAACGCAGGGGGCAGGGTGGCACCGACACAGATCGAGATCACGCCCGAGTTGATCACTCAGGGACTGGGTGCGTTCGACGAACTCGATCTGCTTGGCAGTGGTCAGTTCGGCACCACCTACCGAGCGCTTCGCGGCGAGCGCGAGGTCGCGATCAAGGTCATTCACCGCCTCGACATGCCGCGCTACCTGTGGGACCGCGAGCTTACGTCGCTGCGCGGGGTAGACCATCCGAACGTGGTCGGGTTCTATGACGCCGGGAGCTTCCACGCCGGCGGCCATGAGCTGCTGTTCCTGGAGTGCGAGTACATCAACGGGGGGTCCGTCGAGCGTAGCCTCAAGCGGGGCAGCAAACCTTCGGGTGATGAGCTGCGCCAGTTGCTGAGCGGCCTCCTCGCCGGCATCGGTGAGATCCACGACCTTGGCATCATCCACCGCGATATCAAGCCCGCAAACGTCGCCCTGCGCGATCGTCTCTGGGGACGCCCCGTGCTGCTCGACTTTGGTCTCGCGAAGGTCCTTGAGATGTCGACCCACACGATGCTCGGCCAGATGGTCGGTACTACGCAGTACATGGCGCCCGAGCAGCTGCGCGGCAAGCCTGCCAGAACTCGTAGCGACCTGTTCGCCGTCGGCGTCGTCGTCTACGAGTCCGGCACGGGCGTGCATCCTTTCCTCGCGCCCGACGTGACGACCGTGCAGACTCTGTACGACCGGATCGTGGCGGGCCCGCCGCAGGACCCGCGCGAGGAGCACGACTGGCCCGACGATGTCGCCGACATAGTCTTACGGATCCTCTCTCCCGAGCCGTACGAGAGGCTCAGCGTAGCCCGTGCGATGCGTGATTTGGAGCGCGGCTGATGCCCGACACCGCGCACGGTTTCCAGCTCCATCAGGGCCGCGAGGCATGGGGCGCCGTGACGGAGTTTCTCGATGCGCTCGCCGACACCCAACCGGAGTGGCGGGTTGGTGCGACGCTGCACCTGCCTCGCCAGCGCCTCTCCTACTGGACGAAGGTTTCGGCGGCATGGGATCCGTCGACGGACTTCCTCGTGGCTGACCCGGAAAGCACGCGCATGGACCGCGATTTTGAGGATCGCGGCCGCGGACGCGAGGATTTCGACTACCTCGCCGAGAGCGACCCGTCGGCGAATCGCAACCGTTTCGTCGCCGATGTGATTGGCGCCCAACGCGACGCATCACCGACCGTGCTGGTCTCCCCTTGGCTGCTACACGGGATCACCCAGACCGAGCATGAGCTGTCCGCCACGATTCGCTTCGCGGAGACGGCACAGACCCTCATCGAGCAGGACGAGCGCTTGCTGATGGGTGTCGAGGCCACCGAAGGCGTATTCGCGACCAGCCAGGCGCGCAACGAGATGATCAACGAGCTGGTCGAGGGGCCGGAGCTGCCGGTGTATCTCCGCATGCGCATCAACCCGCCCGCCGGCTACATGCCCTACCAGCAGCGCGACGCCCTCGAAGGCCTGAGGGATGTCGTGCGGGCGCTCGATAGCAACGATCGTCCTGTCGCGCTGCCGCAGAGCGGGCTCGCGGGCTGGCTAATGTGCGCGTTCGGCGCGCGGTCGTTCGGTGCCGGCGTGTCGGCTTCGATGCAGCGGAACGTCCCACCGGCGGGAGGCGGCGGTGGCGTGCCGCCGCTTCATTGGTTCTTCGTTCCGCAGCTCCTCGGCTTCGTGCTCGCGGAGGAGATCCCCGGCGTTGCCGACGTTGAGGGCTTTGACCAGTGCGGCTGCCCCTACTGCTCGGGCGGACTTCCTGACGTAGGCACCGGCTTTGACGCCGAGGCGGCCGGTCGGCATTTCCTCTGGTGGTGTGCGCGGCTCGCCGCGGAGCTCGATCCGGCAGACCCCGTGGACTCCATCGAGGAGCGCCTCAATGACGCTTCGACGTTTGCGGACGCGCTCGCTGAGGCTGCAGTTCCTCTCGACTACCGCTCACAGCCGACGCACCTCCCGGTGTGGCGTGCTGTGCTCGACGGCTAGCGTGTGAGCGCGGCGTCGCCGCGGAGGTGTGAGAGCCAGGCGGCGTCGGGCCCCGCGATGACCGGCTCGGATTCCGCGGACAGTCTCCGACCGTGCGGGAGTCGCCGCTCTGGGCGGTCTCGTCCGGGCTCGCCCAGTAGCCGCGCGAGTGCGCGCTCGCCGATGAGGCTCGCCTCGAGGCGATTGGCCCGTCGTTGTGGCTTGGAGCGCAGCACGCGACGCCAGTCGCTCGGGCTCAGCTCGAACAGCCCGATCCCGAGGCTCGCGTACTGCGCGCGTAGGGCATCGAAGCGCTTGCAGAACGTCGCATCACACGCGACGTACGTTTCATTTGCCCAAGCGCGATGCGCCCGTGCCTGCAGCAGTGCGCCGCGCGGATCCTCGCGCTTGGCCTCGAAGGAGACGACACGTTGCGCGATCGCACTCACGCTCGCGAGGCGCCGGTAGCTGGCTGAGGCGTCCCGTGCGATGAACCCGTCGCGTGTAAGCCCGCCGAGAACCTGGCCGGCGCTTGCCGGCTCGACGCGCATCCGCCGCGCGACCGCGTGGACGCTCGTGCCCCGATCGGCTCTTAGCCCGTCGAGGGCGCGAAGCTCGTTGAGGCGCAGCGGACGCAGCCACCCTCCTTCGACGCGCACGCGCACAGCCTCAACATCGATGCGCACCAGCACGAGATCCGCGATCCGGCTGTGAAGGATCTGCTCCTCGAGCAGCACCCACGTCTCGGTGGGTGCACCATCCACCCATATTGATGTCGCGGCCACGCGTAGCTGCGGGAGCATCTCGGCCTCGGTTCTGAACGCTCTAACCGGCGCAGGCGGCGAGGATTGCCGCGGCGTCTCTTCGGGCTCGCGGTAGAGGACTCGGTGGAGCGCATCCCCCGCCTGATCGAACCCGAAGTGCATCACATCCTCGAGCAGGCGCATCGGTCGCTTCACGGAAGCATCATCCCATGCCAACAAGAGGGTGCTGCTTGATCAAAAGTGATCATCTCCAAGAAGGTAGCCGCGTCTTCGGCTGCAATCCGCAGCGCATCACGGCGACGCCCCTCGCCGGACGTCGGGCCACTCCGGTCAGCCGCTCACGGCCTTTCACGGATTAGGCTCCGTCGTGCTCCGTGGCCTGCATGGGTCATCCGATGAGAGCGCGCCCGGCTTCGGCTGTGGGCGCTCTTCGTCGTTGAGTCACCGTGATGTCATGGCCGGATCCCGAGCTCACCTTGTGAGCTCCCTGGCTCTGGAACTGCGGGATGTCCGCTGCCGGTTTCACAGCCTATGGGCTTCGACGGGGTCTTGGTGCAGCGTACCTGCGGACCGCTGGCGTGGCGGGGTAGGGTAGGAGCCCGTATCTACCACCAAGAAGACATGAATGGCTCACCTTCCTGACGGTGTGACCGAGCCGCTGCGCTCTCGCCACATCGCGCTGGACGGGGAGGGGGCACGTCTCGGCTTCACGCGGACACTCCCAAGCGCTAAACGCCGGCATCCGAAGCCTCACGAGCACGCGGCAGATCCAGAAGCGTGGCGCGACGCGCTTGAGCGTACTCGAGCCGGTCGGCGCTCAACGGGCCGCCCAGGCGACGGCCCGCGCGGCCGGATCGCCCTACTACCGCTGCCCCGTGTCTTGCCGGCGTGGTGTGTGTACGGGAGGGCCGCGCGTCCCAGGCGCCGACCTCGCGCCCGCTGAGCCGTCGGCCTCGTACGTCGAGCCTGACGCTAACTCCAAGACATCCGCGATCAGGTTTCCTCCCGGGACCCTGATCTCACGCCCGACCCGTCGTCGCACGATCACCCAGCGCTCGCCCGAGCGCGCGTCCGAGTGCCCCCAGGACGCGCGCCCTCCCAAACGCAGAGCCTGAACAGACTAGATGCACCACTGTGCGAGCGCTGCGTCGGCGCTGTGTCGGTTCATTGGCCGCCTTGAGCGGCTGGTGGTCTGTAGCGGGTGTGCTGACCGCGTCGAGCATCGGTGCCGCCAAGGGCGGCGGCTACGCCCGCTATCTGGGGTCAAAGACGGTGGAGCCGGACCGCGGCGACTACTACCTGAACCCGGAGGGTGAGCCCGCCCAGGCGCCGGGTCGCTGGCTCGCCTCGGTGGACACGCTCGCGCGTCTCGGGCTAGACGACGGGCCGGTCGACGGCGGGGACTTCATCGCGATGATGGAGGGCCGCCACCCGCGGAGCGGTGGCTGGCTTCGCGCGGCCGGCGCCAACGGCGCTCGCGGCGGCGGGATCGACCTGACGTTCAGCTCCCCGAAGTCCGTATCGGCTGTGTGGGCGCTCGGCAGTGTCGGGCAGCGTCGCGACATGGAGGACGCGCACGCTGCGGCGGTAGCTGCGGCTATGGGCCACCTGACCGCGACTGTGGCAACTGTTCGCCGTCGTGTTGACGGACGCCTACTCGAGGAGCGTGCCACGGATCTGATCGCCGCGGAGTACCGGCACACGACAGCGCGCGGGGTCCTGGCTGGTGACGCGCCCGACCCGCAGTTGCACAGCCACGTCGTCGTCACGAGTGCCGTCAGGGATGACGGGCGCATAGTTGCGGTGGCGTCCCGTCCGCTGTTCCGTGCTGCGCGTGAGCTCGGCGCGTACTATCGCCTCGCGCTCGCCGATGAGCTCTCAAGGCGCGGCTATGCGATCGACGCGGGGACGGGCAGGAGCGGGCGCTACTTCGAGGTCGCCGGCGTTCCCCGGCAGCTCGCGGACGCGTTCTCGGCCCGTAGCCGCGAGGTCGCCAGAGCGGCTGAGCGGTTTCGCGCGAAGTGGGGTCGCGAGCCGCAGCGCGGGGAGCTGCGTCGTCTGAAGCTCGAGAACCGCAAGGCGAAGGTGCTCCGTACCCGCGGCGACCTGCAACGAGCATGGGACGAGACGGCGGCGCGCTGCGAGCTCTCACGTGGCGCGCTTGCCGACCTGCTTGCGGGCGCCGAGGGCTCGCGGCGCGAGGGGGAGCTTGAGCATCGCGTCGAGGAACGCCTGACGGAGCGCGCCGCGACGTTTGAGCCGAGCGAGTTCCGGGCGGTGTTGTTCGAGCAGGCGGTGGGTGAGCTTTCGCCCGGCGAGGTGCGTGCGTTCTCGCAGACGATGCTCGCCGATCGCCTGGTGCTGCGTCTCCAGGGAGGCTTGATGACGACCCGGACGGTTCGCGCGCGCGAGCAGGCGATCGAGGCGCGCTTCTGTGCTCTGGCCGCTGCGAGTCGCCGGGACGTGGGGGAGAGGACGCGGGTGGCGGCAAGCGACCAGGTGGCCGAGCGCATCGGGGCGCGTCTGAGCGATGAGCAGGAGCACGCGCTTCGTGTGATCACGGGCCCGGAGCGGGCGGCGGTTGTCATTGGGCCGGCCGGCACCGGCAAGGGGGTCGTGATCGACGCGGCCGCCCGCGCCGAGCAGCTCTCGGGTAATGAGACCTTGGGCATCGCGGTATCGGGCTCGACAGCTCAGCGCCTCGGCCGTGACAGCCCGGCGCTGCTGGATCGCACTTTGACTCTGGACGCGTTGATCGCACGCGTGGAGGGCGGCCGTCTGGACGTCGGCGAGCGCACGACGGTCTACTTCGACGAGGCGGGCATGGCGGACACGTCGCGGCTTGACCGGCTGACCGACGTGGTGGTACGGACGGGCGCGAAGCTCGTCGCGATTGGCGACGGCGCGCAGCTGCCCTCGATCGGCGCGGGCGGCATGTTCGACCGTCTGGCGAAGGTCTCGCCGTGCGCGGAGCTCTCGAGCGTGCATCGCACGCACGACGCCGGCGAGCGGCGGGCGTGGGCCGATCTGCGCGCGGGCCGCACCGATAAGGCGATCGCCCACTACCTCGCCAACGGGCGCCTGCATGTCTGCGACTCGCGTGACCAGGCGGTCGAGCAGGCGGTGAGCGACTGGGCGCGCCTGACCGACACGCACCAGATCAGCGAGGTGGCGTTGATCTCTGACGCCTCGAACAAGGAGATTGCGCGCCTGAACGCACGCGCCCAGCACTATCGCGCCGATCGTGGCGAGCTCGGTGAGCTGGAGGTGGACGTGCCGGGTACGCACTACGGCATTCGCGCCGGCGACAGGGTGGCGATGATCGACCAGCACCATGAGCTGGGTCAGCAGCGCATCGAGAACGGGAGCCTGGGCGCGGTCTTGGATGTCAGCGATGCGGGGGAGGTGCTGATCGAGTTCGACGTGACGGGTCAGCGCCGGACACTGGTCGGGGATGACCTGTCGCGTGTCCGTCTGGGTTACGCGCAGCACATCCACCGCGCGCAGGGGGCGACGGTGACGCGCACGCTGGTAGTGACCGGTGGCTGGCAGACGAGCAAGGAGCCGGCGTATGTGGAGGCGTCGCGTGCGCGTGAGGGGACCGATTGGTACGTGAACCGCGAGGAGCTGGGGGTCGAAGGGCATGACGCTGAGCGCATCGAGCGTTTCGCGGAGAACATGCGCCGGAGCCGCCGTCAGACGCCCTCGCTTGAGCATCGTGAGCTCCCGGATCCGGCGGCCGACCTGGATCGTGTGCACGACCTAGCGCCTGACCGGCTACCGCCGAGCGAGATCGCTTCTGGTCTCTTTGTCGCCGAAGACCAAGGACACGGTCGCGGAGGGACAGGGTGAGTCATCGCTTTCAGGTCGTGCTGTCCGACCCGTTCGCGACGCAGCTGCACGAGCTCGCCGTCGGAATCGGTGAACCCCCGTCGACCGTCGCAGGACACTTCGTGCGCAGCGGTGTCTCGGAGGCTGCGAAGGACGGCAAGGTTCGCCCGCTGCGCACCCCCGCAGCCCTGACCGCCGTCAAGCGCGCCGAGCGTCCTCGTTGGTTTGAGCCGTACGGCGGCGATCCCTCCTGGCGCCGGCAGATGTGGGGTGCGATCGTCGCTCTGCATGGCCGCTATCCGCGTCTGCTCGAGGCGCTGAAAGACGGATGGTGGAGGGATGAGGTGCACACCGAGATCCTGTGCGCGCTGGCTGTGTGGCGCGGGGAAATCGACGATGCTGGGGAGAACCCGCGGGAAGAGCTCGCTTTCCACCGCGAGCTCGCGGAGTACTCCCGCGCGCTTCGGCAGCTGGGTGGCGGCGTGGCCAAGGAGTGGGCGCCCGGCGCTCCACCATCTGAGTGGCTTGCGGCCTAGCGCCTCGTGGGTCGGCGGGCGCCGGACGACCCCGATGTCCTCTGGGGATGCGAGCGTGCGTCGCATCCGCATGACGCCGAGGTGGGTTCATCGCCTATTCCCTTGGGCCGTGCCGGCTCCCTGATGGTCATCTACTCCATGAGCTCAACGGCGCACGAGATATCTGATGTCGCTGACGCGGCTGAGTCGTCTTCACCGCCCGACAATCTCCTCACGGCCGAGGAAGTCGCGGCGCTGCTCCAGGTCACCTGCTCGTGGGTGTACGCCGAGACGCGAAAGTGCCGGATTCCCCATCTTCGCCTCGGGCGGTACGTCCGCTACCGTCGCAGCGCACTCGAGCACTGGATGGACGACGTGGAGCGCTCTTCGACGCGCCAGCGCCTTTCGCGTGTGCGGTGAGCAGGAGGAGCCGCGGCGCCAGCGCGGTCTCGCCGCGCGCATGTAGCATCCCCGCAGCCGACGGATACGGAGCTCATGGCCAAGCGCAGCTACGGGACGGGTCACATCTATGAGAAGTCGGGGTCCTACTACGCGCGCTGGCGCTCATCTGACGGGCGCCTACTGAACCGTCGGGTCGGGCCGGTCCGGACACCGGGCGAGGCGGACGGGCTGACGCGCGCTAACGCCGAGCGCCAGTTTCGCAAGATGCGCGAGCAGGAGGAGCTCGCGCCCCGTCCCGTCGCCGGCGCGCGCTCGCCTACCGTCGATGAGCTAGCGAGTTCGCTGCGTGAGCGGCTGGAGCTGCGTGGCGTGCGTAAGTCCTACCGCGAGGCTTGCGAGTACATGCAACGCGTGCACATCGGGCCGCTGCTCGGCGATCGCAGGGCGAGCCGAGGTCGACCGCGGCGACGTCGAAGCGTTTGGCCGGGCGCTGCTGAAGCGCGGCCTGGCCCCGAAGAGCGTTCGCAACATCTTGGGGTTTCTGCATGCCGTCTTCGAGCACGGCATCGATGCCGGCTGGGTGCGCGAGAATCCCGTGCGCCGCGCGGAGAAGCCGGGACGTCGCCGGCGAGGGTCGAATCCCGACCTGCAGTTCCTGAGTGTCAGCGAGCTTGAGGCGGTGATCCGGGCTATCCCCAACGAGGTGGTGATCCGCGCGCCGGCGCCGACGCGTCGCGGGCGCCCGGGCCCGGCGCCACCGCCCTCGCCGGACGTGCTCGGCCCTGTTCTCCGTGTCGTGATTCTGACGGCGGCTATGACGGGCCTTCGCCAGTCCGAGCTGCTCGGCCTGCGCTGGCGTGACATCGACTGGACGAGCCAGCGCATACGCGTGCGCAACACTTTTGTTCGCGGCGAGCACTCAGGCGAGGGTAAGTCCGATCTATCCACGCGTCGTTCGGTGCCGATGGCCAGCCGGCTCGCGGGAGAGCTCGACCGCTGGTCGAAGCGGACGGCCTACCGCGGCGAGGATGACCTCGTGTTCGCCCACCCACAGAAGGGCACACCTTTGGATCGCTCGAAGCTCAGCAAGCGCTTCAAGGCGGCCTGCGTGGATGCCGGTGTGCGTCCTGTGCGCTTTCACGACCTGCGCCACACGTTCGCCACGCGCCTGGCCGCGTCGGGCACCCCGATCCGCACGATCCAGGAGTTCCTCGGGCACGCCGACAGCAAGACCACGCAGATCTACGCGCACTACGCGCCGTCCGAGCGTGAGGTGCAGCTCGTCGACGCTGCGTTTGCGCCCGAGGCCGAAGAGGAGACGGACGACCAGGCGTGGGAGCCCTCACGGGATCTGACCAGCAACGAGGACGACTCGTGAGCCTGTAGCAACGTGGACCCTGGGGAACAATTTGGGGAACAAATTGAGGAAAACCCAGGGGCACCCAGCGACAAGCACCCCAATGAATACGGGCCACGAGCCCCACCAGATACCCCCCTCGTCGGGTTGTGGTCCAGGCGGTCGGGGGTTCGAGTCCCCTCGCTCACCCTTCGAAAGTGCCTGCAAATAGCTATATTGCGGCGCGACTGGCTCCGACCGCGCCCGCGCCAAGGTACCAATGGGGTACCAAGCTTTGGGCTTCAGGGGATCTCGCGGCGTGCCCACGCACGAGCAGTGAGTCGGCGGAACCTGGGGGCATGTCGGGAGCGCCGCTATTCCTCCGCGGAGCGGATCGCCTCAGTAGCGACCCAGCCAGCACCGAGGCTCGCCACCGCACGCGCACCCCTGAGTGCCGCCGGCGGGAGAGCGCTGCCGTCGCGAAAAGTGCCACAGCGACACGAATACGAGTGGGCGACCAGCATGCGACCCGGCGCCTCGTACTCCTCCCGAGCGCAGGACGATCCTGGTAGTGGACCTGGCCGGCGATCGGGCCCTCCACGGGGTTTGAGGTGTAATACGAGGGACCACCCGTGCGGCGGAGCTATCCCGCACGAACAAGCATTTCTCTTGTCCGAGCGGGAGGGGTCCGTCAAAGCCCGCGCCGAGGTTACGGGTTCGTCGAGCGGGAGTCTTTTCAACCTAGGAGCATTTAAGCGAGTTGAATGCCTGCTTATAGCTCGCCGCGAGCGCAGCCACTCCAGCCGTCACCGCGGGCACGGATTCTTTGAGTACCGCTTCGACATTCCCTGAGGATTTTGCTGTGGAGGCGACCGTTTTCGCGAGTGCTGCGAGCTCGGTTTGGAGCGCCTTCTGCGCGGTTTCCACTTGACTCTTGCTGGAAGCGGGCAGATTCGCGACGGATTCGTTGATCTTGGTTGCTTCCTTTTGCATCACTTCGGCGGCGGTCTTGATTTCTTCCGGCGCCTGCGAGGAGATCGAGAGGCTAGCCAGTTTGGAGATCTGGGCCTGGATTTCCTTGGTGGAGGAGCAGACCTGCGCTGTCGCCTTTTCTTCCGAGGATTCGCCGCACCCGGCGAGCCCTATCGGGACAAGCAGAATTGCTGCGACGACAGCCGGCTGGCGAAAGGTTTTCAGCATTGAGCGCTCCTTCAGATTGGATGAGTGGTTCTCATGCTTTTAGCCCGGCGGCCGCCACGCGGTCCTACGCTGCTCGATCAACCTTGGCATTTGTCGCCGGCAGTGGAGGCCCCGGGTTGGTTCGACTGTCAGGTTGCTGGATGTGGGCTCAGTGGGTGATCGGGTTCGTGACCGAGTCGCCGCAACTCCCAGCCGGCTGCGAAGAACAGGGCGCCGCGTACGATCAGCACGATGCCGATGATCACCGCGAGAGTGGCCACGCTGATGCCGGGCCAGGACAGAATCACGATGCCGGCGATCACATCGAGGATCGCGATCGCGATGCTCGACGCGCGCCCCTCGGGTTCACCGAGGGCCGCGACGAAGCGCACCACGCCGGCGACGATGAACCACACTCCAATGACGAGCACGAAGACGACCAGCGCCCCGAAGGGTTTCTTGACCAGAACGAGACCGGCGATCGCGCTGAGAACCCCGATCAACGCCAGCATGCCGCGACCTTCCCGTCGGGAAAAGATCGACGTGCCGATTGCGAGCAGCCCGTCGATCAGTAGGAAGACTCCCGCGATCACCGTGAAGGTGGTCAGCGTTTCGTGTGGCGAAGCGACAAAGAAGATTCCGACGCAGAACACTGCCGCGCCGAACAACATCACCAGCCACCAAAGGCGTCCGAGTGAGCTCTCGGCTTCGTCAAACGTAGACATGATCTGACCTCCTGATTGTGAAGGTGCGCATAGCTAGAACATCCGCACCGTTGTTGCATCGCACTATGTGCCTCTGGTGCCCGGTGTTGCATCGGGGTTTAGTACGCATGCCGGTCCGCTAATTTCGCCTACGCTGCGATCGAGTCCGAGCCACGTGCAGAGTGTGTGCCTCATGGTTCGTGGTGTCGTGAGCATTTCAGTTTGTCGTGGACGCTCTCGTATGGGCTGCGAGCTTGGTCGGCGCCCCACGTGTCGCGTCGGCAGCTGCTATTTGCTATTCAGATTCCGCCTGCTCGGCTTCGAGCTCGGCTTCGACCGCGACAATGGCGATCCCCAGTGCCTTGGTGATCTTTGCGGCGGCAGAAATCGTCCGTGGCGTGCCCACGATCGGTGCGACCGCGATCAGGATGCCCTGGAGCTGCTCGAGTGTGACGCCGGCGTCCGCCGCCGGGCCGATGTGCACGAGATAGGAGGCAGCGGGCGCGTCGACGGCCACGAGCGCAGCGATTCGGGCCGTGAGCAGCGAATTGTCGTCCAATCCACAGCGCTCGACCGAATCCGCGGTGATCGCGGCGAGCGTGTCCAGGACGGGTGTGTCAGAGATGATGGCCATCTTGATCCTTTCGGGTTGCGGTGAGGGCCTTGTGCTCGGATTGGGATACGGGCCGAGTGTTTGCTGAGGCCCCAGAGTCCACCGCGTCCGGCGACTCTGGTGAACCGTCGGACGCGGGCGTGTGCAACAACCGGGCTGGTTGGTCGATGCCGTGGTCTGGCGGCTACGGCCGAGCCCGGCCGCAGACCATCTGCCCGGCTAGGCGGCTGCGTACTCCTTTTCTGCCTTCTCGAGTTCGCGCTTGAACTCCTTACTGTCGACGTCCATTTCCTTCTCGATCGTCTTTTCCGCGCGTGTGAGTATCTTGTCGAGCTGTTCTTCAATGCGCGATTCGCCGATCACGAGCAGCGTTGCTTCTCCCGCTTCGATGAGGTCGCCGAGTTCCTTGGCGTCGTCGCTTGAGATGCCTTTTTTGAAGTGTCCGCCGAGGCCGCCGATGACGCCGCCGAGCAGGGCCGCGGGGATCACTGCCGGTGCGGCCACGACTCCGACTGCCGCTCCGACGGCGATGCCTCCCCAGGTACCGTGCTGGGTTGGCTTCTCGTGCTTCTCGACGTGGACCTTGCCTTCGGCGTCCTTGGTGACCAAGGCGACGTCGTAGGTGCCCACGAGTTTCTCGGCGTGCAGGTCTAGCAGCATGTCGTAGTCCGCTTCGGCGCCAGCGGAGTCGGCGTAGGTGGCGGCGTAGATGAAAACCGGTTTGTCGCTCATCTGATCTCCTGTGCTTGGTGGTTGTCGCCATTTGAGCGCGGCCGCTAGCGGCTGGCATCGGCCAAATAGGTTGAAATTTGATCAGCTGGCCGAGGGGTACCCTGCGTGTACGTTGTCGGGGCGCCCAGCCGCCGGCCCGGCCCGTGTGCTCTGATTGTCGACGCGGGGCAATCCTCGCAACCTTTCGTGGCTATCGAATCCGCTCAGCCGTCAGGTGGGGGGCCTGCTGACCGGGGAGGAGTGCAGCGTGTGATCTAGGTCCGCTGGCGTTTTGGGGTGCGTGAGAGGTTGCTGGCCCGCCATGCTTCGACCGCGGCGGGTGCGCCGATGCCGGTCGGCCATCGTGTCGCGCCCTCCCGGTCGTGCGTGGCCGTTTCAGCGTCGGATGCTCACGACTTCGTCAGCCAGAGCGGGCGAAGTCGCGAGAACGTGGCACGGCCAGGGGGTCGATCAAGCCGAGCTTCGCCGCGCGCTCGATCGCCTCGCCGCGCTTTGTGACCTCCAGCTTGCGATAGATAGACACAGCCTGTGTCTTGATCGTGGCTCGCGAGACGTATCGCCGCTCAGCGATCTCAGCGATGGTGAGGTGGGTTGCCAACAGCGGTAGCACCTGCAGCTCAGCCTCGGTGAGCAGTGGGGTCCAGTCACCGGTCAGGGCGTGCATCGCGTTGACCCGATCACGGAGTTCGCCGGCCTGCCCGACGAGCACGCCGAGGTCGGGGATCCGCCTTAACAGCTGGTCGATCTCCCTTTGCAAGATCATTGCACCCGCGACGTCGCCCAAAGCGATGCGGGCGCGCAGCAGCTCGAGACGAACCTGCACGCCGTTGAACGGCATGAAGTAAGTCAGCAGTGGTCTCAGGCGGTCGGCCCCAGCGAGATGCGTCTGCGCCTGTGGCAGTTCCCCCCGGTGTAGCGCGACCCTGCCCAGCGCGGCGAAGGTTGTCGCACTCGGCAGATACGCTTCGAACCGTCCTTCGAGCACGCATTGCTCTGCTTCCTGGGCGAGTTTTTCGGCCGTGTCGAGGTCGCCATCCGCCGCCGCCAGTAGCGAACGCTGAGCGAGAGCGACCGACGCGTTGCTGGGCATGTCGAGTTCCTTCGCCGCCTGGGAGTTGTCGCTAAAGACCTGATCCGCCTGGTCGCTATCACCTGCGAGAAGCAATGCGATGCCGAGCATGTTCGACGCCACCGGTCGCTGCAAGCTCCAGTCGGGGGACAGCTCGAGGGCTCGCTCGGCATCGATCCTCATACGGTCGACGCCGTGGCGGCACATGGCCGCTTCAAGGCATCTCACCCACGGCTCGATCGTCGCGCCTCCGTCCGGAGCCGGCTGGTCGGTGTTGCCCTGTTTGGCCTCAAGTGCCCAACGCTCCGCTTCGACAGGATGGCCTGACAGGCCCTCACACCAAGCTCCCAGGACCGCGACCGCCGGATATTGTCCTGGGGCTCCACGTTCGGACAGACGCTCGATCCATTTTCGCACCGTCTGGAGTCGGCCGGCCTGGTGCGCCGGGATCGCGCAAACCGCCACCAGCGTCGCGGCGCGCTTGACGTCGTCGCCCGCGAGAGCGTATGCGATCGCTGCCTCCCGCGCACCGTTTTCGTCGCTCCAGTCAGCTGCGCGGCGGTTGAGCGTCGGGATCAAATCTGGCTCGCGGAGTTCGAGCTCGCGGGCGAGCAGATCACGGAAGAGGTGGTGGTAGCGGTACCACTCCCCGTGTCGGTCGAGGGCCACGAGCAGGCGGTTTGACCGCTGCAGCGACTCAAGGATCGCTGCGCTCCCCGTCTGCTTCAGCACAGCGTCGCACAGCGGCCCGCACATCCGGTCCAGCACAGCGGTCCGCGTCAAGAACTCGACCTGATCGGGCGGTAAGCCTGACAGGACCTCAAGCTGAATGTAGTCCGCGATCTGACGCGGCGTTCCGCCGATCTCGGATCCGGCATACGGATTGCGAGTGCCGGTCTCACGCAAGGAGAGCGCTGTTAGATAGATGCTGACGGCCCATCCCTCGGTATGGGCCGTCAGCTCTGCGACCTCCCGTTCGGTGAGAGCGACTCCAGCGGCGCGAAGCAGGGACCCCGCCTCCACGACGTCGAGTGCAAGGTCATCGACCTGCAACCCAGCAACACGACGCTCAGCTCGGACACGAGCGAGAAAGCGCTGCGGCTCGTGGCGGCCCGCGAACATAAGCTGAGAGCCCGCCGGTATGTAGTCGCAGATCGCGGTGAGAACGTCGCAGGCATCGCGCTCGCAAAGCACATGCACGTCGTCGAGCACTACCACCACCGGATGCTCGATCGAGATGAAGGCCGCTCGCAGGCGCGGGAGCGTCGTCGACCATAGCGCGTGAGGCGGGTTGCTCACGGCGTCGAAGGTCGTCGGATCAACGCTGCTGACGCAACTCAGAGCCTGTGCGAGATCGGCCGCTAGGACGACGGGATCATTGTCGGCGTCCTCGAGCGAGATCCACGCGAAGCGCCGACCATCTAACTCCGACGCTTGGGCGAGGAGGGTCGTCTTTCCGTATCCCGCCGGCGCGAAGACCGCCACGACGGGGTCCGCTTGGTGGGCCAATAGCCGCCGTAGTAGCGCAGTCCGCGGGATCAAGTCCGGATGGAGCCGTGGTCCCCCGGAAGTGATCCGCGCAGGCACTTGGACGTCCGGCTGCACCGCCGCCCTCTCACTTCGCTCCGAAACAGAGATCGCCTGTGCCTCCTTTGACTGCTCGGCGTTACATCCGCTCACCAAGCAGAGTACGGGGCCGATCGCCCCCGGGTAGCGAGCTTTTTCCGCGCGATCCCGCGGGAAACTACGTACCGTGGCTTGCCGGCGGCAGGTGGCGGCACGCCCTGGCGACTAGCCCAGATCGCTGAACTCTGCCTTCGTGCGATTTCAACCCATATGGCCGATGCTCGCCCGGCGTCCCCGCGCTGCAATGCAGCAGTGGCCACGACCGAAGACACGCTCGCGAGAATCGCGCTCAGGGACGAGCACTTCATCCAATCCTTGAGCCGGTCTGGCGGCGAGGGAGCTGAGCTGGAGCCTGAGCTCGACCAACGCACGTGTGAGCTCGTCAAGCTAGCTGTGCTGATCGGTATCGAGGGAGGTATCCCGTCCTATGTCGCGACTGTCCAGGCGGCCCAGGCCGCGGGCGCATCGGACGCAGAAATCGTCGACACTCTCGTAACCGTCCTCCCGTCGGCCGGGATCGTTCGGACCAGCTCAGCCGCGCCGAAGCTTGCGCTCGCGCTCGGGTATGAGCCGAACCACGCGCTCCGGGAGGACGAGCCCGAAGCGCCGCGGGGACATCGCTCATGACAGTCGTCCCGGGACAGTCTCGAGCGGGGAACGCGGATGGTCGCGGACGTGTCCCACTCTTTGGAAGGGCGCCCGATGCCCAAGATCGTCGGACGACCGGCAGCCGTAGTCGCGATGTGTTGCGTCTCTATCGGGCTGACCGTACCTCGCCCATCCACCTATCCAAGACCTCAAACAACGCCTAGGGAGTAGGCGATGTCTCCTTCAACAGTCCGGTCTTCAAGTGGGCCTCGCCCGATTCGTGGCTCAGCTACCGCAAGAGGGAACAACACGGTCAAGGCGGTACCGCACCTGAGCGTCGCAGAGCGTGTGGCGCGGGGTAAGGCGGCCCGTGCCGAAGTGCCGCGGGCCAGCCAGGCGGAGTTCAACCCGCCGCCGCGGCGCGCTGATCCGATAGACCTACTGGAACGCCAGGCGAAGACGCGGGTGCCGGAGCTCGTGCCGATTCGCTACGGGCGCATGCTGGTCTCGCCGTTCACGTTCTACCGGGGAGCCGCGCTGATCATGGCCAGCGACCTTGCCGGCACGCCCCGCTCGGGGCTTCAGGTGCAGTGCTGCGGGGATGCGCACCTGTCGAACTTCGGTGTCTTCGCCTCGCCCGAGCGCCGGCTGGTGTTCGACGTCAACGACTTCGACGAGACGCTCCCGGGACCCTGGGAGTGGGACGTCAAGCGGCTCGCGGTGAGCATGCTGATCGCGGCGCAGTACAACGGTTTCGCGGTCAAGGACCAGGACCAGATCGTGCTCGACACCGTCGCCGAGTACCGCACCGCGATGGCGGGCTTTGCCACGATGAAGAATCTCGACGTCTGGTATGCGCACCTGGACGTCGAGGCGACGATCGCTGAACTCGGGTCGCAGTTCAACGCCAAGCAGGTCAAGCGGACCGAGAAGGCGCTGGCCAAGGCACGCACCAAGGACAGCATGTCGGCGTTCTCCAAGCTCACCCGCGAGGTCGACGGGCAGGCGCGTATCGCGGCCGAACCGCCCCTGATCGTGCCGATCGACGAACTCGCGCAGGGCATCGAACGCGACGAAATGTTCGATGCGCTGCACGAGCTCCTGCGCTCCTATCGTGCCACGCTCCAGCACGACCGGCGCGTGCTGCTTGAGCAGTTCGAGCTGGTCGACTTCGCGCGCAAAGTCGTCGGCGTCGGCAGTGTGGGCACGCGGGCCTGGATCGCCCTGTTGCTGGGCCGCGACGGTCAGGATCCGCTGTTCCTGCAGTTGAAGGAGGCGGAGTCCGCGGTGTTGGAGGAGTTCCTGCAGGACAGCGAGTTCGAGAACCACGGCGAGCGGGTCGTCACCGGCCAGCGGGTGATGCAGGCCTCGAGCGACATCTTCCTGGGCTGGCTGCACGTGGAGTCAGGGCTCGACAGTAAGCCACGCGACTTCTATGGGCGCCAGCTGAAGGACTGGAAGGGCTCGGCCGAAGTCGAACAGATGGTTCCGAGAGGCATGGCCACATATGGTCGGCTATGCGGCTGGACCCTCGCCCGCGCGCACGCCCGCAGCGGCGACCGCATCGCGATCGCCGCGTATCTCGGCAAAAGCGCCGCCTTCGACCGCGCGATCGTCGAGTTCTCGCACGCGTACGCCGAACAGAACCAGCGCGACTACAAGGCCCTGACCGAGGCTGTCGAATCTGGGCGCATCACCGCCGAGACGGGGCTCTGACCCGGGAGTGATCCAGACCGGTCTCTCGACAGTGGGTCGGAGCGCGCACCCCACCGGTCCAAGCCAAACAGGGCCAACCGCCGAGGGCGTGGCCACAAAATCACATCAAGGAGATTAATGTGTCGTCAGAACCAACAGCACAGCCCGGCGAGTTCGAGGCGCTGTATGTCCAAAGTGCCCAGGGCGTGACGAGCAACAACGGCTCGATGACACTGCAGGGGCTGGCACCCTCCACGCTGATGTTCTCCGACCGCCCCGAGCGCATTGTCGGCCATCTCACCTCCGCACAGTTCGTGGAGGGCTGGGGAGATGGAGATAACAGCTTCCTCGAGGATCCCCCGAACGCCGTGCTCTCGTTCCTCGCGTCCGAGGACGAGACGCCCGAGGACGTGGTGGTCACGCTCACGAACCCGAGCTTGGACGGGGAGACGCTCACCTACAACGTGGACGTGCTCGAAGGTGAGATGCCCAACGCAACGGGCCCTTGCTCACTGTTCATAGACCCGATCGGCCGGCCCCTCAGCCCGGTGTCGGTGTGCGGTGTGCGGCGGCGCTCGCGCCGCCGGGCAGGGCGCTGATGCGTTCGGTCGGCCGCGGCGGTCGGTCGTCGGGACCGCTCGGACTGACATTCGAGCCGCAAGAACCTTGACGCAGACGCCCGATCCGAGACCCAGCACAGTCGACCGACCCGCACCCTTCCCTTCCACCCTCGATAGATAAAGGACGGCACCATGATCCTCGCGACCAGCTACCCGCTCCTCGAAGTCCTGTGGACGATCCTCATCTTTATGGGGCTTGTGATCTGGCTCTACCTTCTGTTTGTTGTGTTCGCCGACATCTTCCGTCGCCACGACGAGTCCGGGTGGACCAAGGTCCTGTGGATCATTTTCGTTGTCGTTTTGCCGTTCTTAGGCGTGTTTGTGTACCTCATCGCCGAGAACGCCGGGATGGCCGAACGCTCCCTGAGTAGGCAATAGCGGCTGAGTCGCAGGCCGACCGTCGCATCACATCGCTCATGTTCAGCGTGCCGGGCGTGCTGCTGGTAGCGGGCCGTTGCCCAAAGGCGCCGGTCGGGCCGGCTATCACCCCGCGTGTAATCGTGAATGGGGGAGGTGAGCTCTGTGTCGAGTAAGGCGGCCACAGCGGTGGCAGGCGGTGTCCTGCTGACGCTGTGCGCGGGGCAGTTCCTGATGATGCTCGACAGTTCGGTGATGAACGTGTCGATCGCGACGGTCGCGAAGGACGTCGGTACGACCGTCACCGGGATCCAGACGGCGATCACGCTCTACACGCTGGTGATGGCCGCCTTCATGATCACGGGCGGGAAGGTCGGGCAGATCATCGGCCGCAAGCGGGCCTTCGCGATCGGGTGCGTCATCTACGGCTGTGGCTCGTTCATCACCGCGATCTCTACGAGCCTCGGGGTGCTGCTGCTCGGCTGGTCCTGCCTCGAGGGCATCGGCGCGGTGCTGATCCTGCCGTCGATCGTCGCGCTGGTGGCTGTCAACTACGGGCCCGCCGAACGGCCGCGCGCCTACGGGCTCATCGCCGCCGCGACCGCGATTGCGATTGGGGTCGGCCCGATCGTCGGTGGCCTCTTCACCACCTACCTCTCATGGCGGTGGGTGTTCGCGGGCGAGGTCGTGATCGTGCTTGCGATTCTCGTCCTCGCCCGCCGCATCCCCGAGGGGCCGCGGGAGAAGGGGGGACACCTGGACCTCGTGGGGACGGCGCTGTCAGCGCTCGGCCTCGGGCTGATCGTGTTCGGCGTCCTTCGCTCGGGCGTGTGGGGCTTCGTCAAACCCAAAGCCGGGGCCCCCGAATGGATTGGGCTGTCCCCGGTGATCTGGCTGATGCTCGCCGGCGCTCTCGTCATTTACCTGTTCATCGAGTGGGAGGATCGGGTGCTCGCCCGCGGCGGCGAGCCGCTGCTGGACCCCAAGATCCTGCGGGTCCATGTGTTGCGTGGCGGCCTGAACTCGTTCTTCTTCCAGTTCTTCGTGCAAAGTGGGGTCGCCTTCGCCGTGCCGCTGTTCCTCTCTGTCGCGCTCGGGCTCTCCGCGATCCAGACCGGAGTGAGGTTCCTGCCGCTATCGATTGCCCTGATCCTCGCGGCAGCCGGCATCCCGAAGCTCTTCCCCCACGCATCGCCGCGCCGAGTGGTCCAGCTCGGTTTCATCGCGATGTTTGCCGGGCTCGTGATCTTGGTTGCTGAGCTCCAGGAAGGCGCGGGACCTGGCATCACAACGTTCCCGATGCTTCTCGTGGGTCTCGGAATCGGAGCGCTCTCCTCCCAGCTCGGGGCGGTCACCGTCTCATCGGTTTCCGATGAGCAGAGCAGCGCGGTGGGCGGGCTGCAGAACACGATCACGAACCTCGGCATCTCCATGGGCACAGCGCTCACGGGCGCGATCGTGATCGCGGCGCTCAGCACCTCGTTTTTGACGGGAGTGCAGCAGAATTCCGCCGTTCCCGCACGCGTCAAATCACAGGCATCGACCAAGCTCGACGGTGGAGTCCCCTTCATCTCCGACAAGCAACTGAAGGACGCGCTCAACAAGGCTCATGTGCCACCCAGGGCGACAGACGCAATCGTCGAAGAAAACGAGAAAGCGCGTTTGGACGGGCTGCGCGAGGCACTGTCGATACTTGCCATCTTCGCGCTGATCGGACTCGCTTTCAGCAGGCGGATCCCCACCGAGCAGCCGGGCTCCTCGAAAGAACCGGCTCCCGCGCCAGAAACGCCCGCTGCAACCCCGACGGCTGCAGCAGCGTGATCTCGCCCCGTTCGGCCAGAGAGGCTCCTGCACGCCATGCCTGAGGGTCTTTCGGCGAGTGAGGTGGGCAAGGAGATCGCCGAGCATCGCGTTCACCACGCGCCCGGGGATCACTCCCGGCGTGACCGCTACGTGTCGATCGCCGAGGCGGTGCTGCTCTCGCTCGTGGCGATCATGGCCGCGTGGTCGGGGTACGCAGCGGCCAAGTGGGGCACCGAGTCGTCGCTCTCGCTGGCGAAGGCCTCCTCCACACGTACCAAAGCCAATCAAGCCGCCATCGAAGCCACCCAGATTCGCACGCTGGACTCGGTGGACTTCAATGCCGCAATCACTGCCTATGCCTCGCACAATCCCCTGCTCTTCCGCGTCGCGCTCAAGCGGCTGCGCCCAAGCGCACTCGCCGCCGTCGAAGCGTGGCGGGCTACCAAGCCGCTCACGAACCCCAAGGCGCCAGGGGATCCGTCGGACATGCCCCAGTACCGGATCCCCCAGCAGGCACAGGCCAAGGTCCTGAACGCCAAGGCCGACGCCTACTTCAGCCGTGGCCAGTCGGCGGCGGGAACCGCGGACAAGTACGTACGACTCACGGTGTTCCTGGCGGCGGTCCTGTTCCTCGTAGGCATTGGTAGCCGCCTTCCGCTGCCTGCCGCCCGCTATGGGCTGCTCGCGGTCGCCAGTGCGATGTTCGTCGTATCCGTCGTGGAGCTCCTCCTCCTGCGCGGACCGCCGAGCTGACCGGCCACAAACTCACGACCGCTAATCATCGATCAACGAACCTGGAAAGATTGCCGCGTGCCCCCTGGCGAAGATCCATCGCGTGTATCCCGATCGCTCAGCACCACGCGCATGGAAGCATTCAGCGACGGCGTGTTCTCGATCGCCGCCACGCTGCTCGTTCTCGACATCGCGATTCATCCGCCGGGGACGGCGCTCGAACAGGTGCTTCACGCCTGGCCGTTCTACCTCGCCTATCTCGTCAGCTTCCTCACAATCGGCGCAGGCTGGCTGGCCCACACGCAGCTCACCGATGGGCTCACGCGCGCAGATCCGCTGTTGCTGCGAATCAACCTCCTGGTATTGCTCGTGGTGGCGTTCCTGCCATTCCCGACCAAACTGGTCGCAGACGCGCTGCACTCCAACTCGAGGGAGCGCGTCTTTGTCACTCTGTACGGGCTCACCCTGTTGGTTATCCGTAGCCTCAGCTTCGCTCTGGACGCCTATGCCCGACGCGAGCACCTGTATACGCCGCCGGAAGCGGGTGAGGAGCAGCAGGACGCGCCACTCGAACTGCTCCCCGTCCTCGGCGGCTACGTCGCCGCGATCCTCCTCGGACTCGTGGTACCCCAAGCGGCCGTCGCACTCTACTTTGCCATAGCGCTCTACATGATCCTTTTCCGGGCGCTTCCCTGGCACCCGCTGCGTGCCCATCGCACGGGCCGGTGAACGGGCGACCACCGATCTGATCCACCGGGTCCGGAACTGGTCTCCACGGACGCGGCGGGTCAGCTTCCCTGCAGCGCGTTGGGTCCCCGCGCCCGATGCTCGTGCGCCGGTTCGCTCTCCATCGCTCCGGGACGCTCGCCCGCGGCGGAGCGATACCAGCCGGCGTAGCGACTGACCAGCGGTGCTGCCGAGAGTCCGTGGAGCAGGACCGATAGGCCGACGGTCAGATAGGTCGCGGTGAGCAATGTGTTGCCATGAGCCTGATGTGTGTCCTCGACGATCACGGCGAAGACGATCGAGGCAAGCCCACGCGGACCGAACCAGCCCATGAACGCCACAGTCGGGCCTCGCGCCTTGGTACCCAACAGGCATAGGGCGACGGGCAGCATGCGAACGATCGTCAGGCTCAGGACGGCATAGAGCGCGATTTGCCAACTGACGTGCTCGAGCGCGGGGCCGAGCAGGATCGCTCCGAACACGAGGAACGTGACGGCGTCAAGGACGGCCCCGGTCTCTTCGGCGAAGCGCATCGTCCCGGTCGACTTCTCGCGGGCGACGAGGCCGAACAGCGCGCCCCCGGTGAAGGCCGCGATGAAGCCCGATCCGCCGAGAGCCTCCGCGATTCCAAACGCGAGCACGGCGGCGGCCACCGGGATGATCTGCCGCCACTCATCTGCGATGAGGTCTCTGGCGCCGGCGGTGTTCACGATCGCGGCGGCGATCACCCCGGCGACGATGCCTCCGAGGAGTCCATAGCCGATCTCTTCGCCCACCACCTGGGCCGGGTGGGTGGGTCCGCCGGCGCCGGATGCCGTCGCGAGCACGATCAGCAGGATCGGGACGCAGATCCCGTCGTTGAGGCCGCTCTCGACGTTGAGCGATTGGCGCACGCGTTGCGGGAGGCTCGGGTCCGTCACCACCGCGCTTCCGAGTCCGGCGTCGGTCGGCGCGAGGATCACACCGAGGATCAGAGCCTCGCTGAGAGAGAACGACCCGAACAGGGCGAGCGCGGCCAGTGAGCCCAGTGCGATCGTCAGCGGCAGGCCGACGCCGAGCAATCGCACCGGCATCGAGGCTTCCCGACGAACGGCCCGCAGGTCTATGCGGGAGGCGTCGGAGAACAACACCACCGCGAGCGTCGCTTCCGCGAGCTTTCGTACCGTCGCGCTCGTCGGGCCCACCGCAAGCTCGTCCAGCACCAACGGCCCTGCCAGGACGCCCAGCAGGACCACCACCATCGCCGGGGTGATCGGCGTGTTCGACAGGCGCCGCGAGACACCCGCGACGAGCAGCAGCACAAGCCCGACCGTCGCGAGACCCCAATCCACGACGCCAACCTACACGTCAGCCCTCCGCGGCCGATAGGAGCGCGACCCCGACCCTACGGGCGCACGCCGGGCGCGTCCACTTGGATCACGGGTCCGCCCCGCCTCGCCGCTTCCTAGCCGGTACGCACACGCTTGGTTGTCTGCGCAAGCCAGCTGCGGCGCCAGAACGCACTCGCAACGGCTCAAGCGGAACGCCGAGCTGAGCTGAATCGCAGAATTGAGGTCGGATTTGACCCCGGATCCCGAATCCGAGCCGCAGGCCCGCGTCACGGGGCGGACGGGGCAGCAACAAAGCAGTTATGAGAACAACGGAAGGAAAGGGTGAAGGGAAGGAACAAACAAGAGGAGGAGGTAGGGGAGAGGAAGAAGAAACGACGCCTGGCCGCCGCCGCACGCCACCCGACGGCACGGAAGACGACGAAAGGAACGAGAGGGGGAGCAAAGGAGAGCCAACAACGGCTACGAAGGCGGAAACGAGCAGCGCGCGGGGTAGAGTCCCGAGCGTGGACCGAGCCGCTAGAACGGGCACCAAATTGGCTTACGCGCTGTTCCTTGCGGGAGCCGTACTGGGTGTCATCGCCGGTGCGTCCGACGTTTCCGAACACGCTCTCGCGCTCGCGGGTGCGATCGCCCTTCTGCTGCTGATCAGCGGCTTGATGCTCGGATTGCGCGGGCGCGGGCAGCTGCCAGACGGAGGTTTCTGGGGCGGAGGTCCAACGGGTGGCGGTCACCATGGCGGCGGTGGTGGCCACGGTGGCGGCGGGCACTGATAGGCGCCGCCGCCGACTTTCGCCAAACCCTTCTAGTAGGCGACATCGACGTGGCGTGACCATGGCGCCCGATCGCTGAGGGGTGCGCGTGCGGTGGTGGCTTGGACGTTGGCTGGGTCGCTCGGTTAGGCGAACCCCTCCGGGGAGGGGAGCGTTGCTCCCGGCGAGCGCTGGTGAGCGCGCTCGGGTGCCGCGGCGCTGGCGTCGGACAGGACGCAGGTGGGCGAGTCCGGCCCGTCGGCGGCCTCACAACGAGAGCGAGCGACGCTCCTGTTAGTTCCGCACGGCGACGCGGCGGGTGCAAGCCTCCGCGTAGAGAGGCTCGGGAGCGAGGTCTAGTTCGCCGGGCCACGTCAGGGTTCCGCTTTCCGGATTGACGGAGACCCGCCGAAAGAACTCGGGGTCGGCCAGGGGGGCGAGTACGCCCTTCCACCGGTCGCGGTCGAATGCGACGTCGCCGACGATGCCGTCCGCAAACGTCAATCGCAGAACCTGGTCGGCGAGGATCTCGACCGCCGTTATGTCCACGAGCCCGTCCATGCGGACAATGCTAGGGCAGCGGCGGGATCTGCTCCAACGGCTCGCATGCCCCGGCGCGTCGCCAGTTCGAAACCAGCTCGTCGCGATGCACGGCAGCCCATTCGCGAACGAGCCGCTGAGCGTTTGTCGGGAGCGATCCCGCGATGATCTGGCCGTCGAGGTCCACCGATGCCTGGTGCTCCCCGTAGCGCGCGTGGAAGTGCGGGCGCTCGTGGACCCCCTCGTTCCAGTACATCCAGATCCCAATCCCGTAGAAGGAGCTGATCCGCGGCACTAGCCCTCGACGCCGGCAGCAGCGGTCTCGGGGATGTCCGCTGGGCTGCCGGCCCCGAAGGCCGCTTCGACCCACTCCACCTCTCGGACGCTCGGCGAATAATCGGCGTAGATGAGGGTCGTCTTGAAGTCGCGGTGGCCCATCATCTCCTGGAGGACGCGCATGCGGACGCCGTGTGCCGCCATGCGGGTGCCGAACGTGTGGCGCAGGTCGTGGAACGGACCTCTCGGACTCCAGCGCGCTTGAGTGTCGCCTTGAAGCGCTTGAGCAGCTTCGAGCGGTCCGCGGTCACCCCTCAAAGAGCCCCGCTAGCGCCGATCTCAAGGATCGGAAACCAGCGTGGCGATGTCGGGCACGCCAGCCAGCGATCCGAGTTCCGCCAGCGGGGCCGGGTCGTCCTTCAGGTAGGTGTCGAAGAACGCCGTGCTCACGCGCTCGACGAGCGTCAACTGAGGCTGTTGGCGAGTGTAGGGAGGCAGATGTTGGGCGCCGAGCAGTCGCAGCAGATACTTCGGCTGGCGTGCTGCCCTGAAGAAGGCGTAGGTAAAGCGCGGCTGGTTGCTCGTGTCCGCGGTGCCCTGGGCTGCCAGCAACGCGGGACCTCCGGGGGCGAACGTGTACCCGCCGATACCTGACATCTCGGCGCCTGACAGGATCACGGCCGCGGTTATCCGCGGGTCGCGAAAGCGTCGGCTGTAGGCCACAGCGAGAGCGGTCTCACCGCCGTCCGACTGCCCGGCAACGGCAATGCGGTTGGGCTCGATAAGGCCCGCCAGCGGTCCGGCGGCGGCGCCGCTGCTTTCCAGCAGGCGGGAGATCACAAAGCTCATATCGCGGGGCTGGTTGACGATGTCCGACTCATCGGGGCCGCCCGGAGCGTGCGCATTTGAGAGCGGGAAGACGGGGGCGGCGACCACGTAACCGGCGTGCGCCCAGCTGGTCAGCAGACGGTCGTAGGTTGCAGGCGTGACCGCGAACCCGTGAGCGAAGACGATCAGTGGAAACGCCCCGTTCGCAGAGGCTGGGGCTGCGTTCGGCAGGTCGGTGTCCGCGGGCGGGCCGAGCGCGGGGTAACGCACGTAGGTGAGGAGCGTTCGTGGCTCGCTCGCGCCGTTGGGCAAACGGATCGTGCGGCTTTGATCTACGAGCCGCAGCGTCCGCACCCCGACCGCAAAACGAGGTCGCAGGCCAACGCTCGGCGGGCTTGGCGCCGCTTCCTGACCACCAGTCCCAGAGGCGCCCGCCGGTGAGACGCTCGGCGCCACCGCAGGCCCCCAGCGCGCGATCGCTGTGACCAGGAGGCAAGCAGCTGCCAACGCCAGTTGCCTACGCCGGGTCCAGCCGCGAGTGCGCACCGGAGGATGTTGACTGATCTAGCTTGGATGGCTTGCTTCTCTGGCACGCCAGAGGGCACGTCACTGAGCGAACCTCAGAGTCAGGCTCGAGATCGCCATCGCTTCCGCCGCACCGTCGCGCCTGATTCTGCCCGGTTCGGCGGCGTCCAACGGTTATCCGAGATACGGCCCGCGTATGCCGCGAGGGTAGAAAAGTATTGGACAGGATCACCACTCGAGCCTATTGTTGGCGAGTCCAGCAAGGGGGAAGCAAATGATGTATCTCACCATCGGCTTCGGGTGGGTCATCACAGCAGGGCTCGCTCTCGCCACATGCCGTATGGCTGCCGTGGGCGACGGCGATCACAGCAGCCTGCCCGGCTGTGCGGAAGCCCGTCCGCTTGCCCCCGAGCGATAGCGAGGAATAGGCAGCGGCCCGGGTCCCATTCTCTCGGGTGCGCCTGCACGGGCGCGGGGATAGCCGTCCTCCATCCCCGCGCCTTCCTCTCTCTGTTGTCCGCGACCCCTTGCGTATCTCCTCGGAGGACCCTGTCTGGATCGCTCACACGGCCGCCGCTCTCACCCAGTCAAGGGAGGGCGATAGCCCGGGCGCTCGCCCGCTGAGGGTGTGAGGCGCTTGGCGGCAAGCTGCTCGCCGAGTAGCCGCAACATCGTGTCTTTTAGAGCACGGGAGCGATCGTCGGCATACGTGGCGTGAGCGAGATTGCGTTCCTCGTATGGGTCAAGCGTGATGTCGTAGAGCTCGTATTCGTCGGGCTCGGGCTCGGTCACGGTGATCGTTTTGCGGCCCCGCAGACGCTCGTCGTGCTCACCGGGGACCGTCCAGAACTGCTGATTGTCGTGGTACCGAGAGAGCTTTACGAGGTGCTGCTCGCCCTCGACGTCGACCTCGGCTATCACCGTCTCGATGTGATTGGGCTGCTCGACGGTCGAGAATGTTCGTGTGGCGCGCGCGAGCCTCTGGAAAGGGCTGGCGCCGTGCGCAGTGCCCTCGCTGATCTCGTCGTCGGTCATGAACAGGACCGGCTCGGCTGAGGGTTCCGCTCCGAGCGCCCGGATCGCCTCAGAGAGGTCGCGCCCGACCAGTGGTCGCGCATCGGTGTGGTCGTCCTGCAGCTTGGCGAGCGCCTCGTCTCGCTCGATCCCGACCAGTCCGAGCAGCGTGGGGATGAGGTCGGCGTGATTGGTCGGAACGTTCAGCTCTCTGGCGCCACCTGGAAGCAGAGGGCTCGAAATGATCAGGGGGACGTTGAGTACCTCCTCGTAGGCGTTGTGCCACTTCTCATGCATCCCGCCGTGGGCCCCCTGCATATCACCGTGGTCGGAACTGAAGACCACGATCGTGTTCTCGTGCGCGCCGCTGGCCTGCAGGGCATCCAGCACGCGGGTTATCTGCAGCCCGACCGTGGCCTGCAACTGGTAGTAGAACTTCAGGTGCGTCTCGTTCCAGGGTTGCGGCGCCCCAAGCCGGGACCAGAGATCGACCATGCTCTGTTGGCAGCGAGGCTTCGTCGACAGGTCCTCGTGACGTGTCGGAGACTGGTCGATATGAGGCACGGTTGAGGGGTGGTAACGCAGCCCCTGTGTAAGTGCGACGATGCCGAAGAACGAATCATCGTGTGGGTTCAGGAACGAGCACACCGTGAGCCACGGCTCAGCGCCCTCGTCTGCGTCCAGGTGTCCCAGCAGCTCGATCGTCTCGTCGGCGGTGAACGGGTCCTTGATGGTGCCCATGTTGTGTTTGCCGAGGCCGTGAGGCTCAGGGCCAACCCAGCCGGAGAACCCGAAATCGTCGAGCAGGTCCGCCTCGGCGTAGGCTGCGATGTTTGCCTCTATCTGCTGTCCGTCATCGTCGATCGAAAGCAGATAGCCGTCTCCGTCCTGGGCGTCAAGATGGGCGTGCGAGGCGTGCCACTTGCCCTTGTAATACGTTCGATAGCCGCCGGCGCGGAACCAGTCCCCGAGCGTTGGCACGGTGTCCGGAGCGAGCCAGAACATGTCCGCGCTTTCGGCGTTCTTCGCCAGCCCATCCGTCTGTGTCACTCCGTGGAGGGACGGGTACTGCCCGGTCAGCAACGACGCGCGACTCGGCGCGCAGGCGATCGCCATCGGATAGTGGTGGGTGAACGACACGCCGCTCTGTCGCAGTCGCTCCTGACCCACGCAGTGCTCGCGGCGGAACTCGCGCAGCTCCTCAGACTCATACGGCGGAGGCTGACGCAACTGGTCGGTGAGAATGACGAGTACGTTGGGGCGAGGGCTCATCGTCTAGGGTCTGGCTGCTTTCGTCTAGTGGATCGTCGGCGACCTATATGTCGCTCCGGGCGCTACCCCGCGGGTCGCGGATGGTACTGCCGGTGCACCGATGGTGTCGGCGCGCCTCGGGCCGGATGACCGTCCGTTCTCGGAGGGGACGCGGCTATCACGCACCATGCCACGTGGTGCGTCGCCTACCGGCGTCTCTGCGCTGCCCCCGCCACTCTACGATCCCCGGCGATGGCCGGCGAGAGCATGATCTACATCTCGAAGGGCCGCTACCGGATGGGCTCGAATGAGTTCTATCCGGAAGAGGCACCCGTGCGGGAGGTCGAGGTCGGCGCCTTCGCGATCGACCGCGGACCGGTTACGGTGGCGCAGTTTGCCCGCTTTATCGGGGCGACCGGCTACCTCACCCTCGCCGAGCACCCGCCCGACCCGGCCGGCTACCCCGGCGTCGACCCCGCGCTGCTGTCTGCGGGATCCGTGGTCTTTCATCCAACGCCCGGCCCGGTGGCGCTGAACGATCCGAGCCGGTGGTGGGCCTATGTGCCCGGGGCTGACTGGCGGCATCCGTGGGGGCCGGACAGCGACAACTCCGGTCGAGACGATCATCCCGTGACCCATGTCGCGTACGAGGACGCGCTTGCCTACGCCGAGTGGGCGGGCAAGCAGCTCCCAAGCGAGGCTGAGTGGGAGTACGCGGCGCGTGGGCGGCTCGATGGAGCGGCCTTCGCCTGGGGCGATGACCAGCGACCCGGCGGCGAGCTGATGGCGAACTTCTGGCAGGGCGAGTTCCCCTGGCGCAACAGTGGCGCGAAGGGGTGGCGCGGGACCTCGCCGGTGGGCCTCTTCCCTCCCAACGGGTTCGGGCTTCTGGACATCACCGGAAATGTCTGGGAGTGGACGTCGGACTACTACGCCGCCCGCGGCGCGGGGGCGACGCCAAGTGCCTGTTGCAAGCCGCCCCGCAACCCGCGCATCGAGACCGTCGACGAGAGCTATGACCTCGGGCGTCCGGGTGCGGATATTCCCCGTCGTGTCATCAAGGGTGGCTCGCACCTGTGCGCGCCAAGCTACTGCCTGCGCTACCGTCCGGCCGCCCGCCAGCCCGAGGCGATCGACACCTCTACGAGCCACATCGGCTTTCGCTGCGTCATCCGCGCGGACCCCTAGGTAACCGCAGGGCCCGTCGCATTCCACGTGGTCAGGTACGCTGGGCGACGATGACCCAGGCCGACAGGCACATCCCCGAGAAGGACCGATGCAAGGCGTGCACGGGTGCCGGCTGGAAGTGGTGGTTGCCCGAGGAGGAGGCGGAGGGCAGGTGGATCGTTTGCCGCGACTGCATCGGCACGGGGCGGACTGACCAGACGGGTCGAAAGCGTCAGAAGCCCGAGGCTTCTCCGGACGGCTAGGCTCGGCCGCTGCTAGTCAGCGTATGACCTGTGTCCGGACCTTGCCGCAGATGAGGCACTTGCGCTGCTGGACATAGCCTTTGGGGCTGCCTTTTCCCCAGGCGCGATCCCACTCGCCCCACTTGTGTCGGTGCCACAGCCTCATCTTTCGTGAGCATCGTCGCACAGACCCCGAGGTCACGCCCCACGCCCCCGGACCCCTGCTCGGCAGGCGGTTCCGCGCTTTAGCGAGCGGCGCCGAGGCCGATATGGAAGTACATGACCTTTCATGGACTTCCGCTCGCCGCCCGGAGGCCTCTCGTCCTGCTGCTTGGTGGGCTGCTCGCCGGATGTGGAGGCGTCGCCACCTCGAATGCCCGAGTGGCCGAACCAACCGTGACCAGGGCCCAAGCGGTCTCCTATGCAGCCGCCGTCAACCTCCGGCCCCGAGACCTGAGCGGATTCTCCGGCCTCGGTAGGGAAGTGGAAGTTCCCCCGCCGGGACCAAACGATCTCGAGTACGCGCGCTGCACCGGCGCCGCCGATCCAGCCGACCGGGTCGCGGCGATCGCATCTCCCGAATTCTCCGCCGGGCGCGGGTTCGGCAGCAGGCTGATCAAATCCAGCGTCGAAGTGTGGCCTACGGAAGCGATCGTGGCGCTCGACAAGGCCCGCTCCAAGAGTCCTCACGGCCGTGCCTGCCTACTCCGCGCCTTCGAAGCGATCCACAGGAAGATCAACCGGGAACACAAAGGGCAGATGCGGATCGGGCCGTTCACGATCACGACCATGCCCAACCCCCTCCCCGGAGTGACAGGGGCCTCCCAGACGAGGCTCGACGAAACGCGGTTGCATCGAAACGGGGCGGTCTTCTTCCACGTCTACCGCGACCTGCTCGGGTTCACCTCCGGCCCGGCCGAAGTCGAACTCGAAGCCATCGGTTTCGTGCATCCCGTCCCGGCCCGGACGGAGAAACAGGCTCTCCGCACCCTGTTTGAACGCGCGACGGCGAACGCCGCCGGCCTGCGCCCTCAGACGTCACCATAGGAGCCGCGATGGCTGCTGGTCCGCCGAAGCTCGTGATCTTCGACTGCGATGGCGTGCTCGTGGACAGCGAGCCGATCTCCAACACCGTGCTCGCCCGCACGCTCACGGACGCCGGTCTGCCGACGACCCTCGACGACGCTCTGCGTGACTACGAGGGGAGGACCCTGAGCGACGTGGCGGACCGCGCCGAAGGAAGGCTCGGGCGTCCACTGCCGGCCGATTGGCTGACCCGATTTCGCGACGCCCGAGTCGTAGCCTTCGAAGACGACCTGCGGGCCGTTCCCGGTGCCGCGGACGTGGTGCGGGCCGTCCGCGATGCGGGGATCGCCGTCTGCGTCGCGACCCAGGGCGAGCCCGAGAAGACGGAGCTGACGCTTGGACTCACCGGCCTGCGTCCCCTGTTCGGCGCCGAGGCGCTCTTCTCCGCCGAGCTGGTTCCCCGTGGCAAGCCGCACCCCGATCTGTTTCTCCATGCCTGTGCGGCGATGGGGGCGGAGCCCGAACACTGCGTCGTCGTCGAGGACAGTCCCCTGGGGGTCATCGCGGGGGTCGCCGCGGGAATGCGGGTGATCGGCTACGCCGCCGAGCGGAACGACCCCGAGCTAAGTGACGCGGGCGCTGAGGTCGTGGGTTCGATGGAGCAGATCCCCCCGCTGCTCGGCATCGCCTGACGGCGCAGCTCCCGCGACCCCTGCGCAAGGTCCCGGTCGCCAGCCGCCGTCAAGCTCGGTCGTGCCTGTCAGCGTGGCCACGACCCGCCCCCGACCGGTTGGCCGGGGGCGCGGCCGCAACGTCCTACGAGCCGTTGTTCACGTACGCCTTGTAGGTGCGGCAGGGCTCGTTGCGCAGGCTCGGGCAGGCGGGCAGTTCCGTCGGCACGCTCACGCCCGGCACGATCGGCAGGATCAGGCTCGACGGCTTGCTGTGCGAGTAGGCGATCGACACCGTCGCCGTCCCGCCTTCCGGCTGTGTCTTGCCGAACGACCAGATCGGCTGGGTTCCGTTGGGCGCTGCGATCGTGACCCTGATCCGCGACCCCGCACGGTAGGCGTGGCCCTCGAAGTAAAGCGGTACGACCACCGGCACGTACTTCCCAGCGGGCATCGGCTTCACGTTCTTCGGGAGCATCGTCGGGATCGGTTCCAGTTCTGTCGGCTGCTCCTTGAGGAGGTTGTCGGCGCTGGTGGCGAGCTTGCGCTCACTGGCCTGCAGATAACCGTTCTGCACGAACGTCTCGTTGCCGTCCGGGCGTACTTCGCTGACCGTCGCCAGGAGGTCGACGTCGGGCGTCGATGACTCCACCCACAGGTGCACGGCGCCGCCGCCGACCGCCACGGTGTTGCTCTTCAGTGGTTCCGACACGAACGAGACCGCGGAGCCCGCCGGTGGCTGCTCCCAGTTCCATTCCCACTGCGAGGCATTGCCCCACAGCCCACCCGAGCCGGTGTTGCTGCCGAAGTCCGTCAGCGACAGGGCGCTCGCGTTGGAGGTGTAGGTGTCGCTGTCGGTTCCCTTGATCGCCGGCTGCTGTTCGTCGAGCTTGCCTTCGGGACCGAGGAACCAGGTCTCTGCCGTCGTGCCCGGGATCGGGTAGGACGAGAAGGAGTCTTCGAAGCCCGGATACGGATCGCCCGCGGTTTGGGTGTCCGTCGGCGAGGCTCCGGCACCGTTGTCGAACAGCACCCGGATCTGCGGCAGCGCTTCGAAGGCCGCCAGCGCTTTTTCGTATGTCGGTTCGGTCTGGATCGGGTCTGACGGCAGCGTGACGACGTCGGTCTTGGGCAGGCCCATCGCTTCGTCGTAGATCACAGGAGCCGCGGCTCTTATGACCGCCGAGTTGACGATCGGCGCCTGTTGTGCCACGTACAACTCCAGGAAGTCATACATCCGGGTGAAGGTAGCCGGATCCAGCGAATCGACGTGGGCGCCGTTGGTGAACGTGAACCACTTCTTGCTCGTACCGGTGAAGTGCTCGGCCAGATCGGCACAGTGGCCGCCGGTCTGCTCGTCCTCCCACTGGCAGGCCATGAAGGTGGGCACGTTGATTTTGTTGACGAAGGTCACCGGATCCAGTGGATCGGCAACGGGTGGGTTGTAGGTCGCGTTTTCTTTGATCTTGTCCAGCAGGTTCGTCGCCTCGCCGTGCAGATCCTGGTTGGAGGCACACGTCTGGTCGCCTTCCTGGACCCGTTCGTAGGCCCACGCCTGGCCCTGGCCGGGGCCGGCCGGTTCGGCGTTCTGCTGGCGCTGTTCGGCCCACGCCACCGCGAAGCCCGTGTTGAGGATGCCGCCGGGGTAGAGGGTCGTGGCGGTCGCGTCGATCACCGACATGGGGGCGATCGCGGCGAGGCCCTGCGGGTCCAGCTGGGCGGTGAACAGCTGGCTGATCCCGCCGTAGGAGATGCCGAGCATGCCGACCTTGTTGTGCAGGACCCACGGCTGTTTGGCGATCGTTTCGATCACGTCATAGCCGTCGAGGTTCTGCAGTGGTTCGAAGAAGTCATACGCGCCGCCGGAGCACCCGGTCCCGCGCATGTTCACGTCGACCACCGCGAAGCCCATCAGGTTGGCGAGCACCGCGATCCCGTTTTCGGGACCTTTCGGGTTCGCGTACCCGTAGCCGGAGTACTCGATCAGAGTCGGATAGGGAGCCGTGTAGCTGGGTGTCGGCACGCCCGGGATGGGGAGCGTCGGGAAGTGGAATTCCGACGGCACGCCGGGCTCGCCCGCCGGGCTGGTGGGCGGGTGGACGTCGATCGCCAGCTTGGTCCCGTCACGGGTTGTAAGGTAGGTGTAGCCGTTATCGGGGATCGACTGGTTGTAGGTTTCCGGATCCCACGGTGCCGCGGCCTGTGTGTGGACGGTGATCGGTTCCGAGGATTCACCGCTGGAGGCGAGGCGAACCTCGTAGCCGCTTCCCGGCTTCACGTTGCGAAACAGAAGTCCCCCGAGCGAGTCCGCGCTCTGCGTGGACAAGGTCTTACCGTGCGAGTTCAGCAGCGACATCTGCGCGTTTGCCGCCACGCCGGTGACATCGATCTGTTCGACGCTTCCTCTTGCTTCGAACGCGGACGCGCCCGCCGCCGTCACCAATCCCAGGAGTAGGACCACGAGCGCGGCCCCTGCGGCGAGCCGCAGGCGACCTCTGCGCGCAGAGCGGGTGACCGCGCGACAGGCGTTCACCACGGGCAGGCCGTCACTGACACCCGGCGCCGGACGGCCTCCGTCCGCTCGCCCGATGGGCAGCGACCCCCTTGTTTTCGGCATGCATGAATCGATGAACTGGTCCGCTTCCCGCAAGGCTTGGTCCCCTTCCTACGGTTCAGTGGCTGGTTCGAGAGTCGAACCAACACGAGTGCTCGCGTAGATACCCATGTGACACGTTTGTAAACGTCAGCGCGGGGACGCGGGCCGCCGCCGTGCCCGGGCGCTCCAGCGAGGTCTCATGACGGCTTTCGTCGCTGATCCCGCGCGAGTCGATCGCAGCCATCGGCCGTCCGTCCTCTTCAGTCAGGCAGGTGGGGCGGGGCCCGCTCCGCCACCGCGCTCGCGTTCGGGGTCCTTGCCGGCCGCGGGAGTGCGTTGTCGCATCAGCTTGAGATGGCGGAGCACCGTCTCGCGGGCGGCGCCTGCGGTCGCCTCGGGCACGTCATCGTGCACCTGCTCCTCAGGTGCCTCCTCGGGCATCTGGTCCGATGCCTTCGGGGGGTGGGGGACATCTGCGCCCATCACATCGTGCCTACCCGGCCCGAGCCGGCCGAAAACGAGCCCGGGGGCGCCCGCAAAGCAGGGTCCCGTAGCGCCGGTTGAGGTTTGCGGCCGCGGGTAGGAAGACGCAGGTAGCCCGTCAGCCCAAAGGAGGTTCACGATGCCGCCCCGCGGTGTAAGAAAAGGGACCAAGCGCGACCGTCAGTACGAGCGCATCAAGGACAGCGAGCGCAAATCCGGGGTCTCGCTGAAACGTGCGGAGGAGATCGCTGCGCGCACCGTCAACAAGGAGCGGGCCCGCCGCGGTGAGTCGAAAACCAGCTCCCCGAGCTCGATCAGGGACATCTCCTCCGGACGGCGCGGTGGCCTCCGCTCCGGTAAACCCGGACCACGCGGGCGTACCCGTGAACAGCTCTACCAGGAGGCGCGCAGTCTCGGCGTCAAGGGCCGGTCCCGCATGAACAAGGCCCAGCTCCAGAGAGCTGTGGACAACAAGAAGCGCTGATCCAAAGGCTCCGATCGTCGGCCAGGCCCGGTTTTCGCTCCCGGCGCCGCGGGTATCCCGAGGGACATGACAATCGGAAGCTCAGTCTTTCTCATCGCCGTGGGCGCGATCCTGCGCTACGCGGTCACTGCCACCGTCTCCGGCGTCTCGATCCAGACGATCGGGCTGATCCTGATGATCGCCGGCATCTTCGGGCTGGTGCTCTCGCTGTTCTATCTCCTCGCCTGGCGGCCACGGCGCGTCGTCGGCGAACGGGTCGTAGAGCGCGGGCCCTACGACCCGCCCGAGAGTTACTGACGACCGTCGCACCGCACGTGGCGCCACCCTGGTCCCGCGCCGCATGGATGACCTCGACGGCCTCGGGGTCGTAACCGTCTCGGGCTTTCTCCTGCTCGCCCAGCGCGCCGCCGACGCGCGCCAAAGCTGTTTGCCGACAACCCGGCTGGGTAGACGAAACTCGCTCCCGGAAATAGGAGGCTCACATGGTTGCTCTGATCGTCTTGCTACTTCTCCTCGTGCTGCTCGGCGGCTTCGGATTCGCCGCGCATTTTCTCTGGTTCGTCCTGCTCGTCGCGGTGGCCCTGTGGGTTGTCGGCTTCTTCATCGGCGGCGTTGACGCTGCCGGGGGCCGGCGGCGCTGGTACGGGCGCTGGTAGCGACCGGCGCTCGCGCGTGGAGGCCGGCCGGCGGGCCGCCGGCGTCGCCCTAGACGAGAACGGCGTCGGGCGTCTCGATCACCGTCAGGTGCTCGCCCAGCCGCGTGAGGCTGAGCAGGCGCTGCACCTGCGGTGAGCCGGGCGTGACGGCGAGCTGCTGTCCCCGCTCACGGCTCGCGTTGCGCGCGCTGAAGATCGCCTTCAGGCCGGTGGAGTCGAGGAAGCTGACGCCCCGCAGGTCCAGGACGACCGTCGCGGGTCCGTCCTGGGCGAGCTCGTCGAGGGCTTGGGCCAGCTGCGGCGAGGTGGCCATGTCCAGTTCCCCGTGGAGCTCGAGGATCAGTCTGTCAGGTCGCCGCTGGGTCTCGATTCGCAGCTGCTCGTGCGCACCCATCAAGCTCCGAGTCTATCCGAGGGTTCCGGGGCGGCCACTCGGATGCCGAGTAGCGCGATGTCGTCATGGGGATGGCCGCCGCCGCTGTCCACGGCGGCCCGCTCGATCAGCGCGAGCATGTCCCGCACGGGTAGCTTCCGCGATCTGCTCGCCAGCTCGGTCAGCTCTACCGCGCCCCGCAGCGCCGAGCGCGCCGCCTCCGTGACCCCGTCGGTGAACAGGATCAGCGTCTGTTCCTCGCCGAGCACGACCGAGCTTTCGCTCACGGTGATCGGATCGACCATCCCGAGCACCGTTCCGGGCTCCCCGATGGGATGGGCCTCCTCCCCGGGACCGACCAGCAGGGGGCAGGGGTGACCGCCGAGGGCGACCGTCAGCATCACCGCGCCGCCGGCCTCGCTCACGAACACCAGGCAGACCGTGCACATCTGCCCATCGGGCTCCTGTTGGCGCAGCGTGCGGTGCAGTAGCTCGAGCATCGCCGCCGGCCTCGGCTCCAGCATCGACACGGCTCGCAGCGTGTGGCGCGCCAGTGCCGTCACGCTGGCTGCCTCGGGGCCCTTGCCGCACACGTCCCCGATGACGAGCATCCAGCCGCGCTCCCCGCAGGGGATCACGTCGTAGAAGTCGCCTCCGACCTCGTTCAGCTCGCCCGCCGGACGGTAGGAGGCCGCGACCTCGAAGCCGGGCATCTCCGGCAGCGAGTCCGGCAGCAGCGCACGCTGGAGCACCCGGGCGGTGCGACTCCTCTCGGTGTAGAGACGGGCGCTTTCGACGGCGGTACCGGCGCGGCGGCCCAGCCGGATCGCGATGTCCAGGTCCGCATCGATCAGCCGCCGCCCCCGGTGGGAGGAGACCAGCGTGATCGCCCCCAGCGTGCGTGCCGGCGCTGCAAGGGGCACGATGATCACGTCGCGGGCGTCCATCGCCGCCAGCAGTTGCAGATGCTCCTCGTCGCGTGCGAACGTTGCCAGCGCGTCGGCCGTGACGTCGTTGAAGATCCGAGCACTCCCCGTCCTGATCACCTCCGGCACGCCGAATTTCTCCTCCAGCGACGGCCGGTAGTCCCGGTCGAGTCTCTCGGCGAGGGCCAGCATCTCAGGGTCGGCGTGGTGAACGGCCACCCGTTCCAGCTTCCCCCGCTCGCCGAGGACGTCTACCGCACACCACTCCGCCAGGTCGCTGGCGGCCAGGCGGGCGACGCGCGTCAGCGTCTCGTTGTAGTCCATGGAGGAGGCGAGCACCCGGCTCGCCTGGGCCATGAATGCCTCGGCCAGCTGGGCCTGCTTGACCTGGGTCACGTTCTCGAACACGTTCGCCGCGTACAGCACCCCGCCGCCCTCCGGGTCCACTATCGGAGACGCCCGTACCACGATCCACCGCTCCTCGCCCGTGGCCCTCACGATGTTCCTCACCAACAGGGGTGGGGCGTCTTCGCCGCGGAAGAGGCGTCTCGCCGGCATCGAGTCCAGGTTGAGCTCACGCCCGAACTCGTCGAGCACGATGAAGCGCTCCATGATCTGGCCCGGCTGCGCCCGTGCAAACTCCTGCGCGGACTCGAGCCCGAGGAAGTCGAGCGCTGCCTGGTTGGCGAACACCGTGCGCCCGGAGCTGTCCACGACGGTGATCGCCTCGGCCAGGCTCCGCAGTACGGCTTCCAGGCGCTGCTCGACGCTGCGGGCCTCCGCGAACAGCTGCGCGTTGTCGATCGCCAGCGTGGCCCGCCTGGCGAGCTCGCAGACGAGCAGCAGATCCTCCTCGTCGTAGGGTTCGCTGTCGGCCAGGCGCAGGGTGCTCAGCGCGCCGAAGACACGCCCCCGGCCCACGAGCGGGGCCACGACCGCGGACCGGTAGCGGTTCTCGATCATGAACCGCGCGTGCTCGGAGCCCTGGGCCAGCGACAGCAACAACTCCTCGCTCATCTCGGCCAGCAGCTCCGGCCGGCCGTGGCGGATCACTCGCGATACCGGATGCTCGCCGTTCGGATCCAGGGGGTAGGCGGCTCGAAGGGTTTCGAGCCTGGCCGCCAGGGCCGGCTCGGCGGCGGCCACCGCCAGTTCGCTGATCGAGCCCTCGCCGTCGCAGAGGTCGATCACGCACACGTCGGCCAGGTCGGGGACCGTCAGCTGTGCGACCTGGCTCATCGTCGTCCCGAGGTCCAGCGAGCTGGACAGGATCGACCCCGTCTCGACCAGCAGCGCCACCGCCCAGGCTCGCCGCTCCACTCGTGATGTTCCGGCATTCATATTTTTCGCCCCCCGACACCGTAGACCGGCCGGCGCCGTGTTACCTGTTCCCGCTGCCTGCGGACGGTGCTCATCGGTCGAGCCTCACGACCAGGCGCTGGCTGCCGCCGCCGAGCTCTGTGGCCGAGGTCGCCAGGCGAGGAGCGATGGGGAAGACGGCGGTCGCGAGCCGCGACGCGGCCGCCCGCGACATCGGTCCTACGGCCAGGTCGATGCACCCGCTCGCCAGGGCGAGCCGCGCCTGGACGGCACCCGCGGCCGCCCAGCTCGAGATGTCCGCCAGCAGCACCGACACCACCCGTTGAGCTGCGGAGTGGCGCTCGAAGGAGAATCCGGCCTGGGCCGCGGTCGCCCGCAGCACCCGCGGCAGCACTCCTCGCGCCACAGCGAGCGGTGCCATGCCCACCTCGATCGTGTTGGGGAGATCCTCCGCGGCGATCGCCGGGCGCTCGAGGTGGGCGAGGCCAGCGTCTGCGCCGTCCCCGGCCCATGACAGTTCGTGGGTCGAGAAGCGCATCTCAACCAGCGTCCCTCCGTCGCCCGGCTCGCTCCAGCGCACGTGGTCGGCCAGTCCCTGAATCGAGGGCAGGCCGATTCCGAGCAGCTCGCCGTCGACATCGGTCGGAAACGAGGCTTTCGAGATGTCGACCCCGAGCCCCACGCCGTAGTCGCGAACCCTCGCCAAGGTGGTCGTCTCCCCCGCATGGAGCTCAACTTCGAGCAGACCCTCACCGTCGGTGTATGCGTGGGCGGAGGCGTTGTTGCACGCCTCCGTGACCGCGATGCCGATGTCGTTCATATCCGCGGGGGAGAGCCCGGTCGCGTCGGCCAGCCCGCCGAGGGCCTGGCGCACGACCGCAACGTTCGCGGGCTTGCTCGATAGGCCTAAGCGGACCTGAGCTGCCCTTGGCATCGCGGTCGCTTGCGTGCGATCCGGCGTCTCGTCGGGCCGGCGGGCCGACGATCAGCGTCGAAGAGTGCCAACTGGCAGCCGGGCCGGCCTACTGCGTTGCTGCCGGCGCACGCGTGATGAGCTGCAGCTTCTCCACCGACCGGCGCAGCAGTCTCGACACATGCATCTGCGAGACCCCTATCCTCCTCGCGATCTCGGCCTGGGTGAGCTCCTCCACATAACGCATCCGCAGGATCTCGCGGTCGCGTGACTTCAGCTCGCCGAGCGCCGCGCACAGCGTCGCGTCACACTCGATCAAGTCGAAGCGTTCGTCCTCCGCGCCGATGCTGTCGGCATAGCTGACGCCCGGTCCGTCCTCGCTCGGTCTCGGCGCATCCAGCGAGGATGTTTGGTGGGCGTCCATCGCCGCCATCGCGTCCAGGACCTCGTCTATCTCGAGCTCCAGGTATTCGGCCAGCTGTTTCGCGGTCGGGCTGCGCCCGTCGCCGGCGTGCAGCTCGGCGGCCGCATCCCGGACTTCCAGAGCCCTCTCTTTGGCGGTGCGCGGAACGTGCAGCGCCCAGCCCGAATCGCGGAAGTAACGGCGCATCTCGCCCAAGATCGTGGGCACGGCGAACGCCGCGAAGGGCCGGCCACGAGTCACGTCGAAGCGGTCGATTGCGTTCACCAACCCGATCGACGCCACCTGCAACAGGTCATCGAGTGGCTCGGTGCCCCTCACGTACCGCCTGGCGAGCCGGCGCGTGAGCGGCATGTAGCGCTCCACGAGCCGTTCCCGCGCGCGCTGGTCCCCGTCGCGCTGCCACGCGCGGAACAGGGCGCTCGCCTCGGCCTGCCCGTTCGTACTGGCCCGGGCGTCCCCCGGGCCGGGTTCTCGGGCTGCTGCATGGGAGCTTCTCGCTTGAGAGGCCATGTTCGGCTCCTTTCCTGATTGCTCCACCTCGTTGTCGTGCCCGCCACCAGGGCTCGCACGACCGTGTCCGACCCTCTACCCCCGCTCAGGTCCCCCTAATCGCGAGAGCGGAGCTGCACTGTGGGGGTCGAGTGGGGGCCGGTGGGGGCTGTTGGGGGACCCCGGTCGGAGCCGGTCGGGCGGGGTCGCGTACGCCAGGGCGAGCGGGTGGCGCTCGCCGATCTCGGTCTGGAGGGGCTTTGAAGCGGGACTCGGCCCAGACCTCGGTCTGAACGTCCTCCGGGCGGGCCTAGCCGCCGGTGACGGTTTCGAGCACTTCTTTGACGAGGCCTTTGCCTTCTTTGGCCTTTTTTTCTTCCTTGGCCTTGGTTTCTCTGGCTTCCTTTTCCTGCTTGGCCTTGAGTTCTTTGGCTTGGTTTTCTTCTTTGATCTTGGCTTCTTTGGCGGCCTTTTCTTCCTTGGCCTTCGTTTCCCTGGCGGCCTTTTCTTCCTTGGCCTTGAGTTCCTTGGCTTGGTTTTCTTCTCTGGTCTTGGCTTCTTTGGCGGCCTTTTCTTCCTTGGCCTTCGCTTCCCTGGCTTCCTTGGCTTCTTTGGCGGCCTTTTCTTCTCTAGCCTTGTCTTCTTTTTCTTCTTTGCCCTTTTTGCCTTCGCTGGAGCCCTTGCCTTCCTTGGGCCCGGACACCGGCTTCGGGGCTTCGGTGGCGATCGGCGAGCCTTTTACTTCCGAGGAGGACTGATCCCCGGTGCCGGCCGGTTCGCTCTGCGTAGAGGAGCCTTCGTGGCTGACCTGGGTGGAACCGCCGCCTGCACCCGATGCGGCTTCGGGACTCCCGGTCCCGGTCTGGGACACGGACGGTGCGCCGGCATTGTTGGTGGGGCCGGGGGGGCCACCGGCTGAGGTGCTCCCCGTGCCCGCGGCGGCGGGCCCGGAGCCGTGGGCGACCGCCGCCGAGAGGATGTGTCTCGAGCTGGGCCCGTGCGTCGGTCGAGTCGCGACCACGCCTCCGTAGTTCGCGCCGGTCAGCGGGTGGCTGGCAACCTCAGCGAGCTCGACCTGGCCGCTCGTCCGCGAGTGCCTGCCCGAACCGTGGTGGGGTGCCATCGCTGCGGTCACGCCGACGGCGGCCGCTGCGGCCACCGCCGCCACTTGGGCGGCCGAGGCCGCGGTTGCCGCTCCGGCGCCGAACCACGAGAAGACCTGTGAGGGAAGGCTGGTGAACGATGCCCACAGCGCCAGCGGGCGGCGCCCGGAGTAGATCGCGCAGAATGCTTTCACCACGGCTGGATCGAGCTGTGTGCCGGCCTCGTACTTGAGGATGTCGAGCGCCTTCTTGTGGGCCCGGGCGGGGCGGTAGGGACGCGCCGAGGTGATCGCGTCGAAGGTGTCGGCGACGGAGATGATCCTGGCGCCGATCGGGATCTGCTCACCGACGAGCCGGTCGGGATAGCCGGTGCCGTCGAGGCGCTCGTGGTGGTGGCGGACGATCGAGATGAGCTGGTCGTCGCCCAGCGCCCTGACCAGCTCGGCCCCGTCCACGGGGTGGCGCTTGATGACGTCGAACTCCTCGTTGGTGAGCCGTCCGGGCTTGCGCAGGATTCCGGGCGGTGTGTACACCTTGCCGACGTCGTGCAGCGACGCGGCGGTCCGCACGCGGTCCACGGTGTCGCCATCCAGGCCCATGCGCTTGGCGATCATCCAGCAGTGGCGGGCGACGCGGCGCGAGTGGCCGTGGGTATAGGGGTCTGTGGCCTCCAGTGCGGCGCTGAGTTTCTCCAGCGCCTCCGCCTGGGCGCCCGGCTCGTGGCCGTCGCCCGCCGCGTTCCGGGGGTCCGCCAGCGAGCCCAGGACGGAGCGCGCCGAGGACAGCCGTCGCTCGCTGTTACAGCGTCGGATGAAACCCCACAGCAGCAGCTCTCCGAACAGCAGGTCACCGGGGCGGGTACGTTTTTCCCAGTAGGCGGTTCCCGCCCGTGACGCAGCCAGTGTCGCCACGAGGGCGATCACGAGCGTCAGCAGAGGAGAGCGGATGATGCCGTCGCTCCGAAGCCACCACACGAATGCGGTTGGCAGGATCACGACAAAAGACGTCGCGCCCACGACCCATCCGACGTATCGCCCAAACTCGACACGTCCGGACCGGCTCGCGGGCGCCTGGAGGGCGGCAGCGAGCTGTTGCTCCTGCGACTCGTCGCGAGCCCCAGGGGCTTGCGGCGTCTTACCTGACTCGCACTCGCGCAAAGCTTTCACTGGCCTACCTTCCGTGGTGTGGCTGGCGGCCGAGCCGTCTCGCGGAGGAGACCTCTTGCTTTGCGTCCCCGCCTCGCGACGGGTTTGCCATGAGCAGCGCGTGGGTTGTCAGGCACTCGTTCGGCAGCCCCCCGCCCGCGGTTGAGCGTGGGCCGGCCGGCCTGGACATCTGACCGAAGCGCCGCGGTTCTTCAGCTGCCGCTCCCGGGAGCACCGGCCCGTCGGGGACGCGCTCCCGGCGCGTCGATGTCGAGCCGCTCGATCCCGAGCCGAAACCGGTCCGGGCGCCCGGAGGGGCCGTACTTCGCGTCCCACACCCGCCATGCCCACGCCTTGGCTCGGTCTTCGTTCGGCGCGTCCTGCACGGTTACGAGGTCACGTACGTCGGGCGTCGGATCCTGGTCCGCTACCGGCAGCGAGGCTTGGTGGGGCAGCTCCGTGATCTGGATCTCGTATCGCGGCACGATCTCGGGCGATCTTAGTTTCAAGCCACCGCGCCGACGCTGAGCGCGCGCGGGAGTGGCTTGTGCAATTGAGCCGTCAGCGCGCAAAGTCCCCTTGAAAATTGATTTTGGTATGCCTAAACTTCTTCTATGGCTGACGTAGGATCTGTGTCCCCGAACGTGCAGGATTACGCCAAGGCGGTCTATGCCCTCGAGTCCCGCAGCGCCGGCGAGGCCGTCTCGACCAACGATCTGGCCGATCGCCTCGGCGTCACGGCCGGTTCGGTGTCGGCGATGGTGCGCAAGCTCGACGACCTCGGCCTGGTCGAACACGAGCCCTATCGCGGGGTGCGCCTGACGGATGAGGGCCGCGCCGTGGCGCTCGAGGTCCTGCGTCACCACCGCCTGATCGAGCTGTTCCTGGCGCAGGAGCTGGGGATGGGCTGGGACCGGGTCCACGCCGAGGCCGAGGTTCTCGAGCACGTCCTCTCCGAGGAGCTCGAGCAGTTGATCGCCACGCGCCTGGGGAACCCAACGGTGGATCCCCACGGGGATCCGATCCCGACGTACGAGTTCGAGATCGAGGAGACCCCGACACGGAGCCTCGACGAGCTCAGCACGGGCGCGGTGGGGCGGTTCGTGCGTGTGTCGGATTCCGACCCGAAGATGCTCCGCTATCTCACCGGCCAGGGGGTGACGCTCGGCGACCGGCTCGAGGTCACCGGTCGCCAGCCCTTCGGCGGCCCGATGTTCGTGCGCCTGGGCGACCACGAGCTGGCCCTCGGGGGTGAGCTCGCGAAAGCGATGCGCATCGAGGTCGAGGTGGAGCAGGAGTGACGCCGCCACCGGGCGAGCTGCGTCCGGCGCTCGAGGGCGCCGTCGCGGAGGGCGCCTCGGCGGCGCTCGGCGAGCCCGGAGTACTCGCGCCCAGCGCACTCGAGCAGCTGCTCGCCAAAGGCCGCCTCCGCTCCACGCTGGCGATGCTCGGCCCGGCCTTCGTCGCCGCCATCGCCTACGTCGACCCGGGCAACTTCGCCACCAACTTCCAGGGTGGGTCCCAGTTCGGCTTCCTGCTGCTGTGGGTCGTGGTGCTGGCCAACGCGATGGCGATGCTGATCCAGTACCTCTCCGCGAAGCTCGGGATCGCGACCGATCACAGCCTTCCCGAAAGCGTCCGCGCCCACTATCCGAAGACCCTGTCCCGGGCGATGTGGGTGCAGGCCGAGATCGTCTCGATGTCCACCGACGTGGCGGAGTTCGTCGGCGCGGCACTGGGGTTGAACCTGCTGTTCGGAGTGCCGCTGCTGACCGCCGGCCTGATGACCGGCGTGATCGCGTTCGCAATCCTCGAGCTGCGGGTGAAGGGCTATCGCCGCTTCGAGCTGGCGATCACGGGACTGCTGGGGCTCGTCTTTCTCGGGTTTGTCTACGAGACGCTGAAGATCGGTCCGTCGGCCTCGGGCGCGGCCCAGGGGCTGATCCCGCACCTGGCCGGCAGCGAGTCGCTGTACCTGGCGGTGGGGATCATCGGGGCGACGGTGATGCCCCACGCGATCTATCTGCACTCCGCCCTCACGCAGGAACGGATGCCCTGCCGGGATGACTCCGAGCGGCGCCGCGTGCTGCGCTTCGAGCGCACCGACGTGATCCTCGCGCTCAGCCTGGCCGGGGCGATCAACGTTGCGATGCTGGCCGTCGCCGCCCAGCTGTTCCACGGGAGCGGCCACACCGGCGTCGACACGCTCCAGGGCGTCCACGCCGGTCTGGCGACCCTCGTCGGCGGGGGCGCGGCGCTCGCGTTCGCCGTCGCCCTGTTCGCCTCGGGGGCCTCCTCGTCGAGCGTCGGCACCTACGCCGGGCAGGTGGTCATGGCCGGCTTCATCAACGTGCGCATCTCCCTGTACGTGCGAAGGGTGGTGACGATGATCCCCGCCCTGGCGGTATTGGCGCTGGGCGTGAGCCCGACCAGTGCGCTGGTGCTCAGTCAGGTGGTGCTCTCCTTCGGCATCCCGTTCGCGCTGATCCCGCTGGTGCTGCTTACGAGCCGCCGCGACGTGATGGGCGCCCACGTCAACGGCCGGCTCACCACCTGGCTCGCGTGGGCGATGGCGGCGCTGATCACCGGCCTGAACGTGTTCCTGCTGTATCAGCTGTTCGCCTGAGCGCGAGTCAGGAGGCGTGCGCGCGCTCTTCCTCGAGCGCCTGCTCCTGCTCGAACGCCCGCCGTTCCTCGCGCGCCCGTGCTTCTTCACGCTCCCGGCCCCGCTGCAGGAGCACCGCTTCGGCGTCGTTCAGCAGGTCGTAGCCTTCGATCGTCAGCCACAGCTCGCCGCCGGCTCCGTCGCGTTCGAGGTAGCCGAGTTCCTCGAGCTCCGCCACCAGCGGCTCGATGGTCTGGGGGGCGGACCCCAGGCGCTTGGCGAGCTCCTCGGCGGTCGATCCCTCGGGCCCGGGCGGCCAGAAGATCGGCACGTGGCTGCGGGAGAGCTCGTTGGGCCGTCTGCGACGCCAGCGCTCGAGGATCTGCTCGGTGGTCGGCTCGTCGAGGTCCTCCTCGGCCATCACCCGCAGCACGTCCCGTTCCCGGGCCCGCGACATCCGCCGCCCCACGAGGTACAGCACCACGACCGGAGCCACGAACGGAAGCCACTCCTCAACGGGGATGTTGCCGATGTGCGCCAGCACCACCACGCCTCGATTGTGGCGCATCGGACGTCGGGCGAACAGGCCCGCCAGCGAACCCGACTCCCTAGACTCGCCTCGCGATGAAGGCTCCCCGGCGGCTGCCGGCCCGCGCGGCGCTCGTGTCTCTGGTTCTCGCCCCCTGCGGCGCGGCGCTCGTGTTCCCGGCCGTGGCCGAGGCCCACGGAATCGTCGGTCGTGCCGACCTGCCGATCCCGGTGTGGCTGTTCAGCTGGGCGGCCGGGATCGTGCTGGTGGTGTCGTTCGTCGCGCTGTCGGCGCTGTGGACCCGCCCGCAGCTCCAGAGCGAGCACCGCAAACCCCTGCTCCACATTCCGCGGGCCGTGGAGCCGGTGGCGAGCCTGCTGGGGGTGGCCGTGTTCGCGCTGGTCGTCTACAGCGGCTTCGCCGGGAGCCAGGTGTGGTCGGTGAACTTCAGCGTCACCTTCATCTACGTGATCTTCTGGATCGGGATGCCGATCGCCAGCGTGCTGCTGGGCGACGTCTTCTCCGTGCTCAGCCCGTGGCGCTCCTGCGCGCGGGCGATCCGCCGGCTCGGGGGGCGCCTGGCGCCGAGAGCCTTCGGACGTCCGCCGCTGCGCTACCCGGAGCGGCTCGGCCAGTGGCCGGCGGTGGCCCTGCTGGTGGGCTTCGCCTGGTTGGAGCTCGTATACGTCGAACGTGACAGCCCGACCACGCTGGCGGCGCTGTCGCTGGGCTACTTCCTGGTGATGCTGGCCGGCATGCTCGCCTGTGGCGAGGAGGTGTGGGCCTCGAGCGCGGACGGCTTCGGGGCCTACTTCGGGCTGCTCTCGAGGATGTCGCCCCTGACCGTGGACGAGGGCGGTGAGCTGTACGCGCGCCGTCCTCTCAGCGCCCTCACGGGCATGCCGGTGCGCTCGGGCACCGTGATGCTGATCTGTGCGGTGATCGGCACGACCACCTTCGACGGCTTCTCCAACGACGTCGTGTGGCGCAAGCTCGAGCCCCACCTGCAGAGCATCTACTCGGGCCTCAGCCTCCATCCGACCCCCGCCATCGAGCTCGCGTACACGACCGGGCTGCTCCTGTGCGTCGCGCTCATCAGGGGCATCTACGCTCTCGGCATCAGGGGCGTCCAGAGCGTGAGCTTCCGCTACACGCGAGCCGAGCTGAGCGCCGCCTTCGCCCACACGCTCGTCCCGATCGGCTTCGCCTATGTGCTGGCCCACTACTTCTCGCTGCTGATCTGGCAGGGGCAGGCGATCGGCTACCTGGCCTCGGACCCGCTCGGCAACGGCGCCAACATCTTCGGCACCTCGACCTACCGGATCGACTACACGATCATCTCCTTCGCCGCGATCTGGTACGTCCAGGTCACAGCGCTGGTGGCCGGCCACGTGGGCGGCTTGACGCTGGCCCACGATCGCGCCCTGTCGATGTACAAGGGGGCTCAGGAAGCTGTCCGCTCGCAGTACTGGATGCTGACCGTGATGGTCGCCTTCACGTGCTTCGGGCTGTGGCTGCTGTCAGCGGTGGGAACGTGAGCGGCGGCCGGCCGAGAGTAGTCTGTTCGGACGTGGCATCCGTGCGCCCGCGACCGGCCCGACCCAGATCCCCGCTCACGAGCTGGAGCAGGGTGGCGCTTCCCGCGCTCGGAGCGACGATCGTGTTGTTTGCGGCGATCGCGTCGGTTGACCTGAGTGTCCTGGGTGTGCTGCCCGCGCTTGCGCTCGCGCTGCTGCTGGCGCTGCGCCGCTACCCGGGCGAGCGAACACTCGTGGCCCTGCGCCGCGCGCGCGAAGGCGCCCGTCGCGGGGCCTCGCCGACGCTGACGGGCCCACGGCTCTGGCGCGGACCGGCTGTTCCCCGTGGCGGGCTGCTGCTCGCCTGCTCGCTGGCGAATCGTCCGCCTCCGCGCACGCTGCCCGCGACGCGCTGAGCACCCCCGCGGGGGCGGCTCGCGTTGCGCGCCCGGCCGCCCGGCGCGGCCGTAGCCGTCCTCACCTTCGAGCTTCACGAGGAGCCCAATGACACGACGTCTCCTGCCTGCCCTGATCGGGGCATCGGCGCTGTTCTCGGTGGCCATCAGTGCGGTCGCCGGGGCGGAAGTCTCTTCCTCCCAGGAGAGCGGCAACCCGATCAGCGATCAGGGATCCAGCTACCACTACCGAACCTATGTCACCTCGATCACGCCCAAAGTGCCCGGGCTGAGCGTCGAAGTGCTCGAGTTCGCCGACCGCCTGCTGCTGCGCAACGGGACCGGCAAGACGGTGACCGTGTACGGCTACTCCGGCGAGCCGTACGCGCGGGTGCTGCCGAACGGCGCCGCCGAACAGAACAAACGCTCGCCCGCGGTCTACCTGAACACCAGCTTCTACGCCGACGTGACCGTGCCGCCATCGGCCAGCGCGACGGCACCGCCGCAATGGGAAGCGGTGGATCGCACGGGCCAGTTCGAATGGCACGACCATCGCATCCACTGGATGAGCCCGGTGACGCCTCCCGAGGTCAAGGACACCTCCAAGCGGACCAAGATCTTCGACTGGACGGTGCCGATCAGGGTCGGCAGCCAGGCGGGCGCGATCAAGGGCGAACTGTTCTGGGTGCCCGAGAACTCCAGCGCGCCCACCGGCGCGATCGTCGCGGGCATCGTGATCGTGCTGCTCGGGCTGGCGACCGTCGTGGTCGTCAGACGCCGGCGGGTCCGCGGCGGGGGCCCGCCCTCGGACGGCGGGTACCCACCTGCGGACGGTGGCCCGGACGAGGCCGCGAGTGCGGCGAGAGAGGCGTGGTGAGCCGGTGCAGAGCGCTCGCCACGGGCTACCCCGCTCGACGATCGTCGCCGCGCTGGCTGGCCTCCTGCTGTTGGCGCTGACACACGCGTCGCCCGCCTTCGCCCACGCCCAGCTGCTGGGCACCTCGCCCGCCTCGGGGAGCATCGTCGCCACCCAGCCGGCCCAGGTGATCTTCCAGTTCAACCAGAACGTCGGCGGTACCGCCGGCGCCGTGCGGGTCTACAACGCCCAGGGAGACGAGGTGGACAACCTCGACGTCTCCCACCCCGACGGCAACGAGCACTGGATGGGGGTGGGCCTGAAACCACACCTGCCCGACGGCACCTACACGGGCACCTATCGGGTCATCTCGGCCGACACCCACATCGTCTACGGAGGCCTCGTCTTCAGCATCGGACATCCCGGAGCCGCCCCCAAGTACACGGTCGCGGGCCTGATCGGCCGCAACGAGGCGGGGCGGGCCACGAAGATCGCCTTCGGGGTGGTGCGGGCCCTGGACTACCTGTCGATCGCGCTCATGATCGGGGGCCTGCTCTTCATGCAGGTGGTCTGGGGCCCCGCGCTGGGCGCAGTCGCCGGCCCCGAGTCTCGCTGGTCGTTGGCGTCGGCCGCCTTCGCCCGACGCGCGGGCCGGCTGCTCGCGGCGGCGATCCTGCTGGGTTTGCTCGTCAGCCTGCTCGGCATCCTGCTGCAGGGGGCGACGGCCGCGGGCGTATCGCTGTGGAGCTCGCTGAAAGCCACGGTCATCGAAAGCACGTTGGAAAGCCGCTTCGGCTGGGTGTGGGCCGTGCGCGCCCTCGACTGGCTGGCGCTCGGCGCGCTCCTGCTCGCCGCCCGCGCCGCCGGCAGCAATCCCGTGCCCCGGCTGGCCGCGTCTGATGGGGCCCCCGCCCGCCCGGCCCGGGGCGGCGCCGACGGTCAGGGAGGTGACGAGGGTCGGGGGGCAGCGATCGAGATCAGCCGCACCCCGGTTTGGCTGCTGGCGGGGTTGGGCCTCGGCTGCGCCTACCTGGCGATCACCCCGGCGCTCGCCGGGCACGCCAGCGTCCAGAGCCCGACGGGCGTGTTCTTCCCCGTCGACGTGCTCCACGTCCTGTCCGCCAGCGTGTGGGTGGGCGGGATCGCCTGTCTGCTGCTCGCCCTGCCCGCCGCGACCCGCCAGCTCGAGGACGGCGAGCGCTCCCAGCTGCTGCTCGGCAGCCTACGGCGCTTCTCGCCCCTGGCGCTGGCAGCCGTGATCGCGATCGCGGCCACCGGCGTGATCCAGGCCTACATCGACGTCCGCTCGATTCACGGACTGCTGCACACCACATATGGCGCCCTGATCATCGCCAAGACGGTTCTGCTGGGGGCGCTGATCGTGCTCGGCTGGGCCAACCGCGAGCGCCTGATCCCGGCCCTCAAGCGCATCGTGGCCGCGGGCGGCGCGCCGAGCGGCGCCGGGCTGATGGCGCGTCGCACGCTCCGTGGGGAGCTCGCCCTGATGCTGTGCGTATTCGGAGTGACGGCCGCCCTCGTCAGCTACGCGCCGCCGATCGACGCCGCCTCGGGCCCGTTCTCCGTCAACACGACGATCGGTCCGGCGCTGCTGGAGATGACCGTGGAACCGGCGAAAGTCGGACCCAACACGATCCACCTGTACCTGATCGACGCCAAGAGCGGCGTCCAGTACACGGCCACCAAGGAACTCACGGCCACCGCAAAGCTGCCGGCGAAGAACATCGGCCCGCTGCCCCTGAAGGCGTCGCTGGCAGGGCCCGGCCACTACATCCTCACCTCGGCCGTGCTCAGCCCGGGGGGAACGTGGTCGATCGAAATCGTCGACCGCGTATCGGAATTCGAACAGTTCACCCGCGTGGTGAAGGTGCCGGTCTCGTGACCGAGTGGGTGTCAAAGCGACGAAAAGGAGCAAGTGAACGCATGCACGTCAAGAAGGTCGTCCTCGCGCTGGTGGTGGGCCTGCTCGTTGCGCCGGCGGCCGCCCAGGCGCACATCAGCCTGCACCCCAACACGATCCCGGCGGGGGCGTTCGCGACGCTCGACGTGAGGGTGCCCGGTGAGCAGGAAGGCGCGTACGTCACGAAGGTGGACGTCCTCTTTCCCCCGGGCTTCGTCGGCGTCGACTACGAAAACGTGCCCGGCTGGAGCACGCGCATAATCGAAACAAAGCTGGCCACCCCGATCACCGAAGACGGTGAAACGATCGACACCGAGGTGTCGCAGATCGTGTGGACGTGGACTGGTCCGCTGGGGAAGGTCGACAACGGCCAGTTCATCAACTTCCCGCTCTCGCTGGCGATCCCGGACAACGCTGCCGGCAAGGCGCTGGAATTCCGCACCGTCCAGACGTACAGCAACGGTCAGGTGGTCCACTGGATCGACCCTTCGCTGACGGCAGAACACCCGTCTCCCAGGATCAATGTGACGGCGAAGGGCGGCGTCGTGCAGGAAGTGGCCGGCGACGAGGCGGGTCCACAGGCTGGGGCGACCGGAACGGGGCCGGCGAGCACCACGACCACAGCCACGACCTCCGGCCAGTCCTCCGGCGGCGCCTCCCAGGCGCTCGGGATTGCCGGGCTCGTGGTCGGCATCCTCGGTCTGCTGACGGCGACCGTGGCCCTGCTCATGCTCAGAAGGGCGCGGGCCGGTGGGGTGTAGGGGACGGGCTGCGCCGGCGTTTAGGCTCCTCTGCCAGACTGGGCCCCGATGAGCACCGAGGCGCCCGGCGACACCCGCCCGCCCGGTTCGTCAGACGGCGAGCCCGACCACCCGACACCCCCGCAGGAGCAGCGGCCCGCGGGGCGGCTGCTCGTGTACCTGCCGATCGCCATCATCGTGGCGCTCGTGGCGGGAGGGGCGGTGCTGGTGGCGACGGGCTCGAGCAGCAAGCAACAGCTGCCCGGCGGCGCCAAGAGCGTTCACAACGCCAGCTTCGACGGATCCCAGCTGCAGCCCGCCCGCCAGGCGCCGGCACTGGCCTCGCTGCACAACTACCAGGGCCAGCCGGTGAACCTCGCCGGCTACCGCGGCAAGGCCGTGTTCGTGACGTTTCTCTACACGCACTGCCCCGACATATGCCCGCTGATCGCCGCCCAGCTGCACAACGCCCTCAGCCGGCTCGGATCGAAGGCCGATCAGGTTCAGCTGGTGGCCGTGTCCGTGGACCCGCGCGGCGACACGCCCGCCAACGTGGCCCGCTTCCTGAAGGAGCACCAGCTCACCGGCCAGATGCAATACCTGACCGGCTCTGCCGGCGAACTCGCGCCGGTGTGGCAGCGGTGGGGGGTGGGCTCGGCGAGGGACACCGGGAATCCCGAATTCATCAACCACTCCGCGCTCGTCTACGGAATCGGCGCGAGCGGCAAGCTCCTGACCGTCTACGCCGCCAACCTGAGCCCCTCCGAAATCGACCACGACGTCCCGCTGCTGCTGGCCAGCTGAGGCGGGGCCACGTCGGCCGCCGTGCGCCCGTCGGCGCTGGTTGGGCGGTTGCGGGTCCGGCCGGGTGGGTCGCGGCGTCGAGTTGAGGCGCCGGTGATCCGTCGAGCGCACCAGCCCGTATACGTCACATGGGACTCGATAATCCGATCCACATCTTCTTCGTTGCGCTGGTGGTGCTGATGGTGTTCGGCGCCAAGCGCCTGCCCGAGCTCGGTCGCTCGCTCGGCGGCGGCATGCGCGGCTTCAGGGACGCTCTCAGCTCCGAGCACGACCCCGCCGGTGAGGGCGCGGGCGTGGCATCCGTGAGCGTCCCGGCCGAGCTGCCGGCGCCTTCGCCGGCGTCAGCAGCGCTGCTCGAGACGCACGAGCAGCACGCGGCCTGAGCGGCTGTCAGCTCACGCTCGCGTCCGGGCGGCCTAGCCGCCTGCTCACGCTCGCGTCCAGGCGGCCTCGCCGCGCGAGAGCACGTGCACGGCCAGCGTGACCGCGATCACGATCGCGCAGGCGACCCCGATTGCCGCCGCGACCGATACTTCGAGCGCGAGCAGGCCACCCGCCACGGCCCCGAGCAGCATCGCCGACACGGCCACCGCGCGACGCCCGAGCTTGGCTCCCTGGCCGCCGAGGGCCGTTCCCTCCGAGGCGATCCCGGTCAGGGTTCGCGTCAGCACGGTGGTCGTCAGCTCCGGCACCGCCAGCCGCTGGGCGGCGGCGTTCTGGATGCCCATCCCGAGCGCGAGCGGAACCAGCAGCGCGTAGCGCAGGCCACCGCTGAAGGGTTCGGATGCGGCCAGCGAGACGATCAGCGCGGCGATCAACATCACGCTCTGCGCACCGCCGGCGGAGCGGAGCAGGTGTCCCCTGTGGGCCGGGAAGCGCGCTCCCAGGCCTCCTCCCAGCATCGCCCCGACCAGGAACGACCCCAGCGCCGCCAGCGACGCCGGGGCGGACAGCCCGCTTGCGCCGGCGAGCGCGAAGCCGATGAACACGACGTTGCCGGTCATGTTGGCGACGAACACGTGCCCCAGCGTCAGGTAGCTGACGGCGTCCACCACGCCGGTCAGGACCGTGAGCCCGACGAGCATCGGCGCGAGCGGGCCGTGGCGGTCCCCGGCCGGGGGACGCAGCGTGCTGGCGGCCTCGCGCAGGACGTTCATCAAGGCCGGGCCACCCTAGCGGGGCGGGCCGCTCCGGCGCCCCTTGCGCGAGCGGTCCGGGAGCGCCCGGTGTACTCGCCGGGGGGCGGTCGCGGGCGGCGCGGCGGGAGGGGGGAGGCACATAGGATTGACCCATGGCCATCCGTGTGGCGACGCTGCCTGCTCTCCTCGCAGCGGCCATCACGCTGCTGGCGCCGGCCACCGCCGGCGCCAGTAACGCGTCGGTCACGCGCACCTACGTGAGCGCCAACTACGCGCTCGTGCACGCTGCCGACACCCGCATCCACCAGGTCGAATCGACGCTCCGCGGGCTGCTCGCGAAGGTGCGCACAGAATGCCCGCTGGCGGCCGCCGGCTCTCCAGAGGAAAGCCAGTCCGAACAGCTCAGCGACGAGGTCATCGGCACGATGGTGCTGACCGCCATCCGGCTCGACCTCCCGGCGGGACGCGCCTACGTGCAGGCCGTCCGCTCGTTGCGCTGGAGCAGCTCGTCGCTGACCCGCTCGGTGCATTCCTACGCCGAAAAGGTGGCCAGGATGATCAGCCTGCCGGTGCCGGCGCTGTGCCGGGACGTTCGCAGCTGGGCCGCCAGCGGCTTCAAGGCCCTGCCCTCCGCCACGCCGCCGTTCGACTCCGCCTTCCTGGCCTCGTGGGTATCTCCCGGCTTCCTGCCCTCCGGCCTGCGGCCCTACGAGGGCTCCTCTCTGCGGGGGCTCGTCCGCTCGACCGAAAAGCAGGAAAGCAACATCGTGGAACTCGAAGCCCGCGAAGTCGAAACCTGGGGCAAGATCATGGACAGCCTCGAACTGCTGCCCTGAGGGCGTGCACGCGACATCCAACTCTGAATCTGCAAGCGTCCAGAACTGGGTCGCGCGGCAGCGGCGGTCGCGCGAGGCTCACGGATCATGTCGCGCGTTGGGCTTCGAGCGGGTGGTTTCTGTGCGGTGGCGACGTTGGTGTGCGGCGCAGTCGGCTGTGGCGCGGGGGCCGTGCCCCATCGCACACGGCTCAGTGCCGGTGAAGAGCCGCCGCTGGCGCCTCTGGAAGGCCCTGCCCGCAAGCGGGCGCTGCCGGTCGGGCTGAAGGAAGCGCGATCTCGCGGCCAGCGCGTGTCGGGAACGACGGCGGCCCCGCGGGCCTCGGCGATCGTCGCGCCCTCGGGCGGATCGAGCGGAGGGAGTAAAAGCGCGGGCCCGCCGGTGGCACGGTCGCCGCGTGCGCGGTCGCACTCGACGACCGAGGGAACGAGCGAAACCGCCGCGAGGACGCGCACGGGCGCCACCACTGCCCCGGCGAGCACCACTCCCGCGCCGGAAACGCCGAGTCCCGGCTCCTCCGCCGCCTCCGGCGGCGGCTCCGGCGGAGGCGGCGGACAGTCCGCTGCGAAGCAGACTGGCGGCGAAACCACGGCCCCGACCGAAGGCCCGGCGGCCCCGGTCGAACCGGCTGGGGGTTAGGCAGTGCGTAGGCCTCGCATGGAGGGCGCGCGCGACCGGCTGCAGAGTTTGGTGCGCCGGCTCGGCAGCGAAGAGGACCTGCTGTACCGAGCCGTCGCGAGCCTTCCATTTTCCGTCGGCGTAGGCCTCGTGGGCGCGGTGCTGGTCGGCCTGCTGGCGCTCTTGTTCCAGTTCGTCATTCCCCTGCCGAGCGAAGTCTCGACGTTCGAGCTGGTCAAAGTGCTGACGATCGTCGTTCTGTTCGCGTGGATGTTCATCTGGTGCGTGTTACTCAAAGTCAAGGCACCGGGCCATCGTCTCGCAATCACCGGAGTGGGATTGCTCTCGGTGGGGAGCGTGCTCGCGATCGTCACTTTGCCCTCGCACGAATCGACGAGCGCGGTGGCGGGCGCCGTCGCCGTATTGCCGCCCGGACCGGCCAAGTCAGGAGCCGGATTCGAGGTGGGGCTTTCGACGCACCTCAACGGTTGCAGTCCGAGGGTCGGCGTGAAGATCGTGGTGAACGGGACGAAGCAGTACTGGGCCAACTTCACACGCGCCGGCAGGCCGCCGGAATGGGAGCGATTCGTGATCGTCCTACCCGGCCGCTACGGCCGCATGCGACACGGACTGGGCATCAAACGTACCTATCCGCTCAACGACCCCGAACAGGTGAAGATCGTCGAAGCCCCCAACGTGAAGGACCAGCTAGAACTGCGCGAATACGAAAAGCCGGAGGGGACACGCGACCTCACGGTGCTCGCGGGATACGTGCGGGAATGGCCGCGATTCCAGCGGCCGGTCGTGCTCGAAACCAGCGCAGACTGGGTCTCGCGGAAGGACGTCAACGACTGCAACCTGCAGCTGCCCGCGCTGACGGGCGCCGCGGGTGCAGCCTCGCTCGTCGAAGCCGAGCCGTGCGAATACCTCGACGCCCACTACATGCCAACCGCCTGCGTCGACCCACCCGGCGAAACGGGCGCTGCGAGCCTGGTGCTCAACTCCAGCCTGCGTGTAAGCCGGGCCGTGTCGATGGTCAGCGGCACGCCGCTCGCCGACGCGGGGTCCTCACCCACACCACAAGAAATCGACGGCGCGCGCGGGTGGACATGCAAAACGCCTGTCGGGTCCGAAGGCCCCGAAGCCGCTGCCGGCCCCGAAGCCGGCGCGGGGCTCGCCGCGGCGAGCGTCGTCAATCAGAGCGACTGCCACGCCATCGCAACAGTCGAGTCCTCCACGTGGCACCGCGACTTCCTGATTGTGCTCATCGGCGCGTTGATCGGCGTCGGGATTCACATGCTGTTCCAGTCGATCGCCGATACCCCCGCCGAGCGGCGTAGGCGCGGCGCGGCCTAATTGGAGTCCGTCAGCGCCGCGGCCATCTCGGCGAACACACGGATGTAGTCGTCGATCGCCTCGTCGGTGTGGGTCACCGACAGGGTCCACTCCTCCTCCCGGCCCGGGGTCATGTAGATGCCCCGGTTCATGTTCCACAGCCAGGCCAGCTCCGTCACCGGAGCGTCCTGGTTGGCCTTGAAGGTTTCGTAGTCCACGATCTTCTGCGGCGAGAAGGTGACGCAGCCCTTCGATCCCACCCCGACCGCGTAGCCGGGCAGGCGGTGGCGATCCATGACCTCCTGGCAGCCGGGAACGATGCGGTCGTTCAGCGCGTCGAGGTGCTCGTAGGCCGCGGGCGTCAGCACCCGCTCCAGGCTCGCCCGCGAGGCGGCCATCGCCAGCGGGTTGCCGTTGTAGGTGCCCACATGGTAGACGCTCCCGTCCTCGACCACGCTCATCGCCTTCTCGGTTCCGCCGATGGCCCCCGACGGCAGTCCCCCGCCCAGCGTCTTGGCGAGCGTGACCATGTCCGGCTTGACCCCCCAGCGCTCGGTGGCCCCTCCGGCCGCGATCGCCAGCCCGGTCTTGACCTCGTCGAAGATCAGCACCACGCCGTGGCGCGCGGTGAGCTCCCGCACGGCCTCCAGGTAGCCCGGCTCGGGGAGCACCACCCCGAGGTTCATCATCGCCGCCTCCATGATTACGCAGGCCGGCGGGCGTCCTTTGGAGAACAGGCGCTCGATCCGCCGCTCCATCGCCGGAGCGTCGTTGAAGGGAACCGCGATCGTGAGGTCGCTGACGGCTTTCGGGATGCCGGCCCCGTAGGGGAGCGAGGCGAGGTTCTCGCGGTCGCCGATCTCCTCGTAGGGCACCCCGATCGAGACCATGACGCCGTCGTGATGGCCGTGGTAGGAGCCGAAGATCTTGACGATCGTGTCCCTGCCGGTGAGGGCCCGCGCGATCCGGATCGCGTCCATCGTCGCCTCCGAGCCGGAGTTCACGAATCGCCAGCGTTCCAGCCCGAAGCGGCTCGCCAGGTTCTCGGCCACGGCCACGGTGTCCTCGGTGACGGCCGCGAAGTGGGTCCCCAGGGGCGCCCGCGCCCTTAGCGCCTCCACGATCTCGGGGTTGGCGTGGCCCTGGACCATCGAGCCGAAGCCGTTGTGGAAGTCCCAGTAGCTGTTGCCGTCCACGTCGGTCACGCGCGGCCCCTCGCCGGAGACGAGGTAGATCGGCCACGGGTCACGCAGCTGATAGGAGGACGCGACGCCCCCGCTGAGCGAGCGGCGGGCGCGCTCGTACATCGCCGCCGAGCCCTGCGTCCGCTCGTTCAGCGCTGCGAGCTCCCTGCGCGCGAGCTCCTCCACACGCTCGTGATCGATCTGCACCGTCCGTCAGCCGGTGAACTTCGGCGTCTTGTGCTCCACGGTCACCTTGTGGTGGCGTTTCTTGGAGCTTTTCGCGCCGAGCGTGCTGCTTTTGGGGTCGCCGGTGGAGCCCGTCGATCCGTTCTTGGTGCCGCCGGGCGTGCCGGTCGAGCCGCCGCCGGAGCCGGTGGTGCCGCCGCCCGTCGTGGTCGTCGTCTGCTGGCCCGGCGCTTCCGCGGCCTTGACCTTGACTTCGACCGCGTTGCTGGCCGTGGTTTCCGTGCTTCCGCCGCCCGACGGGGTGTCCGCGACCGACGCCACGTTCAGGAATTTGCCGTTTTCGGGGATTTCCTTGAGCCTGGCGCTGCAGCTGTAGGTGGTGCTGTCGCCCGGTGCGAGCGGCGTGCCGGATTGAAGGCCGCCCGAGATCGTGTGTTCGTCGCAGTAGATGTCGGTGAATTCGCTCAGCGTGAGCGGCACGTTGCCCGTGTTCTTGGCGGTGATCTGGTACAGCACCGTCTGACCCACGGTGCCCGTCAGCAGCGAGGAGGTGAAGCCGCTGCCCGAGCCCTTGATTTCCTGGACCTTGGACAGCGTCAGGCGTGGTTCCAGCACCACGTTGACGACGACCGTGTTCGACTTGTGGGATTCCGATCCCCCCTGGGAGTACTTCGCCGTAGCCGAGGCGACGTTCGTGTAGGAGCCCCCGCCGGTCAGCAGGTGGCTACAGGTGAACACGAGCTTGTCGCCCGGGGCGACGCTCGCGCCCACGGGCCCGCCCTGCTGCGTGCCGGGGTCGCAGTTGGGGTCCATGAATTCGGTCAGTGTGAAGGCGACGTTGCCCGTGTTCGAGACCGTCATCTGGTATTCGACCGTCTGGCCGAGCTTGCCGTTGAGCGCGGTCTGGGTCCAGCCGCCGCTCGAGCCCGCGATCTGCTGGGCCTTCAGGACGGAGAAGCTCGGTTTCGGTTCACCGTCACAGCTCTTGTGTTCCTTGTGTTTGCCGCTCTCGCCGACGACGCCGTTGGTGTTCCAATGGGCTTCGGCGCTGAGCTTGTGCAAGCCGGCTGCCAGCGCCACGGGCATCTGCACGACGCTGGTGCCGGTGGAGCCGTTGAATTCGAATTTTTCGATGAACTCGCTGACGCCGTCGGCACGCAGGCGCTCGGTCACCTGGTTGTGTTCGAGTTCGGGGAAGCCGCTGTATTCGAACGTCGTGGTGGCGCAGGAGAAGACGATGTTGACCTTGCGGGTCGCCAACGCAGGCTGGGCCAGCACCCCGCTGAGGGCGAGCGCGCCGAGCACGGCGAGCAGCACCGCACGGCGTGTGCGCCGCGATCTTGCCGCCATCCCCCGCGCGGCTGGTGCCCCTGAGCTATCTGTGGCGTCGGGGCGGCGCCGACCGCTTCCCACGTCTCCTCCTTGAGGGTTCCCCTCTGGGCGTGCTGCCAGGTCGACGACAGCCCGCTCCAAGCCTTGAACAGTCAGCCGAGAATACCACCCCCGTGGAGCCCGGATGCAAGTACCCGGTCGCCCACCAAAGGGCCTGTTTGGACCGCGCTAGGAGGGGCCGTCGGCGAAGCGCCCGTACAGCTCCGGGAGCAGCACCGCGAGGTTCGCGTACTCCTCCACGCAGTGGCGCGCCAACGCCGGCGGAGCCGCGGCCGGTAGCATCCTGCGGCGCAGGGCCGGCCGGTTCAGGAGACCCCCGAGCAGCGCCCCGGCGGGCCCGTAGGGACGGATCGCGGCGCCGAGCCAGAAGCGGCTGCGGAGCACCAGCCCGTCGTCCTCGCGCAGGAACACGTGGAACATCAGCGAGTGGCGCACATGGCGGCGGTCGTCTCCCACCTCGGCGGCCAGCACGGTGCCGACCTGCGCGCCACACAGGGCCGCCGGGCTCATCCCGAGGCGCGAGGGGTCCCGGAAGTGGATGCGCGCGTGCACGACCCCCGCGCCGACATCCTCGACGGGATGGTGCACCGCATCCCAGTAAGGCTTGGCTCCCGGCTGAGACGGCGGCTGCAGGGAGTTGTCGAAATGCGCCAGCGGGTGCCAGATGCGATAGCGGATCGCCTCGCGCGGGTGCCAGTCGAACCACCAGTCCACCATCTCGGTGCTGACCCCGGGCATCGGCGTGCGGACCGCCACCTGGGCGGTGCCGTCGGAAAGCCGCCACCAGCCCGTCTCGACCTCCAGCGGATCGGGGTCGAGCAGGCGGTCGACCTGCGAGAGGGCGAGCGCGGACCCGGGGTCGCGCGGTCCCGCCCCCGCGTCCTTGAGCTCCTGCGCTGCGGGTGCCGTCAGCGGGCGTTCCAGGTAGGGGCTGAGGTCGGCCGCGCTCACGCCGGCGCCTGCCAGGGCCGATCCATCCACGGGCAGAACAGCCCGTCGGGGTCATAGCGCGCGCGCAGATCGTCCAGGCGGCGCAGGCGCTCGTCGCTGACGAACCGCGCCGGGCGGCGGCCGAGGTTCTCGTCGGCCAGCTGGATGCCGCTCGAGAGCGGCTCCATCTCGCGCATCCGCTCTGTTGCCCAGCTCGCCACCGCCGCCTCTCCGGTCTGCTCGGCGGCGCCACCGTAGAGGGCAATGTAGGTCTCGTCCTCGACGCTGTATGCCATCTCGGGCCGCGGCGGGCTGGATCCCCAGTTCATCCACAGCATGTGCGACGGCACGGGTGGCAGCGTGTCGGCGATCCGGCGCAGGCCCGGCAGCAGCTCCTCGACGGGTGCGTGGGTCCACATGTTGTCCACCGCCCAGCGGTAACCGGCGGGGTAGATCGCGGCGCTACCCGCAAACAGGTCCTCGAAGCTGACCGGCACGTAGGGGACCGACAGCTTGGCGTCCGCCAGCAGCGGACACTGCTCGAACAGCGACAGGTCCGCCCGTGCCTGCTCCTCGTCGGCGGCCAGCACGGGGGCGGTCATGGCTATCTCGGGCTCCCCCGTCTCGTCGCGATGGACGAGCAGCATCAGCTCGATGCTGCGGGGCACCTCGGGGCCGATCGCGGTCACCCAACGGAAGAGGTCCTCGAGCACGTCCGTGGGGAAGGTGTAGAGCGCGTTGGCCAGCACTTTCGGGCGCGGGTATAGGCGTACGTGGAAGGCCGTCACGACGGCGAAGAAGCCCGGGCCGGATCCGCGGGCCGCCCACAGCAGCTCGCTGTGGTTCTCGGCGTCGGCCCGCAACTGCTCGCCGGAGGCGGTGACCACGTCGATCGCCTCGACGCTCATACAGGCGGGGCCGTGGACGCGTCCGTTCCAGCCGAAGCCGCCCTGCAGCAGGTAGCCGCCCACCGCCACGCCGTTGCAGTGTCCGACGGGAAAGAACAGCTCGTGGGCGCCAACGGTGGCCAGCAGCCGGGTTCCGGGGCAGCCCGGGCCCACCACGGCGCTCGACGTCGCCGGCTCAACCCGGGCGGAGTCCAGCTCGGCGAGGTCGATCAGCAGGACCCCGTCGCGGAGGTGGTTCGCGGCCCAGCTGTGACCGCCCGAGCAGACGGTCACGCGCAGGCCCTCGCGGCGGGCGAGCTGCACCGCCGCGGCGACCTCCCCAGCGTCGCGGGGGCGCACGATCAGCTCCGGGTGGCGCTCCACCGTCGCCTCGTTCCAGAGCCTGCCCCGGCGGGCCTGCTCGTATCCGTGCTCCCCTCTGTGCAGCGCGTCCAAGCCGCGGACACCGTATCTGGCCGCAGCGGCGGGGCCTAGGATGAGCTCGTGAGCCGCCAAGCGCGAGCGGGCACCCCCTGGGACGCTCCCACCTACGACCGCGTCTCAGAGCCCCAGCTGGAGTGGGCCGGTGAGGTGCTGGCGCGGCTGCAGGGCCTCGCTCCCGACGCCACCGTGCTCGATGTCGGATGCGGCACCGGTCGCGTGACCGAGTTGCTCGCCGGTCTGGTCCCGCGCGGGCGGGTGCTGGCCGTGGACGCCTCCAGCGAGATGGTGGAGCTGGCCGCAGAGCGCCTGGGCGCCCGCGCAGAGGTCAGCTGCCGCGACGCGCTCGAGTTGCAGCTCGACGGCGAGGTCGACGCGATCGTGTCCACGGCCACGCTGCACTGGGTGCCCGATCACGAGCGGCTGTGGCCGGTCCTGGCCCGAGCCCTGCGCGGCGGCGGCCGGCTGGAGGCCCAGTGCGGCGGCGAGGGCAACATCGCGCGCGTGCGCGAAGCGATCGAGGAGGTCTCGCGCGAGCTCGCCCCGGAGCTGCTGGGCTTCTCGCCGTGGCACTTCGCCGGTGCTGAGCAGACCGCCCAGCGCCTGCAGCGCTCGGGCTTCGGGCAGGTGCGTTGCTGGCTGGAGCCCCGGCCAACCGAGCCCGAGGATCCCGCGGCCTTCATCCGCACGTCGATCCTCGCCGCCCACCTGGAGCGCCTGGCGCCGGAGCGACGGGATGCCTTTGCCGGCGCGGTCGCAGAGAGGGTGCGCCTGCCGCTCGACTACGTGCGCCTGAACATCTCCGCGAGGCGTGCGATCCTTGGCTGATGGCCAGTACCTTCCCCGAGATCGACGAGCGCTTGGAGGGCTGGATCGCCGCGCAGTCGATGTACTTCGTGGCCACCGCACCGCTGGGAGCCGGCGGACACGTGAACGTCTCCCCCAAGGGGCCGATCGAGACCCTGCGGGTGCTCGATCCGCACACCGTCGCCTACCTGGATATGGTCGGCAGCGGCGCCGAGACGATCGCCCACATCCGCGAGAACGGGCGCATCGTGATCATGCTGTGCGCCTTCCAGGGCCCGCCCCGGATCCTCCGCCTTCACGGCCGCGGGGAGGTCCTCGTCCCGGGTGAGGAGCGCTTCGAGGAGCTGGCGGCGGGCGGCGGCTTCGAGCAGCCGAGCGTGCCCGCATCAAGGCGCGCGATCGTGCTGGTGCACCTGAGCCGGATCGGTGACTCGTGCGGCTACGGGGTGCCGCTGATGAGCTTCGAGGGCAGGCGTCCGCACATGAACGCGTGGGCCGAGAAGAAGGTCAGGGTGGGGGGCCCCGAGGCGCTGCAGGACTACCAGCGCGAGAAGAACTCGCTGAGCCTCGACGGGCTGCCGGCGGTGGACCTCCAGGAGGTTCCGTCGCAGTAGGGCAGCCCGCGTGCCCGGGCAGCCTGTATAACCCGCCGCGGTGGGTGAGCGACTGGCGCTGGTCAGCGGCGGGGCCCGCGGCATCGGGGCCGCAGCCGCGCTGGCGCTCGCCGGCTCCGAGCGCGACGTGGCCGTCGCCGACATCCGCCACACCGAGGCGGAGGAGGTGGCCACGCAGGTGCGGGCGCTCGGGAGGCGCTCGCTGGCCGTCAGGCTCGACGTGACCGACGAAGCGTCCGTGGCAGCCGCCGTAGAGGAGGTGGAGGAGCGCCTCGGGGCCGTCGAGGTGCTCGTCAACTGCGCGGGCTGGGACGAGTTCCTGCCCTTCCTGGAGACCGAGGAGCAGTTCTGGCGCAAGGTGATCGCGATCAACTTCGAAGGCGCTCTGCGAACCACGCGTGCGTTGCTCGGGGGCATGATCGAGCGCGGCTTCGGGCGGATCGTGAACGTCAGCTCCGATGCGGCTCGGGTGGGCTCGAGCCAGGAGGCCGTGTACGCGGGCGCCAAGGCCGGCGTGGTCGCGTTCACGAAGACGATCGCCCGTGAAGCGGCGAGCAGCGGGGTGACCGCCAACGTCGTCTGCCCTGGCCCGACCGAGACCGGGATGCTCAGCGAGATGGCCGCCGCCGCGCCCGACTCCGAGCGGCTGCTGGCGGCGCTCACCCGGGCCGTGCCGATGCGCCGGCTCGGGCGCCCCGAGGACGTCGCCGCGGCGATAGCGTTCTTCGCCGGTGAGGACTCCGGCTACATCACCGGCCAGACCCTGTCCGTCAGCGGCGGGCTGACGATGGCGTGAGCAGCCCGAGGGAGGGGGGACGGTGTCCGAGCGGGAGCTGACGGATGTGCGCTACGAGCAGCAGGACGGCCTCGCGTGGATCACGATCGACCGCCCGCAGCGCCTGAACGCCTTCACCGCTCACACCGTCGAGGAGCTGATCGAATGCTTCAAGCGGGCGTGGGCCGCCCCCGATGTCGGGGTGGTGGCGCTGACCGGGGCGGGGGAGAGGGCCTTCTGTGTCGGTGGCGACCAGCAGCAGCGCCGGAGCAGCGGCGACTACGGCCCCTCGCGCAGCGGTCTTTTCGAAATCGAGGAGCTCCACCGCGTGGTCCGCGAGGTCCCGAAGCCGGTGATCGCGGCGGTCAACGGACTCGCGATCGGAGGCGGACACGTGCTGCACGTGATCTGCGACCTGTCGATCGCCGCCGACCACGCCCGCTTCGGCCAGGCCGGCCCGCGCGTGGGGTCCTTCGACGCCGGCTTCGGCACGGGCTATCTCGCCCGCGTCGTGGGGGAGAAGCGCGCCCGCGAGATCTGGTTCCTGTGCCGCCAGTACAGCGCCGAGGAGGCCGAGCGCTGGGGGCTCGTCAACAGCGTCGTGCCATTCGCGGAGCTGGCCGGCGAGGTGCGCCGCTATGCCGATCAGATCCTCGCCCTCTCGCCGACCGCGCTGCGCTTCCTGAAGCAGTCCTTCAACGCCGACAGCGAGCACCTCGCCGGGCAGGCCGCGCTCGCCTTCAGTGGCCTTGAACAGTTCCTCTCCTCCGAGGAGGCGCAGGAGGGCATCAGCGCCTTTGACGAGAAGCGCCCGCCGGACTTCTCTCGCTTCCGCGACACACGCTGAGCCACGCCGATCCGACGCGCGTGGGGCCGCGCGCTTCGGGTCAGTCGCCCAGGCAGCGGGCGGTGTAGCCGTTGGCGAACACGCGCCCGGGGTCCAGCCGCTCGCGGACCTCGAGGAAGTCCTGAAAGCGGGGGTAGCGCGCCGCCAGGGTGGCACGGTCGAGCATGTGGCGCTTGCCCCAGTGGGGTCTGCCGCCGTACTCCCCGGCGATCGCCTCCACCGCCTCGAAGTACGGGCGCCACTCCATCCCCTTGTACTGATGGACGGCCATGTAGAAGGTCTCGCGCTCGAAGGCGGGACTCAGCAGCGCGTCGTCGGCGGCCACCATCCGGCACTCCACCGGGAAGGCCACCGGATAGCGCTCGCGGGCGACCCACTCGAGCACCCGCCGCAGCGCCTCGGGCCCGCTCTGGAGCGGCAGCGCGTACTCCATCTCGGTGAAGCGGAAGCGCCGCTCGCTGGAGAAGACCCGGAAGCTGCTGTCCACGTACTCCCCCTCCGACACCATCGGCGCGGCGACCCGGTTCAGGGGCGGGATCAGACCATGGAAGCGCCGGGTCAGGCGGAACATGCCTTCGGCCAGGTAGTAGCCGAGCAGCACCTCCGAGACCGCCTGCGAGAGCCGGCCCCGGGGTCGCGCTGCGGCGTCGGTGCGATTGCGGCTGATGGTGCAGGCGTTGCTCGCATACGGGAACACGAAGAACTCGTAGTGGTCGTTGTCACGGATGTCGCCCTCGAGGCTCCCGAGCACGTCCTCGAGGTCGCGCACGCGGTCCACGCGGTGCAGGTTGAAGGCTGGGACGGTGCGCAGCGTGACGGCGCTGAGGACACCCAGGGCTCCGAGCGACACGCGTGCCGCGAGCAGCCCCGCGGGGTCGCTCTCGGGGGTCAGCTCCAGCACCTCGCCGGCGCCGCTGACGAGCTCGATGGCGGCGACCTGGGCCGAGATGTTGGGCAGCGTCAGGCCGGTGCCGTGGGTGGCCGTCGAGATCGCGCCGGCGAGCGTCTGCTTGTCGATGTCGCCGAGGTTCTCCTGCGCCCGGCCGCGTCGTGCAAGGGCGTCGCTGAGGTCGCGCAGGACCACCCCGGCCTGCACCTTGACCAGCTCGCCGTCAGCGTCGAGCACGTTGTCGAGGGCCCCCATGTGGACCATCACGCCGTCGGTCAGCGCGCACTCGCTGAACGAGTGGCCGCTCCCCGCGACCTTCACCGTGCGTTCTTCTGCAGCCGCGCCTGCGACCACCTCGACGAGCTCCTGCAGGCTGCGGGGGCTCGCCTGCCGGTGCGGCGTGCAGGTCTGGTCTCCGGCCCAGTTGCTCCAGCTCACAGGAAGCTCTTGCCCTCGCCGCGGTAGGTGGGCAGCTCCTCCACGATCTCCGATCCCTCCAGCAGGTAGAGGCGGTCGAAGTGCTCGCACAGCTCGCCCGCCTTGACGTGGCGGAAGTACACGTGGTCGCCCAGGCGCAGGCGCGCAGCTGCGGGCCCGTGCAGGGGCGTCTGCACCTCGCCCGTGCCCTCGAGGCCGTCCAGTTCCAGTCCCTGCGGCAGGTACGGGCGCGGCATGCGGTCGCGCCCGCCGACGCCGGAGGCCAGATAGCCGCCGCCCAGCACCGTCACCGTGCTCGGCGCCGGGCGCCGGGAGACCGGCATCGCGAACATCGCGGCGGGCTGCAGGCTGAAGGCGCGGAAGCCGTCGAACAGGAGTGGCGCGTAGAAGCCCGAGCCGGCCGTGGCCTCGGTTATCGCCGGCTCGCCACCGACGAGCTGCAGGTCGCCGGTGCCGCCGGCGTTCACGAGCTCGAGCTCGGCCAGCTCCCGGACCGCGGCGATGGCGGCCGCCCGCCGCTCGCTGAGCTCCTTGTAGGAGATCCGCTGCATGCGGTGGACCACCGCGGAGCGCAGGGTGCCCGCGGCGCCCGCGCCACGCCCGTCGCCGATCCCGGCGATGTGGCCCTCGTAGCTCATCAGGGCCACCAGCGAGAAGGTGCTCCTGCGAGCGATCTCCTCGGCCAGCGCCCTCGCCTGCGCGACCGTGTGCACGGCTGTGCGCTTGGGCCCCACCTTGACCCGCCCGCCTGCCAGCCACAGCGAGGCGTCGAAGTCCAGGCACACGCGCACCGGGCCCGCGCCACCCACGGCGGCCTCGATCAGGTCCAGGTGCTCGGTCGAGTCGACCATCACGATCGGAGCCCCCTGCGGCTGCTCGCGGGTCCTGCGGGCGAGCTCGTGCAGGGCCCCGCGGTCGACGCTGGGATATGCCAGCAGCAGGTTCTCGAAGCCCTCCGCGTCCAGCCACAGGGTCTCGGGCAGGGTGTAGGTGAGTTGGCCCCGAAGGCCCGCGTAGCGGTCCAGCAGCAGGCGCTGGATGCCCCGGCAGCGCAGCGACTTCGAGGCCAGCCGGATCGGCTTTCCGCCCACGCGGGCGAGCATCTCGGCGGCGTTGGAGTGCATCGCGTCGAGGTCCACGAACGCGAACGGGGCCTCCAGACCGGCGAACGCCTGCGAATAGCGGGCCAGGCGGGCCTCCGCACCGAGGTCGGCCTTGGCCGCGGGGCTGGTGCTCGTCGTCCCCATCGAAACGACCCTACCGCCGCGCGCCGTGGCGCGGCGCGGGGTCGGGGCACGGGCGCATAGCCTGTGGTGACCCGTGCCCGACGTGCTCGAACAGAGCCCAGCCCGCCCGACCGCCGACGAGCGCACGCTGCGCGAGGCGGTCGAGCACCTGGCGAAGATCGACCGCACTCCCTGTTCCCCGGGCGAGCGCGCGGCGGCCGAGTGGATCGCCGAGCGGTTCCGGCGCGCGGGCCTGGGGCAGGTGGTGCTGGAGGAGGAGCCCAGCTGGGGCACCTTCCCGCCCCAGATCACGATGCTGGGTGCGCTCGGCGTGCTCGCCGGACTGTTCGCCGCCGCCGGACGCCGGCGCGCCGCCACGTGTTGTGCGGGGATCGCGGTGGCGGGGATCGTCGACGAGGCCCAGAACGGGCCCCGTCTGCTTCGCCGGGCGGTGCGCCGGCGGCGGAGCACCGTCAACGTCGTTGCTCGCGCCGGCAACCCGCTTGCGGGCCGCACGCTGGTCGTGCACGCACACCACGACGCCGCCCAGACGGGGCGCTTCTACGACCAGAGCCTGATGATCGCGCTGCACCGCCGGCGCCCGCAGCTGACGGCGAGGTTCAAACGGCAGCCCCCGCAGTGGTGGCTGGGGTTTGCCGCGCCGCTCGGCGCGCTGGTCACGAACGCGCGCGGGCGGCGGGCCCCGGCGCTCATCGGCGCCCTGCTCGGCTCGCTCGGCGTGGCTGTCGCGGCCGACATCTGGCGCAGCCCGACGGTGCCCGGTGCCAACGACAATCTCTCGGGCGTGGCCGCGCTGCTCGCGCTCGCGGAGATGGTGTGCAAGCAGCCCGTCTCCGACCTGCGCCTGCTGCTGGTCTCCTGCGGGGCCGAGGAGACCCTGCAGGACGGCATCCGGGGGTTCGTCGCCTCCCACCGCCACGAGCTCGCGCCGGGGCAGACCTGGTTCCTGAACCTCGACGGGGTCGGCTCGCCGAACCTGATGATGCTCGAGGCGGAGGGGCCGATCTGGATGGAGGAGCACACCGACCCGGGCTTCCGCGACCTGATCGAGCAGGTGGCCCGCGAGCAGCACACGGAGCTCGAGCGAGACCTGCGGGCGCGAGCCTCGACCGACACCGTCATACCCAGCCGGGCGGGCTACGCGAGCGCCTTCATCGGCTCGCTCACGGCCTGGCGCCTGCAGTCCAACTACCACCTCATGACCGACACGCCCGAGAACCTCGACTACGGCTCCGTGGGCCGCGCGACCGCGCTCGCCTACGGCGTCGCGGCGCGCCTCGCCGAGCGTCCGCCGACCGGCGGGCACGGCTCTTAGAGGCCCTGGCGCACCCATCCGGATGATCAAGGCCGCCGCCATCGTCCTCGCGATCGCCGCACTGGGCTACGGCATCGCGGCGCTCGCCACCGGTTCGGCCGGCCTCGGGCTCGAATCCGAAACGGCCAGCGCCGCGGCGCCCGAGTGCCTGCCGAGCCAGCCCGCGGGCTCGGCCGATCTCGCCGGGGTGCACGTCTCCCCGGCCCCCGGGAGCGTGACCGCCAACCCGCACACCGCGATCAGCCTGCTGGGAGCGACCCCGAAGGAGATAAGCCAGGTGACCGTCGAAGGCGCCAGCAGCGGCCGCCACGGGGGCCGGCTGGTGGCCTTCTCCCAGGGTGACGGCGCGAGCTTCCTGCCCAACAGCCCGTTTCGCGCGGGCGAGAGCGTGGCCGTGAGAGCGATGGTCGTCGCCGGATCGACCGCAAGGGCGGTCAGCTTCAGCTTCAAGGTGGACACGCCGGTCGTGACCAGCAAGATCGCGTCGTTTCCCAATCCGACAGCGGCCCGAGCGGATCTGCTCAGCTTCTACACGCTCCCCGAAGCCCACCCGCCGGCGCTCACCGTGACCACCCCCGACCAGGACCCCGGCGCCGGAGACATCCTCACCACCAACGGCCCCGGTCCCGGCCAGTACGGCCCCCTGATCTACGACCCCGCCGGCCGGCTGGTGTGGTTCCAGCCGCTCTCAGGCGGGCAGGTCGCGGAGGACCTCAGCGAGCAGACCTTCAACGGCCGGCGCGACCTGACCTGGTGGAAGGGGCGGGTGCTGTCGCTCGGCTTCGGCCAGGGCGAAGACATCGTCATGAACTCGCGCTACCGGGTGGTGGCGCGGGTGCACGGCGGCAACGGCCTGCCGGCCGACCTGCACGAGTTCCAGCTGGTGCCCGGGAACGTCGCCTACATCACGGCCTTCAACCCGATCCGCTGCGACCTGCGCTCCCAGAAGGGGCAGCGCGAAGGGGCGATCGTCGACACCGCCATCCAGGAGATCGACATGAGCACCGGTCTCGTGCGCTGGGAATGGCACAGCCTCGACCACGTCGGCGCGGGCGAGTCCGAGGTCGAACCGCCGAAGGACTCGACCCCGTGGGACTACTTCCACCTCAACTCGATCGACCCCCAGCCCGACGGCGACCTGCTGATCTCGGCCCGCAGCACGTGGGCCGCGTATGAGCTGCAGGGCGGCAGCGGGCGCATCCTCTGGCGCCTGGGCGGCACCAACAGCTCGTTCACGATGGGGCCCGGAACACGGATGGCCTGGCAGCACGACGGTCGCATGCTCGAAGACGGCGAGCTGACCTTCTTCGACGACGGCTCCAATCCGCCCATCCACAGCCAGTCCCGGGCCGTACGCCTGCAGCTCGACATGAGCACCAAAGTCGCCCGCCTGCTGTTCGCCTACACGCACCGCAACCCGCCCCTGCTGGCGGCCAGCCAGGGCAACATGCAGACGCTCCCGAGCGGGAACGCGCTCGTGGGCTACGGGGGGGTGCCCGCGATCAGCGAGTACGCCGGCGACGGCTCGCTGCTGTTCGACGCCCACATGCCCTTCGACATGTCCTTCTACCGGGCCTTCCGCTTCCCCTGGCAGGGGCGTCCGGCGACCCCGCCCGCGGTGGCGGCCAGCCTCAACAACACCGGCGAAGAGACGATCGTGCACGCCAGCTGGAACGGCGCTACCGGGGTGGCCGCCTGGCGCGTGCTGGCCGGCTCGGGCCCCGGATCGCTGAAGGCCATCAGCGAGATCCCCTCGCAGAGCTTCGAGAGCTCGCTCACGCTCCCCAAGCGCTACGCCTACGTGCAGGTCCAGGCGGTCGACGCCTCCGGAGGGACGCTCGCGAGCTCCGGCGCCACCCGCGTGGGCAGCTACGCCGCGTCGCTGTGAGGACCTCGCGCGGGGTCCGAACGGGCCAGGGAGACTGACGCGCGGCGACCCTCTGCGGGGGCCCCGGCGCCCTCAGTAGGCCGGCTTGGATTTGACCCGTTTGTGGGTCGTCGTGGTCGGGGTCGTGGACGGCGAGGTGGACGGGCTGGTGGTCGTCGTGGAGCTGCTTTTCCCGCCGCAGGCCGCGAGCACCAGGGTGCTCGAAAGCGCTGCCAGGAGCGTTAGCATGGCGGTCAGTGGCAATCTGCGCATCGGCCGGGCTCCCATCGTCGCTCGAGGGCTCGGGCGCCCACCCTACCAGGCGCCACACGCGCCCCCTGCAGCTAAAACCGCTGCCATGAGCGTCGAGACCGCCCCTACCCCGAGGGCGCCGGAGCTGCCCTCGGACAGCGCCGCGCGGACCCCCTCCTCGCGCTGGTTGCTGGCCGTCTGCTGCGTGGCCCAGTTCATGGTCATTCTCGACCTGAGCATCGTCAACGTGGCGCTGCCGCACATCCAGCTGAGCCTCGGCTTCTCCAACCCGGCCCTGCAGTGGGTCGTGGACGCGTACGCGATCACCTTCGCCGGCTTTCTGATCCTCGGGGGGCGCGCCGCCGACCACTTCGGGCAGCGACGCACGTTCGTGCTGGCGCTGCTGCTGTTCGGCGTCGCCTCGCTGTTCGGGGGCGCCGCTCCGAGCCAGGGCGTGCTGATCGGAGCCCGCGCCCTGCAGGGGTTCGCGGGGGCCCTGATGGCGGCCTCCTCGCTGGCGATCATCACGGCTTCGTTCGCGCCCGGCCCCCAGCTGCACCGGGCGATCGGGATCTGGGCGGCGATGAACGGCCTCGGCGGCGCCGCCGGGGTGCTGCTCGGCGGGATCATCACCGAATTCCTCACTTGGCGGTGGGTGCTGCTGATCAACCCCCCGATCGCGATCGCGGCCGCGCTGGTGGCCTACGCGGTCGTGGCCGAACGCCGTGGCACACGCGGCGAGGTGCCGTTCGACCTGGCCGGCGCCGTGACCCTGACGCTCGGACAGATGGTGCTCGTGTACGGGGTCGTGGAAGCGGGCCTGAAGGGCTGGAGCACCTTCGCGGCGCTCGGGCCGATCTTGTTCGGGGTGCTGCTGCTGGTCGCCTTCGGCGTGATCGAGGCACGCATCGCGAAGGCGCCGCTGATCCCCTTCAAGGAGCTCACCCAGACGCTCAAGAACGCCAACACGATCGTGCTGCTGTTCAGCGCGGCGCTGTTCCCGATGTGGATCCTGAGCACGCTCTACCTGCAGCAGGTGCTCGGGCTGACGGCGCTCGACACGGGGCTGATCTTCCTGCCGATGACGGTCGCGATCGGGGTCGTGGCGCGCAGCGCCGGACGTCTGGTGAGCGCGCTCGGGGTGCGGGAGGTGCTCGGCAGCGGGCTGATCATGATGACCGTGGGAATGCTGCTGCTCACCCGGATCGCCCCCAGCGGCAGCGGGATCGTGTACGTGATGATCCCCGGCATCCTCGTCGCCGCGGGGATCGCCCTCTCGATCGTGCCCTCCACGATCGCCGCCACGCAGGGCTCCAAGGAGGGGCAGGCGGGGCTGGCCTCGGGGCTCGTGAACACCTCGCGACAGGTGGGCGGCGGCCTCGGCCTGGCGATCCTGATCACGCTCGCCACGCAGCGCACCTCGAACCTGATCGGCGCCGGCGAGCAGGTCGATCAGGCCCTCACCCACGGTTTCCGGCTGGGGTACCTGATCGGCGCGATCCTGTGCGGGCTGGCGGCGCTGATGACCTTCCTCACCATGCCCCGCGGCGAGCACACCGTGCGCGCGGGGCGGCTGATGGCGCTGGCGGTGGCCGGGGTGCTGGCGCTGTTCCTCGGGCTGACGGCGGCCTTCGCGGGCAACACAGGCCCCCCGCTGGGCCAATACAGCATGAACGGCGCCTACAGCTTCGTCTCGGCGCCCTCGCTGCACCCGCCGCAGATCAAAATCGGGACCCAGGCCCCGGCCTCCGAGCTCGCGCCCGGGTACATCTTCACGACCAACTTCTTCGACCTCAACGAACCGCCGATCATCGGCCAGAGCGGTCCCCTGATCCTCGACCGCCAGCTGCAGCCGGTGTGGTTCCAGCCGGTGCCGGAAGAGCTGGTCGCCGCGAACCTCTCCCAGCAGAGCTACCACGGCAAGCCGGTGCTGGCGTGGTGGCAGGGCAAGGTGACCAACACGGGCGCCACCGAAAGCGGCGAAGACGTGGTCGTCAACCAGCACTACCAGCCGGTCGCGCGCCTGAGGGCCACGGGCGGCTGGGTGCTGACCGTGCACGAGTTCCTGATCGACGGCGATCACGCGTGGGTGACGGTCAACAAGAACGTGCCCAAGGACCTGTCGAAGTACGGCGGCGCCTACAACGGCGCGCTGATCGACTCGGCCGTGCAGGAGTACGACCTGAAGACCGGCCGGCTGCTACTCAACTGGGACGCGCTGGCGCACATCCCGCTGGGTGAGTCGATCGCGTCGCTGCCGACCAACGGCTTTCCGTGGGACGCCTACCACGTCAACTCGATCCAGCTGGTCGGGCCGGAAACGTTCCTGGTGTCGATGCGCAACACCTGGTCGGCCTACCTGGTCAACGCCCGCACCGGGGCCATTGAGTGGACCCTCGGAGGCCGCCGTTCGAACTTCACCTTCGGTCGCGGAGCGGCCTTCCAGTGGCAGCACGACGTGCGCCTGCAGAACAGCTCGACGGTCACGATGTTCGACGACCACTGCTGCCAGTTGACCGGCGGCGGCTCCCAGGTCGAAGCCACGGCGCCCTCGCGGGGGCTGGTGTTGAAGCTCGACCAGGCCAACCGCAGAGCCACGCTGCTCGCCAGCTACGGAGCCTCCCAGAAGGTGGAATCGGCCTACATGGGCGACACGCAGCCGCTCGCAAACGGCAACGTGTTCGTCGGCTGGGGCAACCAGCCCTACCTGTCCGAGTACAGCCACTCCGGGAAGCTGCTGTTCGAAGGTGAACTCCCGGGGCCCGACCTCAGCTACAGGGCCACCGTCGGGCAGTGGGTCGGGCTGCCGCTCACCACGCCCGCGGGCGCCGCGCGTCGCACCGGTGCGACGACGACGGTGTACGCGAGCTGGAACGGGGCCACGCAGGCGACGGCCTGGCGCGTGCTCGGAGCCGCCACGGCCGGCGGCCAGATGAAGGTACTGGTCTCGAGCCGGCCCAAGTCCGGCTTCGAGACCTCGATCGCGGTGCCCGCCGGCTACGGGAGCTTCGAGGTTCAGGCGCTGGACTCCGGCGGGCACGTGCTCGCGACCTCGGCCGCCTTCAGCTGAGGCGCAGGCCGCCGGCGCCCCGCGCGCCTACGGGGTCACGATCGCGAAGGTGCGATCCGGCGGGTCCAGCAGCGACATCATCTGCCCGAGCGCCGACGCGTCCCCGTCGACGGCCAGGCGCCCTGACCCGAGCAGCTGCTCGGGCCCGGCGCGGCCCAGGATCAGTTCGTCCAGGGCGCTGCGCTCGATCGTCACGGTCGCCTGCACCTGCTCCTGTGGGGGGCGCCCACTGCGGTGCCTTAGCACGCCGTTCTCGAGCGCCACCAGGAACTCCTCGGCGGTGTCCGGCAGCGACCAGCGCATCGCCAGCTTCGTCTCGCCGGCCCGGGGACCGTCGATCTGGACCGCGATCGCGTCCAGCAGCTGGCTGGTCGAGAGGCCGGCGAGGACGTCCGGGGCGAGTGTGGCGGCGCTGCCGGTGACCCCCTTGCGCAGCTCGAGGGCGCCCATCAGGAAGAAGTTGCGCCAGGTCGCGTTCTCCGCGCCGAACGCGAGCTGCTCCAGCGCGCGCGCCTGCAGCTCCTTGGCCTCGGTGTTGTCGGGGTCGGCGAAAACGAGGTGGTTGACGAGCTCCACCACCCAGCGGAAGTCGCCCTCCTCGTAGGCCCTGCGGGCGCTGCGCAGGAGCTGCTCCGCTCCCCCCGCGAGCGCCACGTAGCGTTCCCCGGCGGCCTGCGGCGGGTGTGGCCAGAGGTGGGCGGGGTTCCCGTCGAACCAGCCCAGATAGCGCTGGTAGACGGCCTTCACGTTGTGGCTCAGCGAGCCGTAGTAGCCGCGGCAGTGCCACTCCCGCTCGAGCCCCGGTGGCAGCTCCAGCGTCTCGGCGATCTCGGCCGCGAGCAGGCCCTTGTTCAACAGCCGCAGCGTCTGGTCGTGGATGTAGCCGTACAGGTCTCGCTGCTTGGCGAGGAAGTCCACGATCCGCTCCCTTCCCCAGCGCGGCCAGTGGTGGCCCGCGAACACGACGTCGGCGTCCTCGCAGAACATCTCGATCGCGTCGTCGAGGTAGCGCGCCCATACGTGGGCGTCGCGCACCAGCGCTCCCCGCGGGGTGAGCACGTTGTGCATGTTGTGGGTCGCGTTCTCGGCGATGCACAACGCGCGCCGCTGCCCGAACAGGAAGTTCATCTCGGCCGGCGCCTCGGTCCCGGGAGTCAGCTGGAAGACGATCTCGATGCCGTCCACCGTCTCGCGCTGGCCCGTGTGGGTGATCTCGAGGGTGGGGGCGATCAGGCTCACGGTGCCCAGCGAGGCGGTGTGCCCGAGGCCGGCGCCGACCTGGCCGCCCGGGCCCTTCGGCAGCCAGGCGCCGTACATGTAGCCGGCCCTGCGCGTCATCGCGGTGCCGGCGAACACGTTCTCGCTGACGGCGTGCTCGAGGAAGCCCTCGGGGGCCAGCACCGGCACGTCCCCGGAGGCGACCTCCGCGGGCGAGACGACGCCCCGGGCGCCGCCGAAGTGGTCGACGTGGCTGTGGGTGTAGAGCAGTCCCCGCACCGGTCGCTCGCCGCGGTGGCGGCGATAGAGCGCGAGCGCCGCCGCCGCGCACTCGCAGCTGATCAGCGGGTCGATTACCAGCACGCCGCTGTCGCCCTCCACGATCGTCATGTTCGAAAGGTCCAGGCCGCGCACCTGGTAGATGCCCTCGGCCACCTCGAAAAGGCCGTGGATCGAGTTCAGCTGCCCCTGCCGCCAGAGGCTGGGGTTGACGCTCGGGGGGCACTCGCCGGCCAGGAAGTCGTAGGCGTCGAGGTCCCACACGACGCGACCGTCGGAGCCGGCGATGACGCCCTCGGTCAGCGACCCGAGCCGGCCCCGCAGGGCGTCTTCGAAGTCGTCGCGGTCCTCGAAGGGCAGCTGCATCGAGACCGCGCGGTTGGCCGCCTCGATCTCGGGCGAGACCCCGGGCCCGGGGGCGGCGGCGTCGCTCACGGCTAGGCCGCCGTGGCCAGCGGGCGCCGGTCGGCGGATCCCGCCGGGAGCGGGAAGTCGATCTCGTCGTCGATGGGGCCGTGGCGGAGCATGCGGATGTCGCGGATGTAGTTCTGGTGCAGCCGCCACGGCAGCACGCCCGCCTGTTTGGGCAGGTGCTCGGCCGAGCGCAGCACGTAGCCGGATTTGAGGTCGAGGATCGGGTACGTCGGAAGTCCCTCGCGCGGGCTACGGGGAACGCAGATCGAGCTGCCCCGGGCGCGCATCTCCCACAGCAGGCGGCACACGTAGTCGGCCACCAGGTCGGCCTTCAGCGTCCAGGAGGCGTTGGTGTAGCCGACCGTGAAGGCGAGGTTGGGAACGCCGCCGAGCATCATGCCCTTGTAGGCGATCGTGGAGCCGAGCTCCACGGGCGCGCCGTCCACCTCGAGCTCCAGGCCCCCGAGCATCATCATCCGCAACCCGGTGGCCGTGACGATGATGTCGGCGGCCAGCTCGCTGCCGTCCGCGAGGCGCACTCCACCGGCCGTGAAGCGATCGATCTCGGCGGTCACGATCGACGCGCTGCCGTCGCGCAGGGCGGCGAAGAAGTCCCCGTCGGCGGCCATGCACACGCGCTGGTCCCAGGGGTTGTAGGTGGGGGAGAGGTGCGTGTCGATGTCGAAGTCCGCGGGCAGCTCGGCCGCCGCCATGCGCCGGAAGCGCGAGCGCATCAGCCCGGGCGCCCGGCGGCAGAGCTGGAACACGAGGATCATGAAGAGCACGTTGCGCCAGCGCACCAGCGCATAGGCACGCCGCGGCGAGATCCAGCGCCCGAGCTGCTCAGCCAGGCGCTCGCGGGCCGGCACCGGCACGATGTAGGTCGGCGAGCGCTGGAGCATCGTCACGTGCTCGGCCCCTTCGGCTGCCAGCGACGGGATCAGCGTGACGGCCGTCGCGCCGCTGCCGATGACCACGACGCGCTTGCCGGCGCAGTCCAGGTCCGCGGGCCAGTGCTGGGGATGCACGATCTTCCCGTTGAAGTCCTCGCTGCCGGCGAAGTCCGGGCTGTAGCCCCCGTCGTAGCGGTAGTAGCCGGTGCACATGTACAGAAACGAGCAGGTCAGCCGCACCTCCTCACCGCTGTCGCTGCGCTGCGCGGTCACCGTCCAGCGGGCCTGCTCGGAGGACCAGCTGGCGCTGATCGCCCGGTGTGAGAAGCGGATCAGGCGCTCGACGTCGTAGGCCTCGGCGGTGTCGCGGATATAGCTCAGGATCGAGGGGCCGTCGGCGATCCCGCGGGCGTCCTCCCAGGGCCGGAAGGAGTAGCCCATCGTGAACATGTCGGAGTCCGAGCGGATGCCGGGATAGCGGAACAGGTCCCAGGTTCCCCCGATCTCCTCGCGGGCCTCGAGGATCGCGATCGTCGAGCGGGGGAAGGCCCGGTGCAGGTGGCAGGCGGCGCCGATTCCCGACAGGCCGGCGCCGAGGATCAGCACGTCGAGGTGCTCCTCGCCCGCGGAGCTCGTCGGGAGCGGAGGCTCGCTCAGCAGTGCCACGAGTGGTTCTTCTACCAGCCGCGGCGACCGAGGGCGCGCGTGAGCCTGCGCGAGAGCACGGCGTGCCACGCCAGCAGCGCGGTGGTCGGGAGCAGGACCGCCGCCGGCCAGAATGTGCCCTGGCCGAGCAACAGCCACACGCCCACCACGGTCGCGTTCAGCGTCGCGTAGATGCCCACGTGGAACCTCAGCACTGTGCTCTGCAGGCGACGCACCTTGCGCAGTGCCAGCCAGCGCGCCGTCTGCAGCGGCATCGCCCACAGGAAGGCCGCGACCTCGCTGCGCCTGACGGTCGTGTAGACGCGCTCGACCCGTGCCTCGAGCTCCTCGGTGCTGAGGCGGCCTTCGCGGTAGCGGAGCTTGAGCGCGGTCAGTGCCCGCTCGCGCTCGGACGGGGAGGGGCGGCTACCGGCCAGAGCCCGCTGCATCGACGCGAACATCACCCCCCAAGTATGCCGTGCCGGCGGCTGCGCTCGCCCGTAGCCCTCGCCAGTAGGCTGCTGCTCGTGTCGGGGGCGGCCAGCGGATGAGGAGCGGCTATTGGCCGCAGCCATGGACCTGCGAGGACGGCGGGTCCAGACGCCATGGCTCCCCGGACGGCCTGCCGGGGCTCGGGCTCGCCCCCGACGAGCGCCTGGCGGTGACCGCGGCACGGGACACCTGGGCGACCGACGCTCTCGTCTGGCGCGAGCCGGGAGAGCTGTACGCGCTGCGTCACGAGATCCCGTTCGGAGGCCCCCAGTCCTCCCATGTGGAGGCCTGGGTCGAGCGTCTGGACCCGAACACGCTCGCCGTCCGCGCCAGCACGCCGCGGCTGCCGGGAGGCCCGTACTGGCCGGGGGGAATCGCCGCCCACCGCAACGGCAGCCTGCACATGGTGTTCGGCTGCTGGGCCCACCGGCTCTCGCCCGAGCTGGAGGTGCTCGCCTCGCACCGCCTGCCCGTCGAACGTCCGTACAACTCGTTCGCGGTGCTCGACGGGGGGGAGCTGGTGATGAAGGACTGCGACGCGCCGCGCGGCCTGGAGCCCTCGACGGTGTCGGTGCTCGATCCCGACACGCTGGCACCGCTGGTGGCGCCCCTGCTTCTGAGCGAGCCCTCGATCGCGAGGCTCTCCAGCGACGGCGAGAGCGTGATCGCGCTGGGGGCCAGCACCGCCTTCCGCCTGCGCCTGGATCGCGACGAGGGGCGGCTGGTGCTCGACGACCGCTGGCGCCCGAGCTATGGCCCGAGCCCCGGGCGCAGCTACGGCTGGGATCCCGTGATGGCCGAGCACCACGTGCTGTGGATGGACAACGGACGCAACGAGACCGACCGCGCGATGCTCGGCACCGGCTCCTCGCCGGACCCCGTTCGCCTGTGGTGGGTCCGTCACGACGACGAGCGCTCGATCCGCAGCGTGGAGATCAGCGGCCTGCCCTACGGGACCGAGTCCAACCCGCCCGCCTGGGACCACCGCGGTGGCGTGGTGGTGGCCTACGACGCCGGCAACGCCGTGCTGCGCGCCTGGCGGCTGGCCGGGGACGAGCTCGAGCCGCTGTGGCGCCGGGACGGCCTCGCCCACGCCGGCCACCTGATCCACTTCCCCGACACGCGCGAGCTGATCGCGGGCGATTGGCAGGAGCGGGGGACGCCGCGCAATCGCCGCGTACGGCGCGCGATGTCGGCCGCCGGTCGCCCGCTGTTCACGCGCGTGCCGGCGGCCCGGCGGGCGTCGCTGCGACTCGGCCACGACGAGCTGGTGGTGCTCGACCTCGATACCGGCGAGGAGAAGGCGAGAACCGCCGTGCCCTCTCCCACACAGGGCTTTCTGTTCCCGGCGCCCGGCTACCGCCGGGACCTCTACTACCAGTCGGTGTCGACGATCGCGCGCGTCGAGGTCGTGCGCTGACGACAAACCAGAGCGCACCCGCCGGCGACGGAGCACCATGAAATCCGAATCCAGGAGGACTCAATGGCAGAGCAGGTAAACCCCACCAGCGACCCGCGCGAGCTGCTCGCCGGGCTTCCGGCAGACGAGCCCGTCGTGATGATCAACCTGCTCCAGTTCAAGCAGCCGGACGGCGTCGAGCACTACAAGCTGTACGCGCGCGGGGTCGTCGTGCACCTCGAGGGCGTCGGCGGACGGGTGCTGTACTCCGGGGCCGCGAAGGCGTTCGTCATCGGCGACGGCGAGCGGCCGTGGTGGGACGCGATCCTGGTGGTCGAGTATCCGAGCCCTGCCGCCTTCCTGAAGATGGTCGCTGACCCGGCCTACCTCGAGGTCCACAAGCACCGCGAAGCGGCCCTCGACCGCGCCGAGCTGATCGCCACCAGCCGCTGGCTCGGCTGATCAGCTCTCGAGGAAGCTGGCGGCCGTCACGCGCTCGACCGTGATCGCGATGATCACGCGGCCGACGCCCGCCAGCGCCTCGTCGGTCTGCTCCTCCGGCAGCTCCTCGGTGCCGAGGAAGCGCTGCGCAACAGCCGCCGTGGCGGGGCCGATGTGCTCGGTGAGGATCGTGGCCGAGCCGGAGAAGGTCGCCGCCGGAAACGGCCGCACGAAGCCCATCACGCACAGCGAGGCCCAGCCCGTCCGCTGCACGTCGCGCACCTTCAGCCGGTGGGTGACACTCGAGATCAACAGGCGCTCGTCCTCGCGCGCGTAGTAGACGACTGACTGCAGCGGCCGGCCCTTGGCCGGCTCGGTCACGAGCACCCCCACGATCTGCGCGTCGAGGAGTTCTCGCAGCCGGGGAGTGAGAACGCTCATCCGGTGGGGCGGGCGGGCTCGGTGGGCACGCTGCGATGGTATTGCCCTGCGCGCCGGCGCGTCATGCGCCGGCGGCGACCCATTCGACGCGGGCCCGGTCGAGCTCCCGCAGCGAGCTGAGCACCTCCTCGGCCAGCGCCAGCTCCGCCGAGGAGGGAGGGAACTCGCGGTTCGGGACCGCGATCACCTTCATCTCCGCCGCGGCGGCACTGCGGATCCCGTTGGCGGAGTCCTCGACCGCCACGCACTCGCCGGCCTCCACACCCAGGCGCCGGGCCGCCTCCAGGTACACATCGGGGGCGGGCTTGCCGCGCGCCACCTCCTCGGAGGAGACCGTCGCGGAGAAACGATCTCCCAGCCCCGAGAGCGAGAGCACGAGCTCGATCACCGGGCGGTTGGCCGACGACGCGAGCGCCAGGGGCCAGGCCCCGCTCAGCGACTCGACGGCCTCCACCGCTCCCGGCAGCAGTGGGAGCCCGTGGCGGTAGAGCTCGAGCAGCCGGCCCACGACGAGCTCGGAGATCTGCTCGGGGGCGAGCTCGACGGCGAGCTGCTCGTGTATGTAGCGCGACCACTCCAGCGAGCTCATGCCCATCATCTCGCGCTGGGCGTCGATGCTCCAGTGACCCCCGTGTGCCAGAGCCACCTCGCGACGGGCCTCGTTCCACACGCCCTCGGAGTCGATCAGCACACCGTCGAGGTCGAAGGCCACGGCCGCGGGTCCCACGCGGGCAGCGTAGAGTGGGCGCGCGTGCCGCCGCAGCGCCCCTCCGACACGAGCTCGGTGCTCACCCGCTGGATGGGAATCACGGACGCCAACACGGCTGGCTTCGTGCACGGCGGCGTGATCATGCGCCTCTGCGACGAGGTCGCGGGCCTGGCCGCGATCCGCCACTGCCACGGACGCGTGGTGACGGCGGGGATGGACCGCATGACCTTCCTGGAACCCGTTCACGTGGCCCAGCTGGTCACCTTCAGCGCCACCGTCAACGCCGCCTGGAGGACATCGATGGAGGTCGGCGTGCGAGTCGAGTCCGAAAACGTCCGCAGCGGCGAGGCACGGCACTCCTCGAGCGCGTACCTGACGATGGTGGCCATCGACGATCAGGGGCTCCCGGTCGAGGTTCCGCCGCTCGTGCCGGAGACCGAGGTGGAGCGCCGCCGCGAGATGGACGCGCAGCTGCGCCGGGAAAACCGGCTCGCCGAGCGCGAGGCGATCCGCCTCGCCAGAGCTGCTGGCGACTGATCAGGCGGCCCCGGCGAGGGGTGACGGCCGCCGCGCGCTCAGTCGTCCTGGCTGGTGACGATCGTCGAGCTGTCGAGCGGCCTCAGCGTCTCGGCGACCACGTGCAGGCGATACTCGGATTCGCGCACCAGCAGCTTGGTGATGGCGCGCTGATAGTCGGCGAAGGCCGGCGAGCCGTAGTGGCGCTCGACCGCCTCCTGGTCGCTCCAGCTCTCCAGGACGACGAAGTGGCCTGGATCCTGGAGAACCTCGGCGAACAAGAACGAGTGGCAGCCCTCCTGGGCAAGCGCCCGGCGGGCGGCCGCCGCCATCACCTCTTCGGCCGTCCGCCGATGGGGGACCTGGACATGGACGTCGCCGATACCGAGGATCACCGCTGATAGGACGTTAGCGATACGCTCGCGCGGTGGCATCGGAGCCGAGGCTGATCATCGAGCTTCCGCAGGGTGGGCCCCTCGAGCGCCAGCTCGAGCACTCCGCGCTCGCGTCGATCGCCAGCGGCGAGGTGGTCGTCGCGGCCGGGCCCACCGACGAGGACGGCAATCTCGAGGCCGCCGCGGCGGGGCAGGTGGTGCTGTCCGTGCCCTCCCCGGAAGCCCTCCGCCGCCAGGCCGAGGACGCTGCGCGGGTGATCGGGCGGGCGGGCACCGGCACGGAGCCGCTGGTGGTCTCGGTGGGGGTCGCCGAGGAGCTGCGCGAAGAGGAGATCGCGGCGCTGCTGAAGGCCGCCGGCCACGCCCGGCGAGCGGTGATCCTGCGCATCGAGCGGGACGCCTGAGGAGTCCCGCCGCGTGTTCGGGATCTCGCCCTAGCCGCCTTCGATCTCGCGTAGGTCCTCGGGGCTCAGCTGCAGGTCCGCCGCGGCGAGCACCGGGTCGACCTGCGCGGCCGAGCGGAAGCCGACGATCGCCCCGTCGACCGCCGGGTTCGCCAGCGTCCATGCGACCGCGACCGCGCCTGGGCTGACGTTGTGGCGCTCGGCCACCCGCTGCAGGCGCTCGACCAGGGCGAGGTTCTCGGACAGCTGCGGCTCGTTGAAGCGATCGTCGCGGCGGCGCCAGTCCTCCGGGGCGAGACCCTGCAGGCGCTCGCGGGTCATCGCGCCGGTCAGCATCCCCGAGCCCATCGGCGAGTACACGATCACGCCGATCCCCTCGCGCTCGGCGAACGGGAGCAGCTTCGGCTCGGTGTGGCGCTCGATCAGCGAGTACTCCGGCTGCAGCGTCTCCACCGGCGCGAGCTGCTGGATGCGCTCCAGCTTGCCGACGCTGAAGTTGGAGACGCCGATGTGGCGCACGAGCCCCTGCTCGCGCAGCTCCGCCAGCGCGGCCCAACCCTGCTCGATGTCCTCGGGGGGGATCGGCCAGTGGATCTGGTAGAGGTCGATCGCCTGCACGCCGAGGCGTTCGAGGCTGGCGTGTGCCTCCCGCGTGATCGAGTCCCGCTGCAGGCTGTGCAGCACCTTCCGCCCGGGACCCTCCAGCAGCGAGCACTTGGTGAACACGTAGGGCGGCTCGGCCAGCCCCTCCAGGGCCCGGCCCACGACCTCCTCGGAGTGCCCGAAGCCGTAGGCGGCCGCCGTGTCGATCCAGTTGACGCCCAGCTCCAGGGCCCGGTGGATGGCAGCGAGGGACTGCTCGTCCTCCTGCGGCCCCCAGCCGAACTCCCACTCGCCGCCGCCGACCGCCCACGCCCCGAATCCGAGCCGCGTGATCTCCATACCGGTCTGGCCGAGCTGGGTCCTCTGCATCGCCGGCTCAGACGGTACAGCGCGACGATCCACGCAGATCAGCCGCCCTTGAGGTCCTTGCCCGGATCTTTACGGGTAGCGGAGGTCCGATCGGGTAGCTTGAATCCAGCGGATGTCGCTGGCAGAGAACACCACGCCCGCCGCCGTCGCTGCCGTCCCGGTGACGGCCCGAGGTCTTATCCGCCGCTACGGCGAGGGTGCCACCGCCGTGGAGGCGCTGCGGGGCGTGGACCTCGACGTGCGCAGCGGCGAACTGGTCGCCGTGATGGGTCCCTCCGGGTCGGGGAAGTCGACCCTGATGCACCTGCTGGCCGGTCTCGACCAGCCCACCTCGGGGACCGTGACGATCGCCGGCACCGAGCTCGGGACGCTCGATGATGCCGACCTGACACGCCTACGCCGCGAGCACATCGGCTTCATCTTCCAGTTCTTCAACCTGCTGCCGATGCTCGACGCCGAGGAGAACGTGGCGCTGCCGCTGGCGATCGCGGGCGAGCGGGTCGACCCTGAGTGGCTCGGCCAGCTGATGGACAAGGTGGGTCTCACGGCTCGCGGCAAGCACCGACCGTCTGAGCTCTCGGGCGGCGAGCAGCAGCGCGTGGCGATCGCGCGTGCCCTGATCTCGCGTCCGACGATTCTGCTGGCCGATGAGCCGACCGGCAACCTCGACTCCAAGACCGGCGGGGAAATCCTCGAGCTGATGCGCGACTCGGTCGACGCCTACGGCCAGACGACGGTGATGGTGACGCACGACGCGCGGGCGGCCGCGATCGCCGACCGCATCCTGTTCATCGCCGACGGACGAATCGTCAAGGAGCTGGCGGGGGTGACCGCGGCGGAGGTCCTCGCCGTGATGGGCGAGCTGACGGCGTGATCCGCGTCGCGCTGAAGGGCCTCGCCGGGCGCAAGCTGCGGGCGGCGCTGACGGCGCTCGCAATCGTGCTCGGGGTCGCGATGATCAGCGGCACCTACATCCTCACCGACACGATCAAATCGGCGTTCGGGACAGTCTTCGAAACCGTCTACCAGCACACCGACGTCGTAATCAAGGGCAAGAGCGCGGTCAGCGGAGAAGAAGAAGAAGGCGGCGAAAGACGTGAGGCACCGGCCTTCTCCGAAGCCCTGCTCGCCAAGGTGCGCGCGGTGCCCGGCGTCGCGGAAGCCCAGGGGTCCGTCGAAGACACCGCACAGCTGGTGGGGCGCGATGGCAAAGTGATCGCCGTCGGCGGGGCCCCCGACCTGGCCTTCAGCGTCCATCCGCACGGCAACCAGCGTTTCAACCCGCTCACCCTCACCGCCGGCAGCTGGCCGGTCGGCCCTGGCCAGGTCGCGATCGACGCGAACACGGCCAAACGGCACAACTACAAGGTCGGAGAGACGATCGGCGTGATCGCCCTGGGCGCCGAGCAGCGCCTGCGCATCTCGGGCATCGCCAAGATCGGCGGTGTCTCCTCGCTCGGCGGCGCGACGATGACGATCCTCGAATTCGCGGCCGCGCAAAAGGCGTTCCACAAGGAAGGAAAGCTCGACTCGATCTCGATCGCGGCCGCTCAGGGCTATACGCCCGCGCGGCTGGTCGAAGAGATCAAGCCGCTGCTCCCGCCCAACGCCCAGGTCCGCACGGGTGAAGCCCAGGCCAAGCAGCAGACGAAGAACACCAACGGCTTCCTCTCGATCATCCAGAACTTCCTGCTGGCATTCGGCGGGGTCGCGCTGTTCGTGGGCGCGTTCGTGATCGCGAACACCCTCTCGATCACGATCGCGCAGCGCACGCGCGAGCTCGCCACGCTGCGCACGCTCGGCGCGACGCAGCGACAGGTGCGTCGCTCGGTGCTCGTCGAAGCCTTCCTGATCGGACTGCTCGCCTCCATCGTGGGGCTGTTCCTCGGGCTGGCCCTGGCGAAGGGGCTGAACTCCCTGTTCGTGTCCTTCGGCATCGACCTGCCGCAGGCGGCGACGGTGTTCGCCACGCGCACGGTGGTCGTCTCGCTGCTCGTGGGCGTCGGGATCACGATGCTCGCGGCTCTACGGCCCGCGATCCGGGCAACGCGGGTGCCGCCGATAGCGGCCGTGCGCGAGGGCGCCGTGCTGCCAACCTCGCGCTTTGCCCGCTACGGAAATGTGGCCGCCGGGCTGACGATCGGCGGCGCTGTGGCACTGATGCTGGTAGGCCTGTTCGCCGGCTCGCTCTCCTCCGGCACTCGCCTGTTGGCGATCGGCCTCGGCGCGGCCGGCCTGTTCGTGGGCGTCGCGATGCTCGCCAAGACGCTCGTGCCGCCGCTCGCGCGGGTGCTCGGATGGCCCGGGACGAAGATCGGCGGCACCGCCGGCAGGCTCGCGCGAGGCAACGCGATGCGCAACCCGGCACGCACCGCCTCGACCGCGTCGGCATTGATGATCGGGCTGGCGCTGGTCACGCTTGTGGCCGTCCTGGCGGCGGGCCTGAAGTCGACCTTCGAGAACGCCATCAACCAGGTCTTCCACGGCGACTACGCGCTCACCGCGACGAACAACTTCTCGCCGATCTCCAGCGCCTCGGCGGAAGCGGTCGCGACGGTGCCGGGCGTCGAAGTCGTCTCCGGCGTCCGCGCCGGCTCGGGGCGCACGCCCGGCGGGAAGGTGAACATCAGCGGCGTCTCGGGTGACATCAGCCGCGTGATCCACGTCAAATGGCAGCACGGCTCGCCGGCCGTGCCCGCTGGACTCGGACACGACGGCGCGTTCGTGTCAAAGGACTACGCCAAAGAAGAACACCTGAAGGTCGGCTCGCCGCTGATCGTCAAGACGCCGACGGGCAAGATCATGCACCTGGAACTGCACGGCATCTTCGTGCCGCCGAAGGGGGGGTCGCCGTTCGGCGACATCACGATCTCGACCGAACGCTTCGACGCCGAATACCAGAACCCGCAGAGCGTCTACACGTTCATCGACATGACCGGTGGCGCGAACGCGGCCAACACCCACCGCCTGGAAGCTGCCTTGGCCGCCTTCCCCGACGCGAAGCTCCAGACCGAGAGCCAGTTCAAGGAAAACCAGGAGAAGGGCATCGACACGCTGCTGAACCTGCTGTACGTGCTGCTCTCGCTGTCGATCATCGTCAGCCTCTTCGGGATCGTCAACACGCTCGTGCTGACCGTCTTCGAGCGCACGCGCGAGCTCGGGATGCTGCGCGCGGTGGGGATGACACGCCGGCAGGTGCGCCGAATGATCCGCCACGAGAGCGTCATCACGGCGCTGATCGGCGCGGCGCTCGGGATCCCGGTGGGGGTCCTGCTCGCGCTGATGATCGGGCAGGCGATCGAATACCCGGCCTTCACGATCCCGGTCGGGACGCTCGTGGTGGTCGTGATCGCCGCAATCCTCGCGGGTCTGCTCGCCGCGATCTTCCCGGCCCGACGAGCTGCGCGGCTGAACGTGCTGCGGGCGCTGCAGTACGAGTAGCAACGGCCCTCCTGACCCGCTCGCGGAGCGGTGGACTCGACCACGGCGGCGAGCCGCCTGCCGGCCCCGGTGCGGCGAGCTAAGCTGCGCGGTCGAACGATGGCGGCGAGCGCTGGCAGCGATACACGTGACGAGCAGCTCGAGGCGGCGGCCTGGGACCTCGAGCAGCTGGTCGACGGGGAGGGCGAGCAGGGCGCCAGGCAGCGGCTGGCGGAAGCCCTCGAGCGGTCCCGAGCGTTCGCCGAGAGCTATTCGGGGCGCCTGGAGCAGCTCGGCGGCGACGGTCTCGCCGCCGCCATGCGGGAGCTCGCCGAGATCCAGGAGCTGGCGGCTCGCGGTGGTTACTTCGCCGCCCTGAGGTTCTCCACCGACACCGCCGATCCGCAGCGCGGCGCGCTGCTCGCCCATGCCCAGGAGCAGGAGACCGCGATCCAGACGGCACTGCTGTTCTTCGAGCTGCAGTGGGCCGCGCTCAGCGACGAGCGGGCAGAGGAGCTGCTGGCCGGCGAGGGACTGGACTTCTGCCGCCACCATCTGCGCAGCGTGCGCCGCTACCGCGACCACCTGCTGAGCGAGCCCGAGGAGAAGGTGCTGGCGGAGAAGTCGCTCACCGGCGCGAACGCCTGGACACGCCTGTTCGAGGAGCAGACGGCGGCGATACGGGTGCGCCTCCCGGATGCCGCGGACGACGAGGCCGTGGCGCTCGACGTCGCCCTCAGCCGCTTGATGAGCCCCGACCGAGAGCAGCGCCGGACCACCGCCGAGGCTGTCACCGAGGCGCTCGCCCCGGGGCTACGCACGCGCGCGTACGTGTTCAACACGCTGTTGGCCGACAAGGCGGTCGACGACCGCCTGCGCCGCTACCCCCACTGGCTGGCGGCGCGCAACCTCGCCAACGAAGCCAGCGACGAGTCCGTCAACGCCCTGCTGGAGGCGGTGCGCGGGCGCTATGAGATCCCGCGCTCGTGGTACCGGCTGAAGGCGCGCCTGCTGGGTATCGATCGCCTGGCCGACTACGACCGCAGCGCCGCCGTCACCGAGGACGTGGTCGAGTACCCCTACGCCCAGGCGCGCGAGATCGTGACCGACTGCTACAGCTCCTTCTCGCCGGAGCTCGGCCGGCTGGCGGCGCGTTTCTTCTCGGACAGCCACATCGACGGGCCGGTGCGCCCCGGCAAGCGCGGCGGCGCCTTCTGCGCGGCGGCCACCCCGTCGGTGTTCCCGTACGTGCTGCTGAACTACACCTTCCGCCGCCGCGACGTGCTCACGCTCGCCCACGAGCTCGGCCACGGCGTGCATTTCGCGCTGGCCGCCGGGCAGGGCATCTTCCACCAGGCCACCCCGCTGACGCTGGCCGAGACGGCCTCGGTGTTCGGCGAGACGATCGTCTTCGGCCGCCTGCTGGCTGAGGACAGTGCCCCGGCCTCGCGGCTGGCGCTGCTGGCCGAGAACCTCGAGGACACGATCGCGACCGTCTTCAGGCAGGTGGCGATGAACCGCTTCGAGGGGCTCGTGCACACCGCCCGGCGCGAGGAGGGGGAGCTGTCGGTGGAGCGGATGGGGGAGCTGTGGAGCGAGAGCCAGAGCGAGTTCTTCGGCGACTCGGTCGAGCTGACCGAGGGCTATCTGAGCTGGTGGTCCTACATTCCCCACTTCATCTCCACCCCCGGGTACGTGTATGCCTACGCATACGGGCAGCTGCTGGCGCTGTCGGTGTACGAGCGCTACGAGCAGCTCGGCGATGAGATGGTGCCCAGCTACCTGGAGCTGCTCGCCGCCGGCGGCTCGCGCGCGCCCGAGGAGCTCGGGCGGATCGTCGGCGTGGACCTCGCCGACCCCGGCTTCTGGGACGCGGGACTGGACCTCGTCCAACGCCAGCTCGAGCAGGCCGAGCAGGCAGCCCGCGACGCGGGCCGGGTGTAGCCGGGCCGGCTCGACGCCGGCCCTCGCACCGTCGGCAGCGGGGCCTTACAGCCCGAGCGTGCCGGCGGCGTGGCTGACCAGCTCGAACAGGGGCTGGGGAATCACGCCGAAGAAGATCGTCGCCGCCCCGCACACCAGCGCCACCAGCAGCACCTCGGGCTGGGGTCTACGCGTGCTGAGGGCCTCGCTGGGCTCCTCGTCGAGCTCCGGGGAGCCCCCGGCGAGCACCGGCAGCGCCCCGGGGCCCGGCGGCGTGGGCCCAGACGCCGGCTCGGCCTCGCCCGCGGCGGCGGCGGCGGCGGGCGCCTCGCGCATCCACATGGCCGCGATCACCGGCAGGTAGTAGGCGAGCGAGATCATCGACCCGACCACGATCACGACGCCCAGCCAGGCATAGCCCCCGCTGACGGCGGCGTCGATCAAATAGAACTTGCCGATGAAGCCGGCGGTGGCGGGGATCCCGGCGAGGCCGAGCATCGCGATCGTCAGCGGCCAGGCGAGCAGCGGTCGCTGGCGGCCGAGGCCGGTGACGGCGGCGATGCTGTCGCCGAGGTCGGTTTCCCGCTCGCGCGCGAGGATCACGGCGAAGGCCGCCATGTTCATGAACAGGTACACGGCGAGGTAGAAGACGGTCGCCTTCACGCCCAGGCTGCTCGCCACCACCACGCCGGCGAGCATGTAGCCGACCTGGCCCACCGAGGAGTAGGCCAGCATCCGCTTCAGCGAGGACTGCCCGAGCGCGCCGACGTTGCCGACCAGGATCGTGATCGTGGCGAGCGCCGCCAGTGCCGGCGCCCAGCTGCTGCGGGTGCCGATCAGCGCGACCTCGAAGAGGCGGATGAAGACGCCCAGTGCCGCCACCTTGGTCGTCACCGCCATGAACGCGGTCACCGGCGTGGGGGCGCCCTCGTAGACGTCCGGAGTCCACTGGTGAAATGGCGCCACCGAAGCCTTGAAGGCGAGGCCGGCGGCGCACAGGGCGACCCCGGTCAGCGTCAGCGGGTCGGTCGCGAGGTCGCCCTTGGACAGCGCGCCCGCGATCCCGGCGAAGTCGGTGTGGCCGGTGGCGCCGTAGATCATCGCCAGCCCGTACAGCAGCGTGGCCGACCCCACCGAGCCGATGATCAGGTACTTGAGCCCGGACTCGAGCGAGTGCTCGCGGCGCATTTCGGTCGCGCACAGCACGTACAGGGGGATCGACAGGAGCTCCAGGCCGACGAACAGGATCACCGTGTTCTGGGCGGAGGCGAGCAGCGACATCCCGGCCAGCGAGGTCAGCAGCAGGGCGTGAAACTCTCCGTGGGCGGCTTCCTTGGCGGCCAGCGAGCGCCACGCCAGCAGCACCGCGCAGGCGCCCCCGGCGATCAGGACGATGCTCAGCACGAGCCCCAGGCGGTCCACCCGCAGCGCCCCGGCGGCCACCCCCTCGTGCGTGTTCCACTGCCAGATCGTCAGGCCGAGGGCGGTCCCGAGCGCCACCAGACTGAGCAGCGGTACGAGCGTGCGCCGCGCGAAGCCCGAGCCGAGCATGCCGAAGCACAGCACCACCACCGCGCCCCCCAGCAGCGCGATCAGCGGCGACAGCGCGCCGAAGTCGATGTGCGGGCCGCGCAGGTGGGCGGTGGCGAGCAGCAGGCTCACGGGCGCGCTCCTGCGATCGCATGAGACGCGGCGGCGGGCGCGGCGACTGCGACGGCGGAGGTCTCGGCTGTCGGGCCGGCGGGGGCCAGCGCGTAGGCGTGCTGCCCGGAGGCGATGCTGGCGGGCCTCACCGCGCGCTTGACCGAGCCTTCGCTGCGGTGCAGCGCCAGCTGCGGGTAGAGCGCCAGGAACAGCACCACCGCGATCAGCGGCACGATCACGGCGGCCTGGGGGAGGGCGACCTCGCGCGAGTCCACCGACGGGCCGACGCGGTTGTGCATCGCGGTGATGAACAGCCGCAGCGCGTACACGCTCGCCAGCACGACCCCGCTGAAGGCGATGATCGCGATCACGAGCTTGGCGTTGAAGACGCCGAGCAGGATCAGGAACTCACCTACGAAGTTGGCCGAGCCGGGGATCGCGAGCGTCGCCAGCGAGACGATCAGGAAGAGGCTCGCCAGCACCGGTGCGCGGAAGGCGATCCCACCCATCTCGCGGATGTCCTCCGAGCCGCCGGCGCGCCGGGAGAGCAGCACCACGATGAACAGCAGCGCGCCGACGACGAGGCCGTGGTTGACCATCTGCAGCAGCGCTCCCTGGGCTCCCTGGGAGTTGAGCGCGAAGATCCCCAGGGTGATGAAGCCGAGCTGGGCGACCGAGGAGTAGCCGGCGATCAGGCGCGCGTCGGTCTGGCTGAAGGCCTGCGCGGAGCCGTACAGGATCGAGGCCAGCGCGATCACCAGCATCAGGGTCTGGTAGTGCACCGAGGCGTGGGGCATCAGCGGCAGCACGATCGCCAGGAAGCCGTAGGCGCCGACCTTCGAGAGCACGCCCGAGAAGACCATCAGCACCTCGATCGGCATCGCGCGGTAGCCGTCGGGCATCCAGCCGTGCAGCGGGAAGGCGGGCATCTTCACCAGGAAGGCCGCGGCGAAGCACAGGAAGATCCAGTCCTGGGAGCCGTTCGGCAGGCCCATCGCCTGCAGGCTGGAGAGCACGAAGGTGATGTGGTGGCCGGAGTGCTCGGAGGCGATCACGCCCAGCGCGACCGCGCCCGCCAGCATCAGCAGCGAGCCCACGAACGTGTAGATGACGAGCTTGATCGTCGCCCGCACGCGCCCGGGCTCACGGCCCCAGCCGCCCGTCAGGAAGTAGAACGGGATCAACATCAGGTCGAAGAAGGCGACGAACAGGACCAGGTCCTGGGCCAGGAGGGCGCCGAGCACGGCGGACTCGGCGAGCATCAGGTTGAAGTAGAAGAGCCGCGGGCGCTCCCAGGTGCGCAGCTTGGAGGCGAACACCGCCACCCCGAACAGCAGCGTGGTGAGCGCGAGCAGGAACAGGTTCAGCCCGCTCAGGGCAATCTTGTAGTGGATTCCCAGTTCGGCGATCCAGACGACGTCGGTGACGTCCTGCAGCCCGCCGCCCGGCTTGTACTGCACGATGTAGGCCAGCGACAGGCCGAACGCGCCCAGGGCTCCCGTCAGCGCGAACGCGCCCGGCAGCCAGGCCCGCGCCGGCCGGCGGCCGGCGGCCAGCCCCGCGAGGGCTCCCAGCAGGCCGCTCGCGGCGGGCAACCAGAGCATGATCGAGAGCGCCGCCATCGTCAGCTCTGCAGCAGGAAGTAGAAGCCCACGCCCGCCACGCCGACGATCAGCAGCGCGGCGTAGTAGCGCACGAAGCCGCTCTGCACCGCCCGCACCGCCGCCGAGCCCGCACGCACGATCCCGGTCGTGCCCCCGATCAGCGTCTCGTCCACGAAGGTGCGCTCGAAGGTGTTCTTCGCGAACGCCCCGGCCGCCGCCACCGGGCGCACGACGAGGGCGTCTATCAGCTCGTTGAAGTACCAGGCGTGGCTGAGCAGCTCATACAGCCACTCCAGGCGCTCGCGCACACGGGTGGAGGTGCCCGGCTTGACGACCCACACGCGGTGGGCGATCGCGATCCCGACCAGCGCCAGCACCGTGCCGAGGCCGAGGCCGAACACGAGCAGCCCTTCTTTGGTCGGCTCTTCGTAGTGGCTGGTGTGCTCGAAGGACCCCTGCAGGAAGTTGGTGATCACGTCGTCCACTTTCGGGATCTGCACGACCCCGGCGAGGACCGCCCCGACCGCCAGCACGGTCATAGCCACCGCCATCGGCCAGGCCCGTTCGGCGATCGCGTGGGTGGGGCCGGGGAAGCCGACGTCGAGGTCCTCCTCTTCGCCGTTGGCCGGGTTGAAGGGCGCCGGCGCGTGGTGCTGGTGGCCTTCTTCGAGCTCGCGCGCCTCCGCCACCGGCTCCCCGTGGAAGGCGCGGAAGATCATGCGGAAGGTGTAGATCGCGGTCAGCAGGGCGGCGAAGTAACCGATCCCGTAGAGGGCCCAGTGCCAGCCTCCGCGCTCGCCGGTGTCGAGCAGGATCTCGTCCTTGGAGAAGAAGCCCGCGAAGGGCGGCACCCCCGACAGTGCCAGCCCGCCGATCAGGAAGCACCCGTAGGTGAAGGGCATCGCCTTGCGGAAGCCGCCCATGCGATTGAGCGACTGCTCGCCGGCCATGGCGCCGATCAGCGAGCCCGCGCCCATGAACAGCAGCGCCTTGAAGAAGGCGTGGGTCATCAGGTGGAACAGGCCCGCGGCGTAGGCGCCCACCGATACGCCCATGATCATGTAGCCGATCTGCGACATCGTCGAGTACGCGATCACGCGCTTGATGTCGGTCTGCACGAGCGCGATCGTGGCCGCGATCAGCAGCGTTGCGCAGCCGATGGTGGCGCCCACGTCCTGCGCCGCCGGGGCGCGTTCGAAGAGCGGGTGCATGCGCGCGATCAGGTACACGCCGGCGGTCACCATCGTGGCCGCGTGGATCAGCGCGCTGACCGGCGTTGGTCCCTCCATGGCGTCGGGAAGCCAGGTGTGGAGCGGGATCTGGGCGGACTTCGCAAACGCTCCGACGAGCAGCAGCACGCAGCCCGCCACGAGGTCGCCGTTGTTGGGACTGAACCCGAAGGCCCCGTGTTCGACCGCGTGGAAGGTGCGCAGGAAGTCGAGCGTGTGGGTGTGCTTGAAGATGAAGAAGGTCCCCAGCACGAGGCCCGCGTCGCCGACGACGTTGATCACGAACGCCTTGATCCCGGCCGCGGTGGCGGTCGTGCGCCGGTACCAGAAGGAGATCAGCAGGTAGGAGGCGGCGCCGACGAAGGCCCAGCCGACGATCAGGATCACGAAGTTGCCGCCGAGGACCAGCAGCAGCATCGCGAAGACGAAGAAGTTCAGGTAGGCGAAGTAGCGCGCGTAGCCCCGGTCGCGGTCCATGTAGGCGACCGAGTACAGGTGGATCATCGAGGAGACCCCGGTGACGATCAGGATCATGAACACCGACAGCGGATCGACCAGGATCGAGACTTCGGCGTCGACGCCGACGGTCGAGGCGTAGCTCCACAGCGAGGACACCAGCTGCCGGTGAGCGGGCGCGTGGCCCTGCAGCTTGATCAGGGTCGCGACCGCGGCCGCGAAGGACAGCAGGATCGCGGCCGTCCCGACCCAGCCGGCCGCCTTGCCGATACGCCGGTAGGAGAGGGAGATCGCCAGCGTTCCCGCGAGCGGGAAGGCGAGCACCAGCCAGGCGTAGGTCGTCGCGCCCAAGGCCTAGCCCTGCAGCTCTCGCAGTTCGTCCACGTCGATCGGAAGCCGCCGGCGGTAGAGCGCCACGATCATCCCCAGCCCGATGCACACCTCGCAGGCCGCCACGGTCATCACGACCAGCGCCAAAATCTGACCGTCGCCGTTGCCCCACATGCGCGAGAAGGCGATCAGCGCCAGGTTGCCGCCGTTGAGCATCAGCTCCAGGCACAGCAGCACGACCAGCGGGTTGCGGCGCACCATCACCCCGACCGCGCCGAGCGAGAACACGATCGCCGACAGCGCCAGGTACCAGGCGATGCTCATCGCTGTCCCTTCGGCGTGCCGACCGCCTCGGCCATCGTCCCGCTCCGGCGCGGGCGCACCAGGTCCAGCGGCGTCAGCACGCCCTCGTCCTGGTCCTCGTCGATGCCGCCCCGGCGGCGGGCGAGCACGACGCCGCCGACGGCGGCGATCAGCAGCAGGAAGGAGGCGATCTCGAAGGCCAGCAGAAAGCGCGTGAGCAGCAGGTTGCCGATGTACGCCGGGGTGCCGAAGGTGTGGACTTCCCCGCCGGAGGTCGAGAAGGGAGCTCCTTCGTGGGAGATCGCCTCCAGGCCGGTCCCGAGCAGCGCGATCAGCAGCTCGACCAGCACCGCCGCCCCGAGCACGGCGCCGAGCCCCCGCAGTCCGGAGGCGACCGGCCCCCCGCCGGCTCCGTCGGCGGAGCCCCGCAGGCGCTCGCCGATCGTCTCTGCCTCGCCGCCGACGTAGGCGACGACGAACACGTACAGCACCATCACCGCGCCGGCGTACACGACCACCTGCACCGCCGCCACGAACTGCGAGCGCAGCAGCAGGAACAGCCCCGCCAGCGAGACGAGGTGCACTACCAGCGCCAGCACCGCGAAGAAGGGGTCGCGCAGCAACACCACCCCGACCGCCCCGGTGATCACGCCCAGCGCCGCGATGAAGAAGAACACGCTGCTCATTCGTCCTCGTTTCTCAGCGGCGTGCGCTCGAGCGGCTCGGCCAGCAGCATCTCCTTGGTGAAGATGAGGTCATCGCGGTGGTAGTCGGAGAGCTCGTAGTCGTGGCCCATCGTGATCGCGTCGAACGGGCAGGCGACCTCGCAGTAGCCGCAGAAGATGCACTGGGCGAGGTTGATCTCGTACACGGCGGCGTAGCGCTCGCCGGCCGAGACCCGCTGCTCGGGGGTGTTCTCGGCCGCCACCACGCGGATGCAGTCGGCCGGGCAGGCGGCCGCGCAGAGCGAGCAGCCGACGCACTTCTCCAGGCCCGTGTCCTCGAAGCGATGCAGCTTGTGGCGCCCGCGAAAACGCGGGAAGACCGGCACCTTCTCCTCCGGGTACTCGACCGTGGTGGTACCCGCGAAGATCTGCGCGAAGGTCGTCTTCAGCCCGCGTGCGGTCTCGCGGAACGTGCGCCAGGTGCCGCGCGTGGCCCCCGGCTTGGGTGTGCGCATGACCTCGATCACATCCAGGGCGGGGCGCCACTCCCCGAGTCGCTCGGGCACGTTGGCGGGCGCGGGCGCCGGCTCGCCGGCGCCCGCAGGGGCGCCTGGCGCGAGGGCCGGCGACTGCTCGGAGCCGGGGTTGCCCGGTGCGTCGGCCATCAGTCGGTCGCCACCACGACGATCGCCGTCACGAGTGCGTTGAGCGTGGCCAGCGGCAGCAGCACCTTCCAGCCGAAGCTCATCAGCTGGTCGTAGCGCAGCCGCGGCAGGGTCGCCCTGGCCCAGATGAAGAGGAACGTGACGATCGTCATCTTGGCCAGCACCACGAACGGATCCACCCAGCCCGGCGGGTGGATCCCGAACGGCAGCAGCCAGCCGCCGAGGAAGATCGTGGCGACTACGCCCGCGACCACCAGCACGTTGAGGTACTCGGCGAAGTAGTAGGAGGCGAAGCGCCCGCCACCGTACTCGGTGTTGTAGCCGCCGACCAGCTCGGCGTCGGCCTCGGTCAGGTCGAAGGGAGCGCGGTTGGTCTCAGCGAAGCCGGCGACCAGGAAGATCAGGAAGCCGACGACCTGGGGGATGAAGAACCACATCCCGGTCTGGGCGTGCACGATCTGGGTGAGCGACAGCGTCTGGGCGGTGATGATCACGCCCACCAGCGCCAGCCCCTGGGAGACCTCGTAGGAGATCAGCTGGGCGGCGCCTCGCATCGACCCCAGGAACGAGTACTTCGAGCCCGAGGACCAGCCGCCGAGCATGATCCCGTAGAAGGCGATCGCGCCGCACGCGAACAGGTACAGGGGCCCGATCGAGACATCGATCCCGTACAGGCCGACCTCGGTGCCGAAGATGTTCTGGGTGTCGCCGAAGGGAATGATCGCGAACGCCGCGCAGGCCGTCAGGATCGAGATCACCGGAGCGACCGCGAACAGGACCCCGACCGAGGTCGTGGGCCGGAACTGCTCCTTGGTCAGCAGCTTGAGGATGTCGGCCAGCGGCTGCAGCATCCCGAACGGGCCCACGCGGTTGGGGCCGTAGCGGTTCTGCATGCGTCCCAGCAGCTTGCGCTCGGCCAGCAGCACGATCGGCACCAGCTGCAGGGCGACCGCGAAGATGATGATCGCCTTGATGACCTGGATCCACCATTCTTCGGCGTAGTCGACGGTCGCGAGCACCATCTCAGGCGGGCTCCCGCTCCGCGAACAGGAACTCCAGGGCGGGGGAGAAACGGACCTCGGGAGCGTCCCACAGGGAGCGGTAGCCGAGCGGCTCGCCGCCGGCCCCGTTGGGGCCCTGGGAGAGCACCTCTGCGGCCACCTCGGCCAGTGCCCCCGGGTCCCCCCCCGGGAAGGATCCGGCAGCCTCGCGCTGCTGCCAGCGCACACCGCGTCCGCCGATCTCCTCGAGCGTCAGACCGCCGTAGAAGGGGACCGCCTCGAACAGCTGACGCGAGGCCATCGCGGCCCCCAGCACGTCCAGGTCGGTGCCGAGCCGCAGCGCCAGCTCGCACAACACGTGCCACTCGGCGTCCACTTCGCCCGGGCGCGCGATCGCCGGGCGCAGGCGCTGAAGACGGCCGTCGGGGTGCACGAGCGTGCCTTCCTTCTCGGCGTAGACCTCGGCCGGGAAGACGACGTCGGCGTGGTCGCGGATGCCCTCGGTCAGGAACGCGCTGTGGGCGATCACGCTTCCGCCCCCGTGTAGGGCCCGCTCCCACAGCTCACGCTGGGAGGGGTCCTCGAGGGGGTCGGCGTGCAGCAGGTAAAGACAGCTCAGCTCGCCGGCGGCGAGCGCGGCGGCGATCGCGGGGGCGTCGTGTCCTGCGGCTGTGCCCGCGTCCGCCGGCTCGCTCAGCCCGGGCCCGGCGTTGGGCAGCACTCCGGCCTCGCGCAGACCCCGGCCGTTGCTCGCGAGCGGGACTTCGAGCAGGCCGGCGCCGGGCGTCGAGGCCATCCCCAGTGCGTCGGCGATCGCGAGCAGCGCGCGGGCGCCGGCCGCTCCGCGCGGCCCGGCTGTCAGTCGCTCGCCCCACAGCAGCACGACCTCGCGGGGCTCCTCGCCGCCGTCGCCGCGCAGCAGCCCGGCCAGGCGCTGGACCTCGGTCGCCTCGCAGCCCGCCGCCTGCGCCAGCTGCGCGGTCTGCGGTTCGGAGCGCAGCGCCGCCGCGAGCGCCGCCGCAAAGGCCGCGCCCTGCCCGAGCTCGTAACGCACGGTCAGGGCGGCGCTCTGCTCGAGCGTGCTCGCCCTCGGCGTGGCCAGCGCGATCTGCAGACCCCGCCGGCGGGCGCCCTTGCGCAGGCGCAGGTCGAAGATCGGGGCGTCGTCAACGGGCTCGAGGTCGAGCACCAGCGCGACGTGGGCGAACTCGAGATCGGATGTGCTCGCCTGCAGCGCGGGGTCCCCGAGGGCCCGGTGCAGTTCGAGCGGAAGCGCTCCCGCGCGGCGCGAGTCCAGGTGCGGGGAGCCGAGCCCCTCGCGCAGCAGGCGCGAGAGCAGCAGGCCCTCCTCGTTGGTGGTGCCCGATCCCGCCAGCGCGGCCGTCCCGGCCCCCGCGCGCTTCAGCGTCGTGGCGGCCTGCTCGAGCGCGCGCTCCCACGCGACCGGCCGCAGCTGACCGCCGTCGCGCACCAGCGGGCGCGTGATGCGCTCGTCGACGTGGAAGGACTGGTAGGCGAAGCGGCCCTTGTCGCACAGCCAGCCGTCGTCCACCTCGGGGTTCTCGCGCCCCAATACGCGCAGCGCACGCTCGTCGCGGACGGTCACCGTGACGTTGCACTGGGAGGGGCAGAGCGTGCACACCGAGCCGGCGTCCTCGATGTCCCACGGCCGCGCACGGAAACGGTACGGGCGCGAGGTCAGCGCCCCGACCGGGCACAGCTCGACGATGTTTCCGGCGAACGGTGCGACGTACGGGTGGCCGTCGAAGGTCGCGACGTAGGAGTGGGCCCCGCGCTCGAGCAGCACCAGCTGGTAGTCCTCGGCGACCTCCTGGGAGAAGCGCACGCAGCGGTAGCAGAGGATGCAGCGCTCGCGGTCGATCGCCACCAGCGGCGAGAGCTCCAGCGGCTTGACGAAGTGGCGCTTGGGGTCGACGAAGCGCGAGATCCCGCCTCCCCAACCGAAGGTGATGTCCTGCAACGGGCACTCGCCGCCCTTGTCGCACACGGGGCAGTCGAGCGGGTGGTTGATGAGCAGGAACTCGACCACCGAGCGCTGCGCCGTCTTGACGCGGTCGGTCTGGGTGTAGACCACCATGCCGTCCTTGACGGCGGTCGAGCAGCCGGTCTGCAGCTTGGGGATCCCCTCGATTTCCACCAGGCACATGCGGCAGGCGCCCACGGGCGCGCCGAGCTTCGGTTCGTAGCAGAACACCGGGATCTCGACGTCGCCGTATTTGGCGGCGTCGACCAGCATCGAGTTCTCCGGCGCGGTGACCTCGCGGCCGTCGATCGTGAAGGAGATCATGCGCTGTGCCGGCCGCGGCATCTAGACCCCCACGCGCGCTTCGCGCGCCCGTTCGATGTGGGCTTCGAACTCGTCGCGGAACTTGGCGATCATCGAGCCGATCGGCATCGCCATCGCGTCGCCGAGCACGCACAGGCAGTTGCCGATGATGTGCTCCTGGACGGAGGCCATGATCTCGAGATCCATCGGCGTGGCCTCTCCGGTCTCGATCCGTTCGAGCATCTTCACCGTCCAGTTGGTGCCCTCCCGGCAGGGCGTGCACTTGCCGCAGGACTCGTGGCGGTAGAACTTGGCCACCTTCAGCGCGACGTCCAGGATCGGGGTCGAGTCGTCCACGACGATCACGGCGCCGGAGCCCAGCATCGACCCGGCCTTCGCCATCGAGTCGAAGTCGTAGGGCACGTCGAGGTCAGCGGCGGTCAGCACCGGCGAGGAGGATCCGCCCGGGAACCAGCACTTCACGGCGCGGCCTTCCGGGGGTCCGCCGGCGAGGTCGTAGATCAGCTCCCGCGAGGGCATCCCGAGCTCGATCTCGTAGTTGCCGGGCCGCTGCACGTGGCCGGAGACCGAGACGAGCTTGGTGCCGGTCGAGTTCTGCACCCCGATCTCCGCGTACTGCGCTCCGCCGAGCCTCACGATCGCGGGCACGGTGGAGAGGGTCTCGACGTTGTTGATCAGGGTGGGACCCTGGTAGAGGCCCTGGTTGGCCGGGAACGGGGGCTTCAGCCGCGGGTTGCCGCGCTTGCCCTCGAGCGAGTCCAGCAGCGCCGTCTCCTCGCCACAGATGTACGCCCCGGCGCCGCGGTGGAGCACCAGCGAGAGCGAGTGGCCGGAGCCCAGGATGTCCTCGCCGATGTAGCCCGCCGCACGGGCTTCTGCGATCGCCTGCTCGAGGGCTCGGGCGGGCTCGACGTACTCGCCCCTGATGTAGATGAACGAGCGGCTCGCGCCGGCTGCGTAGGAGGCGATCACAAGCCCCTCGATCAGCATGTGGGGGTTCTTTTCGAGCAGTTCGCGGTCCTTGAAGGTCCCGGGCTCGGACTCGTCCGCGTTGCACACCAGGTAGCGCTCGATCGCCCCCTTGGGCAGGAACGAGATCTTCTTGCCCATCGCGAAGCCGGCGCCCCCGCGTCCTCGCAGCCCCGACGCTTCCAGCGAGTCGAGTACCTCCTGGGGCTCCTGGGCCAGGGCCTTGCGCAGCGACTCGTAGCCGCCGCGCTGCTGGTACACGTCGAGCGTGCGCAGCCCGGGGACGTCGATGCCGTCGAACAGCAACAGGGGCGGGGCGGCCGCCATCTAGGAGCCTCCTCCCGGGGATTCGCCCGAGGACTCCCGCCCGCGCGGGTCGGCGACGGGGCGGCGCGAGAGGTGGCGGTCGGGCAGCACGTCGCGCCCCTCACGGAGGTCCTCGAGCAGGACCGGCACGTCCTCGGCGGAGAGGGGGCCGATGTAGGCGCCGTCCACGCTCGCCATCGGGGCGATGTCGCACGCCCCCAGGCACTCGAAGGAGCGCACGTTCGCGAGTTCGCCGGCCTGCGCGCTGAGGGCCGCGAACAGCTCGTCGGCGCCCCGCAGCGAGCAGGAGATGTTCGTGCACACGTACACGGTGTGGGGGGCCACCGGGTGCAGCTCGAGCATGTCGTAGAAGGTGGCCACCGATTCGAGGTAGGCGGGCGTCACCCGCATCACGCAGGCCACCTGCCGGAAGGCCTCGGGCGAGCACCAGCCGTGGAGTGTCTGGGCTGCCATCAGCGCGGGCAGGACGGCGGAGTGGCGGTCGGGGTAGTCGCCCATGCGCGCCTCGATCTCCTCCCGCAGCGAGGCCGGGACGTCCACCTGCTCGGGGTCGGGGATCAGGGCCGGGTCCTTCTCCAGGTCCGCGGCCCGGTCCCAGCCGGGTACGCGCGAGCCGTGCTCGAAGCGATGCACCCGCGCCGGTTGCGGGCCATAGGAAGACCCTCCCGGCGAGACGATCTGGCTGATCGGCGCGCCCTCCTCGCGGGCGCTCACCGGTCGATACCCCCGAGGATCGGGTCGAGCATCGCGACCGTGGCGATCATGTCGGCGATGTAGCTGCCCTTGACCATGTGAGCGAGCGCCTGGAGATTGACGAAGCTCGGGTCGCGCATGTGCACACGGGCCGGCTTGGACGAGCCGTCCGAGCGCACGTAGCAGGCGAGCTCCCCGCGGGGGGACTCGATCGGCAGGTAGATCTCCCCCGGAGGCACACGGAAGCCCTCGGTGACGAGCTTGAAGTGGTGGATCAGGGCCTCCATCGAGGTGGCGAGCTCGTGGCGTGGCGGCAGCGCCACCTTGCGATCGGTGGTGATGAAGGGCCCTTCGGGCAGCCCGTCGATCGCCTGTTCGATGATCTTCACCGACTCGTAGATCTCGGCCAGGCGGACGGCGAAGCGGTCGTAGTTGTCACCGACGGTGCCGACCGGAATCTTGAAGTCGAAGTCCTCATAGGAGCAGTAGGGGTCCGCCTTGCGCAGATCCCATGGGTGGCCGGCGGCGCGTAGCAGCGGCCCGGTCACTCCCAGTGACAGCAGCGTCTCGGCGTCCAGCGGGCACGTCCCGCGCAGCCGCTGCAGCACGATCTCGTTGGAGTTGAGGATGTCGCCGTATTCGTCCGCCCGCGCGGGCATCTCCCGCAGGAACTCGCGCAGCCTGCGCTCGAAGCCCCGCGGGATGTCCTCGAAGACCCCGCCGACCTGGAAGTAGCGTGTGTGCATGCGCTGTCCGGAGGACATCTCGAACAGGTCCAGGATCAGCTCCCGCTCGCGCAGGCAGTAGAGGAAGATCGAGACCGCGCCGAGGTCGAGGGCGCTCGTTCCCAGCCAGATCAGGTGCGAGGCGATGCGGTTCAGCTCGAGGTGGATGACGCGCAGATACTGGCCCCGGGCCGGTACCTCCACCTCGGCGAGCGCCTCGACGGCCGAGCAGTAGGCCATCGCGTTGAAGTAGTAGGCGAGGTAGTCCATCCGCTCGATCACGGGGATGACCTTCCAGTAGGACTTGTCCTCGGCGGTCTTCTCGATACCCGTGTGTACGTAGCCGACGATCGGTTTGAGGTCTCGCACGACCTCGCCCTGGAGTGTCACCAGCAGGCGCAGGACCCCGTGTGTGGCCGGGTGGTGGGGCCCGAAGTTGAGCGTCAGCAGCTCGTCGTGGGTCTCCTCGGCGCCGACCTGCGCGATCTGCTCCTCGATCGGCGAGAGCGTGATGCTCTGCTCGCGGCGGCGGTACTCGGAGAGGGTCGCCGCGCCGCTCTCGCTCGGAGTCGGGTCGCTCACGCGCCGCCGCCGCTCGCGCCGCGCTCGTTGAAGGTGAACCTGACCGGTTCCCCGCCGATGGGAAAGTCACGCCGCAGCGGATGACCCTCGTAGTCCTCGGGCATCAGGATGCGGCGCAGGTCGGGGTGCCCGCGGAACACGACCCCGAACATGTCATAGACCTCACGCTCCTGGTGGTCGGCCGTGGGCCAGCCGGGTCCGTCCTCGCCGTCCGGGTAGACGGAGTCGACCACCGGGTCCTCGCCGCCGAGCAGCACCTTCACCGTGATGCGGTCGACGCGGCTCATGTCGAGCAGCTCGTAGACGACGCCCAGTCGCGGTTCGTGCGGATAGTGATCCACTCCGTGGACGCTGCAGAGAAACCGATATCCGTGGTCGCGCAGGTGCGCGAGAACCGCTCGAACGCGCTCCGGCTCGATCACCAGGGTGGCGCGTCCGCGAAAGAAGACCGTGTCGGTGACGGGGCTGCCGTCGGCGCTTGGAGATCCGGCTCCCTCGGCCGCCCGCAGCTCTCGCGCGATGAGCTCGAGGCCGGTGGCGTCAGGCAAGGTGTCCCCTCTCGGGCGGGACGCTCGCGGCTGCGCCGCGGCGGTCCTCCGCTCCGGGCTCGGGCAGCACCTCCTCGGTGCCGCGCGCCCCGTAACGCTCACGCCAGCCCATGTCGGGGTCGTCCTGCACCATCTTGCGCAGCTTCAGGACGCCGTGCATCAAGCCCTCCGGGCGCGGCGGACAGCCCGGCACGTAGACGTCGATCGGCAGGAACTTGTCGGCCGGGACGAGCGCGTAGTTGTTGAACACCCCCATCGAGCTGCAGCAGGCGCCCATCGAGATCGCCCACTTCGGCTCGAGCATCTGGTCGTAGAGCCTGCGGATGATGGGGGCCATCTTGACGGACACCCGACCCGCGAGGATGATCAGATCCGCCTGCCGGGGCGAGGCCCTGAAGGCCTCGTAGCCGAACCGCGCGATGTCCATCCGCGGCCCCGCCGCGTGGAACTGCTCCATCGCGCAGCAGGCGAGCCCGAAGGCGAGCGGGAAGAAGGAATTCGAGCGCGCCCACGCGACCGCTTTGTCGAGGCTGGTCGTGAGCACGCGTTCGTGAACGTGGCGTTCGAGCTCGTCTCCTTCGAGCATCTCGGCGCCGCGGAGGTGGGCGGGCTGGTTGATCCCGAGCAGCTCGTTCCCGCGCAGCAGCTGGCGCGAGTTGAGGCGGGTCACCAGCGGGCGCTCCTGGTCGCCGCCCGCATCCGGCGCCAGGGGCTCGCGTTTCACTTCCAATCCAACGCCCCCCTCCGCCACACGTAGACGAACGCGACGAACAGCAGGGCGATGAACACGATCGTCTCAACCAGCGCGTAGCTGCCGAAGGAGCGCAGCTCGACCGCGATCGGGTAGAGGAAGATGACCTCGATGTCGAACAGGATGAACAGCATCGCGATCAGGTAGAAGCTGATCCCGAAGCGAAGCCCCCGCTTGATCTCCGAGGGCAGACCGCACTCGTACGGCTCGTGCTTTTCGGCCGCCACGCGGCGGGGGCCGAGCACCGAGTTCAGATATACGAAGGTGGTTCCTACCGCCCCGCCGAGAACGAGGAAAACGATCGCCGGGAGATAGCTTCTCAGCACCTCGGGTGTTTATATCACTGCTTGTGGCAGAGTGTTACATAGTGGCAATCGGCTCGAGACCGCACCGTGAATGAGGCCGTCGTCGCCGGTGCGCTGGTGGTCGCGGCACTCAACCTGGTGGCTGCGGTGCTGGGCAGCTGGGCGTGGTGGACGGGCGACGTGCGTGCCGGTGTGGGCCGCGCGTTCTGGGTGGCGCTGCGCGTCGGCCAGGGCAGCGCCGTGGCCCTGGCGATCGCCCTCGCCTCGCTGGCGGCCGCCGGACACCACTCCAGCGAAGACCTGTTCTACCTGTATGCCCTGCTGCCCCTGGCGGTGGCCTTCGTGGCCGAGCAGCTGCGCGTGCTCTCGGCTCAGGCGGTGCTCGACCAGCGGGGCCTGGCGGGGGCGGCCGAGGTCGGCTCCCTGCCGGAGTCCGAGCAGCAGCTGGTGGTCGTCGAGGTGCTGCGGCGGGAGCTCGGCGTTATGACGCTGTCGGCCTACGTGGTCGCGGGGCTGGCCCTGCGCGCGGCGTCCACCGCCCACGGATTCTGAGGAGGCCCGGGGAGTGGTGCCCGCGAGGCCCCGGGGCCGCGGGTGCTTTCGCCGGCGGCGGGGGTCGAGGCGGCAGCGGGATTCCGGGGCCTCGGCGGTCGATATATTCCCCGCGCATGAAGCTCGCCGTGACCACGGTCCTACTGGTGTGCGCCACGGCGCTCTCGGCGTGCGGATCCCAGGGCATCCAGCTGAAGAAGAGCAACCCCTACTACCAGGGCGCCGTCCTCTTCCGCGAACACTGCTCGGGCTGCCACACGCTGGGTGTGGCCGGCACACAGGGTTCGGCCACCAGCATCACCAACCGCGTCAAGACGAGCGGGCCGAACTTCAACATCCGCAAGGAGCAGGTCGAACAGGTGCTCTACGCGCTGCGCAACGGCGGCTTCTCCGGAGCGATCATGCCGCAGAACATCGTCGTCGGGCAGCAGGCGCAGGCGGTGGCCGAATTCCTCGCGAAGTACTCCGGTCGCGACGCCCAGCACGTCCCGTCGACCGAAATCACGCTGTCCGACAAGTAGGCCGCGCTCGCGTCTGAAGCGGTGCTCGACCTCAAGCGCATCCGCGAGGACCCCGACGGCGTGCGTGCCGCCCTGGCCCGCCGCGGCGAGGACTGCGTGGCCGAGCTCGAGCAGGTGATCCGCCTCGACGCCTCCAGGCGCTCGCTGCTGCCCGAGCTGGAGGGCCTGCGGGCGGAGCAGAACGAGGCCAACGCGCGTATCCGCTCGGCGTCGGACCCGGCCGAGCGCGAGCGGGAGATCGGGGCGATGCGGACGGTTGCCACCCGCGTGAAGGAGCTCGAGCAGCAGCTGGCCGGGGTCGAAGAGGAGCTGGGCGGCGCGCTGGCGCCGCTGCCCAACCTCCCCGACCCGACCGCGGCGCCGGGACCGGAGGATGAGCTCGTACGCGAGGTGGGCGCCCCGCGGGAGCTCGGCTTCCCGCCCCGCGACCACCTCGAGCTGGCGGGCCCGCTGATCGACATGGAGCGCGGCGCCAGGCTGTCGGGGACGCGCTTCGCGTATCTGCGCGGATCGCTGGTGATGCTCGAGCTGGCACTCGTGCGCTGGGCACTGGAGCTGCTCGCCGATCACGGCTTCGAAGCGGTGATCCCGCCGGTGCTGGTGCGGGAACGGGCGCTGTTCGGCACCGGCTTCCTACCCGACACCGAGCAGCAGATCTACCGGCTGCCCGAGGACGACCTGTACCTGGTGGGTACCTCCGAGGTGGCCCTCGCCTCGCTCCACGACGGCGAGATCCTGGATGCCGAGCAGCTGCCCCTGCGCTACGCAGGCTTCTCGCCGTGTTTCAGGCGCGAGGCCGGCGCCGCGGGCAAGGACACGCGCGGGATCTTCCGCGTGCACCAGTTCGACAAGGTCGAGATGTTCAGCTTCGTGGCAGCCGAGGACTCGCCCGCCGAGCACGAACGGATCCTGGCGATCGAGGAGCAGGTGCTGGCGGCGCTGGAGCTTCCCTACCGGGTGATGAACATCGCGGTCGCCGAGCTCGGCAACTCGGCGGCCAAGAAGTTCGACTGTGAGGTGTGGCTGCCCAGCCAGGAGCGCTACCGGGAGCTCACCTCGTGCTCGAACACGACCGACTACCAGGCCCGCCGCCTGAACATCCGGGCCCGCCGCGAGCGCCCGGGGGGTGGGCGCTCGGTCGAGACGGTGCACACGCTCAACGGCACCGCGGTGGCGGTCGGCCGTACGATCCTGGCGCTGCTCGAGAACGGCCAGCAGCAGGACGGATCGGTGCAGCTGCCCGCCGCGCTCGTGCCGTTCGGCGCGCCCGCTCGGATAGACGTCGCCTCCGGCTAGCGTCCAGCGCTGCGTTTCAGACGGCGCCGCGGCCGCCGCCCGCGGGCGGCGCCTGGGGCCGGCGTCAGTGGACGTGAAGTACGACCGAGCGTGCCGGGCCGTGCGGGGTGGCGAGCGTCAGGCGGTAGGTTCCCGGCGCCAGCGGTCCGGTGGTGAGCTTGCCGCTGTTGTGACCGCTGGTGGCGGCGATCGTGGCGCTGCGGTGCAGCGTGTGCCAGTGCGTGTGGCGGTGGCCGGTGGTCTTGCGCGAGAGCGTCACGTGGACGTGCACGGGGGCGCTGGCGGTGAAGGTGAAGGCGAGCTCGGAGAGGTGGTGGCGGGCGGCCCCGGCCGAGGTGGCCGGGCTGAGGGCGAGAGCCGAGATCGTGCCGTTTCCGGCCGCCGTGGCCGATTCTTCTTCTTCGTCTTCGCCTTCATCTTCCCCCGGGTCGGGCGAGCCGGGCGGTTCGCCGCTGACCGGTCCCGGTGAGCCGACCGGAGGGGTGCCGCCGACGGAGCCGCCCCCGCCTTCGGAGCCGGGGGTTCCTTCTTTGCCGCTGCCCGGCTGGGGCTCGAAGGCGCCCAGCCCGGCGGGCGTTCCCAGCCCTGATGGACCGTCGTAGCCGCTGGCGGCGAGACAGATCCGGTGGCTGGAGCAGGCGGCTGCCTCCTGTTCGATGGTGCACCCCGAGATTCCGTTGGAGGGGTTGAACGGTGCGGAGCATTCGCCGTTGGACCCGGAGGTGACGTCGTGCAGTGCCGACGGGGTCGTGAGCGCGTTCGCGTACAGCGTGGAGGCGGGATAGGAGACGCCGCCACTGCCCCCCGCGAGGGCGAACACCGAAGCGATGATCGGCGAGGCGAGGCTGGTGCCGCCGAGCGTGCACCAGTGCAGCACGTGTTTGGTTTTGGCTTCCGTGTAGCTCGTTTCGCATTCGGAGCTGGTCGAGTCCGACACGGCCACACCGGTGTAGGGGTCGGCGTCGGCCGAGATGTCCGCCACCGCCCGCGTCCCGGGGCACCCCACAGCCGACCAGCTCGACAGCGACAGCTGCCAGCTGGGGGCTCCGAAGATCGTGCTGCAGCCGCCGCCGCCGGCGCCGTCCCCGTTCCAGATCGTCTCTCCCGACCAGGAGCTGCCGGCGCCGAGTTTCAGGCGCGTGCCACCGACGGCCACGACGTGCGGGGAGGCGGCCGGAAATTCGACCGCGCCGAGCCCGGAGTTCCAGTCGAGGTAGCCGTTGTCCCCGGCGGAGGCCGTGATCACGGTGCCGGGGTGGTTGAAGGGCCCGGCGGCCTCGTGGGCCGTGGTGCCTTCCTCGGGACCGCCGTAGGAGTTCGAGATCTCGGTCGCGCCGAGGCTCTCGGCGGTGTGCTCGGCGGCTTCGAGGTCCAGGTCGACGGGTTCGGTGGCCTCGACCAGGACCACCTGGCAGGACTGGCAGACCGAGTGGGCGGTCTCTATGTCCAGCGAGATCTCGAGTCCCCAGCCGGTGGCTTCCGCGGCGTTTTCGGCTTCGGCTTTGCTGCCCGAGCGTGCCGTTTCGAGTTCGGCGAGGGTTTTCGGGAACGGCAGATTGCTCGTTTCGCCGTGCTGGTTGACCTGCTTGAAGCAGCCGTTCGCGGTCGTGCACGAGGGCAGCGAGAAGGCTTCGTCATAGGTGCGCAGGTCGGTTTCCGCCGCCGGGTCGTTGTAGGCGTCGATGATCGCGATCGTCTGGGACGTGGGGGCACTGGTGGGGAGCGCGTAGGCAGCGTGGAGGTCCTGGGGGCGAAGTCCGAAGTCGCCGGCGGCGGGGGACGGCGCGTCGGGCTGGCGGGTCGCCGACAGCCCCAGCGGGTGCAGGTGGGCGGCGGCGGCGGCGGAGCGGGCCACCAGCACGCTCGCCATGCAGCTGGCCTCGCCGGGCGGCGGGGCCTCGCAGACCCGTCTGGTTTCGTATTCGTTCGCGGGGAGGGGGGTGACGGTAGCTGCTGCGGCCGGCCCGTCGGCACGGGCGCCGACCGCTCCGGCGAGCACGGCAGCGCCGGCGCACATGAGCGCGAACAGCAGTGGGCGTGCGGCCGCGACCGCACGTCGAATGTCGAAGGGGCGAGAGTGCACGCTCACGCGCTTGGTCGGCCGACGAGCCGCCGCACTTGAGCAAAATGACCCCGTGACGGCCCGATGGGCGGACGCCGGGGCTCCCGTAACGGGATCATCACAGCCTGGTCACGGCTTGCTCACGAGCCCCGCCAGGGCTGGAGGAATCATCTGCATCGCCGGCGAGCGGCCGCGGCCCGACCAGCCTCGGTAGCGCATGGAGGGATGAGCGCCGGCCAGTGCAGTGCGCACAGAACGGGGCGGCCCCCAGACGCCGCCCCGTTCGTCATCTACGCTGTCGGCAGGGTCATGTCGAGGTCGTTCGGGTTTCTGATCGCCAGGAATCCGCCGTCACGCACGGCAGGGGTGCTGACCGCGGGGGTGCTGGTAGCGCTGTGCACCTTGATCGTGTACGCCCTCGCCGGGCTCGCGCCGGTGGTGTCGCTGTCGGTGATCTACCTGCCCGCGGTGCTGCTGGTGTCGATTACCTGGGGGGCGCGGCTGGGGCTGTTGACGGGCGTGATGAGCGCCGCTGCATTCGACTTCTTCCACCTGCCCCCCGTGGGCCGGTTGACGATCAACGACTCCAGGTTGTGGGTGGCGCTGGCGGCCTTCATCGTGGTCGCAGCGCTGGCGAGCTCCGTGGCCGAGATCGCACGGACGAGCACGCGCGACGCCGAAGATCGCCGCCGAGAGGCGGACCTCGCGGCCGAGCTGGCGCGTCTGCTGCTGTCGGGCAACAGCCTCGAGCAGGCCTTGCCGACGGTTGCGGCGCGGGTGGCGGGGGCGCTCGGTCTGCACTCGGCCGCGATCGAGCTGCGGCCCGTGCCGGGGGACGAGCGCACGATCGCGTTCCCACTGCGCGACGGTGCCGGCACGATCGGGACGCTGCTCGTGGGGGGCGACACCCGCGCCGCGAGCCTGCACCGGCTGAGAGAACGGGTCGTACCCTCGCTGGAGGCGGTGCTGAGGGCCGCGCTCGAGCGTGAGCGGCTGATGGCGGGGGTCGTCGACGCGGCTGCCCTGCGCCGTGCCGACAACGTCAAGACGGCCCTGCTGCGGTCCGTCTCGCACGATCTCCGCTCGCCGCTGACGGCCATCTCAGCGGCCGCCGAGGCGCTGCAGTCCCAATCCCTCTCCGATGAGGAGCGGGCCGACATGGTGTCGGTGATCTGTGGCGAGAGCCGCCGGCTGTCGCGGCTGATCGAGAACCTCCTCGAGCTCTCACGACTGCAGGCCGGATCCGCCCACCCACGGCGGGAGTGGTGCTCGATCGAAGAGCTCCTGGGGGAGGCCGTGGGTGAGCTCAAGGCCGAGCCGGGCCGGTTCAGCCTGGCCGTCGATCCCGACCTCGAGCTCGTCAGACTCGACCCCGCCCAGATGGCGCGTGCGTTCGTGAACGTGCTCGACAACGCCCGCCGCCATTCGGGCGGACACCCGGTGTCGGTACGGGCACGAGCCGTCCGCAGCCCCGCCGGCACGCGCCGCGCCTCGGGGGGCGAGCAGGCTGGCGGACACCCGGCCACGGGTGAGCAGCATGGCGGACACCCGGCCGCGGGCGAGCAGGACGGCGGACACCCGTCCGCGGGCGTCCCACGCGGCGGGAGGATCGTGATCCGGGTCGTGGACCGCGGCCCGGGGATCGCTCCGGGGCAGCGCGAGCAGATCTTCCAGCCCTTCTACCGCGCCGCCGGCGGAGACGACCACGGCGGCTCTGGGCTCGGTCTGGCGATCGCGCGGGGGTTCACCGAGGCCAACGGCGGAACGCTGCACGCGGAGTCGCTGCCCGGCCAGGGCTCGACCTTCGTGTTCGAGCTGCCGCTGTCCCCCGAGTCCGAGCACGACCCCTCGCCCGGGCCCGGGCCCGGGCCGGAGCAGGCGTCGCTGTTCCCCTCCGAGGACGCTGAGCCCGCCGCGGTCGCGGACCCCGGACACGCAGGCGTGGGGGACCCGGCGAGCGCCGGCGTCGGCTAGCGCGAGGTGGGGGCCGAGCAAGAGCAGCCGCCGGCCCGCCCGGCGCGGGTGCTCGTCGTGGACGACGAGCCACAGATCCTAAGGGCGCTGAAAGTGGTGCTACGCGACGCCGGCTTCGAAGCTGTGGCCGCGGAGAACGCGTCCGAGGCGCTGGACATCGCCTCGCTGGGACCGCTCCAGGCGGCGATCGTCGACCTGGTGCTTCCCGACGAAGACGGCGTGGCCCTGACGCGCCGGCTGAGGGAGTGGAGCGAGATCCCGATCCTCGTGCTCTCCGCGGTGGGCGAGGAGGAGGAGAAGGTGCGGGCGCTGGAGGCCGGGGCCGACGACTACGTCACCAAGCCATTCGGCGCCAGGGAGCTGGTGGCGCGCCTGCAGGCCGCGCTGCGGCGCAGCGCCCCGACCGAGGACGAGCCCAAGGTGGTGGTCGACGGGCTCGAGATCGACCTCGCGGCCCGCCTTGTGCGGCGCGATGGCGAGCCGGTCCACCTCACCCCGATCGAGTTCGACCTGCTGCGGGCGCTGGTGCGCAATCGTGGCCGCCTGCTGACCCACCGTGCGCTGCTGAAGGAGGTATGGGGGCCCGGTTACGAGGAGGACATCCAGCCCTTGCGTACACACATCGCGAGGCTGCGCGCCAAGATCGAGCCGCGGGGCGCCTCCGAGCCGCGACTGATCGTCACCGAGCCGGGCGTGGGCTACCGCTTCGGCGCCTGATCGGCCCCGCGGGCGCGAGTCGAAGCTGTCGGGGCGACGCGTCAGGGCGCCGCACCGAGTCCGCCGCGCGAAGCCCCGGCCGCCGTCACGAAATCGTTATGTACGGGGGGAGGATCGTTATGGGACTGTGACGCACGCTCGCCAATAGTGCGGGCATGGACGTTCTCGCAGTCGTGTTGGGCCTCGCGATGTTCGTGATCCTGCTCGTCCTGATCGAGGGGATCGACCGCGTATGAGCCCCGAGCTCGCACCCGCCTTCTTCGTGGCGCACATGAGCGGCGCCGACTTCTTCGGGCTGATCGTGTCCGTGCTCCTGATCGCCTACCTGTTCTACGCGCTGATCCGCGGGGAGAAGCTCTGATCCGCGCCGGGTCGCGGCTCGAGCTCTAAACCGATGACGTTCCTCGGCTGGCTTACGATCGTGCTGTTCGTGGTCATCCTGACCGCGCTGGCGATGGTGCTGGGCAGCTACATGGCGCGCGTCTACAGCGGCGAACGCGTATTCCTGACGCCGATCTTCGCCGGACCCGAGCGTCTACTGCTCAGGATCTTCCGCACCGATCCCGAGCGCGATCAGGATTGGAAGCAGTACGCGAAAAGCCTGATCATCTTCTCGCTCGCAGGCTGGCTGCTGCTGTATTTCATCCTGCGGACCCAGACGCTGTGGGACTGGACGGGCCTGAACCCCCAGGGCTTCAAATCCGCGCCCTGGAACGTGACGTTCAACACCACCTCGTCGTTCCTGACGAACACCAACTGGCAGTTCTACGGCGGCGAGACGACGATGAGCTACTTCAGCCAGATGGTGGGGCTGGCCGTGCAGAACTGGCTGTCCGCCGGGGTCGGGATCTGCGTAGCGGTCGCGCTGATCCGCGGGATCGTCTCGCGTAGCGGCAAGGGCATCGGCAACTTCTGGGCCGACATCGTGCGCACCGTCCTGTACGTGATGACGCCGATCTGCGTGATCGGGGCGATTGTGCTCGTCTCCCAGGGGGTCATCCAGAACTTCTCCGGCTACCTCACCGCTCACACCGTCACCGGTCTGACCCAGAGCATCGGGATGGGCCCGGTGGCATCGCAGGAGGTGATCAAGGAGCTGGGCACCAACGGAGGGGGCTTCTTCAACGTCAACTCGGCGCACCCGTTCGAGAACCCGAACGGCTTCACCAACCTTTTCGAGATGCTGCTGGTGCTGATCATCCCGGCGGCGCTGGTGTTCACCTACGGGCGCATGACCGGCAACCGCCGCCAGGGTTACGCGATCTACGGCGTGATGATGTTCATGTTCCTCGGTGCGGTGATCGTCGCCTACGTCGCCGAGGCCCACGGCTCGCCGGCCCAGCACCACGTCGGCCTGCACACCCACGCGATCGCGGGCTCGGCCGGCGGCAACATGGAAGGCAAGGAGCAGCGCTTCGGCATCGCCGGCTCGGCCCTGTTCGACGTCATCACGACCGTCACCTCCTGCGGGGCGGTCAACAGCGCGATCGAGTCCTACACCGGCATCGGCGGCGCCGTGCCGTTCGCCAACCTCTCCGCCAGCGAGGTGATCTTCGGCGGCGTGGGCACGGGTCTGTACTCGATCCTCCTTTACGTCCTGCTGGCCGTGTTCATCGGCGGGCTGATGGTGGGACGAACTCCGGAGTGGCTGGGCAAGAAGCTGGAGGCCAGGGAGATCAAGCTGGCGAGCCTCGCGATCCTGATCACGCCGCTGGCGGCGCTGCTGTGCACGGCCACAGGCGTGGCGACGAAGGCGGGGCGCTCCTCGATCGCCGAAGTCGCCACCTCGGCGTCCGGCGGGCACACCCCCCAGGGCTTCTCGGAGAGCTTCTATGCCTACCTCTCGCAGGCCAACAACAACGGCTCCGCGTTCGCAGGCTACACAGGCTTCATCCAGCCGAACGCCGGGAACGCCGGCTCGCACGGGGTCACGCTCGCAAACCTGCTCGGCGGCTTCGACATGCTCGTCGCTCGCTACGCGCCGATCCTGTTCGCGCTGGCTGTGGCGGGTGCGCTGGCGGGTAAGCGGGTCACCCCCGCGGGCCTGGGCACGATGCGCACCGACAACACCACGTTCTCGGTTCTGCTGATCGGCGTGATCGTGCTCGTGGGCGCGCTCACCTTCTTCCCCGCCCTGCTGCTCGGACCGATCGTGCAGGGCCTGACCGGACACCTCTACTAGCCATGCGCCGCGACATCATCACCTCGGCCATCGGGATCCTCGTGTTGACGCTGCTGCTCGGGGTCGCCTACCCGCTGCTGATCACAGGCGTCTCGCAGGTCGCCTTCCCCGGCAACGCCAACGGGCAGCAGATCAAGGTCGGCGGCAGGCTGATCGGATCGAAGATCATCGGCCAGAGCTTCGCGAGGCCGGTGATCGGTAAGAACGGGAAGCCCAAGGAAGAAGAAGGAGAACCGGTCACCGAACCGGTCTTGAGCTACTTCCAGAGCCGTCCCTCGGCGACCGAAGGGGGCGCATACAACGCCGCGGCGAGCACCTTCTCCAACCGCGGACCCAACAGCACCCGCACCGCCGAAGCCGATGCCGAAAACATCAAGGCCTACCTCGAACTGAACACCGCTCCGGGCGGGCGTAAGTACGACCCCGCGCTGACCGTGGCGCGCATCCCCGTGGACGCGGTCAACACCTCGGCATCGAACCTCGATCCTGAAATCTCGAAGGCCAACGCCTGGATCCAGGCGTACCGCGTCGCCGCCCTGCGCCGGCTTCCGCTGAGCGCCGTCGACGGCCTGATCGCGAAGTACACATCGGGCCGCGGGCTCGGCTTCTCAGGCGAGGAAGGGGTAGACGTGCTCGAGCTCAACCTGGCTCTTGACCGCCTCACGGGAGGACCCGGACGATGAGTGCACAACCGCAAGCCGCGCACGAACGCCAGGCGGTCTCGCTGTTCCGGCGCGAGATCGTGGGTCCCGCCCTGTGGGACAGCGTAAAGAAGCTCGACCCTCGCGTGCAGATACGCAACCCGGTGATGTTCGTGGTCGAGATCGGCTCGGTGATCACGACTGTCACCTGGCTGATCCAGCTGTTCGGAGGCAAGCCCCTCGGGGGCGGCAACGAGCCGGCCTGGTACACATTCGTGATCGCGTTCTGGCTGTGGCTGACGGTCATCTTCGCGAACATGGCCGAGGCCTTCGCCGAGGGCCGCGGCCGCGCCCAGGCCGACACGCTGCGCTCGATGCGCAAGGAGACCGTCGCGAAGATGCGCGACGGCTCGAGCAAGCCCGCGGCTGAGCTGTCGCGGGGCGACATCGTGGTGGTCACCGCGGGCGAGCTGATTCCGGGCGACGGAACCGTGATCGAGGGCATCGCGACCGTGGATGAGTCGGCCATCACCGGCGAGTCCGCGCCCGTGATCCGCGAGTCCGGTGGCGACCGCAGCGCCGTCACGGGCGGCACACGCGTGACCTCGGATGAGATCATCGTGGAAATCACCCAGGAGCCGGGAAAATCGTTCCTGGACCGGATGATCGCGCTGGTCGAGGGGGCCGAGCGGCGCAAGACTCCGAACGAGATCGCGCTCAACATCCTGCTCGCCGCGCTGACCCTGATCTTCATGATCGTGGTCGTGACGCTGCGCCCGTTCGGGCTGTTCTCCGGGACCCCGATCTCCGAGACCACGCTGATCGCGCTGCTGGTGGCGCTGATCCCGACCACGATCGGGGCGCTGCTGTCGGCGATCGGGATCGCGGGCATGGACCGCCTCGTGCGCCGCAACGTGCTCGCCCTGTCCGGGCGCGCGGTGGAGGCCTCCGGCGACGTCGACGTGCTGCTGCTCGACAAGACCGGCACGATCACGATCGGCAACCGGCTCGCCTCGGAGTTCATCCCGATGCCGGGCGTGCCCGAGTCCGAGCTGGCCGAGGTGGCCCAGCTGGCGTCGCTCGCGGACGAGACCCCCGAGGGGCGCTCGATCGTCGTGCTCGCCAAGCAGTACGGGATCCGCGAGCACGACATGGCCACGCTCAACGCGGAGTTCGTCCCGTTCACCGCCCAGACCAGGATGAGCGGCGTGGACCTGGACGGGCGGCGGCTGCGCAAGGGCGCCGGTGACGCGATCGTGAAGCTCGTGCGCAGCGAAGGTGGCTCGCCGCCGCCGGAGCTGGAGGCGGCGCTGGACCGCATCGGCCGCGAGGGCGGGACGCCGCTCGCGGTCGCCCGCGACAACCAGGTGCTGGGCGTGATCTACCTCAAGGACACGATCAAGGAGGGCATGAAGGTCCGCTTCGACCAGCTGCGCGCGATGGGCATCACGACGATCATGGTGACCGGCGACAACCGCCTGACCGCGGCCAAGATCGCCGAAGAGTCCGGCGTCGACGACTTCCTCGCCGAAGCCACCCCCGAGCGCAAGCTAGACCTGATCCGCGAGCAGCAGGGAGAGGGCCGGCTGGTGGCGATGACCGGCGACGGCACCAACGACGCCCCCGCCCTGGCCCAGGCGGACGTGGGCGTGGCGATGAACACCGGCACCCAGGCCGCCCGCGAGGCGGGCAACATGGTCGACCTCGACTCCAATCCCACGAAGCTGATCGAGATCGTCGAGGTGGGCAAGCAGCTGCTGATCACCCGCGGGGCGCTGACGACCTTCTCGATCGCCAACGACGTCGCCAAGTACTTCGCGATCCTGCCGGCGATCTTCGTCACCACCTGGGCGGCGACCCCCGGCAGCGACGGCCCGCTGCACGTGCTCAACGTGATGAACCTCGGCTCGCCCCGCTCGGCGATCATCTCGGCGATCATCTTCAACGCGCTCGTGATCCCGCTGCTGATCCCGCTCGCCCTGCGGGGGGTGCGCTATCGGCCGATCGGCGCGAGCGGGCTGCTGCAGCGCAACCTGCTCATATACGGCCTCGGCGGGATCATCGCGCCGTTCATCGGGATCAAGCTGATCGACCTGATCGTTCACAACCTGCTCGGGGGATAACCTCACGGTCGGCTCCGCCACCACACCGATTCTGAATGAACGAGGACCTAGCGACGCGCTCTGAGGTGCCGGCCGGTACGGCCGGGGCGCAGCGAACCGGTCGCCTGAAGATCTTCATGGGGATGGCAGCCGGTGTGGGCAAGACGTATCAGATGCTGCTGGAGGGGCACGCCGAGCTGGAGGCGGGGCGTGACGTGGTGATCGGCTTCCTCGAGACCCACGGGCGCGCGGAGACCGCCAGGCTCGCCCAGGGCCTGGCGATGGTCCCGCGGCGGCGGGTCAGCTATCGCGAGACCGTGATCGAAGAGATGGACCTCCCGGCGGTCCTGCAGCGGGCGCCGGAACTGTGCCTGATCGACGAGCTGGCCCACACCAACGCCCCGGCGGTCGAGCACGCCAAGCGCTACGAAGACGTCGAGGACGTGCTCGCCGCCGGGATCGACGTGCTCTCGACCGTCAACGTCCAGCACCTGGAGTCGCTCAACGACCAGGTCACCGAGCTGTCCGGCGTGCGGGTCCGCGAGACGATCCCCGACGCCGTCGTCGCCCGCGCGGACGAGGTGGTGCTCGTCGATCTCACTCCGGAGGCGCTGCTCGAGCGCCTACAGGCCGGCAAGATCTATCCCCGTGAGCGCATCGACGCGGCGCTGAACAACTTCTTCCGCATCGAGAACCTCTCGGCCCTGCGCGAGGTCGCCCTGCGCCAGGTCGCCCAGGAGGTGGGCGCCAAGCGCAGGCCCACCGAAGTCATCTCCTCGCGCGAGGAGAGCCTCGCCGAGGGCACCCCGCAGGCGATCGGCGAGCGGCTGCTGGCACTGGTGGAGCCCTATCCGGGAACGCAGCGGCTGGTGCGGCGGGCGTGGCGCTCGGCGCAGCGGCTGAACGCGGACCTCGACCTGCTGTGGGTGCGCCGCCCGGGCCAGCGCCTGGAAGAGGACAACGAGCGCTCCCTGACCGCGCTGCGGCAGCTGGCTGCGATCCTGGGAGCGAAAATGTACGAGGAGGAATCGGATGATGTCGCCGCCGCGGTCGCGGACTTCGCCACACGGCAGGGCACGACCTACATCCTGCTGGGTCGCTCCCGTCCCCCGCGAGGCGTGGGGCGCTTCCGCACACCGCTCCCCCAGCGCCTGATGGCCCGCCTGCCCGGCGTCGACGTGCGGATCGTCGCCGACCGCGCGGTGCGCGCGAACGGCGAGGCGCGGATAGCCGCCCCCGGGGGGGTCATGTGAGCGCGCTGGCCGTCATCGGGATCGCGGTTGCGGCCGTGCTGATCGGGGTCGCGGGCGGGTACTGGGCGACCCCCCATCGCCGCCGCGTCAGGCGCACGGCCCCCACGGCCGTCAGGCGCATCCTGCTGCCCTTCACCGGGCAGGCCATCTCCAGACGTTCGTTCGAGGCGGCGGTCCGCCTGGCGAAGGCGGAGAACGCCGTGATCATGCCGGCCTTCCTGGCGACCGTGCCGATGAACCTGCCCCTGGACACCGCCCTGCCCGCGCAGTGCGGCCGGGGGATGCCGCTGCTGGAGGCGATCGAGCAGCGCGCCACGGTCCAGGGCGTGCCGGTGGACTCGCGCATCTCCCGCGGGCGCTCCTCGCGCGACGCCCTGCGCAAACTGATCGAAGCGGAGCACTTCGACCGCATCATCGTCTCGGCCGACGAAGACCCCCACTCCGGCCTCAGCTACGAGGACCTGCGCTGGATGCTGGAGCGGGTGCCGGCCGAGATCATGATCCTCCGGCCCGCGCCCGAGGACACCCGCCGCATCTCGCTGGAGGCGGTCGGAGGGCACTTCTGAGCGCGTCCGCAGCCCCGGGGCGGCCGCTCAACACCTAGGTCGCGCCCGGTGGCGCGGCGGGCGCCGGAGCGGGCTGGCGGCGGGCGATCCAGCGGATCCCGGGGATCTCGCTGGCGCCGTGCAGGATGATCGAGCAGAACACCGTCAGCGCGGCGAGGTCGAAGATGCGCTCGGCGCCGTGCACTCCCCTGGAGAGGATCAGCAGCGAGAAGGTGATCGTGGCCACGCCCTTCGGGCCGAACCAGGACATGAAGATCTTGTCCGGACGGGGGACCCTGGTTCCGGCCAGCGCGGCGAAGATCGCGATCGGCCTGGCGAGCAGCAGCGTGCCGGCCATCACTCCGACGCCGCCCCAGCCGTCGAGCAGGAGCTCGTGCACGGTGAACAGCGAACCGAACACGGTGAAGATCCCGAGCTTGACGATCTCCACGACCTCCTCGCCGTTCTCGGCGAAGCACACGCGTAGGTCCTCGCGGCGGTTACCGACCACTATTGCCGCCACGAACACGGCGATGAAGCCGTTGCCGGTGGGCGGCAGCGACGTGATCCCGTAGGTGGCGAACGCCAGCCCGAAACAGTAGAGCGTCTTCTGGCGAGGAGAGATCGCCTCCCCGCCCGGTCTTGCACGGGGCATCAGCAGCGAACCGAGGACCCCGCACACGAGGCCGAAGACGAGTCCCAGGCCTACGTCCTGCAGCACGTAGTGCCACCACACGAAGTTGCTTTTGCCCGCTTCCAGGGCCGCCGCGAACGCGAGTACCGCCGGGAGCGCCAGGCCGTCGTTGAGTCCCGACTCGAGGTTCAGCGTGTGTCGGACCAGGGCCGGCACACGCTCGTCGGTCACTACCCGCGAGGACAGCACCGGGTCGGTCGGCGAGAGCAGTGCCCCGAGCAACAGCGACTCGGTCCAGCCGAGACCGACCAGCAGGCGCGCGAGTAGCGTCACCACGATCGCCGTCACCGGCATGCCCACCGCCAGGTGGCGCAACGGCACCTGCCAGTGTCCTCGAACCAGCTCGCCCTCGACCTCGAGTCCGTCTCGGAACAGGATCACGACCAGGGCGACCGTGGCGAGGTCGTCGATGAAGCCCGTGTCCGCCTGAAAGCTGAGGACGCCGATTTCGCCCAGCACGAAGCCCGCGAGTACGTAGACGGCCGCCAGCGAGAGGAAGCTGCGCCGCGCCAGCACGGACACCAACGCTCCCAGCACCAGCAGGCTGCCCAGTGCGGCGGCGGCGGTCTGGAAGGATGTCATCCGCGTAGCCTTCCACGGCCGCCCCCCGAGGCCTGGCCAGGGTTGGGCTGACAGCGCCCTTGCATCCGGGAGCCGAACCGGCGTGGGGCCACCGGGGCGTGTTCTACGATCGGGGCTCCGCGCATTGACCCTCTCGCGCGGAACCCCGCCGCCGACCCCCACCCGGAGGAGGAGGATGTCCCGCCGCCGCCGATCCACCCGCCTGATTGGGCGCCGCACCGCTGCGGCGCTGGTTCTCGCCGTGCTCGCCGCAGCCCTCTGGCTGCAGCCGGCCAGCGCCGGCACGGGCGCCCCGCGGGCCCACGCGGCCTCCAGCTTCCTGACCGGGGTTGGCGACGAGCACGCGTCGATGTTCAGCCAGCCCATCTACCAGCGCCTGCACACGAAGATCGTGCGCTACATCGCGCCGTATGACGCCGTCAGGCACGCCGCCTCGCTGAACTACGCGATCACCTTCATCCGCGCCGCCGAAGAGGATCACGAGCAGGTCCTGGTGGCCTTCTATCACTCCGAGTACACGCCCACGGTGATGCCGAGCGTCAGCAGCTATCAGCACGACGTCGAAAAATTCGTCAGGCGCTTCCCCCACGTGCGCCAGTACCAGTCCTGGGACGAGTCCAACCGCGGCAACGTCCGGGGCGCCTTCTCGAGCCCCTCGGCCGTGGCCGCCGCGCGCTACTACCAGGCGTTGCTGCGCGTCTGCAAGGGCTGCAACGTCATCGGTCTCGACGTGCTCGACGCTGAAAACATCGGCCCGACGCTCAACTACATCTCCGAATTCAAGAGCGAGATCGGGCACCTGCACACGCTCATGCCGTCGATCTGGGGGCTGCACAACTACTCCGACATCAACCGCCTGCAGAGCTGGCGCACGCACGCGCTGGTGCGCGCGCTGGGCGGTCAGGTGTGGCTCACCGAGACAGGCGGGATCGTGAAATTCGCCAACGCGTTCAGCAACGTCCATGGCTCCGGCCTGCGCCGCGCGGCCAAGGTGATCAAGTACATGTTCGCCGTCGCCGGCGCGATCTCGCAGATCAAGCGCCTCTATATCTACGACTGGACGGGAGGCACCACCAGAACGCGCTTTGACGCCGGGCTGACCAACTCCCGCAACCAGCCACGCGAAGGCTATGTCGCCGTCTGCAGGGCGCTTCACGCGAGCGGCTGCTCGAACGTGAAGCTCGCCAACGACTAGGCCGCGCTCGGAGGTCTCGCCCGCAGTGTCGGTAGCGCTCGTAACCGGTGGGAGTCGCGGGATCGGGCGGGCGATCGCGCTGCGTCTCGGGGAGCAGGGCCACGACGTCGCCGTCGGCTACTCGCGAGAACGCGCGCCGGCCGAGCAGGTGGCCGGCGAGATCGTCGCGCTCGGTCGGCGGGCGATGACCGTCGGCGGAGACCTCGAAGACCCCGAGACCCCGGCGAGGATCGTGGCCGAGGTCGAGGGCGGGCTCGGGGGCGTCGACGTGCTGATCGCCAACGCCGGCATCGCCAGCGCCCCGACGGGCATCCTCGAGGTCGCCCTGGAGGATTGGCAGCGGACGCTGGCGGTCAACCTCACGGCTCCCTTCCTGCTCGCCCAGCGGACCTTTGCCGGGATGCTCGAGCGGGGCTTCGGGCGGATCGTGTTCGTGTCGTCGGTGGCCGCCTACACGGGTGGGTTGATCGGCGCCCACTACGCGGCCTCGAAGGCCGGGCTGCACGGGCTCGCCCACAGCCTGGCCCGCCAGGGCGCCGCTCACGGTGTGACCGTCAACGTGGTCGCCCCCGGTCTGATCGACACCGACATGCTGCCGGTGGAGGGCGCCGTGCGCGAGCAGCTGGCCGCCAGCCGCGCGGTCGGGCGCCTGGGGAGCTCCGAGGAGGTCGCAGATCTGGTTGCGGCGATGGTGGCGAACGCGTACCTGAGCAACCAGTCGATCGTCATCGACGGCGGAACCCTTCCTACCTAGAGCCGTCGTGACCGGTCCGGACGCGGTCGTTGTCGGCGCTGGCGTGATCGGGTTGACGAGCGCCGTGCTGCTGGCCGAATCGGGTCTCGCGGTCGAGTGCTGGACGGCCGATCCTCCCGCTGAGACGACCTCCCGGGTGGCAGGCGCCCTGTGGGCCGCGTCCCCGCTGCAGGACCAGGACGGAAGTCTGGTGCGCTGGGCCCGCGCCTCGCTGGAGACCTTCGTCCAGCTCGCCGGCCAGTCGTCCACCGGCGTGCGCGTCGCCCACGGCACGGTCGCCTCGCGGGAGCAGACCGGGGCCCCGCTGCAGATGTTCCCCGGCCTGCGGCTGCAGGCCGCCGATCCGCCGCACGGCTGCCTGGCGGCGTTCGAGCTCGACGCGCCGCTGATCGAGATGGGGCGCTACCTGGAGTATCTGCAGCAGCGCCTGCGCGGCGCCGGAGCCACGATCGTGGCACGGCGTGTGCGCTCGCTGTCCGAGCCCGCCGGGCACGCACCGCTGGTCGTCAACTGCAGCGGCCTCGGAGCGCGCGAGCTGGCGGGGGACGACTCGCTCACTGCGGTTCGCGGACAGCACGTGGTGGTCGCGAACCCGGGACTGGAGGAGTTCTTCATGGAGGATCGGGGGGCGCCCGAGTGGGCCTGCTGGTTTCCCCACGGTGAGCGGGTCGTGCTGGGGGGCGTCGCGCAGCCGGGCGCGGAAGACCTGCAACCCGACGCCGATCTCTCGAGGGCCATCCTCGAACGCTGCGCCGCACTCGAGCCGCGGCTGGCGCACGCCCGCGTACTGGAAGAGACGGTCGGGTTGCGCCCGTTCCGGCCGTCGGTCCGTGTCGAGACCGAGTATCTGCACGGAGCCCGCTGTGTGCACAACTACGGCCACGGCCGCAGCGGCGTCAGCCTCTCCTGGGGATGTGCCGAGGACGTCCTGAAGCTGCTGCGCCGTTAGGCTCCGCCGCGAGCTCGTGGACCTCTCCGACTACACCGCATGTGACGCAACCGAGCTGGCGGGGCTGATCGCCGGGGGCGAGCTCGGCGCCGTGGAGGTCCGGGACGCAGCCCTGCGGGCGATCGAGGCGGTCGAGCCGCAGCTCAACGCGGTCGTCAGCGGGCCTTACGAGGACGCCGCCATGGTCGCGGACGGGCCGCTGGCGGGGGTGCCGTTCGCGGTCAAGGACACCCTGCCGGAGGCGGGGCGGCCGCTCGGCTTCGGGAGCCGCCTGCTCGACGGCTACGTGGCCCGGCGGGGGGCGACGCTGGCGGAGCGCTTCCGCGACGCCGGGCTGGTCTCGCTGGTGCGCACCGCGACACCCGAGTTCGCCTTCAATATCGACACCGCCGCGGTCGTCCACGGGCCGACGCTCAACCCGTGGGACCACTCGCGCAGTCCGGGCGGCTCGAGCGGCGGCACGGCGGCGCTGGTGGCGGCCGGCGCACTGCCGATGGGCCACGGCAACGACGGCGGGGGCTCGATCCGCATCCCCGCGGCCTGGTGCGGACTGGTCGGTCTGAAGCCCTCGCGGGGACGCGTGCCGGTGGGCCCGGCGGTGGGGGAGGCCGTCGGGGGATTCGCGCACGAGTTCGCCCTCACCCGTACCGTTCGCGACGCCGCCGCTCTGCTCGATGCGGTCAGCGGCCCCGCGCCGGGCGACCGCTACTACCTCGCCGATCCGTCGCAGCCGTTCGCCGGAGCTCTCGAGGGCCCGCTGCCGGCGCTGCGGGTGGCGGGCTGCACCAGCTCGCCGTTCGGGACGCCCGTCGACCCTCATGTTCGGGCCGCGGTCGAGGACGTGCTCGGGGTGCTGGAGCAGATGGGCCATCAGGTCGTGGACGCGTGTCCGCCGGTGGACGAGCAGCGCCTGCGCGACTGCCTGGAGACCACCTGGTCGGTCGACCTCGCCGTGCTGGCGGGGACGTTCGCCCGGATCGCGGGCGGGGAGGCCCAGGACTCGGTCGAGGCGGCCTCCCGGGCCTGCATCGCCCGAGGTCGCGAGGTCAGCGCGCTCGAGCTCGAAGCCGCGGCCGCGACCACCAATTCGATCTCCCGCCGCTGGGGCGCCTTCCTCGATGAGCACCAGCTGTTCGTGTGCCCGACCACCCCGGCCGGCCCGACGCCATCGGGCATTCCCGCCCAGGACGACGAGCGAATCGCCACCGCGGCCGACTGGATCGACGCGGTCTTCGCCCCCAGCCCATTCACCGCGCTGTCGAACCTGTCCGGCCAGCCTTCCGTGTCGCTGCCGCTGGGCGAGTCTCCGGACGGCATGCCGATCGGCGTGATGCTGACGGCCCAGACGCTGCGTGAGGACCTGCTGATCGCGGTCGCCGCCGAGCTCGAGCGCACGATGCCGTGGGCCGGGCGCCGGCCGGCGATCCACGCGTCCTCGCCGGGGAGGGTGGCGGGAGCGGCCTGAGGACAGACGCGGTAGACGCCCCGCCCGGACCGCGGTGGCGTCTCCGAGAAGACCCCGACCAGGAGGATCCCCCGATGCAGATCACCAGGAACAGCCTCGACACCGTCCCCGGTCCCGCCGACTGGTTCACCGGCGAGGTCTTCCTCGACGGCGTCGCCGTCCCCTCCGGCCCGTCGCGGCTGGCGGCCGCCAGCGTCCACTTCACACCCGGCGCCCGCACCGCCTGGCACACCCACCCCAACGGCCAGACGATCTTCGTGACGGAGGGGATCGGGCGCTGCCAGCGCCGGGGTGCTGCGGTGGAGGTGATCCGCCCGGGCGACCGGGTGTTCTTCGAGCCGGGAGAGGACCACTGGCACGGAGCTGCCCCCAACCGCTTCATGACCCACATCGCGATGCAGCAGGCCGACGACGAGGGCAACGTCGTGAGCTGGGGCGAGCACGTCAGCGACGAGGAGTACGGCGCACCGCCCGCGGACGTGTCCTGAAGCTCACTCGTCCCAGAAGTCCTCGATCAGCTCGCCGTCCCCGCCCTCTGGCCGGGCGCTGCCGGCGATGAGCAACTCGAGGCCGTCCGCGCCGGCCTCGAACGAGCGCCCGACCTCCGGAGCGACGCGCACCACGTCCCACTGACGCAGGTCGCGAAGCTCGTCCTCCAGCTTCACGCGCCCGGAGCCCGAGAGGACCACATACACCTCCTCCTGCTCGCGGTGACGGTGGCCGACCGGCGAGCGAAAGCCCGGGGCGTAGCGGAAGTAGCTGATGCCGAGGTCCCGCGAGTCGAGGTGCTTGCGCGCGAAGCGTCCCTCCACGGAGGGGGTTCGGGCACCGGCGCTGTCCTCGACGTCCTGTTTGAGGTTCGTGATCGTGTAGTTCGCCATCGGCTTCCTTTCAGCTCGTTTGGAGGTTCCCGCGGGCGTGCCGCGGAGCCTTCGTACGCCTCATGCCGAGATAGCAGCACCGGCGCCCGTTGCCGCACGGAGCCGCGGATCGCGCGAGCCGAATAAGGTGTCGGCGCGATGAACCCCGAGGGAAGAATCGTGGTCGTCACCGGCGCGGCCGGCGGCATCGGAGGCGCGCTGGTACGCGGCCTGATCGCCGGCGGGGCCCGCACCGTGGTGGCGACCGACCTCGACGGGCAAGGGCTGCCGCGCCTGAGCGAGGAGCTGGGACCCGACCGGGTGCTGGCGCGCGAGCTCGACGTCTGCGACGAGGCCGCCACGCTGGCGCTGGTCGGGGAGATCGAGTCCTCGCTGGGGCCGATCGACATCTGGTTCGCGAACGCGGGCCTGGCCACCGGAACCGGGCCCGACGGTCCGCTCGAGGACTGGGACCGCCAGTGGCGGGTCAACGTGATGTCCCACGTGTTCGCCTCCCGCGCTCTGCTGCCCGGCTGGATCGAGCGCGGTGAGGGCCACCTGATCACGACCGCCTCGATGGCCGGCATCCTGACCACGCTGGGTGACGCCGCCTACGCCTCCACCAAGCACGCGGCCGTCGGTTTCGCCGAGTGGCTCGCGATCACCTACGCCGCCGAGGGCGTGAAGGTCTCGTGCATCTGCCCCGGCGCCGTCGACACCGCGATGCTGCGCGCGGGCGGAGAAGGCGACGCCGCCAAGGCGAGCGCGATCATCGGTGGCGGGGACGTGCTCCCGCCCGAGGACGCCGCCGCGCGGATCCTCGAGGGCGTCGAGCAGGACCGCTTCCTGATCCTCACCCACCCCGAGATGCACGAGTACGTGGTCGGCAAGGCGCAGGACCCCGATCGCTGGGTGCGCGGCATGAGTCGCCTCTGGGTCCGCGCCCAGGCCCTGCTGGGCTGAAACGCCGACGCGGCGCCTGCGCCCGCCAGATCCCGAAGCTCACCCCGCCTCGGCGAAGGATCGGTCGCCGGATTCGATCGGTGTATGTTCGGGAGGGTGGGACGGACGGGCTCCTCATCGACGGTCAGCGCCGGTCTCCTGCGCTCGGCGGCAGTCCTCGCCGGTGCCGTGGCGGTCGCGCTCGCGGCGCCGGCAGCCGGCGCGTCACAGCCGTACGTCGCCGTCAGCGCCAACCACCTCGTCGGTGAAGGCGGGGAAACGATCCGGCTGCTGGGCGTCGACCGCTCCGGCGCCGAGTACGAGTGTCTCGGCGGCGAACAGATCTTCGACGGGCCGGTCGACGAAACCGCGGCGGCGGCGATCGCCTCCTGGCACGTCAACGCCGTTCGCCTGCCGCTGAACGAGGACTGCTGGCTGGGCATCAACGGGATCTCGCAGAGTGTCGGCGGGCTCACCTACCAGAGCGCCATCGAGCAGTACGTGCAGACCCTGCAGGCGCGCGGCATCGTCGTGATCCTCGACCTCCACTGGGCGGCTCCGGGCGATCACCTCGCGGCCAGCCAGTGGCCGATGGCCGACGCCGACCACGCGCCCGAATTCTGGACCTCGGTCGCGACCGCGTTCGCCTCCAACCACGGCGTCATATTCGACCTCTTCAACGAGCCCTACATCAGCTCGTGGTCGTGCTGGCTGGAAGGCTGCGAAACCAGCTACGACGACGAAGGCGCGACCGTCACCTACCAGAGCGCGGGCATGCAGTCACTGGTGAACGCCGTTCGCTCGACCGGCGCCCGGCAGCCGATCATGCTCGGAGGCCTCGGCTACTCCAGCGACGAGAGCGAATGGCTCGCCCACGAGCCCCACGACCCCGACGGCCAGCTCGCCGTCAGCTTCCACACCTACAACTTCTCCGGCTGCAGCGACGAAGCCTGCTGGAACGAACAGATCGCCCCGCTGGCCGAAAGGGTTCCGGTGATCACCGGCGAGATGGGCGAGAACGGCTGCAAGGACAGTTACATCGACCGCTACATGCCGTGGGCCGACGCGCACGGGATCTCCTACCTCGGGTGGACCTGGAACTCGACCAAGGCGCCCTCCTACTGGAGCTGCAGCGAAGGGCCCGCGCTGATCAAGACCTACGCCGGCAAGGCGACACCGTTCGGGGCCGGGCTCAAGCGCCACCTTGCGAAGCTGGCCAAACCACATCGTCGAGCCCACAGCAGCAGCGCTGGAGCCGCCGCGCGGGCCTACATCCGCGTCGATCAGGTGGGCTATCAGGCGAACGCTCCCAAGCGCGCCTATGTGCTCTCGACCAAGCCCGATACCGGGGTGAGCTTCACCGTGCTCGATCAGAGCTCGGACGTGGTCTCGAGCGGCTCCGTCGGGCCTGCGCTCGGGCGCTGGAGCTCGCGCGCGGGCGAGGTCTACCCGATCGACTTCGACGCCCTCACCACCCCCGGCACCTACACGATCGAGCTCGGCGGCAGGACGCCGGCGACGTCCCCGCCCTTCACGGTCGCGGCCGCGGCGGCGCTCTACCAGCAGCCGCTGGCCAACGCCCTGAGCTTCTACGAGAACGAGCGCGACGGCCCCGAATACATCCCCTCGGCGCTCCGCTCGGCTCCCGCCCACCTGAACGACGAGCACGCGATGACCTACACCACCCCGAAGGCGAACGAAGAAGGGGTGTTCAAGGGCGAACTCCCGAGCCTCGGAGAACGGATCGACGCCTCCGGCGGGTGGTGGGACGCCGGCGACTACCTGAAGTTCGTGCAGACCGCCAGCTACGCCGTTGCACTACAGCTGGCCGGCGTGCGCGACTTCCCCGGCCAGATGGGCGCCGCGGCGGGGTCCTCGGACTTCGCAGACGAGGCCCGCTTCGGGGTCGAATGGCTGCTGAAGATGTGGAACGACAGCACCCGCACGCTCTACTACCAGGTGGGGATCGGCGCGGGCAACGGCGAAGCCGTGGGCGACCACGACATCTGGCGCCTGCCCCAGGCCGACGACACCTACGGCGGCTCGAATCCCCAGGACCGCTACATCCGCGAACGGCCCGTGTTCCGCGCGGGGCCACCCGGAGCGCCCGTCAGTCCCAACCTCGCCGGGCGCGACGCGGCAGCGTTCGCGCTCTGCTTCCAGGTGTTCCAGGCCAGCCGCCCGGAACTCGCCTCGCGCTGCCTGCTGTCCGGCGAGCACATCTTCGAACTCGCCGACACCGACCCCCAGGGCAACCTCCTGACCGCCCTCCCATATGGCTTCTACCCGGAGACGGAATGGCGCGATGACCTCGAGCTGGGCGCCACCGAGCTCTCGATCGCGCTGGCCGGAGCGGACGGCCTGCCCGCCGGGCTGCCACACAGCGAAGCCGGCTACTACCTCGAACAGGCGGCGCACTGGGCCGGCGCCTACATTTCGCAATCGGGCACCGAAGGCGAAGGCCTGAACCTGTACGACGTCTCCGGCCTGGCCGACTACGAACTCGTTCGGGCGATCCGCGAGCAGGGCCACCCCGGCGGCCTGGAGGCGGGCGAAGCCGGCGTGCTCGGCGACCTCGCCGGCAAACTCGAACGTGCCGTGGCGCAGTCACAGAGCGACCCGTTCGGCTTCGGCTTCCCGTGGGCGGAATCCGACACCGCCGCCCACGGGCTGGGCCTGTCGGTGATGGCCTCCGAGTACGACCACCTGGTCGGCGAACCCACATATGCGACCTTCGCCCAGCGGTGGTTGGGCAACGTGCTCGGCGCCAACGCCTGGGGCTCGTCGTTCATCATCGGCGATGGCACCGTGTTCACCGACTGTCCCCAGCACCAGGTCGCGAACCTGGTCGGCTCGCTCGACGGCTCCGCGCCGATCCTCGCGGGTGCCGTGGTGGAGGGGCCGAGCGATGAAAAGAGTCGCGGCAGGCTCGCGGGGATGCGCAAATGCCCGACCGCAGGCGATGCGTTCGCGCGCTTCGACAACGCGGCCGTCTATCGCGACAACGTGCAGTCGTTCACGACCACCGAGCCGGCCCTCGACCTGACGGCGCCGTCGATGCTGGCGTTCTCGTGGCAGAGCGCAGAACCGGCCGAACTTGAGCCGGGCCTGTGAACTGCGTCGCGGTGGCGGGGCCGCGGGCGGGCGGCCTTTACCCGGCGGTGTTCACGTGAGCGACGTCACGGTCGTTTGCGACGACAGCCATCTGGCCACCGTCGAAATCCACCGCCCGCCGGCCAACTACTTCGACGCGGCCCTGATCAGCGAGCTGGCAGACGCCTACGAGCGCCTCGACGGCGACCCGGCCTGCCGCGCAATCGTGCTGTGTTCGGAGGGCAAGCACTTCTGCGCCGGCGCCAACCTCGGCACGCCGGGGAGTCCGGCCGACGAGCCGCGCTCCCTGTACCGGCAGGCGCTGAGGTTGTTCGAGAGCACCACGCCGGTGGTCGCTGCGGTCCAGGGCGCGGCCGTCGGCGGCGGCCTCGGACTCGCGCTGTCGGCGGACTTCCGCGTCGCCTCGCCGGCCTCCCGCTTCAGCGCGAACTTCGCCCAGCTCGGCTTTCACCACGGCTTCGCCCTCACCGTCACGCTGCCCGCCCTTGCCGGCCAGCAGACGGCGCTCGAGCTGCTGCTGACGGGCCGGCGGGTGCCCGGCGAGGAGGCCCTGGCGCTGGGGCTGTGCGATCGCCTGGTCGAGGACGGTGAGGTCCGCGCCGGGGCTCGCGCACTCGCCGAGGCGCTCGCGCTCAGCGCTCCACTGGCGGTGCGCTCGATCCGCGCCACGCTTCGCGTGGGGCTCGTGGAGCTCGTCGAGCGCGCGCTGGAGCGAGAGGCCACCGAGCAGGACCGCCTGCGCGAGACCGGGGACTTCCGCGAGGGTGTGGCGGCGTCGCTGGAGCGACGCCCGCCGCGTTTTCAGGGAAGCTGAAGCTCGCGCGTCGCGTTCAGGCGGTCGACCTTTGCCCCGCGGGACCGGAGCTCACCGGGGCTCGTCCTTCTCCGCAACCACGGGGGGCAGCGGCCGGTGTGCGACCTCGGCCGCCTCGCGACGGTGCAGGCCGAAGCTGCGCAGCACGAGCTCCGCGTGTCCGCTGTCGGAGTCCTCGCCGAGTTCACCGACGAGGCGTGCGTGGATCACGGCGAACAGCGCGCCCGCGGAGGCGTTGAGCGCGAGCGTCTCGTCGGTGACTTCGAAGCGGCCGGCCTCGATGCCCTCGCGCAGGTCGCTGCGGGCGGCCGGCCCGAGGACCGACCAGGCGATGCGGTAGGGCGCCTCGAGGCGCACGAGCAGCCACGCCCAGTTCGCGTCCTCAGCGGCCGCCCGAACCAGGTGGCGGTGGGCGATGCTGATCTTCTCGGCCGGGTCGGAGACCTCGGCCTGCCGTTCCCGCAGCCTTCGCAGCTGCCTGGCCAGCTCGTCGGCGAGCAGGGCGTCGAGCAGCTCGTCCTTGGTGGCGAAGTAGTTGTAGAAGGAGCCGATCGCGATGTCGGCGTGGCCGGCTATCTCGGCGATCGTCGTCTGCTGGACGCCGTTGGCGGCGAACAGCTCTCTCGCAGCGGCCAGCAGTCCGGCGCGCGTGCGTGCCTTGCGGCGCTCGATGCGGCCGCTCGCGCGGGGCGCATCGGCGGTCGGCCCCCGGGGCACGGCGGCATCGTCAAGGACCGCTTTCAGAGCCACAGAATGAATATACCATCAAGAATGAGGGAAGATTCATTTTCTGGTACGGTGCAGCCGTCGTCATTCCGAGTACGTGCCTGGTGGAGGTGGGAGATCCCATGAGCAGCGAGGAGACGCAGGTGTTGATCGTCGGCGGCGGCGGGGCCGGGCTGACGGCGTCGATGCTGCTGGCGCAGCTGGGCGTGCAGCACCTGCTCGTGAATGCGAAACCCGACACCTCGGACCTGCCCAAGGCCCATGTGCTCAACCAGCGCGCGATGGAGGTCCTCGAGGATGCCGGCGCGGCCGAGGAGATCGCGCGGCGCGGAACCCCGGCGGAGAACATGGCGGCCACCGCCTACTACGCGGGCCTCGCGGGACCGACCGAGGAGTACGGGCGACGCATCGCGCGACTGGAGTGCTGGGGCGCCGGCGGAGCCGACGAGAACTGGCGCGCCGCGAGCCCGTGGGTCCAGCAGAACCTGCCCCAGATCCGCCTGGAGCCGATCCTGCGCCGGCGTGCCGAGGAGCTCTCGCCGGGATGCGTGCGCTTCCATCACGAACTGGTGGGACTGGAGCAGGACGGCGAGGGGGTCACGGCCCAGATCCGCGATCATGCCGAGGGGCGCGACTACACGGTCCGGTCGCGGTACCTGATAGGCGCCGACGGCGGGCGCCTGGTCGCGAGCCAGATAGGTGTCGAGTACGAGGGGCTCGGCGTGCTCACCGAGACCGCGACCCTGCATGTGAGCGCGGACTTCTCGCCGTGGGCTCGGGACCCGGATGTGTTGATCCGCTGGCTCCTTTCACCGCAGGGCGGTGTCAGCGCCGTGATGGTGCCGATGGGTCCGGAGCGGTGGGGCCCGGACTCCGAAGAGTGGGTGATCCATATCAACTACCCGGTCGCGGATCCGCGGGCGCAGTCCGACGAGCAGGTCGAGGCCGATGTCCGGCGCGCGCTGGGAATCGGCGAGCACCCGATGGAGATCCACAAGATCACGCGTTGGTCCGTCGACGCGGTGATGGCATCCGCCTTCGCCGTCGGGCGCGTGTACCTGGTCGGGGACGCCGCCCATCGCCACCCGCCCACAGGCGGGCTCGGGCTGACGAGCGCCATCCACGACGCGGCGAACCTGTGCTGGAAGCTGGCCGCTGTGCTCGCCGGCCATGCGGCGCCGGAGCTGCTGGACACCTACGAACCCGAGCGCCGCTCCGCCGATGAACGCAACGCTCAGCGCTCGCTCGAGAACGCCGTCAACCAGTTCCAGATCGTCGGCGCGGCCGGGATCTCGCACGAGAACACCGAGGAGCAGAACCTCGCCGGCCTGCGCCGTCTGTGGAGCGGCCGGCCCGAGGACGCCGGGCACCGTTCTGAGGTGATGCGTCACATTCGCGCGCAGTCGATGGAGTTCTGCGAGTTGAACGTCGAGTTCGGGTATCGCTACGACTCCGCCGCGATCGTCGACGAGCAGTCGCCGCCGCCGCCGTCCGCTGATCCGATCCGCATCTATGAGCCCTCCACGCGCCCGGGATCGCCGTTGCCCCACGCGTGGATCGACGACGAGGGCGGGGGGCGTCGCCCGCTCAAGGATCTCGTCGCTCCGGGCTCGTTCCTGCTGATCGCGGGCGAGGAGGGGGAGGAGTGGTGTGCCGCGGCCCGCCGGCTCGCAGACGCCGCGGGCCTGCCGCTGCGGGCCCTCCGGATCGGGCATCTCGATGGTGACCTGTTCGACCCGCGGTGCACCTGGCTTCGCAACCGCGAGATCGGTCCCGAGGGCGCGATCCTCGTGCGGCCCGACCGTTACGTCGCCTGGCGCAGGATGGGCTCGGCGGAGGATCCCTCCCAGGCGCTGTCCGCGGCACTGGGGCAGGTCCTCGCCCGCCCGATCGACCTATCCCTGGCCGCGGCCTAGGCGTCCTGGGCGACCGTCCGGCCCAACCACCGCGAAGGCGTCAGGGACGCGCAGTTTCCGACGAGCACCGCCACCGCGGCAGCGCACTGCAATACCGTGGGGAGCGAGTGAGCGCTCCCGTGCCCGCACCGCAGGGGTTCCTCGACCGCCCGGCCGGCACGTTCGCGGCCGGGGGTCCCGAGGGCCGGGTGTCGTGGGTGGTGGACTTCAAGGCGGGCTCCCGTGAGATGCGCGATCTGCTCGGCGGCAAGGGCGCGAACGTCGCCGAGATGACGCGCGTGCTCGGCGCCGAGCGTGTGCCGGGTGGCTTCACGGTGACAACCGAGGCATGCGTCGCGTATCTGCGCTCGGGCGCCTTCCCAGAGGGTCTGCTGGAGCAGGTCGAGGCGGCGCTGGAGCGGCTCGAGGCCCTGGCCGGGCGCAGCTTCGCCGACGCCGCCGACCCGCTGCTGGTGTCGGTCCGCTCGGGGGCCCGCGAGTCGATGCCCGGGATGCTCGACACGGTCCTGAACCTGGGCCTCAACGACGACACGGTGCGCGGCCTGGCGGCGCGCTCCGGCGACGAGCGTTTCGCGTGGGATTGCTACCGGCGCTTCGTGCAGATGTACGGCAACGTCGTCGCGGGGATCCCGGGCGAGCGCTTCGAGGAGGCGATCGCGGCCGCCAAGGCGCGGCGCGGCGTGTCCCTCGACACCGAGCTGGACGTGGACGCCCTGCGCGAGTTGACCGGCGAGTTCAAGCGCCTGTACGAGTTTCCCGTGGATCCCTCGCGCCAGCTGCGCGGCGCGATCGCCGCCGTGTTCGAGTCCTGGCAGGGCGCGCGGGCAATCGCCTACCGGCGCATCAACCACATCCCTGGCGAGTGGGGAACCGCGGTGAACATCCAGCAGATGGTGTTCGGCAACCTCGGCGAGCGCAGCTGCAGCGGGGTCGCGTTCTCCCGCGACGAGCTCACCGGGGCTCCCGAGCCCTCCGGGGACTTCCTCGCAAACGCGCAGGGAGAGGATGTCGTCTCGGGCGTGCGCACCCCCCGTGACCTGGCCGAGCTGCGCGACTGGATGCCAGAGATCCACGGCGAGCTGCTGGGGATCCTGCGTGCGCTCGAGCGCCACTACGGCGACATGCAGGACACCGAGTTCACCGTCCAGGACGGGCGCCTGTACATGCTGCAGACGCGCAACGCCAAGCGCCCCGCACAGGCGGCGGTGCGTTTTGCCGTGGACGCCGTCGCCGAGGGCCTGCTCGAGCGCGAGGCCGCGCTGCTGACGGTGGACCCCTCCTCGCTGGACGCGTTGCTGCACCCGACTTTCGACCCCCACGCCGAGATGCGGGTGCTGGCGCGGGGCGTCGCCGCCTCTCCCGGTGCGGCCAAGGGCGAGGTCGCGCTGAGCGCCCCGGCGGCGATCGCCGCGGCGGCCGAGGGCCGGGATGTGATCCTGGTGCGCGCCTTCACCGAGGCCGACGACGTGGCCGGCTTCCACGCGGCACGCGGGATCCTCACCAGCGAGGGCGGCAAGGCCAGCCACGCCGCGCTGGTGGCACGCGGGATGGGGCGCCCCGCGGTGACGGGGGCAGCCGACGTCGTGGTGGACGAGGCGCGAGGGGAGATACGGATCGGCGAGCGCGTCGTCCTGGCCGGCGAGCGGATCGCGATCGACGGCAGCCACGGCACCGTCACAACCGACGACGTACCGCTTGTGGAGCCGGAGATGTCCGAGCAGCTGCAGACGGTGCTCGGCTGGTGTGATGAGCTGCGCACGCTGGGGGTGCGCGCGAACGCCGACACCGGCACCGACGCCCGCAAGGCGATCGAGCTGGGCGCGGAGGGCATCGGCCTGTGCCGGACGGAGCACATGCTCCTCGGCGAGCGCCAGCCGTTGATGGCGGCCGTGATCATGGCCGCCAACGAGCCGCAGCGAGAGGCGGCGATCCAGCGGCTGGAGCCGCTGCAGCAGGCCGACTTCGAAGAGATCCTGCGGGTGCTCGACGGCCGGCCCGTGACGGTCCGCCTGCTCGATCCCCCGCTGCACGAGTTCCTGCCGCACCCCGAGTCGCTGCCGCCGGGCTCCCCCGAGCGCCGGCGGGTCGAGCAGCTGCAGGAGTCCAACCCGATGCTGGGCACGCGTGGCGTAAGGCTCGGGCTGCTGTACCCACGGCTGTATGAGATGCAGGTGCGGGCCCTGTTGAGCGCCGCGGCGCGGGTTCCGGGCAGCGACGTCGAGGTGATGGTCCCGCTGGTCGCATACGAGCGCGAGCTCGAGCTCGCGCGGGAGCTGATCGAGCGGGTCGCGCGTGAGGTGGGCACGACACGCGTGAGGGTCGGCACGATGATCGAGCTTCCGCGGGCGTGCCTGCAGGCGGACCGCATCGCCGACCACGCCGACTTCTTCTCGTTCGGCACCAACGACCTCACCCAGACCGCCCTCGGCTTCAGCCGCGACGACATCGAGGCCAGCCTGCTCGGCCGCTACATCGACATCAAGATCGTCGACCGCTCGCCGTTCGAGACGCTCGACACCCCGGGAGTCGGAGAGCTGATCAGGATGGGGGCCTGGCTGGGGCGCAAGACGCACCCGCAGCTCACGCTGGGGGTGTGCGGCGAGCACGGCGGAGACCCCGACTCGATCGAGTTCCTGGACGCCTCCGGCATCGACTACGTCTCGTGCTCTCCCTACCGGGTGCCGATCGCACGCATGGCCGCCGCCCAGTCGGCGGTCAGGGCCCAGGCCCGGGGCCGTGCGTCCGCCGCCCCCGAGACTCCGGCCGGCACGGCCGCCGGTGGCGAGTCGCGGGGCTGACGGGGGTGGCGAGCGCGGCGGGCGCTCGGCAACCGCTGGTCGTCGTGACCTTCCGCGCCGGGGAGGAGCTGCGTGAGGCGATCTCGGGCACGCTGGAGGACGAGGCCGAGGTCGTGTACCTGTCGGACGTCGATCAGGCCCAGCGGGCGGGGGTGCTGAGCTCGGCTCGGGCGCTGCTGTCGCTGGGCCTGGAGCGCGAGCTCGACGGACCGGGGGAGTTCGACCTGATCGCGAACGTGGGGCTCGTGCAGCTCGAGTCGGCGGGAGCCGACGGGGTGCCCTTCGAGCGCCTCGCGCCCGCGGTTGCGGTGGCCTCCAACGCGGGTGCCTACGCGCCTCCGATCGCCGAGCACGTGCTCGCGCTGGCGCTGGCGCTGGCCAAGCGCCTGCCCCAGAACCAGGCCGCCCTGGCCCGGGGCGAATTCGACCAGCGCACGCTCAACGCCGAAATCCGGGGATCGGTGGTGGGAGTCCTCGGCTTCGGTGGCATCGGGCGTGCGAGTGCGACGCTGTTCAGGGCGCTCGGCGCGCGCATCCACGCGATCGGCCGTGACGGGTCGAGTGCCGAGGGCGCCGAGTGGACCGGAACGCTCGCGGATCTGGACGAGCTGCTCGCCGTCGCCGACGTGCTCGTGATCACGCTGCCGCTGACCCGCTCCACGCGCGGGCTGATCGGCCGCCGCGAGCTGGAGCTGATGAAGGACGACGCGATCCTCATCAACCCGGCGCGAGCCGCGATCGTCGATGAAGATGCCCTGTACGAGCACCTGCGCGAGCATCCCGGCTTCTCGGCGGGCATCGACGTCTGGTGGCAGGAGCCCCGCAGGCACGGCTCGTTCGTCACCCGAAGGCCGTTCTTCGAGCTGCCCAACCTGCTCGGCTCGCCGCACAACTCGGCGATCACCCGTGGGACGCTGGCCTCCGCTGCGCGCGCCGCGGCCGAGAACGTGCGCCGCTTCCTGCGCGGCGATCCGCCGCGGAACCTCGTCGACCGCCGCGAGTACGTCGGTCAGCCCTGAGGGGCCGTCCTGCGGTAGGCGTCCTTCGGGCCGCGGTCGGCCGACAGCGAGTCCTGGGAGTCGCGGACGAGCGCCTCGATGGCGTCGGCGAGGTGGATCGGGGCGATGTTGTAGTCACCCCGCTGCACCCGGATCCGGTGGGCTGCGAGCAGCACCTCGGCGTGCGTGTGCCCGGCCGGGGGCTCGAAGCGGTAGGAGGCGAGCTCGATCAGCAGACCGAGCGGGTCTTTGAAGTAGATCGAGTCCATGAAACCCCTGTCCTTGACCCCGCTGTGCTCGACCGCGCGCTCGTCGAGGCGCTCCACGGTTTGGGCGAAGGTCGCCTGCGAGAGCGCGAACGCAAGGTGGTGGACGCAGCCGGGATCGGTTGGGGTCCGCTCCGGGTCGGGGGTTCGTCCCTCGTTGGTGAAGACCGTGATCAGGCGGCCGTCACCCGGATCGAAGTAGAGGTGGCTCTCGTCGGGGTTGTCGAGGTTGGGTTGCTCGAACACGAAGGGCATGCCGAGCAGCCCCTCCCAGAAATCGATCGAGGTCTGACGATCGGCGCCCACCAGCGTGATGTGGTGGACGCCCTGGCTCTGGATCTTGCGCATCGGTCATCGGCCTTTCTGGGTCGGGTTCGTCACAGGATTGCGGCTCCGGGCAATCTTGTAGTGATGGCCGACCCCGACAGCTTCGTCGCCTTCTATCGAGAGGAGGCCGAGTTCGTGCTTCTGTTTCTGACCCGTAGGACATTCGACGCCGAGGTCGCCCTCGACCTGACGGCCGAGACCTTCGCCCAGGCGTGGCGCGGGTGGCCCGGCGTGCGCACGGACAGTCGTGAGGAGATGCGCGCCTGGGTGCTGACGATCGCCCGCAGGCAGCTGTCCCATTTCCTGCGCAAGGGTCGTGCCCAGCGCACCGCCCTGCGACGGCTGGGGATCAGCACGCCCACCGCGCACGAGGACGACCTCGTCGCGATCGAGCGTGCCGCCGGCCTGGAGGGCGCCCGGGCGCTACTGGGAGACGCCCTCGACAATCTCACCTCCGACCAGCGCGACGCGGTCAGGATGAGGGTCGTCGACGACCTCCCCTACGAGGAGGTGGCACGCCGGCTGGGCGTCTCGGAGCCGACCGCGCGGGCCCGCGTGTCCAGGGGGCTGCGAGCGCTCCAGGGGGCGCTGGCGACAAGCGCGGCGCGGGAGTGGAGCGTCTGATGGGTCACCGATTTCAAGCGCTGGAGGACCTCGAGCTGGAGCTGCGGCGCGCGATCGAGCGGCCGCAGAGCGGCACCCGTGCCTCCCTGAGGCGGGCGCCCCGGCTGCTGCTGGTGGGTGCTGCCGTCCTGCTGCTGCTGGGTGGCGCCGCGGTCGCGCTGGCGGCCTCCGGCGTGATCCTCACGGGCGCGGCGGTGCCCGCCCCGCGGTTCGCCAGTCCGACCGCGGGCGCGGGCCTGCCGCAGCCCGGGAAGTGGAAGCTGCTTTCGCTGCGGGTGGCCGATCCGGACGGGTCGCCGCCGTGGGGGATGCGCGTCGTGAGGACCACCCGGGGGCTCGTGTGCGTCCAGCTCGGGAGGGTCCAGGAAGGCGTTCTCGGCGAGCTCGGAATCGACGGCGCGTTCCACAACGACCTGCGCTTTCACCCGGTGGGGCCGGGCGTGCTACCGACTTATGCGGGCGGCGCCGCCGAGGGCGGCATGACCAGCGAACGGGGCAGCTGCGTGCTCGCCTACGGCGACGTTGTCGCGGGCGGCCAGGCCTGGGGCGGCGCCGTCACGGCCGAGGTGTCGAGCGCGGACGCGAACGCCGCCTTCCCGGAAGCGATCACCCGCGGCCCGGCGCAGAGGACCCACCAGCCCGCCGCCCACCGGCGCACGCTGGTGTACGGGATCCTCGGTCCCCACGCCGTCAGCGTGACCTACCGCGCGGGTGGCTCGTTACACGTGGTCCCGGTCGTGCCGGGGCTGGGTGCGTTCCTGATCGTGCTCCCCGACGCCGGCGGTGGCGAAAACCAAGGCGAAGGCCACGGCCAGGCCCCCGGTACCGACACCCCCGGCGAAGGGCCGGGCACGGTGGGGCCGCTGGTGAAGATCACCTACGACGACCACGGGCACACCTGTGAAAACGGCTCCGACGCGGAAACGGGGCATTCGACGGCGGTCACGCACCCCTGTCGCAGCCCGAACGCGTACCCGCCCGACCTGCGGGTGACCCCGACGGGGAGCTTCGACCGCGTCCCGCGCGCCACGCTCGAGGTTCATCACGGACTGGTGACCGCGGCCGACGTCACCCTCAGCGCGCCGTTCGCAGTCACCAGCGCGGCCGAGGAGTACTCGGTCGAGAGCGAACCGTGCGGCCCGCGTGCCGAAGGACTGCGCAGCGCGGTGCTCGACCGCAACGTCGCCGCCGGCCAGACCGTCCACCTGCGCCTGGAATACCCGTTCAGCGACCCATGCACGCGGCACGGCCTGACGGTGGCCGTCCTCTACCAGGCGGCCGGCCCGGACGCCAAACGCTCCTACGGCCGCGCCCCCGGGGAACTGGTCGTCGGCAAGGTCGAGATCCATCTGCCGAAGGGCGACCGTGTCGCCTCGGCGCCCGGCGCCGCCGCGCTGCGTCGCCGCCTACGCGCCGAGGGGCTCGGCCACCAGTAGGAACACGGGACCCCCGGAGGGGAGAGGCCGGTCCCGTTTCGAGGCCCCAACCCTGGGTGCCCCGGCCGGCGCCGGGCAGTCCGCCGGCGGGGGAGGGCGGCACGGCCCGCCGAGTCCACGGGTTAGAGTGGCGGCCATGCTCACCGCGCGGCGCCGTGGCCTTCCGAAAGGCACCGCCCTCGTCACGATCAGCGGTCGCCTGCACGGCAAGAAGTACCGCTCCAAACACCACGTGCACACCTGCTGAAGGCGATGCCCGGTCGGCTTTCCGGGAAGGTGGCGCTCGTGACCGGTGCCGCGGGCGGGATCGGCACGGCCACGGCGGAGCGGTTTGCCGGCGAGGGGGCGCTGCTGGTCCTGACCGACGCCGACGGCGAGCGGGCCGAGGAGCTCGCCGGTTGGCTCGGCGGGGGAGCCCTGGGGCGCGCCCAGGACGTCACCAGCGAGGACGCCTGGAGCGAGACCGTCGCATCGGCGCTCGAGCGGCACGGCCGCATCGACGTGCTCGTCAACAACGCCGGCGTGTTCCTCGCCGAGCCGCTGGTCACGACCTCATTGGCGCAGTTCAACAAGGTGCTGGACGTGAACGTCGTCGGCGTGTTCCTCGGGATGCGCACCGTGGCCGCCCACATGAGCGACCGCGGCAGCGGCTCGATCATCAACGTCTCCTCGCTGGCGGGCCTCACGGGCGGGCCCATGCTGAGCGCGTATGCGGCCAGCAAGTGGGCGGTCCGCGGGATGACCAAGGTCGCAGCACGCGAGCTCGCACGGGCCGGGGTGCGGGTCAACTCGGTGCACCCTGGGCAGATCGACACCGACATGAACACGCGCCAGCGCGAAGCCACCCCGGAGCTGATCGACCGGCTCGTGCGCACGATCCCCCTCGGCCGCATCGGTACACCGGAGGAGGTCGCCCAGGCGCTGGTGTATCTCGCCTCCGACGAGAGCGTGTACACGACCGGCTCCGAGCTGGTCGTGGACGGCGGCGCCAACGCCTGAGGGGCGCGGGCCTCTCCGCCCGCGCTTTCGGAGGAGCTGAGCCACGCCGCGGCGGCGGTCCGGGGCGCCCGCAGGGGGATCGGCGTCGCACGCCCGCGGATCGACGACGTCCCGTGTGGCGGGTAGGGAGTAGGCGGTGGCAGGATCTGCTAATAGTTAAGTGGATGCTTCAGTATTCGTCACCGTCCCCGCCCGAGCCCTCCGTCGAGGTCGTCTTCCACGCGCTGTCGGACGCCAACAGGCGTGCGATGATCGACCGGCTGCTTGATGGGCCGGCCTCGGTCAGCGAGCTGGCGCGGCCGCTGTCGATTTCGCTGCCGGCCGTCGTACAGCACCTGCATGTGCTCGAAGGCTCGGGTGTGGTGCGCTCACACAAGGTCGGCCGCGTGCGCACCTGCGAGATCGAGCCGCTGGCGCTCACCGCCGCCGAGCGCTGGATCAGCGAACGGCGTGCGCAGTGGGAGGAGCGCCTGGACCGCCTGGGCGAGTTCCTCGCCGAGCAGGGCGACGAGTCCGGACCGCAACGGCAATCAAAGACAAGGAGAAAGAGATGAGCAAGCGATCGGCGACCCACGCGACCTTCGTGATCGAGCGCGACTACGACGCCTCCCCGGCACGGGTGTTCGCGGCGTGGGCGGACCAGAGCGCCAAGAGCCGCTGGTTCGGACCGCCCGACGCGGCGAGGAGCACCAGCTCGACTTCCGCGTCGGTGGCCGCGAGCACTTCGCCGTCAACGCCGGGGGCGCGCTGTACAGCTACGACGCGCTCTATGAAGACATCGTGAGCGACGAGCGGATCGTCTACACGTACAACATGCACCGCGACCAGGCGCGGATGAGCGTGTCCGTCTCGACGGTCGAGTTCCTCGAGGCGGGGGCCGGGACGCACATGCGCTACACCGAGCAGGGCGTGTTCCTCGATGGCATCGACACCCCGGCGGAGCGCGAGCACGGGACCGGCGAGATGCTCGACAACCTGGGGCGGGCGCTGGCCCAGGAGGCCGGCGTATGACGCGACCCAGGCAAGCTCCGGAGATCGCGGCCGGGACCCTCCGCGAGCGCCGCCTGGCCCTGTACGTGCTGTGCGTGGGGATGCTGATGATCGTCCTTGACGTGACGATCGTGAACGTCGCCCTGCCCGCGATCCAGGAAGACCTCCACTTCTCCACCTCGAGCCTCGCGTGGGTCGTGAACGCCTACCTGATCGCCTTCGGCGGCCTGCTGCTGCTCGCGGGCCGGGTGGGCGATCTGGTGGGTCGGCGGCGCATCTTCCTCGCCGGCGTCACGCTCTTCACCTGCGCCTCGCTGCTGTGCGGAGCCGCCCAGAGCTCCTCGTGGCTGGTGGCCGCCCGCTTCGTGCAGGGGGTCGGCGGGGCGATGACCTCGGCGGTGATCCTGGGGATGATCGTGACGATGTTCCCCGAGCCTCGCGAGCAGGCCAAGGCGATCGGCGTGTTTGCCTTCGTGGCCTCGGCCGGGGGCTCGGTCGGGCTGGTGGCCGGCGGGGTGCTGACGCAGTCGATCAACTGGCACTGGATCTTCTTCGTCAACCTGCCGATCGGGATCGCCACGATCCTGGCCGCGCGGCGGCTGGTCCCGGACCTCCCGGGCATCGGCCTGCGAGAGGGCGCGGACGTACCCGGCGCGCTGCTGATCACGAGCGCTCTGATGCTCGGCGTCTACACGATCGTCGACCCGGCTGCGAAAGACGGCTGGGGCGCGGCGAGCACGCTGGCGCTCGGCGCAGCCTCGGCCGGACTGCTGGTGGCGTTCTTCCTGCGCGAGGCACGCGCCCGCAAGCCCCTGATGCCGCTACGGATCTTCCGTTCGCGCCCGATCGTGGCGGCGAACGTGATCCAGATGCTGTCGGTCGCGGGCATGTTCGGGATGTTCTTCCTCGGCGCCCTGTTTCTGAGGCGGGTGCTCGGCTACGACGCGCTGCGGATCGGGCTCGCCTTCCTGCCGGCCACGATCGGGATGGCCACGCTGTCGATCGGCTACTCGGACAAGATCTTCATGGCACTGGGGCCGCGGCGGACCCTGTTCGCGGGGTTGACCCTGATCCTCGCCGGGCTCGCCCTGTTCGCGATCGCGCCGGTGCATGCGAACTACCTCACCCAGGTGGCGCCCTCGCTGCTGTTGCTGGGGCTCGGGGCGGGCACCGCCTTCCCGGCCTTGATGAACGTCGCGATGACGGGCGCCACCCCGCAGGACGCCGGCCTGGCCTCCGGTCTGGTGAACACCACGGCCCAGGTCGGCGGAGCCCTCGGGCTCGCGGTCCTCGCCACGCTCGCGACCTCGCACAGCAACAGCCTCAAAGCGAGCGGCGCCTCGACCCATGCGGCCCTGACGTCGGGCTACCACCTCGCGTTCTGGGTCGCTGCCGCGCTCGTGGGCTGCGCTCTGGTCGTGGTGCTCACGGCGATCGACGGCGTCAGGGCGCCCGCCCACGCCGAGCCGGGCGAGGCGCACCCGGCGACCGGCGAGCACTCGTTCTCCTCCGCGGAGGGCGCCGGCGCGTGATCCCGACGCTCACGCGGTGGCGCACGCGTGGCGGCTGGCCGGCCGGTGCGACCCAGGCGCCGGGCCGTGGGATCAGTCGCTGCGGCGCTCCTGCCGTCGCTCGGCGCGGTCCTCGCGGATCCGGCGCGTGCCGAGGAAGTCCGAGGCCGCGGTGCAGGCCCAGATGATCAGCGTCGCCGGGATGTACGTGCCGGGCCCACCGACGTGCAGGCCGCTGACGATCACGTTCACGATCAGCAGCGCGATGATCGTGGAGGCGAGCGCGAGCAGGCCCGCCAGCGCCACCGAGGGCTGGCGGATCAGGACTTTGATCGCCAGGAACTGGACCACCAGGTGGATGACCCAGAAGAGCAGCGTCGCCTCGACGAGCGCGGTCGCGCTGACCGAGAAGCTGCTGAGCAGCGCCGTGCACGCCAGCAGCCCGATCGCGATGCCCACCAACGAGAAGGCCAGCCTGATTGCCCACCTGCGGACCACCGCACGAGCATACTTGCGCCCAGCCCCGAAGCTCGGGCGCCGGGTGTCACGGTTCAGTCCGCCGGGACGGGCGGCGCGGCGGTGCTGTCGGGACGCGCACGGACCACCGCCAGCAGGGCGATCGCGAGGTACACGAAGGCGGCCGCCCTCGGCGCGGGGATGGCGAGCGCGGTGGCGCCGAGGTGAAAGCCGACGTTCGGCGCCGAGGAGAGCGTCACCGCCCTGATCTCGTTCTCGTCGACCTCGGGTTTGAGCAGATTCCGGTCGTGCAGCGCGGCGGTCCAGAGGGCCGCCATCGTGAACGAGACGACGGTCAGCGCGAGGCCGTAGAAGATCACGGCGGTGCGCTCCGCGTTGGCGTCGCGGATCGCCTCGGCCATCAGCCGGGTCGGGTAGGGCAGGAAGGAGACGACCAGCAGGAGCAGCAGGTTGATCCGCATCACGCGGCTGTCGACGTACCGCAGGCGGCTGAAGATGCCGTGGTGCGCCAGCCACAGCCCGCCGATCGTGACGAAGCTCGTCAGGTAGGCGAGGTAGGAGGGCCACTGGTGGAGGATCCCGTGGGCGAGGTGGTGCAGTTCCTCCGAGGGCACGGCGAGGTCCAGCACCAGCAGCGTGATCGCGATCGCGAACACGCCGTCGCTGAAGGCCTCGGTGCGGCTCGTGTCCCATCGGCTCGACATCGATTGCGTCCCGGCCCGCAGGACGCTACCTGCCGAGGTGGCCGTAACCGTGCGCCTCCTAGCCGAGGGCGCGGACGGGGTCGCTGCCGTCCCACGCCGCCGCGGCCTCGCGCACACGCTCGAAGAAGGCGCCCTTGGGGCCGCTGATGTCGGAGATCTCGATCAGGGTGTCGCCGGCGCGGGCGTCCTCGCGCTCGAGGTAGGCGAAGCGCCCATGCTCGCCGCCGATCGATCCCTCGTGCCCGACCGCATAGCCGAGCGACAGGGCCCGGTCATAGAGGGCCTGGTAGTCGGTGGTCCAGTAGGAGATGTGCTGAAAACCCTCGCGGCCCGAATCGAGGAACTCTCGGTACAGGGAGGGCGCATCGTTGAGCTGCTGGATCAGCTCGATCTGCAGTGGTCCGGAGTTCGTGAGCGCGACGGAGATCTTCACGGGCGAGTCGGCGCCCCGGTGGCGGAAGTAGTCGGCCTCGACGTTCTCGATGTAGAACCACGGTCCGACACCGTGCCGGGTCCACGCGTCCATCGCGCCACGGATATCCCGCACCACGTATCCAAGCTGGCGAGGGTCGCCGAAGATGTTGCTCATCGCTGCGGCGGCATCCCCAGTGGGCAGCTCGGCCCCTACGCGGCCTCGAAGCCGTGACGCAACAGTGCCCGCTCATAGCGGGAGCGCAGCCGTCCGTCGGCGGTGAGCGCGGCGGGCGCCGCGGCGCCCTTGATGATCACGCGGATCCCCGCGCTGACCGTGGCGATCGGGTCAGCGTGGGCGTCGTGCCGGGCTTCCATCGTCAGCACGCCGGCCCAGGCCGCGATGATGAACCGCGAGGTCGCGTGGACGTCCAACGGACCGAGCTCGCCGGCGTCGATCGCCTCTTGGAGATTGGTGGCGACCCGCTGAAGCTGCTGTTCACGGCGGGCGGCGATCGCGGCCGCAGGGGCCGTGTTCGCGGGGAACAGGCCGAGCGGACGCAGATAGGACAACGACATCGCCTGGAACAGGGTCGGCTGCTCGTTCGCGAACGCGATCGTGGCGCCCGCCGCCGCGATCAGCCGTTCCAGCGGCGAGGCCTCGAGCGCCCAGGTGGCCGCCACGTAGGAGTCGTGGGCCGCGAGCGCGTCCTCGGCCAAGGCCTGCGCGACCCCGGCCTTGCTCTCGAAGTGGTTGTACACCGATGCCGGCGCCGTTCCCGCGGCGGACGCGATCGCCTCGATCGTGGCGGCGCCGTAGCCTTCGCGCGCGAATGCTTCGCTGGCGGCGGTGAGGATGCGCTCCTTCGTGACCCGCACGCGCCGCGCGTGCCCGTTCTCCCGGGCGAGGGCCCCGTTTCTCTCACCGACGGCCGGCACGCGGTGAGGAAGTATAGAGAGGTGTCTAATCTTTAGTACTCTCCGAAGATCGGCGCCGGCGGAGCCACACGGTCGCCGCGGGCATCTCGTACATAGGGAGGTTTCAATGGCGACCGTCGGGCGCGACATCCGCAGCATCGAACTGACCGAGGACGAGCTGTGGGAGGAGGGACCGCCCCACGAGGCCTTCAAGCGCATGCGCGCGGAATGCCCGATCCATCGCACCGAGCAGTTCTTCACCGACCTGCCCGCCGAGGACGGCTTCTGGTCGGTCACGACCGCCGAGGATGTCCACACGGTCAGCCGCGACTGGCGCACCTACTCCTCCGAAATCGGCGGCGTGACCGCCGGCGGGGTGCTGCCGATGGAGCTCTCGCGGGCGATGTTCATCGGCATGGACCCGCCCAAGCACGACCGCGTCAAGGCGCTCTTCCAGGCCGGCTTCACGCCCAAGCGGATCGCCGACCACGAGCTGCGCATCCGCGAGATCGTCGCCGACGTGCTCGACCGCCTCGACGGCCGTGAGCGCTGTGACCTCGTGGGCGACGTCGCCCAGCCCGTGGTCGCGCGCGTGATCGGCAGCTTCATGGGCATCTCCGAGGAGGAAGACGTGATCTGGGCCGAGCTCATGAACGCGGTTCTCGGCGGCGGCGACGAGGACCTCAACCCCGAGGGGATCGACGGGATCATGGAGAAGCTCGTGCCGGAGCTGTTCGCGCGCTGCGGCAAGCTGATCGCAGAGCGCCGCGAGAACCCCACCGACGACCTCACCAGCGTGCTCGTACACGCCGAGGTCGAAGGCGAGAAACTCGAGGAACACGAGATCGTGATGGGCTTCTTCCTGCTGATGGCCGCCGGCAACGACTCGACCAAGGCGACCTACTGCAGCGGCATGCGTGCGCTGATGGAAGACGAGGAGCAGCGTCGCCTGTTGCTGGAGGACCCGTCGCTGGTGCCCAAAGCGGTCGAGGAGTCACTGCGCATGTTCCCGGCGTTCGCGCACTTCCGACGCACCGCGACCTGCGACACCGAGCTCCACGGCCAGGAGATCAAGGAGGGCGAGAAGGTCGTGATGTGGTACGTCTCCTCCAACCGCGACGAGACGCGCTACGAGGACCCCGACCGTTTCGATCTGCGTCGCAAAGCCGACCACCAGGCCTTCGGTGCCGGCGGGCGGCACTTCTGTCTCGGCACGGCGCTGGCGCGACTGGAGCTGCGGATCCTGATCGAGGAGACGCTCGCCCGCTATCCGCAGATCGCTCTCGACGGCTCGCCCGAGTACGTTCGCTCGGCCTTCATCAACCAGCTCAAGACGCTGCCCGTCAAGCTGGGCCCGCCGGCGGTCGCGGGCGCCTGAACCGCAGGCGGGGGTGGGGCACCGTGCGCGGCGCCCCACCGACAGCCCTGGCCCAGCCTTCAGGCGGCCTGGGATCCCGCCGTCGACGCCAGCAGGTCCTTGTTCTCGGGGACGAACTTGCTGGCCATGAAGGTGGCGCCCTGCGGGTCGCTCAGCACCGTGGTCCTGACCCACGGCGCGTCGAACGGAGCAACGAGAACCTGACCGCCGAGCTCGGCGGTCCTACGTGCGATCTCGTCGGCGTCGTCGATCGCGAAGGTCAGGCTCCAGCGCGGCGTCTCCTCGCCCTCACAGGGGACGACCGATGCCACCACGTCCTCGAAGCGGGGCGGGGCGCCGACGGATGCCATCTGCTCGCGCAGGCCCGGCGTCTTCGCTTCGAGGTGGTCGCCGTAGCCGGGTAGCGTCCACATCGCCATGCCGGGCCCGAGCTCGAGCGTGTCCCAGCCGAAGACCGCCCGGTAGAAGGCCTTGGCCGACTCCAGGTCGCGGGTGTGGAGGGTGTTGAAGTTGATCGAGCCGTGCTCGTTGACGATCGCTGAGCCCTTGTGCTGCTTGGGCTCCCAGACGCGGAACACGGCGCCCTCGCAGTCGGCGAAGACGGCCATCCTGCCAGCGTCGCCGGCGTCGAAGGGCTCGGCCAGGATGGCTCCGCCGGCGGCCCGTACGCGCTCGGCGGCGTCGTCTGCGCGCTCGACCCGTATGTAGGTCCGCCAGGCGGCAGGGTCGCCGGCCTGCTCGGGCTGGGTGACGGCGGCCACGTCGCCGCCGCGGATCCTGCCGACGAGGTACGGGCCGGCGCCCGCGGGCATCACGTCCTCGAGCTCCCAGCCGAACAGCTCGCCGTAGAACTCGGCCGCGGCGCCGGGGTCGGCCTGGCCCGTGTCCGCCCAGCAGGGCACGCCGGGGATGTATCCGTCTCGCTCGGGCATCTCAGAAGTAGCTCCTTGTGTCGATGGTGGGGACGAGACGGCACGCTACAGGCTATTTAGGTCAATATCGGTCCTCAACCTTCGTCAGTATCAAGTCCTGTGATCCAGACCTCGAGCCGCCTCCTGGAGCTCCTGACGCTCCTTCAGGGACGCCGCGAATGGCCGGGCGGTGAGCTTGCCGAGCGGCTCGAGGTGTCCGGCCGCACGATCAGACGCGACGTCGATCGCCTGCGCCGGCTGGGCTACCCCGTGGACTCCCTCACCGGGCCCAGCGGTGGCTATCGCCTGCGCGCGGGGACAGCGATGCCGCCGCTGCTGCTCGACGACGACGAGGCGATCGCGATCGCCGTCGGGCTGCGCACCGCGACCAGGGCGTCGGTCACCGGGATCGAGGAGACGGCCGTGCGCGCGCTGCTGAAGCTGGAGCAGGTGCTCCCGAGCCACCTGCGCCGGCGCGTGGCGGCGCTCGGCTCGGCGACCGTCGCGCTGCCGATCGCGGGTCCGACCGTCGACCCCCAGCACCTGACGGTGCTGGCCGGAGCCTGCCGTGACCTCGAGCTCGTGCGGTTCGGCTATCGCCGCCGCGATGGCACCGCCAGCCGCCGCGAGGTCGAGCCCCACTCACTCGTCAACCACGGCCGGCGCTGGTATCTGGCCGCCTGGGACAGACGGCGGGAGGACTGGCGCACCTTTCGGCTCGACCGTCTCACCAAGCCCGCCACCACGGGCGTGCGCTTCACCCCGCGGGCGCTGCCGGCGAAGGACGCGGCCGCCTACGTCGCCGACAGCATCAGCAACGCGCCGAACCGCTTCGAGGCGGTTGTGACGTTGCACGCGCCGCTGCACTCGGTCGCGGGCCGCGTGCCCTCCCACTGGGGCACCGTGGAGCCGCTGAGCGCCCGCCGCTGCCGCTTTCGAACGGGGGACGACGACCTCGGCTGGCTGGCGGTGCGGATCGCGATGATCGGCGTGGACTTCGAGGTCGAGGAGCCTCCGGAGCTGCTCGAGCAGCTGCGTTCGTTGTCGTCGCGGCTGGTCCGCGCGCTGAGCTAGTGGGCGCCGCCGAGCGCGCGCAGGTCGGCGCGCCTGCGCCGGCTCCCCCTACCACCCGAGCGGCGCCAGCGCACGCCCGTCGACGTACTCCCAGATGCGGCTGATGTGTCCATCGGAGAACGCGAACACGATGCACACGTCGATCGCGTGCTCGCTCTCACCGACGCCGACGTGGAGCACATGGCGTTGCATCGCGCCGTGCTCCCAGTGGCGGCGCTCGAGGACCTCATAGCGCGCGCTCGTCACCCGTTTCAGGAACGAGCGCAGCACCCGCAGGCTGCCGGCGCGGTCGAGCGTCAGTCCCGAGGCGTTGGTCCAGAAGCGCATGTCCGCGTGGTAGAGCTCCTCGATGGGGTCGAGGTCGCGGGCCGCGATGGCCGCGAACAGCTTGTCGAGCAGCTCGTCCGGCGTCACGGCCCGGTCAGCGCCGTCGCGGGTGCGAGGTCTCGCGCGATCAGCCATTCCGTGCACGCCGTGGCGGACCGCCCGAGGTGCTCCCGCTGGTCGGGGCCGATGTAGTAGTGGTTGGCGTGGGCGATCTTCAGCTCGGACTTGTCCTCGCTGGCGAGCGCCTCGAACACCTCCCCGGCGTAGCCCGGCGTGCAGATGTTGTCGGCGCCGTTGCTGACCACGAGCGCCGGCACGGTCACGTCGGCGGCCGCCCGCACGCCGTCGGCGTTAGCGTCATCGACGCTCCACTGCGACAGCCAACTGCGCAGGCTGCAGAAGCGGGCGAGCCCGATCGGGCCGTCGTTGACCACGCGCGGGTCGCCCAGGAAGGACACCCCCGGCTCGCGTTCGTTGGGGTCGATCGCCGGGTCGAGCACGCGGGGGTCGGCCAGCGTTCCGTGTACGACGAAGGCGCGCTCGTCGTGGGGGCGGCCGGCGGCCCGCAGCGCCCCGAGCCGGTCCTTGACGGAGGCGGTGATGCGGCGCACGCGGGCGAGCTGGGCGGCCCGGTAGCGCTCGAGGAAGTCGGCCGAGTAGGGCGGCTGGTTCGGGTTGGCCGTTGCGTACAGGTCCAGCCCGGGGTCGCGCCGGTCGGGGTCGGACTCGTCGAGGATCGAGGGGTCGATGCAGTCGCACAGGACGCGATGGCGGCTCGGGTGTGCGGCCAGCAACAAGATCGCCTCGGCGGGGATCAGCTCCTGCTCGAGCAGGTTCGGCGGGTCACCCGCCGGTGTACAGCGGACGGTCGGCCTGACGGCCTGCTGCTGGTAGAAGAGCGACAGCGGGCCGCCTCCGCTCCAGCCGCCGAGCACGATCCGCTGATAGCCGAGGCGCTCCCGCGCGTGACGGATCGCGGCCGCCAGGTCGAGCACGACCTTCTCCATGATCAGCGCCGAGTCGTTGCCCCGGTAGCGGCTGTTGGCGTAGATCACGTGGTTGCCGCGCCGGGCCAGCTCGGTCACCATCGGCAGGTAGCCGCCGCCGCCCACCGGATGGCTGAAGATCAGCACGGTGTCGGAGGGGATCTCCTTGGGCACGAGCTGGTAGCACTCGAGGAACACGACCCCCTCGACGCCGCCGTAGGTGTCCTTGAAGGCGGCCTGCTCGGTGTAGACGACGCCGTAGGCTCGGCGTTCGATCTCATGCCTGCTCAACGGTCTGACCCTCCGCGACGCACGGTCCGGGCGCCTCAGGCGCGCATCAGCAGCTCGAGGATGTGCTCGTTCTCGCCCGTCTCGTCCTCGGTCGGGGCGCGCTCGGCGACGTGGATGAAGCCCACCCCGAGGACGAATGCCGCCCGCGCCCTAAGACCTGCCTCCCTCGAGGGGAGGCCCGCGTCGAGGAACGCGCGCCTCACCTCCCGGTAGATCGAGCGGTCCGAGGCCCGCACCCGGGCTGCGACCTCCGGGTCCTGGCGGGCCCACTCGCGCATGGCCCGCTCCAGGATCCATTGGCGCGGTCCGGTCAGCTGGCGCATCATGCTCGTGAGGCGTTCCTCCGGCTCGAGCTCACGCAGCGCCTCCAGTGAAGCCTGGCTGGAGCGCTGCTCCCGTGCCCACGCCTCGGCGAGCGCGTCGAGATAGCCCTGGATGTCGCTGAAGTGCCAGTAGAAGCTGCCCTTGGTCACGCCCAGCCCGCTGCACAGGCGCTCGATCTTCACCGCCCGCAGGCCCTCCTGGGCGATCAGCGTCAGCCCGGCGTCGATCCAGTCCTCGACCGACAGGCGTGAGCTCCCGCGCGTCGGCGAGGCGGTGGTCGAGCTTCGCGTCATCGGCTTTGCGGAGCCAGAGCTCAGCCGCGAACCGCGAGCCCCGCTCGCAGCTCGGCCGTGGTGGGGACGGGGGTCAGCGACCATTCGTAGAGCTTGCGCCGCTCCTCCAGCCAGGGGGGAAGGCTGAGCTCGTCGCCCATCCGCTGCATGTCGGGCTCGCCGACGGCGAAGCCGGGCCCGCCGTGCTCGGCGATCTCGAACAGGACTCCGCCGGGCTCGGTGAAATACGTGGAGCGGAAGAAGTGGCGGTCGATGATCCCGGTCGCGTCCGGGCAGAGCGGCTCCACGCGCTCGCTCCAGCGCTCGATGTCCTCGGGCAGGCAACCCCAGGCGACATGCTGGACGACGCCTCCTCCGAAGCGCCGCTTCTCCGCCGGGGCCGGGTCGAGCTGATACCAGCCGCCCCGCAGCCCCCCGCGCGCCTCCCAGCGGCTCGCGCTCGTCGGCTGCATGTCGAGCGTGTCGGTCAGGAACACGCTGCTCGCAGCCGCGTCGGTGGCATAGGCGTGCACGCCGTCGAAGCCCTGCAGGGCGTACTCGCCGGGCACGTCGGGTGAGTCCCCCGTGAGCGGCGGATCGGGCGTGTCCACCACGCTCAGCCGGTGCGGGAGTCCCTCGTGGTCGCAGAAGTCGAGCTCGTGCTCGGAGCGGGTGGTCTCGACGCCCTCTTCGGCCAGGCGCCGCTCCCAGAAGTCGAGCGCGCCGTCCTCGCCCACCCGCCAAACGATCGTGTGGACGTTGCCCGCTCCGGGGCGTCCATCCGGACGTCCGCGGTACTCGAAGAAGCTGATGTTGTTGCCGTAGGAGGCCTGCTCGTCCCCGTAGAAGATGTGGTAAGTCGTGCGGTCGGTCTGGTTGATCGTCTTCTTCACGATCCGCAGGCCGAGAACCCTCACGTAGAAGTCGGCGTTGCCGGGGGCGTCGGCGGTGACAGCGGTGATGTGGTGGATGCCCTCGAGTTTCACGATCCGGCCCTCCCTCGTTGACTACTGATGCCGAGGCGACTGCTGCGACATACTAATAGGTATGGGAGCTGCCGTATCGCCCGACCCCGGACCGGTGACGCCTGTCCTCATCTGTGAGGTCTCACCACGCGACGGCCTGCAGAACGAGGCTGTCTCGCTCACGCCGGAGGTGCGGGCCGAGCTGGTCGGGAAGCTGCTTGCGGCCGGCTGCCGTGCGGTCGAGGCCGGGAGCGTGGTGCGTGCGGACGTGGTGCCCCAGATGGCCGGCTCCGAGGACGTGGTGGTGCGGGTGGATGACGCGGCCGGACGGCTGGCTCTGCTGGTCTTCAACGAGCACGGACTCGCGCGCGCGTGCGAGTCGGGCGTCGCCGCGATCCACGTCGCACACCCGGTCACCGACGAGTTCGCCCTGCGCAACCAGGGGCTGCCCGCCGGGGCCAGCCTCGATCGCAATCGGCGTCTGATCGAGGCCGCGCGGGCCGACGGGCGCCGGGCCGTGGGCATTCTCGCGGCCTCGTTCGGCTGCCCGTTCGAGGGCGAGGTGGCGCCTGCCCGGGTGGCGGAGCACGCGGCCGTTCTCGAGGCCGCCGGCTGCGAGGTGGTGGTGCTGGCGGACACGATCGGCGCCGCCACGCCGCGTTCGATCCGGGCCGTGCTGGAGGCGGTCGGAGCGACGACGGAGGTCGAGCTGGGCCTGCACCTGCACAACACCCGCAACGCGGGCTACGCCAACGCCGTGGCCGGCCTTGAAGCCGGGGTTCGCCGCTTCGACGCCAGCGTCGGTGGGTTCGGCGGCTGTCCGTTCGCCCCGCGCGCGACCGGCAACGTGGCGACCGAGGACCTCGCCTGGCTGCTCGAGCGCGAGGGCGCTGAGCACGGGCTCGACATCGACGCCCTGGGCGCGACGGCGGAGTGGCTATCCCGGCAGCTCGGGCGAGCGGCCCCGGGCCTGGTGCGCCGCGCCGGGAGGTTCCCGGCCTCCGCTACGGCGCCGTGACGATCGCGCCCCGCTCGCTGAGGGCTGCGATCCGCTCGTCCTCGAGACCGAGCTCCCGCAGGACGGCGACCGTGTCGGCCCCGACCTGCCAGGGCGCCGGCCGGCGGATGGCGCCCGGGGTACCGTTCAGCTGCGGGACCACGCCCGGCATCGGCATCCGCCCGTGGTGCTCGTCCTCCACGTCCACGATCAGCCCCCGCTCGCGGAAGTGGGGGTCGGCGAGGATGTCGCTCGCGTTGTTGACCGGAGCACAGACGACTCCGCCGGCGCCGAGCAGCACGTCGAGTTCGGCGGCGGTGTGCTCGGCAGCCCACGCTCCGATCAGCTCGTCGAGCTCGTCCTGGTGCTCACCGCGGGCCGCGTGGGTGACGTAGCGGGGGTCCTCGGCCAGCTCCGGACGCCCCATCGCCGCTGCCAGGCGCCGCCACAGCGGGTCGTGGTTGGCGGCGATCACGACCCAGCGGTCGTCGCGCGAGCGGTACACGTTCGACGGTGCGATCCGGGGCAGCCGCGACCCGCTCGGCTCGCGCACGACGCCCCCGAGGGCATAGTCCGGGACCAGCGACTCCGTCATCGCGAAGCAGGCGTCGAGGATCGCCGCGTCGACCACCTGCCCGCCCGCGCCGGCGGTGTCGCGCGCGTACAGGGCCAGCAGGATTCCCTGGAAGGCACTCCACGCGGCGAGCGAGTCGCCCAGCGAGATGCCTCCTCGTGGCGGCGCCTGCCCGGGGTAGCCGTTGATGTAACGCAGCCCGGAGATCGCCTCGCCGCCGGAGGCGAAGCCGGGGCGGTCGCTGTAGCGCGAGTCCTGCCCATAGCCGCTCACGCGCGCGTAGATGCAGTCGGGGTTGGCTGTCAGCACCTCCTCAGGCCCCAACCCCCAACGCTCCATCGCTCCGGGACGGAAGTTCTCGACCACGACATCGGCCCCGGCGGCCAGCTGCAGCGCGAGCGCGGCCGCCTCCTGGTCCTTCAGGTTGAGGGCCACGGAGCGCTTGTTGCGCGCGAGGACCGACCACCACAGCGTCCTGTCCCGGTGGCGCACCTGACCCCAATCGCGCATCTGGTCGCCCGCGGGCGGCTCGACCTTGAGGACCTCGGCGCCGAAGTCCCCGAGCAGCGTCCCGACGAGCGGACCCGCGATCAGCTGGCCGAACTCCACCACCCGCACGTTCGTCAGAGGCGCCCGCACGCGGCGCGACCATAACATAAGGTACGTTGACCATGTCCACGCGCGTCGCGATCGTCAACGGCTACGTCCTCTCGATGGATCCGGGGATCGGCGAGCTGGAGCGGGGGACCGTGCTGGTGGAGGACGATCGCATCGCGGCGGTGGGCAGCGACCTGGGGGAGCTGGACGCCCGCACGATCGACGCTCGCGGCGGCGTGGTGATGCCGGGCTTCATCGATACCCACCGCCACACATGGCAGACCGCGTTGCGGGGGATCTGCAGCGACTGGACGTTGATGGACTACTTCCTCGGCGTGCGCTCGACGCTGTCGCCGCGGTACACGGCGGAGGACGTGTACGTGGGCAACTACGCGGGTGCGCTCGAGGCGCTCGACGCCGGCGTCACCACGATCCTCGACTTCTCCCATTGCAACAACACGCCGGAGCACGCGGACCGCGCGATCGAGGGCCTGCGCGAGGCCGGCATCCGGGCGACCTTTGCATATGGCTATTTCGCGCCCCCGCGCGCCGAGCCGCACTTCACCTCCCACGCGATGCGCCTGGAGGACTCCAAGCGCGTGCAGCGCGAGCTGGAGGCGCTTCCGGGCGATCTCGTCACGATGGGCATCTCGCTCACCGAGCCGGGGCTGGTCCCGTTCGAGGACACCAGGCGCGAGGTCGAGACGGCGCGGGAGCTGGGGGTCGTGATGGCCACCCATACGGCGTGCATCTGGGGCATGCCCAGCGGCCTCGACCAGTTCGCCCACCAGGGTCTGCTCGGTCCGGACATCGTGCACGTGCACTGCAACGCCTGCACCGAGCGCGACTGGACGCTGTTGCAGCGCTCGGACGCGAAGATCTCGGTCACGCCGGAGACGGAGATGCAGATGGGCATGGGTCATCCACCGATCCGCCAGGCGATCGAACGGGGGCTCGTCCTCAGCCTCAGCTGCGATGTGACCTCCTCCAATTCCGGTGACATGTTCAGCCAGATGCGCCTCGGGCTGCAGGACGCGCGGGCGCTCGAGAACGACCGCTCCCATCGCCGTCGCAGCGACCCCACGGAGCTCTCGTTCAGCACCCGCGACGCGCTCACGTGGGCGACCGTCAACGGCGCCAGGGCGCTCGGGGCCGAGGATCGCCTCGGCTCGCTCACGCCGGGCAAGCAGGCGGACGTGATCGTCGTCGGTGGGGGAGAGGAGCGCCTGAACATGCTCGGGCTCGCGGAACCGGTGGCATCGGTGGTGCAGCAGGCGAACCCCTCCAACGTCGCGACGGTGCTGGTGGCGGGTCGCCCCGTCAAGCTCGACGGCAGGCTGCTCGACGTCGACTTCGGGCGTGTGCGGGGCATGCTCGACCGCTCACGTGAAGGCGTGCTCGAGCGCACGCTCGCTGACGGCCCGCTGCTGCCCGAGGTCAAGCCTTCCTTCGACGACCTCGCGTTCGGCCTGCTCCCGAACCTGAACGTACCCGCGCCGGGCTAGATCAGGCTGGCGGCGCCGGGCCGGGTCAGCCTGCCGGCGCGGGCTGGATCAGGCCGGCGGCGCAGCGCTAGAGCGCGCGCAGGAACCCGAGCAGGGCCGCGTTCGCCTCGGCCGGGTGGGTCAGGTTGGAGGCGTGGGTTCCGCCCTCGATGCGCGTCACCCCCGGGCAGCCGGAGAGGCCCGCACACAGCTGCTCGGCCAGCGCCATCTCGATCGAGATGTCCGCCGTGCCGTGGATCACGAGCGCCGGAGAGTCGATCTCCCCGAGGCGATCGGTGATGTCGTCCCGTTCGAACAGGCAGTCGGCGGGTGCCTGCATGGCTGTGGGCGGGAGCGCCTTCCACTTCGCGATCCACGCCCCGTTGAGCTGCGGGTCGCCGATGATCAGGTTCGCGATCGTCTGAACGAGCTCGTCAACCGGTCCGACGTCGAGCCAGGTCTGCTGCATCTGGCGGTAGGCGGGCAGCCGCTGCGGGTCCTCGACCCCGGCCTGCGTGTCGATCAGGACCAGCGCGCGCACACGCTCGGGCGCTGTCAGGGCGGCTCGCAGTGACAGGAAGCCGCCCTGCGACATCCCTCCCACGACCGCCTGCTCGATCCCGAGATGGTCGAGCAGGCCCAGGCAGTCCGACGCCGAGTCCCAGTAGCTGAACGGCTGGCCGTCGAACTCCGTCTCTCCGAAGCCGCGCTCGTCCCAGGTGATGACCCGGAACTCGGGGGACAGGGCCTCGACCTGGGGCGCGAACATCTCGCGATCCATCAGGAAGCCGTGTCCGAGGATCAGCGGGGGGCCGTCTCCGCCGCTGTCCTCATACCTGATCCGCTGCCCGTTGATCTCCGCGTATGCCATGTCCCTCCTCGAGTCTCGCCGGCGGCCGGCGAGTGTATCCGACCACCCCTGGGCGACTCAGGTGGCCGTCGTCGCCGGCGGCTCTCAGCCCGTTGCGGTCCAGCTCTTCGTCTCGCCGGCGCCGCCGCCGTTGAAATGCGAGGTGACCGTCCCGCTCGCCTTCCCGTGTGCGTGGAAGGTGCCCGTCACGGTGTCGGTTCCCTCGCTTTTGCCGGTCGCACCCGGAGCCGGGATCTTGAGCTTCACCTCGAAGGTCCCCTGGCGCGTGATGCGAGCGCTGCCTCCGGTCGGGCTCCCGACACCGCCGCAGCCCCCGCCGCACTTGAACGGCGTGTCCACGGACAGGTCGATCACCTTGTGGCCGTTCGGCGAGACCTTGAAGGACAAGGCCTCGACGGTCTGGGCGGCGCCCTTGTAATGCCCGATGTAGGCGGCGCCCTTCACCTGCTTGGCCGCGAGCGCGATTCCCGCGCTCGCCAGGGTGGCAGCAACGGCGACGGCCGCTGCTCGGGAGGCTCTGGCGCGGAATGCAGTCCTCATCGACACGTCCCTCCTTGCTCGCTGGGCGGAACCGGTGCTGGCTCGGGCGGATCATACCCTCGGGCCAGGGCCGCGGACCGCGCCGCTCCGGGCTGCCCGTCCGGGCCTGCCGGTGTTCGTGGCCGTCGTCGTGATCGTGTGGGCCAAGGCCGGGCGGTCCGCCCCGTTGCGAGCCGATTGATACAGTCGCGCGGCCTCGAAGCCGAGGGAATCCGGTGCGAATCCGGAACTGACGCGCAACGGTATGGTCGCCGATCGGCGACCGAGTCCGAACACTCGGCCCGGGGTGGGAATACGGACCCTGTCCGCGCGATCGGACGGTGCTTCGGCTCCTGCTTAGGGGGCTGCCACGGCACCGCCCCTGAACTGGGAGTTCGAAACATGAGAACCACCGTCGTCCGGCTCTTGCCGGCGTTCGCCGCAACAGCGGCGCTGATCGGCGCCCCGCCCGCGGGCGCGACCTCAACTCCTCAACAGGTGTCGGCTGCGGTCAAGGCCGGGGCCTCCTACCTGCAGGCCCAGCAGCAGCCCTCGGGCCTGTTCGAAACCGACTGGGTGCTCGGCGCGCTGGCCGCCTCGGGGCAGCCGGCCTCCGGCGTCCTGCCCCAGGGCGGCGGCAGCGATGCCCGCTCGGCCTACCTGGCGCTCGTTGGCTCTCCCTCCAGCTGGCCCGGGCCGGGGGCCTCGGCGGCCGACTACGAGCGCGGCGCTCTGAACGCCTACGCGGCCGGCATCGATCCGGCGCGCGTGTCTGCAAACCAGAACCTGATCGCCCGCATCCTCGCCGACTACGACCCCGCTGCGCCGGGTTGGTACGGCGGCAGCGAAGCGTTCACCGCCACGGTGTCGGCGGCACTCGCGCTCGAGGAGACCCCCACCCGCAAGGACAAGCAGCGGATCCCCTCCGCGCTGCTCCAGAAGACCGTCACGGTGCTCGAAGAAAATCAGCACAGCGACGGCGGCTGGACCTACCAGAAGGTCCAGGGCAACCAGGCGGCGATCGAATCGGCAGCCGAACCCGACGAGACCGGGGCCGTGCTGGCGGCGCTGTGCGGCGCCGGGTTGACGGCAACCAGCAGCAGCGTCAACCGCGGCCTGGACTACCTGGCGGGCGATCTGCAGTCCGACGGCTCGTTCGCGGCCCCGTTCGGGGCGAACACCGACTCCAACGCCTGGGCGGTCCAGGGCCTGACGGCCTGTGCCATCAATCCTCAGGAGTCGGCTTTCACGAGCACGGGCGGGCACACGCCGATCGACTTCCTGATCGCACAGCAGCTGGCCGGCGGCGGGTTCGTCTACGAAGCCGGCGAAGCCGGCGCGAACGAATACTCCAGCCAGGACGCCGTGCGGGCGCTCGGGGGCGGGACCTTCACGGCGACACCCCCGAAGGGCAAGGGCGGGCAGTTCCTCTACGAAAAGGCGTTCACGCCGGGCACTCCCTCGCAGCTGGGGCTGGTCGTCTCCACGCCCGCTGCGCTGGAGGTGTGTGCCGTGACGATCGAACCGGCGGCTGCCAAGACGACGCTCGGTGCGGTCTTGGCAGCCGCCGAGGCCGGCTCCGAACCGACGGGCTGCGTGTCCGGGTATGCGCCCGCGACGGGCAAGGGCAAGATCACCATGGTCGACGGCACCAGTGCGACCCCGGGGCACTCGTGGGAGGTCTCACTCGACGGTGCCAACGGGGCCTCGGCGAAGCTCTCCAGCAAGGTCGAGATCGGGGACACGATCTACCTGGCTCTCGGCTGAGGAAACCGCGCGGGGGAGGGGCGTGTCGCGCCTCTCCCCAGGCGGTACGCTCGAGCTCTCAGCCAACAGACAGGAGGAGCCATGGCAGACAGCGTCTATCGGGTGACCGAGGTGATCGGCGTGAGCAGCGACTCTTGGGAGGCTGCCGCGAGAAATGCGATCGAGGTGGCGGGCAAGTCCCTGCGCGACCTGCGCATCGCCGAGGTGGTGCGTCAGGACGTGACGATCGAGGACGGCAAGACGGCTGAGTTCAGGATTCGCTTGAACGTCTCCTTCAAGTACGAGTCCGGAGACTGAGGGCGCCGCACGAGGGCGCTCAGCGCGCGGACTCCGCAAGCGGGGCGGGCTCGCCCGCGCGCTCGCCCGCCTCGAAGAACTCCGCGCCCTCGATGCTGATGTGCGGGAGCGCGCGGTCCAGCCACCGTGGCAGGTACCAGTTCGCGCGCCCGGCGAGGACCATCAGCGCCGGCACCAGCAGGCAGCGGACAACCGTTGCGTCGAGTATCACCGCGACCGCCAGACCGATCCCGAACTGCTTCACCGTGGGGTCGCCGTTGAGCAGGAAGCTGCCGAACACGAACACCATGATCAGGGCCGCGGAGGTGATCACGCGGCCGCTCCTCACAAGTCCGGAGATGATCGAGCTGCGGTTGTCCTCGCCCGCCCGAACGTGCTCCTCGATCTGGCTCACGAGGAACACCTCGTAGTCCATCGAGAGCCCGAACAGGATCGCGAACATGAACAGCGGGACGTAGGACACGATCGGGACCGAGCCGTCGAGGTCGATCACGCTGTGGCCCCAGCCGTACTGGAAGATCGCTGTCAGCACTCCGTAGGCCGCGCCGATCGACAGCAGGTTCATGAGGGCGGCCTGGGGCGGGACACCGATGGTGCGGAAGGCGAGCAGCAGCAGCACCAGGCTGAGCGCGATGACGACCGCGATCTGGAGCGGCAGCTTGGCCGAGATCTTGGCCGCCAGATCGACGTAGCCGGCCGTGCTGCCGCCGACATGCGCGCTGAGGTCGGTGCCCTGCTCGGCCTGCGGGATCACGTTCGCGCGCAGGTGTTCGACCAACTCGGCCGTCGAGCTTTCGGCCGGCCCGTGCTGTGCGATGACGGTGAGGTACCCGCTCGTCCCGGCTTCGTCGAGCTGGATCGGAGTCACGCCCGCGACGTCCGGCGACGCTTCGATGTCGTGCTGCAGCCCCTGCAGTCGCGGATCCTGGGCGCGGGGGTCGGCGTGCGCAGGGCTGGGGGATCCGGAGGGCGAGGGTTCCGTGCTCGGATGACCGGGCGAGGCAGCCGGGGCACGGGCCGGAGTCCCGAGCTTCACGGCCACGAGCAGCGGGCCGTTGACCCCGGCGCCGAAGTTCTGGGCGAGCAGGTCGTAGGCCCTGCGGGCGGTGGTCGAGCTGGACAGCGCGGCCGTGTCCTGCTGGCCAAGGCTCAGCGACAGCAACGGGATCGTGAGCGGGATCAGGATCGCGAGTGCGGCAAGGCCCGCGAGCACCGGGTGGCGGGAGATCTGGTGGGCCCATCTGGCCCAGCCGCCGCTGCGGGCCTGCTCGGCGGAGTGGGGAGGGCGGACGCGCAGTGACTCGATGCGGGCCCCGGCGATCGCGAGCTCCGCGGGCAGCAGGGTGAGTGCGGCGAGTACGGCGACGACGACGGCGATCGCCGCCATCAGCCCCATCGTGGTCACGAGCGGGATGTTGGCGACGGCCAGCGAGACGAGTGCGATCGTGACCGTCAGGCCCGCGAACACGACGGCCCCGCCCGAGGTGGCGACCGCTCGGGCGACCGACTCTCGCGGTGGGAGGCCGTCGGCGAGCCCGCGGAAGTGGCGCGTGATGATGAACAGCGAGTAGTCGATGCCGACGCCGAGCCCGATCATCGTCGCCAGCGTGGGCGCCACCGTCGGCACCGACAGGACGTGACCGAGCATGCGGATGATGGCGAGCGTGCAGAGCAGCGCCAGGATGGCGGTGAGGATCGGCAGGGTCATTGCCACGACCGTCCCGAAGGTCAGGGTGAGGATCACCATCGCGGCGATGATTCCGACGAGCTCGCTCGACTCTGTCGAGGGCTTGGAGATCTTCTGGCCCAGCTGCCCCCCGGTCTCGACCTCGAGTCCGGCGGCGTGGGCCGGTCCGGCGGCGGCGTCGACGATCGTCTGGGCTTCGCCGGTGGAGAGCGAGCCGGGGCTCACGGACAGCGTCACCGACAGGTAGCCCGTGCGCTTGTCGTGGCTCAGGGCCGCCGCTCCCTGGGGTGTGAGCGGGCTCACGACACCGGCCACGTTGGGCGCGCGCGATACCGCCGCCGCGGCTTCTTCGACGGCCCCGGCGTAGCGCGGTTCGGTCAGCTTTCCGGCGGGAGCACGCAGGACGATCGGGCTCGAGCCGTTGGCCTGGTCCGGGAACGACCTCGACAGCGTGTCGGTCGCCTGCTGGCTGTCGGTTCCCGGAAGCGAGAGGTTGTCGTTGGTCTGATCTCCCAGCCCGTGGGAGACGGCGACCAGCGCCACCGTCACCAGCAGCCACACGATCAGCACCGCCACGCGGCGGCGCGCGCAGGCTCCCGCGATCCTGTACAGGACCGCGGTCACGCGCCCCCGACGCGGTAGTGGAGGTGAACCACGCCTTGGCCGAAGCGCCGCTCGTCGAGCAGCTCGAGCCGCGCACGGACCCCCTGCGAGAGCGCGGGCTTGCCCGCGCCGACCACGATCGGAGTGAGGAACAGGTTGCACTCATCGACGAGCCCTGCCATCAGCGCCTGGCCGGCCAGGTGGGCGCCCCCGACGGTCAGATCTGATCCAGATGCCGCCTTGAGCGCCCGCACCCCGTCGGCGTCGAAGTTGCGCTCGATCCGAGTGCGCCGGCTCGACGGCTGCGCCAGGGTGCGGGAGTACACGACCTTCTCCGCAGCCCGCCAGATGTGGGCGAAGTCCCGCGACGCCCTTGAGGAGTCCTCGCCCGTCCCCTCCGTCTCCCAGAACTGCATCGTCTCGTACATCCGGCGTCCGTAGAGGTATGTGCCGATCGGGCGCTCGAGGTCGTTGATGAACTCGAACACCTCCTCGTCCGGCACGGCCCATCCGAACGCGCCCGTGTCGTCCTCGACGTAGCCGTCGAGTGACGCGATCGCGGAATAGATCAGCTTTCCCATCTCAGCGCGGACCGGTGCCCCCTCGCCTGCGGGGACGGGGAGCGATCATCGCACGTCGCTAGGCTCGCGAGGTGACCCCGGAGGAGCTCGCCAACCTCGCCCATCTGCGTCGCGCACGCGATCTGATGGACCGCGAGTACGCCCGCCCGCTGGAGGTAGCCGAGCTCGCCCGCGCCGCGCTGATGTCCAGCGCCCACTTCTCACGACAGTTCCGAGCGGCCTACGGGGAGACGCCCTACGCCTATCTGATGACCAGGCGAGTAGAGCCAGCCCAGGCGCTGCTGCGCCGTGGCGACAGGTCCGTCACCGAGGTCTGCACGGAGGTCGGGTGCTCTTCGCTCGGGTCCTTCAGCGCGCGCTTCAGCGAGCTCGTGGGGGACACGCTGACGGCCTACCGGGCCCGCGATCACAGCGCGCTCGCGAACCTGCCGGGGTGCATCGCCAGGGAACTCACCCGCCCGATCCGTAACAGAGCAGGATCGGAGAAGCGACCGCGGCGATGGCGCCCTAGTGTTGCTTCACATGAACCTCACACTTTCAACCTGCTTCGTCATAGTCCATGACCCCGATGTCGCGCTGGCCTTCTACCGCGACACCCTCGGCCTCGAGGAGCGCAACGACGTCGCCCGCGGGGACTTCCGCTGGATCACCGTCGGTGCCGCAGCGCAGCCCGAGGTCGGGATCGTCCTCACCAACTACCTGAACGGCAGTCCCGCCGACGGCGACGCGGTCGCCGCGCTCGTCGCCAAGGGCGCGCTGAACGGCGTCCACTTTCACACCGATGACCTCGACGGGACCTTCGAGAAGCTGCAGGCCTCGAGCGCCGAGGTCGTGCAGGAGCCGACCGACCAGCCGTGGGGCACGCGTGACTGCGCCGTGCGCGACCCGTCGGGCAACATGGTGCGCATCGACCAGCCGCCTGGCGGGTAGGAGTCACGGCCGCCGGCGACGGCCTCAGATCAAACCGTCGGCGCGCGGGTCGCGCGAGACCCCATCGGTCGCGCTCAACAGTCGCGCCCACTGGCGCTGGATGTCGCCCATCCAACTGAGGTGCCATTGCGGGTCGTCGACCATCGAGCGCGACAACGCGATCGACCAGTCCACGAGATCGGCGGGCGATGTCCCCGGCTGGCGGCGTGTGCCCGCCGTCCCGGAGAAGAACCGAGGCCAGGCGAGCAGTACCTCCTCCATCGAGCGCACCCACACCTTGCCGAGGAGGTCGAAGGGGCGGATGTCGAGGCCGCCGAAGTAGCTTCCGCCTGTCTCGGCGAAGGCGTTGTCCTGCTGCGCGATCTGAGCGCCGCGGGCGATGGTCTTCAGCCACGGCCGCGTGAGATGACGGTTGCGGAACATCTCCGCACAGAGGTCGAGAAACATCATCGAGGGGTCGAAATAGGCGCGGAACGCCGTCTCATAACTCGCCAGCCCGGCAGCGGTGCAGTCGCCGGACTCGAGCGCGCCGGCAAGGACGGGGGCGGCGAGCAACGCGGACTCCATCGCCGGCGTGATGCCCTCCCCGGTCAGGGGGTCGACGAAGCAGCCGGCGTCACCCACGAGCAGACCGCCGTCGAAGTGGTTTGGTCCAGCGCCCCCATACGTCTTCAGCACGCCGCCGATCGGCTTTGAGTCGAGCTTCAGCGTGGCGCAGCGCGGGTGGTGGCGCCTCAGCGAGACCACGAACTCCTCGAACAGCGTGGAGAGGTTCATATCCCAGCGCTGACGCGCCTCCGAGAGGATCCCCAGACCGAAGTTCACCCGGCCCTCAGCGGAGGTGAACATCCACCCGAACCCGGGGAACGAGTCGCGGTCGTAGAACACGTCGGCCTCGCCTGCCTCAGACGCGGACTCGTCGATCACCCCATAGGCACGGCGGGCCACAGAGGTGCGGCGGGGATCGTCCATCGAGAGACCCTGGCTGCGTGCAACCACCGAGTTCGCCCCATCCGCACCCGCGATCAGCTTCGCGCGGTAGCGCACCGTGCGCTGCCCTCGTGCGGCGGTGACCTCGACGCCGCCCGGCCCCGCCTCGACATCGCGAATCGCTGTCTCTTCGTGTACGACTGCGCCCGCCGCGACGGCAGCCTGCAGCATCGCAGCGTCGAGCTCGGTCCTCTGGATCGTGTAGCCGTACCGCGGTACGTCGTCGACCGTGCCGTAGATCGGGATCGGCCCGTTGAAGCACCGCTCCCAGTCGACGAACGCCGCCGTCGAAGTGAGCTTTACGCGCCGCTGGCGCTCCAGCGCCTCGAGGGCCCCCATCGCGCGCAGGACGCTCAGTCCGCGCGGGTCGACGAAATCGCCGCAGACCTTCTCCCGCGGGAAGCTCGCCCGCTCCAAGAGCAGGGGCCGCAGCCCCTCACGCGCGAGGGCCCACGCCAGCGTGCTCCCGGCGGGGCCGCCCCCGGCGATCAGCACATCTACCCGCTCTGCGAGCTGCACGAGCTCCGATCAGGAGCGCCGGTCGATCATGTACGGCACCACCGCTCGGATGAACTCCCTGTCCGGACCCGACTCGGCGGTCGCGAACGCCGTCTCGAACGCATCCAGCGCAGCGCCGGCGAACCCCTTCGCGTACGCCCCGGCGAACTCGATGCTCCCGTAGTCGTCGAGCATGCCGCGAACCTCTGAGATCATCGCCGCGGTGCGTTCCGAGCGCTCGAGTCGCAGGTAGCGGTGGACGGCGCGGCGATCGGCGCCGCGGGCGTTGCGCACCAGGTGGATCAAGGGCAGGGTCCGCTTGCCCTCATACAGATCTCCGTTGATCTCCTTGCCGTACTCGCGCTCGGTACCCAGCAGGTTGAGAAGGTCGTCCTGAATCTGGAAAGCGGCACCGAGGTAGAAGCCGAACTGGCTCATCGCCCGCAGGTCGGCGCTCCCGGCTGAGCCGACCAGCGCCCCGACGCGCAGCGGATGCACGGTCGTGTACCAGCACGTCTTGTGCATGATCAGATCGAGATAGTCCTCGGGCGCGAGGTCGTCGACTCCGTCCCATCGCCACCCGAGCTCGGTCGCCTGCCCCTCGAGCGTGCGCATCGCCATGGCATCGAACTCCTGCAGCAGCCGATCGGCCAGCTCGACCTCGATGCAGGCAGCGTGGCGCCGCAGGATCTGGTTCGAGAGCACGGCCAGAGCGTCGCCCGCGTTCAGCGCCAGGCCGACGCCGAACTCCGCCGGCAGGGTGGGCCTTCCTCGCCGGCGCTGGCTGCCGTCGACGATGTCATCGTGGACGAGGAAGGCGTTGTGGAGCAACTCGATTGCGACGGCGACCGGCAGGACCTGGGCGTCGCGGCCGCCGAAGGCGCGGCATGCCGCCAGGCTGAGTGCGGGCCGAAGCGCCTTCCCCGGCCGACTCGGATATACCCTCGCGACGCGGTACAGCCAGCGATGCGGCTCACCGTCGGGGATCGCATCGAGCATTGAGCGGCGCACAAGATGGCTGACGTCCTCGGAGTACGCCTCGACCAGCTCTGCGCCATCGGTGCTCAGCACTACGGGATCGCCACCTCGATCGGCAGCCAGAGTGTGGGCGCCCCCTCTGCCTGGATGGTGCCGCGGTAGAGCCCGGGGGAGGGCCGGGATCCCACTGCGACCGAGACCACGACGCCGCGGCTCGAGCGGGGTGGGAGCTGCGGAAGATCGGTCGGCTCGAAATCAACTCGTGCCTCGAGCGTCTCACCGCCGGGCGCGCTCAAGGGGCCGCAGCGCAGCACCAGTGGCCCGACGGCGGCGGAGGTTCCGTTGTGGAGCCAGATCTCACCGGCGGCGCTCTGCAGCTGCCCCGAGTCCTCCAGCTCGAGCCGTACGGGCGGCGCGACGGCATCGGAGTCGACGGGAACCGTGACCGTGCCCGGCTCCGCCGGGGGACCCAGTCCGGTGGCGATCCGCTGCAGTAGCTCGGCCCAGGCGTCGACGAGCGCCCCGTAGTCGCCCCCGCCCGGCGAAGGGGGCGTCGGCGAAGGCGAGCTCGCCGTCGGGCCCTCTTGATCGGCTCCAAGAACGCGCTCGAGGAGGTCGCTCGCCGCGCGCAGGCCCTCGGCCTGGATGTCGGCCATCGCCCGCACCCCGGCGACCGGGTCGAACAGCGGCGCCGGGCGCCTGCGCCCTCCCGTCCGGTTCGCGTTGGATTCGTCTTGCTGGGACATTTCGTCTCCCGTTGTAGTCGCGCTAGATTACGCACAACGACAAGGGGGATGCGGTGCCCGGAACTGAAGCACTCGTCGGGATCTATGGGGAAATCGACCGCGCGGTTCAGCTGGACCCGCTCGCCCGTCTGCGGGTGTCGCAGCTGCTGTCGGAGTACAAAGATCCCAGCGTGCGCTGGTACGACGATTTTCTGAAATGGCTAGCGCCCGAGGACTTCCCGAGATGGCGGGCTGAAAGCAGCGAAGAACTGCGTCCCAGAGAGCCCCGACCCTTCCCCAATGTAATCGAGGCGCTAGACGCGTTCACGGCGGAGGATCTAGCAAACGCCCGTACCCGGGCGCGGCTGGTGTTCGCTACCGCGGTTGCGGCGCGCGCGTTCCCCCAGATCAAAGAGGATGGCGTCCTCCGCCACGAAGCACTCTCCACGCTGAGCAGGTTCGCGCCGTACGGGCCTTTCGCGGAGGATCTGCTCGAGCTGCTGGCCCACGAACGTCCCGAACGCTTCGGGATAAGACAGATCCCTGGAACGCAGGGCTGGTGGCAAGGCGTGCTCAGATTCCTCGATGACAAGGGCGTCAGCACGATCGGCATGGAAGCCAAGCCCTGCACGGCCAAACTCGTGACCGTTCCCGGCATCGACGGCCCGGCTGCTGCGCTGCGGACCGAATTCGACACCGAAGCGCTCGCTTTCAAAGAAGCCACGAACTTCATGGAGCCGGAGAACTGGAGGACGTGCAGAGGAGACTTTTGGTGTTGCATGGAAGAAGAACCCGACCCGAAGCTCACGCACGGACAGCGGCTCTACCACGAGATCGTCAGCAGCAACTGTGACGAGCCAGGGGCGTTGTTCCGGGCCGAGACGCGGCTCCTCTTCAACTTCATGTGGATCCCCAGCGCCGAACACGCGGTGGCGGCCGTGGTGAATTACCAACTGGCCGACGAAACGCCCAGCCCGAAGGACCTCATCCAGGTTGACGAGGGCAGTCTCCTCGTATCCAGACTCGGCCAGCTTGTGCCGCATGGCGGACCAGGGCTCGGTGCGGGACCCGGGGTGGACCGCCCCGAGAAGCTTCGCATCACGACCACGAAGCGGATCAAGTTCAATTATCCGTTCTCCTCGCAGGCGATCGCACTGATGGTCTGCGCGCTCGGATGGCTCGACACCGGCGCGCAGCTGGTCGCGTGCGCTGCAGGAGCCCAGAACCTGGGTATGAGGGGCACGAACTTCGAAGGCGAATCGATTCCGGAAGCGATGAAAGCCCGCAGCGAACGCCCGGGCAGCCCATTGGGTGGCCCGCCCCGCTCGCTTAGCAACCTACCCGTGGGCAGCCCATCGGGCAGCCCGCCCGGCTCACTGGGCGTCCTCTGCCAGGAAGGCGTCGAAATCTGGGCGCGGGCTCTGCGGGAAGGCGCGGCCGCGCTGGAAGGTCACGCCGGGGGCGAACCGCAGGAATAAGCGAAGGCAACCTCGAGCCAGGAGTTGACAATGGAAGGCCGCTTCAGCGACGTTCTCCAGAGCTACAACGCAGTCACGTCCTCACTGCTCGGCCGATGGAGCGCACTCGCCAATAGATCGGTCTCGAGGCTCGATACGGGCTCGTTCAACCCCAGCAGCGCAGTGCAGGACGCGGTAGACGGTGCAACGCTCGCCGCCGACGCCACCTGGCTGTGGACCGGCTGGTGGTGGGAATCCCTCGCCAACCTCTGGGGGCTCGAAGGACAGCCGAACATTGCCGAATCGCAGCCGTTTCACTCGCCCAAAGAGGGTGCGAAGCTGGAGCTGGCCGGTCCGCTCGTAAAAGGTCCCGGGCTGGCCACGCTTCCGGTCGCCGTCAGCATCGAACCGGCGCAACTCGAACCCGGCGACACCGAGTTCATCCTCCGCGTCGACGGCACGGGATGCCGCGGCGGGACATACGTGGGGAAGGTCAAGGCCACGACCGAGGAAGGAACCGAGGACGTGTTCGTCTGGATCACCGTCCCATGACCGAGGCGGCCCCCGTCGGCGACGCCGAGCTCAGTTCTCGCGCCGCCGAGTTGCGTCGCCTGACGATTCTGTTCTCCGACGTCGTCGGATCCACCGAGCTCTCGGAGCGCTGGGAGCCGGAGACGTATCGCGGGCTGATGAGCAGCTACCGTTCCGCCTGTCGCAAGGTCATCGAGTCCGAATTCGACGGCCACATCATGCAGATCAAGGGCGACGGGATCCTGGCCGTCTTCGGGTTTCCCGCCGCACACGAGAACGACGCCGAGCGCGCGGTGCGGGCCGGGCTCGCGTTGGTCCGCGCGGTCAACGAGATCCGGCCGCGCGGAACGGACGTCGACGAGTCCCTTGCGATCCGCGTCGCCGTCCACAACGGTCCGCTGTACGTCGACTTCGACGACGATGAGGTCTACGGTCTGACCGCGAACGTCGGAGCGCGTCTGCAGGCGATCGCGGCGCCCGGGACCGTCGTTGTGTCGGAGGAGGTTCGCACGCTCGTCGGAGATCGGTTCGAGACCGAATCCGGCGATCCCCAGATCGTCAAAGGCGTCCAGGATCCGCTGCAGCCGTTTCGGGTGGTCGGTGAGCGCCGCGTCCCGGTACCGCGCGCTTGGGCGACGCCACTGGTCGAGCGCGAAGCCGAGCTCGAGCGCCTCCGGCAGGCGTGGGCCCGCGCTTCGGCGAGCGAGGCCGAGGGCGTCGGAGGCCTACTGATCACCGGGGAGGCGGGTGTCGGCAAGTCCCGCCTGCTGGCGGCACTAGTCGATGAGACGCTGCTCGGCGGCGCAACGGTCCTCGAGCTGCATGGCTCGCCGTTTCACCCCGACGTGGGGTTCCACCCCGTGCGGACCCTGATCGAGTACCGCTGCGGGATCACCGACGAGGACGACCCCGTCTCGCGCCTGGAGTACCTCGCGGGAGAGATCGCGAGCGTCGGCTTGAGCACCGCCGACGCCCTGCCGCTGCTGGCGCCGCTCATGGGGATCGCGCCCGCCGCCGGCTATGAACCCGTCGCCGTCGAAGGTCAGCGGCTGCAGGAACAGATCGGCGAGGCCGCGCGTGGATACATCGACGCCTGCGCCGCCGGCGGCCCCGCGGTCATCGTGGCCGAGAACCTCCACTGGTTCGATGACGCGACCCGCGCTCTTCTGACGACGCTCGCGGAGGACGCACCGCCCGGCGTGCTCGTGATCGGGACCTCGCGTCGGGGCGAGGATGGCCCATGGGAGGGGATCGAGCTCAAGGCGCTCACGCAGGCGGGCCGCCTCGAACTGATCGACGCCCTCCGGGACGGGCTCTCCGAGCAGGACCGCCTCGAGATGGCCGGTCGCAGCGGCGGCATCCCGCTCTATCTGGAGGAGCTCGTCCGCGCCGGACCCAATTACCGTCCCGTAGCGGAAGATCAGGCTCCGGTCCCGGGCTCGGTCCCGGCGGCTCTGTATGAGCCACTCGTCGCGCGGCTGTACGCGACGCCGTCGGCGCTCCCTGTTGCCGCCGCCGCTGCCGCCGCGGGCCGAGAGGTCGACCGCTCGCTGCTCGACGCGACGATCACCCTTCCCGCCGGGGAGCTTGATTCGACGCTGCAGAGCCTGGTGGACGCAAAGATCCTCGAACCGGTCGCAAACCGCTCGGGGCGCTACCAATTCCGGCACGAGCTCCTTCGAGAGATCGCATACGAGATTCAGCCTCCCTCCTGGCGCCGCAGCGTCCACAGCCGTCTCAGCGACGCCCTGACGAGGGCCGAGCCCGGCGACTGGCTGGTGGTTGCGTCGCACTTCGATCGCGCCGAGCGCTACGAGGAGGCGGCCGACGCGTACCGGCACAGCGCGGAAGAGGCCCGGCGGCGCGGTGCTCTGCAAGAGGCGCGCTCGCACCTGGCTCGTGCCATCGAGCTGGTCGAGCCGCTGCCCGCGGACACCGCTCACGTCGATCTCGAGGTGAATCTGCGGCTGCGGCGCGGGTTCCTCGCGATGTCGCTCGATGGAGCGGGGAGCAGCGACGCGTCCGCCGACTATGAGCGCTGCCTCGAGCTCGCCGCCTCGGACCCGCACGGCGACGCCATGACCGGCACGCTCACGTCGCTGTTCGCCTCGCAGTTGGCCCGGGCCGATCTCAAGGACGCTCGCCGGACGCTGGCGGCCGTCCGCGCAGGGCTGACGGGGCCGCCCTCCGTCTTTCGCCCGCTGAACCGGGCGGGCTTCGGAATATTGGATTGGCTGGCGGGCAACTTCGGCAGCGCCGTCGAGGCCCTCACGGATGCGAGAACCGAACTCCTCGAGTTCGGCGATGGGGGCGACGCCCTCGCTCCGACATGGTTCGTGCCCCAGGACGCCAGGGCCGCGATGCACGTATATCTCGCCGTCGCGCGCTTCATGACGGCGGACCTGGCCGGGGCGGACGCGAGCCTCGCCGAGTCGCGCGACGTGTCGGAGCCGCAGGGCTTCCCGCAGGGCCCGTGGAGCATCGACTACGTACGCTGGCTCGGCTCGTGGACCTGGATCGAATCGGGCCGGCTCGATGACGCTCGAGCCGCGATCGAGGATATGTGCGCGTCGGGCGCGTCGCATGGGTTCGCGGCCTGGCAGCTGATCGGCGCAACCCAGGCCGCGACACTCGAGGCCGTGATAGCGCTGCGCTCAGGCGGCGCCCCGGACAGCGCTGCCCTGGCGACCCAGGCAGACGGGCTGAGCGGCTTCGTCGAGTTCTTGAAGGCGCTCGGCCTGCGGATCTTCCTGCCCTTTTACATCACCACGTGCGGAGCGCTGCTCGCGGCTTCGGGCGACGCCGACGGGGCGCGCGGGCGCTACGAGGAGTCGCTGCAGCTCGCCGCCCAGACGGGCATGCACTTCTACGATGCGGAGACCGCGCGACGCATTGCCCACCTTGCTTCGGAGCCCGAGGCGAAGGCGGCCTCTCTGATGGACGCGCTGGAGCAAGCGCGATCACAGGGGGCTCGACCGTTCGAGCTGCGGATCGCACTCGACCTGTACGACGAGCTCGGCGAGGAGGCGCGTCCGCAACTCGAGCTTGCGATGGCAGGCTTCCCCGCGGACGCCACGACCGCCGACCTCGAACAGGCGCGGGCACGCACGTCGATGCCGCGGTGAGCGCGCGGCGGCCTCGCGTCGCGATTCTCGGAGGCGGGATGGCGGCCACGGCGGCAGCCTGGCGCCTCAGCGAGCCAGGCTGGCGCGAGGAGCTCGAGTCCGTCACCGTGTACCAGAGGGGCTGGCGGCTCGGTGGCAAGGGGGCGAGCAGCAGGGGGTTGAACGGGCGGATCGAGGAGCACGGCCTACATCTCTGGCTGGGCTATTACGAAAACTCGTTCCGCCTGCTGCGCGAGTGCTACGCCGAGCTCGACCGCCCCAAGACCGACCCGATGGCTCCGATCCGCACGTGGCGCCAGGCGATGCTCCCCGCGGGCACCGTCGGGCTCGAGGACCGTCGCCTCGAGGGCTGGCACCACTGGCTGGGACGGTTCAGCTCGAACGAGCTCGATCCGGGCGACCCGCAGATCTCCCGGGAGTTCAGCACCCTGGACGTGTTGCGCCGCTCGCTGCAGCTGATCACGGACTTCATCGAGTCGCTTCCCGACGAGCAGGTGCCCGCAGGCGCGCTCGCCCTCAGCGGGTCCCCCGAGCCCCCGCGTCCGAGCTCGGTCGCGACGGGTCTCCGCGTCGGTGTCCTCGCGGCGATCCTCGAGGCCTCCGCACAGCTCGAGGGGGCGGTCGACCGCACCAGGATCGAGTCCTCGATCGGAGCACTGGACCGGGCGATCATGGCGACGAACGAGGCGCTGCGCGGCCGCGTCGCAGACGATCCCGATCTGCGGCGTACCTGGCATCTGGTGGCGGTGTTCGCGGCCGTCTCGCGCGGCATGCTGGCCGACGGCATCGTGGCCGACGAACGCGGCCTCGAGGAGCTGAACGACGAGGATTTCCTCGACTGGATCGAACGTCACGGCGCGCCGGAGGAGGTGGCCGACTTCGCCTTCATCCGTGGCCTATATGACCTCGGCTTCGTCGACGGCGGCACGGCGCGCGGCCGCCGCGGGATGAGCGCCGGCGTCGCCGTGTTCCTCACCACGAAGATGTTTCTCGAGTACCGCGGCGCGATCTTCTGGAAGATGGCGGCGGGCATGGGAGACATCGTCTTCGCGCCCCTCTATGAAGCGCTCAGCCGCCGGGGCGTCGGCTTCGAGTTCTTTCACCGCGTGGACGACCTGCACCTCTCGCCGGACCGTACCCGGGTCGAGGCGGTGACCGTGGGTCGTCAGGTCCAGCTGGCGGAGGGATGCGAGCGCTACGACCCGCTGGTCCGCTTCGGCGGGCTTCCATGTTTTCCGGCGACGCCCGTGCTCGACCAGCTCGACGCAGGCGCGGAGCTCCGGGGCCAGCCGCTCGAGTCCCATTTCTGCGAGTGGCCCGACGCGGAGCAACGCGTGCTTCGCGATGGGGTCGACTACGACGTGCTCGTGTTCGGGATCTCGCTCGGGATGGTCCCGTTCGTCTGCCGCGAGCTCCTCGACGATCGCCGCGAGTGGCGCGCAATGGTCGACCGAGTCAAGACGACCGCGACACAGGCCGTTCAGTTGTGGTTGCGTGAGGACGAGCTGACGCTCGGGTGGCCGTATCCGGGGACGACCGTGAGCGCATATGAGCAGCCGTTGCACACCTGGGCGGCGATGCCACAGCTGATCGACGTCGAGTGCTGGCCCGCCGGCGAGCGCCCGGGAGCGATCGCCTATTTCTGCGGAACGCTGGGCGCGCCGTTCCCTCCCGACGGCGACTGGCGCGCGTACGTGGCCGAGCAGAGGGCTCGCGTGCGCGCCAACGCGATCGAGCTCGTGGAGAAGAGGCTCGCTCACCTGTTGCCCGGTAGCTCGGAAGGCGGGTCGTTTCGCTGGGAGCTGTTGTGCGGCCGCAACGGCCACAGTGGGACGGACGCAATCGACACGCAGCTGTACCTCGCCAACATCGACCCGTCCGACCGCTACGTCGGCTGCGCGCCCGGCAGCAACGCATGCCGGCTGCGCCCCGATGAGAGCGGGTACGACAACCTCGTGCTCGCCGGCGACTGGACCGACAACGGCCTCAACGCGGGGTGCATCGAGGCGGCGACGATCTCCGGGCTGCAGGCCGCCAACGCCGTGCTCGGGCGCTCCCGCAGCTATCGGATCACCGGGCCGCTCCTCAGCTAGCTGGTCGATGTCGCGCTCTGTGCGCCTCGCCGGCTCAGCCGCGGTCGCGGGGCGGCAGGGCCTGAAGCAGCTCGACAAGCCGCTCGCGGCAGTAGGTCCACTGCCTGCGGTTGCGCCCGCTGCCGGGGTGGAGCGTCTCGAGCAGCGCCAGGCCCCGCATCGTGGCCGTGGCCATCTCCAGCAGCCGCTCGAAGCCGGGACGCTCGGCGAGGTCCGCGAACAGCCGCCTCGAGACGTGTGCGGTTTCGCGGTCCAGCCTGCGCTCGACCGCGACCAGCTGCTCGCGCAGCTCGGGGTCGGTGCGCGCGTGGGTCCAGAGGTCGAGCGCCGCCTGGTAGAGCGGGCCGGCGTAACCCGACCACAGCAGGTCGAGGCCCTCGATGATCCGCTCGCGGCCCTCGGGCAGGTTCTCCGCGGCGGCCATGAGGTTTTCGCCGCGACGCTCCGCGAGGTGCTCCATCGCGGCGGCCACCAGCGCCTGGCGGGTCTGGAAGTGGTGCAGGTGGGCGCCCCGGGAGACGCCTGCCCGCTCGGCCACGCGGCTGGTGGTGGTCTTGGCGTATCCGTCCTCGACGAGGCAGGCGATCGTCGCATCGAGCAGCGCCTGTCTGGTCGAGGCGCTGCGTGCGGCCTGGCTGCGGCGGGTGGTGGGAGTGGTGGTCGCGGACATCCAGCGTCACCGCCATGTTACTTGCGTTCATGCATGAACGTTTCTGTGGTAGCGTCCGCGCACAGACCGTGACCCGCAGACGGCGGAACGATTAACCCCGGGAGGTCCCACTGATGGCAGCCGCAGAGGCGTTGGTGTTCGATGCGATCCGAACCCCACGCGGCAAGGGCAAGTTCAACGGCTCGCTGCACGGCACCAAGCCGGTCGACCTCGTCGTCGGCCTGATGCACGAGACGCTGGTGCGCAACGAGAAACTCGACCCCTCGCGCGTGGACGACGTCGTCCTCGGCTGCGTCTCGCCGGTGGGTGACCAGGGAGCCGACATCGCCAAGACCGCAGCCATCAAGGCGGGCCTGCCCGACACCGTGGCCGGCGTGCAGCTGAACCGCTTCTGCGCCTCGGGCCTGGAGGCCGTCAACGTGGCCGCCCAGAAGGTCGCCTCCGGCTGGGAGGACCTCGTGTTCGCCGGCGGCGTGGAGTCGATGTCGCGCGTGCCGATGGGCTCCGACGGTGGCGCCTGGGCGATGGACCCGGAGACCAACTACGACACCTACTTCGTTCCCCAGGGGATCAGCGCCGACCTGATCGCGACGATCGAGGAGTTCAGCCGCGAGGACGTGGACGCCTACGCCGCTCGCTCGCAGGAGCGGGCCGCCGCGGCCGAGTCCGACGGACGCTTCGCCAACTCGGTGATCCCCGTCAAGGACCTCAACGAGAACGTCGTGCTCGACCACGAGGAGTTCATCCGTCCGGGCACCACGGTCCAGACACTCGGCGGCCTGAAGCCGTCGTTCGCCGCGATCGGTGACATGGGCGGCTTCGACGCGGTGGCCCTGCAGAAGTACCACTGGGTCGAGAAGATCAACCACGTGCACACCCCCGGCAACTCGTCGGGGATCGTGGACGGCGCGTCGCTGCTGACGATCGGCAACGAGCAGACCGGGGCCGAGATGGGGATGAAGCCGCGTGCACGGATCCTCGCGACGGCGCTGTCGGGTGCGGACCCGACGATCATGCTCACCGGACCCGCGCCCGCCAGCCGCAAGGCCCTGAAGAAGGCCGGCCTGACGGTGGAGGACCTCGACCTGGTCGAGATCAACGAGGCCTTCGCGGCCGTGGTGCTGCGGTTCGTCCGCGACATGGGCCTGGACATGGAGAAGGTGAACGTCAACGGCGGTGCGATCGCGATGGGCCACCCGCTGGGTGCGACCGGGGGCATGATTCTCGGCACGCTCATCGAAGAGCTGCACCGCACCGGTGGCCGCTACGGGCTGGCGACGCTGTGCGTCGGCGGCGGCATGGGAATCGCGACCGTCGTGGAGGCGATCTGATCATGGCTGAGAGCACGACCATCCAGTGGGAGCAGGACGGGGACGGCATCGTGGTGCTGACCCTCGACGACCCCAACCAGTCGGCCAACACGATGAACCGCGCCTACGGGGAATCGATGGCCGCCACGATCGAGCGCCTGGAGGCGGAGAAGGACACCGTCACCGGCGTCGTCATCACGTCGGCCAAGAACACGTTCTTCGCCGGCGGGGATCTCAACGACCTCAAGGCCGCGGGCAAGGACGACGCGCCCGAGCTGGCCGAGATGGTGCGCACCGGCAAGCGCCAGCTGCGTCGCTTGGAGACACTTGGAGTGCCCGTCTGCGCGGCCATCAACGGGGCCGCCCTCGGCGGCGGCCTGGAGCTGTGCCTGGCCTGCCACCACCGCGTCGCGGTGGATGACCCCAAGGTCCAGATGGGCTTCCCCGAGGTGCAGCTGGGGCTGCTCCCCGGAGCCGGCGGCGTGGTGCGCACGGTGCGCATGCTCGGCATCGCCGACGCGCTGCTGAAGCTGCTGATGCAGGGCCAGCGGCTGCGTCCCGGGCAGGCCATGGAGACGGGCATCCTCGACGAGGTGGTGGCCACCCAGGAGGAGCTGATGCCTGCGGCCAAGGCCTGGGTCAAGCAGCGCGCCGCGCAGGAGGAGCCGGTCGCCCAGCCATGGGACCTGAAGGGCTACAAGATCCCCGGGGGCGCGCCGTCGAACCCGAAGCTGGCCCAGAACCTGCCGGCCTTCCCGGCCAACCTGCGCAAGCAGCTGAAGGGCGCCAACTACCCGGCGCCGCAGCACATAATGTCCGCCGCCGTCGAGGGTGCCCAGGTCGACTTCGACACCGCGATCGAGATCGAGGGCCGCTACTTCGTGGACCTGCTCACGAGCCAGGTCGCCAAGAACATGATCCAGGCGTTCTTCTTCGACATGCAGGCCGTCAGCGGCGACCGCGGCAGGCCCGAGGGCCTCGAGCCCTACCGGGCCGAGAAGGTCGTGGTCCTGGGCGCCGGCATGATGGGCGCGGCGATCGCCTACGTGTGCGCCAAAGCCGGTATCGAGGTGGTGCTGAAGGACGTCTCGCTGGAGGACGCCGAGCGCGGCAAGTCCTACTCCGCCGGACTGGTCGAGAAGGCCGTCTCGCGGGGGCGCTCCACGCAGGAGAAGGGGGACGCGCTGCTGGCGCGGATCACTCCCACCGACGACCCGGCGGCGGCCGCGGGCGCGGACCTCGTGATCGAGGCCGTGTTCGAGGACCCGGCGGTCAAGGCCCAGGTGTTCGCGGAGATCGAGCCGCATCTGGCCCCCGACGCGTTGCTGGGATCGAACACCTCGACGCTGCCGATCACCGATCTGGCCGAGGGCGTCACGCGCCCGGCCGACTTCATCGGGCTGCACTTCTTCAGCCCCGTGGACAAGATGCCGCTGCTGGAGATCATCAAGGGTGAGAAGACCAACGACGAGACCCTCTACCGGGCACTGGACCTGGCAAAGCAGATCAAGAAGACGCCGATCGTGGTCAACGACTCGCGCGGCTTCTTCACCAGCCGCGTGATCGGGACCTTCATCAACGAGGGCGTGGGCATGCTGCTGGAGGGCGTTCCGGCGGCCTCGATCGAGCAGGCCTCCAGCCAGGCCGGCTACCCGGCCCCGGTGCTCCAGCTCAGCGACGAGCTCAACCTCAACCTGGCCCGCAAGATCCGCGACGCGACCAAGGCCGCGATCGAGGCCGAAGGGGGCGTATTCCAGGAGCGCAGCTCCTTCCAGGTCGTGGACCGCCTGCTGGAGAAGGGCCGCGGCGGCAGGCTCGCCGGCGCCGGCTACTACGACTACGAGGACGGCAAGCGGGCCGGGCTCTGGAAGGGCCTCAGAGAGCTGTTCCCCGAGATCGAGGACCCGTCCTCGCTGTCGCTGCGTGACCTCGAGGAGCGGATGCTGTTCATCGAGTCGATCGAGGCCGTCAAGTGCCTCGACGAGGGCGTCATCGAGACCGCCGCGGATGCCAACATCGGCTCCATCCTCGGGATCGGCTTCCCGGGATGGACGGGCGGCGTGCTGCAGTACATCGACGGTTACGAGGGACCCGCCGGCAACGGGCCCGCCGGCTTCGTGGCCCGCGCCCGCGAGCTGGCAGGCCTGTACGGCGAGCGCTTCGAGCCGCCCGCGTCTCTGGTTGAGAAGGCCGAGCGGGGCGAGCTCTACAGCGAGTCCGCGGTCCTGGCCGCGGCGCCCGCCTGAGCCGCCCGGCGCCCGCGACCGACCGGAGCACACCCGACCGACGGAGGAGCAGCTGATGTACGGATTCACCCCCACCGACGAGCAACAGGCCTTCGTCGAGGCGATTCGCGACCTGGCCCGGCGGGAGTGCGGCACGCGCGAGCAGCGGGACGCCCTCACCAAGCACAACACCGAGCCCCACAACCCCGAGCTGTACAAGCGGGTCGCGGAGCTGGGCTGGCTGGGGGTCGCGATCCCGAGCGAGTTCGGCGGCTCCGGCGGGAGCCTGGTGGACCTGTGCCTGTTCCTGGAGGAGATCTCGCGCGGACAGGTTCCGATCGGGGGATTCTCGGTCAGCGCCATCAGCGCGGGCCCGTATGAGCGCTTCGGCACCGAGCAGCAGAAGCAGGAGATCCTGACCGGCATCGTCGGCGGGGCGGTGGAGGCGATCGCGATGTCGGAGCCCGAGGCGGGCTCCGACGTGGGGAACCTGCGCTGCAAGGCCGAGCGGCGCAACGGGGGCTACGTGATCAACGGTCAGAAGACGTGGATCTCCGAGGCCCAGCACGCCGAGCACATCCTGCTCGTGTGTCGCACCGAGGTCGGCTCGGACAAGCACAAGGGCCTGACGATGCTGTCGGTCCCGGCCGGCTGCGACGGGGTCGAGATCCGCGGCATCGAGACGATGGGCGGCAAGGTCGTCAACGATGTCTTCTTCAACGACTGCGAGGTCCCCCTCGACAGCCTCGTGGGCGTCGAAGGGCAGGCCTGGATGCAGCTGATGAGCGGGCTCAACACCGAGCGCCTGATCATCGCCGCGCAGTCCACCGGCCTCGCCCAGCGGGCGCTCGACGACGTGCTCGCCTACACCAAGGAGCGCGAACAGTTCGGGCGCCCGATCGGATCCTTCCAGGCCCTCAGCCACCGCCTCGCCGACCTCGCCACCGAGGTCGCGTGCACCCGCCTGCTGACCTACGCGGTCGCCCGCCAGTGCGACGCGAACCCCGGCGTGCTGTTCCCGCAGGAGGCTTCGATGGCGAAGCTGAAGGCCACCGAGACCGGCAAGAAGGTGGCGCTGGAAGGCATGCAGATGATGGGCGGATACGGCTACGCCACCGAGTACGACATGCAGAACCACGTGCGCATGAACCTCGTCTCCACGATCTACGGCGGCACCTCGGAGATCCAGCGCGAGATCATCGCCAAGACGCACGGGCTGTAGAAGGCGAGCGCACCGGGCCGCTCCGGTTCTCCGCTCCGGGCCGGTGCGACCGGTCTTCTCAGGCGGCGGCCGGTGCCCTCAGGCGGCGACCGGTGCCGTCATTTGCTGATCGCGCGCCGCCGCGGTCTCGCGACGCGCCAGCACGACCGTGGCCTCGTTCGCCGGGGTGATCGTGATGCCGCGCCGGGCCGCGCGTTCACGCGCGTCATCGGCGGGCGCGAGCGAGAAGCGCGTCAGCGCCTCGCGCAGCACCGCCTGCATCTCGAGCATCGCGAAGCTCGCACCGATGCACCTGCGCCGGCCGGCGCCGAACGGGAGCCAGGTGAAGGTGCCGGGCGGCGAGTCGATGAAGCGCTCGGGCCTGAACGCGTACGGGTCCGGGTAGATGGTCGGGTCGTGGTGGAGCAGATAGGCACTCGGGAACAGCGTCACGCCGACCGGATAGGTCGTGTTGCCGATCCGCACCGGCTGGTGAACGACACGCGGCTCGGCGTTCGGGATCACGGGGCGGACCCGCATCAGCTCCTGGATCGCGGCCTTCAGCAGTGGCTCGCCCTCGCCCTGCTGCAGTCCCTCGCCGAGCCTGCTCGCCAGGTCTGGTGCGCGAGCGAGGATCGAGAACGCCCACGCGAGCTGCGAGGCCGTCGTCTCGTGCCCCGCCACGAGCGTCGTCACGAGCTCGTCGCGCAGCTCGACGTCGCTGAGCGGGGTGCCGTCCTCGTGCTGCGCCTCGAGCAGCATCGAGAGCACGTCATCGCCGTGCTCGCCGTGGGCACGGCGGCGCTCGACCAGCTCGAAGATCAGGCGGTCGGCGTGTTCCAGTCTGCGCCGCCGCCGCCGCGCCGGCGCCGTCCACGCGAGCGCGGGCAACGTCCACAGGATCTCGACCGGTTTCGCGCCCGTCCCGAGCATCGCCGTCAGCGAGTCCCTGATCGCCTGCAGTTCCTCGCGGCGCTCGAGTCCGAACACGACGCGCAGGATGATCTCGAGGGTTACGCCCTGCAGGCGGCCGTGGAGCGCGAATGGCTCCCCCGTGGGCCACGCTGCGACCTCGCGGGCGCAGCACTCGTCGATCAGCCCCGACAGGCGCTGGAGCGCCTCGCCGTGGAAGGGGGGCAGCATCAGCTTACGCTGCTCGAGGTGGGCGTCCTCGTCGAGCACGATCACAGACGTGGGCCCGACCACCGGCTCGATCACTTTGGCCCCCTCGCCGGGATGGAGCACCTCCGGCGGGGCGGTCATCAGTTCCTTGATCTCGTGCGGGTCGGAGATCATCACGATCGGAGGCCCCCCGATGAGACGCAGCGTGAAGCGCGAGCCGTAGCGGCGCCGGCAGCGCTCCAAGAAGGCCGTGTGCCGGGTCACGAAGCCGAGCGTCTGGACGGCGGCCGGGAACCTCGGACCGGCCGGCAGCTCATCAGTCATCGCTCACCATCCTCTGTTGTCGGACCGGTGCGTCGCAGCCGGGCGCTGAAGCCGAGATAGTCCCAGATCATGTCGGATCTCTCGCGGCGGCGGGTGACCTCGATCGGGATCCCGACCGGCCGCAGCACGTGCACGCCGTCCTCGTAGGAGGCCACGACCGTGATCGAGGTCCGCATGTCGAACTCGGCGACGTCGTGGACGCCGTGCTCCTCGGTGCCGTCGCAGCGCATGTCGTGGACGATCCCGCCGCCGGTCACGACGAGGCGGTCGCCGCACTGCTCGATGCGTTGCACCGACCCGAGCGCCGGATGGTCGGCGACCACGCCACCGTCCGCTGTGACCTCGGCCACCTCCCAGGTCCCACGCAGGTCGGGAGCGCCGTCGACGAGCTCCTCCGTGCAGCCCGCGAGGACCGGGCTCGGGAACTCCTTCCCGTATCCGCCGGGCGGCGTGTGCGCTACCGGGATCTCCTGCGCGCGACGCTGTGGCCTACTCGACACGGGCGCCACCTTAGCGCCCGTTCGGCGCGCGATCAGAGCAGGTACAGTCAGGGGTGATCGTGGCTGTCTCGGAGGCTTCGCACTCGCCAGAGGTGGACATCGGCGCCCTCGAGTTCTGGGGCCGGCCCGCCGAGGAACGCGACGTTTACTTCGCGCAGCTGCGCCGCGACGCGCCGATCTCGCTGCAGCAGCCGCCAGAGGATGTGCTCGACATGCCCGACGAGGGCCATCCCTACTGGGCGATCGTCCGTTACGAGGACATCCGTCGCATCTCTCGGGACCCGCACAGGTTCTGCTCGGCCCACGGCACCCAGTTCGGCGACGCCCCGCCGGAGATCCTCGAGGCGTCGCAGTCGTTCCTGGCCATGGACGCCCCGCGTCACACCAAGCTGCGGGGTCTCGTGTCGGCCGCCTTCACGCCGCGCCAGGTGGCGCGGATCGAGGAGGGCATCCGCGTAAACGCCAAGCGAATCGTCGAGGAGGCTGCGCCGACGGGGGGTGGGGACTTCGTCGAGTTGATCGCCAAGCGGCTGCCGCTGGTGACGATCTCGGACATGATCGGGGTGCCGCCCGAGGATCGCGAGCGGGTGGTCTCGGCGGCCGACGTGCTGGTGTCGGTGGCCGACCCCGAGTTCTTCGGCGACCGCCGCCCGATCGAGGTGCTCGGCGAAGCCCTGTGGACGCTGACCCAGTTCGCGACCGACCTCGCGGCGCACCGTGAACAGCATCCCGGCGAGGACCTGATGACGGACCTCGTACAGGCCGAAGTGGAGGGCGAGCGGCTCACCCACGCCGAGATCGGGGCGTTCTTCGTGCTGCTGTCCGTGGCCGGCAACGACACCACCCGCCACACCACCTCCCACGCGATGCGCGCGCTGACGGTCAACCCCCACCAGCGGGCGTGGCTGACGGAGGACCTCGACGGCAGGCTGCCGGTGGCCGTCGAGGAGTTCGTGCGCTGGGCCTCCGCGGTGCTCACCTTCCGACGCACCACCACTTGCGAGGTCGAGATCCATGGCCAGCAGCTGGGGGCGGGGGAGCGGGTGGTGCTCTTCTACCACTCGGGCAACCGCGACGAGGAGGCGTTCACCGACCCGTGGCGCTTCGATCTGTCGCGTGACCCCAACCGGCATCTCGGATTCGGCGGCGGGGGGCCACACTTCTGCCTCGGCGCTTCGCTGGCACGCACCCAGTTACGTTCGATCTTCGGTGAGCTGTTGCGCGTGATGCCGGACATCGAGGCGCAGGAACCCGAGTTGTTGCACAGCAATTTCATCCATGGCGTGAAGCGCATGCAGTTCAGCTTCAGCGCCCGAGCCTGAGGAGGATCCCGATGAGCAGCACCGAGACCATGATCGAGAGCGACAAGCTGTTCATCGGGGGGGAGTGGGCGAGCCCGTGCGGCTCGGACCGCATCACCGCGATCAGCGCGAGCACCGAGGAGCCGGTGGGCTCGGTGCCGGAGGGGACGAACGCCGACATCGACGCCGCCGTGGCCGCGGCTCGGGCCGCCTTCGAGGACCCCACGGGGTGGTCGTCGTGGTCGGCCGAGGAGCGGGCCCAGGCGATGGAACGCCTCGCCGGCGCCCTTGAAAGCCGCGCGGAGGAGACCGCCCGCCGGGTCTCGATCCAGAACGGCATGCCGATCTCGATCGCGATGGCCACCGAGGCGGTTTTCCCGGCGGCGCTCGCGCGTTTCTACGCCGCCATCGCCCGCGACTTCCCGTTCGCGGAGGAGCGCCAGGGGCTGCTCGGAGGGGAGATCCTGCTGAGCCGCAAGCCGGTCGGGGTGGTGGGTGCGATCGTGCCCTGGAACTTCCCCCAGGCGCTGGCCATGTTCAAGCTCGGCCCGCTGCTCGCGGCCGGTTGCACGGCGGTGATCAAGCCGAGCCCGGAGACGGTGCTCGACAGCCTCCTGCTGGCCGAGGCGGTGGAGGAGGCGGGGCTGCCCCCGGGCGTCGTGAACATCGTCCCCGCGGGCCGCGAGGTGGGTGCGTATCTGGTCGAACACCCCGGTGTCGACAAGGTCGCCTTCACCGGCTCCACCGCGGCGGGCCGCAGCATCGCCCGCCGCTGCGGGGAGCTGTTGCGGCCGGTGACGCTCGAGCTCGGCGGCAAGTCGGCGGCGATCGTGCTCGACGACGCCGATCTGTCAGATGCCGGCGAAGCGCTGTTCGCGGCGACGCTGTTGAACAACGGGCAGACCTGTTACCTGGGCACCCGGGTGCTCGCTCCGCGCTCGCGGTACGAGGAGATGCTGGCGGTCTTCTCGGGGCTCGCGGACGCGCTGCAGGTCGGTGACTCGCTGGATCCCGAGACCCAGATCGGCCCGCTGGCGAGCGCGCGCCAGCGTGACCGCGTGGAGGGCTACATCGAGAAGGGTCGCGCCGAGGGCGCCCGCGTGATCGCCGGCGGCGGGCGACCGCAGGCGATGGAGCGCGGCTGGTTCGTGCAGCCGACCGTGTTCGCCGACGTCGAGAACACCCAGACGATCGCCCGCGAGGAGATCTTCGGTCCGGTGCTGTCGGTGATCCCTTACGACGGCGTGGACGACGCGATCGCGATCGCCAACGACTCCGAGTACGGGCTCGGGGGCAGCGTCTGGACGAGCGACGCGGAGCACGGCGCCGACGTGGCCAAGCGCGTGCAGACCGGAAGCATCGGGGTCAACCACTTCGCGCTCGACCCCGCCGCCCCCTTCGGCGGGGTGAAGGCGAGCGGTCTGGGACGCGAGCTCGGCCCCGAGGCCATCGCCGCCTACCTGCAGATCCAGACGCTCTACAAGACCCCGCCGCCCCAGCCCGAGGTCACGCCCTAGGCGGGGGCCCGGCCGGCGGGGTTGCCCGCCGGCCGCGGCCGGGAATTCACATGGGACGAGGCCGGGGCTGCAAGCCCGGACGCAGGCCCGCGAGCATCGCGTCGATCGCCAGCTCCCAGCGGCGGTCGACCGACTCCCGCGTGGTTCCCAGGCGCCTGGAGATCTCGGCCTCCCCGAGTCCCTGGATCAGCGCGACGAGCCCGTGCGCGATGTCCGTCGTGTCGCCTGCGAGTGTCCCGGCGTCCACGCAGCGTTGGACCCGGCCGACGATCAGCGTCCTCACAGACCTGCCCGCCGCGAGCTCGGATGGGCCGGGGTCGAAGTCGCTGAACGGTCGCGAGAACATCACTCCCGCCAATTGCGGTTTCTCGTTCATGAAGCCCCGGTAGGCGACCCCGAGCGCTCTCAGGTCGGCGATCGGGTCGTCGCTCTCCGGCGTCGCGGCGAGCTGCAGGCCCAGCACGCGGAAGCCCTCGAAGAAGACCTCGCGCACGAGCCCGGCCCGGTCCCCGAACAGCTCGTACACCGCCGGGGTGGAGGTGTCGGCCGCGCCGGCGACGCCGCGCGTGGTGAACCCGCCCGGCCCCTCCCGCGACAGCACCTCGACCGCAGCGTCTGTGAGCCGCCGCTTCAGCTCCGGGGTCCTCAGCTTCCTCCGCGCCACGTCCTCCGCGACTATATCGTGACGCTGTCACGAAATACGCTACGATCCCCGGCCCACCCGACCCAGGAGGCACGATGAGCGACCTGACGGCATACGAACAGAGCGACGGGATCGCGACGATCACGATGGATGACGGCAAGGTGAACGCCCTCGGCGTGCCGATGCTGCGGGAGCTTCACGCGGCCTTCGACCGCGCCGAGGAGGAGGACGCGATCGTGATCCTCACCGGCCGCGAGGGACGCTTCTCGGCCGGCTTCGACCTGAAGGTCTTCAGCGACACTCCCGAGCAGCTCCCCGAGATGCTCACGCTCGGCGCGAGGCTGTGCGAGCGCATCCTCACGTTTCCTCGTCCGGTGGTGACCGCCTGCACCGGCCACGGTGTGGCCGCCGGTTGCTTCATCCAGCTACCGGCGGATCTGCGCCTCGGAGTCGACGGTCCCTTCCGGATCGGCCTCAACGAGGTCATGATCGGCCTCACGATGCCCCAGTTCGTGATCGACCTGGCTCGCTCCCGTCTGACCCCGTCCCACTTCGATCGCGCCGTCAACAGCGCCGCCATGTACACGCCCTCGGACGCCGTCCATGCCGGCTTCCTCGATCGCGTGGTGGCGGCCGAGGAGCTGGCCTCAGCCGCGCACCAGGCGGCTCGTGAGCTGGCTGCTCTGAACGCAGAGGCTCACCGGGCCACGAAGCTGAAGTCCCGTGTGGGTGTCATCGATGCCGTCCACAGGGCGATCGAGGATGAGTTCGCGATGGCCGCCTGAGGCGCTCGCGCCTTCGCGTGCCCCCTAGGATGGGCCCGTGTCGAGTCCGAAGGTGCCAGGCGGGGTGGTACACGAGCTGCCCGCAGACCTGCGGGGGGCGCTGGTGGGCAACCCGGAAGCACTCGAAGTGTGGAAGGACATCACGCCGCTGGCTCGCAACGAGTTCATCTGCTGGGTCGAGGACGCCAAGCAGCAGACCACGCGAGAGCGACGCATCCGTAGGACCCGGGAAGAGCTCGAAGAAGGTCAACGTCGCCCCTGCTGCTGGCCGGGGTGCAAGCACCGCGAGCGCAACGGCCGGGCATAGCCGCCCCGGCGGCGCCGGTCCTCAGCTGCGGGCGGGCACCCGCGCGCGACCGGCTGCAGATCTCCCGCGGCCTCGACGGCGAGAGCGCGGCTGACGGGCCGACGGCGGAGCGGTGTGGCGGCCCGGGGTTCCCGCAACGGGCAGGCCGGCCTCCTTCAGCTCCTGGTCGAGTCCGAGGCCCGCGCTCATCAGGACGGCGTCGCGGACCTGGTCATCGAGCACGAACGTGATCCCGACGCCGCTGGCGCCCGCGCGGGCGGTGCGCCCGACGCGATGCACGTAGTCCTCCCTGGCGCCGGGGAGGTCGAAGTTGATCACGTGGGTGATGTCGTTCACGTCGATCCCGCGTGCGGCCACGTCGGTGGCGACGAGGGTGTCGATGCGGCCGTCCTCGAAGGACGCGAGCGCGCGCTCGCGCTGGCCCTGGGACTTGTCGCCGTGCATCGCCGCACAGCGGATCGAGTGCCTGACCAGCTGCTTGGTGAGGCGGTCGGCGCCGCGCTTGGTGCGCACGAACACGAGGGTGCGTCCGCGTTCGGGCTCGTTCAGCTCTCGCACGAGCCGCTCGGTTCGCCCCTCGGAGTTCACGCGCACGAAGCGGTGCTCGACCGTCCCCTGGGCCTCGGCTGAGTGCTTGTGCTCGTGTGTGCGGGGGCGGCTGGTGTAGGCACGGGCCACGCGCCCGGCTTCGCCTTCGAGCGTGGCCGAGAAGAGCAGCGTCTGGCGGTCGGCGGGCGTGAGCGCGACGAGCTTGTCCACGACCGGCCGGAAGCCCATGTCGAGCATCCTGTCCGCCTCGTCGAGAACGAGCACCTCGACCTCGCCCAGAGACACGGCGCGGCGGTCGAGCAGGTCGCCGAGCCGGCCCGGCGTGGCGACGAGGATGTCGGCGCGGCGCACTGCCCTGACCTGTGCGCTGAAGCCGGTGCCGCCGTAGACGGCGGCAACCGAAAGCCGGCGTGGGCGCGCGATTGCAGTGAGCTCGTCGGCTATCTGGGTGGCCAGCTCGCGCGTCGGTGCGAGCACCAGCGCGCCCGCGGCTCCGGGTTGACGGCCGGCCTTCGAGCCCGGCTTGATGAGGTCGACGAGAGGGATCCCGAAGGCGAGCGTCTTGCCCGAGCCGGTCGGGGACTTGACGAGCACGTCGTGCCCGTCGAGCACGTCGCCGATCACCAGTTGCTGTACGGGAAACGGGCGCTCGATCCCGCGCGCCCGCAGGGCGGCGGAGACAGGCTCGGACACGCCGAGGTCGGCGAAAGTGGACTGCTGCATGTGATGCTCCTAGCGGCCCGGCGACGTCTTCGCACGAGCCTACGGTGGGGGAGATTCGACTGACCCCAACCGCGCGATGCGCCTTCAGGAGCAAGAACCCCGCGAACGGCGGCGCCGTCCACGCTGGTCACCGTAGCAGCGTGACGGACGTCAGCAGGTCTGTCATGGCCTATAGTCGAAGTACGACTTTGCACGCTCCAAGGTTGGTTCGTGTCCACTGTGAGCACCCCGACGACTGGAGTAGAGATGCCCGGCCCCCACCAGCTTCGCCAGCAGGAACGGCACGACGAGAAGCTCAAGGAGATCCGTCAGCAGGTGGCCAAAGGCACGCTCGTGATCAGGAAGATGACGAGCGAGGAGCGCGCCAAGTACCCGCCGAGAGAAGCGGACCCTTCCCGGCGTAGGCGCAGTTCCTACCGCGTGTAAAGGTTGTCCTCCGTGGATGCCACCCGGCTTCAGGTGTTGCGCGACCAGGCCGAGGCGTGTACCGGCGGCGTCGTCCGCGAGCGCCGGATCGCCGAGATCGAATGTCGTTACCTGGGCGCCGACCGGCGCGTTCGCGTGGGCGAGTCGGACGCCAAGGGGGGAGCCGTCGTCGAGGCGATCTTTCAGCTCGGGCGTGACCAGTTCACGATCCACCACCACTCCGAGGACTCACTCGACGCGCCGGTCGTGCTTCGCCAGAAGGACGTCTACACGGTGACCGACCTCGAGTGAAGCAGGGCTGCGCGACCGCGGGTGCGGCGACGCCCCGTGGTTTGGTGGGATGGCGTGGAAGGGGTAACCTCGCGGCATGACGCACAAGATCCGCTGCCGTCGGGACGCGGCCTGAGATCCGGTGTCGGCGATGCGGTCAATGGAGGGGCTCAGCCGAGCAGCATCTGATGCCGCCGGCTTGGGCGCCGGCGACGGACCGATCGAGATCGTCGAGTACGACCCTCGCTGGCGGAGGGCCTTCGTCGCAGAGCGGGAGCGGCTCTCCCTGCTGCTGCCGGGTGTGCCGATCCACCACATCGGATCGAGTTCCGTTCCTGGGCTCGCGGGCAAGGCCGTGATCGACATGATCGCGCTGGTCGAGGACCTGGAGGCGAGCAGCGCCACCATCATTCAGCGCGCCGGATATCAGCTGCCCGAGCGCTTCAACGTGGACCTCGTCCACCGGCGTTTCCTCTGTTATCCGACGGCCACCGACCGCACGCACCACCTGCACCTCGTCGATGTTCGCGAGGACATGGATCGCTGTCTTCGCTTTCGGGACCGCCTGCGAACCAGCCCACAGCTCGCCGCTGACTACGTGGCGTTGAAGCGAGACCTCGCCACCCGCTACGGCGGGGATCGCATGGCGTACACCAAGGCCAAGAGCGGGTTCATCAGCGACGCCGATTCTTAGGACGGCGTTTCGGCCGCTCGCGGACGCGATCAGGGCTTCGACGCCGGCGGCTCTTGGGTCTCCGTGAAGAGGGCACCCTGCGCTGCCGCCGAGCCCGAGGCGCCGCCGCCACGGCCACGCAGGACGAATGCGATCGCCACGGCAACAACCGCGCCTGCGATGGGGCCTGCCACGTAGACGAGGTAGTGCGAGAAGTCCCCTCCGACCAGGTCCGGGCCAAAGGTGCGGGCCGGGTTCATCGAGGCGCCCGAGATGGGGCTTCCCCAGAGCCCGGCGAGGGCGATGTAGCTGCCCACACCGATCGCGCCGAACAGACCCACGTTCTGGGCGCCCGAGGCGGTGCCGAGGATCACGCTGACGAGGCCCACGGTCAAGATGAACTCCATCCAGAAGGCCGCCCCCGCTGAGTAGGAGGCGGCCGGATAGTTCGAGCCGTAGGTGGCCGACACGTTGATGACCGCATGTAGGAAGAGCGCCGCGAGTGTCGCACCGATCAGCTGGGCGACGATGTAGCCGGGCACGCGGCGCCATTGGAAGTCTCGACGTAGCGCGAACGCGATGCTGACCGCCGGGTTCAGGTGCGCGCCGGAGACCCTGCCCATGAACAGGATGATTGCCAGCACCGTCAATGCCGGCGCGACGACGGCGTCGGTATGGCTGATGGCGCCCGGAAAGGCGTGGCCCATCATGCCGCCACCCGCCGCCGCGAGCACCAAGAAGAAGGTGCCGAGCAGCTCGGAGACCAGGCGTCGCCATTCCTGGCGAGGATCGTTGAAGTCCGTGACCCGCTGGAGGAACTCCCGCTCGTAGTGCGCGACCAGGCCCGACGGCTCAGCGACCGGCGTGGCGGCGGTTGGTCCTGGCGGCGGCGTCCCCATCCCCAAGTGGCGTGCATCCTTGCACAGCGCGTTCCCCTCCACGCGGCGCGCTTGCGCCGCAGTCAGGAGACGCCGATGATCATTGGCGTCCCACCGAAAGCACGAGTCGCGCTATCGCGACTTCCTCGCAGCATCTCGTCGGTCCCCTCTTTGGGCAGACCGCAACTCCGTCCGGGCAGGAGTCCTCCTGCTCGGAGCGCTGTCAGCGCTGACTTTCGCGAGCTCCGCCATGGCCGCGCCGGCGAGCGTCGGCCTCGGATCGGCCGCCAGCTTCTCGGTGCTGGGGGGATCCACCGTCACGAACACCGGACCGACGACCATGTTCGGCGATCTGGGCCTGAGCCCCGGCTCGTCGGTGACCGGTGCCCCCCACGCCCTGGGGGCGACGCACGTCGACGACGCGGTCGCGATCGGAGCCAAGAACGATCTGACCACCGCCAAACGCGTGGGCGCGTACCGGTGAGGGAGCTCTCATAACCGCCCGGGGCCGTTCTTGGTAGCGTTGCCGAAGGCTCGTGGGTAGGGGACGCTCGTGGGGTGTCCTCGCGAGGGCGAGACAGGACTACAAGTGGCCCGCAAGATCATTCTCGGCATAGTCGCCTCGGTCGCGTTCTGCGGCGCCACCGCAGCTGGCGCGGGCGCCGCGACGATCAATCTTGAAATGAGCCAGGGCGCCGCCTTGAACGCGCTCGGCCACTGGTGCGGCGGCATCAAGGAGAAGGTCTATGAGACCGGGTTCGCCGCCAACGGCTACCCGCAAGGCAACGTGTTCATGGAAACAACCTGTGGCGGCAGCGGCAAGGGCGGCGGCGGCGGGCACACGACCTACACCGGGACCGCGTCGGTCGTGTGGACTTGGCTGGGCGAAACATGGAAATGGGGGCCGATGGTCGGCGCTCTCGAAGCCCAGCCCGCGGAAGACTCCCACGGCGACAAGCTCTACAGCGTCACGCCGTGTGCCACCGGCTACCACGTGGAAACGTGCGCCTACCTCGAAACGGGCACGGCCCCGTATGAGCCGCCCGCAGCGCCGGGCAGTGTCCACGCGTCCGCCTACCTCGCCGAAAGCGGTGAGACCGAATACCTGGAGCTGGCGATCAACTGGTCTCAGGACCCCGAACGGCTCAGCCTGCTCACCACCCAGACGGTGCGTGTCGAACCGGTCGGTGGCAAAGGCTCCGTCCTGGAAGAGGAAGTCAGGCCGTACTTCTCCGAAGCCCGCATCGGGGTGGTTGAACCGAACACGCTCTACAAGGTCAGCGTGACCGAGTCGGACAACGAAGGCACGAGCGCCCCGGGTACCGTCGAAATCAAGACCCCGAACTCCGACGGCGAAGGCGGAGAAGAACCCAACGAAGAATCACCTGTGCCGCCGCTGGTCGTCACCGCAGCCGCAACGGAAGTCACGCAGACCTCGGCGACACTGAATGGGACGGTCAATCCTGAAGGCCAAGCTGTCAGCGGATGTCAGTTCGAATACGGCAGCTCGACCAGCTACGGGGAACTCGTGGCATGCTCGGCGCTGCCTGGCTCCGGCACAAGCCCGGTGGCCGTGTCGGCGCCGCTCACCAGCCTCGCGCCTGGTACGACCTTCCATTACCGGCTTGTCGCTTTCAGCCTTGGTGGCACGAGCTATGGCGCTGATCAGACGCTGACAACGGCAGCCGCGGGTCCACCCCCGGTGATCAAGAAGATCTCGCCGAAGTCAGGACCAGCGGCGGGCGGGACGACGGTCACCATCACCGGCACCGGTTTCACGGGTGCGACGGAGGTCAAGTTCGGGGCGACCGAAGGCACGATCGTCTCGGTCAACTCCGACACTTCGATGACAGTCGTTTCGCCAGCTGGAACGAAGGGCGCGGTCAACGTCACCGTCACAAACCTCGGCGGCGAAAGCACGATCACGTCGAAGGACCGCTTCAAGTACAAAAGGTGACCGGAAGGCGGTCGCGGTGGCGATGGGAGCTTTCTCATCTCTTGGCTCCATCAGAGCCTTGAGGCTGACGTAACCTGGTTGCATCGCGGTTACCCGAAAGAGAAACCTCGCACCCGCGACGTTATCCCTCTTCGCGCTCGTGCTCGCCGCTTGCGATGCGACGCAGTCTGCGCGGAGCTCAGCCCAGCCGCCGGCACCGTCCGCAACCCGTTCGGCTCCCACGTCAGCCCAATCGCGTGCGCCCGCCTCGGCTGCCACAGCTGCGGCGGCTGCGGGGGCAGCAAATCCCGCAGGCAGCCGCATCGACCGCTTCGTCATCACGGCGAAGGCGGTCTACCACAACGAGACCCGGGGCCCGAAGCTCTTCAGCCAGCTCGCGCGCATCGCTGGCGATCGCGTCCTGCTGGACCGCCTGGCGCAGGGCGACATCGTTGGCGCTCAAGCCGAGGCGGACGCCCAGCTGAGGAGGCCGGGCAACCACTTCGCTCACGTAACGCGCATCAGTGTAATCCGCGGATCGCAGGTGCTGGTCAACGCCACGGTCAACAGTGACGGGGTGTACGTCGTCGCGCCGGGGGCACGCGTGCTGCGATTGCACAGCCGCGTTCTGGGCATGCTGTTGGTGTCGCTGCAGGACGTTACGGGCTTCGTAAAGCTCGTGCACAGGCTCACCGGCGCTGAGGTCCTTGTCCGCGGTTCAAGCGGCCACGTTCGGACGTCGCTGGGTGCGGCTGTCCCAGTACGCCTGCCGAGCTCGGGGCATGTCACGATCGCCGGACGAGGCTATTTCGTGCGCTCGTTCAGGGAGATCGGCTGGGGCAAAGAACCGCTCACGGTCTGGATACTCGAGAGAGGCTGATTCAGTCGTCTACGGCTCGCTTGTGGTTTTGATGAATTTTGCTTCCCAGCTCGCGAGTTCCTGGTCAGGGCAGCTACCTTCGCCATATCGGTAGGCGCCCGTTTCGGGGCAGGCCAACAGCAATTGACACCTTGGCAGGGACCGGAGAGGATGCGGTTCGGCGGTGGCATGGGCCAGTCGGCCGCGATCGCGGATGGAGGGCTGGACGCCCTGCTCGACGTCGACCCGCTCGAGCGTGCTAGCGTTGGTGCATCAGGTCGGGCCGTTGGCCCGACATCGCAGTGCCAGCGCTCGTAGCCTTTGCTCAGCAATCTCCGCGTCCGCAGCACTATCGACGCAGGAGGAAAGAAAATGGCTACAGGAACCGTCAAGTGGTTCAGCGACGACAAGGGCTTCGGGTTCATCACGCCCGACGATGAGTCCAAGGAACTGTTCGTTCATCACAGTGCGATCATCGGCGAGGGCTATCGCTCGCTCGCCGAAGGCGCCAAGGTCTCCTACGACGCCGAAGCCGGCGACAAGGGACCGAAGGCCGCCAACGTCCAGCTGGTCTAGCCGCGGGATCTGAGAGCATTCGGGCCTGCTGGCCCAAGCCGGCCTGCAGGTCCGGAGCCTTCCTTTGAGATCTCCGATGCCCACTCAAGCTCCCAGAGACACCGTCGCGATCGAACACGAGACGCTTGATCGTCTCGCCAACCTGGTCGTAACGGTGCTGCCGCTTGCGCTGCTTGGACTCGCGATCTTCATCGCCTGGGGAAACGCCTTGCACTGGCAGGACCTCGTCGTGCTCGCGATCACCTACACCCTGACCGGCGTCGGGATCACGGTCGGCTATCACCGCCTGTTCACACACCGCAGCTTCAAGACGAGCCGGCCGGTGAGGGCGCTGTTCGCCGTGCTGGGGTCCGCTGCGGTTGAGGGACCGGTGATCGAGTGGGCCTCCAGCCACAGAAAGCATCACCGCTTCAGCGACCTTCCCGGCGACCCCCACAGCCCGCACGTCGATCATGGCGTCGGCTGGCGAGGCGCCATCCGCGGGCTCTTTCACGCGCACGTCGGGTGGATGTTCCGCGGCGTCGACCGGGCGAACCCCGAGCGCTACACGAAGGATCTGCTCGCCGACCCGGTGCTCCGCGCCATCGACCGCACGTTCCCGCTGTGGGTACTCGTCGGGCTCGCGTTTCCATTTGGCCTGGGTGTGGCGCTGACCGGTTCGATAATCGGCGGCCTGACGGGCCTGCTGTGGGGTGGTGCGGTGCGAATCCTGTTCCTGCACCACGCGACCTTCTCGGTCAACTCGCTGTGTCATTTCTTCGGCCGCCGGCGCTTTCGCACCGGCGATGAGTCGCGCAACCTCGCATGGCTCGCGCTACCGACGTTCGGGGAGGCATGGCACAACAACCACCACGCGTTCCCGACCTCCGCTCACCACGGCCTCACGCGCTGGCAGCTCGATCCCGGCGGCTGGCTCATCGACGCACTGGCGTGGTTCGGCCTGGCGTGGGATGTGGTGCGAATCTCGGGTCGCGCCCAAGAGGCGAAGCTCACCTCCACGCCCATCTGAGCGCGGCAGGCAGCACCAGCGACTCGCGCTGGGTTCTTGACCACTCGCTTTGTTGAGGCGTACTGGACGCGCTGGGTGGTTCACGACGCCGGCACCGCGGCCCTCACACGGTGGCGCGCGGTTGAGCTCACATTCGCTTCAAGAACCTCAAACCGAACGCCGCGAACACCAGCACGATCCCGACGTTTGCGATCAGGCGCTCCCAGAACCGATGCCTGAAGAACAGGACGTCCACGGCGACCACGACGGCTATCAGCGCGAGCACGTAAAGCACGACGCCTGCGTGCCTTCCCATCGTTCCACTCTACTGCCCGAGGATCGCCTCGCTGCCCCGGGGCTCAGCCGAGCTCTTCGGCGAGCCCGATGAGAAGTCCCTCGGGCCCGCGGATGTAGCAGAGCCGATACGCGTCTTCGTACTGCACCACTTCGCTGCTGAGGAGCTGCGCGCCTCGCTTGCTGAGCCTGGTGAGAGTCTGATCGATGTCGTCCACGGTGAACATGACACGTAGGTAGCCCAATGCGTTGACCGGGGCACTCCGGTGATCAGCGATCACCGGCGGCTCGAGGAAGCGCGAGAGCTCGAGCCGGCCGTGGCCGTCTGGCGTGCGCATCATGGCGATCTCGACACGCTGCTCGCCCAGCCCGGTGACGCGTCCAGCCCACTCTCCTTCCACCATGGCTCGCCCCTCCAGCTCGAGGCCGACAACGTTGTGGGACTCGAGATCCCGCTGGAGGACTCTTGGCGGTCGGGGCGAACTGAGGTGGGCTATGCCCAAACCGGTAGTCAAGACCCGCGAGCAGTTCCCGAAGGTGGTCACCTTCTCCCCGGCGGAGATCAAACGGGCCGTGAGCGAGGTCGAAGGCTTTAACGCGAAGTTCGCGGTGCTGATCACGCGGGGAGTGGGCACAATGGCATGTGCCTATCTCTTCGCCCTCCTCGCCTTTGTCAGCCTGCCGGCAATTCTGATCCAGGCTGGTGTCCTGACCGAGAGCGACGTGCCGAAGTTCCTTACCAAGCCGGGGCTGATCCTGATCGTCTCTTGGATCGCACAGACGTTCCTGCAGCTCGTCCTCCTGTCGATCATCTTGGTGGGCCAACGTGTTCAGTCTGCCGCTTCGGACGAACGTGCTGAAGAGGAGTTCAAGGACACCCAGGCAGTCCTAGATGCGCTGAACCTGAGTACCCAGGGCGGGCTAACGACGATCCTGGAAGCTGTCGAAGGCAAGAGGAGGAGTGGGCCGGACGGTGAGGGCATCGAGGGCTCGGCCTGACGCGTCCCTCTGGTGAGTAGCACCACGCCTCCCTCGTTGCCCTCAAACGGCGAACAGCGGCTGCGGCCGAGGCCCGACCGCAGCCGTCTGGTCACTACTAGACTGCCGCGTACTCCTTCTCGGCCTCGTCGAGTTCCTTCTTGAACTCCTTGCGGTCGACGTCGATTTCCTTCTCGATCGACTTTTCCGCGCGCGTGAGCGCCTTGTCGAGCTGCTCTTCAAGGCGCGACTCCCCGATCACGAACAGCGTCGCCTGTCCCGCTTCGATGAGGTCGCCCATCGCCTTCGCGTCGTCTCTGGCGATGCCCTTTTTGAAGTGCCCACCGAGGCCGCCGATGATGCCGCCGAGCAACGCCGCGGGAACGACCGCGGGTGCGGCGAGAACCCCTACCGCCGCCCCCACGGCGATGCCTCCCCAGGCGCCGTGCTGGGTTGGCTTCTCGTGCTTCTCGACGTGGACCTTGCCGTCGGCGTCCTTCGTGACCAACGCAACGTCATAGGTGCCTACGAGATCCGCCGCGTGCAGGTCCAGAAGGGCCTCGTAGTCGGCCTCGGCACCGGCAACGTCGGCATAGGTTGCGGCATAGATGAAGACAGGTCTGTCGCTCATGGTGAGCTCCTCGTCATTGGCTTTGTGTGCTGCTCCAAGAGGTTCCGCGGCTTGCGCGGCTCGGGGCGGTCTCGCGCGCGCCGGAGAAACCCGTCCGTCCGGATCGACCTCAGCGCGAAGACCCACCGTCACGCTAGCTCGTTTCGCCCCGCATCGACGTGGGCCGCTCGCGGCAGGTGGGGGCACACCGTCGCCTGGGCAATCCCGAGCTTCAGCTGCTAGTGATGAGGGCTATTGGCGCAGCCGGACCGCCGCTAGGGGCTGGAAGGCCTCGGCGGCGGAGACCATGGGCTCGACCTCGGCTGGCACGCCGCCGAGCTCTGAGGACCGATCACCAAACCGACATCAAGGGGCAGCGGAGGCAAACATGAACGACACGACGATGACGATCCATTCGCTGCTCACGCCTGACGGCGAGCTCCGGTTGACGCTCGAGGACGACCCGATCGGCGAAGTCGGGTCCGACGACGTTGTCGTTCGGATCGAAGGCGCTCCGATCAACCCGTCAGACCTCGGCGCACTGCTCGGCCCGGCGGACCTGTCCACCCTCGGCTCCGACAAGTCCGTCGGACGACCCGTCGCCACCGCCACGGTCCCACCCGATCTCCTGCAGTTCGCCGCCACACGCGCCGGCAAGTCGCTGGCGCCGGGGGTTGAGGCTGCCGGAATCGTGGTACAGGCGGGCGAGGACGCGCAACATCTGCTCGGCAAGGTCGTGGGGGCGTGGGGTGGGGGCATGTACACCCGCTACCGCAGATTGCCGGCCCGCGAGGTCGTTCCGTTCCCTGACGGCGTGAGCCCGAAGCAGGCTGCGGCTGCGTTCGTCAATCCTCTGACCGCGCTGAGCATGCTCTCAACGATGCGGTTGGAGGGTCACACAGCTCTCGTGCACACTGCCGCCGCGTCCAACCTCGGGCAAATGCTGAACAAGCTCTGCATCGAGGACGGCGTCGCGCTCGTGAACATCGTCCGCAGTGAGGAGCAGGCCGCCCTGCTGAAGAACATCGGGGCCGAGCGCGTCGTCGATTCGACCGCACCGGACTTTCGCGAGCAGCTGACCGCCGAGATCGGCGACACCGGCGCGACACTGGCATTCGACGCGGTTGGCGGTGGCCAGTTGGCGGGGCAGATCCTCGCCGCAATGGAGGCCGCTCTCGTGGCCAAGTCCCCGGCCGTCACCCAGTACGGCTCGCCGACCCACAAGCAGGTCTACATATATGGGCGGCTCGACCCGGCGCCGACCGTGATCGCCGGGGCCGCCGGCATGGCGTGGGGCATCGGTGGCTGGCTCGTTCGCGCCCACCTCGCGCGGATCGGCCGGGACGCCAGCCAGGAGCTCATCCAACGAATGACGCGCGAGATCACGACGACGTTCGCGAGCAAATTCACGCGCGAGATCTCGCTCGAGGAGGCCCTCGATCCCGAGGTCATCCGCGGATACCAGCGCAAGGCGACGGGTGAGAAGTACCTGATCGTGCCGTCGAAGACCTAAGGCTCGTGGGCGGTGCGACGCGCCCAGTTACGGTAGGAGAGAGTCACAGCCCACGAATCGTCACCGGCGTGGGTGGGCCTCGCGCGGTTGGCGGCGGTGTCTATTGCGGGACGCCTTGGCGTCTCGCACTGGCGAGCCGGCCGTAGAATCGTCCGATGAGCCAGCAGCCCGACCTCATCCTCGAGCGGTACGCCCTCGACGAGCTGTTCGCGGTGTTGCGCCGCAACGGCTACACGGTGCTCGGCCCGACAGTGCGCGACGGCGCAATCGTCTACGACGAGATAGAGGGCAGCGCCGACCTGCCAGAGGGCTGGACCGATGAGCAGGACGGCGGCAGCTATCGACTGCGCCGCCGCGACGACGACGCGCTGTTCGGCTACAACGTCGGGCCCCACTCCTGGAAGCGCTACCAGCTGCCGCCCGAGGTGCGCCTGTGGCGCGCAGGTCTCGGTGAGGGGGGCGAGCTCATCGAGCTCGCCGAGCCGTCCCGCGAGCGTCCCCGCTACGCGTTCTTCGGCGCCCGCTCCTGCGAGCTGCACGCGATGGGCATCCTCGACCGCGTGCTGCTGGGCGGCGCCCACCCCGAACCCGCCGACCAGGTCCGCCGCGAGGATGTCCTCGTCGTGGCGGTCCAGTGCACGCAGGCGGGCGGCACGTGCTTCTGCGCCTCGATGGGCACCGGTCCGACGGCCGAGTCCGGCTATGACCTGGCGCTGACCGAGGTGCTCGAAGACGGCCGGCACTACTTCGTGCTCGACGTCGGGACCGCTCGGGGCGCGGAGCTGCTCGCGGACATCGAGCTCGCCGCCGCCGGCACTGTGGAGCAGGACGCGGCCGCGGCCGGCCGGGCGCGGGCCGCGGGCCAGATGGGGCGCGAGCTGCAGGCCGACAACATCCGCGAGCTGCTCTACCGCAACTACGAGCACCCGCGCTGGGATGAGGTCGCCGAGCGCTGCCTGGCCTGCGGCAACTGCACGATGGTCTGCCCGACCTGCTTCTGCACGACCGTCGAGGACGTCACCGACCTCGCGGGCGATCACATCGAGCGCCACGAGCGCTGGGACTCGTGCTTCACGATCGACTACTCGCACATCCACGGCGGCGCGGTGCGCTCCTCGACGCGCTCGCGTTACCGCCATTGGATGACGCACAAGCTCGCCACGTGGGTGGACCAGTTCGGCAGCTCCGGCTGCGTCGGCTGCGGGCGCTGCATCACCTGGTGCCCGGTCGGGATCGACATCACCGAGGAGGCCCGCGCGATCAGGGAGAGCGACGGCGATGTCCGTTCGGGCGCTTGAGGAGCTGATCGCCTCGGCGCCCGTCTTCGCGGGGCTGTCCGCGCCCCAGCTCGAGCTGATCGCGGGCTGCGGGGCCAACCAGCACTTCGCCGCGGGCGAGCGCCTGTTCCGCGAGGGTGGTCCCGCGGATCGTTTCTACCTGATCCGCCAGGGGGCGGTCGCGCTGGAGGTCGATGCTCCCGGGCGTGGGGCGCTCGTTATCGAGACGCTGCACGAGGGAGAGGTGGTGGGCTGGTCGTGGCTCTTCGAGCCCTACCGCTGGGAGTTCGACGCGCGCGCGACGATGCCAACCGCAACCGTCGCCTTCGACGGCGCCTGCCTGCGTGGCAAGTCCGAGGCCGACCACGAGCTCGGCTATCAGCTGCTCCGCCGTTTCGCCGCCCTGCTGGTCGATCGCCTGCAGGCCACTCGCCTGCAGCTCCTCGACGTCTACGGTCATGCCTCCGCCGGTTGAGGCGCAGGCACCGGGCCCGATGGTGCCGGCGCCCTTCGCGGTGGCCGCGAAGCGGCAGGAGACCGCGGACACCTGGACGCTGGAGCTGACCGGCCCCGGCCAGGACGGCATGCCTTTCGCGCCGGGCCAGTTCACGATGATCTCCGCGTACGGGGCGGGCGAGGTGCCGATCTCGATCAGCGGCGATCCGGACGGGGCCGGTGCGCTCGTGCACACCGTCCGTGAGGTCGGGCTCGCCACCGCGGCGATCTGCCGCGCCGGGCCCGGCGCGGTGTTGGGCGTGCGCGGACCGTTCGGCCGGCCCTGGCCGGTGAGCGAGATCGAGGGGTCCGACGTGATCGTCGTCGCCGGAGGGATCGGGCTGGCGCCGCTGCGCCCGGCGATCCTCGCCATGCTTGCGCGCCGCGAGCGCTACGGGCGGCTGCTACTGCTCTACGGCGGGCGCTCCCCCGACCAACTGCTCTACACCGACGAGCTCGAGGAGTGGAGCGCGCGTGGGCTGGAGGTGGCGGTGAGCGTCGACTCGGCGGGTCCCGAGTGGCTCGGCCACGTCGGCGTCGTGCCGCGCCTGGTGAGCCGAGCGCGGTTCGACCCGGGACGCGCGGCGGCACTCGTTTGCGGGCCCGAGATCATGATGCGATTCACGGTCGCCGCGCTCGCCCATGCCGGCGTGCCGGGCGCCAACATCTACGCGTCGATGGAGCGCAACATGCAATGCGGCATCGCCCACTGCGGGCATTGCCAGCTCGGCCCGACGCTCGTGTGCCGCGACGGTCCGGTCTACCGCTGGAGCGAGATCGAGGACTGGCTCCGGATCAGGGAGCTGTGAACCGATGCCGAGCCGGCCGACCCTCGCCGTCTGGAAGTTCTCCTCCTGCGATGGCTGCCAGCTGAGCCTGCTCGACTGCGAGGACGAGCTGCTGGCGCTCGCCGACCGTCTCGAGATCGCCTACTTCCTGGAGGCGAGCAGCGCGACCGTCGAGGGCCCGTACGACCTGTCGCTGGTGGAGGGTTCGATCACCACCGCCCACGACGCGGAGCGCATCCAGGAGGTCCGGCGCAGCTCTCGCCGGCTGATCACGATCGGCGCCTGCGCAACTGCCGGGGGCATCCAGGCGCTACGCAATTTCGCCGACGTCGAGGACTTCGTGAGCGCCGTGTACGCCTCGCCCGACTTCATCTCGACGCTCGGCACCTCGACGCCGATCAGCGCCCACGTGCCCGTCGACTTCGAGCTGAACGGCTGCCCGATCAACAAGCACCAGCTGCTCGAGGTGATCGGCGCGCACCTCGCCCGGCGGCGCCCGCGCGTGCGCGCGCACAGCGTGTGTGTGGAGTGCAAGCGCCGCGGCACCGTGTGCGTGATGGTCGCCCACGGGACGTCCTGCCTGGGCCCGGTGACGCATGCCGGGTGCGGCGCGATCTGCCCCGCCTACGACCGCGGCTGCTACGGGTGCTACGGGCCGATGGAGAGCCCCAACACACCCTCGCTGAGCGCACGTATGGCTGAGCTGGGGACCGACGAGGTCGACCTCGTGCGGGTCTATCGCACGTTCAACGCCGCGTCTGAGCCGTTCGCGCGCGCTGCCGAGGAGCACGGCGGAGCGGCGTCGTGAGGACGCCCGCGGGCGACGGGCGGCGGCTGCGATGAGCGCGGCGGGAACGCCCGGCGGCGAGGGGGGCCCGCGCATCCTGCGCACCGACTATCTCGCCCGCGTCGAGGGCGAGGGCGCGATGTACGTCAGGATCGACGGCCGCGACGTGCAGGAGATCAAGCTGCGGATCTACGAGCCGCCGCGCTTCTTCGAGGCGTTGCTGCGCGGCCGCGCATTCACCGAGGCCCCCGACATCACGGCGCGGATCTGCGGGATCTGCCCAATCGCCTACCAGATGAGCTCGGTGCGGGCGATGGAGGACGCCTGCGGCGTGCGCATCGACGAGGGCCCGCTGCGCGACCTGCGGCGCCTGATCTACTGCGGCGAGTGGATCGAGAGCCACAGCCTCCACGTCTACATGCTGCACGCGCCGGACTTCCTCGGGTACGCGGGCGCTGTCGAGATGGCCCGCGACCACCGCGAGATCGTCGAACAGGGCCTGCAGATGAAGAAGGCCGGAAACGCGCTGATGGCGCTGATCGGGGGTCGCGAGGTGCATCCCATCAACGTGCGTGTCGGCGGTTTTTACCGGGCGCCGAGCCGGCGTGAGCTGCGCGGCCTGGTCGAGCCGCTGAGCGAGGCTCGGGAGACAGCGCTCGCAACCGTCCGCTGGGCTGCGGAGCTGCCGTTCCCCGACGTGCGTCGGGAGCCGGAGCTCGTCGCGCTCTCGGACCCCGCCGGGGAGTACCCGATCGACCGCGGCACGATCCGCTCCGACCGGGGCCTCGACATCGTTCCCGGTGAGTTCGGCGAGCACATCGTCGAGGAGCACGTCGAGCACTCCAATGCCCTGCACGCCCGGATCCGCGAGCGGGGCATCTATCTCACGGGCCCTCTTGCGCGCTATGCCCTCTCCTCCGCCTCGCTGTCGGAGCCGGCCGCACAGGCCGCGCGGGACGCGGGTCTCGAGGGGGTGTGCCAGAACCCGTTCCAGAGCATCGTGGTGCGCGCGGTCGAGCTCGTTGAGGCCTGCGAGGAGGCGCTCACGATCATCGAGCGCTACGAGGAGCCGGATTCGCCCGCCGTCGAGGTCGTACCGCGCGCCGGCGTCGGTCACGGTGCGACCGAGGCGCCGCGCGGGCTCCTCTACCACCGCTACGAGCTCGACGAGCGCGGCACGATCCTCGACGCGACGATCGTGCCGCCGACCTCCCAGAACCAGCTCGCGATCGAGCAGGACCTGCGCGCCGTGGTCGAGGACGGCCTAGACCTGCCGGACGAGCAGCTCTCGCTGCGATGCGAGCAGGCGATCCGCAACCACGATCCCTGCATCTCCTGCGCGACCCACTTCCTGACGCTGACCGTCGAGCGCGGGTAGGCCCGGTGCCCCCCGTGCTCGTGCTCGGCGTGGGCAACGAGCTGCGCCATGACGATGCTGCAGGTCTCGAGGTCGTCCGCCGCGCGAAGGCGCTCGCCTCACCCGCCTCGTGTGCAGACCTCGCCACGGCGATCGAGTTCCGCGAGCACGAGGGCGAGATGCTGGCGCTGCTCGGGGCATGGGAGGGAGCCGGCGCGGTGATCCTGGCCGACGCAATCCATGGGAGCGGGCCGGTCGGCACGCTGCAGCGCTTCGATGTCTCTCGCCGGCCGCTGCCGGCGCGTCTGGAGGGCTCGAGCTCCACACACGCGATCGGCGTCGCGGACGCGATCGAGCTGGGCCGCGTGCTCGGGCGCCTACCGCGCCGGGTCGTCGTCTACGGGGTCACGGGCGCGTGCTTCGACGCCGGCCGGGGGCTCTCGGCGGCGCTGCTCGACGTGATCGATCCGCTCGCCCGACGCGTGCTGGAGGAGGCCGAGCGGCTGGCCGCCACGGCGGCCTGCCCGTAGGAGATCCCGCCGTCGTTGGGTGGCAGGACGCGTGGCACGAGGACATCCAGGCCGCGCGCCGTGAGCAGCTCGTGGCATCGTTCGAGCAGCAGCCGATTCTGGAAGACGCCGCCGGACAGCACCACGGTCCTCGTCGCCTCGCGCTCGGCCAGCATGGTCAGGGCGCCCGCGGTTGCCGCGGCGAGGGAGTTGTGGAAGCGCGCGCTGACGAGCGACGTCGGCGTCCCGCGGGCGAGGTCGGCCGCGATCGCCTGCACGGTCTCACGCGGGTCGAGGATGACCTGCCCGCCGTCGTGTATACGCACTGGGTAGCTCCCCGGCTCGGCCGCGTCGGCGGCTGCCTCGAGCTCCAGCGCGGCCAGCCCCTCCTCGCGCGACTCAGGGCGGATCCCGCACAGCGCGGCGACCGCGTCGAAGAGGCGGCCCACGCTGCTGGTCAGCGGCGATGCGACGCCCGTGCGGACGAGCTCGCAGACCTGCGCCCAGCGCTCCGCCGCGACCCGCCCGGCGAGGGCCGGCGGCAGCGCGGGGACCCCTGCCCCGGCAGCCGCCAGCCACGAGCACGCCATGCGCCACGGCTGGCGCGCCGCGGCGTCGCCGCCCGGGAGGCGCACGGGGTGCAGATGCCCGGCGCGACGCGCATGCGCGAGATCGCCCGCCAGGAGCTCGCCGCCCCAGACGGTGCCGTCGCTGCCGAGCCCCGCCCCGTCGTAGATTGCTCCGAGAGCCGGGCCCCTGTGCCCGTGCTCGGCGAGAACCGCCGCGAAGTGGGCGTGGTGGTGCTGCACCTCGATCAGTTCGACGCCCTCGCGCTGGAAGGCGTAGCCGCTGGAGAGGTAGTCCGGGTGCGCGTCGTGCACGACCACGGTCGGCTTGAGCTCGAACAGCGCTTCGAAGTGGGCGATGCCCTCGCGGAAGGAGCGTAACGTCGAGAAGCTGCGCAGGTCGCCGATGTGCGGGCCGACCCAGGCCCGCGGGCCCCGGGCGAGGCAGAACGTGCTCTTTAGCTCCGCGCCGCATGCCAGCAAGGGGGGAGCAGGGAAGGGCATTCCGAGGCTGCGGGGAGCCTCGCCTCGGGCGCGCCTGATCGGCAGCGCCGCCGGGAGGTGATCGGGGCGCGGCCCGGGCTGCAGTCCGGGCGTCGCCTGCGGGTGCGGATCTCTCCCCAGCGCGCGCAGGACCGAGTCGTCGGCCCGGACGGCGATCGGGCGGTCGTGGAGGAGGAGCAGGTCGGCGACCGTGCCGAGCTGCTCCAGCGCCTCCTCGTCGTCGATCACGATCGGCTCCCCGCCGCGGTTGCCGCTCGTCATCACGAGCGTCGTGGCCGCGTCACCGAGGAGCAGGTGGTGGAGGGGCGTGGCGGGGAGCATCGCGCCGAGCTCGCGCAGGCCGGGAGCGACCGCGTCGGCGACACGCGCGCCGGGCCGGCGCGGGGCGATCACGATCGGGCGCCCGGGGGCGCCCACTAGCCGCGCCTGGGCAGGAGACAGCTCCACGAGCTCGGCCAGCGACGCGTGATCGGGGGCCATCACCGCCAGCGGCTTCTCGTCGCGCCCCTTTCGCCGTCGCAGTTCGGTCACGGCCCGCTCGTCTTCGGCCGTGCACGCCAGCTGGTAGCCGCCGACCCCCTTGACCGCGACGATCATGCCGCGCGCAAGCGCGCTCGCCGCCGCCGCAATCGGGTCCCGGCCCGCGGCTACGGGGCGCCCGGCACCGTCGAGCAGGCGCAGCCTCGGGCCGCAGGCAGGGCAGGCGTTCGGCTGCGCATGGAAGCGCCGGCCGGCCGGATCCTCGTACTCGCGCTTACAGTCGCGGCACATCGAGAAGCCTGCCATCGTCGTGAGCGGGCGGTCGTAGGGGGTGCCGCGCACGATCGTGAAGCGGGGCCCGCAGTCGGTGCAGTTGATGAACGGATAGCGGTAGCGCCGGTCGCGCGGATCGGCGAGCTCCGCCAGGCATGCGCTGCAGGGGGCGACGTCGGGAGGCACGAGCGTGCCGGCGCCGCCCGCGGCCGCGCCGGTCGGTCCGGCGGCGCTGTCCACGATCTGAAAGCCCCGCTGGCCGGTCGCGGCCAGCCGCTCGCTGCGCACCCGCTCGACCGCGGCCAGCGGCGGCGGGCGCTCAGCGAGCTCGCGCAGGAAGCCCTCCAGCGCGAGCGGTTCGCCCTCGGCCTCCAGCAGCAGGCCGCGCCGGTCGTTGCGGACCCAGCCCGCGAGCTCGTGCCGTGCTGCGAGTCGGTGCACGAACGGGCGGAAGCCGACGCCCTGCACGACTCCCTCGATGCTGACGCGGAGCCGCGCGCGGGGTGCCTCGGCGGCGCTCACGGCGCGGCCGGCTCGCCCGCGGCGATCTCCGCCAGCCAGCCCGCGAACGCGTCGACGCCCTCGCCGGTGCGCGCGCTGAGCAGCATGTACTCGACGCCGGGGTTGATGCGCTCGAGGTTGCCCAAGAAGTCCTCAAGCGAGAAGTCGAGGTGGGGAAGGAGATCGATCTTGTTGACGACGACCAGCTCGCACGCGCGGAACATCAACGGATACTTCAACGGCTTGTCCTCGCCCTCCGTGACCGAGGAGATCATCGCGCGGGCGTCCTCGCCGACTCGGAACTCGGCGGGGCAGACGAGGTTGCCCACGTTCTCGATCACCAGCAGGTCGATGTCATCGAGCGGCACGGACGGCAGCGCGGAGCGGACCATGTTGGCGTCCAGGTGGCACTCGCCCCCGAACCCGGGGTCGGTGTTGAGCTGGGTGACCGGGATGTGTCGCAGCGAGAGGCGCTCGGCATCGAGCGAGCCCTGGACGTCGCCCTCCAGGACCCCGGCGCGCGGGCGGCGGCCGTCCGGGCTCCTCGTGTCGAGGAGCCCGTCTGCCAGCACACGCTCGAGCAGCGTCGTCTTGCCCGCCCCGGGCGCGCTCATCAGGTTGACCACCCGCACTCCCGCACGGTCGAAGTCGGCGCGGTTGGCGCGGGCGATCGTCTCGTTGGCGTCGAGCACGCCCTCGGCGACCCTCACCTTGGTGCGGTGCACGGCGCCTCCTCGACCTCGATCGACTCGACCCGCAGCTCCTCACCGGCCACCACCTGCGTCTCCGGGCCGCCGCAGCGGGGGCACACAAAGGACAGCTCCTCGAGCTCCCACTCGGCCCCGCACGCGCAGCGCAGCCGCGCCGGCTCCAGCCGCTGCTCGAGCGTCGCTCCCTCGCAGCCTGCGGCGCGCGCCAGGACCTCGAAGTTGAAGGCCAGCGAGCTCGGCACGACCTGTCGCAGCGCGCCCACGGTCACCTCGACGCTCATGACGCGGCGGCCTTCGGCCCGGTCGACCGCGGTCGTGAGGATGGCGCGCGCGAGCGCGAGCTCGTGCATCAGCAGATCCTCGGCAGCGGGTCGCCGGCGAGCATGTCGAGCACGCGCTGCCCGCCGAAGCCGGTATCGACGAGCACCATCCCGGGGTGGCCGTCGCGGACCTCGCCGACCTCCGCGGCGTCCTCGCAGCCTGCGACGGCACGCAGCGCGGCCAGCGCAGCCTCGGCGGATCCCGGTGCGACAAACGCAACGAGCCGGCCCTCGCAAGCGATGTAGAGCGGATCGATCCCGAGCAGCTCCGCGGCGGCCGCCACCGCCGGTTCGACCGGGACGTCCCGCTCGCGTAGGAGCACGCCGACCTCCGAGCTGCGTGCCAGCTCGTTCAGCGCCGAGGCGACGCCTCCGCGGGTGGCGTCGCGCATGCAGTGCAGCTCGCCCCCGGCGGCCCCGAGCAGGGCATCCGCGGCCGGCCACAGCGACGCCGTATCCGAGACGATCGGCGCCTGCAGCTCGAACTCGCCGCGGGCGAGCATGATCGCCATCCCGTGCGCGCCCACCGGCCCAGAGACCAGCACTCTGTCTCCGACCCGCAGACCGCCGGAGGACAGCGCCGCCCGCGGATCGGCGAGCCCGACGCCGGTCGTGCAGACATACATGCCATCTGCCCGGCCGTGCTCGACGACCTTCGTGTCACCCGCTATCACCTCCACTCCGGCCTCGGACGCGGCGCGGGCTACCGCCTGCACCTCGGCGCGTAGCTGCTCGGTGGGAAGGCCCTCCTCGAGCACGAGCGCAAGCGTCAGCGCGAGCGCCCGGGCGCCGGAGACGGCCAGGTCGTTGACGGTCCCGTTGACCGCCAGCTTGCCGATCGAGCCGCCCGGGAAGCACAGCGGCCTGACTACGAAGCTGTCGGTCGTGACGGCGAGGGCGGCGTCGCCCACCGCCAGCGCGCCGGCGTCGGACAGCTGTTCCAGGCGCTCGTTCCCGAGTGCCGGCAGCAGCAGGCCCTCGATCAGGGCCTGCGACGAGCGACCGCCCGCGCCGTGGGCCATCGTAATGCGCACGTCGCGCATCCGTGCGCGCTTGGACCTCGCGGTCTGGACGATCTCCGCGACCCGCTGCCGGCGCGTGTCGGCGCTCATCCCGCTCACAGCGTCTCGCCGACGGGCTGATGATGGCGGCCGTAGCTGTAGTACGCCGCGCACGCCCCCTCAGGAGAGACCATGCACGCGCCGATCGCCCGCTCGGGCGTGCACGCAGTGCCGAAGACGCGGCACTCCCAGGGCTTGATCTCGCCCCTCAGGACCTCGCCGCACTGGCACTCGCGCGGATCGGCCAGCTGCGCACCGGGTACCGCAAAACGGTTCTCGGCGTCGAGCTCGGCGTAGGCGTCGGAGATCCGCAGGGCGCTGTGCGCGATGCTGCCGAGCCCGCGCCACTCGAAGTGTTCGCGCAGCGAGAAGACCTCGGCCATCACCGCCTGTGCCCGCGGGTTGCCCTCCCAGGAGACGACCCGCCGATACTGGTTCTCGACCTCGCAGCGGCCGGTCGCGAGCTGGACGAGGAGCATCTGGATCGACTGCATGACGTCGAGCGGCTCGAACCCGGAGACGACCACTGGCCTGTTGTAATCGCATGGGATGAAGCCGAACGGCTGGGCGCCGATCACGGTCGCTACGTGCCCGGGGCCGATGAAGCCGTCGATCTGCAGCTCAGGCGCGTCGAGCAGAGCGCGCAGCGGCGGCTCAATCAGGACGTGATTGCACAGGCAGGAGAAGTTGCGTACGCCTTCCCTCCGCGCCCGCATCAGCGTCAGCGCCGTCGAAGGAGCAGTCGTCTCGAAGCCGAGCGCAAAGAACACGACCTCGCGGCCGGAGTTCTCGCGGGCGATGCGAAGAGCGTCGAGCGGCGAGTAGACCATCCGCACGTCGGCGCCGAGGGAGCGGGCCTCCTGCAGGCTGCCATGTGAGCCGGGCACCCGCATCATGTCCCCGAAGCAGGTGAGGATCACGCCGGGCTGCCGGGCGATCGCGATGCCGTCATCGACGCGCCCCATCGGCAGCACGCAGACGGGGCAGCCGGGTCCGTGGACGAGCTCGACCCCGTCGGGCAGCAGCGCCTCGATTCCGTAACGGTAGATCGCGTGCGTGTGCCCGCCGCATACCTCCATCAGCTTGTAGGCGCGGCCCTGCTCCACAAGCGCCGGAAGCTCGGCGGCCAGCGCCCGACCGAGATCGCCGTCCCGGAACTCCTCGGCGAACTTCATCGCTCGCCCCCCTGGAGGGAGGCTGCCGCCGTCCGGGCCTGCCGGTGGATCGCGGTTCCGGCGTGGACGAGCAGCGCGTCGTCTGGCGCGACGGTACCGACCAGCTCGGTGGCGACCGTCTCGCTGTGCCCGCCGTCGCCGACGCACCGTGCCAGTGCGTTGCTCGCGTCGACCGCCACGACGCGCATCCACGCTGCCGCGTCGCCGCAGGTGACGCAGCCCTCGGCGTGCATGTCTCCCGGTTCACCACAGCCCGAGCCGGCGCTGCTCACTCGATCGCGCTCCCACGCAGCTCGTCCATCGCCTGGTCGAACTCGCCGTCCGCCTCGCGCAACAGCTGGAGCGTCGCGTGCGCCTCACGCTCGTCGATGCGCGAGAGGGCGAAGCCGACGTGGATCAGCACCCAGTCGCCAGGCGCGGTGTCGGCGCCGGTGCCGTCGCCGAGCAGCGAGATGCTCACCGTGCGGCGCACGCCCGCCACATCGACCTCCGCAAGCTGGTTGGCCTCGTCGAGCACCTCCACGACTTGGCCGGGGATCGCCAGGCACACGCCGGACTCCTTCGTTCGGGATCATCGTGTTTACCAGCTTGCGGGCCGGGCCGCACCGGGGAGCCGCCGCGGGGACCGCGGGCGGGCGCCCGGGCCACCGACGGCTGAAAGCTTTCTCATCGAGGGCTGAAGGCGACTTTAGCCGTCCGGAGAACACTGATCGCGTGCGTACGGTCGCGGGCGAGTGGATGACGTGATCAAGCTGAAGTGCACCCTCATCGGCGCAACCGCTGCACTCGGTATCACCGCGTGCGGTGGCACGCAGCACGTCGCGTCGAGTCGAACGACCCACACCAGTGGGCTGGCCGCGAATGGGGCCCAAGCGGCGGGCAATGAGGCGGCCATCCTGCCGCCGCCGATCAAGCCGATCTTCCCGAATCCTCTATCCGAAGAAGGGATCTGGAAGCCGACGGGGCCGCCGATCAACGGTGGACAACCGGTGCTGGTCACGACCTATCGCCCCGATCTTGAATCTCCCAGCACCGTCGCCTACGTCGCCTGGTTTGACCACACGCGCACAGAGCTCGCCTACTACCCGGGCACCGCCGAGCCGCCCAGCGCCATCGAACGCGGGCCGACGATGGTTCCGCAGAGCCAGCGCTCGCGGCTGCTTGCGACTTTCAACGGCGCCTTCACCTACGAATTCGGCGAAAACGGCTCGATCGTCAACGGCCGCACGAACGAGCCGCTGAAGGACGGCAACGCCACGCTGGTCGGCTATCGCGACGGCCGCGTCGACATCGTCAACTGGAGCGGCGGCTCGAACGCCGGGCCGGACGTCGTCTGGGCGCGCCAGAGCCTGGCTCCGATCGTCTCCAACGGACAACTGAACCCTAACCTGGACGAAAACCCCAATAGCCTGCAGTGGGGCTACACGCTCGGCGGGGTTTGCTGTGTCCCGCGCACCGGTGTCGGCATCGACCGTCACGGCAACCTCTTCTTCGTTGTCGCCACCAACCAGACGGTGATCACCCTGGCAAAGATCCTCCAGCACATCGGCGCGGTGCGTGCGATGGAGTTCGATATCAACTACGAGTGGCATACGCTGATCACCTACATCCACGGCCCCGACGGTCTCGTCCCGCATCTGGTCGAGCCCCAAAACCAGCAGTCACCCACGCGCTACCTCGTCCCCGACAGCCGTGACTTCTTTGCCGTCTACCAACCCGTGCCCGGTCCGGTCACCGTCCCCTTGAAGTAGGAACCTAGCCGCTTCGACGGGCCAGAACGCCCGAAGAAAGCCCAACTAGCCCGACCTGTCAGCCCGTCTGAGGACACGGTCGACTCGGCACACCGTCGCCGGCGCATCAGTGCGCTCCAATGCGCTCGAGTGGACTCGAACCACCACGGGGAAAACTCCCCACAAGGCCCTCAACCTTGCGCGTCTACCAATTCCGCCACGAGCGCAGCGGGGGCCGAGTATAGCCCTGGTCCGGCGCCCGGCATGGGCCTGCGCGGGAGCCGAGGGCCGCGAGCGTGAGCCCGCATCTTGCGTCCGTCCAGGGGCGGCGCTACAGTGCGAACACATGTTCGTTACCACACCGGAAAACCACGATCGCTAGGGGCCGCCAGGAATGGATCTGACGAGACGCCAGCAGGAGATCTTCGACTTCATCCGCCGCTACTCGGCGAAGTACGGCTATCCGCCCACCGTGCGGGACATCGGCAAAGCGGTGGGGCTGGCCTCCTCCTCCACGGTCCACGCGCACCTGGCCAACCTCGAGAAGATCGGGCTGTTGCGCCGCGACCCGTCCAAGCCACGGGCGATCGAGCTGCTCGAGCGGGGCGTGGGGAACGCCGTGGACAGCGTCAGGGGGATGGTCAGGGCCGAAGGTCTGCCGCTGCTCGGCTCGGTGGCAGCGGGGCAGCCGATCCTGGCCGAGGAGAACATCGAGGAATACGTACCGGTGCCCCAGCTTGCGGGCGGTGAAGAAGGGGACTACGTGCTTCGCATCCGCGGTGAATCGATGAAGGAAGCGGGGATCCTGGAAGGCGACTACGTCGTGGTGCATCCGCAGGACACCGCCAACGACGGCGACGTGATCGTGGCCCTGCTCGGCGAGGAGGCCACCGTCAAGCGCTTCTTCCGCGAACCCGACCACATCCGTCTGCAGCCCGAAAACGACACGATGGAGCCGATCCGCAGCAAGGAGGTCAAGGTGCTGGGACGGGTCGTGGGGCTGCTCAGGAGGGTGTGAGTGCCGCGGCGACCGCCGCTCGCCACGTCGGGCGCGGTTGTTGTCTCTGAGCGCCGTGGCGTGCCCGTGGGCTAGTCGCGATACGGGGCGAGCTTTACGAGCACTGGCATTCCCATCTTCACGAGCAGGTCGAAGCGACCTCCCGGTACGGCGGCCGCCTCGCCCCTCACCATCCTCGCGAGGTCCCGCTTGAAGGTCGCCCCGCGGGGATGCGCTGCCAGCACCGCAGCCTGGGTTGCCGTCGAGATGTCCCACAGGCGCAAGCCGGCACCGTCCACCATCGCACCCCATTGCAGGTAGCACCCGAGACTTCCGTCTCGCTCGATGTTGATTCCAGGCGTGGGGTGCACACAGATGGCGTCGGCGATGGTCTGGCCCTGCTGCTCGGGTACCCCGGCCGCCGCGCAGCACGCGATCGCCCGATCGGCTCCTCCAAGTGTGAAGTCGCGCCGGGCGACCGCCGGCTCGATGCCGAAGTCGTGCACCAATGAAGCGCAGTAGAAGAGCTCCGCGTCGATGTCCTCTCGGTCCAGTGCCGCGAGGGCGAGCCCGAACATCCACGTCCTGTAGGAGTGCGCCGCAATCGACGCAGGCTGCTCGGCGCATGCAGCCTCTGCCTCCCGGGCCAGCTTCGAGTCAGGCGCCGTGAACGTGCGCACGTCGATGGCAGCGGCTCGCGGGTTGCGCCTGCCGAGCGCGAGCTTCAGCCGGCCGAGGACGTTCTCCGCCTGAGCGGTGGCGATCGCCGCGATCAGGCGACGCCGCTCGGCCGCGGTCAGTCGCCCGCCGGAGCGGCGCGTCCAGCCGAGCCCGCCGATGCGCTCAGGGTCGGGCAACGCGTCCGGATGCTAGCTCGACCCGGTAGCGCTGGCGTTGTCGGTACCGTGTCCGGTGCAGGCCAGGCAGCCGCGGGGGCCCCAAGGCCCTCGAGGAAAGTCCGGACATCACAGAGCAAGGTGGTCGAGCTATCGACCCGGGGAAACCCGCGGGAAAGTGCCACAGAAACACACCGCCCAAGGCCGCCGTCCCACGTGAACGGCGGAACGGCAAGGGTGAAATGGTGCGGTAAGAGCGCACCAGCGTCGCGGTGACGCGGCGGCTGGGTAAACCCCACCCGATGCAAGGCCAAATCGGACCGCTTGCAGGCTGCTCGCCGAGGTCCAGGTAGGCCGCTCAGATGGATGGCTGCCCAATGACAGAATCCGGCTTACCGGCCCGCTAAGGAAAGGCCCCGCAAATGCGGGGTCTTTCTATATGTGCAGTCGCTGGATTCCCGTCATGCTAAGCGTCGCTACCGAACGTCACGGGGCGATCTCTATGGAACCGCTCGGTGCCGGCGCCCGGGGGAACCCCGGCAGCGCTCGCCACCGCGAGGGCATTTCTAGCAGGCGCGGCGGATCGCCGCAGCGCTCAGTCCCAGGCCGCGAGCTGCTCGGGATGCACTCGCCCGCCGCGCTCCGGCTCCCGGCGCGGGGCTCGGGGCGGCGGCGGGGCATCGTCCTGGGCGAGGACACTGGCCGCGAGGTGCAGCTCCTCCTCTGCGACGTGCGCGTAGCGGGAGACCGTGGAGAGGTCGGCGTGGCCGAGGTACTCGGCGACCAGGCGAGTGTCCCCTGTGGCCTGGCGCAGCCATGTCGCCGCGGTGTGGCGGAGGGTGTGCGCGGTGACATGCTTGTCGATGCCTGCGCGTGTGGCGCTGCGATGGATGATCCCGGCGAGGATCGTCGGCTGAAGCCTTGCGCCGCCGAGCCCGCAGAACACGGGATCAGAAGCGGATGCCTCGCGCTCTGCGCGCCATCGCGACAGGCGGCGGGCCAGCTCCCTCGGCAGTGGCTGGCGTCGGGGCCTTCCGCCCTTGCCCCGGCGCACCAGCAGCGACGGGCGTGGCCCGTCGAGCGTCACGTCGCCCCAATCCAGCCCGATCAGCTCCGAGCGGCGCAGGCCCGTCATGGCCAGGGTCAGCAGAACCAGCTGGTCGCGCTCCACCAGGCCGGGATGACAGCGCGCCGGGTGCCCGGCGCCGTCTAGGAGCGCCGCGAACTCTGCCCGCGTCAGCCAGTCGCTCTCCTGCCTGGGCTTCGCCGGCGCCTGCAGTTCGAGGAATGGGTCGGGCATCCCGTTGCGATGGCTCACCCAGCGCATGAAGGCCCGCAACAGCAGAAAGCGGCGATGGTAGGTCGCCGGCGCAGGGTGAAGGCGCCGGCGATAGTCATCGAGATGGTCCACCATCGCCTGCTCATCGAACAGCTCGACCGTGCGCTGCTCGCGCGCGGCCCAGGCGAGCAGCTCATCGATGGCGATGCGGTACGCGTTCACCGTGCTCTGGCTGCGCCGCGAGCTCTGCAGCCGCCGCAGCCACGGGTCACGCTCACGGGCGATCAGGCGCCCTGAACGAGCTGAGGGAGCCGCCCGCACACCGAGCTCGAGAAGCGAGCCGGCGATCACCTCGAGCGCTGGACGTCCGTCGTCGGCGTGCCGGGCTTCACAGAGCGCGGCCTCAAGCGCGCCCAGCGCGAGGCGATCGGCGGGCACGAAGGCCATCGCCGGATTCTCGTCGGTCCTCAGAAACGCCCGATCTTCATCCGGGGCAGGGAGCATCGGGACAAATTAGCAAAAATGGCTAGATACCGCAAAGCTTCTCAGTAGCCAGCAGCTCGTAGAGCGCTGAGGGTCACCATCAGCGTGCGTGGGGTGCAGGTGAGAGCGCGGAAGCCGAATCGCTCGTAGAAGCCTGCGGCCCGGTCGTCGATCGCGTGGACAACGACGGCTCGCACGGCTACCTGCGCGGAGGCGAGCTGCACTCGTGAGAGGGCGTCGCGAAGTAGCTCGGCTCCGAGCCCCTTCCCTTGGTGGCTGCTGTCGACCGCCAGGCGGGCGAGTAGCGCGATCGGGATCGGGAAATGTTGGGACTGGCCGTGGCGAACGGCCGCCGTGGCGGCCTCGTGCTGTAGCTGGCCGGCGAGGAGCGTGTAGTAGCCGAGCACCGACTTGCCCGCTCCGCCCGCCACGAATGTGCGGGCGGCGTCGCGACGCTCGCCTTGGCCGGCATAGCGCGCGAGCCAGCGGTTCAGCAGCTCGTTACCGCAGTCGAAGGCTGCGACGTCGTGACGGGCCGGGTCGAAGCGCTGGGTGCCCGCGAACGCGGCGCTCACGCGCGATCGCGCAGTTCACGCAGACGTGCGACCGAATCGGCGTCAGGAGTCTCCAATGCATCAAGGAAGCGGGCACCCTCGTCCTCGCTGAGCACGATGACTCGCTGATCGGCAAGCACTTCCTCAGCGCGAGTGCGAGCCGCGCGACGGAAGAAGTCGCTGAGGGTCTCACCGACGGCGGTGGCGGCGGCGGCATCGAGGGAGCGCTCGTCCTCGGTGAGGCGAACTTCCAAGCGTTGGGTGCGCATAGCACCAGTGTACGGACAACGTACGGCTCCCTCAACCGGCATGGAACAGCGACAGCGCGGCCGGAACGCCCGGTAGGGTAGTCAAATGAGCAAAGACAGCTCTGAGAACCCTGATGAGCAGGTCCTCAGTGACTTCAGGGACGGGATGGCCAGTTGGGCCAGCGCGGTGCAGGCCCACAAGCAGGCGCCCCCGGACCTGGGCTTCGCCGCTCGCTTGGCTGCGCTCGCTCAGGGCGCGGACGATGCGGCCCGCGTCTGCAGGACGGCGGACGCCGCCGGCTTCGAGTGGCCGCCCGCGCGCAAGGCCGACAGCGAGCCGCCGTATGAGCTGCGGGCGGGCACTGGGCGGCGCGGCCCAGAGGAGCTCTGGCAACGGTTTGACCAAGCGATAACGCGACTGGGCACGATGGCCGCAGGCCAGAACATGCTCGAGGTCGCGCGCGCCTACGAGGACCTCGCCGGGATCTCCGGGGAGCTCGCGAAGGCCCTCGACGCCGAAGACCACGCGAGCGCGCCTCGTCCGCGGGGTCGTGCGCGCCGCTCGGCTTAAGCGTCACTGCCGTTTGGTTACGCCGGACTCGTCTTCCGCTTCTGGTCGAAAGGGGCGGCCAACCATTGTGCGACCCCGGCTGTCGTTAATCGTCCTTTCCGGTCGTCTCCCCTGCTGGAGCGCGGACGCTCGCTCTGGTTCGCAAAGCGGCGTTCAGGGCGCGTAGGGATACTTGTCTGCCTGATGACCGAGGAGTCCACGACGCTCGACTTGGTGGGGCGCGTTCGTGCGCTCCTGGATCTGGGTGATCGTGGGGATTGGGACGCAGCGATGGAGTTCTTCGCGCCCGACGCGGTCTGGGTCGCGATCGATGCGCTCGAAACATTCACGGGGCAGGCGATCCGTGACTTCTGGGTGGAGTGGTACGCGCCCTACGAGAACATTCGCATCGAGATGCTTGAAACCGTCGATCTGGGTGGCGGTGTCGTGATGGCGGTGATCCGTCAAAGCGGTCGTATCGGTGAGACCCCATCACGAATCCAACAAGACGCTGTGCTGGTGTACGAGTGGTCGAAGGGACTGATCGAGCGCGTCACGACGTACGTAGACCCCGACGAGGCCCGTGCCTCTGCCGAACGCTTCGCAAGGGAACGGGCCGATGGCTGACGGAACGGCGACCCCCGACCCTGTTGAGCTTTCGCGGCGGGTGCTAGATACCGCGAGCGCGGGCGACGCGGACGCCCTCGCGGAGTTCTACGCGCCTGACGCGGTGTGGGACTCGGGCAGCGTCGATATTCCAGGGGAGCGTTTCGAAGGTAGAGCCGCTATACGCGGCCTCTTCGAGGATTGGTTCGGCATGCTTGAGGCCGCTCAGATCCACATCGACGAGATTCGTGATGTCGGCAACGGCGTTGTCCTTTCTCACTTCGTGCAGCGCGCCAAACCGCGAGGCAGCAGCGCGTGGCTCGACTCCCGCATGGCTCTGGTTTCGACTTGGGCGGATGGGCTTATCAAGGAGACCCTGGTTTACACCGACATCGGTGAGGCTCGTGCTGCCGCCGAGCGACTGGCTAAGGAGCGTGGGTAGCCGGTGTCGCAGGAGAATGTGGAGCTTGTGCGGTTGTTTCACCCAGCGCCGGACGTGGACCTGGCAGCCATCTATCGGGACGAGTCGCGGTGGGCGCAAGCATCTTCTCTGCTCGCTCCGCTTATCGCCGAGGATTTCACGTTTCGCGCGCGTGGCTACCTTGACCGCGACGGCGAAACTTTCGAGGGCCTGGACAGATTGCGCTACATCTGGTTGGAGTGGCTGACCCCGTGGGAGAGCTACAGGACGGAGCTTGAGGACATCCGCGATTTAGGGGATGACGTGCTCGTGCTCGTGCGTGACTTTGGCCGTCGCGCACAGGAGACAGGCGAGATCGCCGTCGCCTCCGCAGCGGTCTGGACGGTACGGGAAGGAAAGATCGCGCAGATCGTTTTTTGGGCCGACCGCTCCGCTGCTCTGAAGGCGCTGGGCTTGGAGGAGTAGGCGTGTCTCAATCTCGATCTGGTGCGCTCGATCTACGCGGACTCGGAACGCGGCGATCTGCGTTCGACCCAGTGGCCTCAATCCCGGACTCGTAGTAGCTTTCGCGTTGGTCGGCAAAGCAGGCGCGTGGACGGCACTCGCCCGCGCTGTCGCTGCGGAATGGCCGCCAGCCCCGTCCAGCTTCCCGGCATGGGACCACCCACGATCACGTACTCGATCTCCGTGTGCGCCCAATCGGATCTGCTGAAGTCGCCGCGTTCCCAGTCGGCATTGATCGAGCGGACAAGCTCCAAGTTCGGTGAGTCGGTCACTGGTCGCCCTCCCGGGTAAGTCCAAGATCTGCGAACGCTCGGTCCGGTTCGTTGTACACGGTGAGTCGACTCACCTTGCCGTCGCGAAGATGGAAGACCTGCACCTGCTCGTAATGGATCACGACGCCGCTCGATTTACCCCGTCCTCTGGCGGTGATCAGCACGAGGACACGTTCGCCATCGAGCTCCCGGATGTCCCGGGCGGCCAGTGTGGTGTGCTGCGATGGCCTCAACTGCTCTCCGGCTTGTCGTGCCATCGCCACTAGACCGTGCGCTGAACTCGGATCGGGGCCATCAGCAATCACGTACTCGATGTCCTGGTCCGCCCAGTCGTTGCTGCGGAAGTCTCCGCGCTCCCAGTCCGCGAAGATCGAGCGCACGAGGTCGAGGTTGGCCGAGGCCACCGATCAAGCGTGGCATAAACGCCGCTATGGAGTCCGTGTCGCTCCTGGACGTAGCAAGGCTTCAGCTTGTGCTTTCGGCCATTTGCGAGCGTCCGCTTAGCCTCACCTGAGACGCCTGGTCTGGACGAAACCCAGGCGTCCGCTCCGCGACCTGAGAGACGCTCGCTCAGTCGGCGTAAGCGGTAGGCAGAGGCTCGCGCCGCGCAGCAAGCTCGAAGACCCCGCCAGGCGCGCTAGCTTCGCTTGGACGGCTCGATCGAGCTGCTCGTGCCATCCCAAATCGACGGCTGCCGACTGTCCTCGTGGCGACGGTAGGGCATCCCCAGCGTCTCCGGGGCCCAGATGTCGCGGTGGGTCCCGAGGGGCGCGGTTTCGCCCTGATGACGACGCATCATGGCGTCGACGTCCTCGCGCCTTACGCGGTAGACGTGGCCGATCTTCACCGCCTGAAGCGCTCCGCTCTTGATCCAGTTGCGGATCGTCTGGGAGGTCAGCTGGAACTCCTGCGCGATCTGCTCGACCGTGAGCAGTTGCTGGTCGGTCATGGCGACCCGGGACGGGGGGTGGAACCCATCAACGAAACGATAGTGCCGACGAGCGACCGGCCACGCCGATCGAACCCCGCTGCCGTCGTTCAGCGCCACCGCCGTTAGCCCCTGATCTCACCCAGCAGCTGATCCGGACTTCACCGCAGGCTCACGAAGCTCCTAGCGGTGCTCCAGCCTTCACGTCCGGGTCCCCTGCCGATCCGCAAAGGCATCCCTGCCGCTCCGCATCGCGTCCGCTCCGCTTCGCAGCACACAGTTCCACCTGAAGGTGCATCGTATACTGCGTATACGTGGGTAAGCGAGCACGACTGCGTGCTGAGAGGGCCGGGGGAGAGGCCAGAGAGACACGCGACCGAATGGCGCGGGTGCAGGTCAGCGATGACGTGTGGAGTGCTTTCCGCGCCAGCCTGGGAACGACTCCTGTGAGCGTCGCCCTGGGCGAGCTCGTGAGGCGAGAGGTCGGCCGGCGCGAGCGCCGAACGGCGAGCGATGAGCAGGGCGTCCGCCTGGCCGTCGAGGACGCTCGTGCCGTCGCCGGCGAGCTTCAGGAGATGATCGTGCGACTCGACGAGGGGCGTCGAGGCGGCTAGGACCGACGGGCCGTTGAACCGTCTCGCGTCAGCGTGCGGCGATCGCGGGCCTGTCGGTCTGCTCGGTGCCATCGGTGTCGGGCGCGCCGAAGTGCAGGCGCTTGACGGCACCGCGCAGCTGATGGGCGTTGACGTGCGTGTAGCGCTGCGTGGAGTCCAGGTGCTTGTGCCCGAGCAGCTCCTGGATCTGGCGCAGGTTGGCCCCGGCGCTCAGAAGCTCGGTGGCGAACACGTGGCGCAGCGTGTGGGGCGTCACGCGCTTGCGCTTGCTCACGCCGGCCGCGTCGGCGTAGCGGCGAAACGCGGTGGCGAGGATCGTGGGCGAGAGGCGGCGGCCCAGAACACCGAGAAACAGCGCCGGGTCATCCCCCGGCGTGCGCGTCGAGAAGTAGGCGAGGAACAGCGGCACGAGGCCGGGGTGGATCGGTACGACGCGCTGGCGGCCGCCCTTGGCGTTGCGAACACGGATCAGCCGGCGCTCCAGGTCGACGTCATCCAAGTCAAGGCCGAGCAGCTCTGAGCGGCGCAGCCCGCCGTAGGCGAACAGCGCGAGCAGCAGCCGGTCGCGCTGCACCTTGCCGGCGTGCAAGCGAGTCCAAACGCCCTCGCGCCCGGGCATGTCAAGCAGCCGCGAAAGCTCCTTTCTATCCAGCACGTCGGGCAGCGCTTGACGCTTCTTGGGCGTGCGCAGCACCTGGGAGGGATCACGCTCCAGATATTCGCTCTCCACGCAGAAGGCAAAGAAGCAGCGCAGCGCTGCCACCGTACGTGACTGACTCGAGGGCGCCGGGCGATGGGTGGCCTCATCCGCTAGGAAGCGGCGCAGGTCGGGGGTGCGGACCTGCGCTAGCGCGGCGATGCCGTGAGCGCGCAGGAACTGCAGGCATGTGCGCACGTCGCGCTCATAGGCCTTGCACGTGAGCTCGGCCAAACGGCGCTCGACACGGCAGTAGATGAGGAAGTCGGCAAGGGCGTTGAACATCGGGGCCTCCGCTTTCGGGCAGGCCCCGCTGGTTCGGTGAAGCTTGGTATGACGACTCTCCGGCTTACCGGCCCGCTAAGGGAAAGCCTCGCTCCGGCGGGGCTTTTCTATGGGGCGACTGGTCAGGCGACGTAGAAGACGATCCCGATCACGGCGTAGAGGGCGAGCAGCTGCACGCCCTCGAACCAGGTCGACTCCCCGTCGGCCACCACCACCGAGGTGACCAGGCCGGCTGCGATCAGCCCCGCGATCTCATAGGGGTTGAAGACCGCCGCCATCGGGAACGGGCCCACGAAGGAGGACAGCAGGATCAGGATCGGCGCCACGAACAGGCCGATCTGCGCCGCTGAACCGAGCGCGATGTTGACGGCCAGGTCCATCTTGTCCTTGGCCGCCGCCACCACGGCGACGTAATGCTCGGCGGCGTTGCCCACGATCGCCACCACGAAGGCCCCGAGGAAGAACTGCGAGACGCCCAGGTCGCGCGCGGTGTGCTCGACCGAGCCGACCAGGATCTCGCTCATGGCCGCCACCAGCGCGCCGCTGAGGGCCAGCACCGTGACCGAGCGCCGCGTGCTCCAGGTGTCACCCAGGTCCTCGTCCGCCTCGTGGGGGTTGAAGAGGTCGCGGTGGGTTCGCAAGGAGAACACCAGGCCGGCGAGATAGGTCCCGATCAGCACGATCGCGACCGCGAAGGAGACCGTTTCCAGGTCACCGCCGTAGGTGTGACGCAGCTGACCGACCGCCGGCAGGCTGCCGTGGCGGGCCAGCACCAGCACCGACGGGAGTACCAGGGCCGCGACCGTCACCAGCAGCATCCCGGCCTGGGTCTGGGCCGCGGTGCGACTGAAGGTCTGCCGGGCGCGGCCGAGGCCGCCCGCCAGCATCGCCGCCCCCAGCACGAGCAGGCAGTTGCCGAGGATCGACCCCACCAGCGAGGCCTTCACGACCTCCTGCAGGCCGTCCCCCAGCGCGAACAGCGCGATGATCAGCTCGGGGGCGTTGCCGAAGGTGACGTTCACGAGCCCACCGATACCGGGGCCCGATCGCGCGGCCAGCTCCTCGGTCGCCCGGCTCATCAGCGCCGCCACCGGAACCATCGCCAGCGCGGAGGTCGAGAACACCAGCGCCGGCGACGCGTCCGCGAGGTCGAGCACGCCGGCGATCGGGACGAAGGCGCCCAAGAGGTAGACGGGCTTCATCCGAGTAGAGGCTATAGCGCGGTCCCGACCCGGCCGTCGCGCGCCACGGCCGTCCGCGCGAGGAACGTCAGTCGGGTTTCTGCTCCTCGTCGGCTTCGCCGTAGAGCTCCTCCACCGCGCCCTCCTCCTCGGTCACGCCCTCGGCGTCACGGAAGATCGGGGTGGTGTTGTGCTCATCGCCGTGGGATGCGTGTTCGATCAGCTCCTGCTCGGCCTGCTCGAAGCCCTCGGCCTCGCCGCCGCCGGCTTCGTCGACCGCTCGCCGGGCTTCGGCCCGTCGCTGCTCGAGATCGTGGATCGGGTCGATTTCCTCCACCATTCCTCCCGCCTAGCCGCGGTGTAGGCGCTCGCGGGCGCTGTCGGCCAGGGTGCCGGTGCCCTTGAGCTCGTTCAAGGCCCCCATCATTGCATCGAGCTCGCAGTCGATCTTCGCCGGCCAGGGCTTCTCCGGGTGGTCGTCAAGCGTCTTCAGGCCGTTGCCGGTGATGATCGCCACCACCGTGTCGCCGGGCGCGAACCTACCCTCGGCCGCCAGCTGCTCGAGCACCGCCACCGTGGTCCCGCCGGCGGGCTCGGTCAGCAGACCCTCGGTGGCCGCCAGCAGGTCGATGCCGGCGAAGATCTCCGGGTCGGTCGCGTAACCCGCGCTGCCACCGCGTTTGAGCACCGCGTCGATCACCAGGTAGCCGTCACCGGGGGCTCCGATGGCCAGCGAGTGGGCCGCCGTCTCCGGCGTCACGGGGTGGACCTCGGCTTCCTCGGCGAGGATCGCGCTGGCGATCGGGTTGCACCCGCTCGGCTGGGCGATGTGGATGCGCGTGGAATCGGTCTCCGCCAGCTCCAGCAGCTGCAGCTCCAGCAACCCCTTGTGCAGCCGCGAGGAGAGGGTGCCGCCGGCGGCGGCGGTGATGATGTGCTCCGGAGCCCGCCAGTCGAGCTGCTCGACGATCTCGAAGGCGGCCGTCTTGGCGCCCTCGGCGTAGAAGGGCCGCAACGTGATGTTGGCGAAGTCCATGCCGGTGGCTTCCGCCAGTTCCCGGCAGCGGCGGTTGGCTTCGTCGTAGTTGCCCTCGACCTGGACCACCTTCGCGCCCAGGGCCATGCAGGCGCGGGCCTTGGTGTCCTCGAGCCGGTTGGGGTAGAAGACGTAGGAGTCGACGCCGGCCTTCGCGGCCAGCGATGCGACGGCCGTGCCGACGTTGCCGGTCGACACGCACCCGATCTCGCTCTTGCCGCGCTCCAGCAGCCTGGCCATCGACATCGACACAACGCGGTCCTTGTAGGAGAGGCTCGGGCGGTTGGAGGAGTCGTCCTTCACGTAGAGGTTGTCGATGCCGAGCTCGGCGCCGAGCCGGTCGGCCCTGATCAGCGGCGTGTAGCCGGAGTGCTGGCCGACCCGGGCCTGGGCTCCGGCGTCGACGATCGGCAGCAGCTCCTCGAAGTGCCAGATGTTGGGAGGCCGCTCGGAGGTGGGGAAGTCGCGGAAGTGGCTTGCCGCCAGCTCGTAGTCGTAGACCACGTCCAGGCCCTTGCCGCAGTCCGGGCAGGAGAAGATCGTGTCCTCCAGCGCGTAGCTGTGGTCACAGCGGTGGCAGCGCAGGCCGGTCGCACACGAGCGCGTCCGCTGCCTGGAGCCCCGAGTCGGCTGTGCGGTGTGGGTGCTCATGCCGGTACCTGCAACGATACGACGGGCCACGGCGTTTGTGCGGCGCTCTCCTCGCCGCCGAGATCCAGCCACAGCTGCTCGGAGATGTGGGGACACAGCGGGCCGAGGACCTGGGTGAAGGTGCGCAGCGCCGCCAGCAGGGCCTCCGAGTTGGTCTTCGAGAGCTCGGGCTGGCGGGCGACCACCCGCTTCTCGAAGTCCTTGATCCGGTCGAACAGCCGCATCACGTCGCGGACCGCGGTGTGCATCTCGAGCTGCTCCATGTCCTGGGTGATGCGCTTGACGCCGTTCTCACACCACTCGTCCAGTTTCACGCGCAGGTGCTCGGTCTTGTCCTTCTCCTCCTCGCCGCCGACCGCGACCTGCCGGTCCTGCGCGCTCACGCCCGCCGCGATCTTCGCCTGCGTGTAGTCCCACACGCCGTTCAGGAAGCGGTGGCAGCGCAGCACGGCGGAGTCGCTCCAGTTCAGCGAGCGCTGGGGGCGGGCGGCGTAGAGAACCGCGAGGCGCACGGTGTCGGCCCCGTAGCGCTCGACCAGATCGTCGGGATCGACCACGTTGCCCAGGTGCTTGCTCATCTTGCGCCCCTCCCGGATCACCATCTCGTGGAACAGGCAGCCCGCGAACGGCTCCCCGTCGGCGAGGAAGGCGAGCGGGCCGATGTCGCGCAGGGCCTTGGTGACGATCCGCTGGTCGAACACGAAGTTGCCGCTGTCCGAGCCGGCCACCAGGCGCTCGGAGGGCAGCCAGTGGCGCAGGTCGGGGAGGGCCAGGATCTGCTCGAGGGTGCCGTCCCGCTCCTCGGGCGGAACACATGCCGGGATCCACAGCCACAGTGCGTCGAAATGGCAGTCGAGCGTGTCGGTCTCCCGTCTGGCCGTCCCGCCGCACTCGGGGCAGGTCGTGTCGACGAAGTCCTCCAGCTCTGCCAGCGGGTTGCCGGTGCCCGTGGGTCGCACGTCCAACGGCAACAGCACGGGCAGCTGCTCGCGCGGCACCGGGACGGTTCCGCACTTCTCGCAGTACACGATCGGGATCGGGGTTCCCCAGGAGCGCTGGCGGGAGATCGTGAAGTCGGCCGCCTTGTAGCGGACCGCCGCGGTGACGCCCGGGCTCGTGGTGTCCGCGCCGGGCCCGTCCTCCTCAGGCTCGATCCCCAGCCGCCCCGCGAGGACCTCGTCGCTGCGGTCCTCGGCGGGCACGCCCAGCACCGCGGTGGGCCCGAAGCGGGAGTCCACCAGCGGGGAGATCGCGACCGGCAGCTCCCGTCCGCCGGGGCCGATGAGCACGCGGCCGGTGTCGAGCAGGGGGATCGTGTCGGCCTCGCGGGCACTCCGCTCCCAGCCCCCGGAGCGAAGCCGCTCCAGCTGCTCGGCCACATCCGCCCCGGATGCCCAGCTCTCGGCCGCCGGGTGGCGCGGGCTGATCAGCACGAAACGCGCCTGCCCGAGCGCATCGGGGTAGGGGGTGAACAGCACCAATGCCTCGCCCGCGGGGTCGCGCAGCTCGAGCTCGACGCCGTCGACCCGCCCGAGCACGTACTGCTGGGAGGCGAGCGCCACCTCGTCCCAGATGCCACTCCCCTCGAGCTCCTGCAGGCGCGCGTCGTTCTCCGGCACGTAGGCGCTGATGCCCAGGTACCACTGGGGCGTTCCGATCAGCTTCACCGGCTCGTGGCACCGCCAGCAGGTGCCGCCTGCCTCGACCTGGATCGAGGCGAGCGTCGTCTGGCAGTTCTCGCACCAGTCCACGGTGCCGGTGCCGCGGTAGATGAGGCCGGCCTTCAGCAGCTCCAGGAACAGCCATTGCGACCAGCGATACATGCCGGGATCGGAGCTCATGAACGTGCGCGACCAGTCGAAGGAGAAACCGAGCCGCTCGAGCTGACCCCTCATGTGCTCGGCGCGGCTGTTGACCCACCCGCTCGGCGGCTCCCCGCTCGTGATCGCCGCCAGCTCGGCGGGAAGGCCGAAGGCGTCGAAGCCGAAGGCGAACAGGACATCATCGCCACGGGCCCTCCTGAAGCGCGCGTACGCGTCCCCGATCGAGTAGCTGCGGACGTGGCCGATGTGGACGTTCCCGGAGGTGAACGGTGCCGACGGCTTTATGTATATGTGGGGGGCGTCGTCCGACAGCGGCGGGGTGGCCGAGGCGCCGTGCTCCGACCACGCCATCTGGCGGCGCGGCTCGAGCTCCCTAGGGTCGTATCTGGGCCTTGTCGAATCGCTCATTTTGCGTGAGTCCGAGCATACCCAAGGGCCCTTCGCGCCCTGTGACCGTTGCTATGCTCAGCCCACCCTTGGCGAAGCTCCTGCAAACGGCCACATCGGGGTCGTCGAGCCCCACTTTTTGGCCTGCTGTGGGCGTTTTCGGCCTCGCCCCGCGCGACCGGAGGAGCCCTTGAGAGCTCCCCTCGCCGTCCGCCCACGAACATAGGATGACGCGATGGAAATAGAGATCGGACGCGGCAAGAAAGGCCGGCGGGCCTACGGATTCGACGACATCGCGATCGTGCCCTCGCGGCGCACCCGCGACCCCGACGACATCGACATCTCCTGGAAGCTCGGGCCCTACCAGTTCGCGCTGCCGATGCTGGCCTCTGCGATGGACGGCGTCGTCTCGCCCGAGACGGCCGGGATCGTCGGGCGCGTCGGGGGTCTGGCGGTGCTCAACCTCGAGGGCATCTTCACCCGCTACGAGGACGCCGAGGAGCAGCTCGAGCGGATCGCCTCGCTGCCGAAGGAGCTGGCCACCCGCGAAATGCAGGAGATCTACCGCGAGCCGGTCAAGGAAGAGCTGATCGCCCAGCGGATCCAGGAGATCAAGGAGCAGAAGGTCGTGGTGGCGGCCTCGCTGACGCCCCAGCGGGTGCTGCGCTACCACAAGATCGCACTCGAGGCCGGGCTTGACGTGCTGGTGATCCAGGGCACGGTCGTCTCCGGTGAGCACGTCTCCACGGTCACCGAGCCGCTGAATCTGAAGGAGTTCATCCCGACCCTCGACGTACCGGTGGTCGTGGGCGGCTGCGCCTCCTACCACACCGGCCTGCACCTGATGCGCACCGGCGCCGCCGGCGTGCTCGTGGGCGTCGGCCCGGGCGCCGCCTGCACGACTCGCGGGGTGCTCGGGATCGGCGTGCCCCAGGCCACCGCGATCGCGGATGTGGCCCACGCCCGCTCCACGCACATGCTCGAGACCGGGGAGTACGCCCAGGTGATAGCCGACGGCGGGATGCGCAACGGGGGGGACGTCGCCAAGGCGATCGCCCTCGGCGCCGACGCGGTCATGATCGGCTCCCCGCTGGCGCGGGCCTACGAGGCCCCGGGGCGCGGATTCCACTGGGGCATGGCCACCTTCCACCCGAGCCTGCCGCGCGGGGCGAGGGTCGCCACCGCCCAGAACGGCAGCCTCGAGGAGATCCTCGTCGGCCCGGCCCGGGAGAACGACGGGACCTTCAACCTGTTCGGCGGCCTGCGCACCTCGATGGCCACCTGCGGCCACAAGGACCTCGCCGAGTTCAACCGCGCCGAGGTCGTGGTGGCCCCGTCGCTGCAGACGGAGGGCAAGGCCCTGCAGCGCGACCAGGGGGTCGGCATGGGTGCAACCAACGGGAAGGTCGCCGCGCTCGTCAATGAGTGAGGCCGGGTCTTCGCCGGGAGCCCTCGCCGAGCCCGGCGCGGAGACCGAGCGCCCGCCCGGCGCCGAGACCGCCGGCGGCGTCTCAGCCGGCGCCCTGCCACGCGATCCCGCGGCCCCCGAGACGGTCGTGGTGCTCGACTACGGGGGGCAGTACTCGCAGCTGATCGCCCGCCGGATCCGCGACTGCGGGGTGTTCAGCGAGCTGCTGGCCCACCACGTCCCGATCGAGCAGATCGCCGCGCGGCGACCGCGCGGGATCGTGCTCTCGGGCGGGCCCGCCTCGGTCTACGCGGACGGGGCTCCGCGCCTGGACCCCGCCCTGCTGGAGCTGGGCGTGCCGGTGATGGGCATCTGTTACGGCATGCAGCTGCTAGTGCACTCCTTGGGCGGGCGCGTGGAGCAGGCCGAGGTGGGCGAGTTCGGCCGCTCGGAACTGCTGGTCGGCGACGGCGGGATGCTGCTCGGCGGCCTCCCCGCCGAGCAGACGTGCTGGATGTCACACCGCGACACCGTGTACGAGCCGCCCCCGGGGTTTGCCGCGCTGGCCTCCTCGACGGCCTCTCCGGTGGCCGCGATCGAGGATCCCGAGCGCTCGATCTTCGGGATCCAGTTCCACCCGGAGGTCGTCCACACCCCCTACGGCACCGAGATCCTGACCCGCTTCCTGACCCAGGCGTGCGGTTGCGAGCCGAACTGGTCGCCGGCCGGGATCGTGGAGGAACAGGTGCGCCGCATCCGCGAGCAGGTGGGGGAGGGGAACGTGATCTGCGGCCTGTCCGGCGGCGTGGACTCCTCGGTTGCCGCACTGCTCGTACACCGCGCGGTCGGGGACCGGCTGACGTGCGTGTTCGTCGATCACGGCCTGATGCGCAAGGACGAGGGCGAGCAGGTGATCCGCACGTTCCGCGACACCTTCAAGGTCCCGCTCGTGGCCGTTGACGCCGAGCAGCGCTTCCTGGACAAGCTGCAGGGCGTGGTCGAGCCCGAGGCCAAGCGCAAGGTGATCGGGGCGGAGTTCATCCGCGTGTTCGAGGAGGAGGCCAAGCGCCTGTCGCAGGAGGGCGACGGCGACGAGGCCCGCTTCCTCGTCCAGGGCACCCTCTACTCGGACGTGATCGAGTCCGGAGGAGGCACCGGAGCGGCCACGATCAAGTCCCACCACAACGTCGGGGGTCTCCCCAGCGACCTGCGCTTCGAGCTGGTCGAGCCGCTGCGGGCGCTGTTCAAGGACGAGGTCCGAGCGGTCGGGGAAGAGCTCGGCATGCCCGAGCGGCTCGTCTGGCGCCAGCCCTTCCCGGGACCGGGCCTGGCGATCAGGGTGGTGGGCGGCGAAGCCACCAAGGAGCGCCTGGACGTGCTTCGCGAGGCCGACCACATCCTGCAGGAGGAGATCCGCGCCGCGGGCCTCTATCGCGAGCTGTGGCAGTCCTTCTGCGTGCTGCCGGACGTGCGCACTGTTGGCGTCCAGGGCGATGAGCGCAGCTACGGCTACGTGGTCGTGATCCGGGCGGTCACCAGCGACGACGCGATGACGGCCGACTGGGCGCGGCTGCCCTACGACCTGCTGGAGCAGATCGCCTCGCGCATGATCAACGAGCTGCGGGAGGTCAACCGCGTGGTGTTGGACATCACCTCCAAGCCCCCGGGCACGATCGAGTGGGAGTAGGAAGCCCCACCCGTCTCCGCCGCGCAGGGCGGCGGGCGAAAGCGGCGCTTTGGCCTATGATGGGCGCTTCGCCGCGCGAGCGCTGAGCCCAGCGGCTGCCTTGGTGCGCGACCGCTTGGCCGCACCGCCCAGATGAGCTGATGGCCCCGTCCACGAAGACATACGTCGCCACGCCCTCCGATCGCGAGCGCAATTGGCTGCTGGTCGACGCCAACGGCAAGACCCTCGGGCGGCTTGCCACCCAGATCGCCGACGCCCTGCGCGGCAAGCGCAAGCCCGAGTACACACCCCACATCGACACCGGCGACTTCGTCGTGGTCGTCAACGCCGAGAAGATCCACGTGACCGGCAACAAGCGCCAGCAGAAGCTCTACCACCGCCACTCCGGCTATCCGGGGGGCCTGCGCTCGCGCAGCCTCGAGCAGATGCTCGCCCGTCGCCCCGAGGAGGTCCTGCGCCTGGCGGTGAAAGGCATGCTGCCCCGCAACCGGCTCGCGCGCAAGCAGCTCACGAAGCTCAAGATCTACGCCGGTCCGGAGCACCCGCACGTCGCCCAGAAACCGCAACCGCTGGAGATAGAGGCCTGATGGCAGAGTCAGAGGACAAGCGCGACGAGGCCGAGCAGCCCGACGGGCACGCGGTCCCAACCGAGGACGCCCGCGAGGTCGCCGGCTCCGCCGAGGACGCGGCCCTGGAGGCATACGAGGAGGCCGCCGAGGCCACCGTCGACGTCCCGCCGGCCGAGCCCCGGGCGGCAGCTGAGGGCGAGGAGCCCGCTGCAAAGGCCGAGGAGCCCGCTGCCGAGGCTCCCGCCGCCGAGATCCACGAGGCCCACGCCGTCCCCAGCGAGGCCGCCCGCGAGATCGCAGGTTCCGCCGAGGACGCGGCCCTGGAGGCATACGAGCAGGCCGAGGACGCTACCGCCGCAGCAGAGACCGAGGACGAGGAGTGGGAGGAGGCGCCCACCCCGCGCGAGAAACCGGTCGTGCCCGGTGCTCACCTGGAGGTGGACATCGTTCCGGAGGGCGTCGACCCACTCGGCCGCGAGGCCCAGGAGTACGTCGACCCGTACGCGATCGTGGAGGCGGAGGACACCGTCGTGGAGGGCTCCGAGGAGCCCCAGGAAGCAGACGAGGAGGTCCTCACCGAGCCGATCGCCACGGCCGCCATCGACCTCGCCTCCGGCGCCCGCTACCGCGCCACCGGCAAGCGCAAGACCGCGATCGCCCGCGTGATCCTGCGTCCCGGCAGCGGCACCTACCTGATCAACGGGCGCACGCTCGAGGAGCACTTCCCGCGCGTGACCCTGCAGCGCAACATCCGCCAGCCGCTGGAGACGGTGGGCTGTCAGGAGCGCATGGATGTGATCGCCCGCCTGCACGGGGGCGGCATCTCCGCCCAGGCCGGGGCTCTTCGCCACGGCGTCTCGCGGGCGCTGTTGGAGGCCGACCCCAACCTCCGCGGCGAGCTCAAGCGCCGCGGCTTCCTGACGCGCGACTCGCGCGCCAAGGAGCGCAAGAAGGCGGGCCTGAAGAAGGCGCGCAAGCGTCCGCAGTTCTCCAAGCGCTGAGCGCCGGCGCGCGCTTGCCTGAAGCAGACATGGCCCGCAAGCTGTTCGGGACCGACGGGGTTCGCGGGATCGCCGGCGAGGAGCTGACCGCTGAGCTGGCGCTCGCGCTCGGCCGCTCCGCCAGCTCCAGGGCCCGGGGCGAGCGGCCCCGCGTGCTCGTGATCCGCGACACCCGCGAGTCGGGAGAGATGCTCCAGTGCGCGCTCGCCGCGGGCGCCAGCGAGGCCGGCGCCGAGACGCTGCTGGCCGGGGTGCTGCCGACGCCGGCCGCCCCCTTGCTGATCGCCCGTCACGGCTTCGACCTGGCGGCCGTGATCTCGGCCTCCCACAATCCCTACCGCGACAACGGCATCAAGTTCTTCGGCGCCGACGGCTTCAAGCTCAGCGACGAGCAGGAGCTCGAGATCGAGGCCGACATCGAGCGCGGCTCGCCCGCGGGCACCAAGGCGGGCGTCCATCCCGGCAGGGTGCGCGAGCTGCACGGCGCCGACGAGGACTACCTGCGTGAGCTCCACGGGCGCTTTCAGGGGCTCGACCTGGGCGGGCTCGACGTGCTACTCGACTGTGCCAACGGGGCCACCTACCGGGTGGCGCCGGGGATCTTCCGGCGGCTGGGAGCGAAGGTGACGGTGCTGGCCGACGAGCCCGACGGGCGCAACATCAACGACGGCTGCGGATCCACCCACGTGGAGCGGCTGTCGGCGGCGCTGCGGGAGGGTTCCCACGATCTCGGCTTCGCCTTCGACGGCGACGGCGATCGCGTGATGGCGGTGGACCGGGAGGGCGCGGTCGTGGACGGCGACGAACTGCTCGCCCTCGCGGCCCTGCACCTGCGTGCCGCCGGACGCCTCCCCGGCGATGGGGTGGCCGTGACGGTGATGACCAACTACGGCTTTCACTCGGCGATGCAGGCGGCCGGGATCGAGGTCGCGGTCACAGCGGTCGGCGACCGGTATGTGCTCGAGGAGCTTCGCCGGCGCTCCTGGACGCTGGGGGGCGAGCAGTCCGGCCACATCATCGAGGCCTCCTTCAACAGCACGGGCGACGGGATCGCCAGCGCGCTGCTGACGCTCGAGGCGCTGGGTGGGCGCGACCTGGCCGAGCGCGACGCCATGCACAAGCTCCCCCAGCGGCTCGTGAACGTGCCCGTGCGCGACCGCGGCGCGCTCGCCGAGGCCGATCAGGTCAACGCCGGTGTGGAGCTCGCCGCCCAGGAACTCGCCGGCCGTGGACGCGTGCTCGTGCGCTCCAGCGGGACCGAGCCGCTGGTGCGGGTGATGGTCGAGGCGCCCACCGACGAGGAGGCCCAGGACGTGTGTGGACGCCTCGTCGAGCTGGTGCAGCGCGAGCTCACATAAGCGTCCAGCGGCCGCTGGCGCCGCTGTTATCGTCAAGCGGGTGTGCGGGATCGTGGGTTACGTGGGGGGGCGCTCCGCCCGTGAGGTTCTACTCGCCGGACTGAGCCGGCTGGAGTACCGCGGCTACGACTCCGCCGGCATCTCGGTCATCACGCCTGAGCGGATCGAGTCGGTGCGCGCGGTCGGCAACCTCAGTGCGCTGCGCGCGAAGCTCGCCGACGGCTCCCCGGAGGCCTACCGAGGCGGTTCGGCGGTGGCAGTCGCCGAGCGGCCCCCGAGCACAGGCATCGGCCACACGCGCTGGGCCACCCACGGGCGCGTCTGCGAGGAGAACGCCCACCCCCACTGCGACACCTCCGACCGCGTCCACGTGGTCGTCAACGGCATCGTGGAGAACTACGTGGAGCTGAAGGAGCGCCTCGCCGCCAGCGGCAGCGTGTTCAGCTCCGAGACGGACGCCGAGGTCATCGCCCACCTGATCGCCGAGCACTACGAAGATGACCTGGCGGCCGCCGTGCGCGCCGCCTACGCCGAGCTCGAGGGCCACTTCGCGTTCGTGACGATGAGCATCGAGGAGCCCGAGCTACTGGTCGGGGCGCGCCGGGAGTGCCCGCTGATCGTGGGCCGCGGAGACGGCGAGCAGTTCATCGCCTCCGCCGTGCCCGCCTTCCTCGAGCACACCCGCCGGGTGCAGCTGGTCGAAAACGGCGAGATCGTCGTGCTCACACCCGAGGGCGTGAGCATCACCACCGCCATCGGTGAGCCGGTGCAGCGGGAGGTCGAGAGCGTGAACTGGGACACCGAAACCGCCGAGAAGGGCGGCTACGAGACGTTCATGCTGAAGGAGATCTTCGAACAGGCCGACGCGATCGCCGACGCCATCTCCGGGCGTACCGCCTCTGACGACCACGTCGACCTGGCCGAGGAGGGTGCCCTGGACGAGTCGTTGCTGTGCGACGTCTCGCGGATCGTGATCGTGGCCTGCGGGACCAGCTACCACGCCGGGCTGATCGGGCGCTACGCGATCGAAGAGTGGGCCCGGGTTCCCGTCGAGATGGACATCGCCTCCGAGTACCGCTACCGCAACCCCGTGATCGGCACCGGGGACCTCGTGATCGGCATCACCCAGTCGGGCGAGACGGCGGACACGCTGGCGGCGATGCGGATGGCGCGCGAGCGCGGGGCCCGCGTTCTGGCCGTGACCAACGTGATGGGCTCGCAGGCCACGCGCGACTCCGACGGGGTGCTGTTCACCCGCGCCGGCCTGGAGATCGGGGTGGCGGCGACCAAGACCTTCATGTGCCAGGTGGCCGTGATGTACCTGATCGCCCTGCGCCTGGCCGAGCTGCGGGGAGAGCTTCCGCCCGAACGCCTGCGTGAGCTGGTCAGCGAGATGAAGCGGCTGCCGCACTGCATCGACCAGGTGTTGAGCACCGTCCAGGAGCAGGTGCGCCCGATCGCCGAGGCACAGTGGCGGGCCGAGTTCTTCCTCTACATCGGCCGCCACATCGGCCTGCCGGTGGCGCTCGAGGGGGCCCTCAAGCTGAAGGAGATCTCCTACATCGCCACCGACGCCTACGCGGCCGGCGAGATGAAGCACGGCCCGATCGCGCTGTTGGACGAGTCCACGCCGGTGGTCAGCGTCGCGACCGACTCTCCGGTGCTCGAGAAGGTCGCCTCCAACATGCAGGAGGTCCGTGCCCGCGGGGCGCGGGTGATCGCCCTCGCGAGCTCCGACAACGCCCGCATCTCCGAGTACGCCGACGATGTCATCGGGCTCCCGCCGATCGACTGGATGCTGCAACCGATGCTGGCTGTGATCCCGCTGCAGGTGCTCGCCTACCAGATCGCCCAGCACCGCGGGCTGAACGTCGATCAGCCGCGCAACCTCGCCAAGACGGTCACCGTCGAGTAGTCACCGCGCCCGGGAGGGCCGGGCGCAAGGGGGTGTCGCGCGCAGGCTGAAGCTGTGGCGCGCCCGCGAGGGCTGGGCCACCATCTAGGATCGGCAGTCGTGGATGAGCTGCCGAGCTGGCTCGAGCCGCTGCTCGACGCCGAGACGATGCGCGGCACGGATCGCTGGGCGATCTCCGAACGCGGGGTGCCCGGGCTGGAGCTGATGGAGAACGCGGGAGCGGCCGTCACCCGCGCGGCCGAGCGGATGGCGCCGGACGGGCCCGTGACGGTCCTCTGCGGCAAGGGCAACAACGGCGGCGACGGGCTGGTCGTGGCGAGGATGCTGCGCGACGGCGGCCGCGAGGTCAACGTCGTCTGCGTGGCCGCCCCCGAAGAGCTGGCCGGGGACGCGCGCGCCAACCTCGAGCGCCTGCCCGGCCCCGCCCCGCTGGACCTCGACGGGGTTCCGTGGACCGAACACGACGGGTCCCCCGGCGCCGGCGCCGCCGGTGTGGACGGGCTGTTGGGGGCGCCGGCGCTGGTGGTGGACGCGCTGCTCGGGACCGGCTTTCAGGGACAGCCCCGAGGAGAGGTGGCACGCGCGATCGGCGCGCTGGCCGGCGTCGGCACGCGGGTGCTGAGCATCGATGTGCCCAGCGGCGTGGACGCCTCCACGGGCGAGGTCGCGGCGACGGCCGTTCAGGCGAGCGTCACGGTCACCTTCCACGCCGCCAAGCCGGGTCTGTGGATCAACCCGGGCAAGGCCCGTGCCGGAACCGTCGAGGTGGCCGACATCGGCATCCCCCGAGGGGCGCCGCAGGAGACCGGCATCGGGCTGATCTCCGAGGCGCTGCTGGCGGAGCTTCCGCGGCGGGGGTCCGGCTCGACCAAGTTCAGCTCCGGGCACGTGCTGCTCGCGGGCGGCTCGCGCGGGCTCACCGGGGCCCCGACGATGGCCGCCCGCGCGAGCATGCGCGCCGGCGCCGGCTACGTGACCGCCTGCGTGCCCGACTCGCTGCAGCCGATCCTGGCGTCCTCCGGCGTGCCGGAGCTGATGACGCGGGGGCTCGAGGAGGACCCCCCGCAGTCGGGCAACTTCAGCGAGCGGGCGAGGGATGCCGTGCTCGAGGCCGCCGCGCGCGGCGGGGCGCTGGCGCTCGGACCCGGCCTCGGGCGCAGCGAGCCCGCCGTGGCCTTCGCCCGCGCCGTGGCCCGCGATGCGCAGCTGCCGACCGTGATCGACGCGGACGGGCTGAACGCCCACGCCGGGCGCCTGCAGGAGCTCGCCGGGCGCGCGGCCCCCACCGTGCTGACGCCGCACGCGGGCGAGCTCGCCCGCCTGATCGGCTGCGACAGCAGCGAGATCGACGCCCATCGCCTGCAGTACGTGCGCGCCGCGGCGGCCCAGTCGGGGGCGGTGGTTGCCCTCAAGGGCGACGACACGCTGGTGGCGAGCCCCGACGGGCTGGTGGCGGTCAGCCCCGGGCGCGCCCCGGGCCTGGCAACGGCCGGCACCGGGGACGTGCTGACGGGCGTGGTCGCCGCCCTGCTGGCCACCGAACTGGATGCCTTCACGGCGACCGCCGGGGCGGTGCTGCTGCACCTGCTGGCCGGACGTCTGGCGGCACGGCGGGTGGGGGCCGCGGAGGGCGTGATCGCGAGCGACGTGATCGAAGCGCTGCCGGCGGTGCGGTCGGCCGCTGCCGCCGAGGGCCGGTACTCCGGGCAGCGCAGCGGTGATGGACGTGGCTGACACACTCGCCGGAGCGGCACCGGGCGCCGCCGTGGACGCCCCCGGCCGCGCCCGGGCGCGCGTGAACCTGGCCGCTCTGGAGCGCAACTGCGCGCGCATGCGACGCGAGCTGCGGGGCGGCGCCGCGCTGTGTGCGGTCGTGAAGGCCGACGGGTACGGCCACGGCGCCCTGCCCAGCGCCCGTGCCGCGCTGGCCGGCGGGGCCGGCTGGCTCGCGGTCGTCGAGGCCGGCGAGGCGCTCGAGCTGCGCGAGGGCGGCGTGACCGGGGTGCCGGTGCTGGTGATGGGGGCGCTCGACGCGGGCGAACTGGAGCGGGCGCTGTCCGTGGGGGCGGACGTGGTGGTCTGGCGCGAGGACCAGGTGCGAGCCGTGGCCGAGGCCGGCGGCGGACGCGTGCACGTGAAGCTCGACACCGGCATGGGCCGCTTGGGTACCCGTGAGGTCGGGCAGGCGAGCAGTGTCCTGGAGGCGGCCCGTTCGGCACCCGGGGTGGTGCTGGCCGGCCTGATGACGCACTTCGCGACCGCCGACGAGCCCGACGACGAGGGCTTCTTCGAGCAGCAGCTGCAGACGTTCACGAGCTGGGCCGCTCCGTTCAAGCGTCAGCACCCACAGCTGATCGTGCACGCGGCCAACAGCGCCGCGGCGCTGCGGAGCGGCGAGGCGCAGTTCGACATGGTCCGCTGCGGGATCTCGATCTATGGCATGGATCCCTTCGGCGTGGACGCCGCCGCGCAGGAGCTCGAGCCCGTGCTCGAGCTGTCCTCCTATGTGGCCGACGTCAAGCCCTGCGGGCCGGGGCAGAGCGCCGGCTACGGGCGCACCTTCCGCGCTCGCGAAGGCACCGCGATCGCGCTGCTGCCGATCGGCTACGGCGACGGCTGGAGGCGATCTCTGTCCAACAACGCGGACGTCCTGATCGCGGGCCGGCGCTATCCACTCGCCGGCACCGTGAGCATGGACAGCATCACCGTGGAGGTGGGCGATGGCGCGATCGCGGCGCAGCTGCGCGGCCGTCGTGCGGTGCTGATCGGCTCCGACGGGGGCGAGCGCATCAACGCCGAGGAGGTCGCCCGGCGCCTCGGGACGATCAACTACGAGGTCACGTGCGCGCTGACCGGACGCGTGCCGAGGATCTACCACCGCGACGGCGTTCCCGCCCTCGCCGAGCCGCTGGGCGGATGAGCACGGGCCACCCCGCCGCCGAGCGCTCGCCGGTAGAGCTCGCCCGGCACGCGCTTGCGGGCCACGAGGCGTGGCTGGTCGGGGGCGCCACCCGCGACCGGCTGCTGGGGCGACCAAGCGCCGACGTCGACGTGGTCCTCGAGGGAGACGTGGAGCAGGCCGCACGGGCGCTCGCCCGCGCGGCTCCCCGCAGCGCCTGCTTCGAGCTGTCCTCGGACCATCGCTGCTGGCGGGTGGTCAGCACCGAGCACGGTTGGCAGGCCGACTTCGAGCCGCTGCGGGCGCCGACGCTCGAGCAGGACCTGCGGCTGCGCGACTTCACCGTCAACGCGATCGCCGAGCCGCTCGCCGGGGGGGAGCCGATCGACCCTCTCGGAGGGATCGAGGACCTTCGCGAAGGGCGCCTGCGCGCCGCCTCTGCGGGCGCCTTCCTGGAAGACCCGCTTCGCGTCATGCGTCTGGCCCGGGTGGCCGTCGAGCTCGACCTCGAGGCTGAGCCCGAAACGCTGGCGCTCGCGCGGGCCGGCGCACCGGGGCTCCGGGAGGTGTCGGCCGAGCGGGTGTTCGCCGAGCTGCGGAGGATCCTCTCGGCGGCCCAGGCGCGCCGTGGCGTGGAGCTGCTCGCCGATGTCGGCGCCAACGCGGTGGTGCTGCCCGAGCTCGAGCGGCTGCGGGGGGTGGAGCAGAGCCGCTACCACCACGCCGACGTCTATGTGCACACGCTGGAGGTGCTCGAGCGGACGGTCGCCCTCACGCGCGCACTCGCCGATGGCGGGAGCGTGCTGCCCGCGGGGGGCGGCGCCGGCGAGCAGGCGGCAGACGCACTGGCGCAGATGGATCCGCAGCTGCGCCGGCGCCTGGCGGCGGTGCTGGCCGAGCCGCTCGCCGATGAGCTCACCCGCGGCCAGGCGCTGGCGTGGGGGGCGCTGCTGCACGACGCCGCCAAGCCGCTCACCCGGGGGATGAGCGCCGACGGTGCGCGCGTGACCTTCATCGGCCACGACGTGGCGGGCGCAGAGCTGGCGCGGGAGGTCCTGGGCAGGCTACGCGGCAGCGAGCGGTTGCAGTCCTTCGTGGCGGGACTGGTGCGCAACCACCTGCGCCTCGGCTTTCTCGTGCACGAGCCCCAGCCGCTGTCGCGGCGGACGATGTTCCGTTATCTGCGGGCCTGCTCGCCGGTCGAGGTCGACGTCACCCTGCTGTCGGTCGCCGATCGGCTGGCGACGCGGGGCGACCGCTCGCAGGAGGCGATCGCGGCACACCTGCAGCTGGCGATCGCGGCCTTCCCCGATGCGCTCGATTGGCACGAGCAGGGGCCTCCTGCGGTCCCCGTGCGGGGTGACGAGCTCGCGAAGGAGATCGGGCTCACCCCAGGACCCCGCCTCGGGGAGCTGCTCGAGGTGCTGCTCGAGGCACGCTACGCCGGGGAGATCACCAGCCGCGGCGAGGCGGTAGCGTACGCGCGCGAGTTGCTCGCCGAGGGCGGGTCCTCGCCGACGTGATGCGTGAGCCCGACTGCATCTTCTGCAAGATCGTGGCGGGCGAGCTGCCCGCCCGCATCGTCGATGAAGACGAGCGCACGATCACGTTCATGGACATCGCCCCCGCCACCCGGGGGCACGCACTCGTGATCCCGCGCGAGCACAGCATCGACCTGCTCGAGGTATCGCCCGAGGACCTGGCCGCGACCACTGCGGCCGCCCAGCGACTGGCCCGGCGCCTCGGCGAGCGGCTCGGGGCCGACGGCGTCAACCTCCTGAACGCCTGCGGCTCGGCCGCCTGGCAGACCGTTTTCCACTTCCACGTGCACGTGATCCCCCGCTACGCCGACGATCCCCTGCGCCTGCCGTGGACGCCCACACCGGGTGATCCGGACCAGATCGCGGCCGCCGCGGAGGAACTCGCGGCGGCCTAACGAATACCGGACCGCTACAAACGGGCCTTGGAAGTGTTTGGATTCCGCATATGAGAAGAATCTGCACGATCGCCCTGCTCGGCCTGGCTACCGCGCTGGCGGTTCCCGCCGTCGCTCCCGCCACGCTCGTCGAAATCGGCGTCGTGGGCGAAGCCAAGACGCCCGCCGTCCCCAGCTGTCCCGCGAGCCCCTGCCTGGCCGTCAGCCGCACGACCGGCTTCCAGATCAAGGTCGGCAGTACCCACAACCCGATGAACATCACCCGCGAAGGCTCGATCGTGGCCTGGACGGTGACGCTCGCCAAGCCCACGGCGGCCCAGATCAAGTACTTCAACTCCAGCGAGGGTGGTCCCGCCGAAGCCGGGATCGCGGTGCTGGCCCCGCAGAAGAAGCCGAACCTGTCCTACAAGCTGATCGCCCAGGGCCCGCCGGTGAAGCTCGAAAAATACTTCGGCCAGACGGCCCAGTTCCCGCTGCCGACGAGCATCCCCGTGAAGAAGGGCGAGCTGATCGCCCTGACGGTGCCCACCTGGGCACCGGCACTGGCGCTCAACTTCGGCAACGACACCTCCTGGCGGGCGAGCCGCTCCAAGGCGCAGTGCACGAGCACGAGCACCCAGACGGCCCACACCGCCATCGGCACCTCGGTCCAGTACTTCTGCCTGTACCAGACGGCCCGCCTCACCTACAGCGCGACGCTGATCTCGACCCCCTAGTCCGGGCGACCGATCTCGGGCCCCTGGCCGGGGCGCCGACGCTGCTGAGCTGAGCCGGCGCTGCGCGCTACGGCGCGCTGGCGCCGCCGGTGGGGCTCGAGGAGCCTTCTTCTTTGGCGGCGCCGGTTTCGCTGCTGGCTTTTTCGCCCCCGGCGGAGGCCCCGCCCGAGGCCCCGGAGCCGGACGATTCTTTCGAGGCTTCCGACCCGCCGGAGGATTCGGATTCCGAGCTCGAGGACGATTCGCCGGAGGATTCCGAGGACGTCGAGGTTTTCTTCGGCGTCGTCGTGCTGCTCGAGCTGGCGGGGGCCTTTTCCGCGCTGGTGTCGTTCGGAGGTGTGATTTCCGGCGTGTTCTTGGGAACGGTTTCGGAGACCTTGGTCCCGCCGCAGGCCGCCAGGGCGAGCGCTGCCAGGAGCGCTGCGGCCGCCGCGAGCCACCGGCGGGTGCTCACAGGGGGTCCATCCTGCGTCCGCAGGTGGGGCAGTCGTTGAGGTCCTTCTGGGAGAGCTGATCGCACCAGGGACAGAAGCGGAGGTTCTCGACCGCCCACGGCAGCCGCGAGCGCGAGGGCGACATCGGCAGCTCGATCCCGACGATTTCCAGCGGCTCGTCGGTCTCACGGTCCAGGTACACGCGTCCGGGCTCGGCTTCGAGGAGCACCTCGCGCCCGCTGGCGCGGTTTCGCAGGCGATAACGCTGGTTGGAGCTCACGGCTGGGAGACTCTAGCGGAGCGGATGGTTGAATCGACCGTCTAGTGGCGCGCATCCTAATCTTCCACGGCTACCTGCTGGGCGGGACCGGTTCCAACGTCTACAACGCGCGCCTCGCGCAGGCGCTCGCGCGCCTCGGACACGAGGTCCACCTGCTCTGCCAGGAGCGCCACCCGGAGCGGCTGGGGTTCGTGGACGCGGCCGCAGACTGGGACTCGGGGGTGCTGCAGTCCAGGCGCCTGCGGGAGCCGGAGGGCGAGGCGGGGGCCGGCGCGGGCGGCAGCTGCACGGTCTACCGGCCCGACATCGGCGGCCTGCTGCCGGTGTACGTTGCCGACCGCTACGAGGGGCTGGAGGCGCGCACGTTCGCCGAGCTGAGCGAAGCGGACCTGGGCCGCTACCTGCAGGCGAACGTCGAAGCGGTGGCCGAGGTGGCCGCCCTGGTGGCCCCGGAGCTGGCGCTCGCCAACCACCTCGTGATGGGGCCCGTGATCCTCGCCCGGGCGCTCGGGCAGACCACGCCCTACGCGGTCAAGGTCCACGGCAGCGCGCTGGAGTACACCGTCAAGCCCGAACCGGAGCGCTTCCTCGGCCTCGCACGCGAGGGGCTGGCGCCCGCCAGGACCGTGCTCGTGGGCTCGCGCCACACGGCCGAGAGCCTGTGGCGGGCGATCGCCGACCCCCGCCTGCCCGACCGCACCCGGCTCGGCCCTCCGGGCGTGGACGTTTCCCGCTTCGGCCCCCGCGAGCACCGCCGCGCGATGTCCGATGTGGCCGCCCTGGCCGGCGACCTGCAGCGCGCCCCCGAGCCGGACCCTGCGATGACCGGCAGCGCCTTTGCCAGCGACCCGCGGCAGGCCGGCGCGGCGCTTGCGCGAGTGGGGGAGGAGGACCTGTTGGTGGCGTTCGTCGGCAAGCTGATCGTCAGCAAGGGCCCGGACCTGCTGCTGGCGGCCTTCCCGCTGGTGCTCGAGCGCCAGCCCAGGGCACGCCTGCTGGTGGTCGGCTTCGGGGCCTTTCGGGAGGGCCTGGAACGGATCCTCGCGGCCCTGCAGGCCGGCGAGCTGGAGCGGGTGCGGGAGCTCGCCCTTGCCGGGCGCACGCTGGAGGGCGGCCCCTCCGGACAGCCGCTCGGCTATCTGCTGGAGTTCCTGGACGGCCTTGCCGGCCCGGCCGCGGAGCGCTATCTGGCGGCGGCCCGGTCTCTGTCGGAGCGGGTCCTGCTGACCGGTCGCCTGGAGCACGAGGAGCTGGCGGAGCTGCTGCCCGCGTGCAGCGCCATGGTGGTGCCGAGCACGTTCCCCGAGGCCTTCGGGATGGTCGCCGCCGAGGCTGCCGCCTGCGGGACGCTGCCCGTCAGCGCAGCCCACTCGGGGCTCGCGGAGGTCAGCCGGGCGCTCGCCGCCGGCGTGCCCGAGACGATCGGGCCGCTGCTGTCCTTCGAGCTGGGCCCCGGCGCGGTCGAGGGGATCGCCTCGCGGCTGCTGGCGTGGCTGGAATGCGAGCCGGCCGTCAGGCAGCGCACGCGCGAGGGGCTGGTGGCGACCGTCCGCGAGCGGTGGTCCTGGGAGAGCGTGGCCGAGGGCGTGATCGCCGCGGCCCGCGGGGAGCTCCAGAGGCTCCCGGAAGCCTGACCCGCGCCGTCCGGCGCGGCGGCGGTTCTCCCACGGGCCCACCGGCTGTTCGGATAGTCTTCGCCCCCGCCAGTGCTGAGGATCCCCCGCAGATCGACCCCTTTGCGCTCGCGGCCGCGTCGGGCTGCGCTGTCGCGGCTGGCGATGCTGCCGCTCGCAGGGCTCGCCGTGCTCGCCGCCAGCGGGTGCTCGGTCAAGGGCGCACAGAACGCCAACCTGATCACCGGCAAGCAGCAGTTCGTGGCCAAGTGCGGCGCCTGTCACACGCTCGCCCGCGCCAGCACCAAAGGGATCGTCGGCCCCGACCTCGACGTGGCCTTCAACCAGAGCATCAAGGAAGGGCTCGGGCGCAACGCGATTCGCAGCGTGGTGGAATTCCAGATCGCCCACCCCAACCCGCTGGGCGCGATGCCGAAAGAACTCGTGACCGGAGCGACCGCAAAGGACGTGGCCGCCTACGTCGAAAGATCCGCCTCCGCGCCGGGCCCCGACACCGGTCTGCTGGCGAGTGCGGTGGAAGCCCCGGGAGCCGGCAAGCCGGCGGTCGAGAAGGCCGGCAAGCTGGCGATCGCCGCGAACCCCGCGGGCCAGCTCGCCTACACCTCCACGAAGGCCATCGCCACCCCCGGGCCGGTCACCGTGACGATGACCAACATGTCGGGCGTCCAGCACAACATCGCCTTTGAAGCGGGCGAAAACGGCGCCACCGCCAAGGGCGCGAAGATCGCCGCCAGCAGCTTCATCTCGAAGGGCACCACCACGGTCACCCTGAGCCTGAAGCCGGGTAAGTACACGTTCTTCTGCGAAGTCCCCGGACACCGCGCGGCGGGCATGTACGGCACGCTGACCGTCAAATAGCTCCGCCCTGCCCGGGACGCCGCGTCGGGTGTCTAGGACGCCGCGCGTACGACCAGGATCACGACGATCGCGACGGCCGCCACCACGAGCACGTAGAGCAGAAGCCTGAAGGCCTCCCGCTCCGAGCGCAGCGGGTTCAGCAACGAGCTCGCCGGCCTACAGGATGTAGACGGTCGTGTAGACGACCAGCCACATGATGTCGACGAAGTGCCAGTAGATCCCCGGCACTTCGACGCCGCGATGCTGCTCGGGGCTGTAATGGCCCCGGAAGGCTCGGATCGTGACGGATAACAGCAGGCACAGGCCGATGAACACGTGGGCTCCGTGCAGGCCCGTGAGGGCGTAGAAGATCGTCGCCTGGGCGTGGTCGTGGGGGGCGAAGCCGATGTTGGCGTACTCGTTGATCTGGATGAAGAGGAAGGTGCAGCCCAGCAGCAGGGTCGTCAGCATCCCCGCCTTCAGGCCCCAGTGGTTGCCCTTCTTGATCGCCTGCTCGGCCCAGTGGATCGTGAACGAGGAGGACACCAGGATCGCGGTGTTGACGCCCGCGACCTCGACCGGGAGCTTGGTCCCCGCATCCGGCCACGGCTCCCCCTGTGCGATGCGGATGAAGAAGTAGGCCGTGAAGAAGGCCCCGAAGACCATGATCTCCGAGATGATGAAAAGCAGCATCCCGAGCAGTGGGGCGGGGACGCGCGAGCTGATGTTGGCGGCCGGCGGGCCGTGGTGCTCGTGCGCTTCGGAGTGGGCGATGCTGGCGGCCTCCATCGGGTCTCCGCTAGGCCGCCGCGGGGCTCTGGGCCACGCTCTCGACGACGACGTGCTCGACCGGCACCCGGCTGGAGCTGCGCACCCGCCCGATCAGGTCCGAGCGCAGCCAGCCGGAGCGCTCGTTGGGCAGGGTCGAGATCACGACGTCGTCAACCGTGAACAGCTCGAGGGCGTTCATCGTCGCGGTGTAGGGGTCGGGGTCGCCGATCATCCCGGAGATCACCAGTCCCTCGCGGCGCAGGCGGTCGAGCATCCGCGCCAGCCGGGCTCGCGCCTCGGCCGTGGTCGGCCCCGTGCCGTCGCCTTTCGGGAGCACCGCGATGAACACGTGTTTGCCCTCCTGCGCGTTCTTCGCCACGAGCGCGTTGCTGAGCTCGTCGCCGCTGGAGGTCTTGTTCGCCACCACCAGCACGACCTCGAAGGGGACTTCCTCGCTCTCCAGGTCCACGGTGATGTGCTCGACGGGAAGTCCCGAGGCGTTTTCGATCCGTTCGACGAGGTCCCGGCGCAGCCACCCGGAGCTGGTGGCGGGGTGGGTCGAGATGATGATCGCGTTGGGCCGGCGCTCGGCGACGGCGTCCATGGTGGCCAGGAAGGGGTCGGCGTCGCCCACTTCGCCGGAGGCCTCGATGCCCTCTCCGGTGACGATCGAGAGCGCCAGATCGACCCGCACCTGGGCCGATTCACGGACCGCCTCGTCGTAGATCACCAGGCCGGCCGAGGGGGTGCTCTGGGGCACCACCAGCCGGAAGCTCGCTCCGCCCGGCTCGGCCGCGCGCTTGCGCACGGCCGCCAGCAGCGGCGGGCCGCCGATCGTGCGGTTGGCGACCACCAGGATCTCCTTCATGTGCCCGTCTCGTTTCTCATGGGCCGTGCGGGGATGCCGTCCCCGCTCCGACGGTGGCGGGCAGGGGTGCCGGCGCGAAGATCCCGTGTACGGCGCCCGGGACGCCGTACTCGTAGGGACCGCCGACTACCGTCGGCACGCGATCGAAGTTGAACACCGGTGGGGGCGAGGACACCTGCCACTCCAGCGTCATGCCCCGCCACGGGTTGGCGCTGGCGCGTGGGCCGCCCCGCCAGCTGGTGATCATGTTGTAGATGAAGATCAGCGTGGAGGCGCCGAGGAAGAAGCTCGCGATCGAGATGAACAGGTTCATGCCCGCGAATTCCTGGGCGTAGGTGGCGACGCGGCGGGGCATCCCCTCCAGGCCGATCACGTGCATCGGGCCGAAGGTCGCGTTCACGAACACGAACGTCAACCAGAAGTGCCATTTGCCCAGGCGCTCGTCGTACATGCGCCCGGTCATCTTCGGGAACCAGTAGTAGACGCCCGCGAAGATCGTCATCAGGGAGCCCCCGAACAGCACGTAGTGGATGTGGGCGACGATGAAGTAGGTCGCGCTGACGTGGATGTCGAAGGGGATCATCGCGAGCATGATCCCGCTGATGCCACCGAGCGTGAACGTCACGATGAACCCAAGCGCGAACAGCATCGCCGTATCGAGGTGCAGGACCCCTCGGAACAGCGTCGCCAGCCATGAGAACACCTTGATGCCCGTCGGCACGGCGATGATCGCGGTGGTGATGGCCATCGGGATGCGGATCCAGGCGGCCATCCCGGACGTGAACATGTGGTGCGCCCAGACGGTGAAGCCCAGACCCACGATCGCCAGCAGCGAGAAGGCCATCATGCGATAGCCGAAGATCGGCTTTCGGGCCTTCACAGCGATGATTTCGCTAATGATCCCGAAGCCCGGCAGGATCATGATGTAGACCGCCGGATGGGAGTAGAACCAGAAGACGTGCTGGTACATGAGCACGTCTCCTCCCTTGGCGGCGTTGAAGAAGTTGAACCCTAACCCCCGGTCGAGCAGGATGAAGAACTGCGAGGCGGCGATGAAGGGGGTCGCGATCACGACCAGCAGTGAGGTCGCGAAGTTCGCCCACACCAGCAGCGGGAGCCGGAAGAAGCTCATCCCCGGAGCCCGCATGGTGATGATCGTCACGAGGAAGTTGAGCGCCGTCATGATCGAGGAGGCGCCCGCGAACTGGACCGCCACCGAGAAGAAGTCCTGCCCCATGGGGGCCGTATCCGACAGCGGGGTGTAGGCCGTCCAGCCGTCCGCGAACGCGCCCCCCGGAGCGAGGAAGCTGCCGAGCATCATGATCCCGGCGACCGGCAGCAGCCAGAAGGAGAGCGCGTTCAGGCGCGGGAAGGCCATGTCCGGGGCGCCGATCATCAGCGGGATCACGAAGTTGCCCAGGCCCGCGAACACGGGGATGATGAACAGGAAGATCAGCAGCGAGGCGTGGACCGAGAACAGCCCGTTGAAGGTGTTCGCGCTCACGAAATGCGACCCCGGCTGGGCCAGCTGGGCACGCATCAGCATCGCCAGCAGGCCGCCGATCAGCAGGAAGATGAACGAGTTGACCGTGTACTGGATCCCGATCACCTTGTGGTCGGTGTTGATCCGGAAGTAGTCCTTCCACGTGTAGGCGCCGTGGCCGGAGTGGTCCTCGGGGCGGGTCTTGCGGCCCGACGCCCAGTAGAACCAGTAGTCGAAGCCCCCGAGCCCTGCCAGGAAGCCGAGCGGGGCCGCGAGCAGGGCGACGGTCGTGATCGCGTTGCCGTCGATGTAGTGGTGGAAGGTGTCGTGGCCGGTGGCGGCGCGGATCACCCACGTCAGGAAGAACGCGAACACGATCCCGCCGAGGAACATCACGGCTGCGCGGATCATCCCGGGGCCTTTCAGATGAGCGGCCATTCCGACCTTTCTGTGCCCGTTCGGCGACGCATGCTCGAAGCCAACACTATCCAGCCGCTCCCCCGGCAGGGGGCGCGGCCGCGCTGCCGCCGCCCGCCGCCGCCACCTGGCTTTTGAGCCATTCCTGGAAGCGGGCCTGGCTGACGACGTGGACCGCGGAGCGCATCAGCGAGTGCCCGGCACCGCACAGCAGGTTGCAGATCACGGGGTAGGTCCCGAGCCGCGTGGCGGTCACGCGCCACTGGGTCGTGATGCCCGGCACGGCGTCCTCCTGCAGGCGGAAGGCGGGCACCCAGAAGGCGTGGATCACGTCGCGGCTGTGGATCTGGAACTGAACGGACTCGTTGCGCGGGACGTACAACTCGTAGCTGTTCAGAGGCGCCCCGCCGGTGAGGGCGCGCGGGTACTGGTAGGTCCATACGAACTGCTGCCCGGTGACGCCGATCTTGATCTCGCGCGCCGGCTTCTTTTCGTTTTCGTGCAGCACCACGAAGGAGTAGCCCACGAGGCTCAGCAGCAGCACGGTCGGGATCGCGGTCCAGAACACCTCCAGGCGGGTGTTGCCGTGGATCGGGGCGCCGTCCTTGAGCTCCTCGCCCGGGCGCATCCGGAACTGCCAGACGCTGTAGATGATGGCCGTCACGACGAGCACGAAGATCGGGATCGAGGCGATCACCAGCACGTGGTAGAGGCGGTCGGTGTTGTGGGCCTGCGTGGAGGCAGCGACCGGGAACCAGCGGATTTCGAAGCTCAGCCAGATGCCGATCCCGACCGCGATCAGCGCCAGGATGAGGGTGACCGTGAGCGAGCGGCGCCGGCTCATGAAGCGTCGCTGCGGGGGCGGCGGTGCTTGTGCTGCTCGGCCATCCAGTCCATCGCGAGGACGGATCCTAATGCTTGGGGCAACGGATCGTCACCCCTGGCGGGAGGCCGGCCGCCACCCACGGGGCACCGGGCGGTCGCGCTTGACGCCTGCGCCTCGACACTCTAGATTGAGGCAATAGTTGCTAATTGCCCGTAGGTTGGCGTTGCCGTTCGGGCGCCGTCGGCCGCGGGCCTCGAGACTCCATTGGAGGCGAGAGATTGATGCAGGTTCGCGACGGCATGACTGACACGATTCTGACGGTCGGGCCCGGCCACGATCTGAGATCGGTGGCGAGGCTGATGAGCGAACGGAGCGTGGGAGCGGCTGTCGTGATGGATCCCGATGCCAACGGCCCCGGGATCATCACCGAGCGTGACCTGCTGGTCTCGATCGGCGCGGGGCAGGATCCCGACCGCGAGGTGGTCGCGGATCATCTGACCCATGACGTCGTGTACGCCGCGCCGGAGTGGTCGCTGGAGGAGGCGGCCGCTGCGATGGTGCGGGGAGGCTTCCGCCACCTGATCGTCCTGGACGGGGCCGACACGGTCGGCATCCTGTCGGTCCGCGACGTGGTGCGCTGCTGGACCGACGATGGGGCGATCTGCCCGGTTCCGGACAGGGTGGCCGTGGGGTGAGAGGGGCGGTCGGCCCGCTTTGGGGAGCGGGTCGCCGTTGGTCGAGTAGGCCGGGCGCGGTCGGGGGACCGCGCCCCCCACTCACGGAGCGTCGAGCGGGAGCTGGTCGACCTCGCGGCGCGTGTCTTTGATCCAGGCCAGCACGCACCAGATCGTCATCACGCCGCCGATGATGCTCAGCTCGTAGAAGGTCGTCAGGCCGATCAGCGCGAGCGTGATGCCGACCGCCGTCAGTGCCGGCAGGACGCTGGGCCCGGGCAGGTGGATCTCCTCGCCCGCGGGGGGCGGCTCGGGGTCGAGCTCGTTCACGAGACGTAGGCGGCTGCGACCACGAACGTGATCCCGAACATGAAGAAGCAGATCCCTGCCACGATCAGGCCTGTACGGATGTTCTTGCGGGCCAGGCGGCGGTTCATGGTCGGGGGCTCATCCTACAGGTGCTTGTCCGCGACCATCGCGCAGAACAGCAGTGCCAGGTAGGCCAGCGAGTAGAGGTACAGGCGCAGCGCCGTGGGGCGGTCGGCGCGGGAGATCAGCCGCTGGGCCCCGAAGATGAAGCCCAGGCCGAGGACCACCGAGGCCACCAGGTAGATCGTGCCGAAGCCCCCGGCGCAGAACGGCAGCTGGGTGACGACGTACAGCAGGACCGCGTAGAGGGCGATCTGGCGGCGTGTCTCGGCCTCGCCCCTCACCACCGGCAGCATCGGCACGCCGACCTTGGCGTACTCGTCCTTCATCAGCAGCGACAGCGACCAGAAGTGGGGCGGGGTCCAGAAGAAGACGATGAAGAACATCAGCACCGCGGTGCCGCTCAGCGAGCCCGTGACCGCGGCCCAGCCGACCAGTGGCGGGACAGCCCCGGCGGCGCCGCCGATGACGATGTTCTGCGGGCTGCGCCGCTTCAGCCAGAGCGTGTAGACGAACACGTAGCCGAGGAAGCCGGCGAACGACAGACCCGCGGCGAGGGGGTTGACGGCCAGCCACAGCAGGGCCACCGAGCAGGCCGCCAGCGTGCACCCGAACACCAGCGCCACGCGGGGGGCGATGCGCCCGGCGGGGATCGGGCGGTTGGCCGTGCGGCTCATGAGGGCGTCGATGTCGCGGTCCACGTAGTGGTTGACCGCCCCGGCTCCGCCGGCCGACAGGTAGCCCCCGAGGCAGGTCAGCGCCACCAGCCCCACGGAGGGGTCGCCGGCCACGTACATGCTCGCCACCGTCGTCAGCAGCAGCAGCGACTGGACCTTCGGCTTGGTCAGCTCGAGCAGGTCGCTCAGCAGCTGGCGGGTGCGTGAGGCGAACGCCGGCTGGGCGGGGACGACCGTTCCGACGGCGGGGGCCACCTAGGTTCCCACCTGCCGGGCCCCGGCCGGCACGGTCGCCGAGCCTGGGGCGTGTGCGGAAGAGCTGCGCCGCTCGATCTCGCGGCGGATGTCCTTCATCGGTTCGACCGAGCGCACCAGCGGGATGACGTCGAAGTTGTTCGGCGCCGGCGGCGAGGTGGTGAACCACTCGAGCGTGTTCGCGACCCACGGATCGGGCCCGGCCACGACCCCGCGCTTGAGGCTGCGGGCGACGTTGACGACCGTCACGAGCACGCCGGCAGCGAGGATGAAGGAGCCCACGGTGGAGATCTGGTTGTAGAGCTGCAGGTGCCCGACGTTGTCGTACTCGTAGATCCGCCGGGGCATCCCGTCGAGGCCCATCACGTGCTGGATCAGGAACGTCACGAGCACGCCCAGGTAGATCAGCCCGAAGCTGAGCCGGCCGGCTCGTTCGTCGAGCTTGCGCCCGGTGATCTTCGGGAACCAGTAGTAGATGCCGGCGAAGATCGGCATCACCGCTCCGCCCCACAGCACGAAGTGCAGGTGGGCCACCACGAAGTACGTTTCGTTGACCTGCCAGTCGATCGGGAAGGTGGCCAGGAAGATGCCCGAGATGCCTCCGATCAGGAAGATCGAGACGCCGCCCACGGCGAACAGCAGCGGGGTCGTGTATTCCACGGTCCCTCGCCACAGGGTCGCCACCCAGTTGAGGACCTTCACCCCCGTGGGCACCGCGATCAGATAGGAGCTGAGCATCACGAAGATCAGGATCGCCTCGGGGATCGGGGCCGTGAACATGTGGTGCGCCCAGGTGAGGAAGCCCAGGAACGCGATCGCCACGGTGGAGGCCGCGATCGCCCGGTAGCCGAAGATCGGCTTGCGCGCGAACACGGGCAGGATCTCGGAGATCAGCCCGAACCCGGGTAACACCATGATGTAGACCTCGGGATGCCCGAAGAACCAGAACAGGTGTTGCCACAGCAGTGGCGAGCCGCCCTGGGCGGGGTCGAAGAAGTGGGTGCCGAAGTGGCGGTCGGCGAGCAGCATCGTGGCCGCGGCCGCGATCACCGGCAGCGCGAAGATCAGCAGCACGGCGTAGACGAGGATCGTCCACACGAACAGCGGCAGCCGCGCCCAGCTCATACCCCGGGCGCGCATGTTCGCGATCGTGACGTAGAAGTTGATCGCCCCCAGCAGCGAGGACAGGCCGGTGAGGTGGACCAGGTAGATCCACGCGTCCTGGCCCCCTGAGGGCGAGAACGTGCTTTCGGCCAGCGGCACCACGCTCACCCAGCCGGCTTCCGGCGGGCTCCAGAAGATCGACGCGTAGAACACGACCCCGCCGGCCAGGAAGAGCCAGAAGGAGAGCGCGTTCAGGCGCGGGAAGGCCATGTCCCGGGCGCCGATCATGAGCGGCACGAAGTAGTTGGCCAGGCCCGCCATCATCGGCACGACGAACAGGAACACCATCGTCGTGCCGTGCATCGTGAACAGCTGGTTGTAGGTGGTGGGGCTGACGATCGTGTTTTCCGGCGCCCCCAGCTGCAGGCGCATCATCAGCGCCTCGACCCCGCCGAGCAGGAAGAACACGAAGGTCGCGACCATGTACATGATCCCGATCTCCTTGTGATCGGTCGTGGTCAGCCAGCGCGTCCAGCCGGTCGGCCTGGTCTGCACCTCGTGGGCGGTTACGTGGGGGACGGGGGCTACGTAGGTGGCCATTGGGGGGTCGGAGCTCTCCTGCCGGTCCTAGGGGTTTTCGACCTGTCCTGCGCCGGTCTGGGCGCCGAGTTTTTCACGTGCCACCTTCGCGGCCTGGTTGGCCTGCGAGAGGAGCCGTTTCTGGTTCGCCAGCCAGGCTTCGAACTGGGCCGGCGGCACGGCCCGCACGGTAGCCAGCATGCGTGCGTGCAGGCGTCCGCACAGGAAGGCGCACTGGCCTCTGTAGACGCCGGGCTTGGGGATCTTGAACCAGGTGTGGTTGTGGTACCCGGGCACGGCCTGGAACTTGCCGCCGAGTTCGGGGATCCACCACGCGTGCACGACGTCGGCCGAGACGATGTCGAGCGAGACCGTGGTTTCGGTGGGGACGACCATTTCCACGTAGGAGTAGGGGGCGGCGAGGCCGTCCGGTTCGGTGGAGCCGGGGTAGATGTACTGCCAGATGTACTGGCGGCCGATCACCGTGATGTTCAGCGATTTGCCGTTCGGGGGCAGCTTGCGACTGGTGCTCGCGTACAGCAGCTGACCATCGTCGGAGGCGTTGTAGCCGGCGGCGTTGGAGTTGGGCGGGTTCTCGATCGAGGACAGTTTGCTGAAGGTGAGCACGGCGAGGGCCACGAGGATCACCGCAGCCCCGACGGTCCAGCCCCACTCCAGCCTGCTGTTGCCGCGGATCTGGGCGGGGACGGCGCCCTTGCGCTTACGGAAGCGGATCAGCGCGTACAGCAGCGCGCCCTGGACCGCCACGAAGATGATCAGGGCGATGACGAGCTCGACCTTGTAGAGGCTGTCGATTTCGTTCGCGTTCGGGGAGCCGCCGGACTCGGGGGTGAAGAACGCGAGGAGGGAGCTCAGCTGGCCCAAGGCGCGCAGGATTCTATTGGGAGCCTCGCGGTCCCGGCTTGATAACAAATGACACGAGAACTGTTCAGGCCCCGGTGAAGCGTGGGGGTCGCTTCTCCACGAAGGCCATAGCGCCCTCGAAGAAGTCCTTGCTCTGGGACATCTCGCGCTGGATCTGGGCCTCGAGCTCGAGCTGCTCGTCCATGCGTTGATACAGCCAGTTGTTTAGCTGTCGCTTGGTGCCCGCGAACGAGCGCGTGGGGCCGGCGGCCATGCGCGACACCAGTGCGTTGGCCTCTTCGAGGAGCAGCTCGTCCACCACCACGCGGTTGATGAGGCCCCATTCGAGGGCCTTCTGGGCCGGCAGGCGCTCGCCGAGCATCGACAGCTCGGTGGCCCTGGCCATGCCGATGCGGGTGGGCACGAACAGCGAGGAGCCGCCGTCGGGGACCAGACCGATGTTGACGAACGCGAGCAGGAAGTAGGCGCTCTCGGCGGCCAGGATCAGGTCGCAGCACAGGGCCAGCGAGCAGCCGATGCCGACCGCGGGGCCGTTGACGGCCGCCACCACCGGCTTCGGCAGCTCGCGGATCGACTTCATGATCGGGTGGTAGCGCTCGGTCAACGTGCGGTAGACGTCCGGGCGGCCGTCCTCGGTCGTGAAGCCCCCGCCGACGTCCTTCAGGTCGGCCCCCGAGGAGAAGGCGCGGCCGCCGCCGGTGAGCAGCACGGCTCTGATCTCGTCGTCGGCTGTGATCTGCTCGAAGGCCGCACGCAGGTCGTCGCCGAACTGCCCGTTCCAGGCGTTGAGCACCTCCGGGCGGTTCAGTTCCACCGTGGCCGCGCCGTCGCGGACGTGCAGGTTGACGGTCTCAAGCTCGGTCGTGGTCTCGCTCATGGTCTCCTCTGCAAAGCCGAAAGGACCGGCCGGGGCGCGCGCCGCAATGCCCACGCCGCTTGCCGGCTCCCGAGGATCCTATGGTTTGTGGGGTGAAGAGGCCCGTGATCGGCATCTGTGCGGCGCTCGAGCGAGCGCGGTGGAGCGTCTGGGACCAGCGTGCCGCGCTGGTCCCGTTCGGCTACGCCTCCGCGGTCCAGCGGGCGGGCGGCCTCGCGCTGGGGCTGCTGCCGGACGAGCACTCGGCCGGCGATCCGGGCGAGGTGCTCGAGCTGATCGACGGGCTGATGCTCGCCGGCGGGGCCGACATCGACCCCTCCAGCTATGGCGAGCCGGCCCACCCCGAGACGCACGACACGGTGCCCGAGCGGGACGCGTTCGAGATCGCCCTGACGACGGCCGCGATCGAGGCGGACATGCCCGTGCTCGGGATCTGCCGCGGGATGCAGCTGATCAACATCGCGCTGGGAGGGACGCTGGTGCAGCACCTGCCGGACCTCGTGGGCCACGAGGATCACCGCCGCGTGCTGGGCTCCTTCGACGGGGCCGAGCACGACGTGATGCTGATCGAGGGCTCGCTGGCGGCGAGCGCGGCGGGAGAGCTCGCGCACGTCACCAAGTCCCACCACCACCAGGGCGTGGAGAGGCTCGGCGAGGGCCTCGTGGTGAGCGGCATCTCGGACCTCGATGAGCTGCCCGAGGCGATCGAGCTGCCCGAGCGGCGCTTCGTGCTGGGCGTCCAGTGGCACCCCGAGGCCGACCCCGCGAGCCCGGTGGTGAGCGCGCTGGTGCAGGCCGCGATCGACGCCAGGGCCACGCTCGCGCGCGACTAGGGCCCCCTGACCCGTCCATATACTCACGGCCCTGTGTCGCGGTCGAGCGCGATCCGAGCAGCCGCGTGGGGGGTTGTGCTCGCCGGCTTCGCCGCCCCGTTGCTGCGCCGTCGCATCCCCGCTCCGGCGCTGGTCACGCAGGCGGTCGCGTTCGCGGCACCGGTCGGGCTGTGCGTCGCCGCGCGCCCCTCGCGCCGGCGTGACATAGCCGCCTGCGGCCTGCAGATGTGGGCCTACGTGGCCGCCTACAAGACCCCTCACGACGACAGCTCCGCACAGGCCCAGCGGGTCCACATCCGCTATCCGATCGTGGCCGACCGGGTGCTCGGGCTGGGTGAGCTGCCGAGCGTGCGGCTGCAGCGGGCGCTGGCCCGGAGCGGTCCCGAGGGTCCCCGCTGGACCGCGCTCGACCGGGTCCTCGTGTGGGCCCATTGGAGCTGGTTCGCGGTGCCCCACGGCGCGATGCTCTACATCATGGCCCGCCACCCTCGCCGCTTCGTGCGCGCGGCGGCCCTCACCTACGCCGTGTTCGACATCGGAGCGTCCTTCTACTGGGTCGTTCCGACCGCCCCGCCGTGGTACGCGGCGACCCAGGGAGAGGCGGGGGAGGAGGCCCTCGAGGTGCGGCGCATGATGGTGGAGTACGGCGAGTTTTTCTGGCGAGACGGCTGGGGCTCCCTCTACAGTGTGTTCGGCGGTAACCCCCTCGCTGCGATGCCTTCTCTGCACTTCGCCACATCCCTGATGGCCGCGTCGCTGCTCGCTGAGACGGGTAGGGGAGCGGGGGTGGTCGGTTACGGGTACCTGGTGACGCTCGGCTTCGCGCTGGTGTACCTCGGCGAGCACTACCTCATCGACCTGGTCGGGGGTGCCGCGCTGACGGTCGCGGTCAAACGTCTCGCCCCACTGGCGGCGGAGCCGCTGGGGCGTGTCGCGGGCATCGTCTCGCGGCTGGAGGAGATGGCACACGGGGAGGCCTGAACAGAGTGCGGGTGAGAGCCGCCGTGCGGCGGGCGGATCGCGGGGGGCGCGAGCGCGAGGCCAACGAAACCTCCTCGGAGGAGGCCGGGACGCCTGCGCCCGAAGCCGGCCCGGAAGGCCCGCTGGAACCCGCTGAACAGCCGCCTGCGTCCCGCCTGCAGGGGCGCACGACGCCCGCTGCGAGCGCCCGGGAGGGCGAGCCCGAAGGCGCAGGGCAGGAGCGCAGGTTGGCTGACCCCGGCGTTGCCGACGTCGAGAGCTCCGGGGCCGGGGGAGGGGATGTGCAGGTCGAGCACGTTGGCGAGGACGAGATGCCGCGTGTGCGGCTCACCCGCCGTCAGCTGCTGGCCTTCGGCGTGTTCGCGGTCTCGATCGTCGCCTTCCTGTATCTGGTGCTGCCCAAGCTCGCCGGGGTCAGCCAGGACGTCAAACGGATCGAGAAGGGCGACAAATGGTGGGTCGCCGTCGGCGTCGCCTTCGAGGTGATCTCCTTCGGCGGCTACGTGGTGCTGTTCCGGACCGTCTTCGCTCGTGGCCCCTCGCGGATCTCCTGGCGGGTCAGCTACCAGATCACGATGGCGGGACTCGTGGCCACGCGGCTGTTCGCGGCAGCCGGGGCGGGCGGGATCGCGTTGACGGCCTGGGCCCTGCGCCGCTCGGGGATGCCTCCCCGTCTGGTGGCCTGCCGGATGGTTGCCTTCATGACCCTGCTGTACGCCGTGTACGCCGCCTCGCTGCTGATCGACGGGGTGGCGCTGGCGACGGGCGCCTTTCCCGGCGGCGGCTCGTTCGCGATCACGGTCGTGCCCGCGATCGCCGGCTTCGTGTTGTTCGTGGTGACGGGGGCGATCGCGTTCCTGCCCAAAGACCTGGAGCGCCGCCTGCACGCCTGGGCGGCGGGACCCGGACGCCTCCCCCGCATGTTCGACCGCGGGGTGGCGGCGCCCGCGCTGGCGGCCAGCGGGGTGCGCACCGCGATCGACCTGATCCGCGAACGGCGCCCGGGGGTGCTCGGGGCGGTCGTGTGGTGGACATTCGACATCCTCGTGCTGTGGGCGATGTTCCACGCCTTCGGCACACCGCCACCGCTTTCGGTGATCTGGATGTGTTACTTCGTCGGCACCCTCGCCAACCTGCTGCCGCTGCCCGGCGGCCTGGGGGGCGTCGAGGGCGGCATGATCGGCGCCTTCGCGGCCTTCGGGGTGTCGTTTGACCTGGCCGTCCTGGCGGTGCTCTCCTACCGCGCGATCTCCTTCTGGCTGCCGACCATTCCAGGCGGCATCGCCTACTTCCAGCTGCGCAAAACGGTGGCCCAGTGGAAGACCGAGCAAGCGCCTGCCGGGTCTGGCGCCGTCCCTGCCGTTGCCAGCCAGGCGGGGGCCTTGCAGGGCTCTTAGCGGCCCCCGGGAGGACTACCGGGCGCGGAGGGCGGTCAGGACCGCGGATCGATCGTACGGGCGGCGGCGTCCTTTGCCGCCTTGGCGATGTCCTCGGCCGTCATTTTGCGGTGGAGGTGCGGATGGTGGTGCCAGCAGGCCCGGTGTGAGGTGCCCTGTACCGGGTGGCCGAGCCGGTGGCAGGTTCCGACGTGGCATTCGAAGTGCCTGTAAAGGCCGCCGATCAGCGAGAACAGCCCGAGTAGCGTCAGCAGTTCGATGATGCTCGTGGACCACACGAGCGGCTGACTGAAGAACGTGGCCAGCACCGGCCTTCGATTCGCGCAGAGGACCGGGACCCCTGCAAGCGAATCGCGAGTCGCAAGCTGCGATGCGCCCTACCCGTGCGCATTGGTAGTGCATCAGCTACACTATACAAAGTAAAGCGAGTCGAGTTTTGAGAGGCTTCAGGCTCTCGAAAGCGGACCAGGAGGCCAGATGAGCGACGTCGAGGACGTGATCATCGTCGGAAGCGGACCCGCGGGGTACACCGCGGCGCTGTACACCGCACGCGCAAACCTGCGGCCGCTCGTGTTCGAGGGCTACGCCTGGGGCGGACTGCTCCAGCAGACGACGGACGTCGAGAACTACCCCGGCTTCCCCGAGGGCGTTATGGGGCCCGAGATGATGCAGAAGTTCCGCGACCAGGCAGAGCGCTTCGGCGCCCGCCTGGAGACCGAGGAAGTCGAGCGTGTGGAGCTGGCACAGGAGCCCGGCGGCCTGCACCGGGTGTGGGTGGGCGAGGAGGAGCACGCCGCCCGGACCGTCGTGCTGGCGATGGGCGCCGAGCACAAAAAGCTGGACGTCCAGGGCGAGGCGGACCTCTCAGGCCGCGGCGTCAGCTACTGCGCCACCTGCGACGCCGCCTTCTTCAAGGGCGCCCCGACGCTGATCGTGGGCGGCGGAGACTCGGCCATGGAGGAGGCCGTGTTCCTGTCGAAGTTCGCCTCCAGGGTCACGATCGTGCACCGTCGCCCGGAGTTCCGGGCCTCGAAGATCATGCTCGAGCGGGCCCGCTCGCAGCCGAACATCGACTTCCTGGTCCCCTACCGGGTGAGCGAGTTCGCGCCCGGCGAGAACGGCGCCCTCGGTCACGCCACGCTCGTCAACACCGAGACCGGCGACGAGCAGGACCTGATGGTCTCGGGAAGCTTCATCGCGATCGGCCACGAGCCCCAGTCGGAGCTGGTGCGGGGCCAGGTGGACGTGGACGAGAACGGCTATGTCCTCACGGAGGGCCGCTCGACACGGACCAACCTGCCGGGGGTGTTCGCCGCGGGCGACCTCGTGGACCACACCTACCGCCAGGCGATCACGGCCGCCGGATCTGGCTGCCAGGCCGCGCTGGACGCCGAGTGGTACCTGCGCGACACCCCCGAGGTGCCGAGGCCCGCGGGGATGCCCATCGGTGACCCCGCCCTGGCGGAGTGGACCGCGATGGCCAAGACCGACTAGCGCTCGAGCGCTCCCTCGAGCTGGAGCAGGAAGCGCTTCCTGTCCAGTCCGCCGCCGTAGCCGCCCAGACCGCCGCCGGCGTGGAGCACGCGGTGGCAGGGGATCACGATCGGAATCGGGTTCGACCCCAGCGCGTTGCCGGCCGCCCGGGCCCCGCGGGGGCTCCCTGCTTCGGCGGCGACCTCCCCGTACGTCGAGTGTCCGCCGTAGGGGATCTCGGAGGTGCGGGTGAGTACGCGCGTGGCGAACGGTCCGATCAGCCTCCAGTCGAGCTTCAGCGAGAAGCTGCGCCGGCGCCCGGAGAAGTATTCGTCGAGCTCCCGCTCGAGCTCCTCCAGCGGCTGGGGGCTGCGGACGACCCGTGGCGAGATGCGGCGGGAGAGCTCTTCCACCATCGCCGCCTCGAGCTCCTCGGGGAAGGCCAGGCGCACGAGCCCGCGCGAGGTGACGGCGGCGTGGAGGGTGCCGAAGGGCGAGTCGACGGGTCGGTAGGCGACATCGGCGAGCTCCTCGGACGCGATCCGCGCCAGCAGGCGCTCGCCGGCGGCCGCGGCAGCAGCGGCTTCGGCCCGCTTGGGCCCGGGGCCCGCGCGCAGGGCGCGGCCGATCGCGTCGTCGGTCTTGGGGCTCATGTGACCACCTCCGCTCTTAGCTTCTGTAGACCCTCGTGCAGGGAGCGCCGGGCCGCGGCCTCCGAGCACCCGATGGCGGCCGCGATCTCGCGGTGGGCGAGGTCGGCCCGGAAGCGCAGCACCACGGCCGAGCGCTGACGCGGCGGCAGCTCGCGGACGGCGCCCCACAGCTCGGCGTCGGCGGGCTCGGAGCGCTCGCCGGCGCGGGTGTCGAGGATCTCCACGTCCGACACCGGGAGCGCCCGGCGGGCACGGCCGCGATGGCAGTCGACGGCCTTGCGGTGGGCGATTGTCAGCACCCACGCGCGCAGGTTCGAGTCCGCCCGCAGGCGGGGATAGGCACGCAGGGCCGAGATGAAGGTCTCCTGGAAGCAGTCCTCGGCGTCGGAGGGGCCCACCGAGGACACCAGGAAGCGCCACACCGCGTCCCGGTTCTGGTCGAGGAATACCTGAAAGGGGGGAGGTCCTCCGCTCATCTGCCCCGTTAACGCCGGGGCGCCGCCGGGATGTGAGATCGGGCATCCGAGGGGATGTCCGAGCCGGCCACGGAGCTCATGTGCTGGTGGGCAGAAACCCGCCGCTGCCGCCACGCCCGATCCTGCCGGCGGCCACGAGTCGCCTCAGCGCCGGCGCGGGACGGTAGCGCTCCTCGCGGTACTCGTCGCACAGCGCGTTCAGCACCGCCAGCACGTGCTCCAGGCCGATCAGGTCGGCCCACGCAAACGGTCCCCGCGGATGGCTGACACCGAGTTCCATGCCGAGGTCGATGTCCTCGGCACTACCGACCCCTTCGCCGAGGGCGAAGGCGGCCTCGTTGATGACCTGGCAGACGATCCGCCCGAGCACCAGCCCGGGAGCGTCTCCCACCCAGGCCACGTGCTTGCCGAGCGTGTGGAAGAAACGCTCGGCGCGGGCGGCCGCGACGGGCGATGAGCTCTCCGTGCGCGTGAGCTCCACCAGGCGGGTGTCCGTGAACGGTGGCAGCGCGTGGAATCCGACCGCGCTGCCTCCCGGGTTCAGGCGGGTCAGCGAGGCACGGGCGCAGAGCAGCAGCTGAGCGCCTCCGTGGCCCGGCTCGAGCTCGTTCTCGGCTTCGGCGAGGGAGCCCGTGCAGTCGATCGCCAGCGAGGGCAGCACGCCGCCGCTGGGGGCGTGGGGGGAGCGGACCTCGTAGCCGGAGGCGGTGGCCGCCTCCCGCAGTTCGCTCGCCAGCGCCCCGGCGCCGGAGATCACCACCACGCCCTCGCCGCCCTCCACCTCGGCCTCGATCGGTCCCGGGTCCTCGGAGCGATAGCTGCCGCCCTCGGCGGTGCCGGAGTAGTCGTAGTAGCCGCGGCCGCTCTTGCGCCCGTTCAGGCCGGCGGCGACGTAGCGCGTGGTGATCGGAGACGGTTTCCAGCGCGGCTCGCCGAAGCTCTGGGCATAGAAGCTCTTGGAGACCTCGAAGCCGGTGTCCACCCCGACGAGATCCATCAGCTCGAAAGGCCCCATCCGGAAGCCCCCGCCCATCCGGCAGATGCGGTCGATCGCCTCGATCTCGGCCAGACGCTCTCCGAGCAGGCGCAGGGCCTCCAGGCCGAAGGGCCGGTTGCAGCGGTTGACCAGGAAGCCGGGACCGTCGGCGGCCCGGATCACGGTCTTGCCCATCGCCCTACCCGTCGCCTCGGCGATCAGAAGGGGCTGCTCGCCGGAGCGCTCCCCGGCGACCACCTCCAGCAGCCGCATCACCGGCGCGGGGTTGAAGAAGTGCATCCCCACGACCCGCTCGGGCATGGTCGCCGCACGGGCGATCTCGGTCACGAGCATCGAGGAGGTGTTGGTCGCGAGCACACAGTCCTCGGCCACGATCGAGCTGAGACTGTCCAGCAGCTCGTGCTTGAGCTCCAGGCGCTCGGGGACCGCCTCGATCACCAGTCCGCAGTCGCCCAGCCGCTCGAGCTCGCCCACCGGGTGCAGGCGCTCGGAGGCCGCCTTGGCCTCCTCCGTGCTCAGACGCCCGCGGGCGGCTTCCTTGGCGTGGCCCTCACGGGCCTTGTGCAGGCCCGACTCCAGGGCCGCCTCGATCGGGTCGTACAGCAGCGTCTCCGCGCCCGCGCGGGCGGCCAGCTGGGCGATGCCGGCGCCCATCGTGCCGGCGCCGAGGACCCCGATCACGTCGGGCACGAGGTTCGCCCCGCCGGAGTCGCCCGCGGTCACCGGGCTCAGGCCGGCACGAGCGCGCTGATGCCGGTCATGGCGCGCCCGATGATCAGTTTCTGGACCTGGGAGGTCCCCTCGTAGAGGGTGGTCACGCGGGCGTCACGGAAGTAGCGCTCCACGGGATGGTCATCGACGTACCCGGCTCCGCCGTGGACCTGGATCGCGAGGTTGGCGCATTCCAGCGAGGCCTCGGTTGCGTGGAGCTTGGCGATCGAGGTCTCGAGCGTGTTCGGCATGCCCTTGTCCTTCAGCCATCCCGCCCGCCACACGAGCATTCGCGAGGCGTCCGTCTTCAGGACCATGTCCGCGATCATCGCCTGGACGAGCTGGAAGCTGGCGATCGGGCGGCCGAACTGTTCGCGCTCCTTGGCGTAGCGCACGGACTCCTCCACGCAGCCCTGGCAGATGCCAACGCAGCCGGCCGCGACCGAGTAGCGGCCCGAGTCCAGGGCCGACATGGCGACCTTGAAGCCGTCCCCGATCTGACCCAGCATCTGCTCGTCGGAGACCTCCACATCTTCGAGGGCGATCGACGCCGTGTCGGACGCGTGGAGCCCCATCTTGTGCTCGATCGGCTGCGGTTTGTAGCCCTCCTGGTCGGTGTCGACGAGGAAGCAGGCGAGGCCCTTGTGGCCGAGCGAGGGGTCGGTCTGGGCAAAGATCAGGGCGACCTTCGCGTAGTCACCCATCGAGATCCACATCTTGCCGCCGTTGATCACCCAGCCGTCGCCCTTGCGGACCGCGCGGGTCTTCTGGTTGGCGGCGTCGGAGCCGGTGTCGGGCTCGGTCAGGCCGAAGCACCCCAGCCACTCCCCGGAGCAGAGCTTCGGCAGGTAGATCAGGCGCTGCTCCTCGGTGCCCCATTTCAGGATCGCCGAGCAGACCAGCGAAGTCTGGACCGAGATCACGGTGCGGATCGCCGAGTCGCCGCGGCCGATCTCCTCCACGATCAGGCCGTAGGTGCAGTAGTCCAGCCCGGCCCCGCCGTACTCCTGGGGGACGATCGCCCCGAGGTAGCCCTGGGCCGCGATCTTGGCCACCAGGTCGAGGTCGAAGTGGTGGTTACGGGCGTTGATCTTGGTGCGCTCGACGAGCTCCCGGTCGGTGAATTCGCGGGCCGTCTCCTTGATCAGGCGCTGCTCGTCGGTCAAATCGAAGTCCAACTGGAACCCCTCTCGGCTAGAGCTTTGGCGTCCTCCACGGTGCCGCAACACGCCGTGCGATCTCCTCGTCGATGCCATCGATTGCGATTCGCTGCTGCTCGAGCGAGTCGCGATCACGCAGCGTAACTGTGCGGTCCTGGAGGCTCTGGTGGTCGATCGTAAGGCAGAAGGGGGTGCCGATCTCGTCCTGGCGGCGGTAGCGGCGCCCGATCGCCCCGCCGGCGTCGTACTCGGCCTGGACCTTCTCCCGCACCGCGGCGTAGACCTCGCGAGCGAGCTCGGGCTGGCCGTCCTTGCCCACCAGCGGCAGCACGGCCGCCTTCACGGGCGCGAGCCGGGGGTGCAGGCGCAACACTGTGCGGCGCTCACCCTCGCCGGTGCCCTCGCGTTCGACGAATTCCTCCTCGTAGGCGTCGACGATGAAGGCCAGCAGCGCCCGGTCGGCTCCGGCGGCGGGCTCGATCACGTGGGGGACATAGCGCTCGCCGCTGCCCTGGTCGAAGTACTCCAGCTTCTCGCCCGAGAACTCGGCGTGGCGGGAGAGATCGAAGTCGCCTCGGTTGGCGATCCCCTCGAGCTCCGACCAGCGCCGGTCCTCCGGGTTGGAGCTCGACGGGAACAGGTACTCGACGTCGCTGGTGCCCGAGGAGTAGTGGGACAGCTCGTCGGCGTCGTGGGCTCGCAGACGCAGGTGGGCGGGGCGGATGCCGAGCTCCACATACCAGCGCTCACGCTCGCCGAGCCAGTGCTCGTACCAGTGCTGGGCCTCGGACGGCGGCACGAAGAACTCCATCTCCATCTGCTCGAACTCGCGCGTCCGGAAGATGAAGTTGCCGGGGGTGATCTCGTTGCGGAACGACTTCCCCACCTGGGCGATCCCGAAGGGGGGTTTCTTGCGCGAGAACTGCAGCACGTTCTTGAAGTTGATGAAGATCCCCTGGGCGGTCTCGGGCCGCAGGTAGGCGGTGGACCCCGACTCCTTGACCGGTCCGATGGTGGTCTCGAACATGAGGTTGAAGTCGCGTGCCTCGGTCAGGTCGCACTCGTCCGCTTCGCCGGGATGGCGAGACGGTTTGCGCCCGCACTGGAGCTCCTGCAGGTGGTCGGCCCGGAAGCGCTGCTTGCACGTGCGGCAGTCCACCAGGGGATCGGTGAAGCCGGCCAGATGTCCGGATGCCTCCCATACCCGGGGGTGCTGGAGGATCGCCGAGTCGATCGCGACGATGTCGTCGCGCTCCTGCAGCATCGCCCGCCACCACTCGTTCTTGAGGTTGTTCTTCAGCAGCACCCCGTAGTGGCCGAAGTCGTAGGTCGAGCCGACGCCGCCGTAGATCTCCGAGGACGGGAACACGAAGCCGCGGCGCTTGCACAGCGCCACGATCTTCTCCATCGTGACCGTGTCCTGTGGGGTGGGGGAGTCGTCGGGGGCCATATGGGCGAGCGATCATAATGCCCGGCCGTGGCGCGGATTCTGGTCGTCGGAGGCGGCTGCCGGGGAAGGGAGCTGGCCGGCTGGCTGAGCGGGCAGGGTCACGCGGTGCGGATCACGACCCGCTCAGCGGACACGCGGCAGGAGATCGAGCGGGTCGGCGCCGAGTGCTGGCCGGGCACCCCCGAGCGGCTGGCGACCCTGCGGGGGGCGCTGGACGGGGTCGGAATCGCCTGCTGGCTGCTGGCCGGCGCCCGGGGCGAGCAGCAGGAGCTGGTTGAGCTCCACACCCGGCGCCTCGAGTTCTTCCTCACGCAGATGATCGACACCACCGTGAGGGGCTTCGTGTACGAGGCCCGCGGGAGCACGCCCGCCGCCGCCGCCCTGGCCGAGGGGGAGCAGATCGCGCGGCGGATGTGTGAGCGAAACGCGATCCCGCTGGCCGTGCTCGAGGCCGACGACGGCGAGGACGCGGCCTGGCAACGCCAGGCGCGCTCGGCGATCGAAGATCTGTTGATCGGCCGTTAGAAGCCGGCGCCGTTCAAGCTTCGACGACTTTGTGCCGAAAAGCGCAACATGGCAAACGACCGCTCGCGCTACGGGCTGCTCGTGTCGGCCCTCGGGGCGGTGCTGCTGGCGATCTCTGTGTTCCTGCCCTGGTACGCGGTCAATTTGACCCCTGGCGGAGCGACCTTTGCCGCCAGCGCCCTCCAGAGCCTCGCCGGGCAGTTCGGCAACGGCACCCTGCAGCAGCTGGCGGCCGGCGTGCATGGCAGCGTGACCTCGCTGAGCGGCCAGGAAATCGCCGCTCTCACCGCTCACCAGGTGCTCCACGACCTCGGCGTCGTGCTGCTGGTGCTGGCGGGGATCGCCCTGATCGATGCTCTGATGGCGCTCGCCCGGGGTGCAGGCCCCGCGGGTGCCGGGGCGGGCCGTGCGATCGTGCTGGTCGGGCTGGTGGCGACCGTGTGTGTGATCTACCGCATGGCCGAGCCGCCGGTGCCGGCCGGAGGCCTGGTGGCGCTGTCACTGCGCGAGGGCAGCTGGCTGGCCCTGCTCGGGTCGCTGATGATGGTCCTCGGGCCGATCTGGCCGCGGGTCAGCCTCGAGCCCGCCCAGGGGGGCGCGCTCATCCGAGCGTGAGCGGAGCCGCCGGCGGTCCGCCGTCGCGCAGGCGCTCGAGCAGGTGGTCGATGATGCGCGCGGTGGCGCCCCAGATGAGGTGCTCCTCGACGACGTAGGCGTCGGTCTCGAAGGTGAACCCGCGCCGCGTCAGCTCGGTGGTCGTGCGGCCCTCGCGGATCGCCTGGACGGGTAGCTCGAGCACGGCGTCCACCTCCCGTGGGGACAGCTGCCAGGCTGTTCCATCCGGGATCGTGGCCACGAACGGGTGGATCACGTAGCCGGTGGCGAACGTCGAGGTGGCGGGCAGCTCGCCGATCACGTTGGCGTCGGTGCGGGGCAGGCCGATCTCCTCTTCGGCCTCCCGCAGGGCAGTCACCTGAAGGCTGGCGTCCTCCTCGTCCCGGCGCCCGCCCGGGAACGAGATCTCGCCGGCGTGGCGACGCAGGTCGGCGCGGCGCCTGGTGAGCACGAGGTGGGGCTCTGACTCCGTGCCGAGGAACAGCGGCACGAGCACGGCAGCGGGGGTCTCGACGCGGGCGGGCACCCCCGCCGCCGCCGGAACCCCCTCAGGCGGCCAGGTGAACTCGCTCAATGCGCTCCTGGAACATCACGTCGCCCTCGAGCGCCCGGTGGACGGGGCATTTGGCGGCGATCACGCGCAGCCGCTCGGCGTGCTCGTCGGGAAGGTTGTCGGGCAGGCGCAGGACCAGCTCGAACTTCGTCATGCAGCCTCGCTCGGGAGGGCTGTACTCGACGCACACCTCGACGTGGCCGATGTCCCAACCCTTGCGCTGGGCGTACATCTCCATCGTGATGGCCGAGCACGACGCGAGGCTCGCCGCCAGCAGCTCCTGGGGGTCCGGGGCCGAGTCGTCGCCGCCCGCGGCCACGACCTCGTCCACGGCCACCTGGTGATCGCGCACCTGGACGGTGTGCCTGAAACCGGTCCCATCCCTCCGTGCCGTCGCGGAGATCCTCGAAAGCCCTCGCGCCTCAGCCATATCGACCCCTCTTCTTTGCCGTTGCCGCTATTTCCGTTGCCCGAAAGGATATCCCCGAGCAGGACTAATCCAGCGGGTTGAAGAGCAGTCCGGTCAGCAGCTTGGGGAAGAAGAAGGTCGACTTGGGGGGCATGTTCTCCCCGGCCGCGGCCAGCTCCCGCACCTGCTCCACGCGCGTGGGGCGCATCAGGAAGGCCGCGTCGAAGGCGCCGGAGCGGACCATCGACAGCGCCTCCTCGGTATCGCGGGCGTAGAACATGCCGTTGAAATGTGAGATGTCCTCGTCGCTGAAGCCGAGGGCGCCCTTCAGTACGAGCGCCTCGAGAACACCGGTGTCGAGCTCGAGGTAGGGGGCGGCGTGTCCGGCGAGAGCCTCGTTGGCGATCTGCTGATCCTTGAGCGTCAGCCGCCTGGGCACTTCGTCGGCGCGGTTGAAGTAGCCGAGCCGCAGCAGCCCGTCGCCGGGGTCGGGGGCGATCTGATCGAGTGGCACCTCCTCGCTGTCGAAGTCCCGCTCGAGCTCCTCCCGCAGGGAGTGCTGGCTGGCCTCGTCGAGATCGGTCACGAGGCGGTGGGTGGGGAAGATCGTCAGGCCCGGGTCCTCGAGCGCGACCAGGCACATGAGGATGAAGCGATGCTCGTCCCCCGGGGCCCCTTCGCGGTCGCGCTCCTCGGCGTAGGCCTGCATCGTCTCGTAGCGGTGGTGGCCGTCTGCGATCAGCAGCTCGGCCCGCGCCGTGGCGGCCTGGACCGCAGCGATCGCCGCCGGATCGGACACCCGCCAGATGCGGTGGACGGTGCCGTCGCCGTCGGTGATCTCGGCCCACGGGGGCTTTGAGGTGGAGCCCTCGAGTGCACTCCAGGCCGCCTGCTCGGGGTCGGAGTAGAGCGAGAAGATCGGCGAGATGTTGGCGCGGGTGGCGCGGGTGAGGCGCAGCCGGTCCTCCTTCGGTCCGGGGTGGGTCCGCTCGTGCGGGCGCACCCGGCCGGGACCGTAGGGCTCGATCCGGACCCGGCAGAAGAACCCCCGGCGGGTTCGGGCCACGCCGTCCGGGCCGGTGTACTGCTGGGTGTGTGCCCACAGCGCCGGCTCGGGATCCCGCACCAGCACGCCCTCGCGTTGCCAGGTCTGGAAGCGCTCCCCGGCCTGCCCGTACACGTCCCCGTCCCCCTTGGGCAGGTCAACGGCGACGACGTTCTCGGGTGAGCGCTCCAGCAGGGCGGCCCGCTGGGAGTCGTCGATCACGTCGTAGGGGGGAGCGACGACATCGGCGAGCGCCCCCACGACCGCCTGGTCGTAGTGCAGCGCCCGGAGCGGCTGGATCTCGGCCATGGCGGTGGCGAGGCTAGCAGCGCGGCCCCCGTCGCCGGCGCCGGACCCAGCCGCGATCGCGGTCCCCGCGCCCTACACGGCTGGCCTGGGCTCACCCCGGGCTCCGGCCGGCGCCAGTGCAGCGTCTACCCTTCGGTCAACGGGGCGTGGCGCAGCCTGGTAGCGCACCTGCTTTGGGAGCAGGGGGTCGCCGGTTCAAATCCGGCCGCCCCGATCGAGTAGAGGTCTGCGAAGCGGCGACGCTCCAAGGGCACGCCGGCGAGGATGCCGGTACGATGCCCCCCGGTGCGATAGGTCGGACCGGGGAGGCCTGATGAGGGTGAGGCGGATTGCGACGCTGCTCACGCTGATTGCAGCGGCGGTCATGGTTGGTGGGGGGACATCGAGTGCGGTTCGGCGTGTCCGCCTCGTCGAGAAAAGGCAGCTGCTCGTGTCGAACGTGACGGCCACGAGCGCTACCGCCGAAGCGGTCATCAACACCACCAAAGACGAACCTACGAGCTATGTGGTCCTCCTGTGGGTGAAATGCCCGCCGAAAATCGACTGCACGGTCCCGATCCACGAAGTCGCCGAGGGCACGGTTCCAGCCGGTTCTGAGGGGGTGAGCGTCAAGGAAGACATGCGCAACATTCCCGAACGCTCCAGCGCCCGTTATGGATACGTGGCCGAGTTGAGGGCCTCCAATGCGGCGGGGACGAAGGAACGCTCGAGGCCCGTGCTCTTCAAGCTGCAGTAGCGGTAATGGCTGCGGCGGGCACATGCCGCGTCGATCCGGTGGTTGTGCGGGGGGAGGTCTAGGCGATGCCGCAGGAGAACGTGGAGATCGTCCGGCGTGGATACGAGCATCGGCAGGTCACGGGAGAGTTCCTGGAGGAGGTCGTCGCGCCCGACTTCGTATGGGACATGTCGAAATTCAGAGGCTGGCCCGAGCAGCAGGTGTACGAGGGGATCGAGGAGGCGCGGAGGTTCATCCGAGATTGGACCGCCGCCTTCGATGACTGGGCCTTCGAGATCGAGGCGCTCCATGACGCAGGCCCGGACAGGGTGGTCGGCATCATGCGCCAGCGTGGTCGCTCGAAGACCACCGGGCTGCCGGTTGACATGTGTTACGCGCAGGTGTTCACGCTTCGGGACGGCAAGGAGACGCGCATGGAGATGTACTCCGACCCGGACGAAGCCTTGAAAGCCGTGGGCCTGGCGGAGTAGTCCCCGAGAGAGGTCTGCCCGTCGGCGTGGCCACTGCTTCGCGGCGCCCGCGAGCCCGCGAGTGATCCGTTTGCCTGCGCCGTGCGAAGAAGGTTTTTGAGCAGGCGGCCGTGCCGCCGCGCAAGACAGCTCTTCCCGCATCCGACCGAAGGAGCATGGCGATGGGCACCACCGACAACGGGGCCAAGGCCGACAACGGCCTGACGGCCACGACAGATCCCCTGACAGCAGCCTCCACCCGCAAGGACTTCTTCAAGGGTGCAGCGGCCGCGGGGGCCGGAGCGGCCGGAATGGGGCTGCTCGGACCGGCTGCCGCCCTGGCCCACAAGAAGCCCAGCCACAAGAAGGGTGGGCTGACCGCGAGCGACGTCGAAATCCTGAAAGCGGCCCAGATCGCGGAGGCGCTGGCGGTCACCACCTACACCAACATCATCAACACGGCGCCGTTCTTCAAGAACATCCCCGGCGACGACCAGCAGTATCTGGTGGCGGCGCGCCAAGAGGAGATGTCCCACTACCTGCTGGAGGAAGGCGTCACCAAGAAGCCGACCCCGTTCACGTCCTTCTACTACCCGGCGAAGATGTTCTCCGACGCTCAGACGACACTCAACGTCCTCGTCACACTCGAGGACGCTTTCATCGCTGCCTACCTGGTCGGGGTGCGTGACTTCAGCACCGCCGACCTGCGGGTCACGGCGGCGCGCATCATGGGCATCGAGTCCGACCACCGCACGCTCGCTCGGGTCGTGGGAGGCGACGTGGCCGGCGGAGACGGTGGCCCGATCGGCGCCATCACCGGGATCCAGAAGACCGCCGAGCCGATCTCGCCGCCGAACAACAACGGCTACGAGCGGACCCTGTTGCTGAAGAACATCGGCCAGGCCGTCGAAGCCCTGCTGCCGTTCGCCGAACCGAAAGCGGCCGAAAAGGCCGGCTTCGACGCCACCAAACCGTACAAGTTCGAACCCTTCACGCCGAAACTCGCGATCGCCCTCGGCGAATTCCACTCGTTTAACGGCTGACCCCGCGCTCGCCACCGAGCTACGGAGGTCTCGGGCCGGCGGACCTTGGCCAGGGAGGCCGGGAGGCAGTATCAGCCGGCGTCGGCGGCGACCACTCTCGTCACGCCGGCGCCGGCTGCCGCCTACCCCTCGAACGCCGAGAGCACTCGTTCGCGACTGTTGGTCCGCATAAACTAGGCGACGCAATGGTCGCCCGGATGCCCGAGGGGGTCGTCACCAAGGACAGCCCGCGCGGGGTTCCGGAGACCGTCGAGCGGCTCCTCGGCCTGGTCGAGACCAAGGGGTTGAAGGTCTTCGTCGTGGTCGACCACAGCGGCGAGGCCGAACGCGTCGGACTGCAGTTGCGGGACACGAAGCTGGTCGTGTTCGGCAACCCGAAGGGCGGCACGCCGGCGATGGTGGCCGCGCCGCTGGCGGCCCTGGACCTGCCGCTGAAGGTGCTCGTGTGGGACGACGGCGGCCAGACGAAGGTGAGCTACACCTCCCCGGCGGCTCTCGCCGCGCGCTACGGCCTCAGCGACGAGGAGGCTGCCCCGCTCGCCGGGATCGAGCCCCTGACCGATGCCATCGTCGAGGCTTAGACACCCACGCCGGCGTCAATCGCGGCCGCGCCGCCTGGGGCGCCAGCTCGAGCCTTGACGGTGTGCTCGGGCCTGGATAACCTCGCTCCTAGGCACTGGAGCGCCCGAGGGAGGGGATTGCAGGATGCAACGAGGGATGAGGGTCACGTGGACGATGCTGATCGCTGCCGGCGCTCTGGCCGCTGGGGCTCTCGCGCCGGCTTCGAGCCTGGCCGGTAGCGCACTGAAGCTCGAGGTGGGGGGCACGGGGCTGGTCGGGGGCGCCCCGATCACGCTGGGCGCCACCAACGTCACGATCTCGAACGCGTTCTGGAGCCTCGCCTGCACGGAAGTCTCGATGAAGGGGGCCCTGGCCCAGATCCGCAAGGGCAAGGGCAACTCGGTGGAGATCACCGAAGGGGGCTCCTTCGGCGGTGGGGGCAATGAAGGCCTGTGCGCCTCGGGGCCCGAATTCGTGACCACCTTTGAACCCGAACAGACTCCCGAACTGACGCTGAGCACCAAAGGCAAGGCCCTGCTCCACTTCACCCGGCTGAGGCTCGTTCCGAAAGAAGACGTCGAAAAGGTCAAAGGCAAACAGGAAGCCTGCGTGATCTCGGCCGTCACCCTGCGGGGAACGTTCCCCGTCACGACGACCCCCCAGCCGCTCGCGGTGACCTTCACCTCCGCGAAAATGAAGATCGAATCGCAGGGCTCCGAGTGCGGGATCGGGCTGGAAGGCAAACCCCGCCTGACGGGCACGTTCGGAGCCACCTCGCGCGGCTCCACCGTCGAAGTACAGCTGTTCAGCCCAGCTCACTGATCAGCTCACCCCGGCGGCGCCGGGGCCAAGCGGTGCCTATTCGTGTTCGAAGATCACGTCTTCCACGACCTGGCCTTCGGAGGTGAAAGTGAATGTGCCCGACATGAACGGGGAATGTTCCTTCTTGCCGCTGCACTCTTTGCCGTGGTCGCTCTCGAGGTGCATTTTCGAGTTCGTGAAGGTGATCGTCAGCGGCTGGGGCGTCGCGCTCAGCGGGAAGGTGCCCTTGAGCAGGTTCGAGGCCGCCACGCAGGCTTCGTGATGTCCACTCGGCGCGTTGACGTCTTCCAGTGGCGTCAGCCTGATGCGGAAGAAGCGGAACTCAGCGTTGCCCTTGCGTTCAAGGATCAGTTCCGGCGGGGAGGTCGGCATCCAGGCCGTGACGAATTCGAACGTCGAGGTGCACAGCCCTTCGTTGCCGCCCCCGGCGAACAGGCCTTCGGTGACCGGGATGAAGTCGTTCTTGGCCTTGTTGTTCTGACCGATCGTGCCGCTGAGGGTGCTTTCCGAGCAGGCCAGGCTCCAGAAGGCGTTGGCCACCGTCGTGTTGGAGCTCGAGGCCGTGATCGGGGCGCCCGCCGGGAGGGCGGTGCCGGCGACCTGGAGTCGCAGGGCCTTGATCAGGCTGGCGGAGGCGGTGCCGGTGCACGCGAGGGCGAACAACACGGCCGCCGCAAGCGACGCTCCCAAGATCCTCTTTTGCATCCTGCAAACCCCCTCCTGAACGACCCCTCCAACGACCCCTGACACTAGCCGGGGCCGGGGCGTGCGTCAAGGGCGAGCGGGACGACGTCGGCCGTGCGGGCGGCCGGCCCCGGAGCGGCGGCGAGCGCGTCCCGCGACCGGCGAACCCCAGAACGGGCAACCGCACCCCAGAACGCCCGAAGCCCGGCGGCAACGGCCGGGCTTCGTCCCTCTCCCTCCAGGGGGTCTGGCCTCCAGTGCCAAGTTGGGCGGCAACGACCACCGGGAGGGCTGGCTGACCGCTGCTAATGCAAACGTCTATCCGCAAGATGGGGGTTCTGTCAAGTCCTTTGACCGTAAAAAGCGCTGATTGCCTTCAGCTCCTTGGGCGGCCGCTAGATTGGCTACCCGTGGCCGGCGAGGCACCAGCGCGGGAGGAGACCGGGACCCGCTCCCTCCTGGGGGCGCCGGACGGCGACGGAGTGCTCGCCGTGAGGGTGCAGGGGCTGGTCAAGTCCTACGGTGAGGTGCGGGCCCTGGACGGCGTGGACCTCGACGTCCAGGAGGGCACGGTGCTCGGCCTGCTGGGCCCCAACGGGGCGGGCAAGACCACCATGATCCGGGTCCTGACGACCCTCCTGAAGCCGGACGCGGGCAGCGCCAGCGTGGCGGGCCTGGACGTCGTTCGAGACGCTGCCAGGCTGCGTGGTCTGATCGGGCTGGCGGGTCAGTACGCGGCGGTTGACGAAAACCTCACCGGCCAGGAGAACCTGACGATTGTCGGCCGCCTCTACGGGATGAGCCGCGCCACCGCCAGACGCCGGGCCGGGGAGCTGCTCGAGCGCTTCGACCTGAGCGGCGCCGCCCAGCGTGTCGTGAAGGGCTATTCGGGTGGCATGCGCCGGCGGCTCGACCTGGCCGCTGCGCTGGTGGCCCGGCCGCCGGTGCTGTTCCTCGACGAGCCCACCACCGGGCTGGACCCCCGCAGCCGCCTGCAGCTGTGGGAGACGATCGAAGCACTCGCCAGCGAGGGGGCGACGGTGCTGCTGACCACTCAGTACCTCGACGAGGCCGACCGCCTGGCCGGGGCGATCGCGGTCATCGACCGGGGCCGTGTGATTGCCCGTGGCAGCCCCGACGAGCTCAAGGACCGGGTCGGTGGGGAGCGCCTGGAGGTCCATCTGCAGGAGGCCGCCCGCACGGGCCGCGCGGCCGAGGTGCTGGGCGTGATGGGCGACGAGGCGCCTTCGGTGGACGGGGAGCTGGTGTGCGTGGCCGTCCGCAGCCGGCCGGGAGCGATCGTGGAGGCCGTGCGCCTGCTCGACGACGCGGGCGTGGGTGTCCAGGACATCGCCCTGCGCCGACCGACCCTCGACGACGTCTTCCTGGCGCTGACCGGCAGGGCCGCCGAGGACGACGAGGCGGCAGGGGAGGGCGAGGAGTGAGGCGCCTGCTGAGCGACACGCTCGTGATCGCCGAGCGCAACCTCGTGCGCCTGCCGCGCGCCCCCGAGCTGCTGCTCGCGTTCACCGTCCAGCCGATCATGTTCGTGCTGCTGTTCCGGTATGTCTTCGGGGGAGCGATCCGCACCCCGGGGTACAGCTACGCGGACTTCCTGATCCCCGGCATCACGGTCCAGAACATCGCCTTCGGGGGCTTCGTGACCGCGATCGGGCTCAACGAGGACCTCCACAAGGGCATCATCGACCGCTTCCGCTCGCTGCCGATGGCCCGCGCCGCGGTGTTGGCCGGGCGGACCTCGGCCGACATCGTCACGAATCTGCTCTCGGCCGTGATCCTCGTGATCACCGGGCTCATCATCGGCTTCAGCTTCCACACCAGCGTGGGGGAGGTGCTGGCCGGCTTCGGCCTGCTGGTGTTCTTCGGCTACGCCTTCTCGTGGGTGTTCGCGTTCGTCGGGATGGTCGTCTCCTCGCCGGAGGCCGCCAACTCGGTGGGGTTCATCGCGATCTTCCCGCTGACGTTCATCTCCTCCGCCTTCGTGCCCGTCAGCTCGATGTCCGAACCGCTGCGGGCGTTCGCGGAAGTCAACCCCTTCACGATCATGGTGGACGCGCTGCGTGCCCTCTGGCTGGGGGCGCCCGCCGGGAACAACATCTGGCAGGCCTTCCTTTGGGCGGCCGCGATCGTGGCCGTGTTCGCTCCCCTGGCGGTCGCCCGCTACCGCCGCGCGGCCACCGTCTGACCCGCAGCGCCCAGCCGACCCGAGGCGGCCGCTGGCGCCGGGCCGTGGCACGGGCGGCGATGGTGTTAGGTTCGTGCAGAACTGCGCAGAATCCGAGAAAGGAGCTCCCCCCGTGGCGCTGCAACTAGGCGATGAAGCACCCGACTTCGAGGCTGACACGACCGAGGGTCGGATCAGCTTCCACGACTGGCTGGGGGACTCCTGGGGAGTCCTCTTCTCGCACCCGAAGGACTTCACTCCGGTGTGCACCACCGAGCTCGGCTACATGGCCAACGCGAAGCCGGAGTTCGACCGCCGCGGCGTGAAGATCATCGGCCTGTCGGTCGATGCGGCCACCGACCACGAGCGCTGGGCGAAGGACATCGAGGAGACCCAGGGGACAGCACCCAACTACCCGATCATCGCCGACCCCGACTTCAAGGTGGCGAAGGCCTACGGGATGCTCCCGGCGAGCACCAGTGGGGACGCGTCGGCCCGCACGCCGGCCGACAACCAGACCGTCCGCAACGTGTTCGTGATCGGGCCGGATAAGAAGATCAAGCTGATCCTCATCTACCCGATGACCACCGGGCGCAACTTCGACGAGGTCCTGCGGGTGATCGACTCCCTGCAGCTGACCGCCAAGCACAAGGTCGCCACGCCCGTCAACTGGCGTCCGGGCGAGGACGTGATCATCGCCGGATCGGTCTCCAACGACGAGGCCAAAGAGCGCTACCCCGACGGCTGGAAGGAGCCCCGCCCCTACATCCGCATCGTGCCGGAACCGTCGGGGAAGTAGGGCGCCCGGCGCCTAGGGGCTCGTCGAGAGGGCGAACACCGGCCAGCGGCCGGGCACCCCTTTGAGGTCGTGGAAGCCGAGGTCCTCGAAGACGAAAGGGCCGCCGACGACGGTCCCGAACGAGGTCCCCGAGGCGAGAACCTGCCCGGGGGCCGCGAGGCCGGCGATGCGGGAGGCGATGTGGACGGCCATCCCGCCGACGTCGTCGCCGATCAGCTCGCACTCGCCGGTGTGGACGCCGATACGGATCTCGAGCTCGAGCTCGTGGACCTCGCGGTTGATCGCCAGCGCGCAGCGCAGGGCGTGCGAGGGGGGTCCCGCGAAGGTCGCCAGGAAGCCGTCGCCGACCGTCTTGACCTCGCGTCCGCCGAAGCGCCCGAGCTCGGCGCGGACGATCGCGTCGTGCTGGGAGAGCAGGCTCCGCCAGCGGCCGTCGCCGAACTTCGCCGCCAGCGTGGTGGCGTCGACGATGTCCGTGAACATCACCGTCAGCAGGTCCCGTGCCGGGGCGGTGCCGGTTCGACCGCCGGTGAGGAACTCGGAGATCTCCTCGACGATCGCCTCGCTGTCGCCCAGGAACGGGAACGAGTCGGCCCCGGCCAGCTCGACGTAGCGTGCACCGGGGATGTTCTCGGCCAGGTAGCGGGAGTGGCGCACGTCCCACACCAGCTCCTGGGGTCGGTGCATCACCAGCGTGGGCACCGAGATCGCGGGCAGCAGGTCGCGCACGTCGAGCTCCGCGGTGGCTTTGGCGATCATCTGCGCCTCGCGGGGGCTGGCGGCCAGTCGCTGGGTGCGCGCGAACCACGACCGCAGCGTCGGGTCACCGTCCATCGACGGCGCCAGCCGCGCCAGCAGGTGACTGTCCTGTTCCCCCCACGTAGAGGTGGCGAGGGCCGTGCCCTGTTCGCGCTGCTCGGCGGTCATCGCCCAGTCGTAGTCCGGGGCCCAGGACGTCCGCGCGACGGAGGCGTACATCACCAGCGCACCCACCCGCTGGGGGTGCTCCGCCGCCAGCTTGGCGCCGACGAGCCCGCCAAGGGCGTACGTGAACAGGGCCACGCGTTCGCTGCCGGCGGCGTCGAGCACCGCCAGCGCGTCGCGGGTCTCCTGCTCGAGCGTGTAGGTCTGGAGCGAGCGTTCCGAGAGGCCGGTGCCGCGGCTGTCGAACAGGATCAACCGCGCGAACGCGCCCAGTCGTTCGAGGAAGTGGCGGTTCGCCGGCGCCTCCCACAGCTGCTCGATCTGGGAGATCCACCCCGGCAGGAACAGCACGTCGAGCTGCCCCTCACCGGCCACCTGATACGCGATCGAGGCGCCGTCGCTGTCGGCGTAGCGGGTTTCGGGCGGCATCAGTCGTCTTCGATCAGCGACCTGAAGGGCGCCGCCGGCTCCACGCTCGCTCCGGCCGCGTAGGCGCGGTCCGCCAGCCAGCGGTCGGAGGTCACGACCCGCACCGCCTGCGGTTCGCCGTCTGCCCGCAGCAGCCGCACGATCTCGTCGTCGGCCGAGTCACGGCGCGGCTTGGGGGCGTGGGTGACGAGGATCACGGTCGAGCGGATCGGGGGAGAGGGGGGCTTCTCGAACACGACGGTGACGTCGGCTCCGCTCTCCGCGGACCAGCGCTCGAGCATGTCCACGAGCTTCGTCATCGCCGCGTGGCGGTCCCGCCACCAGGCGTCGGGCCGTGTCCCGATCACGTTCATGCCGTCCACCAGCCAGCGCACGGGACCCCCGCCCTAGTCGCCGCTGGCCTCGGCGGGACTCCCGCCGACGGCCCGGGCGGCCTCCTCGAGACGGTCATCGCCCCAGAACAGCTGCCCGCCGACGGCCATCGTCGGGACCCCGATCACGCCCAACTCGTGGGCGCCGTCGGTCCTCGCCCGCAACTGGGCCTTGACGTCCGGGTCCTCGAGGGCCGCCTCCAGGTCCGCCGCGGGTATACCCACGGCGGCGGCCACGCCGAGCAGCACCTCCCGGCGTTCGAGGTCGGCGCCATCACGGAAGGCCGCGCGCATCGCCCCCAGTGCGTAATCGCGCAGCAGGCCGCGGCTGCCCGCGTAGGTCATCGCGCGGGCCACGTGGACGTCGTTGGTGGGCCACGGCTGCGGCCAGGAGATCGGCCCGAGGCCGCGTTCGGCGGCACGGCGCTCACACTCGCCGATGTTCTCCTCGCGGCGCTCGTCCAGGCCCCACGATTTGCGCCCCGCGGAGCGGAACAGGCCGCCGGCGAACAGCGGCTCCCAGCGGGCCTCGGGCAGCAGCCCGCCGATCCGCTCGGCGGCGAACCACGAGTACGGCGACATGGCGGCAAAGAAGAACACCGGCGGCTGCCCGGACATGGCCCCATCTTTGCGTATCGGAGCGGCCGGCCGGCGCTGTGGCCGGTAGGGTGCTGTGGATGGGCGCCCGCGTGCTCATCCTGTCCTGGGAGTACCCGCCGGTGATCGAGGGCGGGCTCGCGCGGCACGTGCGCAAGCTCGCCGAGGCGCTGGTGCGCCAGGGGGTGAGCGTGGACGTCCTCACGCGCGGGGTGGGGGCGGGCCCCGAAGTCCAGAGCTATCCGGCGGGCGACGGGTCGGTGACCGTCCACCGCGTCCCCGAGCCCGGCTGGCCACGGGACCTGAATCGCTTCGTGGCCTGGGTGGAGCAGATGAACGAGGACATGTTGGCGGCCGGGGAGGTGCTCGCCCAGGAGCACTCCTACGGGCTGATCCACGGCCACGACTGGCTCGTGGCGAGGGCGGCAGCCGGGCTCGCGGACCGGCTCGAGGTGCCCTACGTGACCACCATCCACGCGACCGAGCACGGCCGCCACCAGGGCTGGGTGCAGGATCAGCCCCAGTCCCACATCCACGGGGTCGAGCTGTGGATGGCCCGCAGGGCAGACGCGGTGATCGTGTGCTCCTACTACATGCGCGGGCACGTCGCCGACATATTCGGGATCGACGAGGGACGGGTATCGGTGATCCCCAACGGCGTCGATCCGACGGAACTGCGCCCGTCGGGGGATCTGGCGGCGATGCGGGCGAGCTTCGCCAAACCCGACGAGCGGCTCGTGCTGCTGGTCGGCCGGCTCGTCTACGAGAAGGGCTTCCAGCTGGCCCTTGACGCCCTGCCCGGTGTGATCGAGCGGGTCGGCAAGGTTCGCTTCCTGGTAGCCGGCAGCGGTACCCACGAGGCCGAGCTGCGCAGCCAGGCCGAGCGCCTGGGGCTCTCCGAGCACGGCACCTTCCTCGGCTGGATCGGCGACGACGTGCTGCACTCGCTCTACCGCATCAGCGACCTGTGCGTGGTGCCCTCGATCTACGAGCCGTTCGGGCTGGTGGCGCTCGAGGCGATGGCCTCCGGGTGCCCCTGCATCGTGGCCGACACCGGCGGCCTGCGCGAGGTCGTGCCGCACGGCGAGCGCGTCGGCCTGCGCTTCCACGGCGGGGACGCCGAGCACCTGGGTGTGATGATCGAGCGCCTGCTGGTGGACGACGGGCTGCGCGACCGGCTCGTGGCAGAGGCCTCCGAGCACGTCCTGCGCTTCGACTGGGAGGAGGTCGCGCAGCGGACCGCCGCGATCTACGATCGCTTCGCCAAGGTCGCCTACAGGGAGGGAGCTAGAGGGGCATGAGTGACTTGCTGCCGGGGATGATGCAGGACGACTTCCAGCTGACGCTGAACCACATCCGCCGTCGCATGCGGAGCTGTAACCACGGTGCCGAGGTGGTGAGCGTGACCCCGCAGAAGACCGTCGAGCGCCTCAGCCACGCCGAGCTGGCCGAGCGTGTGGACCGGGTAGCCCACGCGCTCGCGGGCCTGGGCGTGGAGCAGGGCGACCGCGTGGGGACCTTCGCCTGGAACAACCAGCGCCACTTCGAGCTCTACATGGCGGTCCCGTGTACGGGGGCGGTCCTGCATACGCTCAACGTGCGGCTGTTCTCCGAGCAGCTGGTCTACATCATCAACCACGCCGAGGACCGGGTGATCTTCCTCGACGACGTGCTCGTGCCGCTGATGGAAGAACTGGCGCCCGAGCTCGAGTGCGTGGAGCACTATGTCGTGATCGGCGACGGCGAGGCCGGCGGGCTGCCCGGGGCGCTGCGCTACGAGGAGCTGCTGGCCGACGCGGGGCCGGAGCCTTTCGACTTCCCCGAGCTCGACGAGCGCCAGGCCGCAGCCCTCTGCTACACGAGCGGCACGACCGGCAACCCCAAGGGCGTGCTGTACTCGCACCGCTCGATCAGCATGCACTCGACCGCCACGCTGATGCGCGACGGCACCGGGCTGGCGCGCGAAGACCGGGTGCTGGCGGTCGTGCCGATGTTCCACGCCAACGCCTGGGGGCTGCCCTACGGGGCCGCGCTAGCGGGCTCTGACCTGATCCTGCCGGACCGCTTCCTGGACGCCGAATCGCTGGCTTCGCTGATCAACGCCGAGCGCCCCACCCTGATGGGCTGCGTGCCGACGATCTTCCAGGACCTGCTGCGCTACGCCAACGAGCATCCCGAGCTCGACCTGAGCTCGCTCAACAACGCCGCCTGCGGCGGGTCGGCGGTTCCGCGGTCGCTGATGAAGGACTTCGAGGAACGCCACGGCGTGCGCATGTTCCAGGCCTGGGGGATGACCGAGACCAGCCCCGTGGCCACCTACTCGCGCCCCCGCGAGGGCGAGCACGACGACACCTACTGGGACAACCGTGCCCGCCAGGGCATACCGCTGCCGTGGGTGGAGCTGCGCCTGATCGACGACGACGGCAGCGAGGTTCCCTGGGATGGAGAGTCCACCGGTGAGATCCAGGTGAGCGGTCCGTGGGTGGCCTCCGGCTACTTCCGGGAAGGTGCCACGCCGGACAAATTCGACCGTGGATGGCTGCGCACCGGCGACATCGCGGCGGTGGACGAGAGCGCGTCGGTGCAGATCACCGACCGCTCCAAGGACGTGATCAAGTCCGGCGGGGAGTGGATCTCCTCGGTGGAGCTCGAGAACGAGGTCATGGCCCACCCCGACGTGATCGAGGCGGCCGTGATCGCCAAGCCCGACGAGCGCTGGGCCGAGCGCCCGCTGTGCTGTGTGGTGTTGCGGGAGGGCTCCGACGTGGGCGCCGAGGAGCTGCTCGAGCACCTGCGGGGGCGGGTGGCGAAATGGTGGCTGCCGGACGAGTTCGCGTTCATCGACGAGGTCCCGAAGACGAGCGTCGGCAAGTTCGACAAGAAGGTGCTCCGTAGCAGGCTCGCACAGGGGGAGTTGCAGGGCCGAGTGACCGCCTGAGTAGCCTGCAGGGCCATGCGCCGGCCGCGCCTTGCACCCAAGCTGCGGGTGCCGGAGCCACGCTGGGGCGTGGTCGGCCGGCGGCTGCTGGTACTCGCCACGGGGCTGGTGGCGGCGCTGCCGGTGATCAGCTCGACCGTGAAAGCCGTGCGGGCGGGCTGGATCCCGGCGGGAGACGACGGCATCATCGCCACCCGCGGTTGGGACGCCCTGACCGCCCACACCCCCCTCGTGGGCCAGTACTCCGAGGCGGGGCTCGTGGTCCACGGCCAGGTGATGCACAGCCCGGGGCCGATGCTCTACTGGCTGCTGGCGCTGCCGGCCCGCTACGGCAGCGTGGCCAGCCTGGCGGTGACGATGTGCGTGCTCAACACGCTCGCGATCGTGATCTGCGTGGCGCTGGCCCGCCGCCGGGGCGGGTTCGTACTGATGTTCGCGGCCGCCTTCGGGATCTCGCTGATGTGCCAGTCGCTGCCGGGCGAGGCTCTGCACGACATCTGGAACCCTGCCGCCGCCCTGTTTCCCTTCCTGGCGCTGCTGTTCGTCGGCTGGTCGCTGGCCTGCGGGGAATATCGCCTGCTCCCGCTGGCCGCCCTGCTGAGCTCGTTCGTTCTGCAGACCCACCTGATGTACCTGGCGCCCACGCTGGTCGTGCTGGGGGTCGGCCTGGGAGGGCTCGTATTGGGGCTGGTGCTCGCGCGCCTGCGTGTGCGCCGCGCGCCCTCCGATGCCGATGCCGACACCGCCGCCACGGCGCTGACCGCTGCGGCCACCGACACCTCCTCCGTCGCGATCGCAGCCAGCGAGGGCACACTCCCGCCCCGCCGTGCGCGGGTGTGGCCGTGGGCGCTGGCGGCCGTGGTGGTGGTGTGCACGTGCTGGACGGCGCCGGTCATCAACCAGCTACGGGAAAGCCCCGGCAACTTCACGATGATCGCCCGCACGGTGGAGCACCGCGGGCACACCCTCGGCACCACGACGGGGTGGCACGCGCTTGTGCGTGCGGTGGGGGAGAGGCCCTGGTGGCTGTACGTGCCGGCCAGCGAGTGGGAGCGAAAGCTCGACGTCCTGCACACGCCGAGCTCGGCACAGACGAACTCCGCGCTGGCGGTGCTGGCCGCGCTGGCGGCGGTGCTGCTGGTGGCGACCCTGCGCCGCCGCTGGGACCTGTGCGCCGCGGCCCTGATCGCGCTGGGGCTGTGTGCGGCGATGGTCGAGCAGGTGGCCAACAACCCTGCCTCGCAGCTGCTCGCGGAAACCCTCGGCTACACCCTGTGGTGGGGCTCAGAGCTGGGCTTCTGGGTGTCGCTGGTGCTGTTCTGGGCGCTGTGGCTGGGCCTCGTCGGGCTCGTGAGGGTGGTGCTCGCCCGCACGTCGGTGGGAGGGCGCATGCGCCGCGCGTGGAGCGGCTGGGGCGGCGGCTGGAAGGGAGCGGCGGCGGGTCTGTCGCTGGCGCTCGCCGGCCTGGCGGGCCTGGCGCTCGTGGGCGCATCGGTAACGCGCGAAGAGCGACCGGACTCACACGTGTACGAGTACCGCGCGGCGGCCGCCACGGCATCGGCGCTGGAGCGGGTGTTGCCGCCCCGTGAGGGCGTCGACTACTCCTTCGGGGCGCTCGACCTCGGGACCCAGCCGATGGAGCCCGCGATCCGCTTCCTGCTGGTGCGCCACGGCGACCGCGTGATGGCCCCGGGGTCCTTCCCGCGCCTGGGCACCTACTACGAGTTGCGGGGCCACCACTACCAGTGGGTCGTCTACCTCAGCGACGGAACCCGCCCCGCGGCCCACATGCGCCTGGTCTCACGGGTGGCCTTCCGCAGCCCCTGGGGCGAGGAGGTCTTCAGCGCCTGGGTTCGCCGTGCGACCGCGAGCCGTAGGACGTCAAGCCAGGCTTTCACGGCAGGGCGGGCGACAGCAGGGCCCGCGCCGGCGCCCGGCCACCACGGCCGAGCGCTCCTGAAGCTGTCAACCGGCGCCTCGCGCGTGCGCTCGGCGCCGGCAGGACCCTATTCGAGGGTCATGTAGCCTTCCCACGTGCCTCCGTTTTCGGAGGAGTAGTTCTTGCCCAGCACGATGTTGTTTTCGCCGTGCGGGCCGCAGATCGCAGGGAGCGTCGCTTTGCCCTGGTAGACGGATTCGGCCGACTGGCTGCCGCTCGGGAACCATTCGCTGTTGAAGATCGGCACGTTGTAGGTCTTCGCCGGCAGGTTGATTTCGAGCAGTTCTTTCAGCGGCGTTTCGCCTTTTTCGCAGGCCACGTGGCGGAAGATGATGCGGCCTTCGGCGAATTTCACCGACCATTCTTTCTGGGTGTTGTAGTCGATCCGGAAGTCCCAGCCGCCCTTGATTTCGGTGCCCGGTTTGAGCCGCTGTTCGCCTTCCATCGCCTGCGGGCCGAAGCTGATCTGTTTGCCGCACACGATGTTGCCGGTGTCGCTCCAGTTGCCGGGGCTGCCGCCGGCGCTGTAGTGCCAGCGGCCGTCGACGTCGTAGGGCTGCTTTTTGCAGGACGCCGGGACGGTGACTTCGACTTTGTTGGAGGTCTTTTTGCCGGTGCTTTCCGAGCCGGTGATCGAGGCTTCGTTGGTGAAGGAGCCTTTCGTCTGGTCGCCGGTGGTGATCACGTGGTTGCACGTGTAGGTGGCCGATTCGCCCGGTTTCAGGGCGCCGCTCGGGCCGCCCGCCAGGGTGCCGGCGTCGCAGTGTTCGTCGGCGAAGCCCGAGAAGGTCAGCGACACGTTGCCGGTGTTCTTGATCACGATCGCGTATTCGACCGTCTGTCCGACCGTCACCGCGCGGGTTTCGCTGCCGTAGCTTTCGGCGCCGACGCGCTGGAGCTTTTCGATCGAGTAGTTCGCTTCGGGTTTGACCGTGACCGTGACTTTGTTGGAGGTCTTGTTGCCTGCGCCTTCGCTGTTTTCGATCGAGGCTTCGTTGGAGTAGCTGCCGGTGCTCGCCAGCGTGTGTTCGCAGGTGAAGGCCTCTTCTTTGCCGTTGGCCAGTTCGGTGGCGCCGGAGGGCGAGATGTTTTCGCAGGCCGTGTCTTTGAGGGCGGCGAATTTGAGGGCCACGTTGCCGGTGTTCTTGACGAGCACCTTGTATTCGACTTTCTGGCCGTATTTGCCGCTGAGTTCGTTTTTGCTGTAGGCGCTTTCGCCGCTCAGCCGCTGGAGCTTTTCGATCGTGTAGGCGGGTTTCGTCGGGATTTTGACCGTGACTTTGTTGGACGTCTTGGAGCCGGTGCCTTCGCTGCCTTCGATCGAGGCTTCGTTGGTGTAGCTGCCGGCGGTTGTCAGCGTGTGGCTGCAGGAGAAGCTCTCTTCTTTGCCGGCCGCCAGTTCGGTGGTGCTGCTCGGCAGGATGCCTTCACAGCCGCTGTCTTTCAGGGCGCTGAATTTGAGCGACACGTTGCCGGTGTTCTTGACCACGATCTGGTAGCTCATGCTCTGCCCGACTTCAGCGCTTTTTTCAGCGCTCGAGTACGAGCTTTCGCCCGCGATCTTCTGCTGCTTTTCGATCGTGAAGGACGGTTTCGCGGTGACTTTGACGGTCACCTTGTTGGTCGTCTGGGTGCCGACGCCGCAGGCTTCGATCGAGGCTTCGTTGGAGTAGGTCCCGACGGAGGTCAGCGTGTGCGTGCAGGTGAAGCTCTCTTCTTTGCCCGGCGCGAGTTCGGTCTCGCCCGACGGGGAGATGCTCGAGCAGGCCGTGTCTTTGAGCTCGCCGTAGAGGATCGACACGTTGCCGGTGTTCTTGACCGTGACCTTGTATTCGACGACCTGTCCGACTTCGCCGCTCAGTTCAGAGCTCGTGTAGGAGCTTTCGCCTTTGATCCGCTGTTCCTTGGCGACCGTGTAGGCGGCTTTGGTCGAGACTTTCGCGCTGACCTTGTTGGACACGCGGGTTCCGGTGCCTTCGTTGCCTTCGATCGAGGCTTCGTTGCTGTAGGTCCCGGTGTTGATCAGGCCGTGGGTGCAGGTGAAGGACTCTTCGCTGCCGGCAGCAAGTTCGGTGGCGCCGGAGGGAGTGATGCCTTCGCAGCCGCTGTCTTTGAGGGCGGCGAATTTGATCGTCACGTTGCCGGTGTTCTTGACGACGATCTTGTATTCCATCGTCTGGCCGCCCTGGGCGCTGCGTTCGGCGCTCGTGTAGGAGCTTTCGCCGTTGACCCGCTGCTGCTTTTCGATCGTGAAGTTCGGTTCGGCGTTGACTTTGGCGACGACTTTGTTGGAGGTCTTGGTGCCCGCGCCTTCGCCTTCGATCGAGGCTTCGTTCGTGTAGGAGCCGACCGCCGACAGTTTGTGGGTGCAGGTAAAGGACTCTTCTTTGCCGACGGCCAGTTCGGTCGCGCCGGACGGGGTGAGGCCTTCACAGGCGGTGTCTTTGAGGGCGCTGAATTTGACGGCGACGTTGCCGGTGTTCTTGACCACGACCTTGTATTCGACGACCTGGCCGACTTTGCCGGTCCGTTCGGTGTTGGTGTAGGAGGCTTCGCCCGCGATCTTCTGTTCCTTGGCGATCGTGAAGCTCGGTTCAGCGTTGACTTTGGCCGTGACTTTGTTGGATGTCTTGGTGCCGGTGCCTTCGTTGCCTTCGATCGAGGCTTCGTTGGTGTAGGTGCCGACGGCCAGTTTGTGGGTGCAGGTGAAGCTCTCTTCGGCGCCGGGCGCGAGTTCGGTGGCGCCGGACGGGGTGAGGCCTTCGCAGCTGCTGTCTTTCGGTGCGCCGAATTTGATCGGCACGTTGCCGGTGTTCTTGACGACGATCTTGTATTCGACGGTCTGGCCGGAGCTGCCGGTCTTTTCAGCCACGCCGTAGGACGATTCGCCGGCCAGGCGCTGGAGCTTTTCGATCGCGTAGGACGGTTCCGCGGCGACGGCGGCGGTGACCTTGTTGGAGGTCTTGGTGCCGGTTCCTTCGCTGCCTTCGATCGCGGCTTCGTTGCTGTAGTTGCCGACGCCCGCGAGTTTGTGGCTGCAGGTGAAGGTCTCTTCGGCGCCGGCGGCGAGTTCGGTCGCGCCGGACGGGGAGACGCCTTCGCAGCCGGTGTCTTTCAGAGCCGAGAATTTGAGCGCCACGTTGCCGGTGTCGCGGACGATCACCTTGTATTCGACGGTCTGGCCGACTTTGCCGGACTTTTCGGAGCTGCTGAAGCTGCCTTCGCCGTTGACCCGCTGCTGCTTTTCGATCGTGTAGGAGGGTTCGGCGTTGACTTTGGCGACCACTTTGTTGGAGGTCTTGGTGCCGGTGCCTTCGTTGCCTTCGATCGAGGCTTCGTTGCTGTAGGAGCCGAGCCCGGAAAGTTTGTGCGTGCAGGTGAAGGGCTCTTCCGCGCCGGCCGCGAGTTCGCTGGTCCCGGACGGGGTGAGGCCTTCGCAGGCGGTGTCTTTGAGGGCGCTGAATTTGAGCGCCACGTTGCCGGTGTTCTTGACGACGACCTTGTATTCGACCTTCTGGCCGGTTTTGCCGGTCTTTTCGGCGCTGCCGTAGTTGGCTTCGCCTTCGATCTTCTGTTCCTTGGCGATCGTGAAGGACGGTTCGGCCGGGATTTTGGTCGTGGCTTTGTTGGAGGTCTTGGTGCCGGTGCCTTCGTTGCCTTCGATCGAGGCTTCGTTGACATAGCTGCCGACGGCGGTCAGCGTGTGGGTGCAGGTGAAGAACTCTTCGCCGCCCGCGAGGACTTCGGTCGTGCCCGAAGGCGACAGGCCGGTGCAGGCGGTGTCTTTCATGGCGGCGAATTTGAGGGCCACGTTGCCGGTGTTGCGGACGATGATCTTGTATTCGACGACCTGGCCGACTTTGCCGGTGTGTTCGGCGGAGGTGTAGGTGCCTTCGCCGGCGATCCGCTGCTGCTTCTCGATGATGTAGGACGGTTCGGCCGGGACTTTGGCGGTGACTTTGTTGGACGTCTTTTTGCCCGTGCCTTCGTTGCCTTCGATCGAGGCTTCGTTGACATAGCTGCCGACCGCTGAGAGCGAGTGCGTGCAGGTGAAGGTCTCTTCTTCGCCGGCTTTCAGTTCGGTCGCGCCGGACGGCGTGACGCCGGTGCAGCCGGCGTCCGTCAGGGCGCCGAATTTGAGCGTGACGTTGCCGGTGTTCTTGACGTTGATCTTGTATTCGGCGGTCTGGCCGATTTTGCCGCTTACTTCGGCGCTGCCGTAGGTGGGTTCGCCTTCGATCCGCTGCTGCTTTTCGATCGTGTAGGAGGGTTCGGCGTTGACTTTGGCGACCACTTTGTTGGAGGTCTTGGTGCCGGTGCCTTCGTTGCCTTCGACGGAGGCTTCGTTGGTGTAGCTACCGACCGAGCCGAGTTTGTGGGTGCACGTGAAGGACTCTTCTTCGCCGACTTTGAGTTCGGTGGCGCCGGAGGGGGTGATGCCTTCACAGCCGGTGTCTTTCAGGGCGCCGAGTTTGAGCGCCACGTTGCCGGTGTTCTTGATGACGACCTTGTATTCGACGGTCTGGCCGAGTTTGCCGGTCGCTTCGCTCGTCCCGAAGGTCCCTTCGCCGGCGATCTTCTGGAGCTTTTCGATCGTGTAGGAGGGTTCGGCGTTGACTTTGGCGGTGACTTTGTTGGAGGTCTTTTTGCCGGTGCCTTCGTTGCCTTCGATCGAGGCTTCGTTGCTGTAGGAGCCGACCGCCAGGGTGTGGCTGCAAGTGAAGCTCTCTTCGGCGCCGACGCCGACTTCGGTGGACCCGGACGGGGAAATGCCTTCGCAGCTGCCGTCCGTCAGCGCGCCGAATTTCAGAGCGACGTTGCCGGTGTTCTTGACGACGACCTTGTATTCGACTTTCTGGCCCAGTTTGCCGGTCTTTTCAGTGGTCGCGTAGGTACCTTCGCCCTGGATCTTCTGCTGCTTTTCGATCGTGTAGGCGGGTTCGGAGGCCACTTTGGCGGTGACTTTGTTGGAGGTCTTTTTGCCGGTGCCTTCGTTGCCTTCGATCGAGGCTTCGTTGCTGTAGGAGCCGACCGCCAGGGTGTGGCTGCAAGTGAAGCTCTCTTCGGCGCCGACGCCGACTTCGGTGGTCCCGGACGGGGTGAGGCCTTCGCAGGCGGTGTCTGTCAGGGCGCCGAATTTCAGAGCGAGGTTGCCGGTGTTCTTGACGACGATCTTGTATTCGACTTTCTGGCCCAGTTTGCCGCTCAGTTCGCTGGTGCCAAAGCTGCCTTCGCCGGCGATCTTCTGCTGCTTTTCGATCGTGTATGAGGGTTCGGAGGCGACTTTGGTCGTGGCTTTGTTGGATGTCTTGGTGCCTGTGCCTTCGTTGCCTTCGATCGAGGCTTCGTTCACGTAGGTGCCAACGGCGAGTTTGTGCGTGCAGGTGAAGAACTCTTCGGCGCCGACGGCGAGTTCGGTGGTACCGGTCGGGGCGAGGCCTTCGCAGCCGGTGTCTTTCATGGCGGCGAATTTGAGGGCCACGTTGCCGGTGTTGCGGACGATGATCTTGTATTCGACGACCTGGCCGAGTTTGCCGGTGTGTTCGGCGGAGGTGTAGGTGCCTTCGCCCGCGATCCGCTGCTGCTTCTCGATGATGAAGTTGGGTTCGGAGGCGACTTTGGCGACCACTTTGTTGGATGTCTTGGTGCCGGTGCCTTCGTTGCCTTCGATCGAAGCTTCGTTGGTGTAGGAGCCGACCGCCAGCGTGTGGGTGCAGGTGAAGCTCTCTTCGGCGCCCGGTTCGAGTTCTGTTGTCCCGGACGGCGCGATCCCCGTGCAGCCGGTGTCTTTCAGAGCGCCGAATTTCAGTTTCACGTTGCCGGTGTTCTTGACGACGATCTTGTATTCGGCTTTCTGGTTCAGTTTGCCGGTGACTTCACCCGTGGTGTAGTTGGCTTCGCCTTCGATCTTCTGCTGCTTTGTGATCGTGTAGGAGGGTTCGGCCGGGGCTTTCGCGACCACTTTGTTGGAGGTCTTTTTGCCGGTGCCTTCGTTGCCTTCGATCGAGCCTTCGTTTGTCGTCGTGCCCACTGCCAGCACGTGGCTGCAGGTGAAGGACTCTTCGGCTTTGACGGCCAGTTCGGTTGAGCCGGACGGAGTGATGCCGGTGCAGCCGGAGTCTGTCAGCGCGGTGAATTTAAGCGCCACGTTCCCGGTGTTCTTGACGGTGATCTCGTATTCGACCGTCTGGCCCGATTTGCCCGTCAGTTCGCCCGCTCCGTAGGTGAGTTCGCCCTGAAGACGCTGCTGCTTTTCGATCGTGTAGGACGGTTCGGCGTTGACTTTGGCTTTGACTTTGTTGGAGGCCTTGGTACCGGTGCCTTCGTTGCCTTCGATCGAGGCTTCGTTGGTGTAGGAGCCGACGGCCAGTTTGTGGCTGCACGTGAAGCTCTCGGCTTTCCCGACCGCAAGTTCGGTGGCGCCGGGCGGCGTGACGCCTTCGCAGCCGGTGTCGGTCAGGGCGCTGAATTTGAGCGGCAGGTTCCCGGTGTTGGTGACGACGACCTTGTATTCGACGGTCTGGCCGAGCGCGCCGGTCACTTCGCTCGTCGTGTAGGTGGGTTCGCCTTCGATCCGCTGGAACTTTTCGATCGAGAAGGTCGGTTCGGAGGCGACGGTCGTGGTGACCTTGTTGGAGGTCTCTTTGCCTGTGCCTTCGTTGCCTTCGATCGAGGCTTCGTTGTTGTTGGCGCCGACCGCCAGCGTGTGGACGCACGTGAAGGACTCTTCGGCGCCGGGTTCGAGTTCGGTGGCGCCGGTCGGCGTGAGGCCTTCGCAGCCGGTGTCTTTCAGCGCGCTGAATTTCAGTTTCAGGTTGCCGGTGTTCCTGACGACGATCTTGTATTCGACTTTCTGGCCCGCTTTGCCGGCCTTGGCGGACGAGACGTAGGTGGGTTCGCCTTCGATCCGCTGGAGCTTTTCGATCGTGAAGCTGGGTTCGGAGGGGACTTTGGCGGTGACTTTGTTGGAGGCCTTTTTGCCCGTGCCTTCGTTGCCTTCGATCGAGGCTTCGTTGGTGGAGGTCCCGACCGCAAGTTTGTGGCTGCAGGTGAAAGACTCTTCTTCGCCGACGGCGAGTTCGGTGGCGCCGGAGGGGGTGATGCCTTCGCAGTTGGCGTCCGTCAAGGCGCCGAATTTGAGCGTCAGGTTCCCGGTGTTCTTGACCGTGATCTTGTATTCGACGACCTGGCCGAGGGTACCGGTGAGTTCGCTGGCACCGTAGTTGGCTTCGCCTTTGAGGCGCTGCTGCTTGCTGATCGTGTAGGACGGTTCGGCGTTGACTTTGGCCGTGACCTTGTTGGATTTCTTTGTTTCTTCGTTGGCTTCGATCGAAGCTTCGTTGCTGTAGCTACCGACGGCCAGCACGTGGCTGCAGGTGAAGGACTCTTCTTCGCCGACGGCCAGTTCGGTGGCGCCGGACGGGGTGATGCCTTCGCAGGCGCCGTCTTTCAGGGCGCCGAATTTGAGCGGCACGTTGCCGGTGTTCTTGACGGTGATCTTGTATTCGACCGTCTGGCCGAGCACGCCCGTGACTTCCCCGGTGCCGTAGTTGGCTTCGCCTTTGAGACGCTGCTGCTTGACGATCGAGAAGGATGGTTCGGCCGGAACTTTGGCGGTCACTTTGTTCGAGCTCTTCGTGCCGGTGCCTTCGTTGCCTTCGATCGAGGCTTCGTTGGTGGCGGTGCCCACCGCGAGCACGTGGCTGCACGTGAACGACTCTTCGGCGCCGACGGCGACTTCGGTGGCGCCGGACGGGGTCAGGCCTTCGCAGGTGCTGTCTTTCAGGGCGCCGAATTTGAGCGGCAGGTTGCCGGTGTTCTTGACGGTGATCTTGTATTCGACGGTCTGGCCGAGTTTGCCCGTGAGTTCGCCGGTGCCGTAGTTGGCTTCGCCTTTGATCCGCTGCTGCTTTTCGATCGTGTAGGACGGTTCGGCGTTGACTTTGGCGGTGACTTTTGAGCTCTTCGTCCCGGTTTCTTCGCTGCCTTCGATGGAGGCTTCGTTGGTGTAGGTGCCGACGGCGAGTACGTGGGTGCAGGTGAAGGACTCTTCTTTGCCGACGGCGACTTCGGTGGTGCCGGTCGGGGTCAGGCCTTCGCAGCCGGTGTCTTTCAGGGCGCTGAATTTGAGCGCCTGGTTGCCGGTGTTCTTGACGACGATCTTGTATTCGACCGTCTGGCCCAGTTTGCCGACCAGTTCGCTGCTCGTGTAGGAGCCTTCGCCGGCGATCCGCTGCTGCTTTTCGATCGAGTAGGACGGTTCGGCGACGACTTTGGCAATCACTTTGGAGCTCTTGGTGCCGGTGCCTTCGTTGCCTTCGATGGAGGCTTCGTTGGTGTAGGTGCCGACGGCGAGCACGTGGGTGCAGGTGAAGGACTCTTCTTTGCCGACGGCGAGTTCGGTGGCGCCGGTCGGGGTCAGGCCTTCGCAGCCCGTGTCTTTCAGGGCGCTGAATTTGAGCGGCAGGTTGCCGGTGTTCTTGACGACGATCTTGTATTCGACGGTCTGGCCGAGTTTGCCCGTGAGTTCGCCGGTGCCGTAGTTGGCTTCGCCTTTGAGGCGCTGCTGCTTTTCGATCGTGTAGGACGGTTCGGCGGCGACTTTGACGGTCACTTTGGAGGTCTTGGTGCCGGTGCCTTCGTTGCCTTCGATCGAGGCTTCGTTGGTCGTGGTCCCGACCGCCAGCACGTGGGTGCAGGTGAAGGACTCTTCTTCGCCGACGTTCAGTTCGGTGGTGCCGGTCGGGGTCAGGCCTTCGCAACCGGTGTCTTTGAGGGCGGCGAATTTGAGTTTCAGGTTGCCGGTGTTCTTGACGACGATCTTGTATTCGACCGTCTGGCCGAGTTTGCCGCTCAGTTCGCCGGAGCCGTACGTGCCTTCGCCGGCGATCCGCTGCTGCTTTTCGATCGAGAACGACGGTTCAGCGACGACTTTCGCGGTCACTTTGTTGGAGGTCTCTTTGCCGCTGCCTTCGTTGCCTTCGATGGATGCTTCGTTGGTCGTGGTGCCGACGGCGAGCACGTGGGTGCAGGTGAAGGACTCTTCCGCATTGACGGCGACTTCGGTGGCGCCGGCAGGGGTGATGCCTTCGCAGCCGGTGTCTTTCAGGGCGCCGAATTTGAGGGCGATGTTGCCGGTGTTCTTGACCGTGATCTTGTATTCGACGGTCTGGCCCAGTTTGCCCGTGAGTTCGCCGCTGCCGTAGTTGGCTTCGCCTTTGAGGCGCTGCTGCTTTTCGATCGTGTAGGACGCTTTCATGGGGATTTTGACGACCACTTTGTTCGAGGCCTTGGTCCCGCCTTCGTTGGGTTCGATCGAGGCTTCGTTGGTGTAGGTGCCGAGCGAGCCGAGGACGTGCGAGCAGAGGAACGTCTCTCCGGTCCCGACAACGAGTTCGGTGGCGCCGGACGGGGTGATGCCTTCGCAGCCGGCGTCTTTCAGCGGCGCGAATTTCAGCGGCACGTTGCCCGTGTTGTTGACGATGATCTGGTATTCGACCGTTTCGCCGATTTCAGCAGTCAGTTCGGAGACCGTGAAGAACGGTTCGCCCGCGATCCGCTGCTGCTTTTCGATCGTGTAGGCAGGGTTGGCTGGGACTTTCACGACCACCGGGTTGGAGGTCTTGGTCCCGCCTTCGTTGCCTTCGATCGTGGCTTCGTTGGTAGCGGTGCCGACCGCCAGCACGTGGGTGCAGGTGAAGGTCTCTTCTTCAAGCGATTTGAGTTCGGTGGCGCCGGAGGGGGTCAGGCCTTCGCAGCCGGTGTCTTTCAGGGCGGCGAATTTGAGTGTGACGTTGCCGGTGTTCTTGACGACGATCTTGTATTCGACGGTCTGGCCGAGTTTGCCCGTTTTTTCAGATGTGCTGTAGCTGGCTTCGCCTTTGATCCGCTGCTGCTTTTCGATCGTGTAGGACGGTTCCGACGGGACTTCGACCGTGACTTCGTTGGATTTGCCTTTGATCGGGTCGTTGGCTTCGATCGACGCGGAGTTGTGGTATTTGCCGACGCCGGTGAGGATGTGCGTGCAGGTGAAGGTCTCTTCTTTGCCGAGGCCGAGTTCGGTCGTGCCCGCCGGTGCGATGCCTTCGCAGTTGGGGTCTTCCAGCGGCGTGAAGGTCAACGGCATGTTGCCGGTGTTCTTGACGACGATCTTGTATTCGACCGTCTGACCGATTTTGCCTTTGAGTTCGGAGACCGTGTAGTTGGCTTCGCCTTTGAGGCGCTGGAGCTTTTCGATCGTGAATTCGGGGTTTTCGGGGATGTTGACCACGACGGTGTTGGAGTTGTGCGTGATCGGCAGGCCGTCTTCGGCCGGCGGGTCGGCTTCCACGGAGGCCTGGTTGGTGTAGGTCCCGGCGGCGGTGAGCGCGTGTTCGCACGTGTAGGTGGCCGATTCCCCGGGAGCCAGCGCTTTGGAGGGCCCGCCTTTGATGCTCGTGCAGTTGGCGTCGGTGAAGTTGGCAAACGTAAGCGGCACGTTGCCTGTGTTCTTGACGACCACCTCGTAGTCGGCGGTCTGGCCGACTTCGGCCGTGTGTTCGGCCGCCGTAAAGCTGCCTTCGCCCGCGATCTTCTCGAGCTTTTCGATCGTGAAGGAAGGTTCGGCGGCAACCGTGATGGTGACTTTGTTCGAGGTCTCCGAGCCGGTGCCTTCGTTGCCCGTGATCGAGGCTTCGTTGGTGTAGCTGCCGACGCCGAGCGCGTGACTGCAGGTGAAGGTCTCTTCCGCGCCGATGGCGAGTTCGGTGGCGCCGGAGGGCGAGATGCCTTCGCAGCCGGTGTCTTTCAGGGCCGTGAATTTGAGCGGCTGGTTGCCGGTGTTCTTGACGATCACCTCATATTCGGCCGTCTCGCCGACTTCGCCCGTGAGGGTGCCCGTCGTGTACGGGCCTGCCCCGCCCAAACGCTGGCGCTTTTCGACCGTGAAGGACGGCGTGGATGCGCTTTTGGCGACCACCGGGTTCGAAGTTTTCGTGCCCGTGCCGTTGCTGCCTTCGATCGAGGCTTCGTTGGTGTAGGAGCCTGCGTTGCCGAGCACGTGGGAGCAGGTGAATGTCTCTTCGGCCGCGGGCGCGAGTTCGGTGGGCCCGGAAGGCGTGACGCCTTCGCAGTTGGCGTCTTTCAGGGCGCCGAATTTGAGCGCCGCGTTGCCCGTGTTCTTGACGACGATCTCGTATTCGACCGTCTGGCCGGTTTTGCCGGTGACTTCGCTTTTGGTGAAGTTGGCTTCGCCCTGGACGCGCTGAAGCTTTTCGATCGTGTAGCTGGCTTCTTCGGTGACCGAGACCGTCACCTTGTTGGACGTTTTGGTGCCTGCGCCTTCGTTGCCTTCGATCGAAGCTTCATTGCTGTACGGCCCCACTGCGGCGAGCGTGTGGGTGCAGGAGAAGGTGGTTTCGGCGCCGGGGGCGAGTTCGCTGGCGCCGCCCGTGATGAGTTCGCAGTTGGCGTCGGTGAGGGTGCCGAATTTGAGCGCCACGTTGCCCGTGTTCTTGAGGACCACGTGGTATTCGACGGCCTGGCCGATTTTGGCGCCGCTGATTTCGGATTTCGTGAAGGAGCCGACGCCCGCGACGCGCTGGAGCTTTTCGATCGTGTAGCTCGCTTTTTTCGGAACGTTGATTTCGACCTTGTTGGAGCTTTCCGTCAGGGGGAAGCCGAAGCCCATCGGCGGTGTGCCCGTGACCGACGCCTGGTTGGCGTATTTGCCGACGGTATTAGCGGTGTGTTCACACGTGTAGGTGGCCGATTCCCCTGGTTTCAGTTCGGTTTCGCCAGGGCCGCCTTTGATGTTTTCGCAGTTGCCGTCGATCAGTTCGCCGAATTTCAGGTTTACGTTCCCCGTGTTCTTGACGATGATCTTGTAGTCGACGACTTTGCCGATTTCAGTCGTGAGTTCGCTTTTGGTGTAGCTCGATTCGCCGGCGATCTTCTGTTCCTTGGTGACCGAGAAGGCCGGTACCGCGGGAACGTTGACCTTGACCGTGTTCGAACTCTCTTTGCCGACTTTCTGGTTGGCTTCGATCGACGCTTCGTTCGTATACAGCCCGAGCGCGGTGATCGGGTGTTCGCAGGAGATCGTGACGGCTTCGCCCGGCTGCAGTTCTTTGGTCGGGACGTTTTTGACTTTTTCGCAGTTCGGGTCCACGAAGTTCGAGAACAGCAGCGCCAGGGTGCCGGTGTTTTTGAGGACCACGTGGTATTCGATCGTCTGCCCGACTTTGCCCTGGAGTTCGCTGCTCGTGTAGGCCGCTTCGCCGCTGAGGCGCTGTTCCTTTTCGATCGTGAAGGCGCCGGTGCCTTCACCGGGGCATTCTTTTTCTTCTTTCTTGGTGCCGCTCTCGCCCGTGACTTCGTTCGTATTCCAGGTGGCGCCCGCCTGGATCAGGACCTTGCCGGTGACGGGTATCTCGACCGGGATGTGGGTCTCGGCGATCGAGCCGTAGAAGTCCGTCGTGGCTTTGTAGTCGTTGATGACTTTCCCGTTGACCTTGACCTTCGGGTGCACGCCGTTCGTGACGCCTTCGGGGAAGCCGAGGAAGAGGTACGTGACCTGGGTGCACGAGATGTGGATGATCACGTGCTGGGGCGAGGTCGTGCGGGCGGCTTGGGCCTCAGTGGCGACCGTGGCGCCGACCGCCACGACGAGGGCGATCAGGAGCGTGAGTGCCCAGGTGCGCGGGCGCAAGTGGCGCTGCGAGGGCGGGGACGATCCGGCACGGGGACTCGGTTTCGCGCCGGAAGCACCCAGCAACCGGCGAACGTGTCCCCCATCTCGACGTCCCATGTCGCCCCCTCGCCCCATTTAGTCCTTTCGGGATGATCCCCATCCTCAGCGGGTTCCGTGGTCGAGTTCGGACACCGCACCGCCTTCCGACCAGCTCAGAGGGCGGCGCGTGAATCGTAGGGGAAGGGCGACACTCCCGTCAAGGGGCAATTTTGTCGCAGTTTGCGAAGGTTCGCCGACCTGCTTCCCGCTGAAGCGTGGGTAGCATCCGCGCCGGGAAGCCCGAGGAGCAATGCCGCCAGACCCCCAACCCGTTCGCAGGTCCAACCCCTCCGGGCACCTCGAGATCGGGATCCGAACGACCGGCGAGCAGTCCACGGTGACGCTCGTGGGAGAGCTCGACATCGCGGCGGCTCCGGAGGTCATCTCGCTGATGGGAGGCGTCGTCGAGGGATCGATGGCGGTCTTGCTCGACATCGAGGCGGTCACGTTCATGGACTCGGCCGGCCTGCACTGCGTGCTGGTGTGCGAGCGCGTGTGCCGCGATGCGGGCGTCGCCTTCGCGCTGACCCCGGGATCCCCGCGCATACGGCGGCTGTTCGCGGTCGCCGGCCTGCTCGACTGGCTGCCCGCCGCGGAGCAGGATCCCGGCAGCGGAGGTTGAGCGGCTCGCCGGGCAAGCGACGCAGGGGCACGGGAGTCGGCGCGAGGCTGCGCAACAGGGTCGCCCTGTTGGTGGGCGCCGGAGCGCTGCTGGTGGCGATCGGCGTCGCGCTGCTGCTGGCCAACACGCTGGGGCTCCGCCGTGACGCCGAGGCGACCACGCGCTCGGACGACTACCTGGTGGGCGTGCTCGACGTCGAGCGCCTGGTCGTGGACGTCGAGACCGGTCTGCGGGGCTACGTCATCACGAGCCGCCCCCTGTTCCTGGAGCCGCTGTTCCGCGCCGGGACCGAACTCCCGGGCGCCGAGCAGGCGTTGCTGCGGGCCGCCGCCGCCAACCACGCGGACGTGCGCCAGAGCCGGGCGCTGATCGCCGCCGTGCGCAACTACGGGGCCGGGTACGTGCTGCCGCTGCTCGGCACCGCCCGCCGCGACCCGGCGGCCGCGCGTACGTTCGCGGTCACGCTGCAGGGAAAGAGGCTGGTCGACGAGATCAGGGCTCGCACGGCCGCGCTGCAGCTCGACGTGTCCCGCCGCGAGGCCGCCCGCCAGCGGGATGCCCACGACGCGGCCGACCGCTCGATCACCGAGGCGATCGTGGCGCTGGTCGTGCTCACGCTGCTGACGCTCGTGCTCGGGGTGATCCTCGGGCGGCTGGCGGTCGAGCGGGACCGGGCCCGCGCGCGCAGCGAGGCTACCAGCGAGACCCTGCAGCGGGGCATCCTCCCGTCCGCCCTGCCCGCGATCCCGGGCTGCGAAGTGGCGGCCCGCTTCGTCCCCAACAGCGGGCTCGTCGGGGGCGACTTCTACGACGCCTTTCAGACCGGCCCCGACAGCTGGGCGCTGATCATCGGCGACGTCTCCGGCAAGGGGGTCCCGGCGGCGGCCCTGACCTCGATGTCGCGCTGGACCCTGCGCAGCCTGCTCGAGTGGGGCGCCTCGCCCGCGGAGGCGCTGCGGATGCTCAACGACACGCTCATGCGCCAGGAGCTCGACCGCCGCTTCGTGACGGCCGCGTGCATGCAGCTGTCCGAGGCGGATGGGGGCCTCAGCGTCACGGTCGCCTGCGCCGGGCACCCGCCCCCGATCGTGGTGCCCGCTGAGGGCGTTCCGAGGGCGCTGGCGAGCAGCGGCACGCTGCTGGGGGTGCTGCCGGGCATCGAGCTGCAGCCTGCGCATGCCCGCTTGACCGAGGGCGACGGCATCATCGCCTACACCGACGGGGTCACCGACCAGGGGCCCGAGGAGGGGCGCCCGCCCGAGGAGGCCCTGGCCGATCGCCCTGCCGACGCGGGCGCCGAGAAGCTGGTGGACGTGCTCGAGGACCTCTCCCGCTCCTCGCAGGGCCCCTACCGCGACGACGTGGCGATCCTGGCGCTGCGCTTCGTCGGCTCGCGCCGGGGAGACGAGGGCGAGCCCGTCCCCGAGCCCGAGACCGGCCCAGGCCCCGGGATCGCGGGGTAGCCCGCCCGGCCGTGGGCCGCGGGACCCCCCGCGCGGCCACGGACGTGACGGGCCGGGATCGGGATGGTGATGTCCGATTCCGGCCAGACAGGGAAGCCGAGGGATGCGATGCTCGAGGGGTGTTGGCCTTCGAGGACTGCTACCGGGCGATCGAGATGAAAGACTTCCGCTTTGACGGCTGGTTCATCACCGCCGTGAGGACCACGGGCATCTACTGCCGACCGAGCTGCCCGGCGAGGACCCCCCACGCCCGCAACGTACGCTTCTACGCGACCGCGGCTGCCGCCCAGGAGGCCGGCTTCCGCGCCTGCAAGCGCTGCCGCCCGGACGCGGCCCCCGGATCCCCGGAATGGGACGTGAGGGGCGATCTGGTCGGGCGGGCGATGCGCCTGATCTCCGACGGGGTCGTCGATCGGGAGGGGGTGGGCGGTCTCGCCCGCCGTCTCGGCTACACCGAGCGCCACCTGCACCGCTGCCTGTCGGAGGTCCTCGGTGCCGGACCGCTGGCGCTCGCCCGGGCCTCCAGGGCGCAGACCGCGCGGATGCTCCTGGAGCGCACGGACCTGGCGGTGGCGGACGTCGCCCTGACGTCGGGCTTCTCGAGCGTGCGGCACTTCAACACCTCGATCCGGCAGGTGTTCGCGATGACCCCGACACAGCTGCGCTCGGCGCGGCGCCGGGATTCTGGTGCCGGTACCGGGCTGACGGTGCGGCTACCGGCGCGGGTTCCGTTCGACGGGGACGGGCTGATCTCGTTCCTGACGGCGCGGGTGGTGCCCGGGGTCGAGGAGATCCTCGACGGCGCCTATCGGCGCAGCCTGCGCCTGCCCCGCGGCTTCGGCGTGGTCGAGCTCCGCGTCGGATCCGATCACGTGAAGGCGACGTTGTGGCTCGAGGACCTGCGCGACTTCGGACCGGCGGTGAGCCGCTGCCGGCGGCTGCTGGATCTCGACTCCGACCCCGTGGCGGTGTCGCAGCGACTGGGTTCGGACCCTGTCGTGGGCGAGCTCGTCCGGGCAGCCCCCGGGCGGCGGGTCCCGGGGAGCGTCGACGGCTGCGAGACCGCCGTCAGGGCGCTGCTCGGTCAGCAGGTTTCGGTGCGGGCCGCCTGCGGCCTGGCGGAGCGGCTGGTGGCGGCCCACGGCGAGCCCCTGGCAGAGCCGATCGGCGCGATCACGCACGTGTTCCCGTCTGCGGCTGCGCTCGCCGGCATCGATCCGGCGTCGCTGGGGATGCCGCTCGCGCGCGGCCGGGCGCTCGTCCGGCTCACACGGGCGATAGACGCCGGTGAGCTCGTGCTGGATGGTGGCGTCGACCGCGGCGAGGTGGGTCGAACGCTGCTCGCGCTACCGGGGATCGGGCAGTGGACGGCCGGGTATGTCGCGATGCGCGAGCTGCGCGACCCGGACGCCTTCCTGCCGGGCGACGTGGGCGTGCGCCGCTCGCTGGACGCGCTGGGACGAGACGGAAGCCCGCGGGGCGCGGCCGAGCTCGCCGAGCAGTGGCGCCCCTACCGCGCCTACGCGCTCCAGCACCTGTGGGCGCATGACCGCTCGGTCGCGGAGGGCAGCGGGCCGGCGGGAGTTGCTTCGCTCGCGGGAGCCTCTATGCCCGTGGGATCGCTCAACGGCGCCCGTCCCGGCCGCTCGCGGCGGAGCGCCGCCGGTAGGGCGCCGGTGGCCGCTCGGGAGCTGGCGCCAACCACGGCCTGAAGCACCGGCCGCCCTGGGGCGTCCGAAGCCGGTTGGCCGAAACGCTGGGCGCCGTCCGGGCGCCGGGGCCCGCCTAGGTGAAGTGCCAGCCGCCGAGGATCTGCGACAGCGCGCTCTTGCTCGTGGCCTGCAGCCGCGGTTCCGCGTCGAGCTCGACCAGGCACAGGCGCCCGGCGTGCTTGGCGATCACGTCGACCTGAAGGTTGACGCGTCCCTTGTACCCGTAGAAGAAGGCCTCTTCGCCCGCCTGGGCGCCGTCGAGCGTGGTCGGAGTCGCGTGCTGTGCGACCTGGACGCCTTCGGCCCGGGCCGGCTGGCCGACGGTGAACGGGAGCAGTGCGGCCGCGCTGTAGCTGCCGGCCGTCTTGCCGGCGATTTTGCCTTTGCTGAGCACGGCCGGGGTGTATTCGGTGATCGTCACGGCCACCGTCCCACCGGGGCCGATTCCGACCCCGTTGATCGTCGCCTTCGTCGAGCCGAGCTGGAACTGGTGGGCGCCTTTGGCGTTGGACTGCTCGCGGACCGTCCATCCGGCCGGCACCGGCACCGTGAAGTACGCGGTGTGGATCGAGGTGGTCGAGACGGCGGGCGTGCTCTGGGCTGCCGCCTGGTGCTTCGAGGGCATCAGCAGGAGCACGGCCGCGGCCCCTGCCACGAGCGCGATGACGGCGGCGAGGACTACTCGAGTGCGGCTCATGCGGGCCCTATCGGCGCCCCATGGACCCCTCTTGAACGACGAAACGACGTGCCGCGGGACCTCTGGAACCGCGAAACCTATGCGGATGAGAGGACTCGAACCTCCACCTGGTTGCCCAGACACGGACCTGAACCGTGCGCGTCTACCAATTCCGCCACATCCGCGTACTGGCCGGGCGCCGACGATACCGTACGAACGGGCCGCAAACAGCGTCCCCGGGCCTGGTTCCGCGGCCCAGCCGGGGCGGGCTTTCGCCATGTGGCTTTGCTAGCCTGCGGCCTGCTCGCCGCTATCGTCCAGGGGACTAGGACGCCGCCCTCTCATGGCGGAAACCCGGGTTCGAATCCCGGTAGCGGTACTCACGGAAGCCCTGCAAATCGCAGGGTTTTCGTCGTTTCAGGGGCCGTGAAAGCCACCCTGAAAGCCAGTGAGCGAGCCGAGCGGCTCCGGGGAGGTCCGCTGACGCCGCTGTCGCGTGAGCTTGTCTCGCGGCGAACCGGTGCGCGATGATCGGCCGATGCTGTTTCGAGTTCGGCGCGAGCGGCGGTTGACTCGTCGCCTGCTAGTCCGCGAGGCGAAGCGGGTGATGCCCGCGGTCGAGGACGCGAGGCGCGAGTACGGGACCCTCGTGTCGGCAGGCCGGGAGGCTCTGGAGTGGAAGGAACGGCTGCCGATCTGCCAGCAATGCGGCTCGACGATGATCATCCGGAGGGCAGTTCGGGGCGCGGCGAATGGGTCCGAGTTTTGGTTCTGCGGCATGTGCAAGAGGACCGAGCCACTGGAGATCCACCCAGAGGAGGCTCTGCGTCTCCCATCCCCGCCGCCGCCGATGCCAGACGGCCGCGGGTCGCGCACACGCCGCAGGCGTCGGCGATGAAGGAGGAGGAGCTCCCTGACGAGGCGCGGCGGGCGGTCGCAACGGTCCGCGAACTCGATCGGGTCGCACAAGCCGTCGTCGACGGCTTCAAGAAGGATGTCGAGCGCCTGAAAGCGTCTCTGCAGGAGGACCGGGGCGATCTGGCGGCCGCACGGGAAGCGTTCGAGACGATGGTCGCTGACAAGGTCGGGGGCGCCGGGCTGATCGGGGAGATGTGGGCGGAGCACGAGCGCGTCCTCGCAGAGACACTTGCCGAGAAGCTGCGCGTCAAGGGCAGACCCGCGCACGGAGCAGCCGCAGAGGTCGCCGACAAGGGCCGGCACGCCGCCGAGGCTCGGCGCGAAGCGAAGGCGAACGAGTGGATCCTGCGCCTCTACGAGTTCCACTTCCCGTGGCTCGCGGACCTTCGCGAAGACGAAGAACAGCGGAGCTACCTGACGGGCGAGCACCTGACGACGACGGAGGCTTCCGGCGATGACGAGCGCGCGGCTGACCCGGCCAGCGGCTGGCTGAGCGCGGAGGAGTACGGTGCCCTGTCGCCGACCGAGCGCAACCAACGGGCGCTCGACCGCTACCTACACAGTCGCAAGACGCCCTGGCAGCTTGGACGCGACTATGAGCGTTACGTTGGCTACCTGCGCGAGCAAGATGGCTGGCACGTTCGCTACCAGGGGATCTTCGAGGGTCTGGACGACCTCGGTCGCGACCTGATCTGCACACGTGGCGAGGAAATGGAGGTCATCCAGTGCAAGCGGTGGGCGCAGCACAAGGTCATCCATGAGAAGCACATCTTTCAACTCTTCGGGACGGTCGTCGCCGCGCGAATCGAGTACCCGGGCCTGGGCGTGAGCGGCACGTTCGTCACGACAACTGGCCTGTCCGAGCGGGCGCACGCGTTTGCGGAGCAGCTCGACGTCTCTGTACAGGAGCGCTTCCCGCTCAGCGACTACCCGCGGATCAAGTGCAACGTCGCACCTGCAACGGGCGAGCGCATCTATCACCTGCCCTTCGACCAGCAGTACGATCGCGCGCAGATCGGCGCTATCGCGGGCGAGACGTGGGTCGACACCGTCGCGGCGGCCGAGGCGCTCGGCTTCCGCCGCGCTTGGCGGTGGCGCGGTAGCGCGAAGATGTGAGGACCCGCCGAGACGTGCGGTAGCCTGCGGCGCGATCTTCCCACGTCAGGTTGATCGTCATACGCGTCGACGTCGCCGTCCCTCGGGGCGGCGTCGTCACATCTGGGGGAGTCCATCCGCGCGGCGCTCTACTGTCGCGGATCGCGTAATGACGACGACAGGGAACATCGATGCAGGCTCAGCGACTTGAGCTGATCAGCCCGCAGTGGCCGCGTTGCACGTTCGACGATGGGCGCTCGCCGACGGCTCCTGACATGCCGCTGATCCGGCGCCCGCGAACTCGAGCGAGGCGCCCACGGTGCGCGCGCCGCAGCGGCGCATCCTCGAGCAGCTCGTCGGCCGACCCTCCAGGCGATACCGAGGACCCCGCCGGCGATAGCGCACGCCGTCGGGGAGCAGCACCCCGCGCCATTCGAAAGGAGCCAGGTGGACAACCTCAAGCGAGGCCCACCTGCGCCCTTCATCGACACCACCTAGACCAGCACAGGCGCCCATGAGCGCCCGGCGCGCGCGGCTGCCGATGTGGGCAGTGACCGTTCGCGGGCACTCGCTTCACCGCGGCCGCTGGATCATCGAGCCGAGCAGCTTCGAGGTCGGCGCCGGATCGCACGCCGCCGCCACCTCGTACGCGCTCCAGCTCGTCGCAGCCGAACACGACCTTCCGCCGTGGCGAGCGTTGCGCCGGCAGATCCGCGAGCACTTGAGCGTCGAGCTCGTGACCGCTCGTAGCGCGCAGCTCGAGATCGGGGGCACGGAGTGAGCACCCCGCTGCGAGCGATCGACGGCGGCGGCCTCGGCACGCCCAAGCTCAACGCCAAGGGGCTCCTCGAGCTGCCGCCGCTGCCAGCGGCCGACGACCATCCCGGCCAGCTTGCGTGGCTCACCCACACGTTCGCGCTCGACCCGAAGCACCCGATCACAGGCGGCGAGCGCAGGGGCGCATTCGGGCCGGACGGCCGAGTCGTACTGGCCCGCGCCGACGCACCGAAGATCGCGTTCGAGCCCGCCACACGGCTCAACACCCCGCTGAGACTGATCGAATCGCTCAGCTGGCAGCGACTCCCGAGCGATCCCCCGCTGCCGCCCTACAAGTCGCAGCACTGCGCAGCCATCGTGCAGTGCCTCGTGATGGCCTGCAGCATCACGGACACCATCAGCGACGAGCAGGAAGCCGGCGGGATCGTCGGCACCTTCATGCACGTCGCCAGCGCCGTCGAGGACTTCACCACCTACGGCACCAGCGGCGAGCGCTACGAAGCAGCCTGCGCGCTACGCCGCCCCGTCGACGATCACTCCGGCCGGCAGTTCGGACCACCGCGCTACCTCATCGACAGCAACACCGGCGAGTACGTCATCGCCGTATCCGACCTGATCGAGGCCGCGCGCCGCCACACCGGCTCAAGCCTCCCCCGCGGATGGCTCGCAGGCCGCATGGACGCCCTCGGCTGGAAGCGCATCACCATCGAGGGGCACGCGCTCCCAGGACGGGACGGCAGAAGCGGCCCGCACGCCCGGATCTTCGCATTCCGCGGCCTGCTCCCACACGACGACACCGACGAATCGGTGACCACGTGACCACACCGTTCCATCCAATTACGTGCGCGTGTGAGAGGCACCGCCTCTCTACGTACGCGAGAGCGTGTGGAAACGTGTGGTCACGTGGTCACCGCCCGACCACCACCAACCACCACCGAGCCCACCACAGCGCCGCCAGCCACACCCTCACCGCCAACCAGCGCCCGAACCCACAACAGGCAAACACAGCCGACACGCAGAACGCCGCGAACCGGCTCGCTCTGGCTTCGGTGGCGCTGAACGGTGGATCTCGGCACGGCGAGGTGCGGCCGTGAGTGCTCGTCCGTCTGAGTCGCCTGTGCGCCTGGCGTTGCGGCGCGAGGAGGCTGCGCGTGCGCTCGGGATCAGCGATGAGAGCTTCGACCGGTACGTGCGCCACGAGCTGCCCACGGTGCGCGTAGGCACGATCCGGCTGTACCCGATTGAGGCGCTGGAGACGTGGCTTCGGGAGAACGCCGCAGCTGCCGTTGACGACGTGGGCGGTGCTGGGCGATGAGCGCTACGGGGTTTCATGACCGGTCGCGGCTCGTGAAGGCCGATGTTCTGGCGCCGTTTCGGCCTGAAAGCCAGTCGAAAGCCAGCGCCGGGATCGGCAGCTGCGGCGTGCTGCTGGCGCGCTGGTGCTGGTGGTGGCGTGCGCGCTGCCGCCGCGGTGCGCTGATCGGAGGTCGATCGTGACCGGCGCCGAGCGCTTCTGCGAGGTCTGCGGCGGATCGCTGGCGGGTCGCCGGCGCGGCGCGAAGTTCTGCGGCGATCGGTGTCGTCAGACCGCGCACCGTGCCGCGCTGCGTGCGGGCCGCGCTGAGCCGGAAAGTGCCTCGCAGGCCGTGATCGGTACCGGCGAGGCCGTTGTCACGGTTAGAGGGCCGCTAGTCACGGTTACAGGCGGGTGTTCGGCGGCTGTCGAGGACGATCTGGCGGCTCTGGCGCTCACAGGGGCGCTGGCATGACCGGACAGCGGCCAGTGGACTCGCTGAGGCTCGTGCAGCGCCACACCGCCGGCAGGCCGGTCACGACGGCGACGCCGCGGCGCATCCTGGCGCGCTTGGACGACCAGACCGAGCCGGAGCGCAGCCTGCGCAACAGCTGCCTGCTCGGCCTCGAACTTGCCCGCCTCGAGCACGAAGGCCGGGTGCGCTGATGGCGGGCAGGAAGATCGAGCTGCGGTCGAAGCTGACGCAAGCGCAGGATCGCTCGTGGCAGGAGCGCGTCTTCGACGAGGCGCTGGCCGACGGCTCGCTGCGGATCCGGTTCGCGACGGGTGCCGAGCTCGAACAGCTGCGCCATGCCGCCGAGCGCCGGCGGAAGGAAGTGCGGGCCGCTCCGCGGATCAGCTACGAGGCCTCGACGTGAGTCCGAGGCGTGCTGGCCGTCGCGAGCTGGTCGAGCGTCTGCTGCTCGAGGATCACGAGCGCAGCGACCGGTCGATCGCGAAGCTGGCGGACTGCTCGCACACGCTCGTCGCGAACGTCCGGCGCGCACTCGTGGAGGCTGGCAGCGTTTCCGCCCGTTCTGGCCGGCAGGCGGTGGCAACTCAGGCCGGTCATGGCAACTTGCGGCGACAGGAGGCTGGTGAGTCGTCGCCGGCGCTTCAGCACGGTGCTCATTCGGAGACGACGTTGCCGGCGTTGCGCCAGCGGTTCCGGGACGAGTTGAGGGCGAAGTACCCGGATGCGGACCCGATGCTGGTGGAGGTGCAGGCGGGCCGACTGGCTCGGTGGCGGGTGCTGACGGACTTCTTCGACCAGGCGGACCTGGCGGGGCTGATCCATCGCGACGGTAGGCCGCGGGAGGCGGCGTTGTTGATCACGCGCTTGGAGGCGGCGATCGAGCGGTCTCACTTGAAGCTGACGGAGGTGGCTGGGGGTGGCGTCGTGGACCCTGCTGCGGCGTTGCGGGCGCACATCGCGGAGCACTACGGGAATGGTGGTGGTGCTGGTGGCTGAGCGGGTTGGGCTTGTGGAGGCGGCGACGGATCCGCGGTTGCTTGGGGCGATCGAGTTGTGGCCGACGCAGCTGGAGATGCTGGAGGCTGTCGAGCGGGCGCAGCGGTCGGTGTGGTGTTGTGGCCGGCGTTCGAGCAAGTCGACGCTCGCGAGCATCGTGCTGCTGTGGATGGCGTTGCTGCAGCCGCAGCTTCGCGACTTCGTGCTGCCGGATGAGCGGATCAGCTTGGTGTGTGTGGCTGCGAATCGTGAGCAGGCGCGGATCGTGCTGAATAGCGCGAAGCGGATCGTGAAGGCGTCTCCGTTGCTCAGGGGGCTGATCGAACGTGAGACGGACACGGCGATCGACTTCGCGACGGGGTGCTCGATCGAAGCGTTCGTGTGTAGCTCGAGGACGACGCGTGGCTGGCCGATCGCGGCGCTGGTGTGCGACGAGTTCGCGCACTTCACCAGCACCGAGGAGGGCCCGCAGACGGCGCACAACGTGTACGTGGCGCTGTCGCCGTCGACGATGCAGTTCGCTGAGCATCGGCGGCTGATCGTGTCCTCGACGCCGGCGGGCCCGAACACGTTCAAGTTGCACTTCGACCAGGCGGTCGCGGCGGAAGAGGCCGGCGATGAGACGATCGCGGCGTTCCAGTTGCCGACGTGGGAGGTGAACCCGACGGTCCCGCCCGAGGAGTTCGAGCGTGAGCGGGTGATCCTGGGCCAGTCGGGGTTCGAATCGGAGTACGAAGCGAAGTTCCTCGCGGGCGCCGCGGCGATGCTGACCGAGGCGGAGATCCGGGCGTGCGTGACGGGTGCTGGTGACCTTCGGCCGCGGGACGGGACGGGCTGGGTCTGCGGCGCGGACTTCGGCTGGCGGCGTGACCGGTCCGCGGCGGTCGTCGTCGGGCGTAGCCACACGGATCCCGACCAGCTGCTCGTCGCGGCGGTGCGTACGTGGGCGCCGGCGGCGTCCGGGGACTACGAGACGGTCGCCGAGCACCAGGACGAGGTGCTGGCCGAGGTCGCCGCGCTCGCGAAGACCTACGGGGCGACGATCTACGCCGACACGTACGAGTCCTCGGCGGTGACCGCCAGGCTGCAGTCGCACGGCGCCTGGGTGGAGACCGTCGCGACCGGGGCCGGGGTGAAGGGCCAGATGTACAGGGAGCTCGCGAGCAAGGTGCGCCTCGAGCAGGTCGAGCTGCCGGATCACCCTTTGCTGATCGGCGAGCTGCGTCGGCTGAGGGTGAACTACCGCAGCGGCGGGCCGACGGTGGAGAACCCGCGCGCGGACGGCGGCCACGGTGATGTCGCGGCTGCGCTCGCGCTTGGCGCGTTCAGCTTGGCGGACGAGGGTGGCGGGCCCGTGTACGGCGAGACGAGCATCCCGCCGGGCTCAGGGGACGGAGGCAACTTCGGCGGCTACGACGACGGGCTGAGCAGCCCGCTGGATGACCCCGGCTGGGCGTCGGGGTGGTAGGGCAAGCTAACAACCGACTGAAAGGTGAAAAGGTGAAATTGACATGGGACTGACTGCAGAGCAGGAGCGAGAGGTTGAGAGTGAGGGCACGCGCTTTTATCACGCGAAGCTGCGTGAGGCGGGCCTCGTCGGGATGAAGGTCCGCGAACTGAGCGACGGCCAGAAGACCGCGCTCGGCGTGGTGATCGGCCAGACGTTGGAGCGGGAAGCCCGGCTGCGCGAGAGCGCGACCTTGTCGTTGAATCACCTGCTCGCGCAGGACGGGATCCCGATGGTTGACGGTCCCACGCCGCCGGTTCCGGTGATCGTGCCCGAGCGTGAGTACACCTCGGCGGAGCTGCGTGAGGGGCTCGAAGCCGACGGCGTGCCGTTCATGACAGGTCGTGACGGCTTGCGGTGGGGTCTGCGCGAGGCGGGACAGACGAGCCCGGAGAACGATGCGCCGTCCCCCGTCGCGGACGCGAATAGCGCGCGGGTCGGTAAGAACGTGAGCGGGCGGGTCGGGTGTCCTGACTGCAAGTTCGGGCTCCGTGACGATGGCGAACCGTGCGCGTCGTGCAGCGGCCGGGGCTACCAGCTCCGCGAGGCGGTGCGCGAGGCGGGTGTGGTCAGGGCGCTCGCGGAGAGGGTGATTGATCGCTCGCCGGTCCCGGTCAACCCGGAGGGCCCGCTGGGCGGGCGCAACGGTCGCCTGGACGAAGCGTCCAACTGGCAGGAAGCCGACCAGTCCGACGCGAAGATGGCCGATGGCACCGTGGATCTCCGCGCCGAGGGGGTGCCGATGAGCGACCCGGTGCCCGAGACGACGCCGGCGCCGGACGAGGTCCACGCCGGCCTGGCCGCCGAGGGCGTGCCGCTGGTGAACGCGCCGCGCAAGACCTCGGCGCAGATGCTCGCCGAGGGCGAGGCAGAACGTGCGGCTGAGGGGGTGGCGGCATGACGAGCGTGATGCAGCGCCCGCAGCTCGCGGACGTGTGCCGAGCACCGGGGGCCGTGATCGACCGTAACTGCCTTCGGTTCGAGCCCGACCAGCTGCACGCGAGTATCGAGCTGCTGAACCGGCTGCAGCGCGCGACCGGGAGCTTGGTCTGGGACGTCGACAACTACGAGCCGTCCGGCACGCCGGAGAGCAGCTGGACGACGCTCGCCGACCTGAAAGCGAGCGAGCTGAAGTTCATCGTGTTCCAGTGGGAACGCGAGGTCCGGGGTGCACGGCTGAACGGCGGGACGGCTACACACATCGGCGACCGCGTCTCGTGTCATTTCAATACGGCCCAGGCCCGCTTCTTGAGGGAACAAGGCCAATGGCCGGGATGAACAAGCTTTCGCGCGGTGCCTCACGCCCGCGCGGAGTGCGGCGGGCTGTTCTCTTCCGCCGCTTCGGGCGCACCGTGGGCTCTCGAGTGGTGCGTGCGTCGTCGGGGCTCTCCTTTCGTCCCTGGCGACGCGGGCGGCAGCGGGCACTCCTGTCCGTGCGGGTCGGGTTTCCTTTGCCTCGGCCCGCTGCCGCTCCCCACATAGGAGGCTGCCGTGTCTGACGCGCACCAGGTCCTTTCGTACACCATCTCGGCTGACGACCGCGCGTCCACGGTGTTCCGTGGCGTGTCGGCGGAGATCGGCAAGCTCCAGGCCACCGCGAAGTCGGGGCTCGGCGGGATCGCGCGCGAAATGACGGGGCTGGGTCAGCACAAGCCTCTGGAACTGATCAAGAACGAGCAGTACCTCGCGGTCGCCAAGACCGAGGCGGAAATGAAAAAGCTCAGCAAGACGGTGAGCGACTCGGGTGTGGCGACGAAGCTGCAGTCCGCGGAACTCGCGGTGCTGACGGGCCGCCACCAGCAGCTGCAGAAAGAACTCGACAAGACGACGGCGAAGCACCAGACGATGCAGAAAGCAGCGACGACGGCGTCGGTGGGGATCCTCGCGGCGGGCGGCGCGGTCGTGGTCGGCGCGATCAAACAGGGCATCGCGTGGGAAGACCTGCAGAAGAAGATCGAACAGCAGACGGGCCTGTCGGGGAAGAACGTGACGGACTTCATGAAGGTCGTCAACAACGTGTCGGGGAACGTGCCGTACCGGCTGAACGAAATCTCGGAAGCGGCGGTGCTGCTGCACGACAAGTTCGGGCTCAGCAACAAGGCCGTCGAAGCGGCCGACCCGCTGATGGTCGCGTTCGCGAAGCGCCTCGGCGAGGAAGTGAACCCCGCCGTGGTGGGGCTGATGAGCGTGATGACGGACTACCGCAAGCCGCTCGGGGACGTGACTGAACTCACTGATGAGCTGACGTCCGTCTCGCAGAAGACGCAGCGGCCGATGAGCGAACTGCTGGGGACCGTCGAAAAATACGGCCCGAAGTTCCAGGCGCTCGGGTTCGGGCTGCAGGAAACACTCAAGCTGCTCGGCGTCTTCCAGGAGTCGGGTGTCACCACCTCGATGCTGGGGCGTGGCCTGTCGCAGGCGATGACGACCGCCGAGAAACGTCTCGGTGTCACTCCGAGCAACCCGCACGGGAACCCGCATGAAGCGCTGGAAAAGGAAGCGCTCGCGGTGAAGAAGGCTCAGGACACCGTCGACAAGTACAACGAAACGATCCCGAAGACATCGGCGCAGGAGAACCAGCTCAGCCGCGAGCGGGAAGTCGCGGGCGCCGCGCTCGACAAATCGAAGCAGAAGTACGACGAACTGCGCACCGCGATCGAAAAGTCCGGTGGTGCGCACGCGAACATCGGGACGATCATCAAACAGGAGATGGGCGAAGTCGAGCACGCCCGCAGCCAGCAGGAAGCGTATTCCACCGCTGTCGCCGACTTCGGTAAGCAGGTCGGCCCGTCATTCGCGAGGGCGCTGTATCACAACGAAACCGCGTTCAAGGCCGTCGAAGAAGCGATGAAGAAACACGGTGCCACCTCGGGCCTGGTGAAGGCTGAGGAAGGCAAGCTCGAAGGCCAGCTGATCAAGGTCGAGGAAGAGTGGCACAAGACCGAGCGGACGCTGTCCACGACGGTGATGCCGGTCGTCAACGACTTCCTGGGACTGATCAGCGGCGGAGTGAAAGACCTCGAGGAATTCGTGAAAGGCACGGGCAGCCTCACCTCGGTTCTCGGTGCGCTGGGGATGGTCGGCGCTGGCGGGTTCCTCGCCCGCAAACCGCTCGCGGCCGCGGCCGGGGGGCTGTCGCACATCCCGGGTCTCGGCTTCCTCGGGAAAATCCCGGGTGTCGGTGGCGGCTCGGGCACCGGTGAAATCTGGGGTGCGACCGGCGCGATCCGGCCGGGCTCACTGACGAACCCGATCTACATCCGTGACGTGATGTCCGGTCTCGGCGGTGGCGCTGGCATGCCGGGTAAGAGCACTGAGCAGGACGTGAAGGCCGCGGCGGAGGACGGCGCGAAAGCGGGGGTGCTGTCCCGGCTCGGCTCGCTCGCGGGGAAGGCCGCCGGTGCTGCTGGCGGTGTCGCGCTCGCGATCGAAGCGGGCAACGCGATCCTGCCGGGCAACGCGACCTCTCACGGTCTGCCGACGCAGGGGAAGGGCATCGCAGGGGAATTCCGGGGGTGGATGGCGGAATCCAGCGAAGCGCTCAACCAGGGCTTTGGTGACCTGCTCTCGGGGAAAATCGGCGCAGCGTTCAGCGCGGTGTTCGGCCACAACCCGCAGGAAGATCTCCGGAACTTCGCGTCGGGGCTCAAACAGGACGGGGCGGAACTCGACCGGCTCTCGCCGCAGAAGCTGACGGAAATCCAGAAGGAAGCGGAAAAGCTCGGGAAGAACAAGGATCTCGAAAGGTGGGCGCCGCAGCTCGCGAAGATCGCTGATGAAGCGAAGCGCGCGAAGGAACAGGTCGGCCACGACTTCCAGGAGATGCGCGAAGCCGCCGAAGCGGAAGTGAAGTTCCTCGGCTCGAAAATGAAGACGATGGGGCCCGCCGCGGTACAGCCCTTGATCAGCGCCTACCAGACGATGGTGAACGCGATCCGCGGGGAAATGGCGGCGGGTGTCACGAGCACCGAAGCGGGCGCGAAGCAGATCAACGCGGTGCTCACGAAGGAGCTGAAGCTGATCGGTGTCGGCTCGCCGTCGTCGAGCAAGAACCAGTCGTTCGGCCCGGCGCCCGGCGGCGGCTCGGCTGGCGGCAGCAACCCGCTGCAGCCGACGTCGCCTGGCGGCTCGAGCGGCTTTGAAGGCCTCGCGATGGGTGGGCGTGTCCCGGGGCCCGTGACGGCGGACACGTGGACGCTGATGGATCCCGGTGGGCGTCCCGCGGCGAAGGTCGGCGGCGGCGAGCTGCTCGTCGCGAACCGGCACACCGAGGCGGACATCAGCCGCGCGACGCAGCTCGTGTACGGCAAGACCGCGGGGCAGATGGTCGCCGGCGAGTCGCGTGCGCACAGCGCGGCACCACGGTTCGCGACGGGCGGCCGCACGCACTACGAACGGCTCCTGGAAGCCGCGGACAGCGTCAGCGCAGCGAACTTCCCGTACAAGTGGGGCGGCGGCCACGAGCAGCCCGCGCACTACGAACCGTTCGACTGCTCCGGTGCTGTCAGCTATGTGGTGCAGCAGGCGGGCTACAACGTGCCGACGGAGACGAGCGGCAGCATCAGCCAGTGGGGCTTCCCGGCCGGCACTGGTGAAGCGACGATCTTCTACAACCCGACGCACACGTTCATGCGGATCGGCGGGAAGTACTGGGGGACCAGTGGCTTCGCGCGGCCTGGTGGTGGGGCGGGCTGGTTCGACGCCGCGCCGGAAAGCAGCTACCTGTCGGGGTTCTCGACGGTGCACCTGCCGGCGCTCGGTGCCGCGGGGATGCTCGCGAACGCGATGGGCGCGATCAAGGCGCCGGGCTGGAAAGGCCCCGGTGGCGCGATCGGCCAGATCGGCAAGGCCGCGCTCGCGAAGGCAACGAGCGCCGCGAACGCCGCGCTGGCTGGTGCTGCGGCGAAGTCCACCGTGGCGGTGCCGGGGATGCCGGACCTGTCGGGGCAGCCGCTGAAAGATGCGCCCCCTGGTGTGAACAACCTCACGCCCACGTCGTTCGCTTCGACGCTGCTCGGGATGCTCGGCATCAAGGCGAGCTCGCAGGCGGTCGCGGACATGGTCGCGTGGGAGGCGCAGGAGGGAGGCAACTGGCACAACCAGGCCTGGTTCAACCCGCTGAACACGACCTACGCGATGCCGGGCGCTGGGAACACCGGCAGCCAGGGCAACATCAAGCAGTACACGTCTTGGAAGCAGGGTCTCGAAGCGACAGCGAAAACGCTCGCGAGCTACCCCGGGATCCTCTCGACGCTCGCGCACGGCAACCTCGGCGAATTCGAGGCGGCGGTGAACGCCAGCCCGTGGGGAACGCACTTCGAGACGGGCGGGAAGGTGGCGTACGCGGGCCGGTTCGCGTCCGGCGGGTCGGTGACGGCCAGCAGCCCGACGATGGCGATGTTCGGAGAGAACGGGACGGAGACCGCGATCTTCGTCCCGCACGCCGAATACGGGACGCGTGTCGGCAGCGGTGGGCTGGGGGAAACGATCGGCGTGAATCCCGAAACGGGGAACGTCGAATACCACACGAGCGAAGAGTGGAAGCGGATCAAAATCGAGCACGAGGCGCACAAGAAGAAGGCCGGGCCGAAAGCGGCAGCGCCGACCTACGAAGACACGGTCCGTCTCGGTGGCCACATGCCGGCGGGTGTGGTGGACCTGACGAGCAAGCAGTACGCGGGCGCCTCGAGCGGCCACGTCGATGTCGGGGCGGGGATCTCGAAGCTGTCGGCTGCGGTGTGGACGAAGATCGAGGCGGCCGTCGCGAAAGCGATCAAGGACTCCAGCGACCAGGGTGTCGGCACGGCGATCAGCGGCAAGCTCGCGGAGCTCACGCACGGCTCGAGCGGGAAGGACAAGGACCGGCTGAAGGAGCTGGCGGGCAAGTCGATCGAAGGGGCCGCGAAGAGCGTCCAGGGTGTGCTCAAAGACGCGTCACCGGAAGGCGTGCTCGGCGCTGGTAGCAGCGCGATCGGCGCGCTGAAGAAGCTCATCGGTGATGCCCGGAAGTCGAACAACGATCAGCTGCTCGCGGTGCTCCGCAAGGACACGGAATGGGCGTTCAAGTACACGGCGTCGACGATCATGCGCACGGCGAGCGAAGCGCCGGCCGCCCGGCAGACGCAGACGGCGTCGGCGGGTGTGGGCCAGCTCTCGAAGCTGCTCGCGAAAGCCCAGGCGGAAGGGCGCCACACGATCGAACTGGGGTTGCTGAAGGACACGCAGGCGATGCTCAGCAGCTGGCAGAAGGGGATCGCGAGTGACCTGTCGCACACCACCGAAGGCGCGAAGACACGCGCCGAATACCGGCAGTCCACGCAGGCGCTCAGCGAACTGCGTAAGGGTGGCGCTGGGGCGAAGGTGAAAGCGTCCGCGCAGCTGGACCCGCAGATGCTCAAGGAGGACGAAGCGGCTGATGCGAAGGCGGTCGCTGAACTGCGCAAGGACGAACAGACGATCCGGGCGCTGGTCCTCAGCGAGCAGAAGCAGCTGAAGAAGCTCGGCGCGAAGATGCGCGCGGACCTGAAGCACCATCACGGCGCGGCCGCGAAGGCGCTGAAGGCGGAGATCGCGGCGATCGACGCTGCGCTCGGGGAAGCCGGCACGCAGCTGGAAGAAGTCGCGACCGAAGTGGAGAAGATCGAAACGTCGAAGGCAGTCGAGCAGGCCGAACACCTGCGTGCCGAATATGAAGCGTTCGCGGAATCGATCGACGCGATGACGAAACAGTTCGAATCGGCCCGGTCCGCGATCGGCACTCGTGGCGTGCTCGAAGAGGGCCAGCTGCACAGGGAAGGCAAGGATCTCGCGGAGCTGGGTGAAAAGAAGACCGAACAGGAAGGCGTGCTGACGCCGGGACAGATCGCGCAAGCGCATGCGGATACAGCGGCGTACGACCGCCGCTCCGAAGAAGAAGTCAACTCCGACCGGTCGCAGATCTCCTACAACGAAAGCCAGCTCAGCAACCCGAACCTGTCCGCGGAAGAGCGCGAATCGCTCCTGAGAAGCAACGAAGATCTGACGCGCGCGATCAACGAACTCCTGAACGGGATCTACGATCAGAACAAGGCGACGGCGAAGCTGACCGAAGCGACGAACAACAACACGAAGGCGTACGGCGGATCGGTCGGCTACGAATTCCAGGGTCAGCAGTACACCGTCGGCATGAGCTCGGTCAGCACACCGGACCTCGGCGTAGGGATGTAGATGGAACGCTTCGCCAAGCAGATCCAGGGACCGGACCCGAGGCCGGAGACGATCGCGCGCGTCCTCGTGGCCAGCAGGAAGCCGCTGCGCTGGCTCGGGTTCAGGCTCGTGGCGCACACCGACGATGCGCTGGTGTTCAAGCGCCGGCGGTTCCTCGGTGGGGGCGAGCTGATCTTCGACTTCCTCGAGCGCTCCGACGGCGGGACGAACGTACTGCTACGAGGCGAAGGGCCACCCGCGCTCGTGGGGCTCCTTGACAGCCTCGGCTCATAGCCCCGTGTCACACGCCTTCGCCGGGCTATGCGACCCCTCCCGGCTCGACTCGATCAACCATCTAACAACGAGGTAACGTCAGCGCCGTGGCGACTTTCAGCACACAGATCACCTCACCGAACGACAGGCTCGATGTTCTCGCCCGCGTGCTCGATTCACTGAATCGCCCGATGCGCGGCCAGGGGTACAAGCTCGAGACGCAGACCCCCGAGCAGGTCGTGTGGCGGCGCTCGTGGCTCGCGGCGCTGCTGCGCAGCCCGCTGGCGATCCTCTGGATCCCGCTCGCGGCCCTGAAAGGCGTCGACCGGGTGACGATGAGCCTCGCGGACAGCACGGCGGGCGGCACCGTCATCACCGTCGCCGGCACGGGCCCTCGGCGGCTCGCACGCGCCTTCGCTGACCTGTCCCGCTGAGGGGCCCCGGATAGGGACAGCCGCCCGTGTAGAGCGGCTGTCACGCGACGGCGGTGGTGGGCCCAAGCTAGCAGGCGTCCGCCCCTTCCCGTACCGTCTGCGGTACAATGCAGGGCGACAAGAACAAGCGGCCCGGCAGCGCTGAAACGCCCCGGGCCCGGACACGGAGGAAACGCTCCATGCCAACACAGCAGGCTACCCGCGCCGCCGAGCGCGGGCACCGGATAGCGGAGGCCCGCAAGCATGCCGGTCTCTCACAGCAGGCCCTCGCCGAGAAGCTCGGCGTCGGCCGGCAGACCATCGCCCGGCTCGAGCTGGGCACCCAGGTCCCGAGCGTGGAAACGGCCCTCGCGGTCGCCCGCGAGCTCGGCGAGAGCGTCGAGGTCCTGTTCGGGGGTGAGCGCTGATGGCCAACCAGTCCTCTGAGCGCACGCGTTACCCGGGCATCAACAAGATCCACGCTCGAGCCTGCAAGTGGCAGGCCGGGCGCTGCAGCTGCAAGCCACGGTTCCAGGCCGCGGTCTACTCGACCCGCGAGGGCAAGAAGATCCGCAAGCACTTCGACACCGAGGGCGCCGCGCGGACGTGGCGCGAGGACGCCGGCGGCGCAGTCCGCAAGGGCCGGATGCGCGCGCCCACGACCACGACCGTCAGGCAGGCCGCCGACGCGCTCGTGGCCGGTATGCGCGACGGGTCGATCCTCGACCGGTCCGGCACGCCGTACAAGCCGTCGACCGTGCGCTCGTATGAGGGCGCGCTGCGGCTGCGGATCGTCGATGAGATCGGCGGGATGCGCCTGAGCGCGCTCGACCGTCGCACCGTGCAGGAGCTCGTCGAGAAGTGGCGCCGCGATGGTCTGACCGCGAGCACCGTGCAGAACACGCTCAACCCGCTGCAGGTCCTCGCGCGGCGCGCGGTCCGCTCGGGCGAGCTGGCGATCGACCCGACGGACGGCCTCGAGCTGCCGTCAGTCCGTGGCCGCCGGGACAGGATCGCGAGCCCGAGCGAGGCGGCCGAGCTGATCGACGCGCTGCCGAAGGGCGAGCGTGCGCTGTGGGCGACCGCCCTGTACGCGGGACTGCGCCGCGGCGAGCTGCGGGCGCTGCGCTGGGAGGACATCGACTTCGAGGCCGGGGTGATCCACGTGCGCCGCTCCTGGGACGCTGATCCGGCCGTCGGCGAGATCGACGTGAAGTCCGACGCCGGCCGCCGGCGGGTGCCGCTCGTCGGCGCGCTGCGCAGGATCATCGCGGAGCACCGGCTGGCGACCGGGCGCACGGGCGGGGCGCTCGTGTTCGGGCGCACGGCCACAGAGCCGTTCATCCCGTCGACGGTCCGCAACCGGGCGCTGAAGGCGTGGAAGGCCGAGAACGATCGCCGCGTCAAGCAGGCCGAGGACGCAGGCGAGGACCCCGGGAGCGTCGAGCTGCTGGTGCCGCTGAAGCTGCACGAGGGCCGGCATTGCGCGGCGAGCTACCTGATCGCGGCGGGGCTGAACCCGAAGCAGCTGAGCATCTACATCGGGCACAGCGACATCCGCACGACCTACAACCGCTACGGGCACCTGATGCCCGGCGATGAGGCGCAGGCAGTCAGGCAGCTGGACCAGTTCCTCGAGGGCGCCGAGGCGGGCGGGTGAAAGCCAGTTGAAAGCCAGTCGGTAGCGGTGGGGTGCGGTCCCGTGCGTCTTTGAGCGGTAAGCGCGAAGGGCCGTATCCCGCATGAACAAGCCAAATCTGGCTTCACAGAGCCAGATTCCCGGGTGCCGTGACGCGTTTCGAATCCCGGTAGCGGTACTCCCGAAACCCTTGAGAAGTCGGGGGTTCTTCTGTTTTCTAGGCCGCCGTGGGAACGGCTATGGGAACGGTTGACACGGTGCTTGCATCGAGATAGGTCGCCAGCCTGGCTCCAACTTCGTCCTCGGCTTGGCCGCGCCACTTTCCACCGCGCCTTTGTCCTGCTGCCAATCGCGGCCGTGAAGGTTGCCGGGGACACGGCGGGCGGGTATTAGGAGCCCATGAGGCTAAGGCGGCGCGAACCAGAGCCGGAGCCCAACGCCGACTTCAACCGGCAAGAGGTCGTCTGCAGCGGCGAGGCGGCCGCAAAGGCCGAGGCTGAGCGCCAACAGTCGTTGGACGACCCCGATGAGGCGGTGTGGGTCTACCTGAAAAGCGACCAGACCGGGCAGTGGCTTGCCCGACGGACACCGCGCCATATCGAACAGCCGAAGGACCCATTTTGGGTGACGCTACTGGCCGAACTGCTGCCGTAGCAGCCGCTGTTTGTGGCGTGCTCTCCGTGCGATGCGGAGGTTCCTGGGGTTGCTGTTGACGATAGCCCTGCTCGCAGGGTGCGGTGGAGGCGCCAGCGGACCGGCGAGGGAACGCGTCGAACAAGACGCCAAGGAAGTCGTCAAGCACTGCCGCGATCACCACTGCGGCGAAGCCGAAGGTCAACGCCTCCTGGGAGAGTTCTACGCCGCCTGCAAGGAAGCGCCTAACTTTGTGCTGCACGTTCCAGGGCAGAAGGATGAGGCGTGCAAGCAATTCACGGAAGGGGCGAGAACGGTGTTTCCGGCCCAGCGCGGCGGCGAAATCGACGCGCCCTGCCGCGAAGAACCTAAATCGTGCTGGAAGGTGGTCCCTCGCCGCGAAGTTAGAAGGCGCGTCCGAGAAGAACGACTGCCCACCTTCACGGGACCGAATGGCAAGCCACTGCCGCCCGCCCAAGCCGCTGCGGCCGCTCGCGGCCTTGAAGCGCAGTGTCGGAAACAACATGAACCTTGCACCGCGCTTGGCGGGGTGGTGCTGAGCACTAAGCGCTACAAAGTCCAGATCAAGTGAGCTAGGGGGCCGAAGGCTGTGAGGCTTACTCGGTTGCTACCGGCCGATAGCCCCTCGCGCCAGCCTTGCGCCCGGCACGCACGACCTCGACTCGGCCTTCGTGCACCGCGTCCGCCAGCCTCGTGCGTTTGCCGGCTCGGTGCGGCGGCGCGCCCGGAACCTGACTCAGAGGCTGTCGAGAGGCACGCCGATGATGTTCAGCCGGCGTGTCAGCCCGTCAAGTGCGAAGGCACGCAGATCGTCGGCCGATGCATCCAGGACTGACGTGTCGGCTCCCGTGGGCGGCGTCAGTGACTCGGCGACGGCGGGAAGTAGGTCGCGCAGCGTCTCGCGTAGAACATCACCCATGCCGGCGTCTTCGGAGATGGCTTGGCGCAGGAACCAGATGCCGTAGCCGATGTGGCGGTGCTCGTCGTGGTGGATTTTGGTGTAGCCCGCCACGAATCCCGGCAGCAGGCTCTCACGTTCCATGAAGCGTGTCGAGAACTCGAATGTGGTCAGTCCGAGCGTGGCCTCGAGGGTCAGATGGTAGATCGTCACGAACGCGACCTTCGCGGCGATGTCGCCCGGATTTGCAAGGAGCCGGTCGTGGGCTGCGACGAGCTTGTCGTCGAAGATCGTCTGAAACGCTGGTGAGACCTGCTCGCGGGCGCGCTTCACGTGCGCGGCAATGAGCGCAGGCTCTGAGACAACCTCGTCCTGAAAGCGCGCGTAGAACTGCATGTGCCTGGCCTCGTCAACCTGCTGGGTGGCCAGAAATGTGACCTCCTCCTCGCTGCCCTCTGCGCCCACGAGCCCGGAGAACTTAGTCGTGATCCGCTCCTCGGCAACCATCAGCGACCCCAGGACGAATGAAACGAGCGAGCGGTCATCCATCGAATCCCACTGCTCGCGGTCGGTGGACAGGTCGATGTCCCAGGGGCTCCACTGGCTCTCCTCCCAATGGCGGTAGAGCGTCTGCGGGTCGTGCAAAGTGAGCTCGTGCGCGGTTTCGCTCATGCCGTCTGCTGACTCGGCTTGCGCGCGTGCACGATCGCAGAGGCTGCGTGCGCGTGGACACGGTGCGTCTCGCGTATGTCAACCTCGGCGAGCCCAGCGTCTGCGAGCACGTGGATGAACTCCCGTTCGGTAAGAGCCCCGGCGATGCAGCCGGTGTATGCCTGCATGTCGGAACGGGTCGCATCGTCCATGTCCTCGTCGGCGATCACGTCAGAGACCGCGAAGCGTCCGCCTGGGCGCAGCACCCTGGCGACCTCGCGGAGCACCTTGGGCTTGTCGGCGGAGAGGTTGATCACGCAGTTCGAGATCACAACGTCCACGCTTGCGTCAGGGAGGGGTATCTCCTCGATGTACCCCTTGTGGAACTGCACGTTCTCGACGCCGGCCTTACGCGCGTTCTGTCGGGCGAGGGCAAGCATCTCATCGGTCATGTCCAGCCCGTGCGCCATGCCGGTCGGGCCGACGCGCTTGGCGGAGAGCAGCACGTCGATCCCGCCACCTGAGCCAAGGTCGAGCACTGTCTGGCCCTCGTGTAGCTCGGCGACGGCAGTGGGGTTGCCGCAGCCGAGGGAGGCGAGTGTGGCGGTGTCGGGCAGCTGTTCGCGGTCGCCGAGCGCGTAGAGCGCCGCGCCGAAAACCTCGCTGCCGCCGTCGAATGTCTCGCTCGGAGCGCAGCAGCCAGCCCCGGGGTCGGTGTTCGCGACCTGAAGCGCAGCGGCGGCGTAGCGCTCGCGCACCTCATTGCGGATGTCGCTTGCCGGCGTCGCGGTGGTGTCGGCGGCGCAGGCGCAGCCCTCGCCGTGACTGGGGTCGCAGCACTCGGCCTGTGCCTGCTGTGCGCAGCAAGAGTTCGCGGTCGTCTCATCGGTGGTGGTCAGCTCAGCCATGCGGATAGCTCCTCCAGGGCGTCGGGGATAACGTAGTAGTAGGCCCACAGCCCTTGGCGCTCGGAGTCCACGATCCCCGCGTCGCGGAGCTTCTTCAGATGGTGGGAGAGCGTGGGCTGAGAGATGTCGAACAGCGGCACCAGCTCGCAGACACAGACCTTGCCGGCGTGCTTGCGCAGCACGTCCACGAGCTGCAACCGGATCGGGTCTCCGAGGGCCTTGGCGACCTCGGCCATCCGGAGGGCCTCCTCGCGTTCCACGTCGGGGTAGACGACGGGCTCGCAGCAAGGCGAGCCGTTGGCGCGCTTCTGCTTGGGGGACAGCTCCAAATCGACAGGCATCAATCTACTTATATCAATAACACTGACGGTTGTCGATGTAATACGATCGGCGCGATGAACACGCCTCCACTTGCTCGTCGTCTACTCGCCGAGCTGTTGGGCTCCGCCTTCCTCGCCGCTGTCGTGATCGGCTCGGGCATCGCGGCGCAGACGCTCTCCCCGAACGACGTTGGCCTAGAGCTGTTCGAGAACGCCGCCGCCACGGCCGCAGGGCTTTACACGATCATCCTGATGTTCGGCCCCGTGTCCGGCGGGCACTTCAACCCCGTGGTTTCGCTCGCCGACGCGACCTTCGGCGGCATCCGCTGGCGCCACGCACTCGCCTACATACCCGCGCAGGTGGCCGGCTGCGTGCTCGGCGCGGTAGTCGCGAACGTCATGTTCTCCCTGGCCGCCATCAGCATCTCGACGCATCACCGCGCCTCGCCCGCGCATCTGTTGTCTGAGGTGATCGCTACCGCAGGGCTGCTGCTCGTGATCTTCTCGCTCGCACGCACCAAACGCGCAAGCACCATTCCCGCGGCGGTCGGCGCATACATCGGGGCCGCCTACTTCTTCACCAGCTCAGCCAGCTTCGCCAACCCAGCAATCACCGTCGGGCGCATGTTCTCGAACACGTTCGCCGGCATCGCCCCCGCGTCCGTGCCCGGGTACGTGATCGCGCAGCTCGTCGGGGGCCTCGCGGCGCTCGCGCTGCTGCGAGTCCTCTACCCGGACGTGACGCCGGCCGAGGCAGAAGAGATCCTCCTGCCACACCACCAGGAGGTCGCCGGCTGATGGCGAGCGTCCTGTTCGTATGTCTGCACAACGCCGGCCGTTCGCAGATGAGTCAAGCGCTCTTCGAGCGCGCGGCGGATGGACGCCATACCGCTTTGTCCGCCGGCACCGCCCCGGCCGAACATGTTCATCGTGAGGTCGTTGAGGTCATGCGGGAGCTCGGCATTGACCTCGCGGGCCGGCGCCCGCAACTGCTGACCCGCGAGCTTGCCGAGCGGGCCGATGTGGTCGTGACGATGGGCTGCGGCGATGCCTGCCCGTACATCCCCGGCAAGCGCTACATCGACTGGGAGCTCCCCGACCCCAAGGGTCGCCCCATCTCCGAGGTGAGGGACACCCGCGACGACATCGCGCAGCGAGTCACAGCACTCGCGGCCGCGCTGGACACAGAATCGTAGTCCCGCTCATCCGCGCCGCGCCGCCAGGTAACCGCCGCCCCCCGGACTCAGGCGGCCGGCCGGGCGGTCCCGAGCGGAAGCTCCCTCCTCACGACCTGGGCTGCCGCGGCCCGTCCGTCACCGTCGGCGGCGGCGGCGCGCACCGAGGGGGGGAGCGGTGGGACCCCGTAGGCGAGGCGGGCACCCTCGTGGATGTCGCGCTCGGCCACGAAGCAGACGCGTCGACGACCGGTGTAGTCCCAGTCGAAGGGATACTCGCCCGCGTAGGCCCGGGCGGCGCACAGCACCTGGTCGGCCGCCCGCGCGCATGCCCTGGCCCGGTCACGGTCTCGGCACACGAACACCACCTCGGGCGAAGCCTGACCGCCATCTGCGTAGCGGCGGGTATGCAGTGACCAGCCCGTCAGGAAGTGGTCGTAGCGCTCGAGCTTGGCGGCGTCCGTGCCCCTCGGCAGGCGATCGTCGAGCTCGATGAGGATGTCCGTCCCGGCCGTCCTCACGATCGCGTCGGGGCGCACCGTCTCGAACCGCTCGACCTCCGGCCGCTGCGCCGCTCGCGACCCCTCCGCGCATCCACGGCTGGAGAGGAAGTCGTGCGGCACCCGCCCACCGGCGAGACGCAGCTCGTCGGGGCCGTAGGACCCCCGGCCCGCGCCTGTCACCAGGCCCGGCGGGTTGAGGGCGGATTCCTCGCGGCCGCTCACGTCGGTGCTCGCAAGCCCGGTCGAGCCCATCAGCGACAGGGTCCAGCCGGCGACGTGGATCTCGCGGCGAATCCGCCGCAGCACTCGGCGCGCGCGGGCGGGATCGCGCGGCAGCGCCGTCAGGCCGCGCAGCGATTCCGGGTCGCTCTCGGCGCCGTCCTCGGTCACGCCGAGGGCGATCAGCAGGTCGCGTCCCCCCTCGCTCAGGCGGTAACACATCGGTGCTCCACCGCCGTCGCTGCGGTGGAATTGCAGGCGCTCGACAAGGCCCGCGTCTGAGAGCCGCTTGAGCCTCCGTTGGGTCGTGCTCGGCGAGCGGGCGGGGTTGAACCAGCGGTGGATCTGGCTGCTGAGGAGGTGGCCCAGCGCACAGGTCAGGACCAGCATCTCGATGTCCAGCGGCTCGGGCTCGAAGTCCCGCCCGACGGACCCTCCGCGGCCCCAGCGAACACGCTGCGCGCGGTCGATGTCGAGCAGCTCGCGGAAGCTGGCTGCGGCCCTCTCCGGGAGCGCCGGCTCGTGGATCTCCTCGTGGGCGGGGGGCGACTGTGCCGGGGATGCCTGTGCCGGACCCGCCGGCTCACCGATCTCTCCGCCGCCGCGAGGCGGCCGGGCCGGCGAGGAGGGCTCGGCGGCCGGGCGGTCCCAGTGGCGCTGGCGGAGGTCGGTCTGGTGCCTGCCGCCGCGGGCGTGCTGACGAGCGGCGTGCAGCGCGATCCGCGCCCGGTCCACGCGCAGCGGGATCGTGCGTCCCACGAACGCCGCCTGCCGCCCCCCGGTCGTGCTCCAGCTCGCGATCGCGTGGTGCTTGGGGAGGTGCAGCCGGACGTCCGGGCGGCCAAGGGCGGAGAGGTTGCCGATGCCCGGCCGCACACTGTCGGAGAACTCGCTCATGGTCAGCGACGCCGCCGCCCGCGCATCGCTCACCGACGCCGTCGCGAAATACACCCGGTGGGCGAACAGGGCGTCGAGCTGGTCACGCACCGCCGGATCCGACCACTGCGCGTCGGTCTGCCAGCAGGCGACCGTCTCCAGGCCCGCTGATCGCTTCAGCGCCATCGTCTCGGCGAAGCCCCGGTTCAGGACCAGCGGAGCCTCGTCGACCTTGAGCGCCACCGCCACCCGCTGCTCGGCTGCAACGAGGTCCTGCTGGCGAGCGAGGGCGGCATCGAGCATCCCCACCAGCAGCTGCATCAGCACGGACGTGTTGCCGGCTCCCATCACCCCGAGGGCGCCCTTCACGACCAGCACCTCCCCGCCGGCGATCACGCGATCGAAGTCCACCCGCAGCGACTCGTTCAACAGCACCCGCTTGATCGAGGGCGAGTTCAGCAGCCGCGCCAGCTTGTTCACAGGTGCATCGAGCTTCGCCGTCGTCATGCTGCGGGCATCCGCGAGCTGGGCGCCGATCTCGGCCGTGAAGAACGCGCTGATCTCGCTGAACTCGGGCAGGCTGCGAACGGCCGCGGCCACGCGCTTGCGAAACGCGTAGCCCTCTTCGCCGACCGACAGCAGCCTGGCGGCGTCCCACAGCGTGCTACGGCGGTCATAGGCGAGCACGGCGATCACCGCGTTGCGCAGGTAGCGGTCCGAGGAGGCCCTGATGTCCGCGTCCGAGAAGAGGTTCCGGAGCGCCGCCACGACGTAGTCGGCGATCACGTCCGCCGGTGCATCGACGGCGAGCGGGTTGAATCCGCACGTCGGCCGGGCGAGGTCGAGCACCGTGCACGTGCGCGAGGCGTCCACGAGGCTGATGGCCGCGTCCGCGGCGTCGCCCTTTGGGTCGAACAGGATCAGGGCGCACCGCTCCCGCTCGAGGTCCTCCGCGATTGTGGCGACGAGGTAGCTCGTCTTGCCCTGCTCGACCGTGCCGGGCACCGCCGTGTTCTGCCTGCGCAGCTTCGGCTCGATCGATACCGGGCCGTATTCGTCGCTCAGCACCCCCGGGCCCGCCGACGGTCGATGCACTCCGGGCGGCGCCGGCGCCACCGGCACGCCGCCCCTGAGGACCGGGACGGTCGAGTACTCGCAGCTCGGCAGGTGCCATAGGCAGGCGATCTCACTGGGTGCGAAGATCCTACGCCACGGTGATCGCACCGGAGCCGGCTCTCCGCGCTGTACGCGCTTCGCCACCCGGCCGACCGCGCCCCGCGGCGTTCGCGCCCGCCGCGCCACCAGCCGGTTCTCCGCCGACCCCACCTGGAGCTCGGAGGCGATCCGCCGGCAGGCGCTCGTGCTCGCCGCGGCGACCCTCAGCTCGAGCGCGAACAGGGGCACGTGCACGAGGTCCATGCCCCCGCGCAGCTCCGCCTCGTCGGCCAGCGTGGGGCGCCTGGGCGCGCCCCCGTCACCGGCCTGGGCGCGAGCCTGGCGTCCGGCGTGCAGCTGGCGGGCCAGAGCCCGGTAGAGGTCGGGGGCGGGGGTGAGGACGAGCTGCACCAGCGACGAGCCGGGACAGCTCCCCATCGCCGTAAGCAGGCCATCGACCGGCAGGCCGCGTTGCTGCTCGAAACGTTCGAGCATCTTCGCCCGCAGGATGAACAGGTGCCTCTTGCGCAGCCCGAAGAGGATCGGCGGAGAGTGAAACGGGTCGTCCAGAGCCCGCAGTCGGCAGTTCGGGTAGGCCGACCGCAGCACGGCCTCGACCGAGGCCTCCGCGCCCGCGGGAACGCTGACCGCGAACCACCCGCGTGTCGCCGGCGGGCCGTCGCTGCTGTGGACCTCGAGGGATATCGACGGCTGGCCGCAGAGCAGTCGCACCCACCACGGCCGCCGCAGGATCGGATGCAGCGACTCGAACATCCTGCGCACCGCCTCGGCGTCGGTGTGATCGGCGCGGTATGGCTCCACCCACAGGCGCGAATAGCCACGCCGGCTTCGTGTCACTGCCCGCGTCAGGCCGAACCCGATCGACGTCATCACCGCGAGCAGGACCGCGGCGTCACGCTGCAGGGATCCGCCGAGAAGCTGCTGGGAGGACAGCGCCAGCGTCACGCGATGCACCGCGCTCTGCTCCGACGACCAGGCCGGCGGGGTGACGTCGCTGCAGCGGCGCTAGTCCTGCATGCCGAGGCCGCGCCGGATCGATGCCCGTACCAGCAGCCGGTAGGCCACGTCGCTCACGGCGATCACCGCGATGATCAGGGCGCCGGGCCGGCGCAGCAGCGCAGGCAGGCCGACCATCGCCCTCGTGGGCATCCCCTGTTCCCTCCGCATGTTCATCCTCCCTCTACCTCCCTCGGGTGATGAACGGATCGGGGGCACGCGAAGTTACGCTCGCTGTGAAGGGCCGCAGCTACCGCGGCGGAGGATCGGATCGGGCCGCACTGTCGCGCAGCCGGACGGCTGCGCGGGCTCGCGAGTGGAACAATGCCCGACATGCCCTGGTTCCTCTGGCTGTTGATCGTGGTGGCGGTGCTGACGGTCCTGTTCGTGGCCATTGGGCGTGGCCTGCAGCGCAAGGGCCGCGACATCGAACACCACCGCGACTGACCCGCGGTCTTCAGGTCCCGAGCGTGGGCGAGTGGGCGTCGGATCGCTCATGCGGTTGCCCGCGATGATCTCGCAGTCGCCCGGCCCGGCGGTGCAGTTGCCCCGCTGCTGAGGTCGACCGCGGCGCAGTCGCCGCGCGGGCGGGGCGATCCGCGGCTGCACGCCAGCGGCTCAAAAGGGCTTGCGCCGCCCGGCCCTTCGCACCCGCGGGAGGGGGCGACTGCAGCGACTTCGAAGTTGGGAGAGGGTCGCTCGCGGGGGACGTCGCCGGGCGCACGTAGCTTCCTGTGCCTCACCTCTTCTCCTCCTCGGCCGCATACAGCCAGTTCCCCACGCCACACCCCCGGGCAGCTTCGGCGCCGTTCGGAAAACACAACCTCTCCATCCAGCTCGCGCCAGCCGCGACGAGCACAGTCGCCCATGTCGGTGGTGGACCCAGAGAGCCCTTGCCGCCATTGCAAAACGTCCGCCTGCGGTGGCTTCGAGATCACGACCGGAGGAGCCGATGCCCCAATCCTCGACCGTCCCTCGCCTTCTGACCCGTTACCGGGATCGCAGCAGCAACCTCCGAGAGGTGATCGCGATGGCCGCCGGCGCAACGACCCTGCTCGTGGATCGAGACGCCCTGTCCGGTGGCGACGGCCGATTGCTGGCTCACCTCGGCCCCGAGGAGCCCGCACGAAACGCGGCCATTGTCTGCACCGATTACCTCCGGCGCCTGACGCGGGAACCGCTCGCATGTCGTCGGCTGCGGCCATCTGATCTGGACGGCGACCCCCCTGACGCCGTATTGGCGGACGAGGAGCCCCTCAGTACCGGCGACGAGTGTGCCGACGCCGTATCGGGGCACTTCCAGCTGCATCCGCAGGCGACGGTCCGCAAGCCGATGCAGCTGCGCTGGTGGCGCTGCGACGCTCGTGGCCCGCTGCATCCGGTCAGCCTCCGCGACGCGGTCGCGGCGCTCGAAAGCTACGAGCCGACCCGCGCCCTGTCGGCGGCCGCGTGCCGTCGAGCCACCTCCGCGAACGGGAGCGAGGCGATCTCCGTCACCGTTCTCAGGGCTGAGCTGAAGCGGGTGCTCGCCAGCCCGATCGTGCTCAACCGCGCTCTGCGGGAAGCGGTGCTCGAGTGCCTCGAGCGCGGCGACGCCAGCATGTCGGAGATCGCCACCCGCTGTGGCCGCGTGAAGTTCGACGCCAACGGGAACGAGAGTGGCGAGACGAGTTGGCTCGGGCGCCGTCTCGGCCTGCTGCCCGAGGGGGGCAAGAGCTCGCCGACGCCCTGGATCCACAGCGACGTGCTCGCCCTCATCGCCAGGTCCGGTCTCGGGATCCCTCCGCGCGAGGTCGAACTCTGACCTCGCCCTCGGGCCTGACCGGGCGCCGCTGAGGCTCCCGGCAGCCTGACACGCGCCCGTCTCGCGACGGAGCGCGCCGAAGCACCTCGGCGACCACTGGCTCGCCGCCGGGGCACCCGCAGCGACGCTCGTCGCCGCTGCTCGATCCATCAACCCGGCCGGTCAGCGACCGGCCCATCCGCCACCTCCGAATGGAGGCGGCATGAAAGGAGGGGCTCATGCCCTCGCTCGTCCCCGCACGTCTCGCCGCCGCGGCGCCGTCTGAGCAGCTGCTCGAGGCGCTTGCACGCTTCACCGCCCTCACCGCGGAGTCGGTCCTCGCGGTCGCAGCCGGCCTCCTCGGCGCACGGCTGATGCGCAGGCAGGGTTTGCATTGGAGCTGGGCAGGCGCAGCAACCGCGCTTGCCGTGCTCGCCCATCGTGCGGTCGGGCACCCCGCCCTGCCGCTCGCGCTCGGAGGAGTGTCCGCCACCTGGCGGCTACACCGCTGGCAGCGCATCGACCGCGAGGACGGTCTCGGCACCGAAGGCGTCCGCCGCGGCGGACGCTCGCCGCTGACGCTGGCGGCATGGCTCCTGGCCCGGGCCGGCGGCGGGTCCGCGGGCCGCACCGGCGGTGGCCGGAGCGGTGAGCTGGTGCTCGGCTACGACGAACGCTGGCGCACGGTGACCGTCCCCTTCGGCACCGGAGCCGGCGGCACTCACACGCTGGTCGTGGGCGCGACCGGCTCGGGCAAGACCGTCACCCAGGGGCGCATCGCCGTTGCCGCGATCGCCGCCGGCATGGGTGCGGTCGTGATCGACCCCAAGGGCGACTCCGGGCTGCGCGAGCAGCTGATCGCCGCAGCCCGGGCAGACGGCCGCCGGTTTCTCGAGTGGACGCCCGAGGGCCCCACCGCATACAACCCGCTCGCTCGGGGATCGGACACGGAGATCGCCGACAAGGCCCTCGGCTCGGAGCGGTTCACCGAGCCCCACTACCTCCGCCAGGCGCAGCGCTATCTCGGCCACGAGGTGCGAGCGCTGCGGGCGGCAGGAGAGCAGGTGACCCTGGCCCGGCTGGTCGAGTACCTCGACCCGCCGAACCTCGAGCAGCTCCTGCGGGCACTGCCGGATGAGCGCGCGCGATCGTCGTTCGCCTACCTGGATTCGCTGGGTCCGCGCCAGCGTGCCGACCTCGCCGGCGTGCGCGACCGGCTGGCGGTGCTGTCCGAGTCCGACGCCGGAGTCTGGCTGCAGCCGGAACTGCGGGACACGGAGGCGATCGACCTCCTGTCCTGCGCGCGGGAGCGGTCGGTCGTGCTGTTCACGTTGCGCTCGGACAGCAGGCCGCTGCTCAGCCAGATGCTTGCCGCCGCGATCGTGCAGGACCTGCAGACGGTGGTCGCCGCCTCGCAGGGCCGGCCGGTGGGGCTGCTGGCCCTGATCGACGAGTTCTCGGCAGTCGCGCCGGAGCACGTCGTGCGCCTGTTCGGGCGGGCGCGCTCGGCGGGGATCAGCCTCGTGCTCGGCACCCAGGAGCTGGCCGACCTGAGGCGCTCCGGAAACGATCCGCTGGCGGAGCAGGTGATCGGCAACCTCAGCCTGCTGATCGCCCATCGCCAGGTTGTGCCCGCCTCGGCAGAGCTGATCGCGGGCGTCGCCGGCTCGCGACCGGGGTGGAAGGTCAGCCGCCACAGCGGCGGCGCCACGACGCGGACCAGGGACCGGCACCCGTTGCTCGAGGCGAGCGACGTGATGCGGCTCGGGACCGGCTGGGCAGCCGTGCTCGCGCTCGCCCACACGCAGGGCCCACCAGTTCGGATCACGCGCATCCTGCCGGCCGATTCAAACCCAACCAGAGAGGAGTGCTCATGACCACGAAGAGCAGCATCAACAACCCGACCCAGACACAGCTCATGCGCCGGCTCACCAGCCTCGGCGCTCTCACTGCGGAGGCGCTGGCCGAGCTGGAGGGGTGCACTTGCGCGTCGGCGCGCGGCCGTCTGCAGGCGGCCGTGCGCGCGGGCCTGGCTGGGAGGGTCCGTCCGCTGCGCGGCGCGCCCTCGCTGTTCACGGCCACGCGTGCCGGCATGGCCCTCGTGGGGCTGGCGGGAGAGGAGCCGACGCGCGTGTCTGCGGCCAGCGCCCGTCATCAGATCGCCTGTGCCCACGCCGCGGCGGCGCTGTCCCGGTGCTATCCACACCACCTCGTGTGCGGCGAGCGCGAGCTGCAGCGCGACGAGCGGGCGCTCGGTCGGCGGCTCGCCAGCGCGCGGATGTCGTGCTCGCGATGGGGTGATTCACATCGCCCCGACCTCGTAATGTGGCCGCCCGCACACGGCGCCGGACCGCTGGCGGTCGAGGTGGAGCTGTCGGCCAAGGCCCCCGCACGCCTGCGCGAGATCTGCCTTGCCTGGGCCCGCGCTCGCCACGTTGCCGGCGTCCTGTATCTGGCCGCCCCCGCGGCGCTCCGCCCGGTGGGTCGCGCGATCTGTCAGGCAGGCGCGGAGGACCGCATCGTGCTGGTCGCCCTCGAGACACTCGACTCGCCGGCGAGTCCCGTCACAGGCGCTCCGTAGCTTCAGCCGAGGGGGTAATCGCTACGACAGGAGGACCACCGATGTCGAGTTTCAACGTGAACCGGGTCGTGCTAGTAGGCCGGCTGACACGCGATCCCGAATTGCGATCCCTGCCCTCGGGGACCTGCGTGGCAAGCCTTCGCCTCGCCTGCAATTCGAGTCGCAAGGACGCCGACGGGGAGTACCAGGAGCGCCCCAACTACTTCGACGTGTCGGCGTTCGGGGCGGCCGGCGAGAACGTCGAGCAGTACCTGCGCAAGGGCAGCCGCGTGGCCGTCGACGGCAGGCTCGAGTGGCGCGAGTGGGAAACCCCCGAGCAGCAGAAACGGCAGGCCGTGAGCGTGGTCGCAGACGTCGTCCAGTTCCTGGACTCGCCGGGTGAGCGCGACGGCGAGCTGGTCGGCGCCGGTGCCTCCGGTGGGGAGGACGGGATCGGCTTCTAGGTGCCGGGCGTGGCTCGATCGGGGCCACGAGACGCGTCGGGCGCGGCCCGGGCAGCCCCAATAGACTGGGCGCCCGCTGCCGCGTCCGGCTCGCCCGGCGCGACCCGTCGATCCGACCGCGATGCCCGTCAAGACCACAGCCATCGGCAAGAGCTATGACCCCGTCGTGTACGCGGTGGGGCGCGAGAAGATTCGCGAGTACGCACGCGCCATCGGCGAGACGAGCCCGCTGTGTCTCGACGTGGGGGCGGCGCGCGCAGCGGGCTACGCCGACGTGGTGGCGCCGCCGATGTTCGCGGTCGTCTACAGCGCCCCGGCGGTCGGGCCACTGATCTTCGACCCGGAGATCGAGATCAACTTCGCGATGATGGTCCACGGCGGCCAGGAGTTCGTGTGGGAACAGCCCGTCGTGGCCGGCGACGAGATCACCACCACCGCCAGCGTGAAGGACATCTCCGAAAACGACGGCCGCGGCTTCTACGTGTTCGAGTCGATCTCCGACAACCAGCGCGGCGAGCGCGTCTGCACGGCCACCTGGACCAACATCGTGCGGGGGGTGTGAGGAGTGGCGCAGCTGCAGGCCGGCGATCAGATCCCAGAGCTGCGGGTGACGCCCGACAAGTACCTGACGCTCCGCTACGCGGGAGCCTCGGGTGACTTCAACCCGATCCACGTGGATGAGGAGTTCGCCCGCTCGGTGGGGCTGCCGGGGCGCATCCTGCACGGCCTGTGGACGATGGCCCAGGTCGCCCGCGCGCAGACAGAGGGCGACGGCGACCCCGAGCGGCTGAAGCGGCTCTCGGTCCAGTTCCGGGGGATGGGGCTACCGGAGCAGGAGGTCGTGGTCACGGGCACCGTCACCGAGATCAGGGACGGGCGCGCGGTCATCGACACCGTCGCCGAGCAGGCCGGCAACCAGATCATCCGCAACGCCGAGGCCGAAGTAGAGCTGTAGCGGCCGGCGGGCCGCCCGCGGCCGCGCGCCCACCGGGCCGCCCCGCGAGCCGGTGGGCCCAGAGGGTCGGAGGAGGGGCGGGCCTAGAGGTCGCCGGGAGGGGCGGGCCTAGAATCAGACCCATGCTGAGCGCCCGTCAGGAGAGGATCCTGTGCAAGGTCGTCGAGGAGTACCTGCACACGGGCCAGCCCGTTCCCTCGCGCACGATCGCCGGCGACCCGGGGCTCGACTGCGGGCCCTCGACGGTGCGCAACGAACTCGCGCTGCTGGAGGAGTACGGGCTGCTCGCCCATCCCCATGTCTCGGCGGGGCGGGTACCCACCGACGCCGCCCACCGTTACGTCGTGGACCGGCTCCTGAGCTCCGGCCAGGTGGCGCTCACCCCGCCTCGCAAGATCGAGTTGTCGCTGATCAGGCGGGAGATCGACGAGGCCGTCCGGGCCACCTCCGAGACGCTCTCGCGGATGACCAACCTGGTGGCGATCGTCTCCGCGCCCTCGCCAAACGCGGCCACCATCCGCCACGTCGAGGTGCTCGCCCTGCAGCCCCAGCTCGTGCTGGTGGTGATCATCACCTCCACGGGAGGGGTCTCGAAGATGCTGGCCACGTTCGAGCGGCCCGTCGATCCGGGTCTGCTGGCGTGGGCCGGGGAGTACTTCAACGAGCGCCTGGTGGGCCTCGGGCTCGGTGCCCGCATGGTCCAGCAGCGCCTGATCGACCCCGGCCTGTCCGGCCCGGAGGTCGCGTTCCTGGAGCGCTTCTCTCCCGCCTTCGCCGAGCTCGCCTCCGAAGTGGAGGAGTCGCTGTACGTGGAAGGGACCGCCCGCCTGCTGGAGAGCAGCGACCTAGGCGACACGACCAAGGTCAATCAGCTCGTGGACCTGCTCGAGCGCAGGGTGGCCCTGCTGCGGGTGCTGCGCACCGCTCTGTCGGAGCCCGGCGTGTACGTGCGCATCGGCCATGAGAACGAGCTTCCGGCGATGCACTCGCTGGCGCTGGTCGCAGCCGGCTACGGGCTCGCCCAGCGCAGGCTCGGGACGGTGTCCGTGATCGGGCCCGTGAGGATGGACTACGCCGGCGCCATCGCGACGGTGCGGGAGGCGGCCGCCGAGCTGTCCCGCTTCGTCGAGGACAGTTACGGCGCCAACTAGCCTCTAGCCCATGCCCCGCGACCCATACGAGGTGCTCGGCGTCGAGCGCCAGGCCTCCGAGCAGCAGATCAAGAAGGCCTTCCGCCAGCTCGCCCGCGAGCTGCACCCCGACGTCAACGCCCACGATCCCGACGCGGAGGCGAAGTTCAAGGAGGCCGCGGAGGCCTACGAGATCCTCTGTGACGAAGAGCGCCGGGCGACGTATGACCGCTACGGCCACGAGGGTCTGCGCTCCGGGGGTTACGCGCCCAACTTCGACTCCTTCGGCTCGATCGGCGACCTCTTCAACGCCTTCTTCGGAGGCGCCGGCTTCGGCAATCAGGGTCCGGCCCAGGGGGGCGACGTGGCCGTGGCGATCGAGATCGACCTGATCGGGGCCGCCCACGGTGTCCAGACCCAGGTCCGCTACGAGGTCATCGACCGCTGCGAGCGCTGTCACGGCAACGCCGCCGAACCGGGTACGCCGATCCACGCCTGCGAGCGCTGCGGCGGTGCCGGGCAGCTGCAGACGGTCAGCCGCACCCCCTTCGGCCAGATGATGCGCACGATGGTGTGCGACGCCTGTGAAGGCCACGGGAGCATCCCGTCCAAGCCCTGCAAGAGCTGCCGCGGACGCGGTCGCAAGGCGGTCACCCGCGAGCTGCTGGTGGACGTACCCACGGGGATCTCCGACGGGCAGCGCATCCGCCTGAGCGGTCACGGACACGCCGGCGAGTCCGGCGCCCCGGCCGGCGACCTGTACGTGATCGTCCGCGTGGCCCCCGACGAGCGCTTCGTGCGCGAGGGCGACGACCTGATCACGGCGCTCGACGTGCCGGCGCCGCTCGCGGCGATCGGCGGGACGCTCGAGGTGCCGGCCCTGGAGGGCCCGCTGGAGCTCGAGCTGGCGCCGGGTACCCAGCCGGGAGAGGTCCTCACGATCCGGGGCGCGGGGATGCCGGGGCTGCGCCGTGGGCGCCACGGGGATCTCCGCGTGGTCGTCAACGTGGTCGTTCCCCGTCGCCTCACCGAGGAGCAGCTCGAGCTGATGGAACGCCTCAACGAGAGCCTCACCGACGAGAACCTGCGCTCGCAGGAGTCGGTCTTCGCCAAGCTCCGCCGGGCGCTGGGCAGCCAGGCCGCTTGATCAGGCTCGCGGTCCGAGTCGAGCGCTCCAGCGCGGAGCTCGTGCTGGCGGAACTGCTGGAGCTGGCGCCCGGAGGCGTGGAGGAGGTCGAGCAGGGCAGTCACGTCGAATACGCCCTCTACGGAGCCCCGGGTGAGCTCCCGAGTCTGCCGGCGCTGAAGGCCGCCGCACTCTCCGGAGGAGCCCTGGTGGACATCCACACCAGCGAGGTGGCCGACGACTGGAGTGAGCGCTGGAGGAGCTTTCACCGCCCGATCGTTCTCGCCCCGCCGTCGTCTCCGGGTCGCTCGCCGGCAGAACCGGCGATACCGGCGATTCGCGTGCGCCCGCCGTGGGAGCCCGCCGAGGCCTCCGGTCCCGACGTCCTGGAGATCGTCATCGACCCGGGCCAGGCGTTCGGGACGGGCGGGCACGCAACCACGCGCCTGTGTCTGCAGCTGCTGCTCGAGCTCGCCTGCGAGAGTCCTCCGGCCGGGCCCGTGCTCGACGTCGGGTGCGGATCGGGGGTGCTCGCGATCGTTGCCGCCAAGCTCGGCTACGGGCCCGTGATCGCGTTCGACAACGACCCCCTGAGCGTGCAGGCCACACGCCAGAACGCGGCCGTGAACGGGGCCGAGCTGGAGGTCCGCGAGGCGGACCTGCGCGCCGGCGTGCTGCCGCTCACGGGCGGCGGTGGGGCGCAGGCCCCGGTCGTGGTCTGCAACCTGCTCCGAGGGCTGCTGCTCGAGCTTGCCGCGGTGCTCGACCGGGCTCCACCGCACCTGATCGCCTCGGGGCTACTGGCAGGAGAGGGCGAGGAGGTCGCGGGCGCCTTCGCCACGGCGCTGGGAATGGGCATCCGCCAGCGGGCGGCCTCCGGCGGGTGGGAGGCGCTGTGGCTGCAGGGGCCCGCGGACTCTTAGCCGCGCGGGAGCGCTAGCCCGGAACGGCGGTGGCGGCCAGCACGTTGGAGCGGTATACGAGGTCGATCGCCGGCCGGATGCCGTCGTCGCTGCCCAGCAGCTCGTCGGCCGCCGACAGCGCGAACCCGATCGTCTCCAGCTCCCGGCCGACGTCGGCGGGGTCTGGGTCGCGGCAGGATGCGATCGCCATGTCCAGCATCGCCCGCGCCTGCTCCCGGGCCCCGGTGAACAGTGCCGGTCCCACCAGGCTGGCGTATCCGTACACGCGTGCGAGGCGCCCCGAGAGGGTGATCGTGGAGGGCCTGCGGATGGTGCTCGTGGGCGGGAGCCCGCCACCGTCCAGCAGGCTCGCCATGGTGCCCCCCAACAGAGAGCGCGTGGCCGGCTCGTCCAGGCCGGCCTGCTGCGCCACCCGCAGGGCCATGTAGAGGGTGGTGGCCGGCAGGCCGTAGGGCGGGTCGGAGGCGAACACGACCCGCTCGGGTGGCACCCTCGCGAGCAGCTCGATCACGTCCAGCGGGAAGAAGCAGGAGATGTCGTAGACCACGCCCGGGTGGTCGGCCAGGCGTGTGGTCAGGATCCCCTGGTCGCAGATCGCTCCATGGGCGAGGATCAGAACGGCCCCGGGGTGGCGCAGGGCCAGGTCCACGAGTCCCTCAGCCAGCGGCGGCAGGCCCCGGCCGGCGTGGATCAGGATCGGCACCTTGGCTTCTTCGGCCAGCCTGAAGACGCCCCGCATCTCCTCGCCGTCGAAGTCGAAGTCCTGGGCGCGGGGGTGGAGCTTGATGCCTTCCGCGCCGGCCGCCAGGCACCGTTCGCCCTCGGCGATCGGGCCTTCGGCGGGGTCCAGCCGGCAGAAGGGGGTCAGGCGGCCCTCGCTCTGGGCCGCCCAGTCCAGCACGCGGTCGTTGGGGACGCTGTAGGAGGGCACCCGCTCGGGGTCGTGCAGCGGGAACACGCACGCGCGCCGGGCCTCGGCGGCGTCGAGCTGGCCCAGCAGCTGCTCGAGCGTCAGGGAGCGTCCGTCCTCGTCGAGGCCGAGGTGGGTGTGGGCGTCGATCACTTCCGCGCCCTCCGGGCGAAGCTCGCGCACCTCCTGCAGAAAGGGCGCGAGCGCCTGCTCGTACAGGGAGTCGTTCACCGGCCCCAGCCTATTCTGTCGGCGTGGCGTGGCAGGTGGTGATCGCGGGCGGCGGCTTTGGCGGCTTCTACGCGGCCCGCGCGCTCGAGCGCCGGCTCCCTCCCCAGAGCGCCCGCGTGACGCTCGTCAACGAGTCCAACTTCATGCTCTACACGCCGCTGCTGCCCGGGGCCGCCGGCGCCACCCTGGACCCCCGCCACGTGGTCGTTCCGCTGCGCTCGCAGCTGCGTAACACCGACCTCGTGATCGGGCACGTCCAGCGGGGTGACCCGGAGGCCCGCACTCTGACGGTGAAGCGCATCGACGGGGAGGAGCTCGAGCTCTCCTACGACCATCTGGTCGTGGCCCTCGGCTCGGTCTCGCGCACGCTCCCCGTCCCGGGCCTGGCCGAGCATGGGATCGGGCTGAAGTCGCTGGCCGACGCGGTCGCGCTTCGCAACCAGGTGCTGAAGTGCTTCGACATCGCCGAGACGCTCGAGGACCCCGGGCGCCGCGCCGAGTACCTCTCGTTCGTGTTCGTCGGCGCCGGCTACGCCGGGGTTGAGGGGCTGGCCGAGCTGCAGGACTTCGCCGTCCAGGCCATCAAGCTGTACCCGCGCTGCGCCGCCCAGGGGATGCGCTGGGTGCTCGCCGAGGCCCGCGAGCGGATCATGCTGGAGGTGCCGGAGAGCCTTTCCAGGTTCGCCGAAGCCGAGTTGCGCGGCCGCGGCATCGAGGTGCTCACCTCGACGACCCTTAGGGAGGTGAGTGCCGACCGCGCACAGCTCTCGCGCGGCGAGCCGATTCCCGCCCGCACCCTCGTGTGGACCGCAGGCGTGCGGCCGAGCCCGGCGGTCGCGAGGCTCGGCCTCGAGCTCGACGCCGGCGGCCGGATCCCGGTCGATCGCACGATGAGGGTGGCCGGTGTTCCGATCTGGGGGATCGGAGACTGCGCCGCCGTCCCGGACCCGGCGCGCCCGGGCCAGGCCTCTCCGCCGACGGCCCAGCACGCCATCCGCCAGGGCAGGCTGGTGGCCTACAACGTCGCGTGCGCCCTGCAGGGGCGCCCGGCGAAGCCGTTTCGCTACAAGACGAAAGGCGTGGTGGCGGAGCTCGGCGGCCGCCAGGCCGTGGCGATCACCTTCGGCATCCGCTGGCGAGGCTTTCCCGCCTGGCTGATCGCCCGCACCTACCACCTGCTGCTGATGCCCGGCCTCGGCCGGCGGCTGCGGCTGCTGGTCGACTGGAACGTCGCGCTGCTGTTCGGCCGCGACTCCTCCTCGCCCGGGCGGCTGGGGACGCCCCCGCCGCTGGAAGGCCCTTGACGGACCGCCGCCGCGGCCGGCGGTCCGGGGATGCTGGACGGGCGCCGTATCCTTGTTGGTGAAGCGCATGGGGATCCGCGAGCAGATCGACGCCGACCTGAAGAACGCCATGCGCGCTGGGGAGAAGCAGAAGGTGGGCGCCCTGCGGCTGGTCCTCTCCGAGTTGCAGAAGGCCGCCAAGGAGGGCAACGACGACGAGGTCGCGGTGCTCCGCCGCGAGCGCAAACGTCGCACCGAGGCGGCCAGCGCGTTCCGCGATGGCGGGCGCGAGGACCTCGCCGGCGGCGAGGAGGCCGAGGCCGAGCTGATCGCCTCCTATCTGCCGGCGGAGCTCTCCGACGAGGAGCTCCAGGGGATCGTCACGCAGGCCGTAAGCGACAGCGGAGCCGCCGGCCCGAAGGACATGGGCATCGCCATGCGCCAGGCGATGGCCGTCGTCGACGGCCGCGCCGACGGCAAGCGGGTATCGGGCATGGTGCGCACGGCTCTGCAGGGATGAGGACCCAGATCGAGCTCTCCAACGAAGTGGCGGCCGAGCTCGCCGGCAGCCAGGACACCGTCCTGCGCGCACTCGAGTCGCATCTCAGTTGCCGTGTGTTCCTGCGCGGCAATCTGCTCACGCTCGACGGCGAGGAGGTCGAGATGCAGCTCGGCGAACGGGTGGTGCGGGAGCTCGCGGACCTGATAGCCCGCGGCCACCAGATCGGTCCCGGCACGATCACGGCCGTCACCGGGGCACTCGACGCACACGAATCGCCGGCCCGCGTGCTGGAGGACGTGGTCTGGAGCCACCGCGGCCTGCGGGTGGCGCCCAAGACCGTCAACCAGAAGCGCTACGTCGACTCGGTGCGGGGCAACACGATCACCTTCGGCGTGGGGCCCGCGGGTACCGGCAAGACGTTCCTGGCCGTGGCGATGGCGGCCGCCGCCCTTTCCCGCCACGAGGTCAACCGCATCATCCTCACCCGTCCGGCCGTGGAGGCCGGCGAGCGCCTGGGGTTCCTGCCCGGCGACCTGATGGCCAAGGTCGACCCCTACCTGCGCCCGCTGTTCGACGCCCTCCACGACATGCTCGATCCCGAGAAGGTCGCCTCCCACATCGACCGCGGGGTGATCGAGATCGCGCCGCTCGCCTTCATGCGGGGTCGCACGCTGAACGACTCCTTCGTGATCCTGGACGAGGCCCAGAACACGACCCCCGAGCAGATGAAGATGTTCCTCACCCGCCTGGGCTTCGGCTCCAAGATGGTGGTCACGGGCGACATCACCCAGGTCGACCTTCCGCGTGAGCAGAAATCGGGTCTGATCGTCGTGGGCGACATCCTGGACCGGGTCGAGGGGGTCCAGTTCGTGCGCTTCGGCGGCGAGGACGTGGTCCGCCACAAGCTCGTGCAGCGGATCGTCGAGGCCTACGACGAACACACCCAGCGAGACTCTCCCGCCGAGCCGGCGCCCCGCTCAGGCGGCGATGGCGTCCAGCGGCCGGCCATCCGCAGCGCCTGATCGGCCGATGCTCGAGGTCGAGCTCCTCGGCGCCGAGCGGCTCGGCGCGACGCTCACCGAGCAGGACGTCATCAGCCTCTGCACGATCACCGCGCAGCGGCTCGGTGTCGCCGCCGGCCACGTCGCCGTCGAGATCGTCGATCCCGCCACGATCGAGGAGCTGAACACGCGCCATCGGGGACGCGCGGAACCCACGGACGTGCTGTCGTTTCCGATCGACGGCGTCGATCCGCTGGCCGCGGCGGCGATGCGGGAGCTCGGCGACATCGTGATCTGCCCCGAGCACACGATCGACATGCGGGCCGCCGTGGTCCACGGGATGCTCCACCTGCTGGGCATGGATCACGAGCGCGACGACGGCGAGATGCTGGCCCTGCAGGACGAGCTGCTGCAGGCGGGTGGCTCGTGAGCTCCAGTGGCATCGTGGCGCTCGCCGGACGTCCCAACGTGGGCAAGTCCACGCTCCTGAACTCGCTCGTCGGCCAGAAGCTCTCGATCGTCTCCGACCGCCCCCAGACCACCCGCCGGGCGATCCGCGGGGTCATCAGCCGCGGCGACTCACAGGTCGTGCTGGTGGACCTGCCGGGGACCCAACGCCCGCGCGACCCGCTCACCGCCCGCCTGGCCAAACGGGTCCAGCAGGAGCTCGAGGGGGCCGACGGCGTGCTGCTGATGCTCAACGGGCTGCAGGGAGTGGGACCCGGCGACCGTCACCTGGCCGGAGTCCTGGCGGGCACTTCGGTGCCCGTCACGGTTGCCGTGAACAAGGTCGACAAGCTGTCCCACCAACGGCTCGTGGAGATCCTCTCAAGCGCCTCCGAGCTGGTTCCCGAGGCGGAGATCTTCCCGATCTCGGCGCTCCGAGGGAGCGGCGTGGCCGAGCTCTTGGACCACCTCGCCTCCGGCATGCCGGAGGGGCCGTTCCTGTTCGACCCCGGCGTCAGCAGCGACCAGCCACTCGAGCAGCTCTTGGCCGAGCTGATCAGGGAGGCCGTGATCCGCCGGACCTTTCAGGAGCTTCCCCACGCCGTCGAGGTCGTGGTCGAGGACCTCGAACGTCCGCGCGAGGGACTGACCCGCATACGCGCCCTGATCTGGGTCGAGAGCGACTCCCAGAAGGCGATCCTGATCGGCGCCCGGGGGAGCATGATCAGGGCCATCGGGAGCGCCGCACGGGCAGAACTGGAGCGCGAGCTGGACTCCCACGTCCACCTCGACCTATCGGTGCGGGTGCGCCGCCGCTGGCGCAACGACGAGTCCCTGCTGGACCGCCTCGGGATGACCTGAGGCGCGCCGCAGGCCGGGCAACGGCTACTGCATGTTGGCCGCGATGCGATCGGCGATCTTGCCGATTCCGTCCAGCTCCAGACGGCTCTCCCACACGAACGGAACGGCGATCACCTCGAACTGGCGCCGGCGCAGGCGGGCCAGCTGGTTGTGCTGGAAGCGGGCACGATCGTGGACCGCGCGGGCGGCATGCAGGGCGGCGTGGCGCAGCTCCAGGCGTGAGGAGCGCCGGTCCGCGGGCCCCGGCGCCCGCACCTGGACGGACTCCTCGCCGTCGCCGAGAGCTTCGATCTGCTCCATCTCCCGGGCCGAGAACCGCCGCGGCAGGAGGCTGTTGACGATCACCGTTGAGAGCTGTCGCTCGAGCTCGCCTTCGAGCCCTTCCTGCAGCTCGATCGCCTCGGTGACGGCCATCTCGGTGCCGAGTGCCACCCCCACGTAGCCGGTGGCACTCTCGTCCTTGAGCAGCTCCAGCAACTGGCGGGTCTGGCCCGCGATCGGCCCGATGCGGGCAATCGCGCCAAAGGTGCCCGGCGAGCCCAGCATGCCGAGCGCGTGTCCGGTCGCGGGGGCGTCCACGATCACCAGGTCGTAGCCCCCCCGGCGCTTGTGCGCCCCGCGCGTCAGCTGCCCGATTTTCACCATGCTCACGAGCTCCTTGGCGCCGGGGGCCGCAGCGGCGAAGTAGGAGAACGTGCTGCTCGACGCGAGCACCCGCCCGGGCACCCGTCCACCCAGGGCCTGGAGCCATTCCAGCAGCGCCCGGTCGGGGTCGATCGAGATGCTCGAGATGCCGTCCCCGAGCTCGGCGACGGCACCGGGAGAGGGCGCCTTGACACCGAACAGCGCCGGCAGCCGGCTCTGCTCGCCCACCTCCACCACCACCGTCCGCTTTCCTTCCCGGGAGGCGAGCAAGGCGATCGCACAGGACATCGTGGTCTTGCCGACGCCACCCTTGCCGGTCACGAACAGCAGCTTGCGGTCCAGTAGCGAGGCCATGCTGGGGCGGGGGGTACGCGACGTTGGCAGGGGGCGGGGCGGTTCCGCGGGGAACGGACCGACGGCATGGCTGGACCTACAATCGGCAGCCATGAGCGGAGCTCACCTCGATCCTATAGATCCGCACGTCGCCTACGACCGCGACGGCCTCGTTCCCTGCATCGTCCAGGACTGGAGCAGCGGGGAGGTGCTGATGCTCGCCTACATGAACGAGCAGGCGCTGGCGAGGACGCTCGACAGCGGTGAGCTTCACCTCTACAGCCGCTCCCGTGCCGAGCAATGGCACAAGGGAGCCACCAGCGGCAACACCCAGCGCGTGCGGGCGCTGCGCGTGGACTGCGACGGCGACACCGTGCTCGCGCTCGTGGAACCCGCCGGCCCCGCCTGTCACACGGGCGAACGCACCTGCTTTCACCGCGGTCAGCTGAGCCCGCGGGCCCCCCACGAGACGCTTCCCGAGCTGGGTCGCACGCTCGCCGACCGCGCACGCGAGCGCCCCGCCGGGTCCTACACGGTGGAACTGCTCGACGACCCCGCACGGATCGGCGAGAAGGTGATGGAGGAGGCCGAGGAGGTGGCTCGTGCCGCCCGCGAGGAGTCCGATGAGCGGGTCGACGAAGAGGCCGCCGACGTGCTCTACCACCTGCTCGTGCTGATGCGCAGCCGGGGGCGCTCGCTCGACGACGCCGAGCGGGTACTCGATGGCCGTCGCTCCTAGCTCCTCCTCGGGCGCCGTCCCCGGGGCCGACGCCGGAGCGCCCACGGCGACCGCGCCGCAGATCACGCCCGGGCTGGAGCGGGCGTGTGAGCTGGCCCGCGAGTACAACCTGCTGCCGCTGAGCTACAGCTTCATCGACGACTGCGAGACGCCCGTCTCGGCGCTGCTGAAGCTACGCGCGCTGGCGCCGGGGGAGCCCGCCTTCCTGCTCGAGTCCGCCGACCAGGGTCAGCGCGTGGGCCGCTGGTCGTTCATCGGGATCGGCCCCCGCAGCGTGCTGCGCTGGTCGCTCGGCGACGACGGGGACCCGTACGAGCTGGCCTCCCGTGAGCTGAGCCGCTTCGTGCAGGCGCCGCTCGAGGACGCGCCCCCGTTTGCCGGCGGCGCCGTCGGTGTCTTCGCCTACGACCTGGTGCGCACAGTGGAGCCCCTCGGAGACCCGCCGAGCGACCCGCTCGGGCTCCCCGACATGGCGCTGATGCTCTCCGATGCGCTCGTCATCTTCGACCACCTCAAGCACACCGTCACGCTCGTGGCCAACGCCGATCTCGTGCAGGAGCCCGAGGTCGGGCCGGCCTACGCCAAGGCCGCCGCCAGGATCGAGCAGCTGCGTGAGGCACTGGCCGGTCCGGTGCCCCGCCCGGCTGCCGGAGCGGGCAGCAGCGAGCCGCCCAGCTTCGAGTCGAACATGCCCCGCGAGCAGTTCGAAGCGATGGTGGCGCGGATCGTCCGCTACATCCACGCCGGCGACGCGTTCCAGGTGGTGCCCTCCCAGCGCTGGTCCGCGCCCGTGCCGGTGGAGGCCTTCTCGATCTACCGCGGCCTGCGCGCCGTCAACCCGAGCCCCTACATGTACTTCCTGGACTTCGGCGACTTCCAGGTGGCGGGCGCCAGCCCCGAGCCGCTGCTGACGGTCACCGGCCGGCACGTCTCGACCAAGCCGATCGCCGGCACCCGCCCGCGCGGGGCCTCGCCGGAGGAGGACCGGCTCATGGCCGCCGAGCTGCTGGCCGACGAGAAGGAGCGCTCCGAGCACGTGATGCTGGTGGACCTCGGGCGCAACGACCTCGGGCGCGTGTGCGAGTACGGCAGCGTGGCCGTGGACGAACTGATGGAGATCGAGCTCTACAGCCACGTGATGCACATCGTGTCCTCCGTGTCGGGCACGCTGCGCGAGGACGTCGGGGCGATGGACGCGCTGCGCTCGGTGCTGCCCGCGGGCACCCTCTCGGGCGCCCCGAAGGTGCGCGCGATGCAGATCATCGACGAGCTCGAGCCGGTCAAGCGCGGCGGCTACGGCGGCGCCGTCGGCTACCTCTCCTACGGCGGCGACCTCGACACCGCGATCCACATCCGCACGGTGGTCGTCAAGGACGGCGTGGCCCACGTGCAGGCGGGCGGCGGGACGGTCGCCGACGCCCAGCCGGCGTTCGAGTACGAGGAGTCGGTCGCCAAGGCCCAGGCCGCGATGCGCGCGATCTCGCTGGCCTGCCAGCAGCCGGAGTGGGCATGAGGGTCCTCGTCCTCGACAACTACGACTCCTTCACCTACAACCTCGTCCAGTACCTCGGTGAGCTGGGGGCGGACGTGCACACCGTCCGCAACGACCGCGCGACCGTGGACGAGCTGATCGAGATGGACTTCGAGCGCTGCGTGGTCTCGCCCGGGCCCTGCACCCCCAACGAGGCGGGCATCACCCTGGAGCTGGTGCGACGGCTGCCCGAGGCGGGCGTGCCCACGCTCGGGGTGTGTCTCGGCCACCAGGCGATGGCCCAGGCGTTCGGCGGCGAGGTCAAGCTGCACCCGCCCGTCCACGGCAAGGCCACCACGGTCGAGCACGACGGCCGCACGATCTTCAGCGGCCTGCGCTGTCCGCTACGGGTCGGGCGCTACCACTCGCTGATCGTGGACCCGGCGCTGCCGAACTGTCTGGAGCAGTCGGCGAGCGGGGGCGGGGTGCTGATGGGATTGCGCCACCGTGAGCTGCCGGCCGAGGGTGTGCAGTTCCACCCCGAGTCGATTCTCACCGAGGAGGGCCACGAGCTGCTCGCCAACTTCCTCGGCGAGCCGACGACGCCCGCCGGGGCCTAGGTGCCCGACCAGGTCCTCACCAGAGCGATCGACACCCTCTGCGGAGGGGGGTCCCTGAGCGAGGATCAGGCCGCCGAGGTGCTGGCGGAGATCATGCACGGAGAGGTCTCGGAGATCCAGATCGCCGGCTTCCTGGTAGCGCTGCGGACGAAGGGGGAGACGGTGCAGGAGCTGGCAGGGCTGGCCCGGGTGATGCGCGAGCTGGCCGCGCGCGTGCCCGTCGCGCGCGGCGACCTGCTCGACACGGCCGGCACGGGCGGTGGGCGAAGCTCGTTCAACGTCTCCACCACGGCGGCCCTGATCGCCGCCGGGAACGGGTGTGCGGTGGCCAAGCACGGCAACCGCTCGGCCACCAGCCGGTCCGGCTCGGCCGACCTGCTGGAGGCGCTGGGCGCGCGCATCGACCTGGCTCCCGAGCAGGTCGCCGAGTGCATCGAAGATGCCGGCTTCGGCTTCATGTTCGCGCCCACCCACCACCAGGCGACCCGCTACGTGATCCCCGTGCGCCGCGAGCTGGCGGTGCGCACGATCTTCAACATGCTCGGCCCGCTGACCAACCCCGCCGGTGCCCGCCGGCAGCTGATCGGGGTCTCGGACCCCGGCTTCCTGGGAACGATGGCGGGCGCCCTGGCGCTGCTCGGGGTCGACCGCGCGCTCGTGGTGAGCGCCGAGGACGGCCTCGACGAGGTCTCCGCCAGCGCCGCCACGCAGGTCGTCGAGGTCAACGGGGAGGACATCACCAGCTACGTCCTGACACCCGAGCAGGTCGGGTTCGACGGCCGCGGGGAGGCCCCGCCGGGAGGCACGCCGGAGGAGAACGCCGCACTCACGGAAGCGATCCTGGGTGTCGACGGCCGCCCCGACGGCCCGCCGCCGGGCGAGGATGTGGCGCTGATCAACGCCGGCGCCGCGATCTACGTCGCGGGCGCCGCCGACACGATCGCCGAGGGCGTGCAGGCCGCGCGCTCGACCCTCAGCGAGGGCCGCGCCGCGGAGGCTCTGTCGCGCTTCGTGGCCGCCACGCGCAGGCTCGCACCGGCGGAGAGCTCCCCGTGAGCGCCACCGGCGAGTCCGCCGCCACGGCCGGGCGAGCGAGCGTGCTCGAGCGGATCGTGGCCCAGACGCGCGAAGAGCTGCCGCGGCGCAAGCAGGCGCGGCCGGTGGCGGGGATGCCCGAGCCGCCGCAGGGCGCCCCCGCCGGCCCCCGCTTCGAGGCCGCCTTGCGGGCCCCGGGCCTGGGCGTGATCGCCGAGTTCAAGCGCCGTTCGCCCTCGGCCGGGACGCTGCGCGAGCACGCCGACCTGCACGAGATGCTGGGCGCCTACGAACGCGGTGGCGCGGTCGCCTTCTCGGTCCTGACCGAGGAAGCCAACTTCGACGGCCGCCTGCAGGATCTCAGCGACGCCCGCCGCGCCCATCGCCTGCCGGTCCTGCGCAAGGACTTCGTCGTCGACCCCTACCAGCTCCACGAGGCCCGCTCCGCGGGGGCCGATGCGGTGCTGCTGATCGTGGCCGCGCTGGCCCAGGAGCAGCTCGTCTCGCTCTCGAAGCTGGCGCGCGAGCTGCTGCTCGACGTGCTCGTGGAGGTCCACGACGCGGCCGAGCTCGAGCGCGCGCTGGCGGCGGGGTCGGGGCTGATCGGGATCAACAACCGCGATCTGCGCGACTTCAGCGTCGACGTGTCCCGCACCGAACAGCTGCTGGAGCGGATCCCGCGGGAGGTCGCGGTGGTGTCGGAGTCGGGCATCGGCACTGCGGAGCAGTTGCGCGGGCTGCGCGAGGCGGGGGTCGCGGCGGTGCTGATGGGGGAGTCGCTGATGCGCGCCGCCGACCCCGCCCAGACGCTGCGCTCGCTGCTCGACGGCCTGCAGGGCGGCGGGGACTAGGCATTTATGGTCTCGGGGTGAGACTTTTAGTTCGGCTTCACCCCGCCCGATCATCCTCGCCAGCATGCAACGTTCATTCCTAGTCCCGTTCGGCTGCGCCCTGCTCGGGGGCGCCCTCGTGGCAGTTGTCATCGCCGCCTTCGGCGGTCTCGGCTCGAGCCACTCCACCGTCCAAACCGTCACGACCACCGCGCCCGTGGCTGAAACCAAGAACGCCGCGCAGCTGACGCACGGCTACACCGCACACGAAATCTACGAGCGCGACGCGCCCGGCGTGGCTTTCGTCACGTCCACCGTCGTGCAGAAATCCGAATCGCCGTTCCTGTTCGGCGAAAGCTCGCGCCAGGGTCAGGCCTCGGGCTCGGGCATCGTGATCGATGCCAACGGCACGATCCTGACCAACTACCACGTGATCGAGAACGCGATCAAGGTCAATGTGAGCTTCGAAAAAGGCAAGACCGTCGAAGCGCAGGTGCTCGGCAAGGACCCGTCCAACGACCTCGCCGTGCTCCGCATCCCCACCGACGGCCTCACGCTGCACCCGCTGGTGCTCGGCAACTCGAGCGCCGTGCAGGTGGGCGAACCGGCCTATGCGATCGGCAACCCGTTCGATCTGCAGCGGACGCTGACCGCGGGCATCATCTCCGCGCTGCAGCGCGAAATCACGGCCCCCAACGGCTTCGCCATCAACAACGTCCTGCAGACCGACGCGCCGATCAACCCCGGCAACTCGGGCGGTCCGCTGCTGAACTCCCAGGGCCAGGTGATCGGGATCAACTCCCAGATCGAGACCGGCGGCAGCGGCGCGAACGGAAGCGTCGGCGTCGGCTTCGCGGTGCCGATCAACAAGGCCAAGTCGGAGATCGCCCAGCTCGAGAAGGGCGGCACCGTCCGTGGCGCCTACCTCGGCCTGACCTCGCTGACGATCGACGGTTCCCTGTCCGCCCTGAACCTGCCCGTCAAGTCGGGCGCCCTGGTCCAGAGCGTGCAGAAGGGCACCGCCGCCGAAAAGGCCGGCATCAAAGGCGGCACCGTCTCGACCGCCACCGAAGGCGGCCAGGTTGCCGTCGGCGGAGACATCATCGTCTCGGTGGACGGCAAGAAGATCGCCGGCTCGGAAGAACTCGCGGCCGCGATCTCCGCCCACCAGCCGGGTCAGACGGTGAAGGTCGGGCTCAAGCGCGCCAACGGGAGCGGCGGCTACGAAAGCAAGACCGTGACCGTCACCCTCGGCGCTCGCCCTAACTCCGTCCCCAACCCCAACACTCCCGAAGGCTAGGTCCAGGCTTCCTCCAGCCGGCGGCAAGGCCTCGCCCCAGGGCGAGGCCTCGCTGCCGGGCCGGGACCTGCTGGGGACGCGGCGCCGCGCGCAGCCCTGTGCGGCGCCGCTACCGTTGGTCCATGCCTCCAGCGCCATCAACCGCCGTAAAGATCTGCGGCGTGACCAGCCTCCCCGACGCCGAGCTCGCCTGTTCGCTCGGCGCGTGGGCGGTGGGGATGATCTTCTACGAGCCGAGCCCCCGCCGCTGCTCGATCGAGCAGGCGTCGGTCATCTGCGCGCAGCTTCGCCGCCGCGTGGAGCTGTGCGGCGTGTTCGTCAACGCGGCTCCCGACTACGTGGCGGCCACCGCCGACGAGCTCGGCCTGACGCTGCTGCAGCTGCACGGCGACGAGGGGCCTGCGATGTGCTCCGAGCTGGCCCGCAGAACCGGAGCCCGCGTGATCAAGGCGGTGCAGGTGGAGACCCCCGGGGACGTGCGAGCCATCGAACGCTTCCACGTCGACTACCACCTCTTCGACGCGAGGGCGAGCTCGCCGGCGGAGGCCCAACTGCGCGGTGGCACCGGGGAGAGCTTCGACTGGGAGCTGGTGGCGACACGGCACACGCGCACGCCCCTGATCCTCTCCGGCGGCCTGCACGCCGGCAACGTCGGCGAGGCCATCGCGGTTGCCCGGCCGTGGGCCGTGGACGTCGCCAGCGGCACCGAGCAATCGCCGGGACGCAAGGACCCCGAGCGCCTGGGCGCGTTCTTCGCGGCGGTGGCGGAGGCCGACCGCCGCCGGTCTGAGGCCGAGCACCCGGCAGCGGCCGGACTGCCGCCGCAGGACGGACCGCCGCCGCAGGCCGGGCAGCCGGGGGAGGGCGGACCGCCGCCGCAGGCCGGGCAGCCGGGGGAGGGTGAACCGCCGGCGCAGGCCGGGCAGCCCGCGGAGGCCGGGCAGCCGGCGTGAGCGCGACCCGTCAGGAGCCGCTCGTGGAGCAGACCTTCGGCCCCTACGGGGGACAGTTCGTGCCCGAGACCCTGATGCCCGCGCTGGCCGAGCTCGAGCAGGCCTGGCGGCAGGCGAGCACCGACGAGGGCTACCTCGGCGAGCTTGCCGGGCTGCTGCGGGACTTCGCCGGCAGGCCCACGCCGCTGTACCTCGCCACGCGCCTGTCCGAGCGCGTCGGCCGCCGCATGTACCTCAAGCGCGAGGACCTCAACCACACCGGCTCGCACAAGCTCAACAACGCCCTCGGCCAGGTCCTGCTGGCCCGCCGCATGGGCAAGCGGCGCATCATCGCCGAGACCGGCGCCGGCCAGCACGGCGTCGCGACGGCGACCGTGTGCGCCCTGATGGGGATCGAGTGCGTCGTCTACATGGGCGTCGAGGACACCGTCCGCCAGCGCCCCAACGTGCAGCGCATGCAGCTGCTGGGCGCCCGCGTGGAACCCGTCGACGCCGGCTCGCGCACGCTCAAGGAGGCCACCTCCGCGGCGATTCGCGACTGGGTGGCGAACGTCGAAACCACCCACTACGTGATCGGTTCGGCCGTCGGCCCGGCGCCCTACCCGGCGATGGTCCGGGAGTTGCAGCGGGTGATCGGCGAGGAGGCCCGCGCGCAGCTGCTCGAGCGCGAGGGGCGGCTGCCCGAGCGGGTGGTGGCGTGTGTCGGGGGCGGCTCGAACGCGATCGGCGTGTTCGCGGCCTTCATCCCCGACGAGCAGGTCGAGCTGGTGGGCGTGGAGGCCGCCGGCGACGGGATCGACACTCCCCGCCACGGGGCGCCGCTGACCGTCGGAGGGCGCCCGGGCGTGCTGCACGGCTCCCGTTCGGCGGTGATGTCCGACGAGGAGGGGCAGATCCTGCAGGCCCACTCGATCTCGGCCGGCCTGGACTACCCCGGCGCCGGCCCCCAGCACGCCCACCTGCGCGACACCGGCCGGGCGCGCTACGTGGCCGTGACCGACGAGCAGGCGCTGGCCGCGTTCCGCGAGGTGACACGGTTGGAGGGGATCATCCCGGCACTCGAGACCGCTCACGCGCTGGCGTGGGTGCTGGCGCAGAGCGACGGCCAGCTCGACCTCGTGTGCCTGTCGGGGCGCGGCGACAAGGACCTCGCCCAGGTGCTCGGCGAGGGCCCCTCGTGAGCACCACCGTGCAGGCCGGCCACGAGCGCATCGCACGCGCGTTCGCGCAGGCGCCGGGCTCGGCCGCGCTGATGCCCTACATGATGGGCGGCTTTCCGAACCCGCGGGAGTCGCTGCGCATCGGCGAGGCGTACGTGGCCGCCGGCGCCGACATCATCGAGCTGGGCTTCCCGTACTCGGACCCGCTCGCGGACGGGCCGGTGATCCAGGCCGCGGGCACGCGGGCACTCGAAGCCGGAACCAACGTGGCCGCGGTGCTGGAGATCGCCGAACGGCTGTCGGACCGTGTGCCGGTGGTTGCCATGTGTTACGCCAACATGGTCTTCGCCCCGGGGGCGAGCGCGTTCGTCGAGCGCCTGCAGCGCAGCGGGGCCGCGGGGCTGATCGTCCCCGACCTGCCGTTCGGAGCCTCGCCCGAGGTGGCGCAGGCCTGCGAGCGGGCCGGGCTCGCGCTGGTGCCGCTGGTGGCCCCCACCACGCCGCCGGGCCGTCTGAAGGAGATCGTGTGCGACGCCCGCGGATTCGTATACGCGGTCTCGGTCGTGGGGACCACCGGCGAGCGCGATCGGGTGCAGGACAGCGCCACGAGGCTGATCGGCGACGCCAAGGCCGTCTCGAGCGCACCGGTGGCCCTCGGGTTCGGAATCGCCACCCCCGAACACGCCGCCCGGGCGGCCGCCGCCGGTGCCGACGGGGTGATCGTGGGGACCCGGCTGGTACGGGCAGCGGCGGAGGATTCCGACCCGGCCGCGGCCGTGGGGGAGATCGTCGCCGAACTGGCCACAGGGCTGGGGCGGGCCCGGTAGGATCCGCCCCGATGGGTCTGATACTTACAGTCACCGCGGGGCTTATCGTCTGGATCGTGCTGTGGTCGATCAGCGACAAAGGCCTCGACGCCTTCCTGCTGACGGCCGCCATCGCGTTGGTAGGGGCGTCGCTGAGGATCCTCGCGAGCTACCTTCCGGGGCGCCGAAGCTAACCCGCCGGTGCTCGCCCGCTGGCTGGGTCTCGCCGCCGTCCTCGCCGCCCTGCCAATCCTTTCGGGGTGCGCCGCCAGCACCGCTCCCGACACGGCCGAAGCCACGGGCGGGTCGCTGACGGTCTACTCGAGCCTGCCGCTGCACGGGGCCGACGGCAAGGTCTCCGAACAGATCGTGAACGGTGAGAAGCTGGCCCTCGCCCAGGCGGACGCGCACGCCGGTCCGTACAAGATCGCCTACGTCTCGCTCGACGACTCCGACCCCAAGACCGGGGTCTGGAACCCCGGCATCACCGCCAGCAACGCCAAGCGCGCCGCTCAGGATCCGAGCACGATCGCCTACCTGGGCGATTACGACTCGGCCGCCACGGCGATCTCGCTGCCGCTGATCAACGGCGCCGGGGTCCTGCAGGTGAGCCCCGCCAGCCCCTACGTCGGCCTGACGTCCTCGATCGACGCCGGTCAGGACGAGCCCGGGCGCTTCTATCCCAGCGGGCAGCAGACCTTCGGGCGGGTGATCCCGGGCGACCTCGCCGAGGCCCAGGCCCAGGTCGAGCTGATGCGCTCGCTCGGCGTCCACAGCGTGTACGTACTCGACGACATGGATCCGTTCGCCGCTGCCCTGGCCACGATCGTGGCCGGCAAGGCCCAGGCCACGGGAATCCACGTGCCGGCCCACGAAAGCATCTCCACGGCCCAGGGGAGCAGCTTCGAAAAGCTCGTCGAAACGATCTCCGCCAGCGGCGCGGACGCGGTCTTCATGGCCGGCGAAGGCAACGCCACCAGCGCCCGTCTGTGGCGGGAACTCCACCGGGCCGATCCGAGCCTCACGCTGCTGGGCGACAGCGCGATGGCGAGCGGTCCGTTCGCATCCCACCTCGGCTCCGCCGCCGGCGCCACCCACCTGACCACGCCGCTGCTCTCCAACGCCTCCTACCCGGCCCAGGCCCAGAGCGTGCTCGACGCCTACCGGCGCACCTTCGGTTCATCCGCCGGCCCGTGGGCGCTCGACGGGTACGCCACGATGCGAATGGTGCTCGACGCGATCGACTCCGCCGGCCACCACGCCACCAACCGCCGGACCGTGATCGCACGCCTGCTGGGAGCCGCTCCACAGGAGTCTGTGCTCGGCCCCATCGCGATTCATTCCGACGGCGAAAGCAGCCTCTCCAGCTACGGGGTGGACACGATCAGCAACGGGACCCCGAAGTTCCAACGGGCCCTACCGCTGCCCGCGAGCACCGCCGGCGCGGGCTGAACGCCCGCTCAGCCGCCGGAGCCGGTGAGACCCACGACCAGCTTCACGCGCTCGACGCCCCCGCCGAGCTCGCGCGTGCCGCCGCTGACCAGCGAGGCGGCCTTGAGGTAGCCCATCACGCCCGAGTTGCTCGTTTCGGTCAGCCCGAGGCCTTCCAGCAGCGCCAGCAGCGTCGGCACCTCGACGATCAACGAGGGCTGAATGCCTTCTCCCAGCGCATGCGCGGCGGCGGTGGAGCGTTCGCTGCCGGCGAGCGTGGACGGGGGATTCAGCGCCGTCGACACCGAGTTCGCCCCCAGGCCCATCACGAAGCTCGCCTGGCCGGTGGAGTCCTTCCCGGAGGCGATCACGACCGGCAGCGGCAGCCCCTGCAGGCTCACCGACGCCGCCTCTTCGGTGCCCGGGATCGAGGCCGGTTGCACCGTCGCGCCCTGGCCCTCCAGCTGCGCGGCGAGCTTGCCCACGGCGGCCTTCGAGCGGGCCGCGTCGGTGGACACGATCGTGACCCCCGCCCGCAGTTCCAGCAGCCCCGCGCCGGAGGCGAACACCCCCGTCGGCCCCATCCAGCTTGCGTAGTCCGCGTGCGCCTCGGGGGTGTTGGCGGCCAGGTCCTGCAGCGGACCCAGCAGCGCCTTCAACAGCGACCCGAGCCCGCCTGTGAGCAGGCTCGACGTGCCGCTCGCGGGGGAGCTTCCACCGGCGAGCGATCCGAGCAGCGACCCGAGATGCCCGATGTTCGCACCGAGGGCGGCCTGCGTGTTGCCCACGCCCAGGGCCAGCCACGATTCTCCCGGCAGGGCTCCGAGCGCCTGGGCCCCTTCGCCGGCCGATCCCAGCAACCCCTGCGCGCCCGAGGGCGACAGCACGTCGAGGTCGACCGCGACAGCGCCCTTTTCCGGCGTCACCGAGGCCAGCGTGGCGCCGCGGCCGACCAGCGTTCCCAGCGCTTCCCCGGCGGCGCCGGCGGCGGGCCCGGAGGCGGCACTCGAGATGTACAGGTGGGCAAGCGCTTGTGGCGGGGAGTTCTTCCGTAAGGCCGTGTATTCGCTGGCGGAGGACAGCGACGCAGCCCCGAGCGAGGTTTCGATCACGCTCTGGACGGCAGCCTGGCTGCCCAGCACGACGAAGCCCTTGACCATCGCGAAGGCATCGCCGGCGCTCGTGGACATCAAAGTCACCCCGCGGTAGCTGCTCGCCTGCGCCCCGGCCCGGCTCGCGGCCCGGGTCACGAAGCTGCGGGCGGCGGCGGTGTTGCTCGTGTCGAGCACCAGGGCTCCCTGAGCACCGCCCTGCGTGAACGGGAAGGACAGGTGCTGCCCGCCGGTGAGCAGGACCTGCCCGAGCGCGCCGGTGCCACGGAGCGTGCTGAGGAAGATCGCCCCGTGGCGCCCGAGCCAGGGTTCGACGTCGCGGCTGTAGTCCAGGGGCGGCGAGCCGGGCGTCTGGAGCGCCCCCAGCAGGCCGGCGAAGGGTTCGTTGCGACCCGTCAGCTTGCGCCCGGCGTCGAGGGTGGCTTCCTTGAGGGGCCCGCGAGGGCGGATCTCGGCGGCCAGGTACACGGGGGTCGAGGCCGGTATCACGGTGGCCGGGTCGGCCGAGGTCCCGCTGCTCTTCTTCGACGATCCGCAGGCCGTCAGCGCGAGCACGAGCGCGAGCAGCACAAGCGCTGCGGCTGCGCGCACGTGCTCAACGCGGAAATCGCGCTTCGGCGTTGCGGTACCGGTGGGCGTCAAACCTCAGCTTCGCTTTCTAGCTCGTCGGCACCGGGGCGCGGGAGCCGCTGGCGGATGGTACGCGGTCGGGTCCACGACACGCGTAAGTCGAGGGCTCCGGAGGGCCGATCACGCGGCTGCAGGAGGTGTGGGAGGGGGGAGCAGAGCGGGGTGGGTGTGTGTCACGGTGGGTGGCTGTGTGGGAAAAAATGTGCAAAAGGGTTGCAAAGTGGGAGAGAGTGGGGTAGGTTCGCGCTCAGCGAGCCCGGGTGGAGGAGCTCCTCCCACTCCTCCACCCCGGCTCGGTATTCGACCGGAGCCCCCCTTGGTCCCCTTCCGCGGCACCTTCGACCACACCCTCGACGCGAAGAGCCGCCTCACGGTCCCCGCCCGCTACCGCGCCGCCCTGTCCGACGGGGTCGTGCTGACGATGCCCCTGGATCTGAAGCCGTGCGTGGGCGTCTGGCGGCCCTCCGACTACGAGCGCTACACGAGCCGGCAGATCGAGGAGGTGCCGGCGCTATCGCCGCGACTGCCCGAGCTCGAGCGCTTCTTCTTCGGCAGCTCCCACGAAACCGAGCTCGACGGCGCCGGGCGCGTGATGATCCCATCGTTCCTGGCCGAACACGCCTCGCTGCAGAAGGAGGTCGTCGTGGTAGGCGCAGGAGAGAGGATGGAGCTGTGGAACAAGTCTGCCTGGAGCGAGTACCGCCCCGCGCTGCTCAGCAGCGTGGCGGAGGTCACCGCGCGTGTCGATGCCGGTTCTTGAGATGAGCAAGCCAGGAGGGCGCCAGGGACGCGCCGAGGGGCCCAAGCGGGGCGAGGCCTCCCGCCCGCGGCGCGAGCGGCGCCCCGGCCGGACGGCAGGCGCGGTGGTGCCGCAGGCGCCCCACACGCCCGTGCTCGCCCGCGAGGCGATCGAGCTGCTCGACCCCCATCCCGGCCAGCGCGTCGTCGACTGCACCTTCGGATGGGGCGGTCACGCCCGCCTGATCGCAGAGCGCCTGGGCGACACCGGCACGCTGGTGGCGATCGACCGCGACCCGCTGTCCGAGCGGCGCTTCGCGGAGCTCAGCCGCGAGGTCGGCTGCCAGATGCGCTTCATCCGTTCCGGCTACGCGGAGGCTCTCGCCCAGCTCGCCGCCGAGGGGTTCGACGCGGACGCGGTCCTGTTCGACCTCGGGACGTCATCGATGCAGCTCGACACCCGCGAGCGCGGCTTCTCCTATTCCTATGACGCACCCCTGGACATGCGCATGGACCCCGACTCCGAGCCGAGCGCCGGCACCCTGCTGGCCGAGATCGACGAGCGCCGCCTGGCCGGGATCCTGCGCGACTACGGCGAGGAGCGCTACGCCGGCGCCATCGCCCGCGCGATCGTCAGGCGCAGGGAGATTGCGCCTCTGCGCAGCACCCAGGAGCTGGTGGAGACGATCTGTCAGGCGATGCCCGCGCCCGCCCGCTTCGCCGGCGGGCATCCCGCCAAGCGCTCCTTCCAGGCGCTGCGCATCGCCGTCAACGACGAGCTCGGACAGCTCGACCGCGCGCTCCCGCAGGCGTGGGAGCTCCTGCGTATCGGCGGCGTGCTGGCCGCCATCTCCTTTCACTCGCTCGAGGACCGGCGCGTCAAGCGCTTCCTCGCCGAGCGAGCACGGGGGTGCATCTGCCCACCCGATCTCCCCGTATGCGCCTGTGGCCGCGAGGCCGAGGCCGCGCTGCTGAGCCGCCGCTCCATCGTCCCCGGCGCCGAGGAGCTCGCCGCCAATCCTCGCGCCTCCTCGGCCCGCCTGCGCGCGGCGCGCAAGCTGCGACAGGGAGACGAGCGATGAGTCCCGCTCCCGCAACCGCGCCGTCGCGCCGGACCACGGCGCTCCCCAAGGGACGGGGCCTCTCGAGCGTGAGGGCGCCCCGCCGCGTGTCAGGACCCGCCTCGGGGCGCCGGAGCATCCCACCCGCGCCGCGCAGCAGGCTGCCACGATCGCTCGCGGCGCTCCCCCGCGGTGTCGGGCGGGTATCCCGGCACCCGCTCGTCGACCGCGTGATCACCGGCCGCTGGTCGATCGCCGTGATCGCGTTCGCGCTGATCGGGATCGTGACCCTGCAGCTCGGCCTGCTGAAGCTCAACGTCGGGGTCGGCCGCTCGCTGGAACAGGAGCAGACGCTCGAGCGCGAGAACGCCACGCTCGGGATCGAAAACGCCGAACTCGCCTCGCCCGAACGGATCCGCCAGCTGGCCACCCGCCTCGGCATGAGCCCCGTGTCGCTGACCCAGTTGCGCTTCCTCCGGGCCGCACACGATCCCGGCGCGGCCGCGGGCGCCGCGGCAAAGCTGCACGCGCCCGCCCATCCGGCGGGTGAAACCGGGGCCGGCTCGAGCACGCACACGAGCAGCGAAAGCTCGACGAGCGGGGAAGCGTCCTCGGCCGGAGCGACGTCCGCCGAAGGGGCCTCCAGCGAACCGTCGTCCGGCGCCCAGGCGTCCAGTGCCGAAGCCCCGAGCTCCGCCACGTCCTCGGGCGGGGAAGCATCGAGCAGCGAAACGGCGAGCGCCGAAGTGTCCTCGCCCTCGGGCGGGGAAGGGCAGGCCCCGGAAACGGGCGCAGGCGGCTAGCCCGGCCGTGGACTTCGTCCAGCATCGCGCCGGGCCGATCTTCGCGCTGTTCTTCCTGCTGCTGGCGCTGGCCTGCAGCCGCACCATGTACCTCGACGTGTTCCGCGGCGCCACCCTGCGCAAAGCCGGCAACACCGAGCACCTGACCGAAGAGGCGGTCAGTCCTCGGCGGGGCTCGATCACCGACCGTGACGGGGTCGAGCTGGCCGTCTCCGAGCCAGCCCAAGACCTCTCCGCCGACCCCTATCTGGTCCAGAACCCACTCGCCCTGTCCAAGCGCCTCGCGCCGCTGCTCGGGCAGAGCGGCCCGGCGATCCTCGAAAAGCTGAGCCAGCACAGCGGCTTCGTGTACCTGGCGCGCGCGCTGCCACAGGCCCAGGCCGAAGCCGTGCTGGCCCTGAAAGTGCCGGGGATCAGCGGGACGCCGGTGATGCGCCGGGTCTACCCGCGCGGAGCCCTGGCCGCCCAGTTGCTCGGATTCGTCGGCACCGAAGGAAAGGGCCTGTCGGGCCTGGAGTACGCACACAACGCGCTGCTGGCGGGCAGCGCCGGCAAGCGACGCGTTGTCAGCGACGCTCTCGGCCAGCCGCTCTCGATCAGCGAAAGCCGGCCCGAGCAGCCGGGCAACAACGTCTCGCTCACGCTCGACTCCAACATCCAGCAGCGCACCGAACAGGTGCTGGCGGCGGTGGGCCGCGTGTTCGAACCGAAAGACGCCACCGCAATCGTGATGGACCCGCGCACCGGCGAACTGCTGTCCGTCGCCAACTGGCCACAGGTCAACGCAAACGACCCCGGCGCCTCAGCGCCCAGTGCCATCGAGGACCGCGCCGTGAGCTTCGACTACGAACCCGGCTCGACCTTCAAGGTGATCACGGTGGCGGGCGCTCTGCAGCAGGGTCTGATCACGCCCAGCAGCGGGTTCGCGGTACCGGACCAGATCCAGGTCGCCGACCGCACGATCCACGACGACACCGAACACGCCGAGGAGACGCTCTCGGTGAGCGAAATCCTGGCTCGCTCCAGCAACGTCGGCGCGATCGAGATCGGCAAAGTCGAGGGCGCACCGAGCTTCAACGGCTGGGTCCACCGGTTTGGTTTCGGCACCCCCGCCGGGGCCGGTCTCTCCGGCGAAGAACAGGGCCTGGTGCTACCGCTGCAGAAGTACTCGGGATCCTCGATGGGCAACCTCCCGATCGGGCAGGGAGAGCTCGTAACGCCGATGCAGATGGTTGAGGCCTACGCCGCCGTCGCCAACGGCGGGATCCTGCGGCCCCCGCACATCATCAGCTCGATCGGAGGACGGCCGGTGCACCAGCAGCCCGGCCGGCGGGTCATCTCGACCACGACCGCGGCCGCGATCCGGCAGATGCTCGAAGGCGTGCTCGGGCCCGGGGGAACCGCCAGCGAGGTCTCGATCCCCGGCTACAAGCTCGCGGGCAAGACCGGCACCGCCAGCAAGGTCGACCCTGCGACCGGGGAATACTCGCACTCGGCCTACGTGGCGTCGTTCATCGGCTTCGCCCCCGCTTCCGATCCGAAGCTGCTGTGCGCGGTCGTCGTGGACGAACCCCAGACGGGCTCGATCTACGGCGGCACCGTGGCCGCGCCCGCCTTCGGCCAGATCATGAGCTTCGCCCTGCCGTACATGGACATCGCCCCGGGCCAGTAGCCCCCTGCTCCGCCGGGGCCGGAAACTACACTCACTCACCGATGTCCAGCCGGGCGCCGAGATGAGGCTCGAGCAGCTGCTCGAGGGAGCGCAGGCGATCGGTGCCAGCGCTCCCGCGGACGCGGCCGGGCTGGAGCTGACCGGTCTGGCCTACGACAGCCGCCAGGTGCACGGAGGCGAGCTGTTCTTCTGCGTAAGCGGTTTCCGCCAGGACGGACACGAGTTCGCGCCCCAGGCGGTGGCGGCCGGTGCGCGGGCGCTTGTCGTGGAGCGGCCTCTGGGACTCGGGGTTCCGGAGCTGCTGGTGGCGTCGGCGCGCGCTGCGATGGGGCCGCTGGCGGCGAGCTTCTACGGCCACCCTTCCAGGGAGCTGAAGGTGGTCGGCGTGACCGGCACCAACGGCAAGACCACCACCACCTATCTGCTGCGCCGGCTCCTGGAGCGTGCGGGCGGCTACCGGTGCGGGCTGCTCGGCACGGTGAAGTCGGTGATCGCCGGCCGCGAGCGGGAGGTGCTGCGGACGACCCCCGAGGCGATCGAGCTGCAGGCCGACCTGCGGGCGATGCTCGACGGAGGTGACCGCGCCTGCGCGATGGAGGTCTCCTCGCACGCGCTGGAGCTGGGGCGCACCGACGCCATCGAGTTCGCCGTTGCGGTGTTCACCAACCTGACCCAGGACCACCTCGATTTCCATCCGGGCATGGAGGACTACTTCCGGGCCAAGCGCCTGCTCTTCCAGCCCGCCTGCGGCCCGCCTCCGGCCCACAGCGTCGTCAACGTCGGCGACCCCTACGGCCGGCGCCTGGCGGACGCGCTGAGCGGCGCCGTCACCTTCGCGATCGACGCCGAGGCCGATTTTGCGGCTACCGCCATCCACTGCGAGCCGGGGCGCTCGAGCTTCACGCTGACCGCCGAGGGGCTGCGGAGGGACGTGGAGCTGCCGCTGGCGGGGCGCTTCAACGTCGCCAACGCGCTCGCGGCGCTGGCGGCGGGGCGCTGTCTCGGAGTCGAGCTGGAGCCGCTGCTGGGCGCGCTCGAACAGGGGGTCACGGTCCCGGGGCGCCTGGAGGCGGTGGACGAGGGCCAGCGCTTCGCCGTGCTGGTGGACTACGCCCACACCCCCGACTCGCTGGAGAATGTGCTCGTGGCGGCCCGCGAAATGATCGCCGGGCCCGGCACCGGCGGCGGCCGTGTGGTGTGCGTGTTCGGCGCAGGCGGGGACCGCGACCGCGCCAAGCGCCCGCTGATGGGAGAGATCGCCGCCCGCCTGGGCGACGTCGTGATCGTCACCTCCGACAACCCGCGCTCGGAGGACCCCGGGGCGATCATCGCCGAGATCATGGCCGGGATTCCGGCGGGCGCCGGTGGCGCCGCCGCCGGTGCCCGTCCCGCCGAGGCCGTCAGCACCGAGGTCGACCGCCGCGCCGCGATCTCGCGGGCGCTGGCGGCAGCGGCGCCCGGCGACGTCGTGATCATCGCCGGCAAGGGCCACGAGCAGGGACAGGAGCTGGCCGGCGGACGCAAGCTCCCGTTCGACGACGTCACCGTCGCCCGGGAAGCGCTCCGCTCACTCGCCCGTCCCCTGGAGGGGGTTCGCTCCGGATGAGGAGCTGGGACGCCGAGCGCGTCGCCCGCGCGGCCGGGGCCAGGCTGCTGAGAGAGCCCTCGGGGCAGGAGCTCCCGGGACCCGCCGGGGTCGGCATCGACTCGCGCCGCGCGGCGGCGGGGGACCTGTTCGTCGGGCTTCGGGGGACCCGCGCCGACGGTGGCGCCCATGCCCCGCAGGCGCTGGCGTCTGGAGCCTGGGGAGTGCTCGTCGCCCCCGGCCATGCCGCTTCTGCGATGGCCGCGAGCGAACGGGGCGCGGTGCTCGAGCATCCCGATCCGCTCGCCGGCCTGCAGGCGCTCGCGCGTGCCTGGCGCGCACACCTCGGGGAGCGCGGGACCAGGGTGGTCGCGATCACCGGCTCCACCGGCAAGACCTCGACGAAGGACATCCTTGCCGCGTTGCTCGCGGGCTACGCACGGACGGCCGCCAGCCCGAGCAACCACAACACCGAGATCGGGATGCCGCTCGCGATCCTCGCGACCGGCGAGGAGGTCGAGGTGCTGGTGCTGGAGATGGCCATGCGCGGTCGCGGCCAGATCGCCGAGCTCACCGAGATCGCCCGGCCCGAGGTGGGCGTGATCGTCAACGTGGGGGCCGCGCACCTCGAGCTGCTCGGCTCGCTCGAGGCGATCGCCGCCGCCAAGGCCGAGCTGATCGCCCGGATGGAGCCCGGCAGCACCGCGGTGGTCCCGTTCGGGGAGCCGCTTCTCGACCGGCACCTGCGGGCCGATCTGCAGACGGTCAGCTTCGGCGAGGGGGACGCCGACGTCACGCTGGCCGAGCGCCGGCCCGACGGCGCGGTCGTGATCCGGGCGCTCGGCGAGCAGCTGCGCCTGCGGCCCTCGTTCTCGCAGGCGCACAACCTGCGCAACCTGCTCGCCGCCGTGGCGGCGGCGCGGGCGCTGGGCTACACGCCCGAGGGCGAGGTGGTGGTCGAGTTCTCCGAGATGCGCGGCCAGCGCCATGCGCTCGCGGGCGGAGGCCTGCTGATCGAGGACTGCTACAACGCCAACCCGATGTCGATGGCCGCGGCGCTCGAGGATCTCGCCGCGAGCTCTCCGGGCCGGCGCGTCGCCGTCCTCGGCGAGATGCTCGAGCTGGGTGAGCACGCGCCGGCGCTGCACCGCGAGGTCGGCCGTCAGGCCGGCGAGGCCGGTGTCGAGCTGCTGGTCGCGGTGGGGCCGCTTGGAGGGGAGATCGCCGCAGCCTTCCCGGGCGAGGCCCACACCGCGCCGGACGCTCCCGCCGCGGCGCGGCTCCTGGCGGGGCTGCTGGCGCCCGGCGACACCGTGCTCGTGAAGGGCTCGCGCGGCGTCGGGCTCGAGATCGTCTGCGCGGCCGTGCGGGCGGACGGCGAGCCGGAGGTCCGTCGGGGTGATGGCCCCGCTCCGGAGGCGAGCCGGGGGAGCGATCCCGCCCCGGAGGCGAGCCTGCAGGCGCGCGGCGCCGCGTCGGGGCCGCGCTGAATGGGACGCATTCTCTTCGGCGGCATGGCCGCTCTACTGATCTGCATCTTCCTGAGCCCCAAGTTCATCGAGTTCCTGCGCGTGCGCGAGTTCGGCCAGCAGATCCGCGAGGACGGCCCCGAGGGTCATCACGTGAAGGCGGGCACGCCCACGATGGGCGGCCTGATCCTGTTCCTCGCAGTCGCCGTCTCGTTCCTGATCCTGACCGACTTCGAATGGCGCTCGATGGGCGTCTTCGGGGCGGCTGTCGCATGCGCCCTGCTGGGGTTCGCCGACGATTACACGAAGCTCGTCAAGCGACGCTCGCTGGGCCTGCGCGCACGCACCAAGCTGCTCGTCACGATCGCCATCTCGCTCGGCCTGTGGTTCGTGGCCCAGCACGAGGCGGGACTGGCGCCGACGCTGATGCTGCGGATCGTCGACTACCACGTCGACCTCGGCCCGCTGTATCCGCTGCTGATCTACCTGGTCGTGGCCGGTACCACGAGCGCCGTCAACCTCACCGACGGGCTCGACGGGCTGGCTGCCGGGTGCGCCGCGATCGTGCTGCTGGCCTACATCGGCATAACGTTCCTGGCCGGCGACTTCGACATGGCGATGCTCGCCGGCTGTCTGGTCGGGGGATGCATCGGCTTCCTGTGGTTCAACGCGTTCCCGGCGACGATCTTCATGGGCGATACCGGCTCGCTCGGCCTGGGCGGGGCGATCGCGGGCCTGGCGGTGATGACCAAGACCGAGGTCCTGCTGATCCTGATCGGCGGGATCTTCGTGATCGAGGCACTGTCCGTGGTGATCCAGGTGCTGTCGTTCCAGACGACCCGCAGGCGCGTGTTCCTGATGGCCCCGATCCACCACCATTTCGAGCTCAAGGCGTGGTCGGAGACGAAGATCATCCTGCGCTTCTGGATCGTGGCCTCGATCTGCGCCGCGATCGGCTTCACGCTCTACCGCCAGAGCCGCGGCGTGTAGTTGGTCTAGGGACGTCGGGAGGCTTCCGGGTGGACGCGTCGAAGGAGCGTCTCGATGCCAAGGGCCGCAGCAGCCGGACCCGCCGAGGGCGCGCGCCGTCGGCGCCGGCCCGCGCGCGAGACGACGCTCGAGCAGCGCATGTTGCTGACGGCCACGATGTGCCTGCTGGCCTTCGGGGCCGTGATGGTCTACAGCGCCTCCTCGGCCAGCACGCTGCTGCACGGCGGCGGCTACGGGAGCAGCTACCTGCTGAAGTTCTTCGTCTTCGGCGGCGTGGGTCTCGCGCTGATGCATGTGCTGGCGCGCGACGGGGTGGCCAAAGTCCACGCCATCACCGGGCCCCTGCTGGTCACGAGCTTCGTGCTGGTGGCGGCGGTGCACATCCCGCACGTGGGCGTCAGCGTCAACGGGGCCCGGCGCTGGATCGGGCCCGGCCAGCTGCAGTTCCAGCCCTCCGAGCTGCTGAAGATCGCGCTCGTGCTCTACTCGGCCACGCTGCTCGCCAAGCGCCCGGGCTGCGTGCACGACCTGCGCGAGCTGATGCGCCCGCTGCTGACGGTGGTGGCGGGGGCCTGCCTGCTCGTGTTCACGCAGCCGGATCTCGGCACCGCGATGGTGATCGCCTTCACGATCGCGATGATGCTGATCGCCTGCGGGATCCCGCTCGCGAAACTCGCACGGATCGGCGGCTGTTTGTTCGCGCTGGTGTTGCTGTACGCGCTGGTGCGCCCCTACGCGAGAGCGCGGCTGACGTCGTTCCTGGATCCCTGGGCACACGCCTCCTCGAGCGGCTTCCAGGCCGTCCAGGGTCAGATCGCGATCGGCTCGGGCGGACTGCTCGGCGTCGGGCCGGGTCAGTCGGTGCAGAAGATGTTCTACCTGCCAGAGGCGCCCACGGACTTCATCCTGGCGGTCATCGGCGAGGAGCTCGGCGCCGTCGGCGTGTTCGCCCTGATGTTCCTGTACGGCCTGATCGCGTGGGCCGGCTTGCGCGCGGCGAAGTCGGCCCGCAGCCTCTACAGCGCCCTGATCGCCGTGGGCGTGACGACTCTGATCGTCTCCCAGGCGGTGCTCAACACGTTCGCGGTGCTCGGCCTTGCGCCGCTGACGGGGGTTCCGCTCCCGTTCGTCTCCTACGGCTCGACCAGCCTGATCGTGATGCTCGCCTCGATGGGCCTGCTGCTGAACGTGGCCGGCGGGGCCACCGGCCATGTGCGGGCCCTGCGCCCGGCGCGGAGCCGGCCCGCCAAGGCGGTCGCGGGCTCGGGACGCGAAGCGGGGCGCTCCGGGGGTGAGCGAGGCGGCGAAGCGGATCGTGATCGCCGCCGGCGGGACGGCGGGACACGTCGTGCCGGCGCTCGCGGTGGCCGACGCGCTACGGGCTGAGGGCGCCGAGGTCAGCTTCATCGGCGGCCACCGGGCCGAGGCCACGCTCGTGCCGGCAGCCGGCTTCGAGCTGCATCAGATCGCCGTCGAAGGGGTCAGCCGCTCCCACCCCCTGAAGGCGCTGCGGGCGCTCGCCCGCTCGCTGCTGGCGATGCCCCGCTCGCGCTCGCTGCTGCGCTCGCTGAAGGCCGACGCGGTGCTGGGGGGCGGCGGATACGTGTCGGCGCCGGTAGGGCTGGCGGCCCTCTCGCTGCGGCTGCCGATCGTGCTCACCGAGGCCGACAGCCACCTCGGGCTCAGCAACCGCCTGCTGGCCCCGTTCGCCCGCCGCGTGTGCCTGGCCTTCCCGATCCCCGGGCGCGAGGAGCCCCGCTACCGCGTCACCGGCCGTCCCGTTCCGGGCGCGCCGGCCGATCGCGAGGCCGCCCGCCGGCGCTTCGGCATCCCGTCACAGGCTCCGTGCGTGCTGATCTTCGGCGGCTCGCTGGGGGCCCGCTCGATCAACCTCGCCGCGGTCGATGCCTTCGCCTCGGCCCCCTTTCACGTGCTTCACATCAGCGGCGCCCGCGACTATCCCGAGCTGGCCGAGCGCGAGCTGCCGGCCAGCTATCACCTGCTGGAGTACCTCGACGTGGAGCGCTTCGGCGAGGCGCTCGACGCCGCCGATCTGGCGGTCGCCCGCGCCGGCGGCTCCGTGTTCGAGCTCGCCGCCCACGGAGTGCCCGCGATCCTCGTGCCCTATCCCCATGCCTCCGCCGATCACCAGAGCACGAACGCACGCTGGATGGAGCAGGCCGGCGCGGCCGTGACCGTGACCGACGCCGAGCTTCGCGCGGCCGAGCTCTCACGCCAGGTCGGGGAGCTGCTGGGCGACCGCGAGCGGCTGTCCGCCATGGCTCGCGCGGCGAGCTCGCTGGCACGACCCGACGCCGCCGCGGCCGTGGCGGGCGAGCTGCTGGCGGCAGCGGCGCGATGAGCCCCGAGCCGGAGCCCCGGCGATGACTGCCCCGGCGGAGCCCTGGCGGGGGCGGCGCGTGCACCTGGTCGGCGTCGGCGGCGCCGGCATGAGCGCCTACGCCCGCGCCGCGCATGCGCTGGGGGCGACGGTCAGCGGCTCAGACACACACGAGGGCCCCTATCTGAAGGCGCTGCGGGGCGACGGCGTGCTCGACGCACACGTGGGTCACGCGGCTGCGAACCTCCCGGCCGGCGAGGGGGTGGAGCTGTACTACTCCAGCGCCGTGCCGGCCGGCAATCCCGAGCGTGTCGCGGCCCGCGAGCGCGGCCTCGCGGAGTGGCCCCGCGCACGGCTGCTCGGGGAGCTGTCGGCGATGAGGCGCACGATCGCCGTGGCGGGCACCCACGGCAAGACCACGACGGCGGCGATGGTCGTGCACGCGCTGCGGGGCGCGGGGCTGGAGCCGGGCTGGCTGATCGGGGCAACGATCGGAGACGGCCTGCCCAACGGCCACTGGAGCGAGGGCGAGTGGCTGATCGTCGAGGCCGACGAGTCCGACCGCTCGCTGCTCGAGCTCGAGGTCGAGCTCGCGCTGCTGACCAACGTCGAGCTCGACCACCACACCAGCTTCGGCTCGCTGCGGGAGCTGCGCGAGGTCTTCCGGGAGTTCCTGGAGGGTGCCACGACGGCGGTGATCTGGGACCGGCCCGAGCTGCTCGCCCTGCGTGACGGGCCGCTCGTCGCCTACGACGTGATCGATCCCGAGCTGCTCCCCGGGGGCTCGCGCTTTCGCTGGCACCAGCACGAGGTGCGCCTGACCGTGCCGGGTGTGCACAACGCCCTCGATGCGGCGGGGGCGCTCGAGCTCGTGCGCCTGACGGGCGCCCCCGAGGCGGGCGCGATCGAGGCGCTGGCCCGCTTCCCGGGAGCGGCGCGGCGATTTCAGCGCCGCGGTCGCAGTACCGCGGGGGCGCTGGTATACGACGACTACGCCCACCATCCGAGCGAGATCGCCGCCACCCTGCAGGGCGCGGGCACGCTCGGACACCGCCGCCTGGTGGCTGTCTTCCAGCCCCACCTGTACTCACGCACGAGGGCGCTCGCGGGCGAGCTCGGGAGGTCGCTGTCGGCGGCCGACGTGGTGGTGGTGCTCGACGTCTATGCGGCCCGTGAGCGGGCCGAGGACTTCCCCGGCGTGAGCGGGCTGCTGGTGGCCGAGGCGGCGGCCGACGCGGCCTCCGGCGGGCCGGTGTACTGGCTGCCCGACCCGGGCCGTGCCGAGGAGGTGCTGGCGGGCATGCTGCAAGAGGGCGACGTATGCGTGGTGATGGGTGCCGGCGACGTCGACGAGCTCGCCCGCCGGCTGGTGGCTCCATGAGTGGGGAAGGCCCGCAGCAGGCGGGGCCGGGCCACGAGGCGGTGCTCGCGCTGCTGCGTCCCGACGAGCCGCTCGCGCCGATGACGACGATCGGCACCGGCGGGCCGGCGCGCTTCTTCGCCCGCGTCGGCAGCAGGGCCGAGCTCCCGCTCCTGCTCGCGTGGGCGCAGCGCGCGGGCGAACCGGTGGCGGTGCTCGGGTCGGGCTCGAACCTGCTGGTCGCCGACGAGGGCGTAGCGGGCCTCGTGATCAAGCTCGACCGCGAGCTGGCGGCGATCTCGACCGAGGCCGAGCGCCTGCTCTGCGGCGCCGGGGCGAGGCTGCCTGCGGTCGCCGCCCGGGCCGCCCGCGAGGGCCTGTCCGGGATCGAGTTCGGCGTCAACATCCCCGGCACCGTCGGGGGCGCCGTGCGGATGAACGCCAACGCCTACGGCGGCGAGCTGGCGGCGGTCCTGGAGTGGGTCGAGATCGCCGGCCCCGACGGCTACGAGCGACGCCTGCCGCAGGAGCTCGGCTTCGCCTACCGCAGCTCGGCGCTGCGCGAGGGCGAGATCGTCGCCGCTGCCGCCATGCACCTGCGCCCGGCGGCCGTGGAGCAGGTCAAGGGCACCCTGCAGGAGCTGCGCGGCCGTCGCCATGAGGCCCAGCCGCAGGGGATCAGGACGTTCGGGTCCACCTTCAAGAACCCCGCCGACCCCGCCGCCGGCGAGCGTACCGCCGGGATGCTGCTCGAGCAGGCAGGCTGTGCCGGTCTGGCGGTCGGAGGAGCCCGCTTCGCCCCCAAGCACGCCAACTTCATCGAGAACACGGGTGCGGCGTCGACGGCGGACGTCGTGGCGCTGATGGCGGAGGGACGCCGGCGGGTGCACGAGAGCTTCGCCGTGGAGCTCGAGCCGGAGGTGCACACGCTCGGAGCGGTGCGGTTCCCCTGGCGACGCTAGCCGGCGACGCCGGCCGGGTTGCGCTTCTCCGTGATGTCGGCAGCGGCGGTCGGATCTCTCCGGATTCGTTGGCGGCCGAGCGGTAGGGGATGGGCCGGCGGGGTCGAAAGACCCTGGCGTGGACCGTTCGCTGCCGGCACGCCCGCCGATCGTGCTTCCGTGGCGCCGGCGCCGGCGCCATCTGCGGCGCGAGCTGCACATGCCGCGGGCGCTGCTGCGGGCACGGGCCGCGATGCGGCGCGCGCTCGCCCGGCGCCGGGTGCGGATCGCACTGATATGCACGCTGGTGGCGATCCCGCTGTTGACCGGGGGCTGGCTGTGGTTTCGCAAGTCGGGACTGGTGGCCGTCGAGAAGGTGCACATCAGCGGCGCGAGCGGAGCGCAGAGCCACGCCATCGAAGCCGCGCTGCGCCAGGCCGCCCACGGCATGAGCACGCTCGACCTCAACGGCGCCGCCCTGCGCGAAGCCGTGGCGCAGTTCGCGATCGTGCGGGGCCTGCACACCAGCACCCACTTTCCGCACACGCTCGTGATCGCGGTCACCGAGCGCCCGGCGGTGGCGGCGCTCGTGATCGCCGGCGCCCGTACGGGGGTGGCCGCCGATGGCCTGGTGCTCGGGCCGGCCGTGTTGACGGCCGGTCTGCCGGAGGTCAGCGCGCGCTGGCAGCCACAGCCGGGCCAGAGTGTCCACGAAGGCGGCGTGCTCGCGGAGCTGGGCGTGCTCGGCGCGGCTCCGGAGACCTTGTCGGCGCGCGTCTCCAGCGTCTACACCGGCCGGCACGGCGTCACGGTGGCGATGCGCAACGGGCTGCTCGTGTACTTCGGCGACGCCGGCCGCGCGCACGCGAAGTGGCTCGCGCTGGAGCGTGTGCTGCTCGACGAAGGCTCCGTCGGAGCGGGCTACATCGACGTGCGCCTGCCCGAACGTCCCTCCGCGGGCGGCTTCGGCGGAGGCGTCCCGCCGCCGGTGAGGTCCGTGGCCGGCGAAGAATCCACCGCTGTCGACCCGGCCACCGAAGCCTCGGTGGCGGCGCTCGCAGAAGGCCTGCGGGCCAACTCTCCCAATGCCGGCTCCGGCGCGCCGACGGGCGCCAACGAACCGGCCGGCGGCACGCCCTCGACGTCGGGCTCGAGCGAACCCCAGACGGGCGGGACCCATGAAGAAGCGCCGGCTCCAGCGAGCGGAGCAACGGCTCCGGCGAGCGGCGGCGCCGGTGCGGGGAGCGGTGGCAGCGGCGAATCCGCGACCTCCGCCGAAGGCTCCGAAGCCTCCGCGGCCGGAGGTGCGGCGGCCGCACCGGGCGGGTAACTCTCAACTGCAGATCGAGGGTGGAGCGAGGGGGATACCTCCACCTTGGGTCGAGGGTTCGCAACGTGCAAGACACGTTGCGAAGCTTCCGGACTTCGTTGACAGGGCGAAGTTCCCTGCATAACGTGCAAACGCGGGGCCGCGCTCGTCCGCTATCGTGCCAAACCCTCTATTTCCCCTGAAGACTTTCTAGGAACGGCTCACACATGGAGAGCAGCTCCAGCTATCTGGCAGTGATCAAGGTCGTCGGTGTCGGCGGCGGCGGAACCAACGCCGTCAGCCGCATGGTCGACGCGGGCCTCCGCGGCGTGGAGTTCATCTCCGCGAACACCGACGCCCAGGCGCTCGCGATGAGCGACGCCGACGTCAAGCTGAACATCGGCCACGACTCCACCAAGGGGCTCGGCGCCGGAGCCGACCCGGACGTCGGCCTGGCCGCCGCCTCCGAGTCGCGCGATGAGATCAAGGAGGCCCTGAAGGGCGCCGACATGGTGTTCGTGACGGCCGGCGAGGGCGGCGGCACCGGCACCGGAGCCGCGCCCGTGATCGCCGAGATCGCCAAGAACGAGATCGGCGCGCTGACCGTCGGCGTGGTCACCCGGCCGTTCGACTTCGAGGGCACCCAGCGCGGACGGCAGGCGAGCGACGGCATCGAGCGCCTGCGCGATGTCGTGGACACGCTGATCGTGATCCCGAACGAGAAGCTGCTGGCGGTCGTCGAGCGCCGGACCTCGATGCTCGACGCCTTCCGCGAGGCCGACAACGTCCTGCGCCAGGGGATCCAGGGGATCACCGACCTGATCACGATCCCCGGCCTGATCAACCTCGACTTCGCCGACGTGCGCACGATCATGCAGGACGCCGGCTCGGCGTTGATGGGGATCGGCAGCGCCAGCGGCGAGAGCCGCTGCGCCGACGCGGCCCGCGCGGCGATCTCCTCGCCGCTGCTGGAAGAGTCGATCGACGGAGCCACCGGGATCCTGCTCAACATCACCGGCGGGCGGGAGCTCGGCCTGTTCGAGGTCAACGACGCGGCCGAGATCATCCACAACGCGGCCGACTCGAACGCCAACATCATCTTCGGAGCGGTCATCGACGAGGCGATGGGCGACGAGGTGCGGGTTACCGTGATCGGCACCGGCTTCGACCACCGCCCGGGCGTCGGAGGACGGCGCGCGGCCCGCGCCTCCCGCCCCGACAGGGGCCCGCGGATCAGCGATCGCCAGCGCTCCACGCTCGAGATCTCCGACGACGAGATCGACGTTCCGCCCTTCCTGCGCTGACGGAGGCCTCCGCTAGCCTGGGCGCGGATGCCGACGGCCCCGCCGCTGCTGCAGCGAACCCCGCTGTTCGAATGCCATCTCGCAGCCGGTGGCAGGCTCGTCGAGTTCGCCGGCTGGGAGATGCCGGTGCAGTACCAGGGCGTGGTCGCCGAGCACCTGGCGGTGCGTGATTCCTGCGGGGTCTTCGACGTCTCCCACATGGGTGAGATCGAGACCTCCGGGCCGCAGGCGCTCGAGCTGCTGCAGCGGCTGCTGTCCAACGACGTCGCCGCGATCGGATTCGACGAGGAGACCCGCGAGGGCGTGGCCCAGTACTCGCTGCTGTGCCGCGAGGACGGCGGCGTGCTCGATGACCTGATCACCTACCGGCTCGGGCCCGATCGCTTCCTGACCGTCACCAACGCGTCCAACCACGAGCGCGACCTGCAGTGGTTCCGGGAGCAGGCCCTGGGCTTCGACGGAGCCCAGGTCACCGACCTCGCCTCGGGCTTGGCGATGCTTGCCGTCCAGGGCCCGTCCGCCCGTGGGATCGTCGGCGGGCTGGGCGACGAGCCGCTCCCGGCCCGCATGCGGGCCGCCAACCGCACCCTCGCGGGCGTGCCCGCGCTGGTGTGCGGCACCGGCTACACCGGCGAGGACGGGGTCGAGCTGATGTGCGCGCCGCAGGATGCGGGCAGGCTGTGGGACGAGCTGCTCGCACACGGCGTCACGCCGGCGGGCCTCGGTGCCCGCGACACGCTGCGGATCGAGGCCTGCCTGCCGCTGTACGGCAACGAGCTGACGCTCGAGCGCGGACCGATCGAGGCCGGTCTGGGCTGGGCCTGCAAGGAGCAGACGGGCTTCATCGGCGCGGGCGCCGTCGAGCGGGCGCGCCGCGAGCCGCGGGCGCAGCGCCTGGTTGCGTTCGTGCTCGACGGCCAGGGGATCGCGCGCGCGGGCAACCCGGTGGAGGGCGGCGGCGAGGTCACCAGCGGCACCCACTCGCCGTGCCTGCGTGAGGGCATCGGCATGGCCTACGTGCCGCGCGAGCAGGCCGCCGACGGCTCGCGGTTGCAGATCGACGTCCGTGGCAAGATGCGCGCTGCCGTCGTCAGGCCCAAGCCGCTCTACAGAAAGGGTTGAGACACCAATGGCCGAGGCCAGCTATCCAGATGAGTTGCTCTACCACGCCGAACACGACTGGGCGCGTATCGACGAGGCGCAGGGCGAGGCGACCCTGGGGATCACCTGGTACGCGCAGGACGCGCTCGGCGAGGTCGTGTTCTTCGACCCGCCCGCCGTCGGCAGCACCCTCGCGAAGGATTCCTCCTACGCCGAGGTCGAGTCCGTCAAGGCCGTCTCGGACGTGATCGCGCCACTGTCGGGGGAGATCGTCGAGGTCAACGCGGGCCTGGCCGAGAACCCCGCGCTGATCAACGAGGACCCCTACGGCGAGGGCTGGCTGGTGAAGGTGCGGATGTCGGATCCCTCCGAGCGCGAGGCGCTGCTCGACGCCGCCTCCTACCGCTCCGGCCTGGCGGGCTAGGCTGAGTCGCAAGAGCTTGAGCCGCTATACCGCCATCACACCTTCGGATCTCGACGCGATGCTGGCCGCGATCGGGGTCGGCTCGCTCGAGGAGCTGTTCGAGCGTCAGATCCCGTCGGCCGTGCGCCTGCGCGAGCCGCTGGACCTGCCCGCCGGGATGCCCGAGCAGGAGGTCTTCGAGCACCTGCGGGCGCTGGCCGAGCGCAACCGCAGCGTCGAGCAGCAGATCAGCTTCCTCGGCGCCGGGATGTACGACCACTACGTGCCGGCGGTCATCGACATGCTCACCGAGCGCTCGGAGTTCCTGACGCCCTACACCCCCTATCAGCCCGAGGTCGCCCAGGGGGGTCTGCAGGTGATGTTCGAGTACCAGACGGCGATCTCCGAGCTGACCGCGCTACCGGTCTCCAACGCCTCGGTGTACGAGGGCGCCTCGGCGGTGGCCGCGGCCGCCTACATGGCCAAGCTGCACAACGGGCGCTCGTGCATCGTCGTCAGCGAAGCCCTGCACCCGCACTCGATCGAGACGCTCAGGACCTACGCCCGCGGCTACGGCATGGAGGTGCGCGAGGTGCCCACGCGCGACGGCGTCACCGACGCCGCGGCCTGGGCCGCCGCGATCGACGCCGACACCAGCGCCGCGATCTTCGCCCAGCCGAACTTCCTCGGCGCGGTCGAGGACGCGGCCGCGCTCAGCCGGGCCGCAAAGGCGACGGGGGACGGGCCGGTGGTCGTCGCCCAGGTGGACCCGATCACGCTCGGGGTGCTCGCGCCCCCCGGCGAGTGCGGCGTGGACGTGGCCGTCGGCGAGGGTCAGCCGCTCGGCAACCGGCTCGACTTCGGGGGCCCGTCGTTCGGCCTGTTCGCCGCCCGCGAGGAGTACCTGCGGCGTATGCCCGGCCGCATCGCCGGTGCAACCGAGGACCTCGATGGCCGCCGCGGCTTCGTGCTCACGCTGCAGACCCGCGAGCAGCACATCCGCCGCGAGCGCGCGACCTCGAACATCTGCACCGCACAGGCCCTCAACGCGCTCGCCGGGGTGGTCTACCTGAGCTGGCTGGGGCGGCGCGGGATCGTCGAGCTCGGCGAGCTGCTGCTGGCCCGCACCCACTACGCACGCGAGCAGCTGGCCGCGATCGAGGGGGTCGAGAAGCTGCACGAGCAGCCGGTCGTACGCGAGTTCGCGCTGCGGCTCGATGCCGACGTCGCCGCGGTGCGCCGCCGCTGCCTGCGAAACGGGGTCAACCCCGGTCTCGACCTGCACGCCCTCAGCGGCCTGGAGCGTGACCGCGGCGGCCTGCTGGTGGCGCTCACCGAGCGGCGCACGCGGGCCCACATCGACCGCCTCGTGGAGGTGCTCGGCGCGGCGATCGAGGCCGAGCGCCCGGCGGGTTCCCCGGCGGAGAAGCTGCTGGCATGAGCCTCGCCCCCGCCGAGCGGCCCGGCAGCGAGCCGGGGCGCACGATCTTCCAGAAGGGCGCCCCCGGGCGGCGTGCGTTCGCGTGCCCGGACAGCGAAGTCCCCGCGGTCGACCCGCTCGAGCTGCTGCCGGAGCGCCTGCGCCGCTCGCAGCCCGCGGCGCTGCCGGAGGTCTCCGAGCCCGAGCTCGTGCGCCACTACGTGGGCGTGTCGAAGCGCAACTACGACCTCGACTCCGGCTTCTACCCGCTCGGCTCCTGCACGATGAAGCACAACCCGCGCCTTCACGAGCGCGCGGCGGCCCTGCCCGGGCACGCCCGCCTGCACCCCCTCCAGGACCCCGAGTATGCGCAGGGCGCGCTCGAGCTGATGTGGCGCCTGCAGGGCGCGCTGGCGGAGATCTCGGGCATGGAGCACGTCTCGCTGCAGCCCTGCGCCGGCTCGCAGGGCGAGCTCGCCGGTGTGCTGCTGACGCGCGCCTACCACGAGGACCGCGGCGAGCAGCGCCACAAGGTGCTCACGCCCGACACCAGCCACGGAACCAACCCGGCGACGGTCACGATGGCCGGGCTGGAGGTGGTCAAGGTCGACACCAACGAGTCCGGCGGGGTGGACCTCGATGACCTGCGCCGCAAGGCCGACCGGGACGTCGCGTGCCTGATGCTGACGAACCCCAACACGCTCGGCATCTTCGACGAGAACATCGCCGAGATCGCCGAGATCGTGCACGGGGTGGGCGCCACGCTGTACTACGACGGCGCCAACCTGAACGCGATCATGGGCCTCTCGCGGCCGGGCGACATGGGCTTCGACATCGTGCACTTCAACCTGCACAAGTCCTTCACCCAGCCCCACGGCGGCGGCGGCCCCGGCTCGGGACCGATCGCGGTCTCCGAGCGGATCTCCCCCTACCTGCCGGTCCCGGTGGTCACGCGCGGCCCCGACGGCAGCTTCGCGCTGGACCACGAGCGCCCGAAGTCGATCGGCCGCCTGCGCGCCTTCCACGGCAACTACGGCACCTTCGTGCGCGCCTACGCCTACATCTGCTCGCTCGGCGCCGACGGTCTCAGGGACGCCTCCGAGACGGCGGTGCTGAACGCCAACTACCTGCTCGCGCGGATGCAGGAGCACGGTCTGGCCGAGTACCTGCCGCTCGCCTTCGGCGAGCTGTGCATGCACGAGTTCGTGCTCTCGGGCGGCCCGATGAAGCGGCGCCTGCAGATCAAGACGCTGGACCTCGCCAAGCGCCTGCTCGACTTCGGCTTTCACCCCCCGACGGTGTACTTTCCGCTGCTGGTGGAGGAGGCGCTGATGGTCGAGCCGACGGAGACCGAGACGAAGGAGACGCTAGACGCCTTCGCCGCGGCGGTTGCTGCGATCGTGGCCGAGGCCCGCGAGGACCCGGGGGTCGCCGCCGGGGCGCCGTACACGACTCCCGTCCGGCGCCTGGACGAGGTCACCGCCGCCAAGCGCCCGGTCGTGCGCGAGGCCCTCTAGAGCCGATCGGGGAGCTCGGCTCGTGCGCAGCTTCTCCGGGATCCAGCCGACGGGGCGCAAGCACCTCGGCAACCAGATCGGTGCGATCGCCCAGTACGTCACCGCCCAGGAGCACGGCGACGGGATCTTCTGCATCGTCGACCTGCACGCGATCACCGTCTCCTACGACGCGCTGGAACTGCGCGAGCGCACCCACGACACGACCGCGATCCTGCTGGCGGCGGGCCTCGACCCGGCCCGCTGCATCCTGTTCCGCCAGAGCGACGTCCCCGAGCACACCGAGCTGACCTGGCTGCTGAGCGCGCTGGCCGAACTCGGGCGCCTGCAGCGGATGCACCAGTTCCGCGAAAAGAGCCCGGCCCAGCGGGAGCTGGTGTCGGCCGGACTGCTGCTGTATCCGGTCCTGCAGGCCGCCGACGTGCTGGCCTATCGCGCCGACGAGGTTCCGGTGGGCGAGGACCAGCGCGAGCACCTCGAGCTGATGCGCGATCTGGCGCGGCGCTTCAACGCCCGCTTCGCCGGCGGTGAGGAAGTCCTGAAGGTGCCCGAGCACCGCATTCCCGAGGTGGGGGCGCGGATCATGGACCTGCAGGAGCCGACGCGCAAGATGTCCACGAGCCTCTCCAGCGGGCAGGGGATCGTGTACGTGCTCGACGAGCCCGACGCGATCCTCAAGAAGCTGCGCAGCGCCGTCACCGACTCCGGCAGCGAGATCGTCCGTGGCCCCGACAAGCCCGGGATCTCCAACCTGATCGAAATCCTCGCCGCGGTGCGGGGCCAGGATCCGGCGGCTGTGGAGGCGGACTTCGCCGCGGCCCGCTACGGGGACTTCAAGACGGCCGTGGCCGAAGCCGTGATCGACTACCTCGCCCCGATCCGCGAGCGCTACGCCGAGCTGCGTGCCGACGAGGCCCGGCTGGAGAGCATCCTCGGCGAGGGGGCGCAGCGAGCGCACGCGATTGCCAGCGAGACGCTCACCGACGTGCGCTCGTTGATGGGCGTGGGGGCGCCCGCGGCGCCCGGGCCCAGAGGGGCGTCGCCGGCGCTCGGTACGGTGCGCGGATGAGCCTCAGTGGGCCGGCCGCGGTGCGCCTGTTGGACCTCGACCTCGAGGTCTTCAGCGGGCCCTTCGATCTGCTGTTGACGCTGATCCTGCGCGAAGAGGTAGATCTGCTGGAGCTCGAGCTGGCGGAGGTCGTGCTGGCCTACCTGGACCACCTCGAGCGCTCCGGCGAGCTCGACCTCGAGAGCGCGACCGAATTCATCCTCCTGATCGCCGCCCTGCTGGAGCTGAAGTCGCGGCTGATGCTCACCGGTGAGGACGAGCAGCTGCTCGACATCGAGCCCGGCGAAGCCGCCGAGGAACTGCTCGCACGGATGCTCGACGCGCGCCGCTACCGCGCGGCCGGCGAGCATCTGGAAGACCTGCTGGCGGCCGAGCACGGGGTGCGCTTCCGCACGGCCCCGCTGCCGCCCGAGCTGCGCCGCACGCTGCTGCCCGCCCCCGACGGGTCCGAGGACCCCGACGTGCTGGGGGCGGCGATCGGGCGCCTGCTGGCGATGCCTCCGGCGATCGACGTCCGTCACATCGCCGTCGCGCGCGTCAGCATCGGGGAGCGCCTGCAGCACCTGCGCGAGCTGCTGCGCCGGGGCAGCTTCAGCTTCGAGGAGGCGATCCGCGGGGCCGACCGCATGACCGTGGCCGTGACCCTGTTCGCGCTGCTCGAGCTCTACAAACGCGGCGAGGCCTCCTGGGAGCAGGAGGAGTGCTTCGGCGAGATCGCCGTCTCGGCGGTGACGCAGGAGCCCCGCCACGAGCCCCGCTTCACGATGACGCGGGTGACGCGGCCGGCCGACGCCGACGAGGTGGCTGCGACGGAGACGGGTGAGGAGGTGCCGGCATGAGCGCCGAGCCGGGACACGGAGAGGGGCAGCTGCGCGCGCTGCCGGGCGGGCAGGGCGAGGCGCCGGTGGAGCTGGCGCGCACGATCGAGGCGCTGCTGTTCCTGTCCTCGGACCCGCTCACGGCGGCCGAGCTGGCCGACGCCACGGGCGCCGATGTGGTCGAGGTACAGGACGCGCTGGCCGAGCTCGGCCAGCAGTACGCCCCGGGCCTGCGCGGGCTGCGCCTGCGCGAGCTCGGCGGCGGCTGGACGCTCGCCAGCGACCCCGGCAGCGAGGAGGCCGCCAGGCGTCTGTTCAGCCGCCCGCGGGTGGCCACGCTCAGCCCCGCCCAGGCGGAGACGCTGGCGATCGTCGCCTACATGCAGCCCGTCTCGCGTCCGGAGATCGCCCGCATCCGCGGTGTCAGCGCCGACTCGGCGACCGCCTCGCTGCTGGACCGCGGCCTGATCGAGGAGGCGGGAAGCTCCCAGTTCGGAGCCGTCCTGTACCGCACCACGGTCCAGTTCCTGAAGCTGTTCGGCCTGCGCAGCCTGCAGGAGCTGCCCGACATCGCCCGCTGGGATCCGACCCCGGAGGAGCAGGCCGAGCTGCGCGAGCGGCTGCTACGCGCCGGCGAGGCCCGCGCCGGCGGTGGCGCCGCCTAGTTCCGCCAGGGCGTCACCCGTTCGCTGCGGTTCGGGGCCGGCGGCGGTGCCCGCGGCGGGCGGGCGCTCGGCGGCCAGCTGCCCGCAAGCGGCTGCGATCTCGCGGCCGCGCGTGAGCCGCACCGTGACCGGCACTCCGGCCCGGGCCAGCGCGTCGCGGAAGGCGTCGATCGCGCCGCGCCCGGAGCCGCTGTAGCGGGAGCCGGTCGGGTTGTAGGGGATCAGGTTGACCTTGAACGGGCACGAGTGCTCACCCGGCGACTGCAGCGCCCGGGCCAACGCCAACGCCTGCTCGTAGCGGTCGTTGACGCCCGCCAGCATCACGTACTCGATGAACACGCGCCGGCGCCGGCGCGCGTAGAACTCGCGGCAGGCGTCCAACGCCTCCGCCAGCGGGTAGCGCTCGTTGACGGGCATCAGCTCGGAGCGGAGCGCGTCTTCGGGAGCGTGCAGCGAGAGCGCGAGGCGCAGCGGCATGTCGCACTCGGCCAGGCGGCGGATCCCCGGCACCCAGCCCACGGTCGAGACGGTCGTGCGCCGGTGCGTGACGCCGAGGTCCGGAAGCCGTTCGCAGGCGCCCAGCACGGCGTCGAGGTTGAGCATCGGCTCGCCCATGCCCATGAACACGCAGTGGTCGATCGGGCCGAGCCGCCGGAAATGCAGCGCCTGGTCGAGGATCTCCGACACCGACAGGTTGCGCGCGAAACGCATCGAGCCGGTCGCGCAGAAGGTGCAGGTCAGCGGGCATCCGGACTGGGAGGACAGGCAGACCGAGCGCCGACCGTCGCGGAAGCGCATCAGCACGGCCTCCAGCGGGTGTCCCTCGGCGGTCGCGAACAGGGCCTTGACGGTCCCATCTGCGGCCTGCGCCCGGTCGAGCAGCGCGAGGCTCGAGAAGGGCACCTCCTCGGCCAGTCGCCCGCGCAGCTGCGCGGGCAGGTCGGTCATCTGCTCGTAGCCCTTTGCCCCGCGGGCCAGCCAGCCCCACACCTGGCGGGAGCGAAAGCCGGGCTCGCCCTCAGCGGCGAGCGTGCGGTCGAGCAGCTCGAGGTCCATGGTCGCGTCGGGCCCTGATCGCCCGGCCTCCTATGGTGGCAGCCGATGGCTCGCGACCGCGGACGGGGATGCGTCTAGCGAAGTACCTGGCACACGCGGGCGTGGCCTCCCGGCGCGCGTCGGAGGAGATCGTCGGCGCCGGACGCGTGACCGTCGAGGGCGTGAAGGTCACGGACCCCGCCTTCGACGTCTCCGAGGCGGACCTGGTGTGCGTGGACGGGCAGCCGCTGGGCGGACCCGAGGCACGGGTTGCCTACATGCTCAACAAGCCGCTCGGGGTCCTGTCCACGGCCAGCGACACGCACGGACGCCAGACGGTGGTGGGTCTGCTCGGTGTGCAGGAGGCGCGGCTGTATCCGGTCGGCCGGCTCGACGGGCAGACGACCGGGTTGATCCTGCTCACCAACGACGGCGAGCTCGCCAACCGCCTCACCCACCCGCGCTTCGAAGTACCGAAGACGTACCGTGCCCGGCTGGGCGGTGGCCCGGCCACTGCACCGGCGCTGGCGGCCCTGCGCGAAGGCGTCGAGCTCGAGGACGGGCCGACCGCGCCCGCCGCCGTGCGCCAACTCGGTCCTCAGGAGATCGAGATCACGATCCGCGAAGGCCGCAACCGCCAGGTGCGTCGCATGTGCGAGCACGTCGGGCACCCCGTGCTCGAGCTGGTGCGCACCCGCTTCGGGCCGCTGCGGCTGGAGGGTCTGGAAGCCGGCGAGTACCGCCGCCTGAGCGATGAAGAGCTCGGCAGCCTGCGCGCCCTCTGACACAATCGCCGCCATGCGACTGTTCGCCCTGCGCGGGGCCATCAGCGTCGAGCACAACGACGCCGCTGAGATCCTGGAACGCACGACCGAGCTGATGCGCGTGATCATGGAGCGCAACGCGCTCACCCAGGAGCGCGTGGTCAGCTGCATCTTCACCGTCACCCAGGACCTCGACGCGGAGTTCCCGGCTGTCGCGGCCCGCGCCGTGGGGTTCGACCGCGTGCCACTGCTGTGCGCGCGAGAGATCCCGGTGCCCGGGTCGCTGCCGCGCGTGATCAGGGTGATGATCCACTACTACGCACCCGAGGAGCACCAGCCGGCCCACGTGTACCTGGGGGAGGCCCAGGCGCTGCGCGCGGACCTGGCGGCCGCTCAATAGGACCGGCCCGGCTCGCCCGGCCGGCCCGCGAGCCAACCCGCCCGCCCGGCCCGCGAGCCCGGCCGGCCCGCCGGGGCCGATCGCGGCACAATAGGACCGTGGCGATCGAGTTCGCAGAGCGCATCAGGCGCATCCCCGTGTACCCGGCCGCGGGCGGCTACGCGCTGGCGGAGCCGGTGGTGCTGCTCGCCAGCAACGAGTCCCCCTATCCGCCGCTGCCCGAGGTCAGGGAGGCGGTGGAGCGCCAGCTGGGGCGGCTGAACCGCTACCCGGACCCGTCCTGTGCGCGGCTGCGGCGCGCGCTGAGCGACCGCTACGAAGTGCCCAGCGACCGGATCGCGGTCGGCAACGGCTCCTGCGACATCCTGCTCGCGGCCGCCGAGGCGCTGCTCGAGCCGGGTGCCGAGATCCTCTACGCGTGGCCCTCGTTCTCGGTCTATCCCCAGCTCGCGGCCTCCTCCGGCGCGCGCGCGATCACGGTCGGCCTCGACGGGGAGGACCGCCATGACCTGCCGGCGATGCTGCGCGAGATCACCGTCGTCACGCGCCTGGCGATCGTGTGCAACCCCAACAACCCGACCGGCACCGCGCTGCCGCTGGCCGACATCGCCGGCTTCCTGGAGGAGGTCCCTCCCAACGTGTGCGTGATCGTGGACGAGGCCTACTGCGAGTTCAACCTGCTCGACGACCCCGACGCGTCGATCGAGCTGCTCAAACGTCACGCCAACCTCGTGCTGTTGAGGACCTTCTCGAAGGTCCACGGCCTCGCCGGGCTGCGCGTCGGCTTCGCCATGTGCGGCTCCGACGAGCTCCCGCGGGCGCTCAACCAGGTCCGCCAGCCGTTCGGGGTCAACGCGCTCGCCCAGGCCGCGGCGGTCGAGGCGCTCGGCCACCAGGACGAGGTCACCAGGCGCGTCGAGCGAGCGGTCGCCGAGCGCCTGGCGATGGAGGACGGCCTGGCGGCGATCGGGCTCGGCGTGGCGGCCTCGCAGGCGAACTTCTGCTGGGTGCGCCTCGGCGAGCAGACCGACGAGGCCGCGGTCGTCGAGGGCCTGATGGAGCGTGGCGTGCTCGTGCGGGCCGGCACTGCACTGGGGGCCGAGCAGCCGGCCCTGCGCGTCACCTACGGGCTCCCCGAGGAGAACGCCCGCTTCCTGGAGGCCCTCCAGGAGGTCCTGGCGGGCGCCCCCGCGCGCACCTAGCCGCGGGATTCGCCCGCGCCGGGCGAACGCACGGGTCGATGATTTGCACGCTGGACCCGCGGGCGATTGTCTGCTAAAACCGTCCCTGGATCACCATGCACCGGACGGCACGCGAATATCAGCGCACCTCAGCGACGAGCGCCGTCCGGTCGCCCCTCTACGCCTGGCGATTTAGCTAGGCGCTCCGGCCGGGCGCCCGTGCGTGAGCGGGTTGCAGGGCCGCACCGGGTCCCCGTCGGGACCGAGCGCCACCTCCGGGGTGCCGTGGGCGCCTCCCTCACGAGCAGCCGGCTCTGCCGCGTCGCAACCGTGGCTCGGGCCGCAGCTCCCAGCAGCGCACAGCTAAACCCAGACGCCAGTTGAAAGGATGAGTCAATGATGATCGTGATGAAGGAGGGCGCGACCGACCAGGAGGTCGCAGCCGTCGTCTCGAAGATCGAGCGAGCCGGGGCACGCGCCCATCGCAGCCAGGGCGCGCGCGTCACCGTGATAGGTGCGATCGGCGACGTCGAGCAGGACGCCAACGTCGAGAGCCTCGGGCTCGAGGGACAGCCCGGCGTCGACCGGGTCGTGCCGATCCTCAAGCCGTACAAGCTCGCCTCGGCCCAGATCACGCACGGCGAGCGCAGCGTGCTCGAGATCGGTGGACGCAAGATCGGCGGGGACAGCTTCGCCCTGATCGCCGGGCCGTGCACGGTGGAGTCGCGCGAGCAGATGCTCGAGACCGCCAACGTCGTCCGCGATGCGGGGGCGACGCTGCTGCGCGGTGGCGCCTACAAGCCGCGGACCAGCCCGTACGCCTTCCAGGGCCTGGGCCAGGAGGGTCTGCGGCTGCTGGCCGAGGCGAAGGCCGAGACCGGGCTGCCGATCGTGACCGAGCTGATGGACATGCGCGACATCGATGCCGTGCTGGAGGTCGCCGACGTCGTCCAGATCGGGGCCCGCAACATGCAGAACTACCCGCTGCTGGCCGAGGTCGGCCGCTCGGGGTGCCCCGCGCTGCTGAAGCGGGGGCTGTCCTCGACGCTGGACGAGCTGCTGATGGCGGGGGAGTACATCCTCAAGGAAGGCAACCCCAACGTGATGCTCTGCGAGCGCGGCATCCGCACGTTCGAGACCGCCTACCGCTTCACCCTCGACCTGATGGCCGTGCCGGTGCTGAAGGAGCTCTCCCACCTGCCGGTGATCGTCGATCCGAGCCACGCGGCCGGTCGCCGCGACCTCGTCAAGCCGCTGTCCCTGGCGGCCGCCGCGGTCGGCGCCGACGGGATCATCGTGGAGGTCCATCCGAACCCGGACGAGGCGATCTGCGACGGCCCCCAGGCGCTCGTGGCGGACGAGTTCGCAGAGTTCGCGCGCGCGGTCGAGCAGGCAGCGGCGCTGGCGGGCAAGGAGCTCAGCACGGTTTGATGGCCCGCGCCCCGAGACAGCATCGTTGAAGGTCGCCGTCCTCGGGGTCGGGCTGATCGGCGGTTCGATCGGACTGGCCGCGCGCAGACGCGCGGGCGCGCAGGTCAGCGGCTACGACCGTGACGAAGAGGTCTGCGCCCGTGCGCTGGCGCTCGGCGCGATCGACACCAGCGCGCAGTCGATCTCCGCGGCGGTCGCGGACGCCGACGTCGTGTTCGTGGCCACGCCGCTGTCGGCGATCGCCGAGACGGTCACCGGCGCGCTGGAGGGCGCCGGGCCGAGCTGTGTGGTCAGCGACGTGGGCTCCACCAAGCGCCCGCTCGCCGCGGCCGGCGCCGACGAGCGCTTCATCGGCGGCCACCCCCTCGCCGGGGCGGAGACCGCCGGCGTGGAGCACGCCCGCGAGGAGCTATTCGACGGCGCCACGTGGTACCTGACGCCGGACCGCGGGTCCACCGCCGGGGTCCTGTATGAGCGCCTGCACCGGCTGCTCAGCACGATCGGGGCCCACCCCACGGCGATCGACCCCGTCACCCACGACCGCCTGATGGCGTGCGTCTCGCACCTCCCGCACGTGCTCGCAAACGCGCTCGTCGAACAGGCCGCGGCGCTGACGGCGGATGAGGGTGCCCAGCGGCTTCCGGCGGTGGGGCCGAGCTTCAGGGACGCCACCCGCGTGGCCGGGGCCAACACGCGCATCTGGACGGACATCTACATGTCCAACCGCGACGCCCTCGCGGAAGGCATCGACGAGCTCCTCGTGCGCCTGCAGGAGGTCCGCTCGTGGCTCGCCGAGGGCGACGGGCCGGCGCTCGGCGAGTGGAACGAGCGCGCGAGGGCCGAGCGCCAGGAGCTGCTCGGCGCCGGCCTCGTCGGCGGGCCCGTGCAGGAGCTGCGCGCCTCGGTGCCGAACAGGCCCGGCGTGATTGCGGAGATCGCGCTGGCACTCGGACGCGACGGCGTCAACATCGCCGACATGGCCCTGTCCCCGTCCCAGGACAACAGCCAGGGCGTGATCGCGCTGTGGGTCCGAGGCGACGAGGACGCCGGGCGGGCGCAGGAGCTGATCAACGGCCTCGGCTTTCCGGTAGCGCGGGCGTGAGCGCCAACGGAGCATCCGCGTCCGCGGGCACCCGCATGCGCTTCGAGCCCGCCGAGGGCCTGTCCGGGTCGATCCGCGCCCCGGCCGACAAGTCGATCTCCCATCGCGCCGCTCTGCTCGGCGCGATGTCCTCGGAGCCGGTCCGCATCGAGGGCTACCTGCACGCCGCCGACACCGACTCCACCCTCCAGGCCGTGGCCGCCCTGGGGGCGCTGGTGGAGGTGCTCGAGGACGCCGTCGTGGTGCGCGGCACCGGCCTGCGTGAGGCGCTCGCCCCGGCGGGGCCGATCGACGTCGGCAACGCCGGCACGCTGATGCGGATCCTCCCGGGCTGGCTGGCCGCCCAGGACGGCCGCAGCTTCACGCTCGACGGCGACGCCTCGATCCGCCGCCGGCCGGTGGACCGGATCATGGGTCCGCTGCGCGAGATGGGTGCCCACCTACAGGCCCGCGAGCAGCGTTTCCCGCCCCTCCAGGTGGACGGCTCGCGGCTGCGGGCGATCACCTACGAGCTGAAGGTGGCCAGCGCCCAGGTCAAGTCGTGCGTGCTGCTGGCGGCGCTGGCGGCGGACGGCTCCACGACCGTGATCGAGCCCACCCGCAGCCGCGACCACACCGAGCGGATGCTCCTGGCCGCCTCGGCCCAGATCGTCCGCGAGGGCTCCCGCCTGACGGTGGCGAACGTGGACGAGTTGCTGCTGCAGGAGCTCGTCGTCCCCGGCGACGCCAGCTCTGCTGCCTTCCTCGTAACCGCGGGCGTGCTCGTTCCCGGCTCGCGCCTGCTGATCCGCGACGTCGGCGTCAACTGGACCCGCACCGGCTTCCTGAGGATCCTGCGCAGGATGCGGGGGATCGTGGTCGGGGACCTCGAGGAGGAGTCCGAGGAGCTCGTCCCGTACGAGCCGGTCAGCGACCTCGACGTCGCCCACGGCGCGCTCGAGGGGACCGTGGTGGAGGCCGAGGAGGTTCCGCTGGCGATCGACGAGCTGCCGCTCGTGGCCCTGCTCGGCTGCTTCGCCGAGGGCGAGACCCTGGTCAGGGGGGCGGGTGAGCTGCGTCTGAAGGAGTCCGACCGCATCGCCGGGGTGGTCGATGGCCTGCGCGGCCTGGGCGCGGACATCGAGGCCACCGAGGACGGCTTCTCGGTGCGCGGCGGCGAGGGCCTGCGGGGCGGCACCATCAACGCCCACGGGGACCACCGCATGGCGATGATGGGAGCCGTCGCCGGGCTCGCCTCGCGCGAGGGCGTGGAGGTCGTGGGGATCGACGCCGCGGCTGTCTCCTATCCGTCCTTCGTCGCAGACCTGCAGGCCGTGTGCTCGTAGCGATCGACGGCCCGGCGGGGGCAGGCAAGTCGACCGTGGCGCGAGAGCTGGCCCGCGAGCTGGGCTTCTCCTACCTCGACAGCGGCGCCCTGTATCGCGCGGTGGCGCTGCTCTCGCTTCAGGAGCCGGACGCCGACCCCGCCCGGCTGGCCTCCGAGATGGACGTCGGGCTGGATGACAGCACTCCGGCGCACGAGCCGGGCGTGCTGCTGGACGGACACGATGTGAGCGCGGACATCCGCACCCCGGAGGTCGCCGCCGCGGCCTCCCTGGTGGCGGCGGATCCCGCCGTCCGCGCGGCCCTGCTGGGCAAACAGCGGGCCCTGCTGAGCAACGGCGACTGGGTCGCCGAGGGCCGCGACATCGGCACGGTGGTGGCCCCCGATGCCGAGTTGAAGGTGTTCCTCACGGCCGATGAGCGCGAGCGGGCCCGCCGGCGTGCGCTCGAACAATGCCAGGACCCCGAGGCCGTGTTGGCCGAGCTGGCGGCGCGCGACGAGCGCGATCGCTCCCGCGCCCACGCCCCCCTGAGGGCGGCCGCGGACGCGCTCGAGATCGACACCAGCTCGCTCACCGTGGCGGAGGTCGTGGACCGCATCGCCGAGCTGGTGCGTGCGCGGGCGGATCGCTAGGCGGTGAGCGCAACCCGCTCGGCAGGGGCGCGGCCGGGCGGGCGGCGGGGCGGCCCTGTGGCCCGGAGGGGCAGGCGGACGCGGTCATACTCATCCCCATGAAGGTCGCACTGGTGGGCTATCCGAACGTGGGCAAGTCCTCGCTCGTCAACCGCCTCACGGGTTCCCGGGAGGCGGTCGTCCACGCCCGGCCGGGGGTCACCCGCGACCGCAAGGATCTTCCCTGCGAGTGGAACGGCCGCCGCTTCACGCTCGTCGACACGGGTGGGATCGACGTGCTCGACGAGGACCCGCTGGCGAGCTCGATCCGCGAGCAGGCGCGCGCCGGGGTGGCCGAATCCGAGGTCGCGGTGCTGGTCGTGGACGCCCGCGCCGGGCTGCGGCCCGGCGACGAAGAGCTCGCCGACCTGCTGCGAAGGCAGCCGGTGCCGAGCATCGTCGCAGCCAACAAGTGCGACGGCCCCGCGGACCTCCCGCTGGCGGCCGAGTTCCACCGCCTCGGCCTCGGTGACCCGATTGCAGTGTCCGCCGCCCAGGGTCTCGGAACCGGAGACCTGCTGGACCGGATCGTCGAGGTGCTGGACCGGGTGGCACCCGAGGACGCCGAGCTCCAGGACGACGAGCAGACGCTGCGCCTGGCCGTGATCGGCCGCCCGAACGTCGGCAAGTCCTCGATGGTCAACCGCTTCCTGGGCCGTGAGCGGGTGATCGTCTCCGACCGCGCCGGCACCACCCGCGACGCGATCGACACGGTCCTGCGTTTCGGCGAGAAGGAGGTGATGCTGGTGGACACGGCGGGCATCCGCCGGGCAGCCAAGGTCGCCGACTCGGTCGAGTACTACACGGCCCTGCGCTCGCGGCGGGCCGCCGAACGTGCCGACGTGGCGCTGGTGGTGTGCGACGCCACCGACGGGGTCACCGCCCAGGATCTGCGGATCGCCGACCTGGCGATGAAGGCGGGCTGTGCGACCGCGCTGGTGATGAACAAGTGGGACGTGCTGGAAGAGCAGGGCGAAGGCGAGGCGCGCGGTCGCGAGCTCGAGCACGAACGGGCCCGTGTGGCCCGCAAGCTGCGTCTGCGTCCCAAGGTCCTGACCGCCAGCGCCCGCACCGGCCGCCACGTCGAGCGGGTCCTCAACGAGGCACTCGGCCTCGGCGAGCGCATGGCGGTGCGGATCCCCACGCCCGAGCTCAACCGCTTCCTCTCGGAGGCGACCGCCGCCCGCCAGCCTCCGATCGGCGCCGGCGGGCGCTCGACGGGTCATCGCCTGAAGCTGATCTACATGAACCAGATCGACCGGCGCCCGCCGCGCTTCTCGATCCAGGTCAACTCCCGGGCCCGCGTCACGCGCGACTACGCCTACTTCCTCGAGAACCGCCTGCGGGCCAGGTATGCGATGGACGGCGTGCCACTGATCATCGACTTCGTGGAGCGCGGACAGCGCGCCGCCGTGCGGGCTGCATAGACTGCCGCCCTAGCCTTGGCCCAGTTCTCAGACAGCGAGTACCTGTTCACCTCCGAGTCGGTCACGGAGGGGCACCCCGACAAGATCGCCGATCAGATCTCCGACGGCGTGCTCGATGCCGTGCTCACGGACGATCCCTACGGCCGCGTCGCCTGCGAGACGCTGGTCAACACGGGCCTGATCGTGGTGTCCGGCGAGATCTCGACGGACACCTACGTGGACATCCCGGAAGTGGCCCGCGAGACGGTCCGCAAAATCGGCTACGACGACGCCAGCTACGGCTTCGACTGCCACACCTGCGCGGTCATCAACGCGATCGACAAACAGTCGCCCGACATCGCCCAGGGCGTGGACGCCGCCTATGAGACCCGCCACGACCCTGCCGACGAGGACGAGCTCGACGTCGCCGGGGCGGGTGACCAGGGGATGATGTTCGGCTACGCGAGCAACGAGACCGACGAGCTGATGCCGCTGCCGATCGCGCTGGCGCACAAGCTGGCCAAGCGGCTCTCGGAGGTGCGCAAGGGCGAGGTCCTGCCCTACCTGCGCCCGGACGGCAAGACCCAGGTGACCGTCCGCTACGAGGGCGGGCGCCCGGTCGAGATCGAGAAGATCCTGATCTCCACCCAGCACGCCGACGGCATCGACGTCGACTCGCTGATCAAGCCCGACCTGCTCGAGCACGTCGTGCGCCCGGTGCTCCCGACCGACCTGTATGAGGAACGCAAGCTGGTGCGCAACTTCCTCGTCAACCCCACCGGGCGCTTCGTGATCGGTGGCCCGATGGGCGACTGCGGGCTGACGGGGCGCAAGATCATCGTCGACACCTACGGCGGCATGGCCCGCCACGGCGGCGGGGCCTTCTCCGGCAAGGACCCCTCCAAGGTGGACCGCTCCGCCGCCTACGCCGCCCGCTGGGTCGCCAAGAACATCGTCGCCGCCGGCCTCGCCGACCGCGCCGAGGTGCAGGTTGCCTACGCGATCGGCGTCGCCCACCCGGTGTCGGTGATGGTGGAGACGTTCGGCACCGAGAAGATCGGGCGCGGGCAGATCGCGAGCCTGGTCGCGGACCACTTCGACCTGCGACCCGGGGCCTTCCGCGAGGAGCTGAAACTGCACCGCCCGATCTACCAGAAGACCGCCGCCTACGGCCATTTCGGGCGCGAGGACAGCGACTTCACCTGGGAGCGCGTGGACCGCGCCGACGCGCTGCGCTCGGCCGCCGGCCTGTAGCTCAGGGCGCCTTCGCGGCGCGCTCGCCGCGTCCCGCCCGGCGCGGGCCCTCTGACCGGGGCCCGCTCTAGGGTCGTGGGCTTGTCCGCGATCGCACAGGTCGAGCCGATCACCAGCGCCCGCGCCCTGCGCGGGCCGTTCGACTACCTGCTCCCCGAGCCGTTGCGCGAGGACGTCACGGTCGGCTCGATGCTGGTGGTCCCGTTCGGGGCGCGCACGATCCTGGGCGTCGTCACCGGCCTGTCCGAGCGCAGCGAGGTCGCCGACCAGCGGCTGCTGGCGCCGTTGCGGGCGCTGGAGCTGGGCGTCCCCGAGGAGCTTGTGGGGCTCGCACACTGGGTGGCCGGGGAATACTGCTCGACGCTCGCCAGAGCGCTCGGGCTGGTGCTGCCGCCGGGTGCCACCCGGCGGCTCGGAGGTCGTCGCCGCGCCGTCCCCAGAGCGCCCGCCGGCGCGTCCCTGGGCGCGCAGATCGCGCCCGGCGCCGAGCTGAGCGCCGAACAGCAGGCGGCGCTGGAGCCGCTGCGGGCCGCGATTGCCGAGGGGCGCTTCGAGCAGCGGCTGCTCCACGGCGTCACCGCCTCGGGCAAGACCGAGGTCTACCTGCGGGCCGCGGCCGAGGCGCTGGCGCAGGGCCGCGGCGCGATCGTGATGGTGCCCGAGATCGCGCTCACGCCACAGATCGTCTCGCGCTTCTCCGAGCGTTTCGGAGACACCGTGGCGGTGCTGCACTCGCGCCTGACCACCGCCCAGCGATACGCCGAGTGGCGGCGACTGCGCGAGGGCGAGGCCCGCATCTGCGTCGGTCCCCGCTCGGCCGTGTTCGCCCCCGTCGGGAGCCTCGGGCTGATCGTGATCGACGAGGAGCACGAGGCCTCCTACAAGCACGAGGGCGATCCCCGCTACGACGCCCGCGAGGTGGCCGAGGAGCGTGCCCGGCGGGCCGGCGCGGCGCTCCTGCTGGGCAGCGCCACGCCGCGCCCGGAGAGCGCCCTGCGGCTGGCGGCCTCGCGCCTGGTGGCACGCGTGGACGGGCGCCCGCTGCCGCCCGTGGAGGTGCTCGACATGCGCGAGCAGCCGGGCACCCTGCATCCAGCCTCGGTGCAGGCGCTCGCCGAGGTCCGCGAACGCGCCGCCAAGGCGATCGTGCTGCTCAACCGCCGGGGCTGGTCGAACTTCCTCTCCTGCCGCTCGTGCGGCGCCACCTGGGGCTGCCCGGAATGCGACGTGACGCTCGTCCTGCACCGTGCCGAGCGGCTGCTCGCGTGCCACCACTGCGGACACCGCGAGCCGGTTCCGGCGCGCTGCCCGCACTGCTCCTCGAGTGCGGTGGCGCGGCACGGGTCCGGGACCGAGCGGCTCGCCCACGACCTCGCGACCGTCTTCGACGAGGGTGACTTTCCGGTCTTCCGGCTCGACGCCGACGCCGTCCTGGCGGGCTCCGAGCAGGCCACCGAGGCCGGCGCCGGCGCGATCCTGGGGAGCTTCCAGGCGGCCTCGCGGGGGGTCCTGATCGGCACCCAGATGGTCGCCAAGGGCCACGACTTCCCCGACGTGGAGCTGGCGCTCGTGATCGACGCCGACGCAACCCTGCGCTTCCCCGATTTCCGAGCCGAGGAGCGCACCTTCGCGCTGATCGCCCAGCTCGCCGGCCGCGCCGGGCGCGGCGGGCACGGGCGCGTGCTGGTCCAGACCGTGACCCCCGAGGCGCGTGCGATCGTGCACGCCGCCGCCCACGACAGCGACGGCTTCCTGGCGGGCGAGCTCGAGCGCCGGCGGGCGCTCGACTACCCGCCCTTCTCGCACCTGGTTAGGATCGTCTGCTCGAGTCCGCAGGCGCCGGCGGCGCTCGCCGCCGCCCAGGCTCTCAGGGGCGAGCTCGAGCGCCGGCTGGTGCCCGCCGCCGGGCAGGGCGAGGCCGCCGTGGCGGTGCTCGGCCCGGCGTCGCTGTTCCGCCTGCGCGGGCGCGAGCGCCAGATGCTCGTGCTGAAGGCCGGCTCGAGACCGGCCGCCGTCCGCGCCGCCGGTGAGAGCGTTCAGGCACTCGCCGACGGGCGCGCCCACGCGGGCGTCAGCTTCAGCGTGGACGTTGACCCGCAGTAGGCTGGACGGCGACGATGTCCTCCCCAGAGCAGCTCCGCGACCGCCAGGACGAGCACGAGCACGAGCACGTCCGTGCCACCGACGCGGACGTCGAGGTCGAGCGCGAGGAGGGGGCCCCCGAGCCGGCCGAGCTCGACCCCGAGACCAAGGCCAGACGGGACGCGGCGATGCGCGTCATCCGCCGTTTCGGCGACCCCGTGCTGCGCGCCAGCGCGGTCCCCGTCGAGCGCTTCGACGAGCGTCTGCAACTGGAGCTGGCGCGGATGGGGGAACTGATGCACGACGCCCTCGGTATCGGCCTGGCCGCCACCCAGCTCGGCGTGCTGCACCGCACGCTGGTGTTTCGCACCGACCCCGAGGAGCCGATCGTGGCGCTCGTCAATCCGCAGCTCGAGTGGAGCAGCGAGGAGCGGGAGGTGCTCGAGGAGGGCTGCCTCAGCCTGCCCGGCGTCCACGTCGACGTCGAGCGCCCGGTGAGCGTGCGCGTGCGCGCCCAGGACCCGGAGGGTCGCGAGCTGACGATCGAGGCCGAGGGTATGCGCGCGCGTGTGATCCAGCACGAGATGGACCACCTCGACGGTGTCCTGATCCTCGACCACATCTCCAAGGAGGCGCGCAAGGAGGCGATGCGCGCGATGCGCGAGGCCCAGGAAGAGGAGAGCGCCGCCTAGCGGCGAGGGCTCCCGGCGGGCTTGGCGACCGTCTTCATCGGCACCTCGCAGTTCGCCGTCGCCGTGCTCGAGCGGCTCGCGGCGGGCGAGCACCGGCCGGCGCTCGTGATCACCCGGCCCGACCGGCCCGCGGGCCGCGGCCGGCGCCTGCGTCCGCCCCCGGTCGGCGAGGCCGCCCGCGAGCTCGGGCTCGCGCTCGAGCAGCCCGCCGACGTCAACGCGCCGGACTCGCTGGCGCTGATCGCGGAGGCGCTCGCCGCCGCACCGGCAGGCCGCGCAGTGGTCGTCGTGTGCGCCTTCGGGGCGCTCATCAAGGAGCCGCTCCTGTCCATGCAGGAGATCCTCAACGTGCACCCCTCGCTGCTCCCGCGCTGGCGCGGGGCCGCCCCGATCGAGCGGGCGATCATGGCCGGCGACGAGCGCACCGGCGTCTCGATCATGCGCCTGACGGCCGGTCTGGACAGTGGCCCGGTGTGCCTCGCCGCGGAGGAGCCGATCGCGCCCACCGACGACTACGGCGCGCTCGCCGGGCGCCTGCAGGTGCTCGGTGCGCAACTGCTGATCGAGGCGCTGGAGCGTGATCCGCCGTGCGCCGAGCAGCCCGAGCAGGGGATCACCTACGCGGAGAAGATCGCGTCCGAGGACAGGCTGCTCGACCCCGCTCGCCCGGCGCTCGAGCTGGAGCGGGCGGTGCGCGCGCTGCACCCGCACGTCGGGGCCCGCGTGCAGCTGCCGGACGGAGGCATGCTCGGCGTTCGCCGTGCCGCCCTGCTCGAGGATGCTCCGGCGCCCGGCGCCGGCGATCAGGGTCCGGCCGGCGGCGGAGTCGGCACGGGCGAGGCGTCGCCGCTGCAGGCGCGCGACGGGCGGCTGTTGCTCGTCTGTTCGCCCGGTGTGCTGGAGCTGCTGGAGGTCCAGCCGCCGGGGGCGCGGGCGATGGACGCCGGCGCCTACCTACGGGGTCACGCGGCGCCGGGGCGCCGGTAGGGGCTCAGATAGGAGGGCAGCGGGATCGCCGGGTCCATCAGCGCGTCGGGTTGGGGTGCCCCGGCGGCGCTCGCCAGCGGCAGCACGCCGGCCCACACCTCGCGCTCGAGGTCGGGCTCGTCGTCGGCCGGGCCGCCGTTGCGGATCTTGGCCGAAGCCTCCTCGATCGGGAAGCGCAGGACCGCGGTCGCCGCGAGCTCGTTCTCGCTCGGCTCGCGCACCTCCCGCCAGCGGCCGGGGACGATGTGCTCGACGATCGCCTCGAGCGCCTCGGTCTTCTCGCCCGGGTCGGTCACCGGACGTGCCTTCCCGAGCAGCATCACCGAGCGGTAGTTGGCGGAGTGGTGCATCGCCGAGCGCGCCAGCACGAGGCCGTCGATCAGCGACACCGTCAGGCACGCCGGGGCTCCCTGCTCGAGCGCCTTGACCGTGCGCGAGCCGAGCGAACCGTGGCAGTAGACGACGCCGTCCCGGCGCGCGTGCAGGGTCGGGACCACGAACGGCTGCCCGTGGGCGTCGCTGATCCCGAGGTGGGCGAACAGCGCCTCGTCGAGGATCGCGTCGATCACCTCGCGCTCGTAATGGCCCCGCTCGCGCTTGCGCCGCAGGCGGACGCGCTCGGAGGGGGCGGCCGAGCTGGATTCGGACGGGCCGGACGCGGTGGACGGCGGTGGGGCGGTCGGGGTCATCGGCGCGTAGCTGGAGGTGGGCTCGTGTGTCATCGGATCGCCTGTCGGTGGGTGTCGTTGTGCGGTCGGGGGTCGTTCTGCTCGGCAGTTTGTAATAGTACAGAACTGTGACTGCGACAGAACAATACAGGATCAGTGCGCGGACGTCGGCGGGACTCGTCGAGGAGATCGAGCTGGCGGTGAGCGACGGCGCTCTTGCGCCGGGGCAGCGGCTGCCGTCGGTGCGGGCGCTCGCCGCCCAGGGAGGCGTGAGTCCCTCGACGGTGGCCGCCGCGCTGGGAGAGCTACGGCGCCGCGGGCTGGTGGTGACCGACGGTCGCCGGGGCACCCGCGTGGCCACCCCTGCTCCCACCGCAGCCGGAGCGGCGTTGACGGCGGTTCCCGCGGGCGCCCGCGACGTCTCGCGGGGAAACCCCGATCCCGAGCTGCTGCCGGACATCGGCGCGGCGCTCGGGCGCTGTGCTCCTCCGGCCCGGCTGTACGGAGAGCCGGCTGTCGTGCCCCAGCTCGAGCAGTTGGCGGTGCAGCAGCTCGGCAGCGTTCGTGAGGACCAGGAGCTGTGCGTCGTCAGCGGCGCGCTGGAGGGACTCGAGCTGGTGTTGCAGTCGAGCCTTCGCCCGGGCGACCGCGTGGCGGTCGAGAACCCCGGCTACGCGTCACTCTTCGACGTGCTCCGCGCCAACGGGCTGCGCCTGCAGCCGGTGCCCGTGGACGGGCGGGGGATGCGTCCCGAGGCGCTCGAGGCGGCCCTGCGCGCCGGCGCCGTCGCGGCGGTGATGACGCCCCGCGGCCAGAACCCGACCGGGGCGCTGCTCGATGGAGAGCGCGCGGGCCAGCTCGCGGGCGTGCTCGCCCGCCACCCGCGGGTGCTGGGGATCGAGGACGACCACCTCGGCATGCTCGGCGAGGGACCCCTGCACAGCTCGCTGGGCGCCTGCGAGCGCTGGGCGGTCGCCACCTCGGTCTCCAAGGCGCTCGGGCCCGACCTGCGCCTCGCGCTGCTGCGGGGAGATCCCCACACGGTCGCCCGCGTGCAGCGCCGCCAGCAGTGCGGGCCCGGGTGGGTCAGCTACATCCTGCAGTCGCTGGTGGTGGAGCTGTGGGGCAGCCGCTCGGTTCGCAAGCAGCTCGCGGGCGCCCGCGAGCGCTACCGCGAACGCCGCGAGGGGCTGCTCGGGCGCCTGCAGGAGCGCGGGATCGAGGCTTGCGGGACCTCGGGCCTGAACGTGTGGGTGCCGGTGCCCGAGGAGTCGGCGGTGGTGGCGGGTCTGCTCTCACGCGGCTGGGTGGTGGCCCCGGGGGCGCTCTTCCGGCTGGGGTCCAGCCCCACCGCCGTGCGCGTCACCACGGCCACCCTCACCGCCGAGGAGTCCCGGCGGCTGGCCGAAGACCTCGCGCAGATCCTGCTCGCCGGCGCCTCCCGCAGCGGCTAGGCGCCGCCGCGATGCCCCGCTCCCCAGCCGCCCAGGTCTCGCCGGCGCGGCGCTGCGCCTACACCGTGCTGGCGCGCGTGTTCGAGCACGGCGCCTACGCCGACGAGGCGCTGCGGGCGGCCGCGCAGGAGCTCGACGGGCGCGAACGGGCGCTGGCGATGCGTCTGGCATACGGGGCGATTCAGCGCCGGGCCACGCTCGACCACGTGATCGGCGAGCTGGCCGAACGCGACCCTGCCCGCATCGACCCGCCGCTCATGAACGCCCTGCGCGTGGGGCTGTACGAGCTGCTCTTCCTGCAGGGCTCCCCCGACTACGCGACCGTCGCGCAGGCCGTCGAGCTGGCCAAGCGCGAGGCGCGGGCGGGACACGGGCTCGTGAACGCGGTCCTGCGGCGAGCCGCCCGCGAGGGGCCGGAGGCGCTGGTGGGGAGGCTTCCCGAGGACACCCCCGAGCAGGCGGCGCTGAAGCACTCCCATCCCGAGTGGGTCGCCCGGCTGTGGTGGCGCACATTGGGCCCCGAGCAGGCACGCGCGCTGATGGCGGCCGACAACGAGCCGGTCGAGGTCGCACTGCGCGCGAACACGCTCGTGGCCGACGCCGCGACGCTCGCCGAGCGCCTGCCGGTGGCCTTCCATAGGGATGCCCGCCTGCCCGAGGCGCTGGTGCTGGAGGAGCCCTTCGACCTGCACTCCTGGCCGCTTTGGAAGCAGGGGGCGGTGATCGCCCAGGCGCGTGCGGCGATGCTCGTCTCGCGCACGCTCGACCCCCGGGCGGGGGAGCGGGTGCTCGACCTGTGTGCGGCCCCGGGCGGCAAGGCGACCCATCTGGCCGCGCTGATGGGAGGCCGGGGCGAGGTCGTGGCGGTCGAGCGCGACCGCCGCCGTGCAGGGGTGCTGGCGCGTACGGCCGAGCGCATGCACGCCGGCAACGTGAGGGTCGAGGTCGCCGATGCCGCCGAGCCGCGCGTGGAAGCCCCGTTCGACCGTGTGCTCGTGGATCCCCCCTGCAGCGGCCTGGGAACCCTGCAGGCCCGCCCCGACCTGCGCTGGCGGATGCAGGAGGGCTCGGTCGAGGCGCTGGCCCGCCAGCAGCGCCAGATTCTCGATGCCGGCGCCGATGCCCTCCGTCCGGGAGGGCTGCTTGTCTACTCTACGTGCACGATCTCTGCGGATGAGAACGAGCGTCTGATCGCCGCCTTCCTGGATTCCCGGCCCGACTTCGAGCCGGTCGGCGAGGCGCTGCAGACGCTGCCGCACCGCGACCGCACGGCGGGCTTCTTCATCGCCGCGCTGCGCAGAGGGTAGGTGGCAATGGAGGGAGACCCGCCCGGAGCTGCGAAGGCGTCGGTCGATCTCGGACCGCTGTGCCCGAACTGCGGCGAGCCCTGGCTGCGGCCGACCAACCTCCCCGGGCGCTACCGCTGCGTCTACTGCCTGCACCGCTTCGAGCTCAGCTCCGTGTGCCCCAACTGCGGCGAGCACTCGACGATCGTGCGTATGGCCTCGACGGCGGTGCTGAAGTGCAACAACTGCGGCGACACGATGCTGCAGGCCGTATGAGCCCACGCGCAGAGCTGCGCGACAACGTCCTCGTCGCCCCTTCGATCCTGTCCGCCGACTTCGGGCGCCTGCGCGAGCAGGTGCAGGACGTGCTGGCGGCCGGCGCCAGGCTGATCCACGTCGACGTCATGGACGGCCACTTCGTCCCCCCGATCACGGTCGGGCCGCTGGTGGTCGAGGCGCTCGCCGGCACCGTCCGCGAGGCGGGCGCGACGCTCGAGGCCCACCTCATGATCGAGCGCCCGGAGCGCCACGTGGGCGACTTCGTCTCGGCCGGCGCCGACTCGCTGACGATCCACGCCGAGGCCACGCCGCACCTGGCCTACGCGGTCAACCTCGTGCGCGAGCTGGGTGCGGGGGTTGGTGTTGCGATCAACCCGGCGACCCCGCCGGGCGCCCTCGCCGAGCTCGAGGGCACGCTGGACGTCGCGCTCTGCATGACCGTCAACCCGGGGTGGGGGGGACAGCCGTTCATCGAGCACTCGCTGCAGAAGCTTTCGCGGCTGAGGGAGCTGGTCGGGGAGGCAGTGGCGATCGAGGTCGACGGGGGCATCGACCCGCAGACGGCCCCCGCCTGCGCCCAGGCCGGAGCACGGCTGTTCGTGGCAGGCTCGGCGATCTTCCACACGCCGGACCCGGCCGAGGCCTTCCGCGAGCTCGATCGTTCGCTGCAGGATTTCCGCTAGGCGCGCGGGTTCTATGCGCGGCCGGCGCCCGGGGACGGCGCGGGCGTCAACCCAGCCGACTCCTCGCCGTGGCGGCGGTAGAGCACGAACAGGAACCCGGCCAGCGCGGCGGTCGCCCCGACGTAGCCGATCTCGGCGCGCAGCACCTCTTCGCCGACCAGCGGCGAGAGCATCCAGACGATGAACACGCACGCCGCCAGCAGCCAGCAGCCGGCGGCGGCCCGCGCCCGGTTGCGCGCCAGGGCAGCCTGGTTGAGGGCCCCCGAGCAGAGGTGGAAGCCCATCCCGATCCCGATCAGGGCAAGGCCCCAGCGCCCGTAGCTGTACTGCTGTCCGAACAGCACGTGCCCCAGCGCCCACGGTCCCAGGATCAGCAGCCCCAGCGCCACGGCGCCGGCGAAGGCGGCGATCGCCTTGATCGTCGTGCGCACAGCACGGGCGAACTCGTCGTGACCGGCCGTGGCCTCGAGCCCCGTCAGGTGGGGCAGCAGCGAGGTCTGGACCGCCTGGAAGAGCTGCAGCGGAGCGCGGGCGATCAGCAGCACGTTGAACACGATCCCGGCCAGCGCCCGCTGATGAGAGGTGGCGTCGACCGTCAGGACCCCGCCGTTGAGCAGCGTCTGCTCGGCCAGCATGATGCCCGACACCCAGACCGCGAAGAAGCCCCCGCGGCGCAGCGAGAGCTCGTCGTGGGCGGCCGTCTCCTGCACGCCCTCGGTGCCGGGGCCCGCGAAGGCCGCGTCGGCCTCGTCCGCCGTCATCACCGCGGTCGCGGGGGACGGCTCCGGGGCGGCCGGGGGCGGCTCCCCGGGGGCCGCTGGCGGCGTATCGGCGGCGGGCTCCTGGGGGCCGCGCCGGTCGTGCAGGAAGGCGGCCGGCACCACCACCAATGAGAGCAGCGGAGCAGCGGCGATGCCGAGCGCGACAGCGTTCTCGCCGCTGGTCAGGCCGATCGCGACCGCCAGGGCAAAGCAGAAGCGCGACAGCGACTCCATCAGCACCAGCCCGCCGAACAGGCCGAAGCGCTGGTGTCCGGCGAGCCAGCCCCTGGCGAAGTAGCTGGCGGCGTAGGCGAGCGTGCCCACGATCAGCACCACGTACAGCCCCGTGGCGCCTTCGAAGACGTTGTTGATCAGCTGTTCGTGGAAGATCGCCGCGACCAGCGCGAACAGCAACGCGAAGGTGGCCTGGATCAGCATCGGAGCGCGCAGCCGGTGCTGCTCGTGACCGCGGGCCCTGCGTCCCGCGATCGAGCGCGAGAGCAGCTGTTCCACCGGCCGGTAGATCACCGAGATGATCACGAACATCACCGACCAGAGGACGTCGATCCGCTTCGCCTGCGAGCTATCCAGCACATGGCTGGCGACCGAGAAGTAGGCGAACGTGAGCAGCCCGGTGGAGGCGATCCCGATCGCCAGGATGCGTGCGCCGCTGGCGTAGGAGGGGCTCGCCTGGCGGGGACGGCCGGTGGACGGGGACGCGGTCCTAGAGGCGGACAAGCACCATCGTCCAGGGGAACGGCGAGCGCATCTCCACGACCTCGCCGGCGCCGGACAGGAGCGCGCGCAGGGAGCGCGCCGACCAGTGGTTGAGGTGGCCCGGGGTGTTGCCCCACGACGACCAGTAGGCGCCGCGCGCCATGTTCAGCATCCGCCACATCGGCTCCCGCGGCACCGACACCAGCAGGTGCGTGCGGGCGCAGCGGGCCATCTCGGCGAGCATCCGCTCGGGATCCGGGATGTGCTCGAGCACCTCCATCGCGCTGGCCAGCTCAAACTCCTTGTCGGCGAACGGGAGCTCCGGGCCGTCCACGACCCGGTACTCGAGGTTGGGCGCCGTGTGCTCGGCCCAGCCCGCCTGGATCGAGGCCTCCTCGAGGTCGACCCCGACCAGCCGCGCGGCGGGCAGCTGCCGGGCCCAGCGCTGGGCCAGCACGCCCTCGCCGCAGCCGACGTCGAGCACCGAGCCGGGCGCGGCCAGGCCCAGGAGCTCTTCGGCGCTGCGCTCGAAGCCGGCCATCATGCGCCGCACGAACGGGTTCGAGCTGCCGTACTTGTCGAAGGTGTTGCCGGTGACGATCCCGTCGCTGGAGACGGTGACGCCGCTCACAGCCTCACCGTCCTGCCGCCCCGCTCGGCCGCGAGGGGCTCCTCGGGGCGCTCCTTCAGCGCCCCCTGGTCCCCGCCGAGCGCGCGCCCGGCGGCGTCCGGGGCACCCGGCACGGTGCGTTCGTAGTGGCTCGGCTCGATCGCAAGCGCCAACTCGATCCGGCGGATGCGCTCGAAGCTGCGCTGGGTCATCACGCGCTGGGCGGCGAGCAGGTCGCCGATCACGCCCAGCGCCCACAGCACGACCGCGGCGATGAACAGCACCGCCCCCAGGATCAGCGACTGCACGTGGCCCTTGCCGCTGCCGTCGGCGTAGGCGATCGCGAAGCGGATCCACACCGCCACGGCCGCCAGCCCGATCACCAGCGCCAGGCTCCAGAACACCCGCAGGGGCTCGTACTGGGCGTAGATGCGGAAGATCGAGATCGCGTTGCGGCGTACGTAGGCGCCCATCGACGGGAACAGGCGCGACTCGCGCGTCTTCGGGTTCGTGCGCACGGGCACGTGGTCTACGGCCACCAGCAGCTTGCCCGCCTGGATGATCGTCTCCAGCGTGTAGGTGAAGCGCGAGACGACCATCATCTGGATCGCCGCATCGCGGTTGTAGGCGCGGAAGCCGGAGGTCGTGTCGGGGACCGAGGTCGAGGAGGCCTGGCGCACGACCCACGAGCCGAGCCGCTGCAGCAGCTTCTTGCCGGCCGAGAAGTGTTCGATCTCGGCGACCTGGCGGTCGCCCACGACCATGTCCGCGCGGCCGTCCAGGATCGGCTGCACGAGCTTGGGGATGTCGGCGCCGCAGTACTGGTTGTCGGCGTCGGTGTTGACGATCACGTCGGCGCCCAGCTTCAGCGCCGTGTCGATGCCGGCCTGGAAGGCGGCCGCCAGCCCCTTGTTGTTGGTCAGGCGCACGAGGTGCTCGACGCCGAGGGAGCGCGCAACCTCGACCGTGCGGTCGCTGGAGCCGTCGTCGATGACCAGCCGCTCGACCTCGTCGAAGCCCGCGACCTCGCGTGGGAGATCGGCGAGCGTCTGGGGAAGCTGCTCGGCCTCGTTGAAGCAGGGAATCTGGATGATCAGCTTCATCGCTCGGGCGATTTGCCTAGACTTGCCCGCACGCAGTATCCCAAAGCGCAGGACGTGGTCTTCGCGCTTCGTCACCGCGCCGCCGCCCGCGGGTGCGGGTGAGGCCAGATGGAGAGCGCGACGCCCACCCGGGTCCGCCCGGGCCCCACGAGCCCGGCTGCGCTGCGCGCGGGGCTGCTTTCGTCCCCGGCCAGGATCGCCTTTCTGCTGCTGTGCGTGGCCGCCCTCGTCGGCTACCTGGCGTTTCCCACCTACCCGACCTACGACTCCTTCTACGCGCTGCTGTGGGGACGCGACCTGCTGCACGCCCACCTGCCGGACCTCCAGGTCTACCGGGCCCCAACCGAGCACCCGCTGGCGATCGCCTTCGGGATGCTCTGCTCGGTCTTCGGCCAGGGCGGGGCGCGCCTGATGGTGCTCGGCTCGATCGTGTCCTTCGTGGCCGCGGTGGCCGGGATCTACCGGGTCGGGCGCCTGTCCTTCGGCCCGCTGGTCGGGGCCGTCGCGGCGCTGCTGCTGCTGAGTCGTTTCTTCGTCGAGAACCTCGCGGCCCAGGGCTACCTCGACATCTCCTACCTGGCCCTGATCCTGTGGGCGCTCGCGCTGGAGCTCGAACGCAGCCGGCGCGGCCTGGCCGTGTTCGTGCTGCTGGCGGCCGCCGGGCTGCTGCGCCCGGACGCCTGGGTGCTGAGCGGCGTGTACTGGCTGTGGTGCTGCTGGCCGGGGCTGCGCCCGTACCTGAGTCGCGGGGCGCGACCTGCCCCCGGGGACTCGCGGGCCGGCGAACCGGCTGCCCGCGAGCCGAGCCCGCGGCGGATGCTCGCGTATCTCGGCCTGGCGGCGAGCGCGCCGCTGCTGTGGTTCGCCTTCGACGGGATCGTGACCGGCAACCCCCTGTACTCGCTGACGGCGACGGCCGGGCTGGCCCAGGAACTGGAACGCACGCAGGGCTTCACGGCGGTGCTCGGGTCGGTCTGGAGCTACAGCGTGCGGATCGACCACCTGCCGGTCATCCTGGGCGCCATCGCGGGACTGGGGCTGGCATTGGTGCTGACGCCCAGGCGGACACTGGTGCCGCTCGCCGCGCTCGTGCTGCTGTACGCGGTGTACATCCTCGAGGGCGCCGGCGGGGCGTCCGTGATCGACCGCTACCTGACGGGCGCGGCCACGATCGCGCTGCTGTTCTGTGCGGTCGCGGTCGGTGGCTGGTGGATGCTCGAGCCCGGCACGCTGCTGCGCCGCGGCTGGATCGCCTTCGCGGTCGTGCTGGTCGCATATGGGGCGGCCTCGGCCGCGAACACGATCAGCCTGTCGAGCCTGCGCACCACGCTGGCCGAGCACGAGGATTTCCACCTTGGCCTCGCGAGCGCCCTGCACGACCCGAAGGTGGCTGCGGTGCTGCACCGCTGCCCGCTGCTGTCGCTGCCCAACAACAAGCTGATCCCCGACGCCCGCTGGATCCTCGACAGCGTCGGCCAGCGCGACATCGTGGCCCGCAGCCAGGCGCGCACCGACGCCGAGCGCGGCGCCCCCGAGCTCGAGCAGCGGCTCAAGACGGGCAGCGTGGCGGTCTACCCGCTCGGCAGCGCCGTCTTCTCTGAGGCGATCGTGGACGTCGGTGACGATCCGCTGGACCAGGTCCCACCGAAGGACTTCCGGCGCATCTACACGAGCCGCTACTACGCCGTGTATGCCAACTGCTGAGCCTGCGCCGGCCGGCGCCGGAGCCGGGGCCGGCGTCGACGCAGGGCCCGGCACCGACGCGGGCGCCGCCGCCGGCGACGGCGTGCGGGAGCGGACGCCCCGTGTGACGAAGGCCAGGCTGGCGGCCTGGGGTGCGCTGGCGGTCGTGCTTGCCGGAGGCCTCGCGCTGCGCCTGTGGGGCTCTCACGAGGGGCTGCCGTTCGTCTACAACATCGACGAAGCCGACCACTTCGTCCCGCGGGCGGTGAGGATGTTCAGCGAGGGCACGCTGAACCCGCACTACTTCGCCAACCCGCCGGCGTTCACGTACCTGCTGCACTTCCTGTTCGCGATCGCCTACGGGGGCGGCGCCGGCGTCGTCAGCCACTTCCAGCGTGACCCGGCAGCCGTCTATGAGCTGGCCAGGGTCGCCGCCGCGGTGCTGGGGACGATCGCCCTGTGGCTGCTGTACCTGGTTGGCGCGAGGCTGCTGGGGCGGGCCGCCGGGCTGCTGGCCGCGGCGATCGAGGCGGTCGCCTTCCTGCCGAGCTTCTACTCTCACCTGGCCCTCAACGACGTCCCCACGCTGGCGCCCCTGACCGCTTCGCTGCTGGGGACGGCAGGGGTGCTGCGCAAAGGCCGCGTCCGCGATTATCTGCTCGCAGGCGCAGGTCTCGGGCTGGCGTGCGCGACCAAGTACACGGCGGGGATCGTGATCGTGCCGCTGCTGGCGGCCGCAGCCCTGCGCCTGCGAGGGCCGCAGCGGGACTCGTGGCGCCGTGTGCTCGCGAGCGTGCTGGCGGGCGCGTTGGCGGCGCTGGTGCTGTTCGTGCTCGCGAACCCGTATTCGGTCCTCGACGTGCACGCCTTCCACGCCGAACTGGTGCGCCAGTCCAGCCAGTCGGCAGAAGCCCAGGGCAAGCTGGGCGCTCCCCGCGAGGGGGGCGTCGTGTACTACCTGTGGAGCTTCACCTGGGGGCTGGGGTGGGTGCCGGCGCTGGCGGCGCTCGCCGGGATGGTGCTCGTGTGGCGGCGGGAGAAGGCGCTCGGCTGGGTGCTCGTGCCGGCGCCGCTGCTGTTCCTCGCCTTCATGGGGCTGCAGGGGCGCTACTTCGGGCGCTGGCTGCTGCCGATCTTCCCGATCGCGTGCCTGCTGGCGGCCGTCACGGTGGTGGTGCTGGTGGGGGCGCTGGGCGGGCGCGGGCGGACCGTGCGCTGGGTCGCGGCCGCCGTGCTGGGCGCCGGCCTGCTGGCGCAGGGCCTCGTTCACAGCCTGCACTCCGGCGCGGTGATGGCGCGCGCCGATACCCGCAACATCACGCGGCTGTGGATGCTGGCCCACATTCCCCGCAACTCGCGGATCGTGGTCGAGCCGGTCTCGCCGAACTCCTGGGCCGACGAACTGGAGGGCTCGCGGGCGGGGCCGCGGCGCTGGAACAAGTACCCCTCGCTGGTGTCGCGCATCGACGCCCGCGGCACGCTCTCCAAGCACACCCGCCAGGTCGGGATCGAGAGCTACGAGACCACCCTGGCGCCGTCGCTGATCGGCTACTACGTGGCCAACCACTACTGCTGGGTCGTCAGCGGCTCGACCCAGTCCGGACGCGCCTTCGCGGACCCGAAGATGGTGCCGCAGGCGATCGCCTACTACAGGGCGCTGGCGCGAGACGGTGAAGTCGTGTTCCGCGCCTCCCCCTACGGCGCCGGCGCGCGGCCCGTCAAGTTCGACTTCGACCTCAGCTTCGACTACTACCCGCTGGCCTACCACCGGCCGGGGCCGGTGATGACCGTCTACCGGCTGCACGGCGGGCGCTGCGGCTCCGGACCGCGGCCGGCTCGCACCTAGGGTTATCCTCGATGGAGATGCCGAGCTGTACCGACACCGACAAGGTCTTCCTGTCACGTGCGATCGAGCTCGCCGGCAACGGCATCGGCGCGGTCAAGCCGAACCCCGTGGTGGGGGCTGTGGTGGTGCGCGACGGAGAGGTGCTCGGCGAGGGCTGGCACCAGGAATACGGCGGCCTGCACGCGGAGGTCAACGCGATCGAGGCCTGCGGCATGGCCGACCTCGCGGCCGCGACCCTGTACGTGTCGCTGGAGCCGTGCTGTCATCACGGCAAGACGCCGCCCTGCACCGAGGCAATCCTGCAGGCGGGGATCCGCCGCGTGGTGGTGGCCTCCGACGATCCCACCGAGAAGGCCTCCGGGCGCGGCCTCGGGATCCTCCGCGACGAGGGCGTCGAGGTCGTGGTCGCCGACGGAGAGCTGGCCGCCAGCGCCCGCCTGCTCAACCAGGCCTTCCGCAAGCACGCCCGCGTGGGCCGCCCCTGGGTGATGTTCAAGTCGGCGATGACGCTCGACGGCAAGGTCGCCACCCGCAGTGGCGACTCGAAGTGGATCTCCGGCGAACAGAGCCGTCTGCTGGCCCACCGCTGGCGCGCCTCGGTGGACGCGGTCATCGTGGGCATCGGCACGGCCCTGGCCGACGACCCCCAGCTGACCGCCCGCCCCGACGGACTGCAGGCCGAGGCGGCGCTGCAGCCGCGCCGGGTGGTGTTCGACTCGCTCGCAAGGCTGTCACCGGCCTCGCAGCTGGTGGCCGCCGCCGACACGGTTCCGCTCACGGTCGTGGTCTCCCGCGCCGCCGCCCGCTCGGAGACCGACGCGCTGGAAGCGGCCGGTGCGCAGGTGCTCGTGGCCACGGGCGAGAACGAGCCGGCGCGTGTGCGCGCGGCGCTCGAGCAGCTGGGAGGCCAGGGCATCAGCTCGGTGCTGCTCGAGGGCGGTCCGCACCTTGCGGGAGCGTTCCTGGACGCCGGCGAGATCGACGAAATCCGTCTGTTCCTGGCGCCGCTGCTGCTGGGCGGCAGCTCGGCCCGCGACCCGCTCGAGGGCGAAGGGGTGGAGCGGATCGCCGAGGCCGTGCGGCCGCTGGCCTTCGACTGGGAGAACGTGGGCGGGGACCTGCTGATATCAGCGCGGCTGCGCGAGTGGTGACGCGCGCCGGCGCCGAGGAGCGATGTTCACGGGACTGGTGAGCGAGCTGGGCGTGGTGTCCGGCATCGAGCGCGACGAGCGGGGTGTCACCCTGCGGGTGTCGGCGGCCCTGTCCAGAGAACTGCGAGAGGGTGACTCGGTGGCCGTCAACGGCGTGTGCCTGACGGCCGTCGAGCCTTCGTCGGAGAGCTTCGGCGCCCAGGCGATGCTCGAGACCGTGCAGTGCAGCACCCTGGGCGCGCTGGAGGCGGGCTCGCGTGTGAACCTCGAGCTGCCGCTGCGGGCCGGCGACCGGCTTGGCGGGCACGTCGTGCAGGGCCACGTGGACGGCAGGGCGAGCGTGCGCGCGGTGCGCGATGAGGGCTTCTCGCGCGTGCTGGAGCTCGAATGCCCGCCGGAGCTGTTGCGCTACGTGGTGCTGAAGGGCTCGGTGGCGCTCGACGGCGTCAGCCTCACGGTCAGCGCGCTGAAGGACGACGGCCTGGAGGTGTCGCTGATCCCCGAGACCCTCGCCCGCACCACGCTCGGCCAGGTCCGTGAGGGCGACCTCGTGAACGTCGAGGTGGACGTGCTCGCCAAGCACCTCGAGCGACTGGTCGCGGTGCAGGCGTGAGCGTCCCCGGCACGGCCACGCCGTTCGCGACGATCGAGCAGGCGATCGAGGACATCCGTGCCGGGCGCATGGTGGTGGTGTGCGACGACGAGGATCGCGAGAACGAGGGCGACCTCACGCTCGCCGCCCAGTTCGCGACCCCCGAGGCGATCAACTTCATGGCCAAGGAGGGACGCGGCCTGATCTGCCTGTCGCTGACGCCCGAGCGCTGCGACGAGCTCGGCCTCGACCTGATGGCGGCCAAGAACGAGTCCTCCTTCGAAACCCCCTTCACGGTCTCGATCGAGTCACGCGAGGGCGTCACCACCGGGATCTCCGCCCACGACCGCGCGCACACGATCCAGGTCGCGATCGACCCCGCCAGCCGCCCCTACGACCTCGTCCAGCCCGGCCACGTGTTCCCGCTCAAGAGCCGTCCGGGGGGAGTGCTCGAGCGGGCCGGACAGACGGAGGCGGCCGTCGACCTCGCGCGCCTGGCGGGACTCAACCCGGCCGGCGTGATCTGCGAGATCATGAACGACGACGGCACGATGGCGCGGGTGCCGGACCTGGTCGAGTACTGCGCCCGCCACGGCCTCAGCATGATCACGGTCGCCGACCTGATCGCCTACCGCCGCCGCCACGACAAGCTCGTCGAACGCGTCGTCGAGACGCGCCTGCCGACGACCTTCGGCGACTTCCGGGCGATCGGCTACCGCTCGCTGGTGGACGACAAGCACCACGTCGCGCTGGTCAAGGGCGAGGTCGCCGGCGAGCCGGACGTGCTGGTGCGGGTGCACTCGGAGTGCCTCACCGGAGACGTCTTCCACTCGCTGCGCTGCGATTGCGGCGAGCAGCTCGAATCCGCCCTCTCGATGATCGAGCGCGAGGGCAAAGGCGTGCTGCTGTACCTCAGCCAGGAGGGTCGCGGGATCGGCCTGCTCAACAAGCTGCGCGCCTACCGCCTGCAGGAGGACGGCCTCGACACGGTCGAAGCGAACGAGCGTCTCGGGCTGCCGGCCGACCTCCGCGACTACGGGATCGGGGCCCAGATCCTGGTGGATCTCGGCCTCGGCTCGATCCGGATCCTGACCAACAACCCGAAGAAGATCCGCGGGCTGGAGGGCTACGGGCTGTCGGTCAGCGGCCAGCTGCCGATCGAGCACGCGCCCAACGAGCACAACAAGGAGTACCTGCGAACAAAGGCCCAGCGGATGGGGCACACGCTCCACCACCAGGGTTTGAACCTCGACGAGCAGCTGCTGCACGAACGCGCACGCGACCGCGGGCGCGAGCAGCGGTGAGCGAACGCTTCGCGATCGCCGTCGGGCGCTTCTACGAGGAGCTCGCGGCGCGGCTGGAGGTCGGTGCCCGCGGCGCCTTCGAGGAGGCCGGCGTGTCCGACGTGGAGGTGCTCGAGGTACCCGGAGCCTTCGAGCTCCCGCTGGCGGCCCATTACGCCGCCGGCAGCGGGCGCTTCGCGGGCGTGGCCTGCCTCGGGGCGGTGATCCGGGGCGAGACCGACCACTACCAGTTCGTCTGCGAGCAGACCGCCGCGGGGATCATGCGGGTGCAGCTCGAGACGGGGGTTCCGTGCGCCTTCGGCGTGCTCACCTGCGAGACGATGGAGCAGGCGCTGGCGCGGGCGGGCGGGGACAAGCGCGACCAGGGCCGCCACGCCGCTCAGGCGGTCATGCGGATGGCTGCGCTGCGGGCCGGGCTCGAGAGCCTCTAGACTGGGGCGCCGATGGCAAAGGTTTGTCACAGCTGCGGCAAGGGGCCGGCGTTCGGCCAGAGCCGCAGCCACTCGATGGTCGCGACCAAGCGCCGCTTCGACCCCAACCTGCAGAAGGTCAGGATCATGGTCGGGGCCGCTCCGCGGCGCGTCTACGTCTGCACCCGCTGCCTCAAAGCCGGCAAGGTCACCAAGGCCGCCTAGCGCTTCGGGCGCCCCGCCGGGGAGCTCCGTAGCCGCTGTGCAGGTGCCCGTCCGTGAGCCTCACGCGCGCCCGAGCGGCGGCGGCGATCCCCCGAAGGTGATAGAGGTGTCGGGCGTGTCCGACACCAACCTGGTCCGTTTCCGGGCCGCCGTCGCGGGCGCGCTGGCGCACCTGGAGTCGCGCCGGCAGGAGGTCAACGACCTGAACGTGTTCCCCGTCGCCGATGGTGACACCGGGGACAACATGGCGCTGACCCTGCGCGCGGTGCTCGACGAGCTCGACCGTCTGCAGGCCGCCAACGAGGACCGCACACTGGATGAGATCGGCCGCGAGGAGATCGTCGACTCGGTCGCGCGGGCGGCCCTGCTGGGCGCCCGCGGCAACTCCGGGGTGATCCTCTCGCAGCTGATCCGCGGGGCCGCCGAGGAGCTCGTCAGCCGTCCGGGCCAGCTGATCGACGCGACCCTGATCGGGGCCGCCCTGGCGCGGGCCGCGGACCGCGCCTACGCCTCGGTGCGCGAGCCGGCCGAGGGCACGATCCTGACGGTGGCCCGCGAGATGGCGTACAGGATCGTGACCGACCTGGCCCACACCAGCGAGAACCCGCGGCTGGACCCGGGGACGGCGCCGGAGGCCCAGGACGCGATGATCGCCGCCGCGCTCGAGCACGCCGTGTCCACGGGCGAGGAATCGGTCAAACGCGGGCCCCAGATGCTGGCTGCGCTGCGCGACGCGGGCGTCGTGGACGCCGGCGGGTACGGGCTCACGATCATGTTCGCCGGCGTCGTGGCGGCGCTCCGGGGCGAGGATCCGCCGCCGCTCGAGCACCACAGCCCGGCGCGTATCAGCCACCCCCAGCACACCTCCGGGACGTACCGCTTCTGCACCAACTTCGCCGTCATCGGCAGTGGCCTGCACCCGGAGCGCTTCACCGCCTCGCTCGAGCAGCTCGGCGACTCGGTGTTGGTGGTGGGCGACGAGAGCACGCTCAAGATCCACCTCCACACCGACGACCCGGAGGCGGCGACGGCCGTGTTCGCCGAGGCGGGCGAGGTCTCGCATCTGGACGTGGCCGATATGCGCCTGCAGGTGGCCGAGCGCGATTCCCGGCTGGCCGCAGACGCCGGCTCGGCCCTCGCCAACGGCTCTCACTCCTCGGCGCCGGGTCCCGGCGGGCCGGGCCCCGCGGGAGCGGGTGAGCCGGTAATGCGCTGTGGCGCCGTCGCCGTCATCAACGGCGACGGGGTGCGCGGGCTGTTCGCCGAGCTGGGCGTGTTGACGGTCGACGGCGGCGCGACCATGAACCCCTCCACCTATGACCTGCTGGCGGGCGTGCACGCGGTCGCGGCCGAGGAGGTCGTGCTGATGCCGAACAGCCCGAACGTGATCATGGCCGCCCAGCACGCCGCGCAGCTGTCCGACAAGGCCGTGCTGGTGGCACCCACCACCAGCCAGCAGGCCGGGCTCGCGGCTGCGCTCGTGCTGGCTCCGACGCGCTCGGTGGAGGAGAACGCGCGCGTGATCGGCGACGCCCTCTCGCGGATGCGTACCGGCGCCGTCGCGCCGGCCGCACGCGACGACGCCCAGGGTCGCTTCAAGCGCGGCGACGCCGTCGGCTTCGTCCAGGACGAGGTGCTCGCCTGGGGCGACGCCGAGGAGACGCTGCGGACCGTGATGGCGGAGCTCGCGCGGGGTCCCGACGCGGGTCCTGAACCCGAGCTGATCAGCGTGCTGGCGGGCGAGGAGGCGCCGCTGGCGCTGGCAGAGCTCGAGCAGATGGTCAACGGCGGCGTCGAGCTCGAGCTTCGCCACGGAGGCCAGTCGGCCTACTGGTGGCTGCTCGCCGCCGAGTAGCCGGGTCCGCTGACGCCGACGGCGCGATCATCATCTCCGGGCACATGCAGGCAGCCGCCACGGACAGCCCTCCCGCCCGCGGGGCGGGGCGCTCGGCCCGCCCCGAGGCGGCGCGTGCGTTCGCGTCGGGCGAGCCGCTGGGGCGCGAGCGCCTGCTCGGTGCCCCCGTGCGCTGGCCCCGACCTTCGCGCCTGGAGGCCTCGCTGCGGCTGCCGGGCAAGCGCATGGCGGCCGGTGCCACGGCGCTCGGTCTGGACACCGTCGGTGACCTGCTGCAGCACCTGCCCAGCGACAGCCGCGAGTCGCGCACGCTGGCCGAGCTGCGGGCCGGTGAGCCGGCGACCGTGGAGGTGGTGGTGCGCTCGATCTCCGCCCGCCCGGTCCGCAGGCGGGGGATGCGCCCGCTGGTCGAGGCCCGCGTGGCCGACGCCAGCGGATCGCTGCGGGCGCGCTTTTTCAACCAGCCCTGGCTGGTCGATCGCTATCCGCCCGGCACGCGGCTGCTGCTGCACGGCAAGCCCGACGGCCGCGGTGGCTTCGGCGTCTCCCACCACGCCCCCTCCGGCGAGGGTGAGCTCGGCGTCCCATCGAGCGGCACCGACGCCGGCGCCGGCGACGACGCCGGTGGCTCGGGCACGGTGGCCCACTATCCGGCCAGCGAGGGCCTCAGCTCGACCCAGATCCTCACGCTCGTGCGCGGCGCGCGGGGCTCGCTGGCGGACTTCCCGGAGCTGCTGCCCTCTGCGCTGCGGGTGGCGGGCGGGCTGCCGGACAAGCCGGCGGCGCTCGGGGCGGCGCACTTCGCCGAGGGCCAGGACGAGCGCGAGCGGGCACGCCGGCGGCTGGCCTTCGAGGAGCTGCTGTTCAGCCAGCTGTTGTTCCTGCGCCGTCGGGCGCGCCGGCACAGCCGCACCGGCGCCGTCGAGTTGCGCGATCCGCCGCAGCTGACCGAGCGCTGGCTGGCGCAGGAGCTGCCGTTCACGCTGACCGCGGACCAGCGGCGGGCGATCGACGAGATCGCCGGCGACCTGGCCCGGAGCGCGCCGATGCAGCGGCTGCTGATGGGTGAGGTCGGCAGCGGCAAGACCGTGATCGCCCTGTACGCGATGCTGCGGGCGGTCGAGCACGGCTGCCAGGCGGCGCTGATGGCCCCCACCGAGACGCTCGCCGAGCAGCACTTCGCCACGATCCAGAGGCTGCTCGGCTCGGAGTCGGTCTCGGCGGCGTTGCTGACGGGATCCACGCCCGCGGGCCGGCGCCGGGAGGTCCTGGCCCGGCTCGCCAGCGGGGAGCTCTCGCTGGTGGTGGGGACGCACGCCCTGATCGAGCCCGACGTCGAGTTCGCCGAGCTGGCGCTGGCGGTCGTTGATGAGCAGCACCGCTTCGGTGTGCGCCAGCGCGCGGCCCTAAGCGAGCGCCCCGGGCGCCGCCCCGTGCACACCCTGCACATGACCGCCACCCCGATCCCGCGCACGCTCGCCCTGGCCCGCTACGGCGACCTCGACACGACGCTGCTACGCGAACGGCCCGCCGGGCGCCCGCCGGTGCGCACCGAGCTGGCCTTCGGCGAGGAGCAGCGGGCGGCGGCCTATGAGCAGCTGCGGGCCGAGCTGCGCGCCGGGCGCCAGGCCTACGTTGTGTGCCCGCTGATCGACGACGGCGACACGCAGCCCGGGCAGAGCCAGGCCGTGCCCTCGGCCGGCGAGGAGCTGCGCGCCGCCCGCAGCGAGCTGGTGCGGCTGTCGGGGGGAGAGCTGGCGGACTTCAAGCTCGTGCTGCTGCACGGCGGGATGCGCCCGCGCGAGAAGCAGGAGGCGATGAGCGCCTTCTCCAGCGGCGCCGCCGACGTCCTGATCGCGACGACCGTGATCGAGGTCGGGATCGACGTGTCCAATGCGACCCTGATGTTGATCGAGAACGCCGAGCGCTTCGGGATCTCCCAGCTGCACCAGCTGCGGGGCCGGGTCGGCCGCGGCGAGCACGCCTCGCTGTGCTACCTGCTGGGCCCCTCGGGCGCCCGCCACTCCGCGCGCCTGCGGGCGCTGGCGGAGCACTCCGACGGCTTCCGCCTGGCCGAGATCGACCTGCGCCTGCGCAGCCAGGGGGAACTCGTGGGCACGCGCCAGTCCGGTGTCGGTAGCTACCGCTTCGCGCGCCTGCCCGAGGACGAGCAGCTGCTCGAGCTGGCCCGTCACCACGGCGAGCTGATGACCGCCACCGACCCTGAGCTGTGCTCCCCCGAGCACGCCCTGCTGGGGGCCTGGCTGGCGGCCGGGGGCGAGCTGGAGGAGCCGCTGGCGGCCTAGATGGCCAACGCCGCGGCCATGCTCGGCCGGATCACACGCCAGGGCTTCATCCGCCGGTGCGGGTGATCGCGGGCAGCCTCGGCGGCAGGCGCCTGAAGGCGCCCCCGGGGACGTCCACGAGGCCCACCTCCGATCGCGTCAAGGAGGCGCTGTTCGCGATGCTCGAACCGGTCGAGGACGAGCGCGTGATGGACCTGTTCGCGGGCAGCGGCGCGCTCGGCATCGAGGCCCTCTCGCGGGGGGCGCGGGCGGCCGTGTTCGTGGAGCACGACGCCCGTGCGGTCCGCGTCCTGGCCGAGAACCTGGCGCTGCTGGGGCTGGGCGAAGAGCGCGCCGAGATCCGCCGGGCGGAGGCGCTCACGGCGCTCGCCAGGGCCCGCGAGCGCAAAGAGACATACGATCTGCTGCTGATCGACCCCCCGTACCAGATGGCCGGCGAGATGCGCGAGGTGCTTGCCGAGATCGTGCCCCCGCTGCTGTCCCGCGGCGCCCGGGTGGCGATCGAGAGCGACCGCCGCGCGCCACTCGAGCTCGACCTCGAGGTGGAGCGTCGCCGACGCTACGGGGACACTTGCATCACAATTCACCGTCAGCCATGACCCCGTCGACCCCCATAATCGCCGTCTGCCCTGGTTCCTATGACCCCGTCACCAACGGGCATCTCGACGTGATCCGCCGTACCTCGAACCTCTACGACGAGGTCGTGGTGGCGGTCGTCAACCGCTCGGTGCGCAAGAGCGGCGCCCTGTTCGGGATCGAGGAGCGGGTCGGCTTCATCGAGCGTGCCCTGGCCGGTGTGGAGGGGGTTCGGGTGGAGCCGTTCTCGACGCTGGTGGTGGACTTCGCCCGCAGCGTGGGCGCCCGCGCGATCGTCAAGGGGCTGCGTGCGATCTCGGATTTCGAGTACGAGCTGGAGATGAACCAGCTCAACCGGCGGCAGGACCCGGGCATCGAGTCGGTCTACCTGATGGCCAGCCCGCAGTACAGTTTCCTGTCATCCAGTGGAGTCAAGGAGCTCGCGACCTTCGGGGGCCGCATAGACGATCTCGTGCCGGACGAGGTTGCGCGGCGCCTGCAGGAGGAGCTAACACGATGAAGAATGCAGTGGTACCCGCGGAGGTGACCGGTTAGTGGATGTCCTGGTGCTCATAGACAAGCTCGATGATCTGGTGCATAACGCCAAGACCATCCCGCTGAGCGACTCCGTGCGCGTGGACAAGGAGGAGATCTACGACATCCTCGACCAGATGCGCGCCACGATCCCGGAGGAGATCAAGCAGGCCCGCTGGATCGTCAAGGAGCGCCAGGAGATGCTGGCCGAGGCCAAGAAGGAGGCCGAGCGGATCATCAAGGAGGCCCGCGAGCGCCAGGAGCGGCTGGTCGGCGAGGAGGAGATCACCAAGCAGGCCGAGCGCGGCGCGGAGGACATCATCGAGGACGCCCGCACCCGCGAGCGCGAGATCCGGCTCGGCGCCGAGGACTATGCCGACGAGATCCTCAACACGCTGGAGATCAACCTGTCGAAGTTCATCGCGGCCGTGCAGCGGGGCCGAGAGCGCCTGCAGGGCAAGGAGGAGCCGGCGGAAGTCGGCTAGGAGTGCCCCTCCGCCCGCCCGAGGACGCGGCGGAGACGGCGACGGAATAGCGTCACGTCCGTGGACTCCCGCGCACTGACACAGCGGCTGAAGGCGGCGAAGGTGCTGCTCGACACGGGCATACTGGGGCCGACCCGCCCGTCCCGGGCGATCCGCTCGATGGGCGTGATGCGCCGCTGGGGGCTGACGCCGGCGGCGGCCTACGGCAGCGTGGCGGCCCGCTACCCCGACCGGGCAGCGCTGGTGGACGAGCGCGGCGCGCTCACCTTCGAGCAGCTCGACCGGCGCACCAACGCCCTCGCCCGCGGGCTCGAGAGGGCCGGGGTGAGAGAAGGCGCCGGCGTCGCGATCATGGCCCGCAACCACCGCGGCTTCGTGGAGGCCACGGGGGCGGTGTCGAAGCTGGGGGCCGGCGCGCTGTATCTGAACACCGCCTTCGCGGGCCCGCAGATCGCCGACGTGATCGCTCGCGAGGACCCGGTGGCCGTGATCTACGACGAGGAGTTCACGGGACTCGTGGGCGACGGCGCCCGCGGGCGCACACGGCTGCTGTCGTGGACCGATTCCGACGGCCACGGCGCCGGGGGCGAGGGCCACGGGGTGCCACGGCTCGAGGAGCTGATCGAGGGCAACGACGACGGGCCCCTGCAGCCACCGGGCGAGCCGGGCCGCACGGTGATCCTGACCTCGGGCACGACCGGCACCCCGAAGGGGGCAGCACGCCGGCAGCCCGACTCGATCGAGCCGATCGCGTCGCTGTTCTCGAAGATCCCATTTCGGGCGCGCGAGACGACGATGATCGCCGCCCCGCTGTTCCACTCGTGGGGCTTCGCCCACTTCACGATCGCCCTGCCGCTGGCCTCCACGATGGTGCTGCGGCGGCGCTTCGACGCCGAGGACACGCTGCGGGCGGTCGCTCACCACTCGGCCACGGCGCTCGTGCTCGTGCCGGTGATGCTGCAGCGGATCCTCGAGCTGGGCGAGGACACGCTCGCGCGCTACGACACCAGCTCGCTGCGGATCATCGCCCTCAGCGGCTCGGCGCTCCCGGGGGAGCTCGCGACGCGCGCGATGGACGCCTTCGGCGACGTGCTCTACAACCTCTACGGCTCGACCGAGGTCGCGTGGGCCACGATCGCCACTCCGGCGGACCTGCGAGCGGCTCCGGGCACGGCCGGCCGGCCCCCGCTGGGCACGGTGGTGAAGCTGCTCGACGAGCAGGGCCGGGAGGTGCCGCGGGGACAGACCGGGCGCATCTTCGTCGGCAACGAGATGGTCTTCGAGGGCTACACCGGCGGCGGCAGCAAGGAGGTGATCGCGGGGCTGATGAGCACCGGGGACGTCGGCCGCCTGGACGCCGACGGGCGCCTGTTCGTGGAGGGGCGCGACGACGAAATGATCGTCAGCGGGGGCGAGAACGTGTTCCCGCGCGAGGTCGAGGACCTGCTCGCCGACCACGAGTGCATCGAGGAGGTCGCCGTGGTGGGGGTAGCGGACGACGAGTTCGGCCAGCGGCTGCGGGCGTTCGTCGTGTCACGCACCGGATGCGAGCTGAGCGAGTCCGAGGTGCAGGCCCACGTGCGCGCGAACCTCGCCCGCTTCAAGGTCCCGCGTGAGGTGGTGTTCGTCGATCAGCTGCCCCGCAACGCGACCGGAAAGGTGCTCAAGCGGGAGCTGCAGGGCGCGGGCTGAGCGTCGCTAGCCTAGGCCGCATGGCCCCGGCGACGCTGCAATTGGATCTCGCTTCGCTGCGGCTGAGCCCCGGCGAGGGGCGTCGCATGTCGCTGGAGGTCCCGATCGAGGAGCTGACGCTCGGCAGCGAGAGCTACCAGCCGGAGCCCTCGCCGGTGCCCGTAGAAGTGAGTGTTTCGCGCATGAGCGGCGGCGGCTACGCGCTGCTGCTGCGCTTCACCGCCGCCGTCACGGGACCGTGCATGCGCTGCCTCTCCATGGCCGCCCCACTGGTCGAGGTCGAGGCCCGCGAGGTCGACCGGCCCGGCTCCGGAGAGGAGCTCGACAGTCCCTACGTCGAGGACGAGACGCTCGACCTCGGCGCCTGGGCCCGGGATGCGCTCGCGCTGGCGATGCCCGCGAAGATCCTCTGCCGGGCGGACTGCGCGGGGCTGTGCCCGGTGTGCGCCGCCGACCTCAACGAGGCCGGTCCCGAGCACCATCACGAGCAGCCTCCGGACCCCCGCTGGGCCAAGCTGCGCGAGCTACGACTCGAGTAGCGCGCGCGAGCCTGCTGGTAGCCTTCCTCACTCCCAATGGCGGTCCCCAAGAAAAAGCAGTCGCACAGCCGCACCGCCAAGCGGCGTGCCCAGCACCGGATCGACGCGCCGGCGATCAACGCCTGCCCGCAGTGCCACAGCCCCCGCCGGCCCCACAGGGTCTGCCCCGTGTGTGGCTTCTATGCCGGTCGGGAGGTCGTCACCGCGGCACCCGAGCACGATCACGATCACGACCACTCCTGAGCGCGATGGCCGCTGAGGGCCCGCCGTCCGCAGCACGCGGCGGTGGCGAGCGGGACCCGGTGGTGGCCGTGGACTGCAACGGGGCCGACCTCGGCCCCGGCGAGGTGGCGGCCGGCGCGGCGCTGGCCGCCGAGCAGGGCGTGCGCGTGCTGCTGTTCGGGCCGGCGGCCGAGCTCGGCGAGCTGCCGGCGGGCGTGGAGGTCGAGGACTCACCGGTCTCGATCGCGAAGGCGCCCGACCCCGTGAAGGCCGCCCGCGCCAACCCCGAGGCCTCGATCGTGAGGGCCTCCCGGGCGGTCGCCGAAGGACGCGCCGACGCGCTCGTGTGCGCCGGCGGGACCGGTGCAGCGCTGGCGGCCGGGATCTTCAACATCAAGCGCGCACCGGGCATCTACCGCCCGGCTCTGGCGCTGCCGCTGCCGGTCCCCGAGTACCCCGTGACGCTGCTCGACGTCGGGGCCAACGCGGACGCGCGGCGCGAGCACCTCGTGCAGTTCGCCTACATGGGCGCCGCTCTGGCCAAGTCGGTACTGGGCGTGCAGCGCCCGCGGGTCGGGCTGCTGTCCAACGGCGAGGAGTCCGGGCGCGGCAGCGCGCTGGTGCTCGAGACCCACGCCGCACTGGCCGAGCGCGCCCGTGAGACGGGCGGGGGCATGCTCGAGTTCGTCGGCAACGTCGAGGGCGGCGACGTGGTCGCGGGCCGGGCGGACGTGGTCGTCACCGACGGCTTCACGGGCAACGTGGCGCTGAAGCTGATCGAGGGGGTCTCCCAGACCATCATCGGCGCGATCCGGGGCGCCGCGCGGTCGTCGCTGCGGGGCCAGGCCGGCGGGCTGCTGCTGCGGGGCGCGCTCGGCGGTCTGCGCGAGGAGATCGACCCGGAGACCTCCGGGGGCGCCTACCTGCTGGGTCTGCGGCGCCTGGGCGTCGTGCCGCACGGGCGTTTCACCCGTCGCGGCTTCGCCCAGGCGATCGTGCGCGCCGACCGTGGCGCCAGGGAGGATCTGGTGGGCGTCACCCAGCGCGCGCTCGAGGCTGCCGACGCGCTCAGGCGCCCACCCGTGTCCGCGCAGCCCGTTAGCCTGCCGCGACCATGAGCGTTCGCACCCGCGAGCAGGTGTTCGAGCTGATCCGCTCCCACCTGGCGGACGAGCTGGACGTGGACCCCGGCGTGATCTCCGAGGCCACCCGCTTCAAGGAGGATCTCGAGGCCGACTCGCTGGATCTGTATACGCTCGTGCAGGAGTTGGAGGACACATATGGGGTGAGCGTGAGCGACGAGCAGGCAGCGCAGATCCTGTCCGTCGGCGCGGCCGTGGACTTCGTGCTCGCCCATGAGTGAAGCTGCCGACCACCGCGATGATGCTGCTCGCACAGCTGCTGGAGGAACTGCCGGACACGCTCTCGAAGCAGGTCTTCACGCACGCCTCCTGGAGCGAGCGCCGGGCGGACTCCTACACGCGGCTTGCATTCCTCGGCGACAGCGTGCTCGGACTGGCGATCACCGCCCACCTGTATCCGCGCCTGGAGGCCGAGCGCTTCGGGGCCGGCCGGCTGACGAAGATCAGGGCCCAGGCCGTGTCGGGACCGGCCTGTCGGGCCGTGGCCGAACGTCTCGGGCTACCCGAGCTCATGCGCCGCGCGGCCCCCGCGGAGGTGCGGGCCAGCGCCGCCGCGCTGCTGGAGACCGAGCGCGTGCTGGCGTCGGTGACGGAGGCCCTGATCGGCGCCTGCTATCTGAACGCCGGCTACGAGCGCACGGCCGAGGCGGTGGTGGAGACCTTCGCGCCGGAGATCGAGCGCGCGCTGCAGAACCCCATGGACTTCAAGTCCGCGCTGCAGGAGCTGCTCGCCCGCCGCGGGGCTGTCGTCAGCTACGAGATCACGGCCGAGGAGGGTCCGCCGCACGACCGGCGCTACACGGTGACCGCGTGCGTGGACGGACAGGCGCTCGGCAGCGGCAGCGGGCGCAGCAAGAAGTTCGCCGAGCAGCAGGCCGCCAAGGAGGCGGTCGAGCGACTGATCTCCGAGCGGGCCGGGTAGGAGGCCGCTCGTGCGTCTGAAGTCACTCACGCTGGCGGGCTTCAAGTCCTTCCCCGAGCGCACCAAGCTCGACTTCGGGCCGGGCGTGAGCGTCGTCGTCGGCCCCAACGGCTCGGGCAAGTCCAACGTCACCGACGCGGTGCTGTGGGCGCTCGGCGAGCAGTCGCCGCTGGCGGTCCGCGGCGCATCGATGCAGGACGTGATCTTCGCCGGCGGCCGCGGGGTGCAGCCGCGCAGCGCGGCCGAGGTCGAGGTCGTGCTCGACAACCAGGACGGCGCCGTCGAGCTGCCCCTGAGCGAGATCTCGATCCTGCGCCGGCTCGACCGCAACGGCGAGGGCGGATACTGGCTCAACGGTGCCCGCTGCCGGCTGACCGACGTGCTCGAGTTGCTGTCCGACACCGGCCTCGGCAAGGAGACCCACTCGGTCATCTCCCAGGGGCGCGTGGACGCGATCGTGACCTCCAAGCCACGCGACCGGCGGATGCTGATCGAGGAGGCGGCGGGGCTGGGCAAGCACCGCAAACGCCGCCGCCGGGCGCAGCTGAAGCTCGAGCGTACGCAGGAGAACGTCGACCGGGTGCTCGACGTCGAGCGCGAGGCGCGCAGCCGCCTGCGCCCGCTCAAGCGCCAGGCCGAAGCCGCCCAGCTGCACGAGCGCCTGGAGCGCCAGGTGCTCGACGCGCGGCGCGAGCTGACGGCCGACCGCGTGCGCGCCCGCCGGGAGGAGCTCGCGCTCGCCGAGACGCAGTCCACCGGTGCCCGCGAGCGCCTGGCGACGGTGGAGGCCCGGCTGCAGGAGACACTCGAGCTGCGCCACGCGGCAGAGCAGGCGCTGGCCGAGCAGACCGCCCGCCGCGAGCAGCTCTCACGCCAGGTGTACGAGGCCCGCACCGCGGTCGAGCGGCTCGGGCTGCGACGCGAACAGGTCGCCCAGCGCGCCTCCGAGCTGGAGGCCCGCGTGAGCCGGGCGGCGGCCGAGCTCGGTCTCGCGCCCGTGTCCGCCGGCGCCCCTGAGGCGACACCCGGCGCTTCGGAGGCACCCGCGGACGTCTCCGCCCAGCGCCCCCAGGAGCGGATCGCCGAGCTCGAGCAGGTCCTCGCCGAGGTCGAGGCCCAGCACGGCCAGGGCATCGAGAGCGAGCTCGCCGAGCTCAAGCAGGCCCTGGCCGGCGAGCGCGAGCAGCTCGGGCAGCTCGATCAGCAGGGTGTGCTGCTGCGCCAGGAGCTGGAGCGGTGCGAGCAGCGGCTCGCACAGGCGCGCGAGTTGCTGGCGGAGAGCGAGCAGCGCGGACGGGATGTGCGCCGTGAGCGCGAGCGCCTGGAGGCCGAGCTGTCGGCCGTCAACCAGTTCCTTCGCGACCACGCCCGCGCACGCAGCGCGGACGGCGCCAGCGCGCTCAGCGAGGAGCTGCGCGTCGCGGACGGGTTCGAGCTGGCGCTCGCCGCGGTTCTCGGCGGACGCCTGGACGCCGCGCTCGCGGACGGCCTCGAGGGCGCCCAGGCGCTGCTGGACAAGGTCGGGCCCGACGGCGGCACCGTGCTGCTGTCCCGCCGCCCGCCGGGGGACGGCTTCGCCGGCGGGCCATCCCCGGCCGGTCCCCCCGCGCCCGGCGCCCGGCCCCTGCTCGAGCTCGTGGACGGCCCCGGGCCGGTGCTCGAGATGGCTGCCCGGCTGCTCTCGGACGCGTGGGTCGTAGAGCGCCTGGAGGAGCTGCCCGACAGCTTCGCCGGGGTGGCCGTCACGCCCGCCGGGCGGGTCTGGTTCGCGGCCGCCGGCGAGGTGCGCCAGCTGAATGCGGGGGGCAGCGAGCGGGTGCTGGCCAGGCGCAACGAGCGCGACCGGCTGGAGCGCGACCTGGCGGTGGCCGAGCGGGCCCTGCAGGAGGCCGAGCAGCACAGCGCGGGTGCGCTGGGCGAACTGTCCGCGGCGGAAGCGGCCGCCGGCGGCTCGGCCGAGCAGCTGCGCGAGCACGAGCGCCGTCAGACCGAGGCGCAGGAGTCCGTGCGGCGCAGCGAATGGCTGATGGAGCAGCGGCGCGCGGCGCCCGCGCACGGGCCGCTGGCGGTCCGCAAAGCCCAGCTCGAGGGCGAGCTCGCGGGCGAGCGCCGCCGCCAGCAGGCCGCCGAACAGGAGCTGGCCGAACGCGAGTCCCGCCGGCGCCGGCTGCAGGCCTCCTACCAGCGCGACGAGGCGCTCTGCGCGCGAGCCGCGCGCCTGCTCGTGGCGCTCGAGACGGCCGCGTCCGGTGCCAACGATCTGCTCGCCTCGCTCGAGCAGCAGCTCGGCGAGGACCGCCGTGCGGGCCAGCAGGGGGCCGGCGAGCTGACCGCCTTCGCCACCCGCGAGGCCGGCATCCATGCGGAGCTGAAAGAGGCGGGGCAGGCCGTCACCGACGCCGAGGTTTCGGCCCAACGTTCACGCGACCACGCGGCCGAGGCCGAGGCCGAGCTCGAGGGGATCCTGCAGCGCCTGGGCGAGCAGGCACCCGCCCCCGAGCAGCCGGCGCAGGCGTTGGACGAGCAGGCCGCGGCGGAGCTGAGCGCGCGCGTTGAGCGGCTCGAGCGCCGGCGCGAGCAGCTCGGGCCGGTCAACCCGCTGGCCCAGGACGAGTACGCCGAGGCGCTCGCCCACGTGGAGGAGCTGGAGGGCCAGCGCCAGGACCTCGAGACGGCGATGCGTGAGCTGCGCGCCCTGATCCGAGAGACCGACCGCCAGATCGAGGAGACCTTCGAGCAGACCTTCGCCGCCGCCTCGCGCAACTTCGAGCAGCTCGTGGGCGAGGTCTTCCCCGGGGGCACCGGCCGGCTGCGCCTGGTCGAGGACGAGCAGGCCCCGCGCGCGGTGCTCGGCGGGGAGCCGCTGGCCGAGGGCCAGGCTGAAGCCGAGGGCGGCGAGGACGAGGAGGAGCACGATCAGGTCTCGCTCGCCGAGCGCGCCCTGCCGGGCGTGGAGATCGAAATCACCCCCGCGGGGAAGTCGACCAAGCGACTGACGCTGCTCTCGGGCGGTGAGAAGTCGATGACCGCACTCGCCTTCCTGTTCGCCGTGTTCCTGGCCAAGCCGTGCCCCTTCTACATCCTCGACGAGGTCGAGGCGGCGCTCGACGACCTCAACCTCGACCGCTTCCTGGCGCTGCTGCGCCGCTACTGCGGAGAGGCGCAGTTCATCGTCATCACCCACCAGAAGCGCACCATGGAGGCAGCCGACTGGCTGTTCGGGGTCTCGATGGGACAGGACGGGGTCTCGAAGGTGATCTCGCGTCACCTGGAGTTCGAGAGCGGGCAGCTGCCGGAGATCGAGGAGGTCGCCGAGGTCGCGTAAGCGACCGCCGCTGCTATCGTCGCGCCGCTCGTGCCGCGCGACTGGAGCGATCTGTTCATCACCGCCGAGGCGTCCGAGCACGCCGGCGAGCAGGAGGATCAGCCGCGCCGGGGGTTCCTGCGGCGCCTGCGCGACAGCATGTCCCGCACGCGTCAGGCGCTGGGCAGCGAGATCCAGGCGACCCTGTTCGCGACGCTCGACGAGCACACCTGGGAACGCCTCGAGGAGGCGCTGATCATGGCCGACGTGGGGGCGCCCACGACCGCCGCGGTGGTGGCCCAGCTCGAGCAGGAGGCCTCGTCCGACGGACTCGAGGGCGGCGAGGCGCTGAGCGAGCGCCTTATCGAGCTGCTGGCGCAGACGGCGAGCGTGGGCGAACCCCGCATCGACCTGCGCAACAAGCCGACGGTGATCATGGCCGTGGGCGTCAACGGGACCGGCAAGACGACGACCATCGGCAAGCTCGCCTGGCACATCCGCCAGGAGCTCGGCTACAGCGTCCTACTCGGGGCCGCCGACACCTACCGCGCCGCCGCCGCCGAGCAGCTCGCGGGCTGGGCCGAGCGCGCGGGCTGCGAGATCGTCACCGGCGCTGCCGGCTCGGACCCGGGGGCGGTCGCCTTCGAGGCCGTGGCGGCGGGGCGCTCCAGCGGCGCCGACGTGGTGATCGTGGACACGGCCGGGCGCCTGCACACCCAGGACGAGCTGATGGCCGAGCTGGCCAAGGTCAGGCGCGTGATCTCCCGCCAGCTCGAGGGCGCCCCGCACGAGACGCTGCTCACGATCGACGCCACGACCGGGCAGAACGGCGTCCGCCAGGCGAGCATGTTCGCCGACACCGCCGAGGTCAGCGGGGTGGCGCTGACGAAGCTCGACGGAACCGCCCGCGGCGGCATCGCGCTGGCGATCGCGCGGGAGCTGTCGCTGCCCGTCAAGCTGATCGGGGTGGGCGAGTCGGTCGAGGATCTGAGGCCGTTCGACGCGCAGGACTTTGCGCGCGCGCTGATCGCGCCGGAGCTATCGTGAGCGTTGATGGATATTTGGATCGTGTGGCTGATCGCAGCCGCCGTCTTCGGGATCGGCGAGATGCACACGGGCGGCCTGTACCTGCTGCCGTTCGCGCTCGGCGCGGCGCTCGCAGCGCTGCTCGCGGCGGTCGGCGCCGGCACGCTTGTGAGCGTGATCGCATTCGGGGCTGTGTCGCTGGCCGTGGTGGCGGCGCTGCGTCCCGTCGCCAGCCGCCACCGGCGCCTGCCGCCGGCGATCAGAACGGGTGCGGCGGCGCTCGTGGGACACCAGGCGATGGTGATCGAGCGGATCGCCAACGGCGAAGGTGTCGGCTGTGTGAAGATCGACGGGGGTGAGGTGTGGACCGCCCGCAGCCTCGGCGACGACGAAGTGATCGAGGCCGGTGAGCGGGTCGAGGTCGTCGACATCAAGGGCGCGACCGCGCTCGTGATGCGTTGAGGCTCACCCTGATCAGAGGAGGTACACGTCCGTGGTAGCCGTGATCGTGATCGCAGTAGTGGTGGTGTTCGCGCTGATCGCCGCCTTCCGCACGATCCGCGTGATCCCCCAGGCTCGGGCCGGCGTCGTCGAGCATCTCGGTCGCTACAGCCGCACCCTGGAACCGGGGGTCGCGCTGGTGATCCCGTTCGTCGATCGCGTGCGCCCGCTGGTGGACCTGCGCGAGCAGGTCGTCAACTTCGCGCCCCAGTCGGTGATCACCGAAGACAACGTCGTGGTCGCGATCGAGACCGTCCTGTACTTCACCATCACAGACCCCCGCTCGGCGACCTACGAAGTGGCGAACCCGCTGCAGGCGATCGAGCAGCTGACCGTCACGACGCTGCGCAACGTGATCGGCGGCCTCACGCTGGAGGCGACGCTGACAGCGCGCGAGAACGTCAACACCGAGCTGAGGACGGTCCTCGACGAGGCGACCGGCAAGTGGGGGATACGCATCAACCGCGTCGAGATCAAGTCCGTGGACCCGCCGGCGGACATCCGCTCGGCGATGGAGAAGCAGATGCGCGCCGAGCGCGACCGCCGTGCCGCGATCCTCACCGCCGAAGGTGAGAAGCAGGCGCAGATCCTCACCGCCGAGGGGGCCAAGCAGGCCGCCGTGCTGACCGCCGAGGGAGAGCGCCAGGCCGCGATCCTGCGCGCCGAGGGCGAAGCCAAGGCGATCGACACGGTCTTCAACGCCATCCACGAGGGCAAACCCGACCAAGAGCTGCTCAGCTACGAATACCTGCAGATGCTGCCCCAGCTGGCCGAAGGGGACGGCAACACGGTGTTCGTGGTGCCCTCGGAGTTCGCGCAGGCCTTCGGGGGCATCGGCGAGGCGCTCAAAACACGCGCCCGGGAGGGCACGCCCGAGCCGCGCTCGGATGGGTCGGGCAGCCCGCCGCTGCCGCCCGTGCCCGGCAGCCCACCGCTGCCGCCCCCGCCACGGCCGCGCCGCGAGCACTAGCCCGCGTGTTCGACGCCCTCTCCGAGCGGCTCCAGGGGACGCTGGCGGATGTCCGCCAGCGCGGCTCCCTCACCGAGGAGGACGTCGACGCGGCGATGCGCGAGATCCGCCTCGCGCTGCTGGAGGCGGATGTCAACTTCAAGGTCGTCCGCCAGTTCACCTCCGAGCTGAAGGAGCGCTGCCTGGCGGCGGAGGTGGTCGGGCGGCTGAACCCCGGCCAGCAGGTGATCAAGCTGGTGGCGGAGGAGCTGACGTCATTGATGGGCGGGGACGCGCCGGAGATGGACTTCGCCCCCAGTCCCCCGACGGTGATCCTGATGGCCGGGCTGCAGGGCTCCGGCAAGACCACCGCCACGGCCAAGCTCGCGCGCCTGCTGCACCAGCAGCACGGTTCCTCGGTGGCGCTGGCCGCCTGCGACGTCTACCGCCCGGCGGCCGTGGACCAGCTCGTGAAGGTGGGAGCACAGGCGGGCGCGGAGGTCTACGAGCAGGGAACCGACCGCGACCCCGTCGAGATCGCCGCCTGGGCGCTGGAGTGCGCGCGGCGCGACGGCAAGGACGTGCTGATCGTTGACACCAGCGGTCGCCTGCACGTGGACGAGCAGCTGATGGCCGAGCTGGTGGCGACCCGCGACGCGGTCGAGCCCCGGCACGTGCTGCTGGTGCTCGACTCGATGACCGGCCAGGACGCGGTCAACGTGGCCGAGCAGTTCGCGGCGGCCGTGGACTTCGACGGGGTCGTGATGACGAAGCTCGACGGCGACGCCCGCGGTGGCGCGGCGCTGTCGGTGCGGGCGGTCACCGAACGGCCGATCCTGTTCGCCTCCACCGGCGAGAAGCTCGAGCAGTTCGAACGCTTCCACCCGGACCGCATGGCCCAGCGGATCCTCGGCATGGGCGACGTCATGAGCCTGATCGAGAAGGCCGAGCAGGAGATCGAGGAGGACGAGGCGCGCGAGCTCGAGCGCAAGCTGCGCCGCAACGAGTTCGGCCTCGACGACTTCCTGGACCAGCTCAAGATGATGCGCAAAATGGGGCCCCTCAGCAACCTGCTGGGGATGATCCCCGGCTTCGGCGGACATCAGCTGCAGAACCTCAAAATCGACGAGCGGGAGCTCGACCGGATCCAGGCGATCATCCTCTCGATGACCCCCCAGGAGCGGCGCAAGCCCGACCTGATCAACGGCTCCCGGCGCCTGCGCATCGCCCGCGGGTCCGGCACGAGCGTTCAACAGGTCAACCGGCTCGTCAAGCAGTTCGACCAGATGCGCAAGGTCATGCGCCAGGTGGGGCGCGGCAAGATGCCGGACATCGGCGCGCTGATCCGGAACGCGCGGTGACCGTCTAAGCTGCCCTCTGCGCCCCGATGAGTGGGCGCCCTGCAAGCGTCAGAGAGGAACACGTGTCGGTAAGGCTCAGGCTCACCCGGGTGGGCGGCAAGAAGGACCCGATCTGGAGGGTGGTCGTCGCCGACCAGCGCTCCCCTCGGGACGGGCGCGTGATCGAGACGATCGGGCACTACAACGCCCAGACTGAGCCCTCGACGATCGTGATCGACGAGGAGCGGGCCCGCAGCTGGCTGGCGCGCGGCGCCCAGCCGTCCGACACGGTTCGCAAGCTGTTGCACATCCAGGGGATCCCCACCAAGGCCCGCTAGCCGAGCGCGTACGCTTCGGGCCGGCCACGATGCTCGCCGAAAACGCAAAGCAGCTGCTCGAGTACCTCGCCGAAGGCCTGGTGGATGACCCCGACGCGGTCGAGGTCGAGCAGTTCGAGGAGGACGACGGGACGGTCGTGCTCGAGCTCTGCGTGGGGGAAGACGACTACGGCAGGGTGATCGGCCGCGGCGGACGCACCGCCCACGCGCTGCGGACGGTGGTCAAAGCCGCGGCCGCCGGCGAGGGCGTCCACGTGCTCCTCGACATCGTCGATTGACGTCCGCCCAGGTGCCGGCCGGGCGGGTGGGACGGCCCCACGGCCTCGACGGCAGCTTCTACGTGACCCGCCCCGTGGCGAGGTTGCTGGTGGTGGGCTCCACAGTCCAGCTCGACGGCCGGGAGGCCGAGATCGTCCGCCTCGCCGGCACCGCCCAGCGCCCGATCCTGAGGCTGACGGGCGTGGATGGCCGGGAGGCCGCACAGCAGCTGCGAGGACAGGAGCTGACAGTCAGCCGCCAGGAGCTGCCCGAGCTCGGCGAGGGCGAGTGGTGGGCGCACGAGCTCGTCGGCTGCCGGGTCGGCGACGGCGATCACGAGGTCGGCGAGGTCACGGGCCTGCTCGAGCTCCCCTCGTGCGAGGTGCTGGAGGTGCGTCGCAGCGACGCACCCGGCACGCTGCTGGTGCCGCTCGTCAAAGACGCCATCCGCAGCGTGGACGCGCAGCGGCGCACGATCGACATCGAGCTGGCCTTCCTGGAGGACGCGCCACCCGTGCCAAAGGACGGCGAGGAGCAGTCGTGAGGATCGACGTCTTCACCCTGTTTCCCCAGTGGTTCGACTGGTTTCGCGGCCAGCGCCACGTGGCCAACGTGCTCGCGGGCGGCTCTGCGCTGGAGCTGATCGACATTCGCGAGCACACCCCGCTGGGGACCGGCCAGGTCGACGACACCCCCTTCGGCGGCGGCGCCGGGATGCTGCTGCGGGTGGACGTGCTCGACAGCGCCCTGCGGGCGCGCTACGGGGTCGACCCCGAGCGCCTGCGCGAGCGCCGGCGGGTGATCGCCCTGGCGCCCAGCGGGCGGCTCCTCGACGACCCACTCGTGGACGAGCTGGCCGCCGAGGAGGAGCTGACGCTGCTGTGCGGGCGCTACGAGGGCTTCGACGAGCGCATCCTCGAGCACTTCGCCAGTGACGTGGTGTCGATCGGGCGCTACGTGCTCAGCGGAGGGGAGCTGCCGGCGATGGTGCTCTGCGACGCGGTCATGCGCAAGCTCCCCGGAGCGCTCGGGGACGAGCACTCCGCGCAGGAGGAGTCCTACAGCGCCGCCCTGGGAGGCCTTCCCGAGTACCCCCACTACACGCGCCCCGCCGAGTACCGGGGCTGGCGGGTCCCTGACGTGCTGCTCTCCGGCCACCATGAACGGATCGAGCAGTGGCGCCGGGAACAGAGCCGGGCCCGGGGGCCCGGCGAGAAAGGCGCCACGGACCGGCCCTGACGCGGGACGGGACCCGGTGCGGAAGGGCCTTCGACAGAGCCCGGCACCGGAGTGGGGCTCGGCGGCGGTTCGCTACCATCTGCAGCGCGCTCTGTCACGCCACGCTCGTGTCCGGCGTCAAGGTTGGTTCCCTCTCATGAGCAGTGTCATCGAAAAGATCGAGCGCGCCCAGCTGCGCCGGGTCCCCAGCTTCTCGCCGGGCGATCGCGTGAAGGTGCACTTCCAGGTGGTCGAGGGCAGCCGTAGCCGCGTGCAGGTCTTCGAGGGCGTCGTGATCAAGCGCCAGGGCCACGGCGCGCGGGAGACATTCACGGTCCGCAAGCAGTCCTTCGGTGTCGGCGTTGAGCGGATGTTCCCCGTGCATTCCCCGAAGATCGAGCGGATCGAGCTCGCCGCCCGTGGCGACGTGCGCCGGGCCAAGCTCTACTACCTGCGCGAAAGGGTCGGCAAGCGTGCGCGTGTGCGCGAGCGCCGCTACACGGGCCCCGAGGACGTCGTCGAGCCCGGGCTGCTGCACGCCGTGGAGGAGCAGGCAGAGGCACCCCAGGACGTCGAGGCGGCCGGCGCGACCGAGGAGGGCCAGGCAGAGGCGACCGAGGCCGAGGCGCAGACTACGGATCAGGCAGATGAGCAGGTTGCGGCGCCGGAAGGCGCCGACGCTGGCGGCGATGGCGGCCAGCGGGGGGGGGAGGCGCTCCAGGCGAGCGGCGACGGAGCGGGCGAGGCGCCCTCCGGTGAGCCAGCTGCGCCCGCGGATGACGCTGATTCCTCCCCCGATGCAGGCGAGGGCGTGGCCGCCCCCGCCGGTGACGACGCAGCGTGAGCACTGCACTGAACGCCCGCAAACGCTCCAAATCCCTGACCGGCTCGATCGTCGAGCTGGTGGTGATCGTGGCCGTCGCGCTCGGCCTCGCACTGGCCATCCAGCAATGGATCGTCAAGCCCTACAAGATCCCGAGCGGCTCGATGGAACCCACGCTGGCGATCGGCCAGCGGGTGCTCGTGAATCGCATCGGGATGGACTTCGGCAACCCCAGCGTGGGCCAGATCGTGGTGTTCCATCCCCCCGAAGGCGCCGAGAGCGAGCGTTGCGGCAAGTCGACGGCCCCCGGAGAAGCGTGCTCCCAGCCGGTCGACAAGGAGGCCAGCGTGAACTTCATCAAGCGCGTGGTCGCCGGGCCCGGGGACGAAATCTACATCCAGGACGGGCACGTCTACCGCAAGGCGAAGGGCACCACCACGTTCGTCCGCGAGAAGGACTCCTACATCAAAGAATGCGGCGCCAACCCCGAGTGCACCTTCGCGAAGCCGATCAAGGTTCCCGCCGGGCACTGGTTCATGATGGGCGACAATCGTGGGGAATCGGACGACAGCAGGTTCTGGGGACCGGTTCCAACCTCCTGGATCATCGGCGAGGCCTTCTTCACCTACTGGCCCATCAGCCGGATCGGCCCCATCTGAGATCGACGTGGGGCGCCGCGCGGTGGGGGTCGCCGGCAGCGGCGGCGGACAGACGGGCTCACCACGCTCCGTGCGGGGGCGCTCCGGGCGGCGCGGGCGGCGCCCCGGCAGGAAGCTGTTCGCCTTCGACCGCGCCCTCGGCAGCCGCCTGATCGCGGGCGCCGACGAGGCCGGCCGTGGCTCGCTGGCCGGGCCCCTGGTGGCCGCCGCAGTGCTGTTCGACTACGAGCGGCTCGGCACCCGCCAGGTGCGGCTGCTGGGCGCGCTAAACGACTCCAAGCAGCACACCCACGACGCCCGCGAGGCGCTCTACCCGCTGGTCATGCGCACCGCCGTGCGGGTGAGCGTCGTCTCCCGGTGCGTCCGCACGGTCGACGGACGTGGACTTCACAAGACCAACCTGGCGGCCCTGCGGGAAGCGCTCATCGGCGTCACCGAGCCGGTGTCCGACGAGGTGCTCTGCCTGGTGGACGGCTTCTCCGTCGGCGAGATGGGACGCCCCCAGCGGGCGGTCGTCGACGGCGATGCCCGCAGCGCCGCGATCGCGGCGGCGTCGATCATCGCCAAGGTCACCCGCGACCGCTACATGCACCGCGCCGAGGAGCGCCACCCCGGGTGGGGGTTCGCCGAGCACGTCGGCTACTCGACCCCCGAGCATCGCGAGGCGATCATCGCCAACGGGGTCTCGCCGCTGCACCGGATGTCCTTCCAGTCGCTCGCCTACCAGCAGCTCGCGCTGTAGAGGAGCCGCCGGCCGCTCGAGGGCCCCGCCGGGGCTCTTGACAGCGGTGTAAGCATTGGCTCACGGGCCCTCGACCGTGGCGCCGGCGATCAGTCGTGTGGGGTGGTGACGCCGTCCCGGGTGCGCGACTCGGCGAGCTTGAAATCGCCGGCCGATCTGGCAGATTCAACCGAAGGGAGCCTCATGCCTCACGTCCACGTTGGTGAGGAGAACTCTGGGTCGATCGACCTCTACTACGAAGACCACGGCTCCGGATCGCCCGTGGTCCTGATCCACGGCTACCCGCTCAGCGGCAGGGCGTGGGACAAGCAGTTGCCGGTGCTGCTCGAGGCGGGCCATCGCGTCATCACCTACGACCGGCGCGGGTTCGGCAACTCGAGCCAGCCGGCCTCGGGCTATGACTACGACACCTTCGCCGCGGACCTAGCCGGGCTGATGGACGAGCTCGACCTCCACGACGCGACGCTCGTGGGGCACTCGATGGGCACCGGCGAGGTGACCCGCTACCTGGGCACGTACGGCTCGGCGCGAGTCTCGCGGGGCGTGCTCGTGTCACCGATACCGCCGTTCCTGCTGCAGGCCGAGGACAACCCCGAGGGCCTTCCGGCGAGCCTGTTCGGGGACTTCGAAAAGCAGGCCGCAGCCGACATCCCGGCCTGGATGAAGGGCTTCCTGGACAACTTCTACAACATCGATGAATACGGTGGAACGCTTGTCAGCGATCAGGCCTACCAGGCCAGCTGGAACATCGCCGCCGGCGCGTCGGCGATCGCCGGCGTGGCCTGCATCGAGACGTGGGAGACCGACTTCCGGGAGGACCTCTCGAAGATCGACGTGCCGATACTGGTGATACAGGGCGACGCCGACCGCATCCTGCCGTACGAGAAGACCGGTGCGCGCCTGCCGGGTCTGATCAAGGACGTCGAACTCGTCACGATCCAGGGAGGGCCGCACGCGATCGCCTGGACGCACTGCCTGCAGGTCAACAACGCGCTGCTCTCGTTCCTCGGTGCGGAGGTGAAGGTCGCCGCCGGCTGACCGCGCTCCCGTGTGACCCGCTTCCGGGTCTCCCGCGGGTTGGTCCGGGAGCGGGTGTTCGGGGTAGGGGTGTGGAGCCTCACCAGGCGCCCTCCAGGTGCTCGAGCGCGTGCAGCCGCCCGCGCGCGTCGAGAACCACGCCGATGGCATCGAAGCGCACCGCCGCGGCACGGGGATGCCGGCGCTGCGGATCCGCCAGCCAGGCTCGCGCCAGCCGCCTGATCCGCCAGCGCTGGCGTGGGCCGAGCCAGTGCAGCGGGACCGCCTCCTGGCGGCGCCCCGCCGGAACCGCGCGGGCGGTCTTGACCTCCACGAACACGAGCGTGTGCCCGTCGAACACGATCAGGTCGATCTCCCCTCCTCGGGTGCGGACGTTGCGCTCCAGCACGCGGAAGCCGAGCCGCTGCAGATGGGCGCTCGCGAGCTCCTCCCCGAGGGCTCCGAGCCGTTCGCGGGCGTGCACCCGCTCGAAGCTACGCGCGGCTTGGGATGCCTCAGCCGAGCACACGGGGAGGCCGCCGTGGCGCCCGGGCGCCGCGGGCCGCGGGCCTTTTCTCATAGCCTGCCCCGCGATGAGCACGCCCCCGCCCGCCGAGGGAGACGCAGGTGCCGCCGCCGAGGGTGACCCCGGGGGTGCCGCCGACAGCGGTCGCCCGGTCCCTCCGGGTCCCGGTGGAGGTCCGCGTTCGCTCGACGACCTCACGAGCTTCATCGGACTGCGCTGGGAGGACCCCCAGACGGTGCGGGTCACGATCAGGCCCGAGCTCATCAACCGGGGAGGCCTGCTCTCGGGGGTCGTAACCTTCGCCCTGGTCGACTACTGCATGGGCTCGACGCTGTGGGCCCAGACGACCGAGCAGGAGCGCATCGCCACGATCAGCATCTCGATCAACTACATCCAGACCGCGACCGAGGGCGACGTCATCTGCCACTCGACGTTGAATCGCCGCAACCGCTCGATCGGCGTGATGCAGTCGGAGGTCCACCACGATGACGGCCGCCTGATCGCGACGGCGATCGGGAGCTACTCGATCTTCCCGCCCAAAGCCCGGCTCGAGGACGCGGCCGTGCGGGCCCGCCGACGCGGCTGAGAAGGCTCGCGCCGGCGTGGCCGCGAGGACCCCGACCGCACTGACGATCGCCGGCTCGGACTCCGGTGGGGGCGCGGGCATCCAGGCGGACCTGAAGGCGTTCGCCAGCTGTGGCGTGCACGGGACCTCGGCGATCACCGCGATCACAGCCCAGAACACGCGCGAGGTGAGCGCCGTGGCGGCCGTCGCGCCCGAGATGGTGCTCGCGCAGGTGAGGGCGGTGCTCGAAGACATCGGCGTCGACGCCGTCAAGGTCGGGATGCTGGGGACGCTCGAGACCGCCAGGGCGGTCGCGGTGGCGCTGGCCGAGTTGCCCCCGGGCACGCCGGTCGTGGTCGACCCCGTGATGGTCGCCGAGTCGGGCGCCCGTCTGATCGAGCCCGACGCCGAGCGCTGGCTGGCGGAGCACATCCTCCCGCTGGCGACCGTGGTGACGCCGAATCTTCAGGAGGCCCGCGCGCTGGCGGGCGCGCCGGAGCGCGACCGGGAGCTGCCCGGCGAGGCCGAGCGGCTCGCTCGCGCGGTGCTCGCACTCGGCCCCGGAGCGGTGATCCTCACCGGTGGGCACCGCGATCGGGCGGCCGACCTGCTGGTCGTCGGTCAGGACGCGGAGGCCGTCGAGATCGAGGGCCTTCGCCACCCCGGGGGAGCCGCCCACGGTTCGGGATGCACCCACTCGTCGGTCCTCGCCGCGCAGCTCGCCCTGGGCCGAGATCTGCCCACGGCGGCCCGCATCGCCCGTGCCCGCGCGGGAGCAGCGGTCGCCGCTGGGCTGAGGGAGCTTGGGGGCGGTGCGGGCCCCGTGGACGCGATCGGGCTGGCGAGGCAGCGCGAAACCTGAGAGCGGGGGAGAGCGTTTGCCATAATCCCGTTGGCGATGAGGTTGCTCCGTATGAAGCCCGGCCATGGCGAGATCGTGCTCGCCGAGGGTGACGTGGACATACCCGCCGAGGAGCAGGAGCTGATCGAGGCGTTTCGCCGTGAGCTGGATGCGGGTATGTGGGCCGCCGTGCCCACAGAGGGCCTCGCCGGACGCCGTGAGGCCGAGCTCGTCAAGAGCTTCGACGAAGTTCCCAGGGATGCGGAGCGCGTGATCTTCTTTCCGCGCGCCGCCGGGGGTGCGGCCCCTGCAGGCCGCTAGCGGCGTGGCGCTCCCACTCGGGACCGCCGCCGTATTGCTGCTGGTGTTGTTCTTCGAGCTTGCCCGTCCCCGGCTCCGGCGCACGATCACCCGTGCCCGCGTGGCGGTCGCCCGCGCACGCAGGGCGCACGCCGAAGAGAACTATGACCCCGGCCGCGAACGTCGTGCCGAGCAGCGCGCCCGGTCGCTGCTGCGCTCCTGCGTCAACGCAGAGGACTGGGAGATCTACAGCGACCTCGGGTTCCTGCGCGTGTTCGGCCCGGTCGGCGTCGCCGCGGGCGAGGCCTCCGCGCCGTACGCGTACCTGATCTACCCCCACAAGCCGATCGTCGCCTACGTACCCGCAACCGGCGAGCTGCTGAGCGAGTACTGCATCACCTTCCCCGACCACACCCGCCCCTTCGGCAGCTCCAAGCTGCCCCAATCCGACGACGTGCTGGCGAAGTGGATGGCGATCACCGCCGACGAGCGGCGCCTGATCGGCGAGGCGAACATGCACCTTCCCGGCCGCCAGGTCGACCCCGAGCGGGTCCGCCGCGATCTCGCCCGGCTGGCACGCTGGGAACGCGAGCGTGCCGAACGCGAGCTCGGTGGTGTTCGGGCCGCGTGAACGCCAACGGCGGATTCGATCCCAGGCACCGTAGCCGCGCCCTCACCGAGGGACCGGAGCGCGCCGCCGCGCGCTCCTACCTGCACGGCGTCGGCTACAGCGCCGAGGACCTAGCCAAGCCGATCATCGGTGTAGCCCACTCGTGGATCGAGACGATGCCCTGCAACTTCAACAACCGCGTGCTCGCGGCCAAGGCGAAGGAGGGCATCCGCGCCGCCGGGGGCACCCCGATGGAGCTCAACACGATCGCGATCTCCGACGGCATCACGATGGGGACCGCCGGGATGCGCGCGTCGCTGGTCTCGCGCGAGGTGATCGCCGACTCGATCGAGCTCGTAGCCTCCGCCCACTGCTTCGACGCCGTGCTGGCGATCACGGGCTGCGACAAGACGATCCCCGGCGCGGTGATGGCGCTCACGCGCCTCGGCGTCCCCTCGCTGATGCTCTACGGCGGCTCGATCCGGCCCGGTCACTTCAAGGGCCAGGAGGTCACGATCCAGCACGTCTTCGAGGCGGTCGGCGCCCACGCTGCCGGGAAGATCACCGAAGACGAGCTGCACGCGCTCGAGGACGCCGCCTCGCCCGGTGCGGGCGCCTGCGGCGGCCAGTTCACGGCCAACACGATGGCGATGGCCTTCGAGGTGCTCGGCATCTCGCCGGCGGGTTCGGCGATGGTGCCGGCCGAGGACGGACGCAAGCTCGAGGTCGCCCGCCAGGCCGGCGAACTGGTGATGGACGTCCTGCGCCGCGGACAGCTCCCGAACCGGATCATCACCAAGCAGGGCCTCGAAAACGCGATCGCGGCGGTGGCGATGAGCGGCGGCTCCACCAACGGTGTGCTGCACCTGCTGGCGATCGCCCGCGAAGCCGGTGTGCCGCTCGTGATCGACGAGTTCGACGACATCTCCGAGCGCACGCCGCTGCTCTGTGACCTCCAGCCCGGAGGCCGTTACGCCGCCACCGACCTGTACGAGGCCGGCGGTGTCCCGCTCGTGCTCAAGCGCATGCTCGAAGCGGGCGTGCTCCACGGTGATGCCGAGACGGTGACGGGGCACACGATCGGCCACCACGCCGAGGAGGCGCCGGAAACCCCCGGCCAGCGCGTCGTGCTCCCGCTCTCGGAAGCCCTCGCCCCGACGGGTGGGTTCGCGATCCTGCGGGGGAACATCGCGCCGGACGGCTGCGTGGTCAAGCTCGCCGGGCACTCCCGTCGCTCCCACACCGGTCCCGCCCGTGTGTTCGACGGCGAGGAGGCGGCGATGGCGGCGGTGCTCGCGGGCGGGATCAAGGAAGGCGACGTGGTCGTGGTCCGCGGCGAGGGCCCCGCCGGCGGGCCCGGCATGCGCGAGATGCTGGCGGTCACCGCGGCGCTGGTTGGAGAGGGGCTGGGGGAGACCGTCGCGCTGATCACCGACGGGCGCTTCTCGGGTGCCACCCACGGCTTCATGGTCGCCCACGTCGCACCCGAGGCGGCCCGTGGCGGGCCGATCGGGGGGCTCGCCGACGGCGATCGGATCACGATCGACGTCGAGTCCCGGGTGCTCGAGGTGGCGCTCAGCCCGGACGAGCTCGCCGGCCGCGTGGCCACCTACCGCCAGCCCCCTCAGGACCCCGACCTGGACGTGGCGATCCGCAAGTACGCCAAGCTCGTGGGCAGCGCCGCGGAAGGTGCCGTCACAAGCTGAGCGGCGCACGCAGCGGGAGAGCGGCGGCGCGGCGGCCCGGCTGAGCGGCGCGAGGCGAGCCGGGCGCTACTCGGCCAGGAAGTCGCGCAGCAGCGCGTTGAAGGCGGCGGGGCGCTCGAGCATCGCCATGTGGCCGGTGTCCTCGAAGATCACCTTGCGCGAGTCGGGGATCAGGTCGGCGAACACGTCCGCGTCGTGCACGCTGACGAGGTGGTCCTCCTCGCCCCACACGATCAACGTGGGGCACGCGATCTCCGGCAGGCGTTCTTCGAAGTCGTAGTCGATGATCGCCTGCCAGGCGCCGAAGAACCCGGGCTTGCCCGCGCCCCGCAGCTGCTCGGCAACCAGCGGGCCCGGCAGGCGTCCGGCGTGGCGCACCGCCAGGTAGAGCATCAGCTCGCGCAGCCGCGCCCGGCGCGCGACGGTATCCGAGCGGGAGGCGAGCGCCGCCGCGGAGGCGGCCAGCAGCCGCTCGCCCCGCACCAGCACCGGAACCGGGCTGCGGGAGGCCAGACGCGGGCTGATCCCCGCCAGCGGCTCGCGGGTCGAGATGCCGGCCGGGGACACGAGCACCAGCCGCTCGACCCGCTGCGGGAAGGAGATGGCCAGCTCCGCCGCGATGAAGCCGCCCATCGAGTTGCCGATGACGGCCGCGGCGTCGATGCCGAGCTGTGCGAGCAGTGCGTCCAGCAGCCGCGCGTAGCCGGGGATGGTGATCTCCTTCGCGGGCATCGGCGAGTACCCGAAGCCGGGGAGGTCGAGTGTCACCACGCGGTGCTCGCGCGCCATCACCGGGAGCTGTTCGAGGAAGTTGGCCCAGCACCCGGACAGCCCGTGGACGAACACCAGCGGCTGGGTGTCCGCAGCGTTGTCGGGGCCGAGCTCGATCGTGTTGACCAGGTCGCCGTCCACGGTCAGCCAGCGCTGGTGGGAGCTCCAGTCGACGTCCAACCACTGCGAGTGGCCCACCGGCCCGTAGGCGGCCGCCTCGCCGGCCGGGATCCTCACCGAGCGCTGGATCGTGGGGGCATCCATCCACACAGAATCTACCCCTCGCGGCAGGCTCTTACCAGGCCACGGCGAAGGTCAACCAGATGGCTCCAGCCCGATCCGCCCCACAGCCGGGAGCCGACTGGCCGGCCGCGATCCGGCTGCTCGAGGATGACCTGGTCCGGCGCGACCGCGCCGAGCGGACCCGCCGGGCCTACCGCTCGGACCTGCGGGAGCTGGCGCGCTGGGCGGCCGCCGAGGGGCTCTCGCCGCGTGACATCGGACCGCGCGAGGTGCGCCGCTACGTCGCCCACCTGTCACGCAACGGATTGGCCCCCAGCACCTCGGCGCGCAAGCTGGCCGCCGCGCGGGCCCTGTTCAACGGCCTGCGCGAGCACGGACACATAGAGCAGAACCCCGGCGAGCTCGTCTCGACGCCCCGGCGCGGGCGCCACCTGCCGCGCGTGCTGAGCAGCCGCGAGACCGGACGCCTGCTCGACGCGATCCCCGCCACGAACCCACTGGAGCTGCGTGACCGGGCGATGTTCGAGCTCGCCTACTCCTGTGGGCTGCGGGCGGACGAGCTCGTCTCGCTCGACGACGGCGACCTGGACTTCGACGCCGAGCAGGTGAGGGTCGAGGGAAAGGGCCGCAAGACGAGGCTCGTGCCCGTCGGCGAGCCCGCCCAGAAGGCGCTCCGTGACTACCTGGAGCGCGGCCGGCACCCGCTCGCCGCCAACGCGGGCCCCCCGGCGCCGAGTGCGATGTTCCTCAGCGTGCGCGGACGTCGGCTCTCGACCAGCGATGTGCGGCGCAGGTTGAAGGTGTGGGGCTCCCGGGCCGGGATCGTCGAGGGCTTCTCGCCCCACGCCCTGCGCCACAGCTTCGCCACCCACCTGCTCGACGGGGGCGCCGACCTGCGCAGCATCCAGGAGATGCTCGGCCACGCGAGTGTCTCCACGACCCAGATCTACACGCGTGTGGAGTCCGCCAGGCTGAAGAGCGCCTACCGGCGCAGCCACCCCCGGGCCTGAGTCTCCGGCGCCGCCCGCCGCCGCCCGCCGGGCCGCCGCGGGGGGCCCGGCGCCGGCGCCTGGGCAACTTGGCGGGGGATCGGGCCGCTAGGCTGCCGCTAACGCACGCCCTACGGCGGGGAAGGAAGCCCTGGAGACCAACGTCAAGCCCATCGAGCTGCGCGAACTGTGGCGGCGCTACAAGATCGACGGTGACGTGAGCGTCCGCGATCGGCTGGTGCTCGCCTACTCACCCCTGGTCAAGTACGTGGCCGGACGGACGGCGGCCGGGCTTCCACCGCACGTGGAGGAGGCCGACCTCGTCTCCTACGGCCTCGGGGGGCTGATGTCGGCGATCGACCGCTTCGACCTCTCCCGCGAGATCAAGTTCGAGACCTACGCGATCATGCGCATCAAGGGGGCGATCATCGACGAGCTGCGCTCGCTCGACTGGGTCCCCCGCAGCGTGCGGGCACGGGCACGGGAGGTCGAGAAGGCGATCGCCAAGCTCGAGCACAACCTGCACCGCCAGCCCACCGACGAGGAGATCGCCCAGGAGATGGGGATCACCGTGGACGAACTCAACGACTCCCTGCTGGCGATCTCACACTCCTCGATCGTGGCGCTGGACGAGCTGTGGAGCGTGTCGGACTCCAGCGGCGACCAGGTCTCGCTGATGGACACGATCGAGGACCCCGGCGCCCCGGACCCGGCGAAAGCGCTCGACCTCGGGGACCTCAAGGACCGGATCGCGGACTCGATCGCGAAGCTGCCCGAGCGCGAGAAGCTGGTCATCGCCCTGTACTACTACGAGAACCTGACCCTGCGCGAGATCGGGGAGGTACTCGGCGTGACCGAGTCCCGCGTCTCGCAGATGCACACCAAGGCCGTCCTGCGTCTGCGCTCGCGGATGCAGGAGGAAGCCTTCGACGCCTAGCGTCGCCGCAGGACCCGTCTGAGAGCCCCTGGACGCCCCGGCCAGCCACGCTGGCAGGCCAGCGCGCGCGGCGCTATCGTGGGCTCCCAGCGACGAGGAGGCGTTCAGATGGCAGGCAATGTGGCTCTAGGGAACGGGGGCCGCCCGGCGGCGGACAGGATCCGCAACGTGGCGCTCCTCGGCCACCGCGGCTCCGGTAAGACGTCGCTGCACGAGGCCCTCCTGTACGAGTCCGGAGCCATCACGCGGCTCGGGACGGTGCCCGAGCACACCACCGTCTCGGACTCCGATCCCGACGAGCAGGCCCGCCAGATGTCGATCTCCGCGACGCTCAGCTCGATCCCCTGGCAGGACCGCAAGATCAACCTCATCGACACTCCCGGCGAGCCGAGCTTCGTGGCCGACGCACTGGGCGCGGTGCGCGTCTGCGAGGCCGCCGTGTTCGTCGTCAACGCCGTGATGGGAGTCGAGGTCACCACCAGCCGGCTGTGGGCGCGGGCCGCCGAGCTCGACATCGCCCGGATGCTGTTCGTGAACATGCTCGACCGCGAGCGGGCCGACTTCTTCCGCACGCTGGAGAGCCTGAAGGGGGCCTTCGGGGCGCACGTGGTGGCGACCGAGATCCCGATCGGCTCCGAGCACGAGCTGGAAGGCGTGATCGACTTGGTGGACATGACCGCGTTCCGCCAGCCGGGTCCTGAGAACGGCCCCACCGGTGCCGCCAAGGGCTCCGAGGAGATCCCCATCCCCGACGCCCAGGCCGAGCTCGCCCAGGAATATCGCGAGAAGCTGATGGACGAGGTCTGCGAAGTCTCCGACTCGCTGATGGAGCGTTACCTCGAGGGCGAGGAGATCTCGCACGAGGAGATCGTGGGAGCACTCAAGGAGGGCACCAACCACGGCAAGATCTTCCCCGTCGTATGTGGTTGCGCGACCCGCAACCTCGGCACCTCCCGCCTGCTCGACGCGATCGTCGAGGACCTGCCCTCGCCGGTCAAGCACGGCTCCCTGGAGGTGGGCGAGATCGAGCTGCGGGCCGACGAGGGCAGCGAGCTGTTCGCCTACGTGTTCAAGACCCGCGCCGACCCGTTCGCCGGAAGGATCAACCTGCTGCGCGTCTACCAGGGCGTGCTGCGCAGCGACAGCCAGGTGCTGAACACCCGCGCCCACGTCAAGGAGCGGATCGGCCAGCTGCTGGTCTTCAACGGCAAGGAGGTCGACCACGTGACCGAATTCGGTCCGGGTGACATCGGCGCGGTCGCGAAGCTCAAGGAGACCCGGGCGGGTGACTGGCTGGCCGACCGCGACGAGCCGATCGAGATGCCGCGCCTGACGCTGCCCGCCCCGGTGATGGCCTTCGCCGTGGAGCCCAAGAGCCGAGGCGACGAGGACAAGGTCCTGTCCTCGCTGCGGCGCCTGCAGGAGGAGGACCCGACGATCGACCTGCACCGTGACCAGCAGACCGGCGAGCAGATCGTCGCGGGCCTCTCCCAGGTACACGTGGAAGTGGTCGTCGACCGCCTGCGCGACCGTTTCGGCGTGGAGGTCGCGCTGAAGCCGCCGCGGGTCCCCTACCAGGAGACGATCCGCGGTCCCTCCGCCGCTCACGGCCGCCACAAGAAGCAGTCCGGCGGGCGCGGCCAGTTCGGCGACTGCCAGATCGAAATCGAGCCGCTGGGGATCGCCGACGGCGACGAGGGCTTCGAGTTCGTCAACCAGATCAAGGGCGGCGTGATCCCCGGGTCGTTCATCCCGGCGGTCGAGAAAGGCGTGCGCGAGGCGATGCACGCGGGCGTGCTCGCGGGCTACCCGGTGAAGGGCGTGAGGGTGCGGCTGGTGGACGGTCAGCACCACTCCGTGGACTCCTCGGAGATCGCCTTCAAGCTGGCCGGCGTGCAGGCGATGAAGCAGGCCCTCGAGCTCGCCGACCCCGTGCTGCTGGAGCCGATCATGCTGGTGACGCTGTCGGTACCCGAGGCTCATGTGGGCGACGTCATCGGCGACCTCAACAGCCGTCGCGGGCGTCCGCAGGGGATGGAGCCGATCGGCTCCATGACCGAGATCAAGGCCGAGGTGCCGATGTCGGAGATGCTCACGTATGCTCCCGACCTGCGTTCGATCACCGCCGGCCAGGGGGACTACACGCTCGAGTTCCTGCGTTACGAGGAGCTTCCCGGGCATCTGGCGCAAAAGGTGGTAGAGCAGGCGGGCGGGGCGCACGCCCCGGCTCACGCGTAGGGCCGCAGCTCCCACACATGGCAACCCGCACGATCGTCACATCCCAACCCGATGTCGCCTGCGAGCTGTGCGCGCGCCGGCTGCTGCGGGGCGAGCAGCACGAGGTCTTCCTCGCCGACGGGCGGCCCCGCACCGTCTGCGAGCTGTGTGCACCGCGCGCCGCCGATGCCGGCTGGGTTCGCGAGCGCGACGGTGAGGCCACACTCGCGCCGATTGCCGCGCCCCGGCGCGGGCGGGGGTTCCTCGAGCGCCTACGGCTGGGGTCGCGCGCCGGCGAGCCGGCCCCCGCGCAGGAGCTTGCGGGGGACTCCCCCTACGAGCCGCAGCCAGGCGAACGGGCCGCGCGTGGCGCCCGCCGCCGGCGGCAGGCCGACGTCGCCGCCCAGGCGCCCGCCGGGGCCGCCGGCCCGGAAGGCCCGGAAGGCCCGGCGCACGAGTTCGAACCCGCGATCCGGGCTCCCGAGGCCAGTCCGCTGGAGCGCGCCGCAGGCGTCTTCAACGCCAGCGAGTACCCCCGCCGGATCGCCGGCCTGATGCGCTCGCTGGGCGCGCCCGCCGTGTGCATCATTCCGGCCGAGCACCTGCTCGGAGCGTTCCGCATCACGCTCGCTTGGGAGCTCTGCTGGTATCGCTACGAAGTGGACCTGACAACGGATCCTCCGCAGGTCGGGCCGCTCGAGCAGGGCACCGAATTGGCGCAGCTCTCCCGCGAGGAGCGCCACGCCAACGCCCACGTGGCCGGCGACGGCACCGTCTTCCTCTAGCGGCTGGCACCGCGCTTGCGCCGCTTGCCAGGCGCCGCCCGGGCGCCTACTATTGCGACCGCATGATCTACTGCGTGGTGCCCACAGCCCTCGAGGGGGAGTTGCTCGGCCAGCTCACCGAGTACTACCGCGACGACCCGAACGTCGAGGTGATCGTCGAGCGGCGCAGGTTCGACCGCCGCGCCCGCCGGGGCGGCCGCCCCGAGCCGGCAATCCTCGAGCGGCGCATCATCCGTGACCGCCGCCGCGCGCGTGTCGCCGGCGACACGCTCCCGCTGGCCCACGCCTAGCCGCAGGGCTTGGCCGCGGGCACGAGCAACTGCCCGTTGAAGCTGGTCGTCCACGTCGACGGCGGAGCCAGGGGTAATCCCGGCCCGGCCGCCGCCGCCGCCGTCATCACCGACGCCGACGGAACCGTGCTGGCCGAGCCCACCGAGCTACTGGGGACGGCGACCAACAACGTCGCCGAGTACCGCGCCCTGCTGCTGGGGCTGGAACACGCCGCCGAGCTCGGCGCCCGCGAGGTGGAGGTCGTGGGCGACTCGGAGCTGGTGGCCAAGCAGGTCCAGGGCATCTACAAGGTCAAGAACGCCGCTATGCGCCCGCTCCACGCTCAGGCGCTGGCGGCCTTCGGCCGCTTCGAGCGGTGGTCGATCCGCACCGTCCCGCGGGCCCAGAATGCCCACGCCGACGCGCTCGTCAACCAGACGCTCGACGCCTACTCACCCTGAGCCGGCGGCCCCCGGCGCTCAGTGCAGGCTCTGGGCGGATTTGGCGATGACCCACATCTGATCGTTGGAGAGGTCCTCCAGGAGGGTGTTCGTGACCCAGTAGAGGACGTTCCCCTGGCGCCACCCGATCACGTGGATGTGGGACCCGTCGTAGACCAGTTTGTAATCCCGCCCGTGGAGCGGGCGTTCGCGGGCATGCGCGAACAGCGGCGGGTTCAGCCAGTTGGTGCCCTCGAAGTCGTAGTAGCCGTCGATGCCGTTCTGGCGCCAGACCACCACGTAGGCCTGGTGCAGGTGGCCGTGCTCGTCGCGGAGCGCATACGGCCGGGTCGCTTCCTGGCTCGACGGCGCCGTCTGGTAGGCGGGATACAGGACCTGGAACGGGACTCCGAGCGCGGCTTTGACGACTTCGCTCTCGGAGTTGGTGCGCACCATCCCGGCCGAGGCGGCGCTGATCACGTGGGGGTGGTAGTGGGTGTGGTGGGAGCTCGAGTGGGCCGGCGCCGGGGTGGACGAGCCTTCGTTTTCTTCGTGGTTCTGGCCGAGGAATTCTTCCAGCGTTTCCTGCTCGAGCTGGGGTGTTGAGGTGACGTAGGAGCCGCCGTTGACGACGGCGTTGACGTTGGAGCTCTTGAACTTCACCTGCCGGATCGTCTTGCCCTGCGAGAAGGCGATCAGCTTGGCCAGTTCGATCAGCGTGCTGGCCGACGGTTTGATGGTCGTCGTGATCGCGTGACCAACGGCTTTGGCCACCGTCTCCAGCTGCCCTTCGATGTCGCTTGGATCCACCTGCTCACGCAGGTCGCGTAGGAAGTCCTGCTGGCGGGCGACCCGTACGAAATCGGAGTCGGTGTGCCGGTAGCGCACATAATCGAGCGCGTCTTCGTAGCACAGCTTCTGGTAGCCCGGCTGTAGGTTGATGCTCGTGTAGTCGGTTTCGGGGCTGCCGACGTTCTGGTTGTAGTAGCGGTGGTCGACCATCACATAGGCGCAGCCGAGCGTGTCCACCAGGCGGATGAAGCCCGCGAAGTTCACGTCCACGATGCCGCTGAGCTTCAGCGACGGAAACACTTCCCGTTTGATCGTTTCGGCCGCGAGCAGGCTGCCCTCGCTCGTACCACCGAGTCTGCTGCCGAGCGTGTATGCGGCGTTGATCTTCTGGTTGGCGTAGACCGCCCCTTCCTTGGTTTTGATCGTCACCAGCAGGTCGCGGGGGATCGAAAGCAGCGTCGTCTGACCCTGGCCCGGGTCGAAGCGCACCAGCAGGATCGTGTCGCTGTGGGGCGGGTTTTCCCGGTCCAGCGCGTCGGTCGAGTGCGCCCGGCGGTCGGTGCCCAGCACCAGGAAGGTCTTGGGGCCGCCGGCGTACTGTTCGGTGATCAGGCCCTTGGGCGCTCCCTGTATCTCGCTCTGGAACACCAGGTGGGCGATCTCGCTGGCCTTGTTCAGGGCCACGGTCGCGGTCGCCGTGCCTGCCAGCGCGGCGATCAGGAGGGCCGCCAGCGCAAAGCGCTTCCACATGCTCAGCCAGAGCCTTGGTGGGCGATCGTCATCCATTGGCTGCGGGTACGACTCGAGTTGGCGGCGAGAACATGGTTTGGCGCGCAAGCGCACCGGCAGGCCCACCGACGGGCCCCCCGCCCCGGTGGTGGCAGGGGCACACTCCGCGAACAAGGGTAGCGGTCATGACGGCGTCAGCTGCCGCTTAGGCGGCTACCCTCGGGCGGGTGTTCAGCGCTCGTAACAAGGAGCTCATGGGGCTGCTCCCCGCGGCCCTGCTCGTCACCGGCGGCTTCACCGCGATCTTCATACAGACGCAGAGCAACACGCCCCACGCCGACACCAGCCTGACGCTCAACCACGCCTCGAGCCTTTCGCTGAGCTACGGGCTGCTGTTCCTGGGCCTGTGCCTGGCGGCCCACCTGGTGATCCGCTTCTCGCTGCCCAACGCGGACCCCTACCTGTTCCCGCTGGTGGCGGTGCTCGCGAGCTTCGGGATCGTGATGATCTACCGCATCGAACCGGCCCTCGCGCGCCAGCAGGCGCAGTGGATGGTGATCGGCCTGATCCTGTTCGCGGCCACGATCATCGCCCTGCGAAACCGGGGCGTGGCCGTGCTGGAGCGCTACCGCTACACGATCGTCACGGTCGCGATCCTGTCCACCGTGCTGCCGCGCCTGCCGGGGATCGGCCAGCAGGTCAACGGCGCCTACCTGTCGATCCATCTCGGCAGCATCACCTTCCAGCCCTCGGAGCTGGCGAAGGTGGCGATCGTCGTGTTCCTCGCCAGCTACCTGCACGACAACCGCCAGATCCTCGTCACCGCCAGCCGCCGCGTGCTGGGGCTGACGATCCCGCCGATGAAGCAGTTCGGCCCGATGCTTATCGTGTGGGGGGCGGCGATGGCGACGCTGCTGCTGACCCGCGAGCTCGGCACCTCGCTCATGTTCTACGGCGCCTTCCTGGCTCTCCTGTACGTCGCCACGGGGCGCCTCTCGTTCCCGTTCATCGGGCTGGTCCTGTTCGCCATCGGGGCGTGGTTCCTGGCCGTCCACGTGAGCCACGTGCACGCCCGTGTGGTGGCCTGGGAAGAACCGTTCAACCCGTCCCTCTACAAACGCGAAGTGGGGGGCAGCTACCAACTCGCACAGTCGCTGTTCGCGCAGGCGGACGGGGGCCTGCTGGGCACCGGCTTCGACCGCTCCCTGCTGCGCGAAGCACACGGCCACTCGATCCTGCCGGTGCCCGAAAGCGACATGATCTACGCCGTCATCGTCAACGAGCTCGGCCTCGCGGGCGCGGCCGCCCTGCTGACCGTCTACCTGCTGGTCGTCGCCCGCGGCCTGTCGATCGCGGTGATGGCGCGAGACTCCTTCTCCAAGCTGCTCGCCACCGGGCTGTCGTTCGTGCTCGCGCTGCAGGTGTTCGTGATCGTCGGGGGTGTGACCCGCGTGATTCCCCTGACCGGCGTGACGCTGCCGTTCGTGGCCTACGGCGGCTCCTCGGTGGTGATGAACTTCGTCCTGATCGCGCTGCTGCTGGTGATCTCCGACCGCGCCCGCCGCCCGCGGGCCGGCCCGCGCCGGACCTGAGGCCGGCGCCCGGCCCGGGAATCCCGCCGCGCCGGAGGAGCCGGTGGTCCACACGCGCCACGCCCCGCCGCGCAGGGGACCCCGCGGCGCCGTCGAAGTGTTCTCGGCGGATCATGCCGATCGTCAGGAAATCCACCGCCTGGGAGCAGATGCTCGAGCGCCTGCGGCGGGCACTCGAGAACGACCTCTTCGTCCTTCACTTCCAGCCGATCGTCTCGCTCGCCGACCGCCGCGTCGTGCGCCACGAGGCGCTCCTGCGGCTCGCCGACGAACCCGACGGCCGGCTCGTCTCGCCGGCCGAGTTCCTCCCTGCGGCCGAGCGCCACGGGCTGATCGGCGAGATCGACCGTTGGGTCCTCGAGCGCGTGATCGCGCTGCTGGCCGGACCCGAAGGCGCCGCGCTGGCCGCCGGCGGGGTGGCGGCGAACATCTCCGCGCTGTCGGTCTGCGACACCTCGCTGGCGGGTGAGCTGGAGCGCATGCTCGATCGCTACGGGGTCGAGCCCTCGCTACTGGTGCTCGAGATCACCGAGACCGCGGCGATCCCCGACATCGACCGCGCCAGACGCTTCTGTGCGGCCGTGCTCGAGCTGGGCTGCGAGCTCGCGCTCGATGACTTCGGCGTCGGCTACGGGGGCCTGCACCTGCTGCGGGAGCTGCCCTTCAGCTTCCTGAAGATCGACGGCGACTTCATCCGCCGGCTGCCGTCCTCGCGCACGGACCGGCTGATCGTGTCCGCGCTGCGCGAGCTCTCCCGGGGCCTGGCCAGCGAGACGGTCGCCGAGTGCGTCGCCGATCAGCGCACGATTGCGATCCTCCGGGACATCGGCGTGGAGCTGGCCCAGGGCTTCGAGCTGGGGCGTCCGGCGCCGCTGCTGGCCGTCGCCGCCTAGCGCGTCCGGCGCAGTAGGCTGCCGTGCCATGAGCACGACAACCGCGGCACCCACACTTCCCGACGCGCTCGGCGAGCCGGCGCGAGCGTTCCTGTCAAAGCCCCAGCGTCTGGTGATCGGAGCCGAGCGGCCCGAGGCCGCCGACGGGCGCACCTTCGCGACCCTCGACCCCGCCAGCGGTCGCGAGATCGCCGTCGTCCCACACGCCGGGCCCGAGGACGTTGAGCGGGCGGTGGCCGCCGCCCGCGAGGCATTCGCCGGCGGCCCCTGGGCGACGATGGTCGCCGCCGGGCGCGAGCAGCTGATGCACGCCCTCGCGCAGGCGATCGAAGACAACGGGCAGGAGCTCGCCGAGCTCGAGTCGCTCGACAACGGCAAGCCCGTGGGGCTCGCCCGCTTCGTGGATGTCCGCTCCGCCGCCGCCCATCTGCGCTACTACGCCGGCTGGCCGACGAAGATCGAGGGCAGCGTGCTGCCGGTGGCCGTCCCCGGCATGCACGTCTACACGCGCAGCGAAGCGGTCGGCGTGTGCGGCCAGATCATCCCCTGGAACTTCCCGCTGCTGATGGCCTGCTGGAAGCTCGGCCCGGCGCTGGCGGCCGGCTGCACGGTCGTGCTGAAGCCGGCCGAGCAGACGCCGCTGAGCGCCCTGCGGCTGGGAGAGCTGGCGCTCGAGGCCGGCTTCCCGCCCGGCCTCATCAACGTGCTCACCGGCGACGGCTCCACCGGCGCCGCATTGGTGGACAGCCCCGGCGTGGAGAAGATCGCCTTCACCGGCTCGACCGTCGTGGGCCGCGAGATCGCCTCCAAGACCGGCAGGGCGCTGAAGCGGGTCACGCTCGAGCTCGGCGGCAAGTCCCCCAACGTGATCCTCCCGGACGCCGACATCGAGGCGGCCGTGAAGGGCGCCTTCCAGGCGCTTTACTTCAACTCCGGACAGGCCTGCAACGCGGGCTCGCGGCTGTTCGTGCCCGAGCAGATCTTCGACCAGGTCACGAGCGCCCTCGCCGAGGCGGCCAACTCCGCCAGGCTGGGGCCGGGACTGGACCCCGAGACCCAGCTTGGGCCGCTCGTGTCGGCCGAGCAGCGCGACCGCGTGATGGGCTTCATCGAGTCCGGCCGCGAGCAGGGAGCCGAGCTGCTCGCCGGCGGGGAGACCGCGCTGGCCGAGAGCGGCGGCTACTTCGTCGCTCCGACCCTGTTCAGCGCCACCTCCGACGAGCTGCGGATCTCGCGCGAGGAGATCTTCGGGCCGGTGCTCGTGGCATCCCCGTACTCGACCCTCGAGGAGGTCGCCGAGCGCGCAAACGACACCGAATACGGCCTGGCCGCCGGGATCTGGACGCGTGACGTGGGCAACGCCCACCGGCTCGCCGCGATGCTGCGCGCCGGCATGGTGTACGTCAACACCTGGGGCCTGGCCGACCCCTCGGCCCCGTTCGGCGGGTTCAAGGCCTCGGGCATCGGCCGCGAGCACGGCCGCGACGGCCTGGACGCCTACCTCGAGACCAAGACGGTGTGGACCGCGTTGTGAGCCGCCCCGCCGCGTGAACGCCGTCGCACACGGCGAAACGGGGCTGCTGCGGATCCGTTCGGCGCGCTGGGCCCAGGTTCTCGCCGCGGTTCTCGCGCTGGCGCTGCTCGCCGCCACCGCCGAGATCGTGCTCGACGGGGCCGTCGGGCACTCCGCCCTGATCCCCCGCTCGCCCCAGATCGCCGGCTGGCTGTCGGGGGTCGGCGAGCGGCTCGGCTACCGGGTCTTCCTGATCGCCCTGCTCGTGAGCGTGGGCGCCTACGCCGGCCTGTTGGCGCTCGCCCACAGGGCCGACGCCGCCGGCCTGCGCCCGCGCCGGGCGATAGCGCTCGTGGCGGCCGTGCAGCTGATCGTCTTCGTGGGCCCGATCCTGCTGTCCACCGACGTGTTCAGCTACATCGCCTACGTGCGCATGGGGGTCGAGCACGGCGTCAATCCCTACCTGCACGGTCCGGGGTCGATCGTGGGCGACCCCGTCTACCACTACGTCGGCCAGGACTGGAAGCACGTGGCGACCGCCTACGGGCCGCTGTACACGCTGCTCTCCTACCCGCTCGCCCCGCTCGGGGTGACCGGCGCGCTGTGGGGGATGAAGCTCGAGGCCCTGCTGGCCAGCGCCGGGACGCTCGCGTTGCTGTGGCGCTGTGCGCGCCGGCGCGGGTTCGACCCGGTCTGGGCTCTGCTGGTCGTCGGCGCCAACCCGCTGTTCACGATCTACGGCCTCGGCGGAGCCCACAACGACCTGCTGATGATCTTCGCGATGATGATCGCCGTCGCGCTGATGCTGGCGCCCGAGGTGACCCCGGCGCGGGAAGCGTGGGCGGCGGTGGCGATCGTGGCCGGGGCGCTGATCAAGGTCACGGTGGCCGCGCTGCTGCCCTTCATGATCATCGGCCGGCGGCGGCTGGCGCCGGTGGCCGGGACGCTCGCCGCGCTGCTGCTCGGAGCGATCGTCGCCTACGTGGCCTTCGGGGTCCACGGGGTCAACGTCGTGGCGGCGCTCAACCGCGATTCCGCGTTCGTCTCCAGCGACAGCTTCCCCACCGAGATCGCGCACCTGTTCGGCAAGCCCGGCGTGTTCCCGGTCGATCACGACCTGCTGAAGGCGGGGCTGGTGGCGATCGTGGCGTACCTGCTGTGGCGCACCTGGCGCGGCTACGACTGGATCGCGGCCTCGGGCTGGACGCTGCTCGCGATCACGGTCACGAGCACCTGGCTGCTGGCCTGGTACATCCTCTGGCCCCTGCCGCTGGCGGCGATCGTCCGCGACCGGCGCCTGCTGGCCGCGACGCTCGGGGTACAGGCGCTGTTCGTGGTGCACCAGATCTCTCCCCTGCTGGAACCGGTGAAATGAGCGCCGGCGCCTCGCAGCCGGTCGCATCCGGGGGTCGCGACGACCTGTTCGACGGCCTGCCGAAGGCGCTGCGCCCGTGCGAGCAGGGCTCGGGCGAATCCTCCGGCAGGCGCTGGCGGATCGAGACGCTCGTGCTGATCGTGCTGGGCGTCTTCCTGCTCATCGCCACGGTCAACGACCTCTCCCGCCAGCAGGGCGTCAACGCTCGCCTGAACGCCGACCTGCACACCTGGCGGGCCTACACCGGCCACGCCTACCAGAACCTGCTGGTGGACACCCAGCTGCTCGGCCCGACCAGCAAGCGCGAGGTGGTGTGCGGCAACACCAGCCCCGGCGCGCCCAAGGCCAGGACCCAGATCTGCCTGCTGATCTGGGGGCCGATCGCCGGTGGACGGCGCCCGGTGCACGGCGGCTGGTACCTGCCGCCGCGCTCGGAGGACCTCGCCCGCCTGCGCTACGGGTGCTTCGGCCGGGAGGCCAGGAGGTACTGCCGCCGGTGAGCGCCGCCGCCCCGCCGCTGGCCCGTGCCGGCAGGAGCCGGGACGCCGCCGCCGAGCTCGCCCGCTGGTGGCCGCTGGCCGCTCTGACGCTGCTGGCGGCGGTTCTGCGCCTCTCCACGCTGGGCCTGCAGAGCTTCTGGTACGACGAGGCCTTCACGGTCGTGCGGGACCTGCACCCGAGCCTCGGCTCGACCCTGCACTCGGTCGTCCACACCGAGAACAACCCGCCGCTCTGGTACCTGATCGCGTGGGCCGACTCGCGGGTGCTGGGGACTGGGGCGGTCGCGCTGCGGCTGCCGTCGGCGCTGGCCGGGATCGCGCTCGTGCCCGTCGCCTGGGGGATCGGCAGCGAGCTCGCCGGGCGGCGAACGGCGACCTTGCTGGCCGCCCTCGTGGCCGTCAACCCGCTGTACGTGTGGTACTCCCAGGAGGCGCGCCCGTACGGGCTGTTCCTGTTCACCGCCGGTCTCGCGATCCTCTGCTTCCTGCGTGCCGATCGCGTCCCCACGCGCTCGCGGATGGCGTGGTTCGTGCTGAGCGCCGCGCTGGCGATGCTGAGCCACTACTTCGCCGTCTTCCTGCTCGGCGGCATGATCCTGTGGCTGCTGCGGGCGCCGGGCGAGCGGCGGCGGCGCGGTCTGGTGGCCGGCGCCGCGCTCGTGCTGGCCGGGCTGGCGCTGCTGCCGCTGGTGATCGCCCAGGGCGGACACGGCACGCAGTGGATCGGGCAGTGGGCGCTCTCCAGCCGCCTGCAGGCGATCCCGCAGTACTACCTCACCGGCTACTCGGGCGCGCCCCTAGGGCACGGGGTCGAGCTGCTGGTGGCGCTGCCGGTGCTCGCCGGCCTCGTGATCGGGGTGCACGCGCTGCTCGGCTCGCCTCCCGAGGAGAGCGCCCGCGAGCGCGAAGCCCTGACGGTGATGCTGCTGCTGGCCGCGGCCGGGATCCTGGTGCCCCTGGCGCTGGCGCTGTTCGGCGCCGACTATCTGGCGCCGCGCAACCTGGTAGCCGCGATGCTGCCGGTGAGCGCCGTGATCGCGATCCTCGTCGGCTCGACCCGCACCGGGCGTTCGGGGGCCCTGGTGGGCGCCCTGATCGTGCTCGCCTCGCTGGCCATCACGATCGACGTGAACCTGTCCCCGCGCCTGCAGCGGGGCAACTGGCGCTCGCTCGCCCACGCCATCGGGCGGCCCTCGAGCACCCGCGCGGTGACCACCGTGCAGCTGGGCGAGACGCCGCTGCAGTACTACCTCCCAGGCCTACGCCACCTGCACCCGGGTACGAAGGTGCTGGTGGACGAAATCGACGAGACCGGATACCCCCCGCTGCGCCACGACGCCACCCGTCCGCCGGCCCCGGGCTTCGTGCTCGCGTCCCGCCAGGACCGCGACGGGCTCGTGCTGTTGCGCTTCACCTCGCTGGCTCCCAGGCTTGTCAGCGAGGCGACGCTGCGCCGTCACGTGATCACGGCGGCACACCCTGAGGTCCTCGTCCCAGGCGACGCCCGCCTCTCCGCCTAGGATGCTGCTGATGCGAGTGCCCGCCCGGGAGCCCTCCGCGGGGAAAAAGATCTAGCTTTCCCCGCATGCCGGAGCAGACCATCGAGGCCACGGGCCGAGCTCAGCGCGCGCTGGAGCAGGGGGTCGAACACCTGCTGTCGCTCCAGGAGGAGGGCGGCTGGTGGCGCGGGGAGCTGCAGACGAACGTGACGATGGACGCCGAGGACCTGCTCCTGCGGGAGTTCCTCGGGATCCGCGAGCAGGCCCAGACCGAGCGCTCGGCAACCTGGATCCGCTCCCAGCAGCGCGACGACGGCACCTGGGCCAACTTCTATGGCGGGCCGGGGGAGCTGTCCACCACGATCGAGGCCTACTGGGCGCTGCGCCTGGCGGGCGACCGGGCCGAGGAGCCCCACATGCAGGCGGCGGCCGCGTTCGTCCGGGCCGAGGGCGGGCTCGAGCGGGCGCGCGTGTTCACCCACCTGTGGCTGGCCCTGTTCGGGCTGTGGTCCTGGGAGCGGGTGCCGGCGCTGCCTCCGGAGGTCATCCTGCTGCCCTCATGGGTGCCGCTGAACGTGTACGACTTCGCCTGCTGGGCGCGCCAGACGATCGTCGCCCTCAGCCTCGTCAAAACCCACCGGCCGGTGCGCGCCCTGGGCTTCGGCCTGGACGAGCTGATCGCCCCCGTGGTGCCCTCCGACGACCCGCCCGCTCCGAGCCCCAGCGCCCGCCTGCTGCGCTACCTCGACCGCGCGATCCGGGCCTACGAGCTGGCCCCGCTGCGCCCGCTGCGGCGCCTGGCGATGGAGCGGGCCGAACACTGGATCGTGCGCCGACAGGAGGCCGACGGCTCGTGGGGAGGCATCCAGCCGCCCTGGGTCTACTCGCTGATCGCTCTGCACCTCGGGGGCTACGCGCTCGACCACCCCGTGATGAAGCGCGGGCTGGAGGGGATCGAGCGGTTCATGATCGAGGACCGCGACGACAGCCGCGAGGTCGGCGCGCCCGCCGGACCCTCGCGCCGTCTGGAAGCCTGCCAGTCGCCGGTCTGGGACACCGCCCTGGCGATGCTCGCGCTGAGCGACGCCGGTCTGGCGGGCGAGCACCCGGCGATGGTCAAGGGCGCCGAGTGGCTGCTGGCCGAGGAGGTCACGGGCAGCGGCGACTGGTCTGTGGCCCGCCCGCAGCTGCGCCCGGGAGGCTGGGCCTTCGAGTTCGCCAACGACAACTACCCCGATGTCGACGACACCGCCGAGGTGGTGCTCGCCCTGCAGCGCGTCGCCCGCGCCGCCCACGCCCATCACGCGGCCAACGCGGCCCAGAACGGTAGCGCCGCCGCGGGAGAGCTGGCGGCGCGCATCGACGGGGCCGTGGGGCGGGCCGTGGAGTGGGTCGAGGGGATGCAGAGCCGCAGCGGCGGCTGGGGCGCCTTCGACGCCGACAACACGCTCACGCTCGCCCGCGATCTGCCGTTCCTGGACTTCGGCGAGGTGATCGACGAGCCGAGCGCCGACGTCACTGCCCACACGGTCGAGATGTTCGCCTTCCTCGGGCTGCACGAGCGCCCCGCCAGCCGGCGCGGGGTGCGCTGGCTGCTCGACAGCCAGGAGCCCGACGGCTCGTGGTTCGGGCGCTGGGGCGTCAACCATGTGTATGGGACCGGAGCCGCGGTGCCCGCGCTGATGGCGGCCGGCGTCAGCTACTCGGCGCCGTGCGTCCGCCGCGCCGTGAAGTGGCTCGAGCGCCACCAGAACGAAGACGGCGGCTGGGGCGAGGACCCACGCTCCTATGATGACCCGCGCTGGATCGGTCACGGCCCCAGCACCGCCTCCCAGACGGGGTGGGCGCTGCTCGCGCTGCACGCCGCCGGCGAGCGCTCGCAGGCCGTCGAACGGGGGGTGGAGTGGCTGGTGTCGACCCAGCGCCCCGACGGCAGCTGGCACGAGCCCCAGTACACCGGCACCGGCTTTCCCTCCGATTACTACATCAACTACCACCTCTACCGGCTGACCTTCCCGTTGATGGCGCTGGGCCGGTGCCTGGGGCTCACGGGCGGCGACAGCGAGACCGAGGGCGCGGCCCCCGACCTGACGGCTCTGCGCCAAGAGGGGTGAGGACGACAGCGGACGCGCCGCTCAGCGCCACCCCCGCCGGGGTGCCCGCGGCGGCGGACGTGCGGGCCCGTTCGGGTGGGGAGAACTTCCCGGTCGCGAGCTGGGTGCTCGGCCGGCGGGCGCGCTCGGAGCTGCTCGCGATCTACGGCTTCGCAAGGCTCGTGGACGAGCTCGGCGACACGCTCGAGGGTGATCGCCTGCAGGCGCTCGAATGGGTCGAGCAGGAGCTCGACCGGGCCTACCACGGTGAGGCCCGCCATCCGATCCTGGTGTCCCTGCAGCCGGTGCTGCGGGCGCGAGCGCTGCCGCGGGAGCCGTTCGCCAGGCTGATCGAGGCCAACCGCGTCGACCAGCGGGTGGCCCGCTATCAGACCTGGGAGCAGCTGCAGGGCTACTGCCGGCTGTCGGCCGACCCGGTGGGCGAGCTGGTGCTGGGGGTCTTCGGGGCCGCTGACCCGTGGCGCGTGCGGCTGTCGGACTCGATCTGCACCGGCCTGCAGCTCGCGGAGCACCTCCAGGACGTGGCCGAGGACCGCGACCAGGGGCGGATCTACCTGCCGCTGGAGGACCTCGCGCGCTTCGGCGCCGGCGAGCAGGACGTGTTCGCCGACAGCGCCGGTCCTGCCCTTCGCGCGGCGGTCGCCTTCGAGGTGGCCCGCGGCCGCGGCCTGCTGTGGGGCGGGCGGGCGCTCGTGGGAGCGCTGCCGCGGCGGGCCGGCCTGGCCGTGGCGGGCTTCATCGCCGGTGGGCTGGCGGCGCTGGGCGCCATCGAGCGCGCCGGCCACGACGTGCTCGCCGCTACGCCGCGGGCCGGTCGCGGGCTGTTCCTGGGGACGCTCGCGCGGACGCTCGCCGGGCGGCCCGGACGCTCGCCGAGATGAGCGAGCTGTCCGACAGCTACGCCCGCTGCGAGGCGATCACCCGCGAGCAGGCGGCCAACTTCTACTACGGGATCCGCCTGCTGGCCCCCGAGCGCCGCCGCGCCCTCTGCGCGGCCTACGCCTTCGCGCGCCGGATCGACGACATCGGCGACGGCGAGCTCCCCGACGAGCAGAAGCTGGAGCGCCTGCAGCAGGCAGAGGTGCAGCTGCGCGAGCTGGGCGCCGGCGGCGCCGGCGGCGATCCCGTGCTGGTCGCGCTGGCAGACGCGAGTGGGCGCTTTCAGATTCCGGCGGGTGCGCTCCAGGAGCTGATCGAGGGTGTACGCATGGACGTGCACGAAACGCGCTATGAGACCTTCGAGGAGCTGGTCGTCTACTGCCGCCGCGTCGCGGGGGCGGTCGGCCGCGTATGCCTTTCGATCTTCGGCTCGCGGCCGGCCGCCGACGGCGGCCCGAGCGCCGAGACGCTGGCCGACGACCTCGGCGTGGCACTGCAGCTCACGAACATCCTGCGGGACGTCCGCGAGGACGCCGAGAACGGCAGGGTCTACCTCCCGGGCGAGGACCTGCGGCGTTTCGGGCTGGCCGACGGGATCCCGCTCGCAGAGCTGCCGGCGCGGCTGGCCAGGCTCGCGCTGGCGCCCGTCGCCGCCGGCAGCGACGGCCCCGGCGGCGAGCTCGATGAGCTGAGCTCGCTGGTGCGCTTCGAGGCCGACCGCGCGCAGCAGTGGTTCGAGCGCGGGATGCAGCTCCTACCGCTGCTGGACCGCCGCAGCGCCGCCTGCGTGCGGGCCATGGCGGGGATCTACCACCGCCTGCTCGAGCGCATCGAAGGCGACCCCGAACGCGTGCTGCGCGAGCGTGTCTCGCTGTCCACACGCGAGAAGGCGTGGGTGGCCGCCCGCGCCCTCGCCGGAGCGGGCTCGTGAGCGCCGGGCGGGTGGTCGTCGTGGGGGGCGGCCTGGCGGGGATCACGGCGGCACTCGATCTGGCGGACGCGGGCGCCGAGGTGACGCTCGTGGAGGTGCGTCCGCGACTCGGCGGAGCCGCCTACTCGGTGTCCCGCGAGGGCCTCGAGATGGACAACGGGCAGCACGTGTTCCTGCGCTGCTGTGACGCCTACCGGTCGCTGCTGGCACGCCTCGGCAGCGACTCGCTGGTGAGGGTCCAGCCGCGCCTGGAGATCCCTGTGCTGGCACCCGGTCGCGAGCCCTACGTGCTGCGGAGGGGCTCACTGGCGCCGCCGCTGCATCTCGCCGGCGGGCTGGCCCGCTACCGCTACCTGCCGCTGCGCGAGCGCCTCGGGGCTGCGCGGGCTGCGCTCGCGCTGATGCGCCTCTCGCCCGCCCGCGCGCACACGCTCGAGGGACTCACCCTGGGTCAGTGGCTGGCCCGCCACGGCCAGAGCCCGCGCGCGATCGCGTCCCTGTGGGACCTCATCGCCTTGCCGACTCTGAACCTGCCCGCCCGCGAGGCGTCGCTGGAGCTGGGCGCTTTCGTGTTCCGGACCGGCCTGTTGCGGAGCGCCGGGGCGGGGGACATCGGCTTTCACGAGCACACCTTGGCCGACACCCTCGGCCGTCCCGCCGAGCGGGCCCTGGCCGACGCCGGGGTGCGGCTGCTGCTCGGCTGGCGTGCGCGCGGGCTGGTGCGGACCGCGGGCGGCTTCGAGCTGCTGGGAGGCAGCGGCCGCGAGGGCGCCGAGGGAGAGGGGGAGGGCCTGAGCGCCGAGGCGGTGGTGGTGGCGCTCCCCCACGAGCGGGCGGCCGCGCTGCTGGAGGGGCTGCTGGGAGCCCGCGTGGACCCGTGGCGGAGCCTGGGCAGCTCGCCGATCGTCAACCTCCACCTGTTGTATGACCGCCGGGTGCTGGAGGAGCCCTTCGCGGCCGGGGTCCAGACGCCCGTCCAGTACGTCTTCGATCGCACCCGCGCGGGGGGCGCGCCGGCCGGCCACCAGTACCTGGCCGTGTCCCTGTCCGGTGCCGCCCGCGAGATGAAGATGAGCGTCGATCAGATCCGCGAGCTGTACGTCCCCGCCCTGCGGGCCCTGCTGCCGCGCACGCGCGAGGCCCGCCTCGAGCTGTTCCTCGTCACGCGCGAGCACGCCGCCACCTTCAGGGCCGGCCCCGGCAGCGGCTCGCTGCGCCCGCCGGCAGGGCTGGCGCTGCCGGGCCTTGCCCTGGCCGGGACCTGGACCGACAGCGGCTGGCCGGCCACGCTCGAGAGCGCGGTCCTCAGCGGCCACGCCGCGGCAGGAGCTCTGCTGGCCGACCTCGGGGGTCGCGCCGCCGAGCCCGCGGCGGCACTGGCGAGCGGATGAGCGCGGCGGCGGGGCCCGAGCGCAGCACCGCGTCCGGCGAGGTGCCCGTGGGCGCGGCGGGCGTGGGCGAGGCCGTGCTCGCGACACCGCTGCGGCTGGAGGCGCTGCTCGTGGCCAGCGGCGCCCGCGGGCGGGTGGTGCGGCGGACCGGGATGGGCCCCCACCGCGCCCGTGCGGCCGCCCGCGGGCTGTCGCTGCAGACGGCGGGGTCGCTGGTCGTGGTCGGATTCTGCGGGGGCCTGGACGCCGTCTCGGTGCCGGGCGAAGTAATCGTCGCCGACGAGGTGTACGCGGCAAGCGACGAAGGGCACGCCGAGGGGGTGGTGAGCTGCGCGCTGCGCGACGAGCTGGTGATCCGCCTCACGGGCCGGGGCCTGAAGGTGCGCTGCGGTCGCATCGTGTGCGTTTCACGCCTGGCCGTGGGTGAGCGCCGGGCGGAGCTGCACGCGGGCGGCGCGATCGCGGTCGACATGGAGTCGGTGTGGCTGGCCGGCGACGCCGGCAGGCGCCCATTCGGGGTCGTCAGGGTGGTCCTCGACAGCCCCTCCCACGAGCTGCTGCGGCCCGGGGCGTTGTTCGGGGCCCTGCGCGCCGCGCGGGCCCTGCGAACCGTCTCCGCCGCCCTTAATGACATGGTCCAGGGCGGATAAGGTGCGGCGCAAGTGGCTGTGAAACTACGACAGAGCGTGACGATGGGTGCCTACCTGGCACGCCAGAGGCTCGCCAAACGCGAGCGCTTCCCGCTGATCGTGGAGCTCGAGCCGCTGTTCCAGTGCAACCTCGCCTGTTCGGGCTGCGGCAAGATCCAGCACCCCGAGCCCGTCCTGCGTCGCAGGATGCCGGTCGAGCAGGCGGTCGGGGCGGTACTGGAAAGCGGCGCTCCGATGGTCTCGATCGCCGGTGGCGAGCCGCTGATCCACCCCGAGATCCACGAGATCGCGGGCGAGCTCGTGAAACGCCGCAAGTTCGTCTACCTGTGCACGAACGCCCTGCTGCTGGAGCGCAAGCTCGAGAACTTCAAGCCGAGCCCCTACTTCGCCTGGGCGATCCACATGGACGGCCTGCAGGAGCGCCACGACGCCTCCGTCGAGCGTGAGGGCGTGTTCGAGAAGGCGGTGAGCGCGATCAGGGCCGCCAAGGCCGGGGGCTTCCGGGTGACCACCAACACGACCTTCTTCACCCACGACTCGCCCAAAACCGTGCGTGAAGTGCTCGACTACCTCAACGACGACCTCGAAGTCGACGAGATGATGATCTCGCCCGCCTACGCCTACGAGAAAGCCCCCGACCAGGAGCACTTCCTCGGCGTCGAACAGACCCACGCGCTCTTCAGCGAGGCCTTCGCGGACGGCCGGCGCAAGCGCTGGCGGCTCAACCACAGCCCCCTGTTCCTCGACTTCCTCGAGGGCAAGGAGGACTTCGGCTGCACTGCCTGGGGGATCCCCAGCTACTCGCTGTTCGGATGGCAGCGCCCCTGCTACCTGATGGCCGACGGCTACACCGAGACCTACCGCGAGCTCATCGAGACGACCGACTGGGACGCCTACGGACGGGGCCGCGACCCGCGCTGCGACAACTGCATGGCGCACTGCGGCTACGAGCCCACGGCAGTGCTGCAGACGACCCGCTCGCTGCGCCAGTCACTGCGCGCGCTCGTCGGCTGAGGCGCGCCCGTCGCCCGAGGCCGGCTCGTCGCCCGAGGCGAGCTGCTCGCCTGAGGCGAGCTCGCCCGCCGAGGCGGGCTCGGCCGCGTTGTCCGCCGGCTCGTCATCGCCGGGCGGGGCCGCATCGGTTGCGCCCGTGGCCGAGCTGCGGATGTCCTGCCAGCGCAGCCCCTCGCCGAGCAGCGCCGGGACGCCGAGGGCGAGCGCGGTGGTGACCTCGACGGCCTGCAGGATGATCCCGTAGGCGAGGCCCGCGCCCGTGCCGACCCCGTATGCGGCCAGGACCACCAGGCAGGCCGCCTGGAAGACGCCCACGTTCGAGGGGGTGGCCGGGAGCACGGCGCTGACGTTGACCGCCAGCAGCACCGCGGCCGCCGTCACCAGCGTGGCCTGCGACTGCAGCCCGAGGGCCAGCACGATCATGTAGCAGGCCAGCCACTGCAGCGCCCAGGCGGCCAGCTGGGCGAGGACGGCGCCGACTCCGTGGCGGGGTTGGGCGAACACGTGCAGCCCCTGGCGGGCCAGGCGCAGGGCGCGCTCCAGGGCGCCGGCGACACGCCGCAGGCGCTCCCAGCTGGAGCGCTGGGCGAGCGCCAGCAGGCGGGGGCCGAAGACGACGATCATCGCGACCGCGACCGGCACCGCCACCGCCGTGATCACGCCCGCCGCCTTGCCGTTGACCAGCGGCGCGCCCGAGAAGGTGACGGCCGCCAGGATCGCCAGGGCGAGCAGGTTGATCAGCGTCTGCGAGAAGACCGTCCCTGCGACCACGGCCAGCATGCGCGCCCGCGGTCCCTCGATATGGCGTGTGATCACGACCACGCGCGTGGGCTCGCCGATGCGACCGGGGAAGACCGCCGAGGCCATCACGCCGATCATCGTCGCCCGCACCACCGGGGGCCAGCGGATCACGCTGTCAGGGAGGGCCGCCCGCAGCACCTGTTGCCAGGAGGCCGAGCGCAACACCAGCGAGAGGCCCATCAACAGCAGCGACAGCGCGATCCAGCCGGGGCTGGCCGTGATCAGCGCGTGGCCGGCACGACTGAGGTTCAGCCGCGAGAGCGCGAACGCGACCAGAGCTGCGAGCGCGACCGCCAGCAGCGCGATCCCGAGCTTGCGGCGGTGGCGGCGGAGTCCCTCCGGTTGTGGGTCCGCGCCGCTTGCCATCGGGCGGGGTCTAGCACGTCACGGCGACGGGGGCGGGAACGGCTCCGCCCACTCCTCGTGCTCGACGGCGGCTCCGTTGCAGACGTAGGCGATCACGTGGTAGTAGCCGCAGGTCACGATCAGCTCGAGCACCCGGTCCTGCTCGAACAGCGAGCCGAGCCTCTGCCACAGCCGATCGCCGATCGTGCTCGTGTGGTGCAGCTCGTCGGCGAGCTCGAGGACCGCCGCCTCGCGCTCGTCCCAGCACCCGTCGTCGGGCCCGCCGTGGACCGTTGAGCGCAGCTGCTCGTCGCTGAGCCCGAGCGGGCGGGCGAAGGCGACGGCGTGCACGCCCCACTCGTAGGAGGCGCCGGTGAGGGCGCAGGTGCGGGCGATCGCGACCTCCCTCAGGCGGGGCTCCACCAGCGCGTGGGACCCGAGGATTCCGGCGCCGAGCGGGCGCATGCGGCTGGCGAGCTGTTCGTGCACGGCGAGGGTCCGGAACAGGCGCAACGGCTCGACGCCGGAGCCGGGCGGCATCCACTTGGAGAGCATCGTCGCGACGTCGTGGGAGTAGGGCTCCTGCACGGGTTGTATGCGGGCTGCTTGGCTCATCTAGACTCCGATCCTCGTTGCTTTGGTTTTCGCAGCATAACGATTTTTGCTTCGATTTACGAAGCGGGCGCCCATGACCCCGGAACGAGCCCCGAAGCCGGGGACTCCGGTACGCGGATCAGCCAGCGGCCGCCCCGTGATGGCGCTGCTCGACCTGCTCGGACGGCGCTGGGCGCTGCGCGTGATCTGGGAGCTGAGGGACGCGCCGCTGTCGTTCCGGGTGTTGCAGGAGCGCTGCGCGGGGATGTCATCGAGCGTCCTCAGCCAGCGCCTGCGGGAGCTTCGCGAGGCGGGGATCGTGACGCTCGCCGACGAGGGCTATGTGCTGAGCGACGACGGTCGCGAGCTGCTGGAGCTGCTGGGGCCGCTGCACGGCTGGGCGCAGCGCTGGGCCGGACGGGGCGCCCGCTCGCGCCAGGGCCCGGAGGCTAGGACTCCAGCAGCAGGGTCACAGGCCCGTCGTTGACCAGGGCGACCTGCATGTAGGCGCCGAAGACCCCGCGGCGGGCCCCGGTGAGCTCGCAGAAGAGCTCGTACAGGGGCTCGGCCCGCTCGCCGGGGGCGGCCGCGACAAAGCTCGGACGGTTGCCCCGACGGGTGTCGCCGTACAGCGTGAACTGGCTCACGCAGAGGATCTCGCGCTTGCCCAGCGGCTCGTTCATGCGGCCCTCGGCGTCGGGGAAGATGCGCAGCGCGCCCACCTTCCTGGCGAGCCGCTCGGCGGCGGGCGCGTCGTCCTCGACGGAGATGCCGAGCAGCACCAGCAGCCCGTCGCCGATCGCGCCGACCGTCTCGCCGTCGACCCCCACGGACGCCTCGCTGACCCTCTGGACGAGCGCCCGCACGGTGCTCAGGCGGTCGCGGTCTCGGCCGTCCGGGGAGCCCGCTCGGCAGGCAGGCTGACGAGGAACTCCGCGCCCCCGCCGCTCGCCTGGCGGGCCCTGATCGAGCCGCCGTGGGCCTCGACCACCGCGCGGGTGATCGCGAGCCCGAGGCCGGCGCCGCCGCGGCCGCGCTCGCGCCCTGGATCGGCCCGCCAGAAGCGTTCGAACAACTGCTCGGGCGAATCGGTCGGCAGGCCCGGGCCATGGTCGCGCACCGACAGCGTGACGGCACCGTCGTGCTCGCTCACCGACACCTCGACGGGGCTGTCGGCGGGCGTGTGGGTGAGCGCGTTGCGCAACAGGTTGGCGAGCACCTGGCGCAGCTGCAGCGGGTCGCCGAGGACGCACGCGGCGGGGTCCGCCTCGAGCGTGATCGTCCGCTCCGGCGCCACCGCCCGCGCGTCGGCCACGGCATCGCTCGCCAGCTTCGAGAAGCGGACCAGCTCGTGCTCGTACTCGGGTGGGCGGTCCAGGCGCGCGAGCGCCAGCAGATCCTCGACCAGCACCCCCATCCGCGCCGCCTCTTCCTCGATCCGGCGCATCGCGTTCTCGGTCGCGGCGGGCTCCGCGGTCGCGCCCATCCGGAACAGCTCGGCGTAGCCGCGGATCGAGGCCAGCGGGGTGCGCAGCTCGTGCGAGGCGTCGGCCAGGAAGCGGCGCAGCCGGGCCTCGCTCGCCTCGCGCTGCTGGAAGGCCTCCTCGAGGCGATCGAGCATCGCGTTGAGGGCCAGCCCGAGGCGGCCGACCTCGGTGGACTCGTTGGCGGGGCTGACGCGGTGGGACAGGTCGCCGGCGGCGATCTTGCCCGCGGTCGCCTCCATCCGGTCCAGGGGACGCAGGCCGAGACGCACGACCAGCGAACCGACGATCGCGAGCGTCAGCAGCACGGCGGCGATCACGAGCGCCTCGACCAGCAGCAGGTGCTGGAGGGTCTGCTCGACTTCGCTGGTGGGGACGGCGGCGATCGTCAGCCCGCCCGTGTCGACATCGCGGCTGGCGAAGACGCGGTACTGGGGCCCGGAGGAGCCGACCGAGCCGACGGTGAAGAGCCTGTCGAGCGGGACGTGGGCCGGGAGCTTGGGCGCTGCGGGGGTGCGTTGTCCGAAGGTGATGAAGACGTGCCGCAGCACCTTGCCGGAGGCGTCGCGCAGCTCGCCGTAGGTACCCGGCTGCAGGTCCCGCGGCCCGCCCGCGCCGCCGTCGCTCGGCCCGCCGGGCCCGCCGCCCGCTCCGGGAGAGACCACCGGGGGGCCGAAGGCGCCGCCACCGCCCGCTGACCCGCTCGCGCCGGATGCGCCGCTCCCAGCGGCTGCCCCGGGCACGCCGAAATGCTCGCCGAGCGGTCCCTGGGCGGAGCGGCTGAGGGTTCCATGGATCAGCGGCACCGCGAAGCGCACCTGCTGATCAAGGCGTCCCTCCAGGAAGGAGCGCTGCTCGGTGTAGGTGACCGCGGCGAGCGCCAGCAGGCCCGCGCCCGCCAGCACCAGCAGGCTGGCCAGGATGCGGGCGCGCAGCGATGACATCAGGCTCTGGGGGCCTGGAGCGCGTATCCGACGCCGCGAACGGTCCTGATCAGCGAGGGTCCGTCGGCGTCGAGCTTCTTGCGCAGATAGCTGATGTACGTCTCCAGCACCCGCCCGTCGCCGCCGAAGTCGTAGTTCCAGACGTGGTCGAGCAGCTGTGCACGGGTCAGCACGCGGCGGGGGTTCAGCATCAGGTAACGCAGCAGCCGGTATTCGGTGGCGGTCAGCGAGATCTGCCGTCCGCCGCGCGTCACCTCGCGAGACTCCTCGTCCATCTCGAGGTCCTCGAACACGAGCCTTCCCGTCTCGGGCGCGGCCTGGCCGCTGCGCCTCAGGATCGTGCGGATGCGGGCCACGAGCTCCTCGAGGCTGAACGGCTTGGTCATGTAGTCGTCACCGCCACCGCTGAGCCCCCGGACCTTGTCGTCGGTGGTGTCGCGGGCGGTGAGGAAGATGATCGGGACCCCGGCCCGCTGGGCCCCGAGGCGCCGCGCGACCTCAAAGCCCTCCATGTCGGGCAGCATCACGTCGAGGATCATGAGGTGGGGTTTGAAGCGGGTGACGGCCGACAGCGCCCCCTGCCCGGTGGCGGCCTGCTCGACCGAGAAGCCCTGGAAGCGCAGCGCCATCGTGATCACCTCGACGATGTTCTCCTCGTCGTCCACCACCAGGATGCGCTGGCCGGTGTCCTGGGCGGGGGTGCCGCTCTGCGTCGGTGAGTCGGCGGTCGCGGTGCTCCCGCCGCTGGATGTCTCGATCGTGCTCACTTGGTCCTCCCGCGTTGGGGCTCTTGGCCTGCTCACAGACTCGGGGGTTGGGATGAGCGTAGCCTCTGCAGTTGCTGGGAACTTCCTGAGCGCGCGCCGCGGGCTGTGTCGCATACGGCGCCGCGCACTGGAGGGCCGGGCCGGGCTGGCACCACACCAGCGGGGCGTAACATGTGAGCGGCCGTGCCGGTCCGTCCGCTCAGAGCGATGATCGCCTGCCTGGCGCTGTTCGCCGGGCTGTCCGCCGCGAGCGCGGCCGCCGCCTCCGGGATCGCCGCCGGGGAGCCCACGCACTGGACCCCGCCGGCCCAGCTGACCTGGTACTGGCAGCTCCAGGGCAAGGTTTCCAACAGCCAGCCGGTGGCCGCCTACGACATCGACGGCTTCGAAACGAGTGCCGAACAGGTGAGCGCGCTGCACGCCCTCGGCAAGCACGTGATCTGTTACATCGACGTCGGCACGGCCGAGAACTTCCGCCCCGACTACGGCTCGTTCCCGGCCTCGGTGCTGGGCAACGGCAACGGCTGGCCCGGGGAGAAGTGGATCGACATAAGCAAACTCGAAGTGGTGGAGCCGATCATGGCCCGGCGCTTTGAAATGTGCCGCGAAAAGGGCTTCGACGCGGTCGAGCCCGACAACATCGAAGCCTTCGAAAACAACAGCGGCTTTCCGATCACCGCGGCGGAGCAGCTGACCTACAACGAGTGGGTGGCCGAAGAGGTGCACTCGCTCGGGATGGCGGTGTTGCAGAAGAACGACCCCCAGCAGACGCCGGAACTGGAGGGTTACTTCGACGGCGCCCTGACCGAGCAGTGCAACCAGTACCACGAATGTGAAGCCTTCGCCCCCTACATCGCCGCCGGCAAGCCGGTGCTGAACGCCGAGTACCACCTCGCCACGAAGAAGTTCTGCGCCGCCGATGAGTCCCGCGGCTTCATGGGCGCGCGCTTCGCGCTCGCGCTGAAGGGGAAGAAGTTCCAGCCCTGCTGGTAGGGCCCGCCGCCACGCTGGCCGCCGTCGTCGCGGCCGGCGGCGGGCTGGCCTACTCGCACGCCAGCGGCTCGGCCGTGCAGGCCCAGCCGCCGGCCGGCAGCTGCCACGCGCGCGGAACCAGCCTGTTCGCGACGCCCGATCCACGGTGCACCCCCGGAGCCCTGAACCCGGCGGTCACCCAGCGCACGATCGGCTCGACGATCTGCTCCGCGGGCTGGACCGCGACCGTGCGTCCACCGGAGTCGGTGACCGAGCCCGAGAAGCTCGCCAACATGCGCTCCTACGGAATCTTCGAGGGGCCCTCCGGATACGAGTACGACCACCTCGTGGCGCTCGAGCTCGGCGGGGCGGTGAACGATCCGCGCAACCTCTGGCCGGAGCCCGACTACCCGGCCGGCGGGGGCTTCTACCTGAATCCGAAGGATCATCTCGAGCGGGCCCTCAACCGGCTCGTGTGCCGGGGGCAGATGACACTTGTCCGTGCGCAGCTGCTGATCGCCCGCGAATGGGTCGCCGCCTACCGCCAATACGGCTAGGAGGGCGCTCCCGGGCGGGCGCTCCTGCGTCTGGAATGCTGCCCCGATGGATCCCGCGCAGATAGCCCCGGGCCTGTTTCGCTGGGAGGCGGCTCACCCGGCGTGGACCCCGGATGAGGACTGGCCGCAGATGGTCGGCTGCGTCCTGTACGAGCTCGGGGAGCGGGCGGTGCTGATCGACCCGCTGATCCCGAGCGAGGGTCGGGAGGAGTTCCTGGCGTGGCTGGACGGCCGTGTGGAGGGCCGGCAGGTGAGCATCCTCACCACGATTCGCTGGCATCGCCGCGACCGCCACGAGCTGGCCAGGCGCTACGTCACCGGACAGTCCGAGGACGCGGACGGTCCGACCGGCTCGCGGGCTCCGAACAGGATCCCCGAGGGCGTCAGCGCCCGCTGGCTGAAGGGCGCCGGGGAGATTGTGTTCTGGCTGCCCGGGCCGGGCGCCCTGGTACCGGGAGACAGTGTGATCGGGGCGGGGGAGGGGCGCCTGGAGGTGTGTCCGGAGAGCTGGCTCGAGGACGTCGAGGTTGGCCGCCGCGGCCTGGCCTCGCTGCTCGCGGCTCTGCTCGAGCTCCCGCTCGAACGGGTCGTCGTCTCTCACGGTGAGCCGGTTCTGCAGGATGGCCGGCGGGCTCTTGCGCTCGCCGTCGAGGAGGCCGAAGCGGGACGTCCGGGCCGACCCGTGGCCTGAGGCGGGAAGGATCCGCCCGCGGGCGGAGTCCGAATATGACGTGGGCCCACGAGCACGCTACCTGCCGCTCGTCGCCGTGTTCGGCGCGGCCCTCGGGGTGCTCCCGGCGCTTGCCACCAGCGCCGGGAGCACCCCAATAGTCAACGGGCTGGAAACGAAGCATTGGTCGCCCTCCGAAGTGACGATCGGAACCGGCGGGAGCGTGATCTTCAAGAACGCCTCCACCACACTGGAACACAGCTTGAAATTCCTGTCGGGACCCGCGAAACCGGTTTGCACGGGCGTTCCTGAAAGCGGGAGGACCAACTGGGAAGGCAGCTGCTCCTTCGCAGCCGCCGGCACCTACATGTTCTTCTGCACGGTCCACCCGGGCATGACGGGCACGGTGGTGGTCACCCCGGCCGGGACGACGACCACGACCACCACGACCGGGACGACCACAACCACCACCGGGACGACCCCCACGACGACCGGCAAACACGCGAGCACGGGCCCGTCCACCACCCCCGGCTCCCAGGAAAGCGGCGGCGCCAACCGGCAGGGTGGCTCGGGCTCACCCGCCTCCCCGGGCGCCGGCGGGCTGTCGGGGGGCGCCCGCCTGTCGTTGGCGGGGGCAGCGGTGGCGGTCGCCGCGGTCCAACGCGGCAAGGGCGTGCACGGGACCGTGCTCGTGCCCTCCGGCGGCTCGCGGCTGGTGATCCAGTTGTTCGCCGCCGCAGGTCAGATCTCACCCCCCGGCTCCTCGGCGCCGGTGGGCAGCCTCACCCGCTCTCACCTCCACGCGGGCAGGGTGTCCTTCGCGGTCGCCATCAGCTCGCGCGCCCAGCGCGCCCTGCGCCGCCACGGCCGCCTGAAGCTGCTCGCGCGCATCACGTTGAGCGCCCCCGGGGCGGGCTCGGCCCACCGCAGCCTGACGGTCCGGCTGCGCGCCGGCTAGGCCCAGGCGGCGAGATGCAGGAGCGTTTCGGGGGCGAGCCCGCGGGCCGCGAGGATGCACGTGTGACCGTTACGGCGCCAGGTTACGACCGTCGCTCCCTGGTCGCTGAGGACGTAGTAGCGGACACCGTGCTGCTCCACGGTCGGCGCCTTCGGCAACGGCAGGGCGTCTCCGGAGAGGATCGTGTAGCCGACCCTGGCGGTACCGCCCGAGGGGCTGGGGCCCGTGTAGAAGACCGTGCTCGCCGAGCGACCGGCGAACGTGTCGCTGCGGGCTCCGCTGGTGCTCCACCCGAGGTCGTGGTGCCAGTAGGGGAAGGAGATCCCATCGACCTGTCGCTGCAGCACCGCGCTCCGGCCGGTGCTCTCCTGGGGCGGGGGCTGGGTCGGCTGACGCAGCGCCAGCGTTGCCGCCTGGTTGACGCTCGGGGCGCTCGAGGAGCCGCCCGACAGGAGCACGGCCGCGACTGCGACCACCGCGACGGCCATCGCCACCGCTGGCGCGAGCCGCCACGAGCGGTGGGCGCGGGGTCGCGCGGCCGGTTCTGCGGCCATGAGCGACTGGACGCTCGCGTGCAGCGCGGGTGGCGCCTGCTGGGCGTCCAGGCGGCTCATCAGCGAGAGGGCCTCGCGCTGCAGCTCGAGCTCGCCGGCGAGCTCGGGGGAGGCCTCGAGCTGGGCCGCCAGCTCGGAGCGCTCGGACTCGGGCAGGGTGCCGTCGGCCTCTCGGGCGATCCGTGCCTCTGTGTTTTTGCGTCTCATGGTCGTGGTCCTTCGGTTGTAAAGACTCCTGAGGACCCCTTCCTGTTCCCGCTCTCGGATGTCGGTCCACTTTCCGGCTGCGACGGGCCGCGCTGCCGGGGAGCCCGCTCGGGCTGTTTCGTGGCCGGTGCGCCCTCGCCGAGGTCGCGTGCGATCCGCTGGCGGGCGCGGAACACGCGCGTGGCGATCGTCGCCTCTCGCGTGCGCAGGGCCCGTGCCGCCTCACGATAGGAGAGCCCCAGGACATCGACGGCCACCAAAGCGAGGCGGTGATCCTCCGACAGCGCGGCGATGCGGGATATCACCTCGCGGGTCTCGACCGCCTGCTCGGGGCGGGCGCCCGTACGTGGGTCCACCGGTTCGACGTCGTCGAGCTCGCTGGCGGAGATCTGCGGCCGCCGCGAAGCCGTGCGCCGCTGTGTGAGAAAGGTGTTGCGCAGCACCCGCAGCAGGTAGGCGAGCTCGTCCTGGCCGTGCAGGACCCGGGGGCGGGCGAGGACGCGCGCAAAGGTCTCCTGGACGAGGTCCTGGGCATCCTCGCGGGAGCCCGACAGGGCCCACGCGGCCCGGAACAGGCGGTCGGTGTGTTGAGGTAGCGATGCTGGGTCCAGCGACGGCATCAGACCCCCACTGTGAGTGCTCGCGGCGAGCACATGACGGATGGACTGTAGCTGGCGGGTGCCCTGCGCACCGCGGGATGCGGCTGGGTGAAAGGTTGCGCAGGTGCCGGAGTCCTGTTGGAAAGATGCTCAAGCGAGAGGCTCCCCGCCACTTTCCCCGAGACGAGCCCGGAAGGAGACCCATGTCCCCGACAAGCAAGCGCGCCACACGAGCCCGCACCGCCCGGCGGGCGGCGCTCGCGCTGGCGGCCTGCGGTGCGATCGCGGCGCCGGCGGCCGCGCTGGCCAGCAGCGGCCACGCCGCCGGTACGCACATCGTCACGCTCCAGAACGTGCGCTTTCATCCCTCCACCCTGAACGTGAACGCGGGGGACAGCGTCACCTGGGAGTGGCGCGACGGCGGCATCGAACACAACGTCACCGCGGCGCACCTCCACTCGCGCACGCAGACGCACGGATCCTTCACGGTCCGCTTCACGCACAAAGGCACCTTCTCGTATCGCTGCACGCTCCACGTGGCGGAAGGGATGGTGGGCAAGGTGGTGGTCCACTAGCACCGGGCGGAGCGCCTAAGCTGGGCGGCCTCCGAGTGCCGACAGGTGCGGCTCATGTGGCCTCCATCTTGCGGGCACCGTAGACGATGTCTGCGGGGATGCGTCCTTGTGTGAGGCGTCCGTGGTGGACGCGGTCGTTGTTGTAGAAGCGCAGGTAGGTGTCGAGCTCTCGTTTCAGCCCGGTGTCGCGGGGATAGACGTAGCGAGCGAAGGCGGGCCGCCAGCACTCGTCGAGGATTGTCTTGTGGAGCGCCTCGACGTTCCCGTTGGTTTGTGGGCGCCCGGCGTGGATGCGACTGTGACGCGCGTGGAGACGCTCCAGGGTGCTGGTGAACTCCTTGCCGCGGAACTCGTTGCCGTTGTCGGAGAGCATCGGCTCTAGGCGCCAGCCGGCGGCCTTGAGCTCTCTGGCGACCTGCTCGGCGAGCTTGCTGGTTTGCGGGGCGGCGGGGTTGCCCTGCTTGCAGATCACCAGCTGCGCCCAAGCGTAGGAGGAGGCGATATCGATCGCGGTGAGCTGCCAGATCGCGCCGTTGGTGTCCCTCAGGCGCCCGACGTAGAAGCAGTCGATCCCGACGAGCTCGCCGGGCCTGTGCACGTCAATGTGCTGCTCTGGCCCGGGATCTCGCGGCGGCTCGTAGGGGGCGGCATAGCCAGCGATCAGACCCAGACGCTTAGCGCGGGTGTTCAGCCCGTGGCGGCGAAGCACCTTCCAGACCCCGTTCGGGGAGACGATGATCGCGCCCCACTTATCGCGCGCGAGCTCTGAGGCGACCCGTCGCGGCCCGAGCCCTGGGTGAGCGATCGAGAAGGACACGATCCGCTCCTCGATCATCTTCGGAAGCGCGTTGGGCATCTGCGGCCGGCGGCGCTCGCGGGGCCTGAGCATCTCCAGCCCATGACGGTCGACCTGGCGCTTCCACGCGTAATAGGTGGAGCGATGCACCCCGAACGTCCGGCACGCCGCCGAAACACTGGTCCTCGCTGCCTCCGCAAACAGCTGCTGGCGGTAGCCGAACAGCACGTCATCCTTAGTCATCAGGCCAACCTCTCTCTTCACTTGCCGGTGAAGGAGGCAGCCTGAGCCGAGGCGCGGACGGGTCCCCCAGCACGGGGAACCCGTCCCACCTCAAAGACCTATCGAGCCCCCAACTGTCGGGAGCACTCGGAGACAGCCCAGCCTAAGCGCCCCTCACTGCTGCCACACCCCTCCGGTCCAGATCGTGGGCTCGCCGAACACGCCGACGATGTAGAAGCCCGGACCGATGACCTCCCATTCGCCTCCGCCGTTGGCGGACACGATCACGCTGCGCCCACTCCAGGTCTCGATCTGGAGCTCGGAGGTCGGCCACACGGTGGCGTAGTCGATGACGTCGCCGGTGAGCGTCCGCAGGGGTGAGAGCAGCGGCATCAGCTCACGCGGCCCGAGGTAGACCACGCCGTGCGCGGCGGGCTCGCCGTGGGGCTGGTCCTCGAGGCTGATCTCGCGCTGGGCGCCGTGCTCATCGGAGAACGCGAACGGCAGGTTCAGCTGCACCTTCAGCTGCCTGCGGGTGCGTGGATCGCGTGCCACCAGGACGGCCGGAAGGCTCAGGTCGAGTTCCTCGACCACGTACCCGCCGACGGGCAGTGACCAGGGGCCAGGACCAGAGAAATCCGGCACACCCGCCATAAGACGACTGTAGTCCGTAGGGTGCGCTCCGCCGGCGCTATCGATCAGAGGGCTGCGATGTGCTTGACGTCATCCATGTAGTGGTTGGCGGCCTCGACCGCGGCATCGGGATCGTCCCCGTGCCGGCGGGCGGCGACGTAGGCGGCATACCAGTCCCACCAGTTGTGCTGCTGGTGGGTCTTCTCGTAGTGGTCGTGGCGCTCGGAGGTCTCGTGCAGCAACTCGGCCAGACCCTCGACGCCACTGGTCCCGTCCGCCGTCCATTCGCGGCCGGGACGCCGCTGTTTGATCTCCTGGAGCACCCACCCGTTGCCGTCCGGGTCCTCGAACGTCGCCCACGACGCATAGGAGCGGCCCTCGGGGTCGCGGCCGGCCTCACGGGGTCCTCCGAACGTGTGGCGGAAGCCCGCGCCCGGGCCGTGGAAGACCTCGCTCACCTTGGCGCCGTGTGCCAGCAGCTCGGCACGCGCGGCGTTGACGTCCTCGACGACGAGCAGCAGCGTGTCGATCGAGCCGGGCTCGGCGGAGGTGACGCCCTCGCCGAACAGGATCGACGCGGGCGAGCAGGTGGGCGTGACCTGCACCACGCGGAAGCCCTCCGTGGGCGACACGTCGGCGTCCAGACGCCAGCCTAGGCCGATGTAGAACTGCTTGGAGCGCTCGGCGTCGGCTACCGGCAGGACGACCATCTCGAGGCCCATGTGGACTCCCCCGGGGCCGTCGGATCCGCTTGCCGCTGTCTGGTCGCTCACGGCGGTGCTGCTCATCGTGACCTCCGTTCGGTTGGGGTCCGATCAGTTTCCCGCTTTTCAGCAGTCTGGGCCGGCTCTTATTCGCCGTAGGTGAAGGCGGCGCCGACGTGGCGGTCTTTGGGGGCACCGATCAGGGCCGTGGCGCCGTCATCCGACAGCGCCACGCTGCGGGCGAAATCGCCGTGCTTGGTCTCGGTGGCTCCGGTCAGGGGCCCGCTCTGCGGTGTCCATGCTCCGCCCTGGAGGTCGAACACATACGCCGCGCCGCCGGCTCCCACGTGCGCCTTCGGTGCACCGATGAGAGCGGTTTTGCCGTCTCCGGAGAGCGCCACGTCGCGGCCGAAGTCGGGGTGTCCCTTGGTCGCGGCGACCGTGAGCTCCGCCGACTGGCCCCAGCCTTCTCCGTCGAAGGTGAAGACCCATGCCGCCCCCTGGTCGCTGCCGTCCGTCGGTCCCCCGATCAGGGCGCTGCCGCCGCCGTCCGAGAGGGAGACGCTGCGCCCGAATTCCGCCGCTCCCACCTCACCGGTCGCGGTCAGCTTCCCGTCCGGGGAGGACCATTCGTCACCCGACCGGGCGAAGAACCAGATCGCCCCGACGGAGCCGTTGTCGGCGGGGCCACCGATCAGGGCCGTGTTGCCGTCGCCCGACAACGAGACGTCTCCCCCGAACTGAGCCGCTCCCGTCTCCCCGGCACCCGTGAGCTTGGGGCCCTGCTGGGCCCAGCTTTCACCCGACCGCACGAACACCCATGCCGCGCCGGCGTTGTTGTTGTCGGCATAGCCGCCCATCAGCGCCGTCTGTCCGTCGGAGGAGAGCGCGACCCGGCGCCCGAAGTTGGCGTGTTCGACCTCTTCGCCGCCCGTGAGCTTCGCGCGCTGGGTCCACGTTTCGCCGGTTCGGGTGAAGACGTACGCGGCGCCGTCGCCCTTGCCGTCTTTGGGACTTCCGATGAGCGCCGCGTTGCCGTCTTCGGAGAGCGCCACGCTGACACCGAAGAAGCCGTGACCGACCTCGCCGGCGGCTGTGATCTTCCCGCCCTGAGGAACCCAGGTTTCGCCGGAGCGGATGAACACCCATATGGCGCCGATGCTGTTTTTATCCTCGGGGCCGCCCACGATCGCGGTCGAGCCGTCCCCCGACAGGGCAACGGCGTAGCCGAAGGCCCCGTGGTTGACCTCGCCAGCACCACCGAGCTTCGATCCCTGTTCGATCAGGGCCGCCATCTTCGAGCTGCCGGACCTGCCCGGTCCACCCGCATCCGCAATCGCAGCGCCGATTCCGAGGATCGCCACCGCCATAGCGGTGGCCCGCATTCCGCGGCCCGGAAGTTCCCTCACGACGCCACGCGTCAAGCGTCCTGCGCCCATGCCCTCAGTCCTCCCTCGTCCCTGCTCCCGGCGCCCCAACGGTCGGGTGGAGGCGGAGGATAGCCCGTTCGCCGTGGCGGCGTCGGGGCCGGCGAGCCGGCCGATGTTTCGTGGTGGCAGGCTCTGGCGCGCTCGCGGCGCAAAAAGGGGCTTTCCCGAAAAGGACGACATACGCATCGTCCCTTTGTCCAGACACGGCGGATGCTGGTCAACATCACGACGCCGCGCCCCGATGGGCACGTAAACCAACTGAAAAGGGCAAACCCGGCGCGAGCCGGGGACGCAAAGCTAGAGGTCTCCCAAGCAGGCGAGACAGCTCGGCCGCCAGTGCACACCCGGAAGGTGAGTACTAGATGATGAAGTGCCTTTTCAGACGTGCAGTCCGCTACACACTTGGCGTGGGGCTCCTGATCGGAGCCTATGGGGCGATCCCGGCGCAGGCAGCGGTCAACACCTCGCAGTGCGGAGCATCCGAATTCTCCCAGCCGTTCCTCTACACGGGCGACAGCAACTTCTACACGCTGCCAGGCGGAGAGAGCTATGACAACTTCGGAGGCCAGGGGTGGCAGCTGAGCGGGGGCGCCCAGATCGTCAGCCAAACCCTGTCCGACGGCAGGACCGGCAACGTGCTCGACCTGCCAAGTGGCTCGAAGGCCGTGAGCCCGGTCCTCTGCGTGACAGCCGAATACCCGACAGCCCGCGGGATCGTCCGCAACGTAAAGGGTTCCGAGGGTGTGTCCTTCTACGTCGAATATGAAGGAACGAACACCTGGGGCAACCCCAAGAACACCGGGCAGATCCACGGCGACAGCACTACGTGGACCCCAGTGACGCCCGTCAACCTGCAGCCAAGCAACGCCTCGGGCTGGCAGCCAATGCGGATCACGCTGGTTCCCGGCGGCAAGACGAGCGACTTTCAGGTCTACAACCTCTATGCCGATCCTCGCATGAGGTAGCCCGTAGGATGCGAAACCCAGTCCGCGCCAGGGGCTGGGTTTCGCCGATCCCTTCGCCAAACCCTCCCAGTCGGGGCGCGGCCCGAGGAGGCGGGGGTTGACAGCGTCTTCTGCCGGTGCTAGACACGGCGGTGGAGCGTCTGGCTCCGGAAGTTGCGTGCGGCTGGGGAGGCTTCGATGAGGGTTCGCGGCGCGATCATCTGCTCGGCAGTAGTGCTGGTGGCGAGTGTTGGGTCAGCTCCCGCATGGGCAAAGAAGAATTCGCTCGGGGTGCATCTGAGCGTGGCCGGCTCCGAACCAACTGGCTGGAGCGCGCCCTGGGAAAAAGAAGGCGTGACGCTGAACAGTTCCCTGCAATTTGCAACGAGCGGGGGCGAGGTCGAATGCGTCACGGAAGCGCCCGGCGACGTCGGAAATGGCGGCGAGTACGAATCGCCGCGGACTGCGACCGTCTCGGTCAAAACAACAAGCGAATCGTGCAACAGCACGATGAGCGATGCCGCTTCGCCGACCATCGAAGGCAACGACGGCGGGCCGATCATTTGGTGGGTTCTCCTGAGGGGGTCCGGTGCCGCCACCGTCTGCACCAACTTCTTCGTAGGCTACGGCGGCCCGTGCAGCAGCATCGGTTCAAGCGTCGTCACGGTGATGTCCGGGACAACCCTGTGTACTTACGAATACCACCACGGCAAAGAAGCCTCGGGGATGTTTGGCTCCTTCGTGCCTGCCGCCCTCGGCGGCGCCGAAGCCCAGCCGATTGAAATCACCCTCCCGGCGCAGCAGTTCGAGCTGACCCGCACTGAGTCGAAGTCCTCCGAATACAGCGCCTGCCCGGCGACCGGGGAGCTAAGTGCACACTTCAAGCTGGAGAGCGAACACGACGGGCCGGTACTGGCGCATGTTGTGGAACCACATCAAGAACTTCTGGTGACACCTCGGAACGAGCGTGGGCGACCCAGACCAGGCACGGCCAAGACTGATCCGTGCAAGAGCCTTGCCAAACTGGAACTTCCCACGGCGCCTTGCACTGTTCACCTGACCAATGGGGACAAGGCCGAATCGGTGGAAGTTCGCGAAATCTTCTTCGAAAAGGAAGCCGATGGAGCGTTCAAGCTCCTGCCGACCGAACACGAATGCGTCGGCAGAGCGGGAGAAAACGGCGTCGTCCTGGCGCCAGGGCAGACCTGCAACCTCGTGATCGAAGAGACCAAGCTCAGCAGCAGCGACCTATACATCTTCACGGAGTCCCAGCCCGGTGGGGTACCGGACGGGGAATACTTCTTGCTCTGATTGCTGTCCGTCGTCGGCGGCCAACGCCGAAAGAAGTCCTGGTCCTGCCGCTTTCCGAGGCTGAGCGAGCGTCCGCGCCACAGCTACGCAGACGAGCGCACAGGACGAGGATGCCGCATCTGGTGATCTGCAGCGGCTTTGAGTGCCGGAGGAGGGACTCGAACCCCCGACACGCGGATTATGATCGGCGCCCCTGAGGTGAGCTTTGGCTTGGTTAAGCCAATCTAGGTGAGACTGAGGCAGGTCTGCGCGGGTCACTTTTGCTGAGTCAGAGACCAATCTCGGGACCAACTGTACAACTCGATACGTCGGGATGAATCCGCTGGCGCCAGGACGAAGGGCGTTACCTCCGCCATCCCAGCCCGTCAACCCCTGAAGGGGTCGCGGCCTTTCGGCCGCTTGACTGGCCGTGATGGCTTCGGTGGTTGGGCGGTCAGGTCGGCAGCGCCGACCTCGCAGGTCGATCGGGGTTCCGCATCACGCCTTGGTTCTCGTCGAGCTTTGCGTCTCGCGGTGCGGCTACCCTTTGGGGTCGTGGATCAGCACCGAGAGGTCGAGCTTGTCTTTGCGCCTCAGGAGGAGGGCGGTTTCCATGTGTACGCTCCGGACCTCCCTGGACTGCACACTCAGGGCGACACCCTCGAGGAGGCGGCCGCAAATGCCGGCGAGGCCCTGGAGCTCTACGTGGAAGGACTTCGTGACGAGGGCCGATCGCTCGACTTCGGCGTCGTCCGGCGGAAGTTCCCGCTTCCCGCGTGAGCGAGGGGCGACTGCCGGTCATCTCCGGCACGCAGCTCGTGCGAGCGCTCGAGAGGGCAGGTTGGCAGGTCGTGCGGCAGCGCGGCAGTCATGTGCGCCTTAGGCATCCGCAACGCTCGACGCCGCTCACCGTTCCGCTCCATCGAGAGCTGAAGCGCGGGACCCTAAACGGCATCCTGGTTGATGCCGGGGTTGATCGCGAACAGCTCCGTAGCCTGCTCTAACGCGCCCGAGCTCCCGTCGCGGGTCGGTATAGGTCGGCTCCCCCGGGCCGACCTGAGAGATCTTTCAGCCGGAGGCGGCTCGCGGTCAAGGTGTCCCCGGCAGGGGCGCGCGGAGCGCGGGCCGAAGGTCCGCCTTGACGGCGAGGCGGGGGAGGCTATGGCCCCGGATCACCTCAGCGTTGCCGGATCCATCGCCGGATTCGACCCCGGACTCGAAATCCGAGCTGGGGGGCCGTCCCGCCCGGGCGAGACGGCGGAAATGGCCCTCGACCCCGGGCTCACTACGTGCCCCCGGGGTCGAGGGCCATGTGGATGGAAGAAGGGCGGGACGGAAGAGGGGATGGAGGTGAAGCGAGGAGGGCTGATTTGAGATCGAGGGTGTTTGATGAGCGGAAAGGTGTCGGGGTGGCTGGTCGTGGGGACGGCGGCATGGACCGGAGCGCACAGGTGATTGAGGGCTTCGGCAGCCGGGGCGGCTCGGGCGTTCCGATGTCTTTTGGGTCGGAGGCGACTCCGCCGGCTGGAAGCTCGGCGATGACCAGTAGGCGCCTTGGTGGGCCGTCGTTGCGGAGCCTGGTCGCCTCTTGACTGCCTTGCGCTGGTCTGCGAGAGTCGCCGGCGGAGGTGCTTGGGACGGCAGCCGCCGGTCCCAGGCCTGGCGTCGGCGGCGTTGGAGGGGCTGAGGGGTGAGAGGGACGAGTGTGGGAAGGCGCGGGCTTTTGGTGCTCGCGGTCGTCGCCGTGTGTCTGTGCGGGGTCCAGGGTGCGTACGCCGGAGGTCCCAAGCCGGTGATCACTGGGGCGATGGCGACTCCCTCGAGTGTTCCCTCAGCGGGGACGATCACGGTGTCGGCTTCGGTGTCTGGGGCGACCAGCTGCACGCTGTCCTCCAACAAGACGGTCGCCGGTCTGCCGGCTACCTCGTCATGCGAATCGGGGGGCTACAGCCGGGAAGTCGTGATGCCCGAAAACCTGGGCAAGAAGCCAGCTGATTACAAGCTGACGCTTGCAGCGACCGGAGCGGGCGGCAAGGGCAAGGCCAAGATCACGGTGGCAGTCGGCTTCCCGGTGGCGACCGGCGTAAGCGCGGGTGAGGAAGACTCCTGCGCGGTGCTCGCCAATGGACGGGTCAAGTGCTGGGGACGAAACAACGAAGGGCAGATCGGAGACGGCAAGGAAAGCAAGAAGGAAGCCCTCGTCCCGGTCGAAGTGCTCGGCGTCACGGATGCCGTCCAGGTCTCGACGGGCTACCGTGATGCCTGCGCGCTTTTGTCTAGCGGCCACATCAAGTGCTGGGGACGCAACCACAGCGGCCAGCTCGGAGACGGAACCACGACCAACAAACCGACGCCGGTGGAAGTCCAGGGCATCACCGAAGCCACCGAGGTCGACGCCGGAGTCACGACATGCGCTCGGCTTGCGGACGGCCACATCGAGTGCTGGGGCGAAAACGACCACGGGTCGCTCGGGAACGGCACGCAGAGCAAAGCTGCTACGACGGTCCCGGTCGAAGTGAACGGGATCGCCGACGCCGTGCAGGTCGTGGGAGGGGGTTCGACCATCTGTGCGGTTCTCACCACGGGCCGGATCGAGTGCTGGGGCGAGAACTACTACGGTGGGCTCGGAGACGGGATGGAAACCGGGCCGGAACATTGTCAGGAAGTGTCCTTCTGCAGCACCGTCCCGGTTGAAGCGCTCGGCATCACGACTGCTAGTCAAGCCGGTAGCGGGGCTTCCGACCACGAGTGCGCCGTTCTGGCGGACGGCCACATCGAGTGCTGGGGCCAGAACGGGGCCGGCGAGCTCGGGACCGGATCGGAAATGGGCCCAGAAACCTGCAAAGAACCCAGCGCGCGCGCGTGCAGCGTCAGCCCGGTTGAAGTCGAGAACATCACGGACGCGAGCGCGGTCGCCGACGGCGGGGCCCACAGTTGCGCGGTTCTGGCGGATAGCCACGTCGAGTGCTGGGGCGTAAACGTGAGCGGTCAGCTTGGTAATGGCGAAGGCGGTAAAGGCTTTCCCAATGAAAGTCAGATTTCGGCGACCCCCGTAGAAGCTCTGGGCATCGCGAGCGCCGTCGAGGTGACTGCCGGTGGGAGCCACACCTGCGCGCTCCTATCGAGCGGCCATATCCAATGCTGGGGCAACGACGTCTACGGAGAACTCGGAAACAACAGCGAAACCGACTCAGACGTGCCGGTCAACGTCACGGGCATCTGAGTTTCGCCGGTCGAGCCAGCCTGCGACGGGTACCTGTTGTCTCGGGTTCCCGGGACTGAAAGACCTTCGTGAAGAGGCCTGTTCCGAGGCGTCTTGGGCATGTCCTTCCAGTGGGCGTCAAACGCATCCGCCACAAGGTCTGCGTCGCGCTCGCGGGGCGCGTAGTGCAGGTACTGCATGGTCGTCGTGACGTCCGCGTGGCCCATCCACTCCTTGAGCGCGAGTATCGATACGTCCGCGTTGCCGATCACCTGCGTGCCGAAGGTGTGGCGAAGGTCGTGGAAGCGCAGGTCGCGAAGGCCCGCTCGCTTCAGCGCGAGCTTGTAGCGGCGATAGAGGGCGGACGCGTCCAGGTAGCCGCCCCACGTGCCCGGGAAGACGAGCGCGTCCTCGTCGGCGTCTGAAGCGTCCGCGGCGAGCCTCGCCAAAGCTTCGGCGACGTCAGGCGCCATCGGCACAGCGCGGCCCCTGCCCTACTTCGGCGTCGTGAGGGCCTGCTCGGTGTACGACGCGACTACTCGGATGTGCCGGCGCGGGAAGTCGACGTTGCGCCAGCGCAGCGCGACGAGCTCGCCCCGCCGCAGGCCGGTGAAGGCGGCGGTGAGGAAGACTGCGGCGTCCTGCTCACTGTCGGCCGCCCTCACGAGCGCCATCACCTCCTCGACGCTGAACACCTCGATCTCGGTGCGCAGGCGCTGGACGGGCTTCTCGACGTCGCTGACGGGGTTCTCCGGCAGCTTCCAGATGCGCTTGGCGCGCTTCATGACGCCGTGCAGGACCGTGAGGATCTTCAGGCGGGTGCGGTTGTTCATGCGTCCCGAAGCGGCCAGTTCGGCCGACCAGTGTTCGACCTGCTCGGTGGTGATGTCCTCCAGGCGCCGGCCACCGAAGGCGGGCAGCAGGTGGGCGCGGAGGATCGAGTGGTAGTCGCGCAGCGTCGATGGCTTGCGCTGGCGGTCGAACTCGAGCCAGCGCATGAACTCGGCGACCGCGTCCTCGAATACCGCGCCGGTCCTCACCATCCCGGGCAGCTCGCCGCGACGGGCTTGGTCAAGCACGTCGGCGAGCCAGTGCTCGGCTGTGCGCTTGGTGAAGTAGCCGGCGCTTGGGCGCCCGCGCTCGGTCCAGGCGGGGCCGATGCGACGTTTGACCTGGCGTCCGTCGGGCAGGCGGTATTTCGCGTACCAGACATCGCCGCGTGAGCCGCGTCGACGCACGACGTGTCCCGTCGGTGCCCTCAAGCGAGCCCTCCGGGAGCAACGACGCGGATGGAAGGCCACAGCCACCGTCGACAACTCCGACACCACTCGTCTCCCGGGACCCATCTGGAGACCAATTGGAGACCAAATTGGCCCTTGAGCCTCGAGCCGCGATCACAGAAACCACTGATTTGCAGCGGCTTTTGAGTGCCGGAGGAGGGACTCGAACCCCCGACACGCGGATTATGATCGGCCGCCCTGAGGTGAGGCTTGGCTTGGTTGAGCCAGATTTGGTCGTGTTGTCCGACGCTGAGCGAGGTCACTTCTGCTGAGTCTGAGACTAAGCGCGAGACCAAATTAGAGCACCTCGGTCGGAGCTCAGCCGGTCGAGCTACGATCCCAGCGTGGGGAGGCTGCGCTCAGACATCCTGGCTCTGTTCGTTGGCACGCTCGTTGCGGGCTCCGGTATCCCCGTCCGCTCCGCCTGGGCATTCGGCGTTCCGCCGCAGCTCAGCGAAGCCGAAAGTGAAGCGGCCACGCGAGCAGGCACCGAAGGCGCCTTTGCTGCGTTCGTTGCGCCGCCCGGCGCCGTCCACTTAGCGGCGGCGCCCGCAGGTGCACGAGTGTCGCTCGCTTTCCCCTCTCGGCAACGGATCGACCAGGTGGATCTGACGGGCTGGTGGATCGTCTCTGGACCGCCGGAGCAGGCGATGGAGTACGTCAGAGAACATCCTCCGGCCGGCTCAGAATTCGGCGGCTCTCTGGCCTTCGGCGATCCCTCGATCCTGAATGCGATCTCGTTCGTCTGGCCCGCCGTGCTACGCGCCCGCGGCTCGCTCAGCCTCGAAGTGAGCGAGGCGCCGCTGACGCGTGAATCCACCTCTCTTCGCGTTATCGCCACCGGGACCTGGCTAAAGACACGAGCGGCCAGCGAGGCCATTCCCGCCGGAATGAGGCTGCTCAGGGTTGACGTGACGTCGTCTTCTCTTCGCGGCGCCCACGCCCGCCAGCGACCACTGACGATCACGAACCGGAACCGCATCGAACGCGTCGCGTCGCTTCTCAATGCGGAGCCGATTGTCCAACCCATCGCGCGTGAAATCCCGTGCCCGTTGTTGTCATCCGGGATTGTGCTCGGCCTCGCGTTCTACCTGCATCCCCGTGGCCGGTCGGTGGCAGTCGCCCACGCCCGCCTCGGAGGGTGCGGAGGCGTCGAACTCGAGCTCGGCGCGCACACGGAACCCGAACTCGAGTCACCGCGCCTAGAAGAATTCGACGAAGCGCTCGGCGTCAAACTCGACCTGCGACCCGTATTCGGCTCAACTGCCAAACCTGCGCAGAGATGAGCCGTCCCTGGGCGTACCATCGTAACCGGCCGCTAGCTCTGCGGGCCGGTTGCTGGCGGCGTGCCGTCGCGCCGTTTCCCAAGTCGTCCCGCGCTCTGAATGATGAAGCCGACGAGGCGCAGAGCCGCTGCGAGTAGCAGCCAGAAGATGACCCCACTGACGATGCGCGCCCCGATGCTGTGCTCGACGGGGTGTCGATGGGGGATGGCGCCGATGAGCGTCAGCGCCGCGCTGAGCGCCAGCGGTGCTCGCCAGCCGCGAAGTGGGCCGAAGGGCCATCTCGGACGACCGCTCTCCCAGAGATAGCGGCGCGTGGGCGGGCTCAGCAGTAGCCCGATGAGTACCAGCTCCACGCCATCCCAGAACGGGTGGAAGCTCCCTCCCCACACAGGCGCGACGCAGAACGCCACCGAGGTCACCACGAGCAACGCCCACGCCCACGCTTGGCGCCAGATGACGAGCGCCCCGACGGCGGCTACGTACAGCGCGCTCCACACGCCCGCATTGACGGGATGCCTCGTCTCGTAGCCCCGGGCCAAAGCCAAGAATGCGGCCAGCCACAGGAGCGTGATGGTCGCGTAGATCCGGAGCGTCAGCGGCGATCGCCTGACCTTCTCGGTGACGCGCATGGTCTAGGTATCGGCCGAATCCACCGGCGGCCCGAATCGCTGGAGACGTACGGGCGCGCCTACCCTGTAGCGCGCCCGCTGCGCGCGTCGCCGCCGTCGGTCGACCCAGCACTGGCCAGCGAGCTACTCGGGGCGATTGACCTCCTCGAGCCCGCCGGGTGGGGGCTCGCCGACCGTCCGCCGCTCGAGCCGGACCAGATCCCGCCGGAGGACGGCTTCGACCTGTGGATGCTCGAGGGCGGGTGCGGCTGCGGCTGCGGCAAGACCGAGGCGTGCGCCCGTCGGAAGCACTCAAGGCCTGCGATCCTCCGGCTATGTCGAGCGCTTCACCGAAAGTGCCCGCATGGTCATCGTCCTCGGCCAGGAGGAGTCGCGGACCCTAAGGCACGACCGCATCGGCACGGAGCACATCCTTCTGGGGCTCTTACGCGAGAAAGCAGGCGTTGCGGCGCGCGTGATGCAGACCTTCGGAATCACCGCAGATCGAGCCCGCGAGCAGTTGATCACGGTCGTCGGGACCGGCGAGGCGGCGTACCCAGGGCAGATCCCGTTTACGCCCCGTGCGAAGAAGGTCCTAGAGGAAGCTCTCGCAGAGGCCCTTCGTTTGCACCACAGCTACATCGGAACGGAGCACGTCTTGCTCGCCCTAGCGAATGAAGACGAAGGTCCCGCGGCACGCGTCCTCGCCGACCTCCAGGCCGACCCTAAGGAGATTCGGCGGGAGGTCCTCGAGCGGCTTAGAGCCGGAGAGGGAGGCCCGGACGAGGACCAGCCAGCTGAAGGCCCATCTGTCAACGGGATCGGTCAGATTGAACTTAGTGAGCGGGTGGAACGGCTTCTGATGGCTGCTGCCGGAAGGTCGCTTGGTCGCGGCGACACGCTCGTCGACCTCCCGGAGTTGCTCGCGGAGATCGCCGAGGACGAGTCTGCCCTGACCTTTCTTGCGACGCTACTGAGCGACAAGATGGCCGGCGAGGGCCCACGCGGAGGCATCAGGAGAGCCCTGAGTCGAGGTCGCCCGCGCCGGTCCGTCGCGTGGTCTCTTTGCCCAGCAGGGGGCACTTCGCCCCGCACCTCGCGTGACCACCAGGAGAGGGCGGTTCTCCAGGTTCGGGACCAGCTCTGGGTCACAACGGTGGGCACGGATCGGAGCTCGCGGACGTCATCCACCGTCGGGATCAAGCATGCCGAACAGGGAGTCAATGGCGAGATCGTCGTGGTCCGTCCTCGCCGAGTAACCGCCTTCGCGGTCGTCTTCAGGTTCATAGTCCACTTCTTCTCGGGCCTCCCGTTCACGCTCTGCGGCGGCCTCCTCGACCTGTTCTCGCGCGTCCTCGACCGCGCCCTCGTCTAGCTCGATCCCGTATTTCGCGGCGAGCGTCTGAAAATCCGAAAAGGCGTCCTCGTCGTCAAACCACTCGGGACCGTCGTCAAGCGCCGTTACTGCCCAGGTCTCAAAGGCCAGACGGATGTCATCCCACTCGCTGTCGTCAAACAGGGTGGGGCGGACCTCGCGCAGCGTCTCAAGCGTCTCATAGCTCTCTAGAAGCCCGGCGAAGCCCAGGGCGTGCTCCTTGACCTTCCGAGCGAGAACGTCCACGTCAAAGCCGGCTCGGTAAAGGCGAGCAAGGGTCCGCGGCCAGTGCAAGAGCCCCACAAGACCTTCGCTGGCGATGCGGTCAAGCGCGGTCCCGACCGCCTCGAGTACTACCGGCGTGAGTACGCTCAGGAGCGGCGGCGTCGCTTCCGTCCACTCCGCGAGCCGTCGAATAGTTGTGCTGAGCTCTTCTTCGGCCTCGTCGAGGACGATCCTCGATTCGGTCTCGCTTCCTTCCCGAATTGGCAGGGTTTTTCCTAGCGACTTGGCTAGTGGCTCCATCCAGTCGGCCACAGGTAGCCCAATTTCGACGGCGAGATCCCGCAGGAATTCGGTTTGTCGCAGAAAGACAGCGCCCCTGAGTCCTACCTGTATCTCGCCCGGCTCCGCCACCAACCGCTGCTTCAAGAAGTCAATCAAGGAAGGGTTGAGCGCCGATATATAGACCCCCCGCTCACCCCAGTCGCGGATCGTCACAAACGAGTCCTGAATCACTCTAAGCGCGGCGGAAAATGCGGTATGTCCTCTAGGCAAGCCGCGGACAAGGGCTGAAGAGTCGTAGGCGCGCTCTAAGACCGCGGGTGTGATGTTCACCGGCAGCGAAGGAAGGAGAAGCAGCATGCAGCGCTCGTTGGGGCCCAAGCCTGTGCCGTAGGCGTGTTGCCACAGGCTCTCGGGGTCGTCCAACACGCCGACACAGAAGTCTGTGTAGTCCTGTCGATCGGCGGCGGTAAGCCTGTGCCCACCCATGCCTGTCATCCACTCGATCAGGCGTGGACTGTATGCGGCGTGATCGATAACACGGCGGTAGTTCCGTTCCCGCACCAAGTTGGCGCGGGCGTCCCTGTCTACCTCCTCTGAGAAATACACGTGGTTGTAGAAAATGCGTGCACGATCAAAGCGGCTGTAGCGATCTAGCGTCAGGGAGTATCGGTCTGCATCCAGTTCGCGCCACCGCAACTCCTCAACGCTCTGCTTTGCCGTCTGGAGTACGTACTCACGCGTCGCCAATACGAGACGTGTTGTGTTACCTCGTCGGACACGGCGAATGAAGTTGGCTAGATCCCGCGCATCGTCATTCACCGTATCGAAGAGGGCAGTACGCCCAAGAAAGTCGTCAAAGAAGAAGGCCTGCGGCTCGTCGTCGTGAAACAGCCGCCAGGCTTCCGCGACGTCGGACTGGACGAGATATGGTGAATAGCCGGCATGTACGCAGTTAAGCAGGAGCAGCCGGGCCAGCGTCGTCTTGCCCACCCCGGGCGGCCCCGCGACAATCACGACGTGGTGGTCGTCGAGTATCGTACGCGCGTCGGAGAAGCTTTTCGTCTGAACGTAGCGAGGTAGGTCGGCGACGATTTCCGAGATAAGAGCCTCGCTGCGGGCAAAGACCTCAGCGTTCGTGATCCGCTCGAGCGCTCCCGATCCACGGAGCCACAGCTTTACGTGCGCCCTTTCGACCTGTGGATACTGGCGCAGAAGGCGTGAAAGATCTTCGGCGCCAAGAACATCGCGCTCGTCACGGACAAGCCGGCCCAGTGTCGCGACTAGCTTCTGCTTTTTCGCGTCGGTCAGAGCCTGCGATGTCACGAACGTGTATCTCCGCGGACGCAGATTACGCTTGAGAGCCAATTTCAGCTCTTTGCGCGCCTCCGCAGTCAGCTGTGCAAAGGTGCTCCGCGAGTAGTGCTTGCATTGGACGTAATGGACGCCGTTTCCGAGGCGCGATCGGAGGTCGATCCCGCGGTCTGCTCCGCGTGGGAATGTTTCGAACTCCCGTTTGAACTTCGCGCCCAGCAGATCGGCGACGAGTAGCTCGAAGTCGTAGTCAGAAAGGTCGTCGAACTGGCCCATCCGCCTCAAGGATCCCCGGCGTATCGCCGTCGCTGTGGCTCAGCACGCGTTTCGTCTCGCCAACATTGCGGGCGAGTCTACAGAGGCTAATTCGTTGCACTAGCCCGGAATCGTCAGTAGTGGCGCGGGGTGTGGTGGCGCGGGAGGGCTGAATCGTCCGCCTGGGCGGGCAGGATTGCGGTTGCGAACCAAGCAATCCACCCGTCCAGGAGGTTCACCTTGAAGGTGACGAGAAGTGCGTCTTTTAGAACGGTAGATGTGGTCGCGGACGGCAGCGGCCTGTCGTCTCGGGCGGGGACCGTGCTGCTGGCGCTGACAGCGCAGCGCCTGGGGCTCACGGAGGGTCTTTCTGGTGCGCTGGCGGGGACCCGGGAGCGTCGCTCGGCTAATGATCCCGGGAAGGTTCTGTGCGATCTGGCGGTGATGGCCGCGGACGGCGGCAGCTGCGTCTCAGACCTCGCTGTGCTGGCAGGACAGGGTGCGCTGTTTGGGAGCATCGCGTCAGTGTCAACCGCCAGGCGGGTGCTGCTGAAGGTCGGCGAGAGCGAGCTTGAACGGATCCGTCAGGCCCGGGCGCTCGCCCGCCAGCGGGCGTGGGACGCGGGGGCGGCTCCTGACCTGGTGATCCTGGATTTCGACGCGACACCGATCAGCATCCATTCCGAGAAGGAGCATGCGGCCGGGCATTACAAGGGCGGGTTTGGTTTCAACCCGCTGGTGGTGACCTGCGCCCGAGAGGTGCTGGCCGGTGTCCTGCGGCCCGGGAACGCCGGCGCGAACAACGCCAGTGACCACCTGCGGGTGCTGGAACTTGCGCTCGAGCAGCTCCCCGAGAGCGCGCTGGACGGGGAGATCCTCGCCCGCTCGGATTCCGCCGGGGCAAGCCACGAGTTCGCGGGCGCATGCCGGGAGACCAGGATCAAGTTCTCGCTGGGTTATGCGATCAACCAGACGGTCCGCGAGCAGATCCTGGGCCTGGGAGAGGCTGCGTGGGAGCCAGCGGTCAACCAGGACGGCCAGCCACGCGAGGGCGCGTGGGTCACAGAGCTGACCGGTCTTCTCGACCTGTCCTCGTGGCCTTCCGGGACCCGGCTGATCTGCCGGCGAGAGCGCCCACACCCCGGAGCGCAGCTCTCCTTCACCGACCTGGACGGGCACCGCTTCCAGTGCTTCATCACCGACCAGCCCGACCAGGACATCGCCTCGCTTGAGGCCCTTCACCGCCAGCACGCCGAAGTCGAGGATCGCGTCAAGACCTTGAAGGCGACCGGCGCCGCACGCCTCCCGTTCCACGCCTTCACCGCGAACGCTGCATGGTTCGAGCTCGCGCTGACAGCCCACGACATCATGATCTGGACGCAGCTGCTGACCCTCGACGGCGAGCACGCCGTCTCAGAACCCAAGCGGCTGCGCTACCGCATCCTGCACGTCGCCGGGCAGATCACCCGCCACGCCCGACGCACCACTCTGCATCTACCAGCCGACTGGCCCTGGGCCGCAGCGATCCTCCGGGCATTCAAGCGCCTGGACGCGCTCCCCGCTCACGGCTGAGCACCCAGCCAGCCCATCATCGCGACCCGCGCAGCACCCGGCCGGACTCCGCGCCCACCGCTACCCCGAAACACCGACCCAGCGACCACAACAAGCGCATGATCCGCACCGCGCACGCCGCGGACTGCCAGCCGCCGGCCACCACCAGCGACCCCACCCCAAAACCCCCGGCAGCTCACCTTGATGACGAATCGAGGCTAGGAGGCGGTTTCTCGAGGTCGGCGATGGCGTTGCGCGGCAGCTTCCAGATGCGCTTCGCGCCCATCATCACGCCGAACAGGCACGTGAGGATGCGAAGCCGCGGCGATTCGTGAGCTGCGCCAACCGTGCTTCGACCCCGTTGCTGGTGATGCTGTTCAACCCGCGCTCGCCGAACGGACCTTGAGGTTGATGGCTGATCGAGTTGATCAGGTAGTGAGGCGCACCCAGCCGCGCACAGCGAGCCACAGCAAAGATCGGCGGATCACGGCCAGCACGTTGACCCTTTGCGGCGGCTGGCAGGCGGCGTTGCCACCGCCGCGCCGGTCCGTCAACCGCTGAAGGGGTCGCGGCCTTCGGCCGCTTGACTAGCCGCCACGGCTCCGGCGGTTGAGCACTTAGGTCGGCTCGACGAGCCGACCTGATCGATGATCAGCCGGAGGTGGCTCGCGGTCAAGGCTGCCCCGACAGGGGCGCGCGAAGCGCGGCCGAAGGCCCGCCTTGAGGGCGTGACGCCGGAGGCTAAGCCCCGGGGGCCAAGGGGGCCGGCCTTGGACGGGCAAAGGGGGTTGGGCCCTGGATTGGACCCCGGATTCGACCGCGGACTCGGAATCCGGGGAAATGCCCCGTCCGACCTTGGCGTGTGGGTGGGTTTGGTGCTCGACCCCGCACCCACTTCGTGTATCCGGGGTCGAGCACCAAACAGAGGTAAGTGGGTGGACGGGGCGGTGAAGGATGGAGGTGAGATCGAGAGGATGTGAGGATGAGAACCGAAGTGAGGAGTAGGGGAAGGTGCCAGCTGCGGACGAACGGGGCCAGGCGAGGTCAAGACGGGGGAGGGGGCAAGAGGGGGAAGGACTGCAGTCGAGTCGGATCGCCTGATGGCGGCTGCGCGGGCCGTTGGGGTCCCGGCGTGGGCGACAAGAGCGGCTTGTTGTAGGGGCTGAAGGCCTCCGCGACGAGGTCCGCGTCTCGTTCGCGCGGGGCGTAGTGCAGGTACTGCATCGTCGTCGTGACGTCAGCGTGTCCCATCCATGCCTTGAGGGCGAGGATCGAGACGTCGGCGTTGCCGATGACCTGTGTCCCGAAGGTGTGCCGCAAGTCGTGAAAGCGCAGGTCCCGGAGTCCAGCGCGCTTCAGAGCCGCCTTGTAGCGGCGATACAGGGCGGAGGCGTCGAGGTAGACGCCCAACAACCCAGGAAAGACCAGTGCGTCGTCTCGTGAGTCGGGGGCAGCCGCGGCGAGGCGAGCGAGGGCTTCGGCGACAGGTGGCGCCATGGGCACGGCGCGACCCCTGCCGGACTTTGGCGTGGTGAGGGTCCGCTCGGTGTATGAGGCGACGACTCGGATGTGCCGGCGCGGGAAATCGACGTTGCGCCAGCGCAGCGCCACGAGGTCGCCGCGGCGAAAGCCCGTAAAGGCGGCCGTGAGGAAGATGGCTGCGTCCTGTTCGCTCGCGGCGGCTCTGACCAGGGCCATGACCTCCTCGACGCTGAACACCTCGATCTCGGTGCGGCGGTGCTGGACGGGCTTCTCTACGTCGGTGATGGGGTTCTGCGGGAGCTTCCAGACACGCTTGGCGCGCTTCATGACGCCGTGCAGGACGGTGAGGATCTTCAACCGGGTGCGGTTGTTCATGCGGCCGGACGCCGCCAGCTCGGCCGACCAGCGTTCGACCTCGTCGGTGGTGATGTCCTCTAGGCGCCGGCCGCCGAAGGCGGGCTGGAGGTGGGCGCGGATGATCGAGTGGTAGTCACGCAACGTGGACGGCTTGCGCTGGCGGTCGAACTCGAGCCAGCGCATGAACTCGGCCACAGCGTCCTCGAACACGGCCCCGGTTCTGACCATCCCGGGCAGCTCGCCGCAACGGGCCTGGTCGAGCACGTCGGCGAGCCAGCGCTCGGCCGGGCGCTTGGTGAAGTAACCGGCACCCGGCCGGCCCCGCTCGGTCCAGGCGGGCCCGATGCGGCGTTTCACCTGGCGCCCGTCTGGCAGCCGGTACCTCGCATACCAGACGTCACCACGGGGCCTCGCCGACGAAGGACTTGTCCCGTGGGCACCATCAAGCGGACCCGTTTCGAGCACCGACGGCGAGAATGAGCCCGTAGCATCGTCGGCTACTCCGCCCGCCGGCCTTACCCGAGACCATTTTGGAGACCAATTGGAGACCAAATTGGCCCTTGCGCCTCGGACCGCGATCACAGAAGCCACTGATTTGCAGCGACTTTGGAGTGCCGGAGGAGGGACTCGAACCCCCGACACGCGGATTATGATTCCGCTGCTCTAACCAGCTGAGCTACTCCGGCCCGGGGCGGGAGTTTAGCCGCGCCGCAGGCTCTTGGCACCCGCGCCAGAGGCCCTCGACCATGACGCGGCCGGGACGCTCGGCAGTCGCCCGACCGAGGTGCCCCCGTCGCTCAGGGTTCACGGGCAAGCGGCCCATGGTCCACCGGGATAGCCTCGCTCGGGCGATGGCCGAGCTGCCCCTTCTGGGTGTCCCCAACTTCTCCGAGGGTCGCGACCCCGCGGTCATCGAAGCCATCGAGCGGGCGCTCGAGGGCTTCGGAGCCGACCGAGACGTAGGCGCCGAAACCCCGGCCATGCTCCGGCTGCTGGACGCCCACAGTGACGCCGACCACAACCGCACTGTCTTCACGCTCGCGGGCTCTCCCGGGCGGCTGGGCGACGCGATGCTGCGAGCTGCCGGCGTGGCTGTCGAGGAGATCGACGTGATGGGGCCGGTGGGGGAGGGGCATCCCGGGGCCGGTCAGCACCCCCACGTGGGTGCCCTCGATGTCGCCCCGATCGTGTACCTGGAGCCGGAGCTGCGGGGGAGGGCGTGCGCGGAGGCGTTGGTGCTGGCCGACCGGATCGCGGAGGAGCTCAGGGTGCCAGTGTTCCTGTACGGGGATCTCACGGCCTCGGACGGACGGGCGCAGCGCACGCGCGCGGAGCTGCGCCGGGGAGGGGTCGCCGGCCTGGGCCGGCGGATGGCTGCCCCCGATCCGCCGCTCGTGCCCGACTTCGGCCCGTCCACCCTTCATCCAACCGCGGGGGCCACGCTCGTGGCAGCCAGGGAGCCGCTCGTCGCCTTCAACGTGCTGCTCGCACCGGAGGCCGACCTCGATCTCGCCAGCGCGGTGGCCGCGGCGATCCGGGAGGGAGGCCCCGACGGGCTCCCGGGCGTGCGGGCCATGGGAGTGCTGCTCGAGGGCAGGGGAGCCCAGGTGTCGCTGAACGTCGAGCGCCCGCTCGAGCTGCCCCTCGCCGAGGTGGTGGCCGCGGTTGCCCGCCGGGCGCCGGTGGCGGAGGCCGAGCTCGTTGGGCTCGCCCCGCGCGCGGCCATGGAGGGGTTCCCGGAGGACGTGCCGATGCCCGGCTTCGATCCCGAGCGCCACCTGATCGAGAACGCGCTCGGCGCCTAGCTCTCCGGCATTCAGGGGGGACGTCGAAGCGTCGGGGCGGGCCCGCTGAGGCCAGCCGTCCTCGGAGGCACTACGCTCCTAGCGAGCGATGGCACAGACACGCAGAAAGCGCAGCACCAAGCACCGCGGCAACGCTGCCGGCGTGGTCGAGTCTCGCGGGCGCACGGGCCGTAAGCCGACGGCGGCCGAGAAGAAGGGCGCCGCGCCCTCCGCCAAGGCCCGCCAGGAGCCACAGGACCGCCGCGACCGGCCGCCGACCTGGAGCGGCGCGTTCGTGCGAGCGATGGTCGCCGCCATCCTGATGGTGGCGATCGTGATCCTGCTGCTGCACCAGACGACAAGCGCCCTGGCCCTCTTCCCGATCGTCCTCCTGATGTACATACCGATCAGCTACTACACCGACAAATGGGTGTATGAGCGCCGTCGCCGCCGCAAAGCCTCCGCGTCGGAGGTCCGCCGGGGAGCCGGGTCGTGAACGCCCCCGACGTGCGCTCGTTCACGGTCGGGCCGGTCCAGGAGAACTCCTACATCGTGCGCCCCGACGGAGGCTCACGCTCGGCAGTGATGATCGATCCGGGGGATGAGCCCGAGCGGCTGCTCGAGGCCGTCGAGGCACTCGGGGTCGAGGTGGAGGCGATCCTGCTCACCCACTGCCACTTCGACCACATCGGGGCCGTTGCGCCCGTCGCCCGCGCCACCGGCGCGCCCGTGTACTGCCCGCAGATCGAGCGCCCGGTGCTCTCGGACGTGATGCGCTGGGTCCCACCCGGGTTCGGTCCCTTCGAGAGCTACGAGGCCGACCACACGCTCGCCGGCGGCGAGCGTCTGCAGCTGGCGGGGCTCGACATCGAGGTCCTGTTCACCCCGGGCCACAGCCCGGGCCACCTCACCTACGCCATCCCCGGTGCGCTGCTGTCCGGCGACGTTCTCTTCCAGGGGTCGGTCGGAAGGGTGGACCTACCGGGTGGCGACTGGCCCACGCTGGAGCGTTCGATCGGCTCGCTGCTCGCCCGCTTCCCCGCCGAGACGGTGGTCTACCCGGGTCACATGGGCGTCACCACGTTGCAGCGGGAGCGCGACACGAATCCGTTCCTGGCGGAGCTCCGCGCGAGTGTCCCGGCGGCCGCAGGAGCTGCGGGCCCGGGCGCCCCCGCGCGTTGAGCGACCCCAAGATCAAAGCCCCGCGGGGCACCTTCGACGTGCTCGGAGAGCAGGCGTCGGCGCGCACCGCCCTCGAGTCCCGCGCCCGGGCGATCCTCGAGCCGGCGGGCTACGAACGCATCGAGACCCCGACCTTCGAGTCCACCGAGTTGTTCGCTCGCGGCGTGGGAGCCTCGAGCGACATCGTCCGCAAGGAGATGTTCAGCTTCGAGGACGCCGGCGGCCGAGAGCTGACCCTGCGCCCCGAGGGGACCGCCCCGATCTGCCGTGCCTACGTCGAACACGGCATGCACAAGCGCCGCCAGCCGGTGAAGCTGTGGTACCTGTCGAGCTTCTTCCGCCACGAGCGTGCCCAGGCCGGGCGACACCGACAGTTCTGGCAGGTCGGGGCCGAGGCGCTCGGCTCGGAGGACCCAGCTCTCGACGCCGAGTCGATCGCACTTGCCAGCGCCCTGCTGAGCTCGCTCGGGGTGCGCCAGGTGCGCCTGCGTCTGTCGAGCCTCGGCAGCCCCGAGAGCCGCGGCGCCTACCGCGAGCGCCTGACCTCCTATCTGCGCGCCAACGAGGGCCAGCTCTCGGAGGAGGTCAGGGCGCGCATCGAGTTGAACCCCCTGCGGGCGTTCGACTCCGAACACCCCGGGACACGGGCGGTGATGGAGGAGGCCCCCCTGCTGCTGGACCAGCTCGAGGAGGACGACGAGGCCCACTTCGCCGAGGTGCGCGCGCTGCTCGACGCGGCCGGTGTCTCCTACGAGGTCGATCCCACGCTCGTGCGCGGCCTCGACTACTACACCCGCACCGTGTTCGAGTTCACCTCCGACGCGCTCGGCGCCCAGAGCGGGGTCGGGGGCGGAGGGCGCTACGACCGGCTGGTGGCGGAGCTGGGCGGGCCCCCGACGCCGGGTATCGGCTGGGCCGCCGGCGTGGAGCGGATCCTGCTCGCCGGCGAGGTACCGGCGGCGGCGCCGGCCCCCGTGGAGCTGTTCGTGGCGCTCGAGGACCGCTCGCCCGCGGCTCGGGCCGGTGCCTTCGGCCTGCTCACCCAGGCGCGCGGGGCGGGGCTGTCGGCGCAGATGGATCTCGCCGGTCGCTCGCTGAAAGGACAGCTCTCGCACGCGAACTCGATCGGCGCGCTGTACGTGGTGATCGTGGGCGACTCCCGGGCGGTGCTGAAAGACATGCAACAGGGCCGCCAGGAGCCGGTGGCGCTCGACACCGTCGTGCACGCGGTGCTGCGCGGCCACCACGCGCTTTAGGAGGGTTTGGCCGGTCTCCGGACCTGGCCCGGGAGGGCCGCCCGGGACGGACGCCCACAGCGCTCTCCCGGGGGCCGCGTGGCAGGGGGCCCCGTCCAAGGCTGCAACCACCGTTCAACTTTCGTCCGCGAACTGCCGAAAAGGGTGGCGATGCAGCAGATCTCCCGCCCGTACCAGATCGCATTGGTGGTGCTCGTGCTCGCCGCGGCAACCTGGTTCGTGGCCTTCGGCCACCACTCCAACTCAGGCTCCGGCGGCGGCTCCTCGGCCTCCTCCTCGGCGCCGAGCTCCTCCTCCCAGCCGGCCTCCGCCTCGGGCGGTTCCTCCTCCGGCCAGGTCTACCACGGCTCGGCACCCGGCGTCGAAGGCCTGACCAAGGCCATCGCCAAGGCCCACGGTGCCGTCTCCACCTCCGAAAACAACGCCCGCCAGCTCGAAGAGAAATCGGCCCAGGCGACCTCCACGACCCCGTCCGAAGCCGGCTCGGCGGCCGCGAGCCACGGTTCCACGAGCTCCTCCACGGGGCAGGGCGCCGGCGCCTCCACGACGCCCGCCACGAGCCCGGCGCCGGCCAAGACCACGCACGCCACCACGACCACTCACGTCACCAAGACCACGCACGCCACCACGACCACCCACGTCACCACGACCACGCACGTGCAGGCGACCGGCAAGCACGCCGCCCCGGCGGCGCCCGCCCACAAGAGCGCCCCGACCACCGTCGGCGCCCCCACCGTCGGCGCCCCCGTCGGACAGCGGGAAGTCGAAGCGGCGGTCGCTCAGGGCAAGGTCGCGCTGCTGCTCTTCTGGAACCCGGCCGGATCCAACGACCGCGCCGTGCGCAGCCAGGTCCATTCTGTGGGTGGCAGCCGCAAGGGTGTGGACGTGTTCGAAAGCAGCGCCCAGAACGTCGCCTCCTACGGCGCCATCACGCGCCAGATGCCGGTCTACGGCACGCCCACGATCCTGATCATCGGCCCGCACCGCACCGACTCGCTGACGGGGCTGCAGGACTCCTTCTCGATCGAACAGGCGATCAAGGAAGTCCGCACAGGCTGAGGCCTAAACTCGCTCGGGTGCGACCGCGCAGCGAGCAGCTCATCACCCATCTGGAACGGCCCCTCGGACGGGGCCGCACGCCCCCGGGAGCCTTCACGGGCGCCGCCGGCGGGGCCGCCTGCGGAGACCTCGTGCGGATCTCGCTCGCGCTGGGCGACGGCGACGGCGCCCTGATCGACGACGCCGGCTTCGACGCCAGCGGCTGTGGGGCGATCATCGCCGCCGGAAGCGCCACGGTCGGCCTGCTGCGGGGAACGAGGCTGCTCGACGCCGCCCGTCTGGGAGCGGATCAGATCGCCGCGGAGCTCGGCGGGCTCTCGGCCGCAAAGCTGCACGCCGCCGAGCTGGCCGCCGACGCGATGCACCGGGCGCTGGGGGCAGCGGCGCGCGCCTGCCCGCCGCTGGCGCCGAGCCCGCGACGCTCGCTCGTGGCCATGAGCGGCGGCGTGGACAGCGCCGTGGCTGCCCTGCTGGTGAGCAGCTCCGGCGAGGACGCGGTCGCGGTGACGCTCGAGCTGTGGGCGGATCCCGAGGGCGACGGCGAGCTCAGCTGCTGCTCGGCCCAGGCCGTCAGGGGAGCCAGGGCGCTCGCGCACGAGCTGGGGATCCCGCACTTCTCGATCGACCTGCGCGAGGAGTTCCGCGCCGGTGTCGTGGACGGCTGGCTGCAGGCCCACCGCGACGGGCTCACGCCGAACCCCTGCGTCGCCTGCAACGGGCACGTGCGGCTCGACGCGATGCTCGAGCTGGCCCAGCGGCTCGGCGCACAGACGCTCGCCACCGGTCACTACGCCCGCGTCAGCGAAGAGGGCCTGCTGCGGATGGCCCGTGACGAGCGCAAGGACCAGAGCTACGTGCTGAGCGCCCTGTCCGTGAGCTCGCTGGCGAGGATGCGCTTCCCGCTCGGCGGCCTGCAGAAGAGCGAGGTGCGCGAGCTGGCCGAGCGCGCCGGTCTGTCGGTGGCCCGGCGCCGCGACTCCCAGGACCTGTGCTTCCTGGCCGGCACCGGCCAGGAGCGCTTCCTGCTTCGTCACGCCGACCTGGGGCGGCGCCCGGGGCCGATCACCGACCAGCAGGGGGTACAGCTGGGCGAGCACCCCGGGCGTCACCTGCTGACCGTCGGCCAGCGTCACGGGCTCGGCCTTTCCGGCTCCGAGCCGCTGTACGTGCTCGACACCGACGCGGCCACGAACACCGTCACGGTCGGCCCCCGGCCGGCGCTCCTGACCGACGAGCTGCCGCTGCGGGAGCTGACCCTGCTGCGCGCGGGAGGCCGGGTGGATGGCGTGCGCGTGCGCGCCCACGGCAGGCTCTACCCCTGCCGCCTGCACGGCAGCCCCCCGCCCGGGGAGCACGGCGACGGCCTCGTGCGGCTCGAGCGCTCGATGGAGCGGACGGCGCCGGGACAGATCGCCTGCCTGTATGACGGGGAGCAGGTCGTCGGGCACGCCAAGATCGCCTCCCTCCGCTGAGCGCAGGCCACACCTAAGATCCTGAGGGTGATGACCTCGGACGAGATCCGCGAGCGGTACCTGAGCTTCTTCGAGGAGCGCGGGCACCGGCGCATCCCCTCCGCCTCGCTGGTGCCCTCCGCGCACGACCCCTCGGCGCTGCTGACGGTCGCCGGGATGCACCCGCTGAAGCCCTACTTCCTAGGCCAGGAGGTACCGCCCGCACCCCGCCTCACCGACTGCCAGAAGGTCTTCCGGACGGTCGACATCGACAACGTCGGCAACACCGCCCGGCATCTGACGTTCTTTGAGATGCTCGGCAACTTCTCGTTCGGCGACTACTTCAAGAGCGAGGCGATCGCCTTCGCGTGGGAGCTCTCCCGGGAGGTCTTCGGCTTCCGCGAGCAGGACATCTGGGTGACGGTCTTCGAAGGCGACGAGGAGATCGGCCTGGGCCCCGACGAGGAGGCCATCGAGCGCTGGCTGGAGGTCGGGATGCCGCGCGAGCGAATCGTCCTGTGTCCCCGCTCGGAGAACTTCTGGCAGGCCGGCCCCACGGGCCCCTGCGGCCCGTGCTCGGAGCTGTACCTGGATCGCGGCGCCGTGTACGGCCCCGACAGCGACCGCCCGGGCGGCGACAGCGAGCGCTTCCTGGAGTACTGGAACCTGGTGTTCATGCAGTACGACCAGCGCCCCGCGCAGAGCGGGGCGGGGAGCGAGCTGAAGCCACTGCCGGCGAACAACATCGACACCGGCCTCGGACTGAACCGCATGGCGGCGATCCTGCAGGACAAGCCGTCGGTGTTCGAGACCGACCAGTTCATGCCCCTGATCGAACTCGGCGAGCAGCTGTCGGGGGCGAGCTACGGGGCGGACTTCACGAGCGACCGCGCGCTGAGGATCCTTGCTGACCACGCCCGTGCATGCACGTTCCTGATCGCCGACGGGGTGGTGCCCTCCAACGAGGATCGCGGCTACGTCCTGCGGCGGGTGATGCGCCGTGCCATCCACCAGGGTCGGGTGCTGGAGCTCGCGCCGGGCTTCCTGGTTCGCTACGGGCAGCGGGTCAGCGAGCTGATGGGCGCCGCCTACCCGGAACTGCTCGAGCAGGCCGACGTGATCGACATGTGGCTGGCGGCCGAGGAGCAGAGCTTCGGGCGGACCCTCGACCAGGGAACCCAGACGCTCGAAGAGGAGGTCGAGCGCGCGCGCTCGGCCGGCGCCGGGGCACTGTCGGCGGAGGTCGTGTTCCGCCTGCATGACACGTTCGGGCTGCCCTACGACATGACCCGCGAGCTGCTCGCCGAGGAGGGCCTCTCGATCGAGGGGGACTTCGAGGAGCTGATGGACGCCCAGCGCGAGCGCGGGCGGGCCGGCACGCGGGCGAGTGCCGGCGCGAGCGACTCCACCCGCGCCCGTGAAGCCGCGAGCGCGTTCGCCGGCGGCGGATCGTCGGTGACGAGCTTCACCGGCTATGAGACGACCGAGCAGCCCACCACGGTGGCCGCCGTGCAGAGCCTTCCCGCCGACGCTCCGCAAGCGGGCGCTGAGGGTGCCGGCGGCGGCGACGGCCCTCCGGGCAACGGGCACGGCAACGGCGGCGGGCGCTACCTCGTCAAGCTCGCGGAGTCTCCGTTCTATGCCCCCGGCGGCGGCCAGGTCGCCGACATCGGCACGATCGAATGTGAGAGCGGGGACTGCCGCGCAAGGGTCGAGGACGTCTTCAGGCTCGGCGATGACCAGGCCCTCAGCGTGGTCGTGGAGCGGGGAGCGCTGGCCGAGGGGGAGGCCGTGTTGGCGCGGGTGGACACCGGCGCCAGGCGTGCCACCGAGTGCAACCACACGGCCACCCACCTGCTGCAGGCGGCCCTGCGCCGGGTGCTCGGAACACACGTGCGCCAGGCCGGCTCATACGTGGGCCCGGACAAGCTGCGCTTCGACTTCAGCCACGGGGCCGCGCTGTCGCTCGAGGAGCTGCGCGACGTCGAGGGCCTGGTCAACGAGTGGATCTACCGCAACGACCCCGTACGGCCGATCACGACCACGCTCGACGAGGCCCGCAAGCTGGGAGCGATGGCCCTGTTCGGGGAGAAGTACGGCGACATCGTGCGCATGGTCCAGATCGGCGAGGGGGAGTACTCGCGCGAGCTGTGTGGCGGCACCCACGTCCGCAGCACGGCCGAGATCGGGGCCTTCCGGATCATCAGCGAGACCTCGAGCTCGGCCAACGTACGGCGGATCGAGGCGCTCAGCGGCCCGCCCGCGGTGGAGCTGCTGCGGGCCCACGACAGCCTCCTGGCCGAGATGGTCGCGGAGCTGCGCTCGCGCCCGGAGGACGCTCCCGAGGCGCTGCGTGCCGTGCTGAAGTCCCGCAAGGAGCTCGAGCGTGCCGCCCGCAAGGGACCGGCGGGAGGGTCGGCGGACATCGAGCAGCTGCTGGCCGGAGCCGAGGATCTCGACGGTGCTCGGGTCCTGCTGGCCAGCACCGAGGCGCCCGACCAGAAGACCCTGCTCGAGGTCCTCGATCGCGTCAAGGGCCGCCTGGGTGACGGGGTGATCGTGCTCGCCGCCCCGGGCGAGGGCCGCGTGAGCCTGGTTGCGAGCGTCGCCCCCGAGCTGGTGCAGCGGGGACTGAAGGCGGGTGAGCTGGTGAAGGTGGCGGCCGCCGAGGTGGGGGGCGGCGGCGGCGGACGCGACACGATCGCCCAGGCCGGGGGTCGCGACCCGGAGCGTCTGCAGGAGGCTCTGAGCAGCGCACGCCGGGCGATCGTCGAGGCGCTCGGCAGCGGATGAGCCGCCGCGGACGACCCTGGCGGTCGGGCCCGGCGGGCGGCGGAGAGCGATAGGCGGTGCGAGTACTGGCGCTCGACTACGGCAGCGCCAGGTGCGGCTGTGCGATCAGCGACCCGACCGGCACGATCGTGACCCCGCTGGAGCCGGTCACCCAGCCGGGGACGCGCCGGGGCCTGGCGAGGCTGAGGACGCTGGCCACCGAGCGCGAGGCCCAGCTCGTGCTGGTCGGGCTCCCGCTCGGCCTCGACGGGGCCGACACCGCCCAGACGCGAGAGACCCGTGCCTTCGCCGAGCGGCTCGCCGGGCGCCTCGGCGAGCAGATCCCCGTGCAGCTGCACGACGAGCGCTTCACCACCAAGATGGCCCAGCGCCTGAGCGGGGACTCGCGCGCCGCCGAGGACTCTCGCGCCGCCGCCCATCTGCTCGAGGACTGGCTGGCGGCCGGGTCCCGATAGCCGCCACCGGGCTCGCCGTCCCGGCTACCCGCGCGGACCGGCGGCGGCGGTCGTTAAGGTCATGGGCCCCTTGTCCGGCGTGGAACGACCAGGGCCCTCGCAGCCGCGTGGGCAGCGCGAGCGCCCGCCACGGCGGCGCGAGCCGCCACGCGACCGGCGCCGCCGGCGCGACCCCCGGGTGCGCCGCCTGATCCTGCTGATGGCCGTGGCGGCCGTGCTGGGGGCCGCGGTGGCGCTGCTCAGCTCGCACCGGCACAGCCAGCCCGTCGCCACCGCCCCGAGGATCGTCAAGGTCGTGATCCCGGAGGGGTCCACGCGGCTGCAGATAGCCCGTATCGCCGCCCGGGACGGGCTCAGGGGCAACTACCTGGACGCCTCCCGCAGCTCGCCGATGCTGAATCCGACCTCGTTCCGGGCGCCGACGGGCACGCCCAACCTCGAAGGCTTCCTGTTCCCGGCGACATATGAAATCTACGCGGGCGACTCCGTCGCCCGCCTGGTCGAAGACCAGCTGGTCGCGTACTCGGAAAAAGTCGGTCACAGTCTCGATGCCCGCGCCCGGGCACTGAACCTGACCCCCTACCAGCTGCTGATCATCGCCTCTCTGATCGAGCGCGAGGCGCTGATTCCCGGCGATCGTCCCAAGATCGCCGCCGTGATCCTCAATCGCCTTCGGGTGGGGATGCCGATCGGCGTCGACGCGAGCATCTACTACGCCCTCGAGCTGGCCCGCGGCGAGCCGACCCTCACCGGAGAACTCACGGAGAAGGACCTGCAGATCGACTCCCCCTACAACACCCGCACCCACAAAGGCCTGCCGCCCACGCCGATCGCCAACCCGGGGCTGGCGTCGCTGCTGGCGGCAGCCCATCCCGCCCACGTCGCCTACATGTATTACGTGGCCGGGGCGGACGGCTGCGGCGAGCACGTGTTCTCGGTCACGGCGGCACAGTTCGAAGCCGACGCGGCCGCCTACCAGGCCGCCGTCGCCGCCAACGGCGGGCAGCCCCCGGTGTGCAGGCACAAGTGAGCGTCCGCCTCGGCGTGCTCGGCTGGCCCGCGGCCCACAGCCGCTCGCCGGCGATGCAGAACGCCGCTCTTGCCCAGCTGGGCCTGGCCGACTGGCGCTACCAGCGCCTGCCCGTCCCGCCCGAGCTGTTCAGCGAGACCGTCCCCGCACTCCCGGCCGCGGGCTTCCTTGGCGCCAACGTGACGATCCCGCACAAGCACGCCGCGCTGCAGCTGGCCGACAGCGCCAGCGAGGAGGCCCGTGAGATCGGGGCCGCCAACACGCTCACCTTCACCCCCGGCGGAGGGATCGCGGCCGCCAACACCGATGCCCCGGGGGTGCTGGAGGCGCTCGGCGTCCCGCCCCGCGGGATGCGTGCCCAGGTCCTCGGCGCCGGCGGGAGCGCGCGGGCGGTCGTGTGGGCCCTGCTGCGCGCCGGTGCGGCCGAGGTGTGGGTGTGGAATCGCACCCCGGAGCGTGCCGTCGCGCTCGCCGGGGACCTCGGGGCGGTGCCCGTCGAGAGCCCGCGGGCGGCCGATCTGCTCGTCAACTGCACCGCCCTGGAGCTGCCCCGTGAGGGTGCTGGCGAGGTTTCGCCGGCCGGGGCGCCTCTCGAACCCTCGGCCACCGACCACCCACTACTCAACCAAGTGGGGCTGAAGTTCGATCAGGTCGGTAGGTACCCGTATGTCGTCGATCTCGCCTACAGCCCGGGAGGAACAGAGCTGCTCGCCGCAGCGAGGGCCCACGGCGCACATACGGTCGACGGGCTCGACGTGCTCGTCGCGCAGGGAGCCCTCAGCCTGGAGCTGTGGACGGGCCGTAGCGCTCCCAGGGAGCTCATGCAGCAGGCTGCCAGAGGCTGACCGCGGCGGATCGCCCGCGCGCGGGGTTGGGGGCGCCCGTGGCTGAGCCCCAGACCCACGAGCCCGAGGTGCAGTTGGTGGACCCCGACGCCGACGTCGGCGGCGAGGAGCGCGAGCCGGTCGTGTCGATGGCCGCGTCCGACGACGTGGAGCTCGACGGCGAGGACACCGGGCTCGAGGAGCTGGAGCCCTCCGACGCCGCCAACGGATCGGCCGCGGGCAAGCGCTCCAAGACAGAGGACCCGTCTCCCTCCAAAGGATCACGCGCCGGCGGGACCCGGCGCTTCCTGACCGACGTGATCGTCGAGCTGGGGCTGGCCTCGCGGACGGCGGTCGACGAAGCCCTCGAGGTCGCCCGCAACTCGGGCACCGCCCCCGAGCGGCTGCTGCTCGAGAGCGGCGCCCTGACCCAGGACGGTCTCGCACGGGCCCTGGCCGAGCGCTATGGCCTCGAGCACCTCGATCTGACCTCCTTCTCGGTGGACATGAGCGCGGCCAACCTGATCAGCATCTCGGTGGCCAGGCGCCACGGTGCGATCCCCGTGTCGTTCGCGGACGAGCACACGCTGCTGGTCGCGATGGCGGACCCGTCGAACGTGCTGGCGATCGACGACATGGCGATCATGACCGGCTACGACGTCCGTGTAGCGGTCGCCCCGCCGGAGGACATCGCCTCGCTGATCTCGCGACTGAACCGCCTCGAGGACGTGGTCGAAGGCCAGGTCGAAGAGGACGTCGACAGCGATGGGGCCGAGGTCGTCGCCCTGCACGACGGGTCCGAGGATGCGCCCGTCGTCAAGCTCGTCAACCGGCTCGTGGCCCAGGCCGTGGAGCGGGGCGCCTCCGATCTGCACCTCGCGCCGGAGAACCGTGAAATCCGTGTCCGCTTCCGCATCGACGGAGTGCTGCAGGACATCACGACCGTGCCCCGCAAGATGGCCGGCGGGGTCGTCTCGCGGATCAAGATCATGGCCGACCTCGACATCGCCGAGCGGCGCATGCCCCAGGACGGCCGTGTCGGCCTGTCGGTCGACGGCAGGCACGTCGACCTGCGTGTGGTGACGCTCCCCAGCGTCCACGGCGAGGGCGTCGTGATGCGCATCCTCGACAAGTCGAACGTGATGTTCGAGCTGGACAAGCTGGGCATGGGCCCTTCCGACCGCGATCGCTTCGAACGGGCCTGCCGCGAGACCCACGGGGCGGTGCTCGTCACCGGACCCACCGGCTCGGGGAAGTCGACCACGCTTTATGCCGCCCTGGCGCTCCTCAACACCCCCGAGAAGAACATCATCACGGTCGAGGACCCCGTCGAGTACGAAGTTGACGGCATCACCCAGCTGCAGGTGGCGCCGAAGGCGGGCCTCACCTTCTCGGCCGGCCTGCGGGCCATCGTCCGTGCCGACCCCGACGTGATCATGGTGGGGGAGATCAGGGACCGCGAGACCGCCAAGATCGCGGTCGAGTCGGCGCTCACCGGGCACCTGGTGCTCTCCACCCTGCACACCAACGACGCCCCGTCGACGATCACCAGGCTGGTCGAGATGGGGGTGGAGCCGTTCCTGGTGGCCTCGGCGCTCGACTGCGTGGTCGCCCAGCGGCTGGCGAGGATGCTCTGCAAGCACTGCAAGCAGCGCACGATCATCTCGGCCGAGGCCCTGCGGGAGAACGGTTACAGCGGTCGCATCGAGCTCGAGGCATATGAGGCGGTCGGGTGCCCGCGCTGCAGCGGCAGTGGCTACAAAGGCCGGATCGCCATCTACGAGGTGATGCGCATGGACACCGAGCTGCAGGCACTTGCGCTCGAGCGCCGCCCGGCCGAGGTCTTCCGCGAGGTGGCCGTTCGAGCGGGCATGACGAGGCTGCGCGACGACGGCCTGGAGAAGGTCCGCCAGGGCCTGACCTCGATCGCCGAGATCACACGCGTCATCGGCAGCGGCTGAGCCTCGGGCCGACGGCCCGGCGCCAAGGCGGACGGCCGCTCTCGAATATTCGTCCAGGTGTCGCTCAAAGGGGCCTGGGCCTGCTGTCACGGGCCGATGTGTGGGCCATGGACATCGATTTCGCAGACCTTCTGATGGAGGTCGTCAACCGCCGCGCCTCCGACCTTCACCTGAGCGTCGGAGCCCACCCCACCGTCCGTGTTCGCGGCAGCCTCTCCCCGCTCACGGAGTACCCCAAGCTGTCCTCCGCTGACACGCGTGAAATCGTCTACTCGATCCTCAACAGCGAGCAGCGTCAGCGCCTGGAGACCGACTGGCAGCTGGACTTCGCCTACTCGATTCCCGGCCACGCCCGCTTCCGTGTGAACGCGTACTTCCAGCGCGCATCGCTCGGCGCCGCCTTCAGGCTGATCCCCTTCGGACTGAGCTCGATCGACGACCTCGGCCTGCCCGCGGTGGTCCACGAGATGGCCCGCAAGCCGCGCGGTTTCGTGCTCGTCACCGGCCCCACCGGGTCCGGCAAGTCGACCTCGCTGGCGGCCATGATCGACGAGATCAACACCACCCGCGAGGAGCACATCCTCACGATCGAGGATCCGATCGAGTTTCTGCACGGGCACAAGAAGTGCATCGTCAACCAGCGCGAGCTGGGCGCCGACGCGATGAGCTTCGGGGCCGCCCTGAAGGCCGCTCTGCGCCAGGACCCCGACGTGATCCTGGTCGGAGAGATGCGAGACCTCGAGACGATCAGCACCGCCCTCACGGCGGCTGAGACCGGACACCTCGTGTTCGGCACGCTCCACACCCAGGACACCGCCCAGACGATCGACCGCATCATCGACGTGTTCCCCTCCTCCCAGCAGGACCAGGTGCGCGTGCAGCTGTCCGTGGCGCTGCAGGGGATCATGACCCAGCAGCTGATCCCGACCTCCGACGGGTCCGGGCGCGTGGTCGCCACCGAGGTGCTCGTCCCCACGCCGGCGGTCCGCAACCTGATCCGCGAGGGCAAGACCCACCAGATCTACTCCGTGCTGCAGACCGGCGCCAGCGTCGGCATGCAGACGATGGACACGGCCCTCGCCGGCCTCGTGCGCGAAGGCAAGATCGGCCTGAAGATCGCCGAAGCACGTTCCTCCACGCCGGAGGAGCTGAGGCGGTTGCTCGGGGCGCCCTCGCTGGCGGCCGCGTAGGTCAACGCGATGAGCACCTATACCTTCAAGGCCCTCGACCTCGCGGGAGGCAAGGCCAAGGGCGAGGTCGAGGCGGAGTCCAAGCAGGCCGTCTCCGACCAGCTCAAGTCCCGCGGCCTGATCGTCCTCGACATCTCCGACAAGCACGGCTCGCGGGAGATCGAATTCAGCTTCATGAAGCGCGTGAAGCCGACCGAACTGGCCATCTTCGCCCGCCAGCTGTCGACCATGATCTCCTCCGGGATGAGCATCCTGCGGGCGCTGTATGTGCTCGAGGAGCAGACCGAGAGCAAGTTCCTCAAAGAAACGATCATCGCCGTCCGTAAGGACGTCGAGGCCGGGCTTTCCCTCAGCGACGCGATGTCGCGGCACCCGAAGGTGTTCAACACCCTGTTCGTCGCCATGACGCAGGCGGGGGAGGCCGGCGGTGTGCTCGAGGACGCCCTGATGCGGGTGGCCGACCAGCTGCAGAAGGACGCGGCCCTTCGCCGCCAGATCAAATCGGCCATGATCTACCCGACGATGGTGATCATCTTCGCCGTCGGCGTGATGATGGCGCTCGTGGGCTTCCTGGTGCCTGTGTTCGTCGGCGTGTTCAAGCAGTTCGGTGGAGAACTGCCCAAGCTGACCCAGGTCTCGGTGTTCCTCTCGGAAATGGTCACCGGCTACTGGTGGGCGCTGTTCGGTGGCACCGCCCTCGCCATGTTCCTGTTCGTGCGGTGGAAAAAAACCCCGTGGGGCCGGCGCCAGTGGGATCGCATCATCCTTCGCATCCCGATGAAGATCGGCTCCATCGTCCAGCAGGTCTGCGTCGCGCGCTGGTCGCGCACGCTCTCCTCGCTGACCGCGGCCGGCGTGCCGCTGCTGCAGGCGCTGGAGATCACCGGCAAGACCGGCGGCAACACCGTCGTCGAAGAGTCGATGGACGGCGTCATCGCGTCTGTGAAGCGCGGTGGCACGATTGCCGCGCCCCTGGCTCAGGCCTCGATCTTCCCCGCGATGGTCACCCACATGGTTGGGGTGGGCGAGGAGACAGGCGCCCTGGACCACATGCTGGCCCGTATCGCCGAGTTCTACGAGGAACAGGTGGAGGCGTCGGTGAAAGCCCTCACCTCGATCCTGGAGCCGATCATGATCATCGTGATCGGCGGAATGGTCGGCTTCATCGTGATCTCGATGTACCTGCCGCTGTTCGAAGTCTACAACCACATCGAATAGTCCGGGGCGGGCTTGCGGCCCGTAACCACTGGCCGAAACTGGCCTAGGCGGGTGTGCTTGTCACCGGCTTGTCACCGAGAATCGCGGCGACGGTTTCGGCGGCCTGCACGTCCGAGCGCGGCAGCAGGTGCGCGTAGGTGCCGAGCAGCGTCGTCGGATCATCCCCGAGGCGCCCCGCGACGATGTGCAGGGGCACCGGCGGGTTGGCCGTGAGGGCGAGCGTGGCGGCCGTGTGCCGCAGGACGTGGAGCGAGCCCGTGGGGATGCCCGCAGCCTTCCGCGCCTTCGCGAACGCCGTCGTGAGCAGTTTCGGGTAGATGGGGCCCCCGAGCTCGTTGCAGAACGCGAGATCCTGGTCGCCGTAGGCCTCGCCTGCCAGGTCACGCTCGAGCTGCTGAACCTCACGGTGCGCCCGTAGCGCGTCCACCGTCTCGGGGTCGAGGGCGATCGTGCGCTCCGACCGCTTCGACTTGGGCGGTCCGAACTCACAGCCGCCCGGCACGGGGATGAGCTGCTGGTCGATCTGCAGGCGCCCACCATCGAGGTCAAGGGCCCGCCAGGTGACGCCGAGCAGCTCACCGCGGCGCATCCCGGTCGTCGCCGCGAGCCTCCACAGCGCGTACAGCCGCTCACCCTCGACATGGGCCAGGAACGCCCGCAGCTCCCTCGCGCTCCAGGCCGTCGCTTTCGTCTTTGGCCGCGCCGGCGGTGTGGCGTCCGTGGCGGGGTTGCGGCTGATCTTCCCCCAGCGCTTCGCGTCCCTCAGCGCACGGCCGAGCACAGCGTGGGTCATGCGACGTGTGCCCGCCGACAGGCCATCGCGCTCCATTTCGCTGTAGAGCGCCGTGAGCGTGCCGCCCGTCACGTTCCGTAGCGGGACGCTGCCGATGTCGCGTCGGCCGACGTAGCGGTCAGCGATCTTCGCGTAGTTGTCGGCTGTGAGAGGGCGGACGGTGCCGCGGATCGCGGGCAGCCACTCGTCTTTCAGGAATCGCGCGAACGGTTCCTTCGAGGGCTCGGAGTAGGTGCCGGCCTTCACCTGCGGCAGCACCTCGTCCAGATGGTTCTGCGCATCCTTCTGCCGCGCGAAGCCGCCCTTCGAGCGCTTCCGTCGCGCGCCGGTGTCGACGTCGTAGGTGTCCCAGTACGCGTACCAGGTGGAACCGCGCTTGCGCGTGAAACCTCTCATTGGTTGGCCTCCCGTTCCTGTTCTTGTCCCCGTGCAATTGCGAGCTGCTCGGGCGTCATGTCCTCCGTCCGGATAAAGCGCCACTCGGCCGGCTCGTGCTGTTGCGCCCGGCTGCGCTGTTCGCTCATAAGCCGGTCCCATGCCTCGCGCTGCTCAGCTGGCGCCAGGAGCCGTAGAGCCTTCGGGGTCAGCTGGCCGCCGTATTGCCCTCGTCGCGGCGCAGGCGTGAGAAACCGGCGCCTACGAGCGCGTCCGATGATCGTCTGGACGCTCGACGCTTTGTAGTCGAACTCACGCGCGAGGGTCTCACGCCACCTCGGCTTCCCGCCGAGCTCGACGTATCGGGCACAGAGTTTGGCGAGCTTCTTATCGTCCCCGCGCCCGGTCGATGCGTCGGCTGTGCTGTCGAGCCAGTCGAGCGGGTCGGGATACGGCCCGAGAAGTAGCGCCGGGTTGAGGCGACTGAGCTCCTCGAGGAAGTCGTCAACGCATTCGCGTGCGACGGCGTCGAGCGTGCCGAGCGTTACTTCAGTGAGCGCCCGCGCGGTCAGTGGTGCAGCGTCAGGCTCGCGCCGGACCTCGAACGCAGTCAGCTCGGAGCCGAGGTAGGTGAGCCAGAAGGTGTAGCCGCTCCATCGCTTCTGCTGGATGACCACAGGTACTCGCGTTGGGTCGCCGGGCGCGCTCGCCGGCTCCCAAAGGAGCGAGCCAGTCTCGGGATCGCGTGCGACCCGCACCGCCCGCTTCGTAAAGCCGTGTCCATAGGTTGAAGTCGCCACCGTCCACACGGTACAACATCGTGGACATGATGGCAACCCCGAACGCAGGAGGCCGGACAATGATGGAGGCCAACGACTGGCGCTCTCACAGCACGGTCACGGTCGAGCAGGCCGCACCGATCCTCGGCATCGGCAGGAGCACCGCGTACGTCCTCGCACGAACGGGCGAGTTGCCGACGCTCAAGCTTGGGCGCAGGTTCGTCGTGCCGGTGGCCCAGCTCCGCCGGATGCTCGGAGAGATCCCAAACGACCACGAGCCCGCTGGCGCCGAGGCCGCGTGAGGGGCACCTGACCCCTTGGGGCATCGCCCCGAGAAAAGAAACGGCCCGAGGTGTGGCTGCCTCGGACCGTCCTGAAAACCAACGAAAAGTGAAGGGAACTGAAAATGAGTATAGAGGCAGCACTTGACGCGGATTACGCGACGGCCTGGAAGCCCGAGCCGGGCGACACGCTGATCGGGCAGGTAACCGAGATCACAGAGCGCGACGGCGGCTACGGCGTCTACCCGATCGTCACCGTCAAGCGAGACGACGGCGAGGAGCTCGCGCTCCACGCCTACCACACGGTGGCTCAGAACGAGCTCGCCGAGCAGCGTCCCCAGATCGGCGAGCGCATCGGGATCAAGTACGTCGGCCGCGTCGCGGGCAAGGACGCAAAGGGCTCTTACCACGCGTACAGGATCAAGGTTGACCGGCCGGACGGCCCGAGCATCAACTGGGCCAGGTATTCGGACGGGCACGAGCCGTCCGAGGACAACGTGGTGACAGCCGACTTCACGGCACCGAAGCCTGCCGCTGACGATCCGCTTCCGTTCTAGTGGCCGACAGCAAGGGGGCGGGCGCTTCGGTGTCCGCCCTCACCACCAAGGCGCTCGACGCCTTGGCGGCCGAGGATTGGCTGCGGCAGATGATGACGACGTTTGGCGGCACGTAATGGAAACCGAGCTTCTACCGCACGACGCGGAGCTCCTGGCCGCGTCCGCGATCTCGAAGGAGGTGATCGCGGAGCGCGGGTATTACACGGCGGTCCGTAAGAGCCAGCTCGAGGGGCTCGGCTTCAAGCGGGGCCAGTGTGTCGTGCCGGCGCTCGTCATCCCGATCCGGGACTCGAAGGGCCAGCTCGTCACCTACCAGACGCGGCCGCACTGGCCACGGATAGATGACCGGACAGGACGGCCCGTGAAGTACGAGACACCGGCCACCGTGCCCCCGGCGTTGGATGTGCCGGCGCGGGTAGCTGAGCAGCTGCGTTCACCGGCGGCGCCTCTGTGGATAACCGAGGGCGCTCGCAAGGCGGACAGTGCCGTGTCGGCGGGGATGGTGTGCATATCGGTGCCTGGTGTCTGGTCGTGGGTGAAGCGGCTCAACGGGGACGCCCGCACGGTCCTACCTGACCTCGTGCGCGTCGGGTTCCACGAACGGAAGGTGATCCTCGCGTTCGACAGTGACGTGATGGGCAAGTCCGCTGTCCAGAAGGCACTCGCGGCGTTCGCGGAGTACCTCACGAGCCGCGGAGCGTTTGTGCAGTTCTGCTACCTGCCCGAGCTCGAGCCGGGCGAGAAGACCGGCCTGGACGACTTCCTCGCCGCGGGCAACGCGCCGGGGGACTTGTGGGAGTACGTCTCGAGCGAGCTGCGGGCAGTGAAGGAGAAGAAGCAGGACAGGCCGGCGTGGCCGACCGCGAACCTGCTGTGGGAGGTCGAACAGTGGCTGCGCCGCTACGTGGTGTTCCCAGACGAGCACCATCTGACTGTCCTCGCGCTATGGGTGTTGCATACCTGGGCGTTTGACGAGTTCTCCTGCACCCCGTACCTGAATGTGTGTTCGGCGACGAAGCGGGCGGGGAAGTCTCGGACGCTCGAGGTGCTCGAGGTGCTGTGCCGCAACCCATTGAAGGCCAGCTCGATCACCGAGGCCGCGTTGTACCAGGCGATCGAGGCGCGCCGGCCGACGTTCCTGATCGACGAGGTCGACACCCTCTTCACCTCGAGGTCGGAGCGCTCAGAAGCCGTCCGTGGTGTCCTGAACGACGGCTACCGGGAGTCGGGGAAGGTGCTCCGCGGCAGCCAGGAAGGCGAGCTCCAGGAGTACAGCGTGTACTGCCCGAAGGCGCTCGGCGGGATCAACACCGGCCGGATGCCCGACACCGTCGCTGACAGGTGCATCACCATCACCCTGAAGCGCAAGCGCAAGGCCGAACGGGTCGCCAGGATGCGCCGTCGAGACATCGACAGCGAAGCGGGCCAGCTGACCGAGCGGTTCGCTGACTGGGCGGCCGAGCACGCGGACACGCTCGGGAAATGGCAGCCCGCCGAGCCGATCACGGAGATATCGGACCGGGCCGAGGAAGTGTGGGAGCCGCTACTGGCGATCGCGGACCTCGCCGGTGATGACTGGCCCGTAAAAACCCGGCACGCCGCGATTGCGCTGTCGGGTGCCGACAGTGACGAGGAGGACCACAGCGAAGTCCTGCTCGCCGCGCTCCGAGACGTGTTCGCCGATGAGGACGCGATACCGAACAAGGACATCTGCAAAACGCTGAACGAGCGCGATGACTTGCCGTTCCACGATTACCGCAAGGGCTCTGGGATCGACGTGCGCCGACTGAACGCGATGCTCCGTGCCTACGACATCAGGCCGAAGACCGTGCGCAAGGGCGAAGAAACGCCCAAAGGGTTCAAGCGGGAACAGTTCGAGGACGCGTGGGAGCGCTACCTGGTCGATCCAGCGGAAGCGGACACATCGGACACAACCGGCCACACCGAAACGCCCGTAAACACTGGGGATTCTGACGATTGTGTCTCTGTGTCCGGTGTGTCCAGCCAGGCAGCTAGTGCGCGGCGCGGGGTTTCTGAGCAGCCCGAACAGCCCCAAAACATCACCCGCACACCCCGGCTACCTGACGGGACACACCAGACACACGGACACAACAACGGTAAAAGCCCTGCAAATCCCACACTTTCGGATGTGTCCGATTGTGTCCGTGTGTCCGATTGACGCCAGCACGACCATGAAGCGTTCCGAGAACACCCATCAGGCCGGCTCAAAGCAACGCCGCGAGAAGGGCGAACGCCAAGCCCGTCTCGACCTGATCCGCCGGCAGATCGCCAGCGGCGAGCGGGAGCCGCCGCCGATCCGCTGTTTGGGTTGCGAAAAGGCGATCAAGGGCGTCGCGGGAGAGTTCGTCGCTTGCGTGCGACGAATTGTCATCGGGCGCGGGAATCCTTGTCGAGGCCGCCATTATCAAATCGCTCGCGTGCGATTTGATCTGACTTACGGTCTCCGCCGCGCTTGGCCGTCCCGAGCAGTTCTCCCCAGCGCAGCTCGAGACGCCGTCGGCCCTTGGCTATCTCAAAAACGTCCGCGCCGATGGTTCTGTAGGCAGCCTCAAGCCCGGCAAGAGTTGCCTCGGCCTTTGCCATGTTCTCGGCGCTGGTCTGCTCGGCGTAGGCGTCGGCGGGTATCTCGGGCGCTGTTGCCCCGACTAGTAGACGGGACATTGTCCCCTCTACGCCCGTTTCCTATCTCCCCGTGTGCCGTCATCGCCGGCGAGAGCAACCGTCTGACCTCGACTCGCATACGGGGATGACGACACCAGCAGGTGATATGTTGTCACTACTCCGCGGGCATGTGCCGCGGCAGGACACACTCCGCGGGCATAGCGCGGCAGGCCAACAGCAGCACGTCTGTCGACGAAAGGGAAGCCCGCCAGTGCCATCACCGCAGCAGACCAGTGTCCGGATACCCGGACCGTTGCGCGAGCGAGTAGACGCATACGCCCGCGAGCACCGCTGGTCGATGGGCGAAGTAACCCGCGTCGCACTCGAGCGGCTCGTCGGCTTCGAGCACGACGACAAGAACCACGAGCCCGATAGGCCGACGGCGTCGTGAAGCACTCGACCAACAGCCGCTCCGCGACGGTCGTGTGGCTCCCCTCGCCGATCCAACTCAGCGAGCACTCCCGCGTGCTGGTCGTCGGCTACAGCAGCCCGATGACCGCCCGCGACTTCCACGAATGGCGGCGAGCAGCATGAACGGCGTATTCCTCACCAAACGGGGGGGCATTCGCGTTCGGGGTGGCACGCTGCGTCACCGACGCCGTGCAGCCGCGCTTCACCGTTGGCGCATAAGCGAACTTGCGGGATGGTCCTCGTGAAATCGCGCAATGGGGATCTCCATGCGCAGATTGCTGGGATGGTTGGGGAAGGCCGGACGCAGGCGCAGACGGCGAAGGCGCTGGGGGTGTCGCCTTCGACGGTGTCCCGTGTGCTGGCGGATCGTCGAGAGGAGGGTGAACACCGTCGGGCGCAGGTTGCTGTGGACGAGTTTGTGCGGAGCCTTGGCCCGGAGTTGACGCCGGAGGTGCGGGCGCGTGTGGAGGGGCTGCGCGCGTTGGCGAACAAGTTGGATTGGACGACCAGGGCGACGACGGGGACGGCTGCGATGGCGGCGTCGAGTTTGGCGAGGGAGTACCGCTCGCTGTTGGACGAGTTGAAGCAGTCCGCATCGTTCGATGAGCTGAGGGAGGCGCTGCTACGTGCCGGCACTGACTGAGTGCGCGCCCCGCTTTGCCACGTCGCGCTCGGGCGAGCGTGAGACGTTGGGCCGTGCCGCCGTGCGGGTGGCGGAGGTGCTCGGCCGGCCGCTGATGCCGTGGCAACGGCGTGTCGTGAATGTCGCGCTCGAGGTCAACGCGGCGGGCCGGCTGGTGTATGGCGACGTCGTGTTGACGGTGCCCCGGCAGTCCGGGAAGTCCTTTTTGTTGCTGGTGTTGCAGCTCACCCGGGCGCTGTTGGAGCCGCGCAGCAGCATCGTCTACTCCGCGCAGAGCGCGCTGGATGCTCGTAAGAAGCTGGCGGATGACTGGCTGCCGATGGTGTTGGCGAGCCCGCTCGCGTCGCAGGTGACGCCGTTCCTTGCACCGGGCCGGGAGGCGATGCGCTTCGCGAATGGGTCACTGCAGCAGCTCGTCGCGAGCACCGCGACGGCCGGTCACGGGCTCGTGGTCGACCTGGGGATTCTCGATGAGGCGTTCTCGCAGCGTGACGCGAGGTGGGAGCAGGCGATCCGCCCCGCGCAGATGACCAGGCCGGACCCGCAACTGTGGATCGTGTCGACGGCGGGGGTGCTGAGCACCAGCGAGTATCTGTGGGAGCGCGTGCAGGGCGGCAGACTCGCGGTCGAGGCTGATGTCCGCGAGGCGCTCGCCTATTTTGAGTGGTCGGCCGAGGATGACGCGGACCCGGCAGACCCGGAGACGTGGCGCTCCTGCATGCCGGCGCTCGGGCATACCGTCAGCGAGGACACGGTGGCCGTCGCCCAGCGGTCGATGCCGCGTGGTGAGTTCGCTCGCGCATACCTGAACCGGTGGGTCGCCGTGACGGGCGAGGCGCTGATCGGCGTCGAGCACTGGCAGTCGCTGGCGGAGCCGGATGCGCCCCGTCCGGAGTGGGTGGTTTTCGCCGTCGATATCAGCCCCCAGAACCGGAGCGCCGCGATCGTGGCGGTGGGACAGGACGGCGACCTGTTGCGCCTGGCGGTGCTCGAGTCGGGCCCGAACACGGAGTGGCTCCCCGGCGCGCTCGAGCGCCTCTGCGGTGAGTACGGCAGCCCGCAGGTCCTCGTGGACGGCCGCGCGGTCGCAGCGTCGCTTCCGGAGATCGAACGGGCGGCGGGGTTCAAGGTCACAGAGCTGGCCGCCAGGGAGGTCGCGCAGGCGGCGGAGTTCTTTTTGAAATTGACGAACGAGTCACGGCTTCGCCACCGCGGCGAGCGGGAGCTGACGATCGCGATCGACTCTGCGGCCCAGCGGCCGCTCGCGGACTCGTGGGCGTGGAGTCGTCGGCGCTCCGCGGGCGACATCTCGCCGCTGGTCGCCGCGAGCCTCGGCGTCAGCTTCTGGCACGGCGCCTGGGGGTCCGCGTGAGCCGCTACGACATCCCGAACGACTTTGATCTTCTCGCGGCCGATTTTGACCACGACGTTGGCTCTTACCGCGCCGCGCTCGCGTTTCTCGGCGACGTTTGCTGCGGGGTCCCGGAGGCAAAGGCGCTCGGCGACAACGGTGGCACCCCGGGGCTGCTGGTCGCGTGGGAGGGCATCCAGAAGTTCCGGCGGGCGCTCGGGAAGGCCCGCCTAGCCGGCGAGGCCGAACGCCAGCACGCGGCGCGCAAGCGCGAGGAGGCCGACCCGTATCGGACGCCGCCCCGGCGGGGCTTCTGGGACCCGTTCAGGCGAGGTGCGCGCGCCCCGGACGCAAGCCCGGGCTTCCTGGGCGCGTTCAGGCGGTCGGCGCAGGCCGCGAACGCTCAGGATGGCCCCCCTCCGCCGGGCGGCCAGCGCTTCACCGCGTATGAGGATCTGACTGATGCACAGGTCGCTGAAGCCAATGGGCAGCAGCGGCAGATGCGCGAGCCGCTGCCGGCGCCTAGCGATGTTTGGGCGCCGTTCGCGAACCGCGCTTCGCAGTCGTTCCCGTGGCCGACGGACAGCTCCGGCCAGCCGCTGCCGCTTCAGCGTGGTGAGGTCAGCGAAATACCCGGCGTGGGACGCGTCAAACCGGAAACAGGAGGCAAGTGAGAGATGGAAGCAAGTTTGACGGTCCCCGAGGTGAAGGGAGAGCCCACCGCAGAAGACCTGCGTCTTCACGCCTTGTGGCAAAGCCTGCCCGCTCGGGCCACAACAGAGGAGGAGGCACTAGACGCGATCGCTACGGCCGGGCAGCGTCCGGGTGACGGCGCTTGGGCCCTATACCAGCTTCGGCTGCTCCGAGACATGGGCGCCGTCAAAGGGCTGGAGCGTGCGGCCGCGTTCCCGTTCGGCATCCCGGAGCTGACCCCCCACTCGCAGGCTTACATGGACGTGCAAGCGCGCGAACGTGAGGAGGCCCGTGAGCGTGAGAAGAAGGCCGAAAATGAGACGCACAGAAGCCGGTTCGAGGAATCCGACGAGGGCCGGCGGCAGCGCGAACTTCGGGAACTCGTCGACGAGCGGGTGAACGCGATCGTGGAGGAGCGCGCAAGCGCGATCGTGGACGCGCGGATCGACGCGCGCCTGCAGGCCCTAGAGCCGCGCGTGGTCACGGAAATGCGGGAGAGGTTGGAGCGCCAAAGAGCGGTCGCATAAGGCGGCTGCCACAGTGAAAACGCCGGGGTCGCAAAGGGCGACCCCCGCAGAAAGTAGGGAACATGTCTACTACTACGACACCGCAGCACTGGCAGGAGACTGACGTCGAGCGCGAGCGTCGCCACCAAAACGAAGTCAGCCGGGCGTGGCAGAAGCGCGCTCAAGAGCTGGGCGACGAAGCAGCGGACGCGACGGTCCTGCACATCAGGGCCCAGGCGGCCGGCGAGGCGCACATCAGGCGCGCCATGGACAAGATCGAAAACGCCGATATGTCTGACGAGAAGGTGCGCCGCTCATACGCCAGCGAGGTGCGTGAGGCGGCCCAGGCGTTCGACATCGCCGACTCGTTGCAGCGCCGGGCAGTTTCCCGTGGCGAGAGCGCGGCGAAGGTGACGCACGAGCCGGGCCCTTACGACCCAAACAGTCCGGCGTCGTGGGTAGCGGACGTGTTGGCGTCCCGCCGCGAGCCGTCATCGGAAGCGCTCGCACAGCGCAACGCTGGGGTGGATATGCGACCGGCAGCCGTGGGGGCCCGTCTTGACCAGCACGCCCTGGACATTCAGGCGGCGCTCCGCCGGGGCGGCGAGTATGGCCGGGGTGTTGAGGCGATCCTGCGTGAGCATGGCCGCCAGCGTGTGGCGGAGGCGTTCAAGGACGCAGACCGCAGCGAACCGGGCTTTGCCGAACGGATGGCTGGGGAGCACGAAAGTCGCACGCTTGAGACGGTGGGGGCGCTCAGGGCGTTCCGTGGCCGCACACAGACGGAGCTGCGTGCGATCGGCACCGACGGCGGGATCAGCGCCACGGCGCCGGGTGAAGCCGCAGCGTTCGTCCCGCCCGCCATTGCCCTCGCGGTGTTCGGTGAATACCGTTCGCCTTTCGCGTCCTTCGCCACCGCCTGTAAGAGTGAACCGCTTCCGGAGTGGGGTTTGCACGTGTACACGCCCCAAGTGACGACCGGCTCGACGGTCACAAGTCAAACCGAGGGCGGGGAAGTAACGAAAGCGTCCCCGGTGGTAGGCCTGAACACGAGCGAAATCGTCACGAAGGCCGGCGCTGTGCAGATCAGCCAGGAGCTTCTGGACAGATCGGGTCCAGGCATCAGCGGTGACGTTTTCATGTTTACCCAAATCAAGAATCAGCTCGACGGGCAGGTCGATGTGTTCACGCTCTCGCAGGCGCTCTCGGGTGCCTCGACGGTTGAAGATAACGGCACGTTCAAGATCGCGGAAACGTCGGGTGTCGGAGGCTTTTTCGGGGATCTCAAGAAAGCTAAGGCGAAACTCGCCGACGCTGCCGGGGTTCGCTTGAAAGCTACTCACTGCTTTGCCATCCCCGATCTCGTCGGGTACATCGGCGCTTGGGCCGACGCCCAGGGGCGTCCCATCCTCGTCCCGGACTTCGACGACAACCAGCTCCCCCTCCGTTCGACGAGCGACCCGGCCGGTGAAGGTTTCTCTGGCTACGTGATCGAGGGTTGCGCCCTGTTCGAGAATGCCAACATCCCGACGGTCGGCACGTTGCCGAGGACACAGGTGCTGGTCGCTCGCTGCGCGGACATTCTCGTGTTCGCGGGTGCACCGATCCCGTACGTGTTCCCAGAGACTTACTCGACCAGCCTGCAGGCCGAGCTCGGAGTCCGCGAGTACGTTGCCGTGGTCGCCAAGCATGGCGGCTCGGCGGTCGCGACGATCACCGGCGGCGCGTACCAGACGGCCAACTTCGCGTAGATGCGCGCGGCTTCACAGCTTGCCGCGCCCTCCACGGTGCGTGGTAGGAGCCCCGTTCCACGCGGGGTCGCTGGCTGCGCGACGCACCCTTTGCTCGGGGGTGCGTCGCGCGCCGGCCTTTTCCCTTCGACCGATTGGAGTGTGAAGTAGTGCCCGCTTACCAGCCGCCCGCCCACCAGTGGCTCGGGCGTCAGCTCAACCACATGAAGCAAACGGGCGCCGCGAACGCAGCCTTGGGCACTGAATACGTCACCGAAGCTCCGAGACGCGAAGCGGGCGACGAACGCCCCGAATCCGAGCGGATCCAGACGACCGCGATCGTCGGCAAGCTTTCGCACGACCACGCGGGTAACCCGACTGGCCTGGGTGACGCGTGGGGCATCGCGGTGCAGGAACCAAAAACGGGCGCGTGGAGCCAGCTAGCGCCCGCCAGCGAACACTCGTGGATCACGGCATCGCTTCTGCACAGCTGGACGAACGTGGCGGGGTACACCGCCGGGTACTTCAAGGACGCGACGGGGCTGGTGCACCTGCACGGCAGGGTGACCGGAGGGGAATCCGCGCAGGCGATCTTCCAGTTGCCGTCCGGTTTCCAACCCGCGACAACGCTGGCGTTCGCGTGTGTCGCGAAAGCAGGGATCCCGGGCTCGCAAACGTTCGCCGGGGTGCTCGTCAACCTCGAAGGCAAGGTCATCCTCGAGACGGGCTCCAACAGCGAACTTGATCTCAGCGGCGTCGCGCCGTTCCTCGCCGAACACTGACTATCAAAGGGAGGGCATGATGGACGAGCAGGTGCAGGTGACGACGGTGCCGTTGTCGGAGACCCAACTCGCGGTCGCGGAGCTGGGCGAGATGCTCGCCCGCGGGGGTGGCCCCGAGGCCCTGGAGCAGCTCGGCTGGACGTCCGCGCCGTCGCTCATGCGACAGCGCCGCCAGTTACTTGTCGAGGCCGAGGTCAACGCCGCCGATGGTCTCATCGGGGTCCTCGACTAATGACCCCGGCGGCGGTGCTGCTCGACCAGCTCGCCGAGGCCCGCAGGCGCGGCGTCGTGTTCGAGGACGCGTGGCGCGATGCGGTCGCCGAGGCGCTCGACCTGGCGCCAGACCGCTGGGAGCGGAAACAGTGGGCCGTCGTGTTCGAGGAGACGATGCCGTCGTGGCGCGCGGGGTTCGAGCGGCAGCCGGCGGTCGAGACGGAAGTGGCCTTCGCGATGCTCGAGGATGACCGGGTGCCGGTGCCGGCATGAGGCACCTACCGGGCTGGCGCGGCGTCCGGCGCGGTCAATGGTGGGTGGGGGACTGGCTGAACTACGGCGAGCGGGCTTATGGCGAGAAGTATGCGCAGGCGATGGACGTAACCGGGCTGGAGTACGACACGCTAAGCAGCTATCGCTGGGTTGCGGCAGAGATAGAACCTTGTTTACGTAAACAAAAGCTGAGCTGGTCACATCACAAAGAGGTCGCAGCCCTAGAACCTGCCGAACAGGCGGAATGGCTCGACCGGGCAGAAACCGATGAAAGGGTGGGCGCGACACGACCCCATCCCCTCGATGGGGGAGCGGTCCTATTGCCATCGCTCAGCCACGGCACGCCGGGCAGCGCGGTGGGGATACCACCCAGAGCAAACCGGATATTATCCGGAATGGGAATGACGGTCCCAAACGGGGCCCCCGGGGCATGAGGCGGCGGTTCATGTTCGCCTCATTGACGATCCGCCATGTCGGGGTGTAGGGTGGCCCGACTAGACCAAAGTGGGCCCGCGTCGCGCAAACGACCGGGCCCGTGGCCACACCTAAACAGGAGGTGCGACGTGCCCGACATTAGCGACCCGGCAACACCGTGGGTCAGGCTTTCCTTCACGCTCCCGGAGGCCCGTGCGCTGCTCACGGCGGGCGAAGTGGCGATCGACGTGAGGGCTACCGGGGGGCTGGCGATCCCGGCCCCGCTACGGATCGGGGTGCTGAGGCTCCGCGACGCGCTCGGGGGTGCGTGATGCCGCGCTTCGCTAGCCAGCTCGAGGCAAGGGCATGCCCGTGCCTCGAAGCCTACGCGCGACGCCGCGAAGCGGACCGGGACGCGCAGAAGATCACCACGGAGCTACCCCGCCTCGTGGATGGTGGGATTGCCGCCGGCATGAGTGCCGAGGAGGTCACGGCACTCGCTCTCGGCGGGACCGAGGGGGGCGAGAGCCGATGCCGCGCCGTATGACCTTCACAGGCGCCCTCTACCGCGCAGCGCGCCTGTCGGCGTCCGGGAGGGCTGTCCGTACCGGGAATGTGCCCAGGAGGGTCAAGAACATCATCGTGGGCCGGTCGCTGGCGAAAGCGGGGGTTTGGCGTCGGCTCTGGCGCTAGGCGCCCAGCGGGCCCCGTAATGCGTCCAGCAGCTCGGCTGGGGTGAGCCGTTTACTACCTGCGACCGGCACGAGTTCGCTCGGGCCAACAAACGACCCCTTCACCCACTCGTCCCCCTCGCGGAGGAAGCCGACCCCCCTCGAGCTGATCGTGAGGATGATCTTCTCGGCGTTGCCCTCGGGCAAGTCGGCCATGGCGGCGAGCATACCCGCCTTGTCACCGTCTTGTCACCGAACGTAGCCGGACGGCTCGTCATCGGGGGTCATCGCGACCCGCGAAACCCCAGCAAATCTGGACCTCCCGGCATCGGCTACCACCGGCTGGCACGGCTTCGCCATTACCACATCGAATAAGCCGGGGCGGGCCTGCGGCCCGTAAACACTGGCCGAAACGAGCCTAGGCGGGTGTGCTTCCTTGTGACGCGGGTCACAGTCTGGCGGGCGAAACAGGCGTAGTGTCGGCGTATCGCGGGCGACGCTCGTGTTCGTCCGCACTCCAACGATCGGGGGATGAGATGTTGCGGACGTTCAAGGCCCTTACGAGGGGTCTAGTGACCGCTGCCTGCCTTGTGGCGGGCCTTGCGGCCGTGGTGCCAGGTGGTGCGATTGCCTCCGGGCTCAAAGTCTGTGTTCAGAACAAAGAAGGCGGGTCGATCAAGCTGCCCAAAGGCGGGGTTTGCAAAACCGGCTACACGCTGACAGAACTCGGCGAACCGTCCGTCCTGTCGAAAACCGAACAGGAAGAACTCAAAGAACTCCGCAAGTACGCGAAAGTGGTTCCCTCCGGTATCGACGGCAAGCCAACCGTGCAGGTTACGGGGGCCAACGTGCAGATCGTCAACGGCGAACGGAAAACCGCGACGACGAACGGCGAGGGAAACCTCGTGATCGGCTATGACGAGAACGAAAGGGGGAAATGTAGTATCAAGGTGAAGCTGCACGGCAAGCAGGGATGCGAAGAAAGTGGCGGCATGTGGATACTCGAACCTCACGCCCAAACCGGCTCGCACAATTTGATTTTCGGCTCGGAACAGGAATTCACCAGCTATGGCGGCATAGTCGACGGGTCGTTTAATTCCATCACGGCACCGTTCGCCTCGGTTACCGGTGGGTTGGAGAACACTGCCAGTAGCGAAGGTGCGTCGGTGAGCGGAGGCAATGAAGGCACGGCGAGCGGCGAAAGCTCGTCCGTCAGCGGCGGCTGGGGCGGCGTCGCTAGTGAAGTACGGTCATCGGTCAGCGGCGGCGAGAGCAACACAGCTGCCGGCTATAACTCGTGGGCCGGTGGAGGCATAGGAAACCATGCCGACGGCAATTGGTCGTCGGTTTTCGGCGGCAAGGTCATCACAGCGCCAAACGAATACGAAGCAATCCCATAGCCATTTGGCGCGTGCCGAATGTTGGTGGCCCCTGCGTCAAGGCACGGGCCACCAACAAGCACACGACGAACAGGGGGACGCGGGCTCCGCTGCCGCGTCTGCGACCCTCCAACGTGCCGAGCGGGAGAACGCGGTCACCAAGCCGAGATTTCCTCGGACGGCAGCGCCAGGCGCTCGAATGCGACAGAGATGCGAAAACGGCTCCAGAGAGCCGTTTTCGTGTAGATGGGGCCGGTTAGGCGGGCATCGGCGAGAGGCGAAGCGGAGCGCTGCCCAAGCCCCGCGCCGGCGCGGATCGGGCGCCTCAGGCCTGGCCGGCACCGTGGGAGGGCGCGATCTGCACGCGCGCCTCCGATCCGGAGCCCGCGACCTTCAGCGAGGAGCGCCCCCACAGCAGCTCCAGCAGCTCCTCCCCGGCGACCTCGCGCCGCCAGCCCGTCAGGGTGCGAACGTCGGCCTCGCCGCCCGTTCGGCTGGCGGTCACAATCGCCTGCAACTCGGCTCGCGTGGCCAGCAGCTCATACGCCAGTCCGGCTTCCCGCGCCCGGGCCCGGACCAGTGACTCGGCGAGCGCCACCAGCGGAGGGTCGTCGGGCTTGGGCGCCGGCGGCCGAGGGGTCGATGGGACGGTGTCGGCGGGCCGCTCGGTGCCCCGCCTGATGACCTCCAGCAGCTCCGCTCCGCGGCGGCCACCAACCCCGCCTCCTAGTCCCCGGATCCGACCGAGCGCCTCCCGTGAGCCGGGGCTGCGCCGGGCGAGCTCGACCAGCGTCGCGTCGCTGAGAACTCCCTGGACAGGCCGGTCCTGGCGCTCGGCCACGGACTCCCTCCAGGCCACCAGCTCGCGCGCGACGGCCGTGGCCCGCGCGCTGAGGCCCGACACGCGCGGCAGGCGCCGCAGGATCGTGTCGAGGTCGCGCTCGTCGCTGGCCTTTTCCACCACCTCGCACTCCTCCAGTGCCCACTGGAGCCTGCCCAGCTCTTGCAGGCGGCCTTCGAGCACCTCGGCGAGCTCGAGCAGGTGCACCACGTCCTCGCGTGCGTAGGCGACCTGCTCGGCCGACAAAGGGCGGGTGTCCCAGCGCGTAAAGCTCGCCGTCTTGGCCAGCCGCAGCCCCAAAAGGGCCGTCAACAGCGAGTCGTAGGAGCTCTGCGCGCCGAGCCCGGCGAAGCCGGCGGCGATCTGGGTGTCGAACACGTTCGCAATCTCGGCGCTGAAGCGGCGCCGCAGCAGCGCGACGTCCTGACGGCCCGCGTGCACCACCAGGCGCACCGCCGGATCGGCCAGCACCTCGGTCAGGGGCGAGGCGTCGAGCTCGCCGTCGAGTGGGTCGAGAATCGTGATGCGCTCGTCGAGTCCCTGGCCCTCGGGAATCGCCAGCTGGACCAGGCAGAGCAGCGTCCGGTAGCGCCCCTCGCCCATGAACTCCGTATCCAGCGCGAGCCGTCCGGATGCCCGGGCTGCGCCCGCGAGATCACGCAGGCGAGCGTGCTCGGCCGGGTCGCTCACGGCTCCCGCACCCGCGCGGGCGCTACCCTGGGCGGCTCGTGGCCGACGAGACAGCAAGTGAGGAAGGGGTCAGCAGCGGTTCGGATGAGTCGCGGGAGTGTATGCCCTGTGGGGGCAGGGGTCAGGTGATCTCAAACCTCGGCGGAAGCCCGCAAAACGTCACCTGTCCCTGGTGCTCGGGCACCGGCATACGGCAGGCTAACGTCGAAGCGCAGGGGGCCTGGCGTGCGCGCCGGGAGGCCGACGCGGACGCCGCTGGATCGGCCTCCGAGGATTCGGCGCCGGCGGAGTCCCCTCAAGGGACCGCGGTGCCAGAGGGCGCAGAGCCAGACGCCCAGGCCGCCGGCGAGACCTCGGCCTAGCACCCTCGAGGCGTTACTCCGCAGCACGCCCCGGCTCGGCGGCGGCATGGGGTCCCGCGCGACTCCCCCAGATGGGTGTCGTCCAACAAGCTCTGCGCTCTGGGCCCCGATTTGTAGGCACTTTTGGGCACATGCGTCCACGGCTCCGTGCGTGGTTTAAGAAGTTGTCCAACCCGGTCGATGGACGGCCTGAAAAGCCAGAACCGGGGTAGCAGGGCAAAGCGTCACAACGATGCGTAGCAAAGCCGGCGGCCCCCGATCCAGGAATGGTGAGGGGGACGTTTCGCAACCAGGCGAACTCCACGGGGCTGGCGCCCAACAGACAAGTCAAGGAGTAATTCCAAATGTTGAATCGACTGCGCCAGCGCTCCCAGGATGAGGGTGGTTTTACCCTCATCGAGCTTTTGGTCGTGATCCTGATCATCGGCATTCTCGCCGCGATCGCCATTCCGTCGTTCCTGAGCCAGAAAAGCAAGGCCACCGCGTCGCAGGCGAAGGAGCTTGCGCGTACGGCTGAGACCACGGCAGAGACCTTCTCGACCGACAACAACGGTTCCTACAAAGGCATCAATGCGGCGGAACTCAAGAAATACGAGCCGTCGATCCTGACCGCCAAAAACGGTAAAGAAGCCTGGCTGAAGGAAGCCACGGAAGTGGAAGCGGGCGTCGGCTACACGGTCGTCGCTGAAGGCACCGAAGGTGCCACGTTCACCATCGAACGAAACAAAAACGGCGAAATCTCGCGCAAATGCGCCCCGGCCAAAGCCGGCACCGGCTGCCCCGCCTCCGGCGAATGGTAGTCAGCGTCCGGGCCTGAGCCCGGACGCGTCCAAGTCTCACAGAGGGGCGGCCCACGGGTCGCCCCTCTTGCTGTTCCAGGCGCGCAGGCAGACACCCACAGAGATATACGCGCGCACAGGATGGCGTACTCCGATTCGTCACCCGTCATCGGTGTCGGGCGCAGGGCACGGCGGCGGGCCGCCCGTATCGGGACGCGCTCTGTCGCACCACAGGTGAATGCCTTGAGGTCCCTTAGGGTCCGCGATCGGTCCATACATGTTTGCAGTGCTCAACCGTCGGGGAGGACGTGCCGATGCCTCGCACTAAAGGCCAGTGCCGAGGTGAAGGCAGCGTCACACGTGACGCATGGACACGCCGGCGGCCCTCAGTGGCAGTGAGCACGAGAGGGGAGCACCGCGATGGAGCGGTCACACCGGAACTGGCGCCCAAACAAACCAGTTCCAGGAGATCAACCAATGCTAAACCGACTGCGCCAGCGCTCTCAGGATGAGGGTGGTTTTACGCTCATCGAGCTTCTGGTCGTGATCCTGATCATCGGCATTCTCGCCGCGATCGCGATTCCGTCGTTCCTGAGCCAGAAGAGCAAGGCCACCGCGTCGCAGGCGAAGGAGCTTGCGCGTACGGCTGAGACCACGGCCGAGACGTACGCGACGGACAACGGCGGTGCCTACAAAGGCATCACGGCGCCGGAACTCAAGAAATACGAGCCGTCGATCCTGACCGAAAAAAACGGGAAAGAAGCCTACCTGAAGGAAGCCACGGAAGTGGAAGCGGGCGTCGGCTACACGGTCGTCGCTGAAGGCACCGAAGGTGCCACCTTCACCATCGAACGAAACAAAAACGGCGAAATCAAACGCACCTGCGCTCCGGCCAAAGCCGGAACTGGCTGCCCCGCCTCCGGCGAATGGTAGTCAGCGCCCGGGCGTGAGCCCGGACGCGCTTGGAGTCTCACAGAGGGGCGGCCCACAGGCCGCCCCTCATCTTGCTCGGCGAGGCCTGCTGTGGCCGTGTCGCCCAAGCGCCGGGCGTGACGCTAACGCGAAGCAGGGCAGGTGTCGAAAGGGCCGTGATGCGAGGATCCGGCGCACGGCTTGGCCGTGACGATGGGTTGACGCTCATAGAGCTGCTGATCGTGATGCTGATCATCGGTGTGCTTGCGGCGATAGCGATTCCGTCGTTTCTGGATCAGCAGGGCAAGGCCTCCGACACCACGGCCAAGGAAGTGGCGCGGACCGCCTCACTCGCGGCCGAGACCTTCTCGACCGAGCATTCCGCCAGCTATGCGGGAATCAGCCCCGCGGTGCTGCAGGAATACGATCGCTCGTTGCAGACCGCAGAAGGAAACCACAACGCCTACCTGGAGACCGCCGAAGAAGCCGAATCGGGTAAGGGATACGTGGTCACGGCCGTCGCGCCCCAGTCGAAAGACACCTTCACGATCACCCGCGACAGCGCCGGCGAACTGACACGCACGTGTACCTCGGCGACGAAATCGGGCGGGTGTCGTACCGGCGCCTGGTGAGACCCTTCGCCAAGGGGGCGGCGGTAGGCGATGGAAGGCGCTGCTCGGCTCAAGGACCCGGGCCGGGCCGTCGATGATCTGAACGTGGCAGAGGCGGTGACATTCGCTGGGCTGATGGGCGCGATCGTGGGCTCGTTCCTGAACGTCGTCGCCTACCGGCTGCCCCGCAAGGAGTCGCTGGTCAAACCTGGCTCCCACTGCACCGGATGCGGAACGCCGGTCAAGCCCTACGACAACATCCCCGTGCTCTCGTGGCTGCTGCTGCGGGGGCACTGTCGCAGCTGCGGTGAGTCGATCTCGGTGCGCTACCCGCTGGTGGAGGCCCTCACGGGTCTGCTGTGCGTCGGCGCCGTCCTCGTCCACCACACGCCCGTGTCGATCGCGATGAGCATTCTGGTGATCATCCTCGTCGTACCCGCGGCGTTGATCGACCTCGAGTACCGCATCATCCCCAACCGCATGACCGCCTTCGGTGCGATCGCGGCTCTGGCGATCGGCACCGCGCTGGATCCCTCCGGGGAGCCCGAACGCCTGATCGCGGGCGTCGCGGCGGGCGGCTTCCTGCTGCTCGCGGCGCTCGCCTATCCCGCCGGGATGGGCATGGGAGACGTCAAGCTCGCGGGCGTCCTCGGGCTGATGCTCGGCGCCGCCGTGGCTCCGGCGCTGCTCGTCGCGCTGGTCGCGGGTGTCCTGTTCGGCGTCTTCGTGATGGCCCACCACGGGGTCGGGGCCGGGCGCAAGACGGCCGTCCCGTTTGGTCCCTTCCTGGCAATGGGAGCGGTTTTCGCGGTGTTCCTGGGCGATCCGGTCCTTCACGCCTACACCAGCAACTTTCTGCACTAAAGCGCGTCGGGGCTGCCGCCGATACCCCTCGTGCAGGCCGACCGCCCGGAACGCCCCCTCGCTATGAGAATGCCCCAGATCTCCACTCCTGACGCCCTCAAGGCGAAGCCGAGCCTCAGCAGCCTCAGGCTGCCCGAGCTCAAGCGGTTCAAGGTCCCGGACCTCAAGAGCCTGAACGTCACCGACCTCATGAACCTCAGCTTCGCCCGCCCGGGTGGGTCTGTCGTGGGGCTCGACATCCAGCCGGGGTTCATCGCGGCCGTTCAGGGCCGCGCGAGCGGCTCCGTGATGGTCGAGAAGGCGGCTTCCATGTCGCTGGCCCCCGATACCCTCCACCACGGCGAAGTGAATGACGAGGCGGGACTCGCGGAGGCGCTGAAGGAGCTGTTCGGCGAGAGCGGCCTGAGCAAGCGCGTCCGCGTGGGCATCGCCAACCAGCGGACCGTGTTGCGGACCCTCGAGCTACCCCCCGTGACGGATGCCAAGGAACTCGCCGCGGCCGTGAACTTCCAGGCACAGGAGCAGGTGCCGATGCCGCTCAACAACGCCGTCCTCGACTTCCACCCGCTCGGCGTGATCGACACGCCGGCGGGGCCTCGCCAGCGCGTCGTCCTGGTCGCTGCCCAGCGCGACATGATCGAGCGGCTGCTGGGCGCGATCGAGCAGGCGGGCCTGATTCCCGTCGGCATCGACCTGTCCGCCTTCGCCCTGATCCGCTCGCTGTACGCGCCCGAGCCACGCCTCCCCGAGCAGGAGGGCAGCGGGGAGACCCCGCGGGTGCTGTACCTGAACGTCGACGGCCTCACCAACATGGCTATCGCCGAAGGTCCGGTATGCCGCTTCACCCGCGTGGTGGCCGGCGGTATCGAGTCGATGGCCGCGGAGCTGGCCGCCAAGCGCGAGATCAGCACTCCCGAGGCGCGGGCGCTGCTGTTCGCCGCCAATCTCCATGACGCCCCCAACAGCGACGAATGGAGCCCGGCGCTCCCAGAGCAGCCCGCCCCTTCCGAGGCACCGGCCGAGCCCGTCGCCGGCCCGCAGCTCCCTCCCGCTGAGGGCGGCGAGCCCGAGGCGCTCCCGGCGCCGATCCCCGCGCCCGAGGGCGAGCCCGGCCCGAGCGAGTTCCAGGCCCCGGAGGGCGCCCACCCCGAGCAGCCGGCCGACGGTTACGGCGCCGAAGAGCAGGTTTCCTACGAGGACTCCTACGGCGACGGCGGCTTCGGCGCCGACTCGGACGACGACGTCTACGGAGTGCTCGAGAGCGGCATCCGCGACATCTACGGCGAGGTTCGCAACTCGTTGGACTTCCACCGCTCCCAGGAGGGTGGCGGAGACGTCTCCAAGGTGGTTCTGAGCGGGGCCGCACAGGACATTCCCGGCTTCGCCGACGCGCTCCAGGGGGCCCTCGGCATCGAGGTCAAGTCTCGCGAGGTCCAGCTTTCCCCCAGCGCCCGTGGCGAGGTCTCCGTACATCGTCTGGCCGTGGCCGCCGGGCTCGCGGTCGAGGAGGTCTCGCGATGAAGGCCGTCAACCTGATCCCCGTCGAGCGGCGGGTGGGAGCCGGCGTTGGACTCGGCCGCTCACAGGGCGGCGCCTACGTGGTGATCGGAATCGTGGGCGTGCTGGCCCTGCTGGTGTTCGTTTACGGCAAAGCCAACCACCAGATCTCGAGCGACAACTCCCAGGCGGCGAAGGTCACCACCGAAGCCGAACAGGCCCGCTCCGACGCCGGCGCGCTCGCTCGTTACAACGGCCTGATTGCCCAGAGCGAAGCTCGCACGACGGCCGCCGAAAGCCTGATGAACGCGCGCTTCGACTGGGCTCACGCGCTGCACGAACTCAGCCGCGTGCTTCCCTCGGGCGTGTCGATCGCCTCGCTCGCCGGCAACATCGCGGTCACCGAAACGAGCAAAAAAGCAGCACCCAGCAGCTCCAGCGCGTCGAGCTCCAGCGGGTCGAGCTCAAGCGGGTCGAGCTCAAGCGGGTCGAGCACCACGGGGTCCGCCTCCGGCTCGAGTGCCGTGACCTCGGCGACACCGCCGGGGACCGTCCCCACCGTGATCCTCACCGGCTGCGCGAACAGCCAGACCGTGGTCGCGGAAACGCTTCAGCGCACGCGCCTGATCGAGGGCGTCAAGGAAGCCACGCTGACGAGCTCGACGAGCGCCACCGGCTCGAGCAGCAGCGGCTCCACCAGCTGCCCCAGCCCGAACCCCACCTTCACCGTGAACGTCACCTTCGAACCGCTGCCCGCGAGCATTCCGAGCAGCGCGACCAACGTTTCCAACCCGGCCACGCCTGCGGGCGCCGCGGCCGGCAGCAGCACGGGGAGCTCCAAATGACCGCTCGTGACCGGCTCGTCCTGATCGGCGTCATCGCGATCGCCTTCGTCGGCGTCGTGTGGCTGATGTTCGTCTCGCCGGAGCGCAAGAAGGCCAGCCAGGCCGCTGCCGCGGTGGCGGCGGCTGAAGCACAGCTCGCCAGCGCCCACAGCGAACTCGTCACGGCGCGGGCCGCACGCGCCAAGTACGCCGCCAGCTACGGCACGATCGTGCACCTCGGCAAAGCGGTTCCGACGACCCAGGAAGTGCCCTCGCTGATGTACGAACTGGCGCAGGCCTCCAAACAGAAGAGCGTGGAATTCGCCTCGATCACCTCCGCGAACGCAAACAAAGGGCCGGGTGGTCCCGCGGCCCCCTCTTCATCCCCCTCCTCATCGGCGACGGCCTCCTCCGGCGGCTTCCAGCAGATGCCGTTCACATTCATCTTCAACGGCACCTACTTCGGACTCGAAAAGATGCTCCGCCAGCTGACCAGCTTCGCCACCAAAACCAGCTCGGGCGCGCTGAAGGTCAACGGTCGCCTGCTCACGATCCAGGGCGTGACGCTCCAACCCGTCGTCGTCCAGGGCAAGGCGGGCGGGAACCCCCACCTGACCGCGACGGTCACCGCGACCGCCTACACGATGCCGCCCGAACCGGTCTCGGCGGGCGCCTCGAGCACGGGCTCGGCGACCCCCGCCAGCACCGGCAGCTCATCGGGCAGCGGCTCCTCTTCGACTTCATCGTCCGCGCCCCCGGCCGTCATCGGAGCAAAACCATGAACACAGTCACCAATTACCTGAGCGCACTCCGGGAGGATCTGCGCGACCGCCGCATGCTGCCCCTGGTGGTGCTGGTCGGCGTGGCCATGCTGGCAGCGATCGCGTTCGTGGTCCTCGGCGGCTCGGGCGGCGGCTCGAGCGCGGTCACTCCTTCCCCCGGCAGCTCGGCAAGCGCCGACGCGGGCGAAACCACCGCCCTCGCGCTGACGCCGGTGAGCACCTCCAACGCCGTCGCCGAGACCGCGACCGGCGCCAAGCCCACGGCGGGTGGCTCCCACAACCCGTTCGCCCTGCTTCCGTCCACGATCGCGGCCGAAGCCAAGGCTGCCGGCACCTCGAGCCCCTCGAGCGGCTCGTCTCCCAGCAGCGCATCCTCGGCTGCCAGCTCGAGCTCCAGCGAATCCTCGGGCGGCTCGTCCAAATCGGGCGGCTCGAGCGGAGGCTCCAAAGCTGGGTCGGGCAACCACAGCGGTGGCTCCAAGCCCTCGAAGCCGAAGACCGTCTACCAGGTGTCCGTGCTGTTCGGCGAACTCGTAGCCGGGTCTCCCAGCGGAGGCGGGGCGGGACTGAAGCCCTACGAAAGCCTCCAGCTGCTGACCCCGCTGCCCTCCAAGGAAGAGCCCCTCGTGGTCTTCCGCGGCGTCAGCAACGGTGGCAAGACGGCAACCTTCACGGTTGCGGCGGAAACGATCCTGCAGGGCCAGGGGAAGTGTCTGCCGAGCGCCTTCGAATGCAAGGCGATCCAGCTGAAGGCCGGCCAGAACGAGACGCTGCAGTACCTCAAAACCGGCACCCAGACCGTCCAGACATTCGAACTGCGGCTCGTCAGCATCACGCCCGCGACGGCCTCCGCGGCCGCGGTCGCGAGCCTCTACGGCAGGCAGTCGAAAGCCGGGCTGGAAGTGCTCCGCCGGGCGAACCTGGTCGCGATCCCCGGCCTCGGCATGAGCTCGCTGGCCGGCGTGCTGATCCACACCTCCTGACGGTTCCCGAGCCGCGGCCGGCGGCGCCGGGGGCGAGGGTGCGCCGCGAGGGCTGCTCGGACGGCCAATAAGCTTGCTGGAAGTGTCAGTGCGCCTGATCACGGCCGGCGAGTCCCACGGGCCCGGCCTGACCTGCATCGTCGAGGGGCTTCCAGCAGGACTCGAGCTGTCCGAGGAGGAGATCAACCGCGACATGTCCCGCCGCCAGCTCGGTCACGGCCGTGGCGGGCGCATGAAGATCGAGCGTGACAGTGCCCAGGTCACGGGCGGGGTGCGCCATGGCCGCACGCTGGGCGGCCCGGTGGCGCTGCAGATCGCGAACCGTGACTACGCCAACTGGGAGGAACGCATGAGCCCGTGGCCGGGGGCCGAGGAGGTCGCCCAGGTCCATCTCCCGCGCCCCGGACACGCCGACCTGGTGGGGATCCAGAAGTACAAGCAGAGCGACGTCCGCAACATCCTCGAGCGCGCCTCCGCACGCGAGACGGCGGCCCGGGTCGCCGGCGGGGCCCTGCTGAAGGCGCTCCTGAAGGCGCTCGGGGTCGGCGTCTACTCGCACGTGATCCAGATCGGCTCCGTGCGGGCGCCCGCACCCGGCCGTGCCCTGTCGGCCGAGGACTTCGCAGGCGTCGACGAGTCGCCGGTCCGCTGTCTGGACGCGGACGCGACGCGGGCGATGGTCCGCGAGATCGACGAGCTGCGCCGGGCCAACGAGTCGCTCGGCGGGGTGTTCGAGGTCCAGGCATTCGGGCTGCTGCCGGGCGTCGGCTCGCACGTCTCCTGGGAGGAGCGCCTCGACGGCCGCCTGGGGATGGCGATCTGCTCGATTCAGGCCATCAAGGGGTTCTCGATCGGGGACGCCTTCACGCTGGCCGGCCTGCCGGGCTCGGAGGCACACGACGAGATCTTCTACTCGGCCGCTCGCGGCTACTACCGCGAGACCAACCGGGCAGGGGGCCTGGAGGGTGGCATGACGGACGGTCAGCCGCTGGTCGTGAGGGCCGCGATGAAGCCGCTGCCGACGTTGACCAAGCCGCTGCGGTCGGTCGACACCGAGACGCACGAGCCGGCCCAGGCCCTGCGCGAGCGCACCGACTCCTGCACGGTGCCGGCGGCCGGCGTGGTCGGGGAGGCGATGGTGGCCACCGTGCTCGCCGGCGCCTACCGGGAGAAGTTCGGCGGGGACCACATCGACGACATGCTCGAAGCCGTCGAGGCCTACAGGCAGCGGATCGGATGGCACTCGTCCTGATCGGGTTCATGGGCGCCGGCAAGTCGAGCGCCGCCCGCGAACTCGCCGCCGCCTGGGGCGTGAGCCCACTCGACAGCGACACGCTCGTGGTGGACCGCCTCGGGCATTCGATCGCGGAGGAGTTCGAGCGCGGGGGCGAGGACTCGTTCCGGGCCGTGGAGGAGGAGGTCGTGTGCGGCCTGCTGGCGGGCGCCGGGGAGCGGGCGGTCGTGTCGCTCGGGGGCGGGAGCGTGCTCTCAGGGCGTGTCAGGGATGCCCTGCGAGGGCACACGACGGTGCTGCTCGACGTCGATCCGGCGAGCTGCTGGGAGCGGGTGGTGGGCGCCCGCGTTCCCGGACAGCGGCCCCTGGCCACCGACAGGGACGCCTTCTTCGCGCTGCACCTCTCCCGCCAGGACCTGTATGTGCAGGTCGCCGACGCGGTCGTCGTGGCCCCGGTGCGGGGAACACTCGGTCGCGCCGCCGCGAGCCTCGGAAAGCTCGCCGCGAGCCCCGCTACGCGGATGCTGTGGGCGCGCTCGAGCTCGGGGGAATACCCGGTCTTCCTCGCCGCCGGGCTGCTCGAGGACGGCCGCGCGACAGCGCTGTGGCCGCTGGACCGCCGGGTCTCGCGCCCGTTCCTGGTCAGCGACGAGAACGTGGCCGCCCTCTACGGGTCCCGGCTCGACGCGCTCGCCGGCAGCGTCACGCTCCCGCCCGGGGAGGTGCACAAGACCCTTGCCCAGGCAGAACGCGTGTGGCAGGAGATGCTCGGCGCGCAGCTGACCCGCGCCGATCACGTCGTTGCCCTCGGGGGCGGGGTCGTCGGGGACTTGGCCGGCTTCTGCGCGGCCACCTACCAGCGCGGGATCGCCCACGTGCAGGTGCCCACGAGCCTCGTCGCCCAGGTCGACTCGGCCTACGGCGGCAAGACCGGTGTCGACCTCCCCGAAGCCAAGAACTACGTCGGCGCCTACCACCAGCCGGCGGGCGTGATGGTCGATCCCGCCGCGCTCTCGAGCCTGCCTGGAGCCGAGCTGGCGGCGGGCTGGGTGGAGGTGCTCAAGACCGCCCTGATCGCCGGCGGGACGTTGTGGGAGGCGGTCTCCGCCGGTCGGGAGGTCGATGAGCGGATGATCTTCTCGTGTGCACGCACCAAGCTTCAGGTCGTGGCCGCCGATGAACGCGACGGAGGACTCCGCCAGGTGCTGAACCTCGGCCACACGGTCGGGCACGCGATCGAGACCACCACCGGCTACGGCCGCTACCGGCACGGCGAGGCGGTCGGGCTGGGGCTGCTGGCGGCGCTGCGCCTGTCCGGTCAGGACGCCCTGCGCGAGGAGGTCTTCGAGCTGCTGCGCTCCCGCGGGCTGCCGGTGCGGCTGTCGGGGGCCCCGACGGAGGAGGTGCTGGCGGTCATCTCCCACGACAAGAAGCGCCTCGGCGCGGAGGTTCCGTTCGTGCTCGTGAAGGCCCCCGGGGACGTGCATCAGGGCTGCTCGGTTCCCGACGGGGACGTGCGGGCGGCGGTCCAGGAGCTCGCCGGATGAACGCCTCGCGGTACCGCATCGAGGTCATGCACGGGGCCAACCTCGATCAACTCGGGCGCCGCGACCCGAGGCTGTATGGAACGATGACCCTGCCCGAGCTGCAGGAGCAGATCGAGCACGACGCCCACGCCCAATCGCTGGCCGTGCGCTTCTTCCAGACCAACTACGAAGGCGCCTTCATCGAGCACCTGCACTCGCTGCGAGGGGACGCCGACGCGATCCTGCTGAACCCGGGGTCCTGGACCCACTACGCGTGGGCGATCCGCGACGCGCTCGAGATAGCCGGCCTGCCGGCCCTGGAGATCCACCTCTCGGACATCGAGAACCGCGAGGAGTGGCGGCGCTTCTCGGTGATCCGGGACCTCTGCTTCACGACCATCTCCGGTCGCGGCCCGGACGGCTATCGCGACGCGCTGGCGGCGCTGCGCGAGGAGCTCGACAGGGTGGCCGCATGAGTCCCCAGCCGAACCCCGGCGCCGGCGGTCCGGCTCCGCTGCGGGAGCGCACCCGGCGCCTTGCCGAGCGGCTGTCCGAGCTCGAGCTCGACGGGCTGCTGGTGGGCACCCGCTTTGACCTGCGCTACCTGACCGGCTTCACCGGAAGCAACGGGCTCGTGCTGATCGCGGCCGACCCGCCCGGGGCGCTCACCGAGCAGCTGTTCCTGACCGACTTCCGCTACGAAACCCAGTCGGCCCAGCAGGTGCCCGAGATCTTCCGCCGCGAGATCGTCAGCGGCGACCTGTTCGCCGCCGCCGCCGCGGCGCTCCCGGATGGGGGCGGGCGCCTGGGCTTCGACGAGCTTGCCCTCAGTGTCCGCACCCACCGCCGACTCGGCGAGGCACTGGGCGATAGGTGGGAGCTGGTGGCGTGCCCCGGCGAGGTCGCCCGCCTGCGCGCCGTCAAGGACGAGGGCGAGCTGACCCGCATCCTGGAGGCCTCGAAGCTCGCCGACGAAGCCCTGCACCAGACCCTCGAAGCGGGGGTGGTGGGGCGCACGGAGCGCGAGGTGGCCGTCGAGCTCGAGTTCCGCATGCGCCGCCTCGGAGCGGAGGGGCCGAGCTTCGAGTCGATCGTGGCGGCCGGCGCCCAGGGGGCGCTGCCGCACGCCCAGCCGGGGGACGCGGTGATCGCGGCGGACACGCTCCTGATCATCGACTGGGGCGCCCTCCTCGACGGCTACTGCTCGGACTGCACCCGCACCTATGCGACCGGGGAGGGGATCTCCGATCGCCAGCGGGAGGCGTACGGGAGCGTGCTCGAAGCCCAGCTGGCCGGCCTGGCGGCGGTGCGCCCGGGGGTCAGCGGCCGCGACGCCGACGCGGCCGCCCGCGAGGTGCTCGAGCGGGCCGGTCTCGGCGAGCGCTTCGGCCACGGGCTCGGCCACGGGGTCGGCCTGGAGGTGCACGAGGGCCCGCGGCTGTCACGCACCGAAGCCGACGCTCAGCTGCAGGCCGGCAACGTCGTGACCGTCGAGCCGGGCGTCTACATGCCGGGCGAGTTCGGGGTGCGGATCGAGGACCTGGTGGCGGTGGGGGAGCAGGAAAACCGGATCTTCACGTCCATCTCCAAGGAGCTGACGGTGATCGAATGAGCGCTCCGGCAAAGCTGTACTGGTTTCCGATGTCCCACCCGGGGATGGCGGCGAAGGCCATGCTCGAGCTGAAGGGGATTCCCTACGAGACCGTCGATGTGCTCGTGGGAGCCCAGAAGATCCACCTGCGCCTGGCCGGTTTCCGCGCGGGCACCGTTCCCGCCCTGAAGCTCGACGGGCGCCGTGTCCAGGGCTCGCTGGCGATCCCCCGGGCGCTCGAGCGGATCGCCCCGGAGCCCCCCCTGTATCCGGCCGATCCCGCCCTTCGGGCTCGCGTGGAGGAGGCCGAGGCGTGGGGTGAGCGCGAACTCCAGAACGCCCCCCGGCTGATGCTCCGATGGGGACTGCTCGGGGATCCCGGACTGCGCCGCTGGCTGGCACAGGCGGCCGGCATGCCGGCACCCGCGCTGGCCGCCCGTACCTCCGTGCCCGTGGCGCACTACTACGCCCGCGCGATCGGGGCCGACGAAGCTGCGGCCCGGCGGGCCCTGGCGGAGCTGCCCGGCATGCTCGACCGCGCCGACGCGCTGCTCGCCGACGGGACCCTCACCACCACGCCGCCCAACGCGGCCACCTTCCAGATCCTCTCCAGCGTCCGCGCCCTGGACTCCTTCGAGGATCTGCGCCCCCAGCTCGCGGGGCGGCCCTCCACGACTGCGGCCCGGGAGCTGTTCCCGGACTACCCCGGCCCCGTGCCGCCCTTCATCCCGCGCCCGTGGCTGGATGAGCTGCCCGCACGGTCGAGCGAGGCTGCGACCGACCCGTCGGCAGCGGGCGACGCGTAGGCCCGCCGTCCGGCTCCTCGACAGGCGGATCCGCGTTGAGTAGCGTTGGCCGTGGGGCGAAGAACCGGAAGAGCCGGAAGGGGAGGTGGGGAATGAAGCGCATAGGGGTGTTCACGATCTACGTCGTTCTCGCGCTCGGAGTGAGCCTGGGCGTCAGCGCGAGCGCCTGGGCCGGCGGGTACTTCGAGACGAAGCTGTTCAACGAAGCCGGTGAAAAGCTCGAGTCCGGCGACGAGATCACACCCGACGGCGATACGGCCCTTATCGGCGACGTCTTATACGAACGCTCCGGGGACAAATGGGTTCCACAGCACGAAATCGGGCAATGGGAAGGCGGCAACTTTGCCCTCTCCGCGGACGGCAGCACGCTCGCGTCCGCTATCGGTTCTGACCCGGAAAACGAGGTCGGCTACGTCCTCGACCGTACCGGGGGTGTGTGGGAGGCCAAGGCGCAGAAGCTCGTCCCGACCGGCGTCGACCCCGAACACGGATCCAGGTTCGGCAATTCGATCGCGATCTCCGAAAACGGAGACACGATCCTCTTCGGAGCTCCGTACGACCGCGGCTCCGGGTTCGAAGAGATCGGCGGGGTGTGGGTCTTCGTGCGGGTGGGCGAAACCTGGACCCAGCAGGCGATCCTGGAAGGCGAACCCGGCGAATCCTTCTGTGGGGAAGACGTGGCCCTGTCAGCCGATGGGCAGACAGCGCTCGTCAAATGTACCTACGTGGTGAAGACATACGTGCGAGAAGGCGGATCCTGGAAAGAACAGGGGCCGACGATTCCTGGCGGGCAGCGCCTAGCGCTCACTCCAAACGGCAAAACCGCGTTCGTCACCGGCAGGGAAGGCGCAGAAGGCTCGATCTATCAACGCAGCGGCGAAGCCTGGAGCCTCGCAGACAAGCTCGATCCGGTGGTACCGTCGCGGGGAGGGGGAGAAATCGTCGTCGCCGCCGATGAAGAACACCTGCTGGTGGACGAGGGCGAAGACGGCGTGGTTCTGTACCAGGGCTCCGGCGGGAGCTGGACGGCGACGGAAACCCTACTTCCCCTGGGCTTCGGCGGCGCCGGGTCTGGCAGGGACGGGTTCGTCTTCGCCACCACCTCGAATGCCGCCACCATCCTCATGGGCTACGGTCCAACCGGGTCCTGGGAATTCACGCCCGGTGAACCGATCCGGGCGCCGGAAATCGGGCGCTGCGTGCTACACCCCCGCGCGCTGGACGGAACCTTTCACGACTCCGCGTGCACAAAGCAGCACGCCGGAGGCTCGCCCTACGAATGGGAGCCGGGGGCGCTCAAGAGCGGCTTCACCTTCTCCGGGGGGGCGGTGAAACTCGAGCCGGCGGGGGCGCCGAAGATCACATGCAGCGGACTGTCCGGATCGGGCGCTTTCAGCGGCCGCAAAACCCTCGGAGGCGTCCACCTGAGCCTCACCGGGTGCGCACAGGCCGGCCAGCAGTGCACGAGCCCGCTGGCGAGTGCAGGGCAGATCGACAGCGGCGAACTCGAAGGCGCACTCGGCGTCGAAGCCGAAGCCGGCAAGACGAAGCTCGGTATCGGCCTGTCGCCTGTCTCGGGCACGGTCGCCGAATTAACGTGCGGGACCACGTCCGTCAGCATCCGCGGGAGCGTGATCGCGTCCGTCACGTCGGGCAAGTCCGGATCGTCAACCGCGCTTAAGTACGCGGCCTCTAAGGGGGCACAGAAGCCCAGCCACTTCGTGGGCGGACCGCAGGAGGAGCTCGAAGTCTCCGTCGGGGGCGCCCCCTACGAACCGATCCGCCTGGTTGCCAAGGCCACACAGACCTACGAAGAAACGCTCGTGCTCAACCCGGTCGCCTGAGCGTCGCGGCGCACGGACACCCCAGACCCGCCATTTTCCTCGCGCTCGCACGGCTGGGTGGACGCTACTCGGTATTGTGCGGTTTGCCACGCACGGTGGCGCTCGCTTTCAGCGCGCGGGAGCGAGGTGGCGGCGGCCGCGTAGTCGCCGGGGGACGGGGCGCGGCGCCACGCTCAGGTTTGCGGCGGTCGCTGCCGTTATCCGGGCGCGGGGGCCCGGGTCCCTCGCAGCACCCGGTAGCCCAGTGTGCCGCAGGTGAGATCCCCTGGCTCCCGCTACGCTCACAGGCCGTGATCAGTACCAACCAGTTCAAGAACGGCAACCACATCGAGGTTGACGGGACGGTCTTCAAGATCCTCGAGTTCCAGCACGTCAAGCCGGGCAAGGGCGGGGCCTTCGTGCGCACCAAGCTGCGCCGGGCCTCCGACGGCAACGTGATCGACCGCACCTTCCGGGCGGGGGAGAAGTTCCGGCCCGTGCGGACGGAGTCCAAGAAGATGCAGTTCCTGTACGCGGACGGGGCCGATGCCCACTTCATGGACACCGAGACCTTCGAGCAGATCGCAATCGGCGAGTCGAGCATCGAGGAGGAGCTCCGCTGGATCACCCCGAGCAGCGAGGTGGACGTGCTGGTCGTGGACGGCGAGCCCAGCGACATCCAGCTCCCGACCGCCGTGGACCTCGAGGTCAGCCAGACCGACCCCGGCGTGCGGGGCGACACGGCCTCCGGCGGAGGTACGAAGCCCGCCACCCTCGAGACCGGCGCGATCATCAACGTGCCCCTGTTCGTCGAGCCCGGTCAGCGCATCAGGGTCGATACGCGCTCGGGGGAATACGTGGCGCGGGCCTGAATGCGCCGCTCCGAGCAGCGCCGGGCGGCGGTGATCGCCCTCTACCAGCATGACCTCACCGGCAGGAACCTGGAGGAGACCCTGCCCGCGGGGACGAGCGAGTTCGTGCGGGCCCTGGCGGCGGCGGCGATCGAGCGCCGTTCCGAGCTCGACGAGCTGATCGACAGCCACGCCCACGGCTGGTCGGTGGACCGGATCCAGCCTCTGGAGCGGAGCATCATGCGGGTGGCCCTGGTCGAGATGCTGCACCCCGAGGAGATCCCGGCGGACGTCCCCATCCCCGCCGAGGGGGCGATCGAGGAGGCCGTCGAGAGCGCCAAGGTGTTCTGCGGAGCGGATGCTCCGGGCTTCGTCAACGGTGTGCTCGCGGCAGTACTGCGCGAGCTCAGGGAGAATGCCCACAGCCGATGACCAGCGCACAGCGTCTCGACGAGATCATCACGCGCCTGGAGCGGGCGGCCGAGCAGCTGCGCTCGGGCGAGCTCTCCCAGGACGCGGCCGCGGGGATGGTCGAGGACTGCGCCTCGCTGGCCACCCAGGCGGCGGCGGAGCTCGAGGAGCTGGCCCGGGCCGAGGTCAGCCAGCCGGCCCCGGGGCAGGACCCGCTCCTCTAGCAGCGCCTACCGAGCCGCGCTGCGTGGAGGCCCACTATCCAGACCACCTGCGCGAGGAGGTCGAGGAATATCTCGAGCGGCTGCATTTCTCCGAGGAGCCGCTCACCGGAGGCCTGGACGAGGCGATGCGCTACTCGCTGCTGGCCGGCGGCAAGCGGATTCGACCCGTGCTCAGCCTCGCCACCGCGCGTGCGCTCGGGCTGCCCCATCGCGAGGTCCTGCCGCTGGCGGGCTCGATCGAGCTGATCCACACCTACTCGCTGATCCACGACGACCTGCCGGCGATGGACGACGACGACCTGCGTCGCGGGCAGCCGACGTGTCACGTGAAGTTCGGAGAGGACGTCGCCATCCTCGCCGGGGACGGCCTCTACGCCGAGGCCTTCCGGCACCTGCTCTCCAACCAGCGGGCCGAGCCCGAGCGGCTGCTGAGGGCGGCGGCGGAGCTCGCCGCTGCAACCGGGGTCAACGGCATGGTGGGGGGTCAGTACGCTGACGTGACCGCCCACGCGGACGGCGGATCCCGCACCTTGCGGCGAGTGCACGAGCTCAAGACTGGCCGCCTGATAGGCGCCTCCGTGCTGTGCGTACTACTGTTGACGGGGACCGATGATGCCCGCATCGTCAGACCGTTTCGACGTTTCGCGGCCGAGCTGGGCGTGCTGTTCCAGATCGTCGACGACATCCTCGATGTGACCGGAAGCGAAGATGCGCTTGGAAAGCCACAGGGCAGCGATGAGCGGCACGGAAAGCAGACATACGTGAGCGAGTTCGGCATCGAGCAGGCCAGGCGGCTGGCCGCGGAGTCACACGCCACCGCCCGTGGCGCCCTGGAGGAGATCGCGAGCGGGTCCTCGGGTGCGGGAGCCCCGGACGCGACCACCGAGCTCGAGAACATCACCGACTTCATCTTCACCCGCACGTCATGAAGCTGCTCGGCCAGATCAACGGACCCGAGGACCTGCACGAGCTCAGCGACGCCGAGCTCGTGGAGCTCGCCCAGGAGGTCCGCGAGCACATCATCGACACGGTCGGGGAGATCGGAGGGCACTTCGGGGCCAACCTCGGGACCTGCGAGCTGGCCGTCGCCCTGCACTCGGTCCTGGACTCCCCCCGCGACAAGATCCTCTGGGACGTGGGCCACCAGGCCTACCCGCACAAGGTCCTGACCGGGCGCCGTGACCAGCTCGCCACGATCCGCCAGTACGGCGGCCTGGCCCCCTTCTGTTCGATCTCCGAGTCCCCCCACGACATCATGGGCGCCGGCCACGCCTCCACCTCGATCGGCTACGCGGTCGGGATCAAGGAGGGGATGCGCCTGCTGGACCCCGACAACGACGCCAGGGTCGTGGCGGTGATCGGCGACGGCGCGATGACCGGTGGGGTGGCCTTCGAGGCGATCGGCCAGGCGGGTGGCCTGGGCACGCCGATCGTGGTGGTGCTCAACGACAACGGCATGTCGATCGCCCCCAACGTGGGGGCTTTGTCCCGCTACTTCAACCGCGTACGGCTGAACCCCAAACTGTGGCGGGCACGGTCCGATCTCGAGGGTGGTCTCACGCGGCTTCCGATCGGGATCGGGGTGGCCTTCGAGCGCCTCGGGCCCCACCTCAAGGAGTCGATCAAGGCCTTCTGGGCGCCCGGCCTGTGGTGGGAGGAGCTCGACTGGGCCTACATGGGCGTGATCGACGGACACGACGTCCGCGCCCTGCGCGAGGCGCTGCGGGAGGCGCTGGCCGCTGAACGCCCGGTGGTGGTCCACATCGCCACCGTCAAGGGCAAGGGCTTCGCTCCGGCCGAGGAGGGCGGCCTGGAGGGAATGGAGAAGTGGCACGCCGCCAAGCCCAACTCGATCGTCAACGGGTCTCCGGCCCGGCCGAAAGCCGCCGCCAACGGCGCCGGTGGGCGCAAACGGATCATCCCGCCGCAGTACACGCAGGTGTTCGGAGAGGCCCTCGTGCGTGAATGCGAGCGCGATGAGCGGGTGGTGGGGATCACCGCCGCGATGAACTCCGGGACCGGCCTGTCGATCCTCCAGAAGGCGCTCCCGGAGCGCTATTTCGACGTCGGCATCGCCGAGCAGCAGGCGGTGCTGTTCGCGGCCGGGCTCGCGCTCGAGGGCGTCAAGCCGGTGGCCGCGATCTACTCGACCTTCCTGCAGCGGGCCTACGACCAGATCGTCCACGACGTCTGCCTGCAACGCCTGAACGTGGTCTTCGCCATGGACCGGGCGGGCCTGGTGGGCGACGACGGGCCCACCCACCACGGCGCCTTCGACATCGCCTACCTGCGCTGCCTGCCCAACATCGTGCTGATGGCTCCGCGCGACGAGGCGATGCTGGTCCACATGCTGCGCACCTCCCTCGAGTACGACGACGGGCCGATCGCCCTGCGCTATCCCCGCGGGGAGGGCACAGGGGTACAGCTACCGGCCGAGGGGCGGGCGATCCCGATCGGCTCCGGGGAGATCCTGCTGGAGCCCTCCGTGCAGGCGGGCTCGGGCCCACGGGTGGCCCTGGTCGGCTACGGCACCGGCGTCGGCAAGGCGCTCGAGGCGGCGGCCCTGCTGGGCGAGCACCAGATCGCCGTGACGGTCGCCGACGCGCGCTTCGCAAAGCCGATCGACGCGGGCCTGATGGCCCAGCTAGCGGCCGAGCACGACCTGCTCGTGACCGTCGAGGAGGGCGTCCTGGCCGGAGGCTTCGGCTCGGCGGTGTGGGAGGCCCTGAACGAGGCCGGGGCGGCTCCCCGGATCCTCCGGGTGGGGCTGCCGGACCGCTATGTGGTCCACGGCAAGCCTGCCCTGCTGCACGAGGAGGTCGGCTTCACCGGGACCCGGATCGCCGAGCGCATCCGCGCCGCGATCTCCGATCCCCAGCGCGAGCCCGAGAGCGGGGGTTCGGCGGTCATCGGCGCCTGAGGGCGCCGGCCCGAACAGCCTCATCCTCGTGGCCCGGGCACCACCGGGCGTCGGGCCGCTGCCCTGCACCCAGTCGCGGCGACCCACCAAAAGAAACGGCCCGCCGGGGAGTGCGGGCCGCTTCGGGGAGGAGGGATCCAAAGAGGTGCAGATGAAACGATGCAACTCGGGGATCGCCATCAATATGCTCGCCCTGGCCCCCCGGCAGTGTGACATCGGTCACAGAGGCCACCCGCGCGGGTGCCCGCAGCGCCGGACCTGTATCCTTTGGAGCCCTCCGTCGCCGCCCTGTTGGCGAAAGCCACTCTCGAGAAGGGCAAGGATTAGGCGGCGCTCCCTCGCAAATACGCCCGGTCACCCGGGCGTATTTGTACCCAGGAGTATTTGTGCAAGGGTTGACCGGGATGCCCAAGCGACGGCTTGACGTCCTCCTGGCGGAGCGGGGGCTGTTTCCCTCCCGTAGCCGGGCGGCGGCCTCGGTGATGGCCGGCGAGGTGCAGTTGGGAGCCGCCCGCCGCCGTGCCTCCAAGCCCGGGGAACTGGTCGACGCAGACGAGCTGGTGGCGGTCCTGGAGGGCCCGGACTACGTATCCAGGGGCGGGATCAAGCTGGCCAACGCGCTGCAGAGCACATCGCTGCAGGTGGCCGGCCGGCGGGCCCTGGACGTGGGCAGCTCGACCGGAGGCTTCACCGACTGCCTGCTCCAGCACGGCGCGCGCGAGGTGATCGCCGTCGATGTCGGCTACGGGGTGCTCGACTACCGCCTGCGTCAGGATTCCCGCGTGCTCGTGATGGAGCGCACCAACGCCCGGGAGCTCCTCCCGGAGATGCTTCCGGCCTCACCCTCGGGCGCCTCCGGGCTGCCCGATCTCGCGACCGTGGACGTGTCCTTCATCTCGCTCGCGAAGATCCTGCCGGCGCTGCTGGGCTGCCTGGCGGACCCATTTGACGTGCTCGCGCTCGTCAAGCCCCAGTTCGAGCTCGGCCGCGGCCGCGTCCCCAGAGGAGGCGTGGTGCGCGATCCGGCGCTCAGGCGGGAGGCGCTGGTGTCGGTCGGAACGGCCGCCCTCGGCCTCGGCGTCGCGGTCCGCGGCTACCACTTCTCCGGCCTGCCCGGGCCGAAGGGCAACCGCGAGACGTTCATCTGGTTGACGCCCCCCGGCGCCGACCCCGGCGTGGGGCCCCAGAGCCCCGCCGCGCTGGAGGAGATGGCCCGCGAGGTGGAGCCGTGAGGGAGATCACCGTCCTCACTCACCAGCGTCCCGCCGACACCGGGCCGACCCTGAAGCTGCTGGCCGAGAGGGCCGTGCAGGCCGGCTTCCGCCTGCGGCTGTCCGCCGAGGAGAGCGAGAAGCACGACCTGCCGGCGGGACCCGGCCTGGAGCGCGACGCACCCTTCAAGCGCGAGGTCGAGCTGTGCATGGTGCTCGGCGGGGACGGCACGATCCTGCGCGCCCTGCAGGACTACGCGAGCACCGACGTCCCCGTGTTCGCGATCAACTTCGGTGAGATCGGCTTCCTCGCCACCGTCGAGCCGGATGAGGCCGGGGCCGGCATCGACCGTGCCCTCGCCGGGGACTTCGAGCTGCTGCGCCTGCCCGGGATCGTCGTCCAGCTCGACGGCGAGCGGCGTACCGCGATCAACGACGTGGCCGTTCACCGCAAGGTCGGGGAGCGGGTGGCCGAGCTGGCCTACGCGCTCGACGGGGAGGAGGCCGGGAGCGTCCGCTGTGACGGGCTCGTGGTGGCGACCCCGGCCGGCTCCACCGGCTACAACCTCGCCAACGGGGGGCCCGTGATGGCGTGGGGGGTCGAAGGCTTCGTGGTGTCCTTCATCGCCCCCCATTCGATGAGCGCCCGGGCGCTCGTGGTGGCGCCGGATGACCGCCTCACCGTCCACAACAACTCTCGTGAGCCGCTGGACGTCGCGATCGACGGTCGCCCGGTGGGAGAGATACCCGCCGGGGGGGCGATCGGTGCGAGCTTCCTGAGCGACTGTGCGACGCTGGCCCAGCTGCCGGGGTCGTCCTTCTACCGGCGCCTGCGCGACAAGTTCGGCCGGCTGGCCAGCTGAGCCCGGCTACGCGACGCGCGTGTGGGGCCCGGCTGGGTCTTCGTCGTGGCCGTCGGAGCCGGCGTGGGCCATCGACGTGACGAATGTGTCCAGCTGGTCGCGCGAGAAGCGGCGCTGGCCGCCCGGGGTCCGGTAGCAGTTGATGTGCCCTGCGTCCGTCCAACGACGGACGGTCGCCAGCGACACGCCGAGGTAGCGCGCCGCCTGCGAGCTGGTGAACACCATCTTGCGCTCGTCCCGCGGTCTTTGTGTTGCGAGGGGGGTCATGTCTGTCCATGCTTCGGCATCTGCGGCAGGCAACTTGAGGGGGATGCAGGTTTGTAAGCGTTTGAGGTGAGAGGAGACGCCCACGATGCCGTAGGTGCGTGAGCTAGCTTCCCGTCCGTGTTGGGCCGCGCCGAGGAGGGATCGCCGCACCGCTCTCGCCAGCTGGGCCGGATTCTGGTGGCCTACACGGTCAACCGGCTCGGCAGCTGGGTCGGCCTCGTAGCCCTCTCGCTGGCCGTCTTCGACCACACCCACAACGCCCTCGCGGTGGCCGGTCTGCTGCTCGCCTGGCAGGCGCTGCCCGCCTTCCTGGTGCCGGTCGTGGTGACCCGTATCGAGGCCTCCCGGCGGCGCTACAAACTCAGCGCCCTGTACCTGTTCGAGGCGCTCGTCACGCTGGTGCTGGCGTGGCTTTCGCAGCATTTCTGGCTGCCCGGGGTGCTCGTGGCGGCGATCTTCGACGGTACCGCCGCGCTGGCCGCCAGCGCGCTGCTGCGGACGGAGGTGGCCCGGGTGGCCCGCTCGCAGGCCACGGTCGCCGGCGCGGGACTGCCCCCGGAGCAGCTCGAGGAGCGCGCCGAGGAGGCCGAGCGTCGCGCCAACGGCCAGGTCAACGTCGCCTTCGCGGCCTCGTTCGTGGCGGGGCCCCTGATCGGCGGGGCCGTCACCGCCGGGGCCGGGGTCGCGGCGGCGCTGCTGATCGACGTCGCCTCGTTCCTGATCTGCGCGGCGCTGCTGCTGGACCTGAACCCCTACGTCGAGGGAGCCGGCGGAGCGGAATCGGTCGGAGCGCGCCTGCAGGCCGGGCTGCGCCACATCAACGAGACCCCCTTCCTACGCTCGCTGTTGATCGCAGAGGCGGTCGCCCTCACGTTCATCCAGGCGGGCTCGCCGGTGGAGGTGGCCTACGCGAAGGACACCCTGTCGGCTGGAGACGGCGGCTACGGCCTGCTGGTGGCGGCGTGGGGCGGAGGCTCGGTGCTGGCGAGCATCGTGTTCGCCCGCAACGTGCGCTGGCCGCTGCCGGTGGTGCTCGTGTCGGGACTGTTCGCGCTCTCGGCGGCCTTCATCGGCTTCTCGGTGGCGCCGTCGCTGGCTGTGGCGTGTCTGTTCGCGGTCGTGGGCGGAGTGGGCAACGGTCTGGAGTGGCCCTCGCTGATCAGCCTCGTCCAGCGCCTCAGCCCGCAGCACCTGCGCGGGCGCATGATGGGAGCGGTCGAATCGCTGGCCGCGTTGTGTCTGGCGGTGGGCCTGCCGCTGGGTGGGCTGCTGGTGGCCCTGATCTCGGCTCGGGCGGCATTCCTGATCGTGGGCGTGGGGGCCGGCGTCTCGACCGCCGTCTTCGCCCGCCTGACGCTGATCGGGGGGCGCGGGAGGGAGCTGCTGGCCGGCACAGCCACGGAGCAGGCTCAGCAGGGCGAGGAGCTGTCGCTGGACCCGGTGCCCGACTAGGGCGTCGCTCGAGCGGGCCGGGAGCGGCGTCGCCCGCCCCGCCCGGCCGAAGCGGCCCGCCGAGGGCCAGTGGGACGGCCTAAAGGCGGTTTCCCTGTCGGTCGTTAAGTACTACAGAGCGGCCAATGGGTGCTTCCGACTTCACGCGACGACTGTTCTTCGCAGGCGAGTTCGCGCTGATGGCCGCGACGATCGCCGCGGCGGTCTACGTCTCCCACCCCGACGAATGGCGTCCCGTGACCCTGGTCGCGACGCTGCTGGCGATCGCTCTGGTCGGGGAATGGTTCACGATCAAGACGCGGGCGGGCATCCTCAGCGCATCGCTGGGAGTGATGGTGCTGGCGATGGGCCTGCTCGGGCCCGGGGCGGCGGGCGCCTGCGGTGCGGCGGCGATCGCCCTGCACTCGGCGATGGCCCGCCGCGGCCCGGCGCACTGGTTGAACAACCTGGTCGCGATCGGCGTGGCCGGCTTCGCCGGAGGCCTCGTGGTGAGGGCGCTCGGGGGGGACGTCACCCGCCTGGGCGCCCAGTCGGCGACCGACAGCCTCGTGTTCGTGCTGATGCTGTTCGCAGGGGTGGCCGTGCTGCTGGTGCTCAACTTCGTCGTCTTCGCGATGCACCAGCGGGTCACCACCGGGCGCCCGCTGGGGCGCATGACCACGGAACTGTTCTTCCCGTTGCTGCCCGGCGAGCTCGCCGTGGCGGTGATCGCCATCATCCTCGTGCTCGCCTACCGCGGGGCGGGTCTGCCGGTGCTGCTGGCGGCGATCCCCGTCCTCTTGATCTTCCGCCAGCTCGCCGTTGCGCTCGAGCGGTCGGAGACCCACGCCGAGCAGTTGCAGGCGCGGACCCGGCAGCTGTCCTCCTTCCAGTGGGGCGTGCCGGCGATGTTCATGGAGGGCCTCGGTCTGCGCGACCCGACCTCCCTGCGTCACGCCGCCGCTGCCGCCAGCTACTCCAGGGGCACGGCGATCGAGCTCGGCTGCGAGGAGGACGAGCAGGAAGTCATCCACCTCGCGGGCCTGCTCCACGACATCGGCAAGTTCACCTGGTCAGACCGGCTGCTGCACCCCGACCAGCTCAACGACGAGGACTGGGCGGTGATCCGCCGCCACCCCCAGGACGGAGCGGCCATGGTCGGCAAGCTCGACGGCTTCGGGCCCGTTGCCGACGCGATCCTCTACCACCACGAGCGGGTCGACGGCGGCGGCTACCCCGCGGGCCTGATCGGCAACGAGATCCCGCTGGCAGCGCGCATCGTCGCCATCGCCAGCGCCTACGACAGCATGCTCAGACGGGAAGCCTTCGGCGATCCGATGAGCCCGGAGGAGGCCATGGCCGAGTTGCGCAAAGGGGCGGGAAGCCAGTTCGACGAGGACCTCGTCGAGGTCTTCAGCCGGGTCCTCGACAGCAACGGCTCGACCTACGGCATGAACGCGGACTACAAGAGCGAGCTGGCGTTCGAGACCAGGGTCAGGAAGATGGCCGAGCCGACGACCGTGATGGAGAGGCCCGGTGGGCGCCAGATGATCCGGGCCCGTCTGAGAGCCCGCCGGCGCCCGGTGGGCGCGGGGCACACCTCAGAGAAGGGGCGATGAGGGGCCCGGGAACGAAAACGGGGACGCTCCGTAGACCGTCCCCGTTATCGATACGTCTCTTGCTGCTGCTAGTTGGCGTGCGGTGAGTTGGCATGCGGCATGTTCCAGCTCCTTTTCGTGGCGTCTCGTCCTGCATGGGGCGAGGCGCCTTTTCCGTCCCTCTCACGTGGCACTGGGCCACGCCTTGAGTAGCTTTGTGGAGATAGTACACGCGATGTCGGCGTATGTACACCCCCATATTGGGACATGCAGGTTTGCTTGCAGGTGGGCAGAAACAGCTGCAGATGCGCAGGAAAGCGGCGCGAGGCGGCGACGGCGGGCCCGATCGGCGACGACGGAGGGGCGTCCGCCGGGTGGCGGGCGGCGCCCGGGGACCGTCCAGACCAGCGGCTACGGTGTCAGCTGATGGACCATGACGCGTCCGCTCTGAGCCGTCCGATCGAGGTCATCATCGCCGACGACCACGCGATCGTGCGCGACGGCATCCGGTCGGTGCTCGAGCGCGAGGACGGAGAGTTCACGGTCGTGGCCGAAGCGGCCGACATCCCCTCGATGATCCGCGAGGTGCGCGAGCTCAAGCCCGACCTGCTGACGCTCGACCTGACGATGCCGGGAGGCTCGAGCCTCGGGGCGCTGCCGCAGGTGTTCATCTCCCATCCCACGCTCGCGGTCGCGATCCTGACCATGCGCGAGGACCCCGAGTACGCGCGCCAGGCGCTTCGCGCCGGCGCCAGGAGCTACGTCCTGAAGGAGGCCGAGCCGGCCGAGTTGCTGCAGGCGTTCAGGACAGCGGTCGAGGGCGGCAACTACCTGCACCCGCGGCTGGGAGCGGTGCTGGCGGCCTCCGACAGCGGCGGCGGCGGCGACGACCCTGCGCTCAGCGAGCGCGAGTCGGAGGTGATCCAGCTGATCGCGGACGGCTTCACGAACCCCGAGATCGCCGAGCAGCTGAAGGTGGCCGAGCGGACCGTGAAGACCTACCGGGCGCGGGCGATCGAGAAGCTCGGCATCTCCTCGCGGGCCGAGATCACGGCCTACGTGCGCCGCAGCAGCGGCACCCGCAGCTGAGAATCGGGCGGCCGTCGCCTGGCGGCCGCAGGGCGGCGGCAGGGGGAATACTCAGGCGGCCGCCGCCGGGCGGCCGCGCAGGGGCACGCTCAGGACCACCTCGGTGCCCTTGCCCGGCCCCGGGCGGAATTTCAGCTCGCCGCCCACGAGCTCCGCGCGCTCGCGCATGCCCGACATTCCGAAGCCGCCCTCGAGGCCGTCTCCGCGGGGGCCCAGGCGCTCCTGGCCGGGCATGCCCTTGCCGTCGTCGGTGACAGACAGTTCGAGTGCCCCGTCATGGGCGCTGACGGTGACCACGGCGCTGGTGGCCTCGGCGTGGCGGCTGACGTTCGTGAGCGCCTCCTGGGCGACGCGGTAGACGGTGCTCTCGAGCTCCGGGTCCATGCGCTCCCCACCACCGTTGCCGTTGCCGGCCTCCGCGGCGGTGATGCCCGACATGTCGATCTCGGTCCTCACGTCGAGTCCGTCGATCGCCTGGGCGCGCCTGGCCAGGGCCTCGAGCGCCGCGGCCAGCCCGAGGTCGTCGAGCGCCGCGGGGCGGAGCTCGGTGATCAGGTGGCGCAGGCCGTCGATCTCGTGCCCGAGACCCTCCAGGGCGGTGTCGACCGCGGCCCGGAGGGCGGCCGGATCTTCGTTGTCGCGGGCGTTGGCCAGCTGCAGGCGCAGGGCCCCGATGCCCTGGATGCTCTCGTCGTGGATCTCCCGCGCCCAGCGCGTGCGCTCGTGCTCGCGGGCCTGCATGCCGTAGCGCAGGCGTTCGATCTCGACCGAGCGCTCGGCCGCGAGGCGCTGGGCGACGCTGGCGGCGAAGGCCTGAACGGCGTCCCGGTCGGGCTTCTTGAAGGACCGCTCGGTGGCGAGCGCGATCACCAGGCCGCCGCCCTGGTCCTCGAGCTGCAGGGGCTCTACGAGCACCGAGCGGGCTTCGATCCCCAGCTCGTACAGCCAGGCCGCGTCGTCGCCGCGGGGGCGCTCGAGCGCAATCGGCTGTCCCTGGGCATAGATCGCTCCCAGGGCGCTGCCGCGACTGGGGACGATCCGCAGCCGCGGGCTGGACGTGCCGCTGGCCGCCGCCACCCGCAGCTCCTCACCCTCCTCGATCACCACGATCAGGCCGTCCGCGTCGAGCAGCGCCAGGCCGCGGTCGGCCATCAGCCTCAGTAGCCACAGCTCCGAACCGGAGAGCACGTGACGAGATTAGTCCGCCGCTCTGACGTCCCCGGTCTGTGTCCAGTGGGAGGCCCTCGCAGCCGACCGCGCCGCATCCACGAGCGCCAGCGGCGTGAGCCCCTCCGTCCAGGTGGCGAGCCCGATCGAGATCGGCAGCGGCCGGCGCTGGCCGTCGACTTCGATCTTGATCGTCCGCAGCCGCGCCAGCGCGCGCCTGGCCACGATCTCGCCTCGCGGGCCGTCGGCGCCGGGCAGCAGCACGATCAGCTCCCGCTCGCTCGGGCGCCCGACCTGGTCGAAGACCCGCAGCTCTCCCCGCAAGGCCTGGGCGAGATGCGTGAGTGCCTGCTCGGCGAGCTCGTCCCCGTAGCGCTCCACGACCGAGTCGAGGTCCTCGATCACCACCAGCAGGCAGCTCAGCGGGCCGAGGTCGCGTTCGGCCCGGGCCACCTCCTCCGCCAGGCGCTCGGCCAGAGCCTGCGCTCCGAGCCACCGCGCAGCGTCCCGCCCGGGCGGATCCGTGCGTGGGTTGGGATCGTTGGCAGCCATCCGTGTCGCCGATCGAGTCTAGGTTCGGGCCGGGTGTCCGTTCACCGGCGCCCCCACCCATTATGAACCCCGCCGCCCTCTGTGGAAAGGGTTGGTTATCGGCACCCAGCGCGACCGTCCTTCCCGGATCCGGCGCGGCCGGCGGGGTGCGTGGAGGCGGCGGGTCCGTCCCCGGGCGCTGGTACACCTGCTCGCGATGCTGGTAGAGCTGCGTGTGGAGAATCTCCTGTTGATCGAGCAGGCGGAGCTGCGGCTGTCCGGGGGTCTGAACGTGCTGACCGGCGAGACCGGCGCCGGCAAGACCGTGCTCGCGCACGCCCTGGACCTGCTCCTCGGCGGGCGTTCGCGGGCGGGCATCGTGCGTCCCGGCGCCGAGGAGGCCTACGTCGAGGGCGTGTTCGAGGTTCCCCCGCGGCTGGGGAAGGAGCTCGAGCCGGAGCTGGCCGAGCTGCTGGGAGACTCCGAGCAGGAGCGCGAGGTGGTGCTCGCCCGCCGCGTCCGTGCCGACGGACGCACGCGGGCGCTGATCAACGGTCGCACCGCAGCGGTGGCGGACCTGCGCGCGATCGGGGGCGCGCTGTTGCGCTTCTACGCCCAGCACGAGCACCGCAGCCTCACGCTGGCGAGCGCCCAGCTGGCGATCCTCGACAGTCGCTGCGGGGCCGAGCAGCCCGCGCGTCTGGGTGCCTGCGCAGAGGCCCACGGGCGCGTGCGCGAGCTCGAGCGCCGGTGGGAGCAGCTGAAGGCCACGAGCTCCGAGCGCGACCGGGAGCTCGATCTGCTCGACTTCGAGATCGCCGAGATCGAGGCCCTCGCGCCCGACCCGCAGGAGCACGAGCGGCTGCTCGCCGCGCGCGAGCGCCTGCGGGCGCTGGGCTCGCTGCTGGCCGCGGCGGGTGCGGCAAGCGCGCGCCTGCTGGGCGAGGACGCCTCGGCCGGTGGCACGGGCACGGGGACCGACGGGGGTCCCGGGGCAGCCCAGCTGGTGGCCGAGGCGAGTGGGGAGCTGGTGCCGGTGGAGGGGGTTGACGGGCAGCTCGACGGGCTCGCCGAGCGTCTGCGGGGGCTCGCGCTGGAGACGCGAGAGCTCGCCTACGAGCTGTCGTCCTACTGCGAGCGGGCCGGCGACGTGGCCGCTGGGGACGGTGGCGCGGAGGGCACTTCGACGCTCGAGGAGCTCGAGGAACGGCTCGCGGCCGTCGAGCGGCTGGTGCGCAAGCACGGCGGCAGCATCGAGTCCGTGCACGAGCACGCGCGCGCGGCCCGGGCACGGCGTGAGGAGCTGGCCGCGGCGCGGGTCTCGGCCGGCGAGCTCGACCAGCAGCTGGAGGTCGCCGGCGAGGATCTCAAGCGCCACGTGGGCGCCCTCACGCGGGCGCGCAGGGCGGCGGCCGGTCCCTTCTCCAAGGACGTCACCGCCCAGCTCGCCACGCTCGCGATGCCGCACGCCGCCTTCGAGGTCGTGCTCGGTGGCGGCGAGGTGGGAGCGAGCGGCGCCGACACGGTCGACTTCGTGATCGCGCCGAATCCCGGCGTGCCGGGTGGGCCGGTGCGGGAGATCGCCTCCGGCGGGGAGCTGTCGCGAGTGATGCTGGCGATCCTGAGCGCCGCCCAGGGCCACGAATCGGGACTCACGCTGGTGTTCGACGAGGTCGACGCCGGGATCGGCGGTCACACCGCCCGCGCGGTGGGGTCGCGGCTGCGCGAGCTCGCCCGCGGGTCCCAGGTGATCTGCATAACCCATCTGCCGCAGATCGCTTCGCTGGCCGACCGGCACTTCTCGATCGTCAAGCAGGCGGGACCGTCGGATACGCGCACCGAGGTGCGAGAGCTGTCAGAGGAGGAGGTCGTGGAGGAGCTCGCGAGGATGCTCGGAGGCGAGGGGGAGCAGGACGGGGCCCGCCGCCACGCCGAGGCGATGATGCGCGCGGCCTGAGCAGCGACGCAGAGCGGAGCGCGCGCGTGATCGCGGGCGTTACTCTCGCAGTCGATGGCAGCCACGCCATCCACATCCGCGAGCAGCCGGAGTCCCTCCGGTCCCTCCGTCGCGGGCGCAGAGCCCCGGCTTGCCCGCGTGATCCAGGGGCCGGTGCGCCCGGGGCGCCGCACGAAGCTGCTGGTCCGCCACCTCGTCCGCGGCGACGTCGCGTTGGTGGACCACCTCGACATCGACCGGGTGTCCGCCGAGGAGCTGATCGCCGCCGGCGCCGTGGCGGTGTTGAACTGCAGTCCCTCCTCGGGGGGCACGTACCCGAACCTCGGTCCCCAGCTGCTGGTGGAGGCCGGCGTGCTGCTCGTGGACCTGCCCGACGACGGGCTGTTCGAGAAGGTCAGCGACGGACAGCCACTGACGATCCGCGCCCGCTCGGCGCCGCGGGGGGAGTGCGGCGTGGAGGTGCTGTGGCGCGAGCAGGTGCTCGCGCGGGGAGAACTTCTGGACCCGCAGCGGGTGGGGGAGGAGACGGAGGCTCGCCGGCGCGAGGTGGGGGAGGCGCTGGAGAGCTTCGCCCACAACACGATCGAGCACATGCGCGAGGAGCGCGAGCTGCTGACCGGGCGGATCGACCTGCCCCGCTTCGCCACCGACTTCCGCGACCGCCCCACGCTGGTCGTCGTCCGCGGCGTGGGCCATCAGCGCGATCTCCGTGCGCTGCGCCCTTTCATCCGCGACATGCGACCGGTGATCGTGGCGGTGGACGGAGCGGCCGAGGCGCTGCTGGCCGAGGGGCTCTCGCCGGACATGATCGTGGGCGACATGGACTCGGCGGGGGAGACGGCGCTGCGCTGCGGCACCGAGCTGGTCGTTCACTCCTACCCGGATGGCCGGGCGCCCGGTAGCGGGCGTCTGACCGAGCTCGGGCTGGCGTTCAAGCTCGTTCCCGCCCCCGGCACCAGCGGGGACGTGGCGATGCTGATCGCGGCCGAGAAGGGAGCCCGGTTGATCGTCTCGGTCGGCTCCCAATTCAACCTGGTCGAGTTCCTGGACCGCAACCGCCGGGGGATGTCCTCATCGCTGCTGACCCGCCTGCGCATCGGCGAGATCCTCGTGGACGCCAAGGGCGTGAGCCGCCTGTACCGCCCTGCCCCCGCGCTCACGCCGCTGCTGCTGGTGATCGCCGCGGGGCTGATCGCGATGCTCGTGGTGGTGTGGAGCACCCCGGCGCTGAAGGACGTGGCAGAACTGCTGTGGCTGAAGCTGCAGCTGCTCGCACAGGTGGGCGCCCGCCCGCCCGGCGGCTGAGCAGCCGGAAGCGCAGGACCAGGGATGTTCGACTATCGCTACCACGCGCTGTCGCTGGCCGCGGTCCTGTTCGCGCTCGCCCTCGGCGTCCTGATCGGCGTGGCCATCGGCGACTCCAACCTCGTCTCCAGCGCCAAGAGTGGGATCGTCCACGACCTCGAATCGGAAATCAGCGCCGCCCACGACCAGCTCGCCGACCAGCAGGGGCGTGTGACCACCGAGGAAGCCTTCGCCAACGGGCTCTATCCGCTGGCGGTGCACGGGCTGCTGAGTCACCGCTCGGTCGGCCTGGTGTTCCTCGGAGGCTCCTCCGAACGTATCGACGGACTCGTGCACGACGCGGTAACCGAGGCGGGCGGGCAGGTCCCGAGCGTGGTGGCCGTGACCGAACCGCTGGACCTCAACGGCATCGAACAGGACGCCGTCGGCACCCATTTCCAGAACCTGGCCGCCTCGCCGGAAACGCTCGAACGGTTCGGATACGTGGTCGGTCGCCAGCTCGTGAGCGGCGGGCGCCGGGTGGATGGCGAGCTTCTCAGCCGCGTGCGCTCGAGCCTGCTGAGCTCCTTCGACGGACAGCTCTCGCACCTCGACGGCGTGGTTGTGGTGCGGGCGGAGCCGGCCGGCATGAGCGCTCCCCAGAGCGAAGCCAGCACCGCCTTCGACACCGGGCTGCTGGCCGGGATCGCCGCCGGCCGTGCCACGGCGGTGGGGGCGCAGGTCAGCTCCACCGTGCCCTCGGAGATCTCCTGGTACAAGGGCAGAGGGCTCTCGAGCGTGGACGACCTCGACACGGTTGCGGGCCAGACGGCGCTCGTCTACGCGCTCGCCGGCCAGCGCGGAACCTACGGCTCGAGCTCGACCGCCGACTCGCTGCTGCCGACCTTGACGGTCCCCGGCCAGGCGCCCTGAGCTGCGTCCGCGGACGGGGTTAGCTTTCAGCCCCGTGCACGCCCTCCCGTTCGTGGTGGCCCTCGCGACCGCAGCCCTGCTGTCCGGGCCGTTGCTGGCGCAGATGCGCCGCAGGGGGGCGGTGAGGCCCAACTACCGCTCGCGCGAGCTGCCGTTCCCGTTCGGCGTGCTCGTTCTGGCGGCCGCCGCCATCGCCCTGATCCCGCTGATGCTGGTGCAGCGGCTGGGCGAAACGCAGGTGTTCACGAGACCGGTTGCGCCGATCCTCGTGTACTGCCTGGGGGTGATCGGCCTGGGGCTGCTCGATGACGCGCTCGGCGAGGACGACGCCGTCACGGCGCGGGGATGGCGCGGGCACTTCGGCGCCCTGCGGCGTGGCCGGCTGACCACGGGGGTGCTGAAGGCGCTGGGGGCGCTCGGGCTGGCCCTGCTGGCGGCGGGGGCGCTGGGGCACTCGACGGGCCGCTGGCTGCTGGCCGTGGGCGTGCTGGTGCTGTGCACGAACGTCTTCAACCTGCTCGACCTGCGACCCGGCAGGGCCATCAAGGTGCTGGTGGTCCTGGGGGCTGCTCTGACCGCCGGGTCCGGTCAGGTGCGCACGATGTGGGCCCTCGGCCTGTTCGCCGCGCCGGCGCTTGTCGCCGGGGCCTACGACCTGCGCGAGCGGGCGATGCTGGGGGACACCGGGGCGAACCTGCTCGGGGCCGTGGGCGGGTTGTGGCTCGTGCTGACGCTGTCCGGGACCGGCCAGGTCGTGGCCCTCGGGGTGCTCGCCGCGATCACCCTTTACGGAGAGGTGCGCTCAATTTCCGGCTTTGTGGAACGGACGCCGGGGCTTCGCTATCTAGACTCCCTTGGCAGGCCCTCATGAGTTCTCACGGCACCGATCGCCACGCGCAGGCCCCCGCCAAGACGCGCTTCATCTTCATCACCGGCGGGGTCGTTTCCGCGCTCGGAAAGGGCATCGCGGCCTCCTCGCTCGGCCGTCTGCTGGTGGCCCGGGGCCTCAGCGTGGGGCTGCAGAAGTTCGACCCCTACATCAACGTGGACCCGGGGACGATGTCCCCCTACCAGCACGGCGAGGTGTTCGTGACCGAGGACGGCGCCGAGACCGACCTCGACCTCGGCCACTACGAGCGCTTCACCGACTCCAACACCAGCCGCGCGGCCAACGTCACCGCCGGGGGCATCTACGACACCGTCATCCGCCGCGAGCGCCGCGGGGACTACCTCGGGGCCACCGTGCAGGTCGTTCCCCACATCACCGACGAGATCAAGCAGCGGATCTCGCTGATCGCCCAGTCCAGCGACGTCGATTTCGTGATCACCGAGATCGGAGGCACCGTGGGGGACATCGAGTCGCTCCCGTTCCTGGAGGCGATCCGCCAGTTCCCGGTGGACGTGGGGCGGCGCCGCTGCATGTTCATCCACCTCACGCTCGTTCCCTACGTGGGCCACGCGGGCGAGCTGAAGACCAAGCCGACCCAGCACTCGGTCAACGAGCTGCGCCGCATCGGGATCGCGCCGGACATGCTGATGTGCCGCTCCGAGAGCGCCCTCTCGAGCGACATCCGCAAGAAGATCGCGCTGTTCGCCAGCCTGCCGGTGGAGGCGATCGTCTCCGCCCGCGACGTCGACGACATCCACAAGGTCCCGCTCACCTTTCACGAGCAGGGCGTGGACGACTTCCTGCTCGAGCACTTCGGGGTCCAGGCCCGGCCCCCGGACCTCTCCCACTGGAAGGAGCCGATCGAACGCTCCGCCCGCGCCACCCGCACGGTGAGGATCGCGCTGGTCGGCAAGTACGTGCAGCTCGAGGACGCCTACCTGTCCGTCTCCGAAGCCCTCCGTCACGCCGCCTCGATGCAGGACGCGAGGGTGAAGATCGACTGGATCGACTCCGAGGCCCTGGAGGGAGGGGCCGCGGAGGAGCTGCTCGGCGAGGCCGACGGGATCCTGATCCCCGGTGGCTTCGGTGGCCGCGGGATCGAGGGCAAGATCGCCGCTGCCGGCTACGCGCGGCGCAACGGGATCCCGTACCTCGGGATCTGCCTCGGGATGCAGGTGGCGGTGGCCGAGTTCGCGCGCAACGTGGCGGACATGGAGGGGGCCAACTCGACCGAGTTCGACATCGAGACCCCCCATCCGGTGATCGACCTGCTGCCGGAGCAGAAGGAGGTGGCGGACCTCGGCGGGACGATGAGGCTGGGCGCGGACCCGATCAAGCTGCACCACGGAACGGTGGCGCGGGAGATGTACGGCGAGGCGGTCATCTACGAGCGTCACCGCCACCGCTATGAGGTCAACAACCTCCTGCGCAAGCGCCTGACCAACGCGGTCGGGACGGTCCCCGGCACGCGACTGAAGGTGTCCGGCACCTCTCCCGACGAGCGCCTGGTCGAGGTGATCGAGCTCGATGAGCACCCCTTCTTCGTGGCTTCCCAGTTCCACCCCGAGTTCAAGTCCCGCCCGGAGCGCCCGGCGCCGCTGTTCCGAGGTTTCGTCGCGGCCGCCCTGGAGTACTCCGGCGAGCCCGAGGACTCCTCCCCGCAGTCGGGTGAGGACGGCGAGCGGGCGCTTCCAGAGGCGCCCACCGCGCGCTCGACCAACGCGTGAGCGCCAGCCCGCGAGTCGAGATCGGCACGCCTGCCCGTCGCTATCTCAGCGGCACGTTCGCCGAGCTCTGCCGGATCGAGAGTCCCTCGGGGAGCGAGCGCCGCTGCGGTGAACGGGTGATGGCCGAGCTGCGCGCGCTCGGCGTCGAGACGGAGGAGGACGACGCCGCTGCCCGGACCGGCTCCGACTGCGGCAACCTGCTCGCCCGCCTCCCTGCCGCCGGGCAGGCCGCCGCGGGCGGCGACCCGCAGGGCGAGGGGCCGGGGGCGGTGCTGTTCTGTGCCCATCTCGACACCGTGCCTCCCCAGGCGCCGGTCGAGCCGGTGCTCAGCGAGGGCGTTTGGGAGAACGCCAACGAGGGCATCCTCGGTGCCGACAACAAGGCCGCCGTGGTCGTGCTGCTGGCACTCGCTCGCACGCTTCACCAGCAGGGCTCGCCGCTGGATCTCGAGCTCCTGTTCACCGTCGGCGAGGAGCGTTCGCTGGCCGGTGCGAGCGTGTTCGACATCGGCCGGCTACGCAGCCGCATGGGTTTCGTGTTCGACCACGCCTCTCCGATCGGGGAGGTGGTCGAGCGCTCGCCCGGGCACTTCCGCCTGGAGGCGCGCTTTCGCGGGGTTGCCGCGCACGCGGGGATCCGCCCCGAGGACGGACGCAGCGCGATCGTGGCGGCCTCCCGCGCGGTCGCCGCGCTGCCGCTCGGCAGGCTGGACGAGCAGACCACGATCAACGTCGGTTCGATCGCCGGCGGCGGGGCCATCAACGTGGTTCCCGACGCCTGCTCCTTCACGGCCGAGGTCCGCAGCCTCGACCAGCAGCGCGCCGAGGAGCTCGTGGCCGAGGTAGTGGGGCGCATCCAGGACGCCGCCCATCTGCCCGACTGCGACTGCGACGTGGACGTCAGCGTCGAGCAGACCTTCGCCGGCTATCGCCAGCCCGGGGGCGCCCGCGCGATGGGCGTGGCTGAGGAGGCTCTGCGCCGCTGCGGGCACGAGCCCCGTCGGATCGCCAGCGGTGGCGGGTCGGACGCCAACGCCCTGATCGCGGCGGGGCTCGACTGCGTCAACCTCGCCAACGGCACCCACCGGCCACACGAGCCCGGGGAGAGCGTTGCCGACGGGGCACTGGGGGAGATGCTCGAGGTCGCCCTTGCCCTCGTGCAGCAGTCGCCGCCCCCTGAGCCGGCGCTCCCGCGCTAGCGTGATCGCGAGATGCTGAAGCTGCGCTCCGCCACGGTGGTCGAGGTGCTCGAGATCTCTGAGCCGTCCGCCCATGACGATGGCGCGACCGCCGAGCAGGCGCTCGTGGTCGAGCTCGCCTCGTCCTCCGGCGAATCCCCGCAACGGCGCCGGGCGGTGGCCGACGTGGGCCTCGTGGGGGCCGCCGAGGTCGGCGACGAGGTGATCGTCAACGTGCAGGCGCTCGACCTCGATCTCGGCTCCGGAGGCTTCGACGTGGTGCACGCCAACCTCTCCCGGGGCCTCACCGGGGAAGGCGAGCAACACGCGCCCGACGGCGCGATGAAGCTCAACTACACGAGCCTGCAGCACGTGGTGGCGCCCGTGGACGACGAGGCGCTCGAGCTTCCGGTCGGGCGGCCGGTGGCCGTGCTCGCCCTGCACGGGCAGCTCGCCCCGCTGGCGTGGGCCTTCTCCTGTCAGGCCCCGGGGCAGCGCCTCGGGTACGTCCAGACCGAGGGCGGGGCGCTTCCGGGCGGTCACTCGCGCACCGTTCGCGAGCTGCGCCGGCGGGGGCTGCTGGCGGGACACATAACGGCGGGTGCGGCGTTCGGTGGGGAGGAAGAGGCGATCAGCACCGCCGGGGCCCTGCATCATGGGCTGCTGAAGCTGGGCTGGGACGCGGCCGTGTGCGGGCCCGGGCCCGGGATCGTCGGGACCGCGTCGGCGCTCGGGCACGGTGGCATGGCGGCGCTGGACTCGGCCCACGTGTCACTCGCGCTGGGCTGCCCGACGCTGCTCGTGGCGCGCATGTCCTCCAGCGACGAGCGTGAGCGTCACCGTGGCGTCTCCCACCACACCCTGACGGTGCTGGACCTGCTGCTGGAGCCGGTCACGGTGGCCCTGCCTGCCGGCATGCGCTCGCCGGTGGGCACCGAGCTCGCGGCCAAGCTCGGGTCCGTGTTCGGCGAGTCCGGCGAACCACGCCCGGCGCTCTCGCTCGACGTCGAGCGCCCGGTGAGGATCACCCGCCACGACTGGCGCAGGGCCCCGGTGGACCTCCCCGGGTTCGCCGCCTGCGGCCTGGAGAGGGTCACGATGGGACGCGATCTGGCCCAGGACCCGTTGTTCTTCGCCTCGTCTCTGGCCGGCGGCGGGGCCCTCTCGGAGCTTGCGCGGGAGGCGTGCGCACCGGCGGGAACACTGTGAGCGCAGCGCCCGGCGGGCGGCTGCCGCGAGGGTTCGAGGCGCTCGGCGGGGAGACCCTCTACGAGGGGCGCCTGGTCGAGGTCCGCAGCGAGCGCTTCCGCCACGCCGACGGGGAGGAGGTGACGCGCGAGATCGTCCGCCACCAGGGGGCCGTGGCCGTGGTCGCCCGCGACGAGAAGCAGGTGTGGCTCGTGCGTCAGCCCCGCGAGGCGGTGATGGAGCCCGAGCTGCTCGAGCTTCCGGCGGGGAGACTCGACGTGCACGGCGAGGAGCCGCTGGCGGCGGCAAAGCGCGAGCTGGCCGAGGAGATCGGCCTGGGCGCCCGTAGCTGGGAGCCGATCCTGAGCTACTACTCCAGCGCCGGCTTCACCGATGAGCGGGTGTTCCTGTTCCACGCACGGGATCTCTACGAGCACAGTGCCGAGAGCGGGGAGGAGGAGCGCATCGAGGTCGTCCCCTGGCCGCTGGCGAGGCTCCAGGACGCGATCGATGAGTGCCGGGACGCGAAGACCCTGATCGGCCTGCAGTGGCTGGCCAGGGCCTGCAGCATTCCGCCCGGCGCCTGAACGGCGCCTTGCACCTGCAGGTGGCCCCCGCAGGACGGGCGAACAGCTGAAGGGATGACTCCGCCCGCGACCGCACCCGCTCGACCGGACTCGGGCGCGGCCGGTGAGAGCGGTGCCGTGGAGGGACTGATCGGCGACTTCCTTGCCTACATGGAGCTCGAGCGGGGATTGTCGCGCAACACCCTGGAGGCCTACCGCAGCGACCTGCTGCAGCTCGCCGCCTTCCTGCGCCGGCGCGATCTCGACGTGCTCGAGGTCACCCACGCCGAGCTGAGCGAGTTCTTCGCCCTGCTCTCCGAGGGAGATGCGGAGCACCCCGCCGTGGCCCCCGCCACGCTCGCCCGCAAGGTCGCCTGTGTGCGCTCCTTCTACCGCCACCTGCGCATGGAGGGAGCGATCGAGCACGACCCCACGGCGGAGCTGAAGGGCCCCCGCAAGGGCCAGCGCCTGCCGCGGGTCCTGTCCCGGGACCAGGTGGCGAAGCTGCTCGCCTCCCCGCGCGGCAGCGACCCGCTGGCGATACGTGACCGGGCGCTGCTCGAGCTGATGTACGCGTGCGGGCTTCGCGCCTCGGAGGCGATCGGGTTGGAGCTGGCCGACGTGGACTTCGAGGAGGGCCTGTTGCGGGCGCGGGGAAAGGGCTCAAAGGAGCGGATCGTGCCGATCGGCAGCCGCGCCCTGACGGCGCTCGCCGCCTATTGCCGGGCCGGCCGGCCCGTGCTGCTGGGCCTCGGGACCCAGTCACGGCTGTTCCTCAATCGCCGCGGGGCGCCGTTGACCAGGCAGGGCCTCTACAAGATCGTTCAGGGCCACGCCCGCCGCGTCGGCCTCGAGCAGCAGATGAGCCCCCACACGCTGCGCCACACCTTCGCCACCCACCTGCTCAGCGGGGGCTGCGACCTTCGTTCCCTGCAGGAGATGCTGGGACACGCCGACCTGGCCACCACCCAGCTCTACACCCACCTGTCCGCGGACCGCGTCAAGGACGCGTACTTCGCGGCCCACCCCCGCGCCCGGCGCTAACGCCCCGGACCTAAGCTGGGCCGGTGCCCGAGCTTCCGGAGGTCGAGACGATCAGGCGCCAGCTGGCGCCGCTGGTGGAGGGGCGCAGGATCGAGCAGATCGAGGTGCTCGACCCGCGGTGGTCCCGTCCGCTCTCTCCGGAGGAACTCGAGGACGCCCTGCGCGGTCGGCGTGTGCTGCGGCTGGGGCGCCGCGGCAAGTACCTCGTGTGGGAGCTCTCCGATGACCTCTACCTCGCCCAACACCTGCGGATGACGGGAACCGTCCTGGTGGAGCCCGACCCCGAGCCCCTGCACACCCGCGTGCGGATGCTGCTGGGGCCGCTGCGCGGGTCGCGGCGGCGCCTGCGGCTGGTGGTCAGCGACCCGCGGCGATTCGGGACCGGGGAGCTGCTGGCCGGGGAGCCGGAGCTCAAGCGGTTCTTCGCCTCGAGGCTCGGCCTGGAGCCGTTCGACCCCGCCTTCACGACCGCCCACCTGCGTGCTCTCGCGCGCGGGCGCGGGGCCCCCATCAAGGCGCTGCTGCTCGATCAGCGACGGGTGGCCGGGGTCGGCAACATCTACGCCGACGAGGCTCTCTACCGCGCCGAAATCCATCCTCTGAGGGCCGCCGGAACCCTGTCCACCGCCCAGCTGGAGAGGTTGCGGGAGGGGGTGATCGACTCGCTCAGCGCCGGCATCGACGCGCGCGGGGCCTCGATCGACGACTTCCGCCACGTGGACGGCGTGAAGGGCTCCTTCCAGGACCGGTTCCTGGTCCACCTGCGGGCCGGGGAGCCCTGCGGGCGGTGCGGCACCCCGATCGTCAAGATCCTCGCCGCCGGCAGGGGCACCTACGTGTGCGAGACCTGTCAGCGCCCACCCCGCGCCCGGCGACGGACACCGGCCCGGGCCCGCGGAGGCTGAGGCACAGCCGTGCGGCGGCTCGCGCCGGGCGGTGGCTCGGTAGCGGGTCGCTCAGGCGGCGAGCAGCTCGTCGAGCCGCCCCGCGTCGGCGGCGGCCTGGAGCTCGGCGTACCCGCCGAGCAGGCGCCCGTCCACGGTGACTTGGGGGAAGGTCATCATCCCGGTTCGCTGGGCCAGCTCGACGCGGCCCTCCGGGTCCTTGGTGAGGTTGACTTCGGTGAACTCGGCGCCGTGGGCGCCGAGGATCCCCTTCACCTTGCGGCAGAAGGAGCACGGATCTGTCGTGTACACCCTGATATCCACCATTACTTCATAAAGTATAGCAGTAGCGCCGCTGTCGTTTCTCACTATTGCGGGCGGGCCTCGCGATCTCGCAGGGTGACACGTTTGTGGGATAGTGCCGGTCGGTGGCGCCGGGGGTAGAGCCGCAGTGCTTCGTGCCGAGTTCGGAGTTCGGGCTGGTCGGCTGCTGCCACGTGGGGCCGGACCGCTCGCGACGGACACAAACGAACCGCATGACACTCGCTGTGCAAGGAGCTATTCGCCATGCCTGAAGGCTTCGACCCGACGCAGTTTGACCCTCACTCATCCGACTTCATCTCGGATCCCTATCCGACCTTCCTCAACTTTCGTGAGCATGCGCCGGTTCATCCCGTGAACCCTTACGGGCACCATTGGGTCTTCCGTTACGAGGACTGCGCGAAGGTGCTCAGCGAGCCCGAGGTCTGGATCAAGAAGGGCGTCCTGGAGCACGCTCACGGCCCCTACGCGATGATGTCGAACTTCCCGCAGAACCTGTTCCAATCGGACCCGCCGCTGCACACGCAGCTGCGCCAGCTTCTGGAGCCGCTGGTCGACGCGATCGTCGGGCGCGGGCCGGAGCTCGCGCGGGCGATTGCCGAGCCACTGCTGGCGGCTGCACGCAAGCAGGGCCGCATCGAACTCATCAACGATTACGCGCTGCCGCTTCCGTCGAGCGTCCTGTTCACACTGCTCGGCATCCCCAACGAGGGGGAGCACGAGTGGACCTGGCCCCTGTTGATCGGCTGGCAGGCGAGGATCGTGGCCGGCCATGACATGACGCAGCCGCCCGACGTCAGGATGGGCGGAGGGGACGCCCTGATGGCGCTCAACTCGTTCTTCGAGGGGATGCGGCTGCGACCCGACAGCGGTTCAAAGTCGCAGAAAGGCCTGTTCGCCCAGATGTGCGAGGCCTTCGCAGCGGCTGGCATGAGTCCGGAGCAGGTCCAGATCTGCGCCTGTGACCTCCTGATCGCGGGATACATAACCACGACCTTCATCATCGGCACAGGCGTCCGGAACCTGCTGCAGCATCCAAAGCAGATGCAGAAGCTGCGCGCGGATCCGTCGCTGGTCCACGCTGCGCTCGAGGAGATGCTGCGTTTCGATGGACCGGTGCAGATGCTCGATCGCTGCGCGGCCACGGAGACCGAGGTCGGCGGACGGCGATTCCAGCCGGAAGACAAGGTCTCTGTGGTGATCGGCTCCGCCGACCGCGATCCCGGCCGGTTCCCGCACCCGGAGCGCTTCGACATCGAACGCCCGAAGACCACGCACTTCGGCTTCGGCGGTGGGATCCATGAATGTATCGGCGCACCGCTGGTGCGCAAGGTCGCGCCGGTCGCTATTGAGATGCTGCTCGCCGAGTTTCCCGAACTGGCCATCGACGGTCCCGTCCACTGGCAGACGGACCCGTACCTGCGCGCGCTCACTTCACTCCCACTGCGCTTCTCAGCGCGTTGATCCCGTAGGTTCCCAATGGCCAGCATCGAGGGCAAGGCGACGGCGATCACGGTCATCACGCCGCTCAAGCGGAGAGGCCCACTGGCGCTATGGATGGTGTTCTGGATGGGGCGCAACCTGTCGTTCACGCTGCGCAAGCTGCAGACGCTGTCGTTCATCCATTACGCTCGATGGACGGTTGTCAAGCGCTTCCCCGACAACGGTCACGGGGAGCGGCTGAACCACTCCTATCTGCTGTTCGAGAGCAACTTCAACGGCGCATGGGAGCAGTACATCGACGCTTTCTCGGAGGTCGTCGCACTCAGGATGAAAGCCATCTGGGGGACCTCGCTGGGCTTTCCGGGGCCGCTCCCGGTGGAGCCCTTCAAGCGTTACATTCGCCACAACGAGCTCGTCGCCAACCACTACTTCTCGGCGTACCCAGGCGCGACCACCACCGAAATCGTCTCGGCCGCTCGCATCCAGCCCGCGATCGAAGAGCTCGCTCGCAGCTGTGACGGCCTGGATCCCGATTCGTTCCAAGCCGCCTACCAGTCGTTGCTGACGAACATCCAGAGCGATCTGTGAACGAGCGACACAACACCTGCGGGCAGGCTTATGCGCTGACGGTGATGACCCCGGTGCTCGATGGCCATGAAACCGCCTTGGCGCATTACCTGAACACGCTCGCGGAGGGTTCGGCGAGCCCTTTGATGAAAGTCAGCGGAACGCACTTCGCCCGCTGGGCGTTGATCGGTGATGTGATCGACGAGGGCGTTGGCCGGCGGCCCGACCACCTGAGGGACGGGCGATTGCTGTTCACGAGCAACTTCGACGGTTCTCTCGCGCCATATCTGGAGGAGCTGCGGACCGGGCTGGGCGAGGTCGCTGATCAGGTCTGGACGCACTGCAGCGGCTACCCCGGCCGCGGCGATGCCGGCGCGTTCGCCTCCTACCTGCGCGCGCACCAGCTCGAGAACTCCCTGTTCTTCGCGGCCTACGGCGAGCTGAAGGTGGCGGACGTGACGCGCAACCTCGCCGCGCGTCGGCGCATGATCGACTTCGCAGTCAGGGCGCAGAAGATGGACGCCATCGAGTTGCAGACCGCGTTTCGTGAGACGTTCGCGCCGTGACCGATCTCGACCTGACCCGGATCCAGGGCTTCGTCGTGCGCGGCTACCGGCTGCCATTCGCGGGCTACATCTTCCTGCGAATCGTCGACGCGGCCCGAGCAGCGCTGTGGCTGGCCGACATCACCGAGCACGTACTCACGGCTGCGCCGTGGTCGGAGAAGCCGGAGTCGGGGGTCAACATCGCCTTCAGCTACTCGGGCCTGCGTGCGCTCTCACTGCCGGACGCCACTCTCGCCGGGTTCCCAGAGGACTTCCGCCAGGGCATGGCGGCTCGAGCGAAGCTGCTGGGCGACGACGGCGAGGACGCTCCCGAGAACTGGGAGGGCGCGTTTGGGACACCGGCGATCCACGCGCTCATAATGATCAACGCGATGAGCCGCGAGGCGCTCGACGCTCACGACCGCCGGCTGCGCGCGGACATCGAACGAATCGGTGGGCTCGAGGTCGTACAGGACGAAGTCGGTTCCGCGTTGCCCGGAGGAGGTGAGCATTTCGGTTACACGGATAACTTTGGCCAGCCGTCGATCGAGGGAAGCGGCCTACCCGCGCTTCCGGGGCAGGGAGCCATCGAAGGAGACGGCTGGCGGCCGATCCGCGCCGGGGAGTTCATCCTCGGTTATCCCGACGAGGAGGGTGTGCTGCCGGCCGCACCGCCGCCGGCGGAGCTGAGCACCAACGGCTCCTATCTCGTCTATCGCAAGCTGCACCAGGATGTAGCTGCGTTTCGCAAGCAGCTTGCCGGCGCCGCCGAGATCTACCCAGGAGGCGAAGAGCTGCTGGCGGCGAAGCTCGTCGGCCGCTGGCGCGACGGTACACCACTTGCTCTCTCACCTGAGCGGCCCGACCCCTCGATCGTGAGCGACCCGCAGCGCAACAACGCGTTCACCCACGGCGCCGATCAGCAGGGGCTGGCGTGTCCCGTGGGTTCGCACATCCGACGCGCCAACCCCCGCGCCGGCCTTCCCTTCGAGGGCAAGCTCGTAAACCGCCACCGCATGATCCGCCGTGGCCTCACCTATGGCGAGCCGCTTCCGCCGGGCGCCGAGGACGACGGCCGCGACCGCGGCGTCATCTTCATGTGCCTGCAGGCGAGCATCTCGCGACAGTTCGAGTTCGTCCAGGGCCAGTGGTTCAACGGCGGCAACACGTTCGCCCTCGGCGACGATCAGGACGTGCTGCTCGGGCCGCAGAGCGCTACACCCCTCAACAAGATGACCGTCCCCGGCCGGCCCCCGTTCTTCATGGGCCCGCTCGCGCGTGTGGTGAGCCCAAGGGGAGGGGAGTACTTCTTTGTGCCCGGCATCAACGGGCTGCAGTTCCTGTCCGCGGCGGCGGGAGGCGGCACGGCGTGAGGACCGGCGCCCGGCCGCGGCTTCAGGGGCGCTCGGAAGGCGGCGCTGCGCTGCCGGGGAGGTTCGTGTGGGGCGGTGAGGGCTCCATCAGCGTGAGCGCGCGCCTGCCCGCTTGCGCGCCGAGGGCGCGGTAGCTCTCGAACTTCTGATCGGTGTAGAGCTGATCGACGGTCGAGTCGTGGGGAAACGACGGGTCGACGTCATGGTGGGCACGAACATCCCAAGGCGCTCCGGCGGTCATCACATTGCGCGCGTACACGAGCGTTCCCTTGGTCCCATCCCGGTAGGTGAACTCCGCGGCGATCGCTATCTGGGCCGCCAGCGCTTCTTCTTCGCTCGACCGTCCGGGGCCGGCGTCGCCCTTGGCGCCGTTGGGTCCGATGTCGCCCTTGGCGCCGTCGACTTCGTGGCTGCGCCTGTTTCGGGATGGGGCGCTTCCCGGCATCAGCGGCCCAGGGTTGATATCGATCTGAACCCCCAGCTCGCTACGTGCGAGCGCCACGGCGTCGCCGAGCGCCTCGCATTCGCCGCCGCTCGCATCGAAGCAGTAGATCCTCGTACAGCCGCGTCGTAGCAGCTCGACGAGGCCGAGGTTCTCGTAGTGGCCCCCGTCCGTGACGAACAGGTAGCGGCTGTCGACGCGGTTGCGGCCCAATAGCTCGAGGATGAGGTGAATGGGCGTGGGGCGGCGCCGCCAGGCCCCCGTGCAGCCCGCCACCCAACGCGGGTTCGGTACCCATACGCCGAGGCGAAGGTTCGCCAGCGCGAGCAGGAAGGTAACGGCGCGCGGGGCGCTCTTGCCCATCGACGGCGCGATTGCCGCTCCGGACATCGCGACGGCCGCCGGGAGCGTGAGGTCGCCGCCACCTCTCCGCGGGTCTCCAAAGAGGTCCTCGACGCGCCGGGTGCTCGTCGCCCCCACGAGCGGCCCCCCGATCGTGCTGGAGCTGAACGTAAAGCTGGTGATCGGCCTGCCGGGCGGGGTTGCACCCGGCTCGGAGATATTGGCCGCGGCGCACACGATCAGCGTGGGCCATTTGCGGGGGTCAAGACCGGTTTCCGAGAGCCGGACAAGCTTGTCGTAATCGCGTTCGACCGCGATACCGCGCTCGAACTGCTGCTCGTCTGCTGCTCTCGGAGGATCGGCGCCTTCGCGGATCTCGCTTGCCTGTTCCTCGCCGGCGCTCGCCATGTCGCGGAGGGGAGGCGTGGGGCGTATGCGCTTCAGCGCGAAAGCGGTGCACAGCCGACGCCTGTAGAAGGGGTGCAGCGACAGCGCCGTGATGTCTATGAGCCTGTACATCGCGACGAACAGCGCCAGGGCGGCAAGGGCTGCCGCAAGGAGGACCGCGCGATGGCTCGCCGAGTCGGCGTTCGCGAGCGCGAGCAGCATCGAGAAGACGACAACCGCGTACACGAGAAGCGGCCCCAGGACGGCGGCGACCGTGTACACCACGAAGAGGCGGACGCGTGCGCGGAGCTTGGCGAACGCACCGACCGCCTTGCTGGCGTCGACGAACACCTCGCGCAGCGCCGCGATGACTCCCGCGATCAGACCGGCAACCCCGATAGCTGCCACACGGTTGTCGCTTGCCGGTCTTGCGCCTGTTTCCGTGCCAGATCCCGCGCCATGTGCGTGAAGCAGGGCGACGAGCTCGGGCAAGGCGACCGTCAGCAGACCGAGCAGCGCGGCAGCGATCAGAAGCCGCGTCGACCAGATCTGCAGCCCGCGGTTCACGGCCTCGCTGCGCGGCGGCAACAGCATCACGGCCAGCCCGACCAGTGCGCTGGCGACGGCGAGTGCGACCGGGATGAGCCAGTACAGCAGCGGCAGAGACACGCTGTCGCTGCTGAAGTCCCCCGGAGGTGTGCATGCCACGTCTGAGTGCGACGTGCAGGTGACCAGCGTCGGGAAGCTGTGGCGGTAGACCAGCACGCCCAGCAGCACGGTGGCGCCGAACACCGGCAGCACGACGAACACCACGTTCACCAACATCCCCAGCAGGATCCGGTAGAGGAGGTAGAGCCTGGCTTTCCCGTCGGGTGCGAGATACGCACTCCGATTGCGCAGATATTGTTCCTCGGGCGAGCCGGGCGCGAACGGCGGTTGCTCTCCGATCAGCTCGGGATCTGAGTCGTCGCTGCAGCCGTCCTCGCCTGTCTTGGCCACCATCGCGAACGCGGCTGCGATGTAAGAGCCGCCGGAAACGCCGGCAAGGTAGTCGGCGGTCTGCAAGCGCCCGGCGTCGAGGAGGGCTTGGAGGGCGCCGAGGTTGAATGCCGCGGAGCGGATGCCTCCACCGGAGCAGCAGATCCCGGTGCGTCCTGGAGACGGGGACTCGACGGGACCGCGGTGGGCGGGAATCGGCTCCTTCCGGTAACCGCTGACGAGGTAGCGCCATCGCAGGCGCCGGCGCTCGCGCTTGTCGCCGAGCCGCGCGGCGGCCCAGCGATCTATGGCGGGGACGATTTCGCGCAGGCCCCGATCGCGCTCTTCTCTCGCTGGCGCGTCGTCCTGCAAGGTCCAAGCGCCCCCTTGGCCGTCGCGGTCCGGGCGAGCGTATTTCGGATACCGGGAGATGTCAACGACCTGCATGCGACACGAGGCCGCAGGAGCCCCGAGAAGTCGTACTCTTGGGGTGCGCTGCGTTGTGCGTCGCGTGAGCTTCTGAAAGGGGGATACGGGCGTTGGGCGCGGATGTTGAGACGGTTACGGTCCTGATCACCGATCTGGTCGGTTCGACGCAGCTCGAGTCGGGTGTTGGGCCCGTCGCCGCGGACGCGCTGCGCACGGAGCTCTTCGGGATGCAGCGCGACGCCGTCCACGACGCCGGTGGCCGTGAGGTGAAGAACACGGGCGATGGCCTGATGGCGGCGTTTGAGAGCGCCGCCGCGGCAGTTTCGTGTGCGGCCCTGATCCAGCAGCGCTTCGAGCGGCGCAACCGGTCGGCGGCTGTACCGCTCTTGATCCGGGTCGGATTGAGCGCGGGCGACGCGACCATGACCGAGGGTGATGTGTTCGGGGTGCCGGTGATCGAGGCGGCGCGGCTGTGTGATCGCTGCTCGCCTGGGCAGATCCTCGCGAAGGAGCTCGTCGCGCACCTCGCCGCCGGGCGCGGACACACGTTCGCACCGGCGGGTGCGCTCGAGTTGAAGGGCCTTCCGGAGCCGGTCAGCGCGGTCGACGTGCAGTGGGGGCAAGCCCCCGTGGAGGGGCTCGCGCTGCCACAACGGCTGCGTGATCTGCCGACGACGGGCTATGTCGGTCGCCTCGCCGAGCGCGAACACCTGAGCGAGCTGTGGGGCCAGACGTGTGCGGGGGCGCTGCGCGTCGCGCTGATCGCCGGCGAGGCGGGCGTCGGCAAGACACGGCTTTCGGCGCAGTTCGCCCAGCAACTCCATGCGGAGGGGGCCACGGTCCTGTACGGGCGCTGTGAAGAGGACCTGGGCGTGCCCTACCAGCCGTGGACGCAGGCGCTCGGGCATCTGGTGCAAGAAGCGCCGCAGCGAGTCCTCGACCGCTACGTAGAGCGTTTCGGGGGCGACCTCGCCCGCCTCGTGCCCGCTCTGGGCGATCGCGTGCCCGGTCTGCCCTCACCGCGCGAGAGCGACTCGGAGATGGACCGCTACCTGATGTACGCCGCGGTCGCCGGTCTGCTCCACGCGGCGGGCGAGAACGAGCCGGTCCTGCTGATCGTGGACGACCTCCACTGGGCCGACGCGCCCACGCTGTCACTGCTGCGCCACGTGGTCTCGGCAAGCCCCGAGATGGCAGTGACCGTCCTGGGCACCTACCGTGACTCCGAACTGCCGCACGATCACCCGCTGCTGGCGCTGCTGGCCGACCTGCACAAGGAGCAGGGCGTCGAGCGGATGAAGCTCAGCGGCCTGGGGGCGGACGATGTGGTGGCCCTGATGGAGGCGACGGCGGGGCACGAGCTCGACGAGCAGGGGCGGGTGCTTGCTGAAGAGATAACGCGCGAGACGGCCGGCAACCCGTTCTTCGCCGGTGAGGTGTTGCGCCACCTGACCGAGTCGGGCGCGATCGTGCAGCTGCCGGATGGACGCTGGCACCTCGTCGGAGACCTGGCAGATCTGGGCATGCCCCAGAGCGTGCGCGAGGTGATCGGGCGGCGTGTGGAGCGGCTTGGCGCTGACGCCCGCACCGCTTTGAGCGCTGCCGCCGTGATCGGGCGCGACTTTGACCTCGAGCTCTTGCTGGCAGCGGTCGACCTCCCCGAAGGGCGGCTGCTCGACCTCCTCGACGAGGCGGTTGCGGCGGCGTTGCTTCAGGAGAGCCACGATCGCGCGGGACGCTTCACGTTCACCCATGCGCTCGTCGAGTACACGCTGTATGAAGATCTCGGACGCACCAGGCGTTCGCGGCTTCACAAACGGATAGCTGAAGCACTCGAGCAGGAGTGCGGCGATGAGCCCAAGGAGCGGCTCGGGGAGCTGGCCTACCACTGGGGCGAAGCCGTCGTGAGCGCCGAGACCGCCAAGGCGACGAACTATGCGCGGCGAGCAGCAGAACGGGCGCTCCAGCAGCTCGCGCCCGGTGAGGCCGTGCGCTGGTATCGCCAGGCGCTCGAGCTCTACGACCAGGCCGAGGGCGGCGATCTCTCCGAGCGTTGCGACCTGTTAATCGGCCTGGGCGATGCAGAGCGCCGGGTCGGCGACCCGGACCACCGCCGGACGCTGCTCGAAGCTGCCGAGCTCGCCGAGGAGCTGGGCGACGAAGACAGGATTTGCCGCGCCGTGCTCGCCAACAGCCGGGGCTACACGAGCAAAATCGGCGGCGTCGATGTGAACCGCGTGCAGGCGCTCGAGGCAGCGGCGAAGGCCCTCAGGCGCGATCATCCGCGGCGCTCGCGTGTGCTCGCGTTGCTGGCCAACGAGCTGCACTACGCCGGCGACCCGGCGCGCTGCCAGGCGCTCGCCGCGGAGGCGATCGAGCTGGCCCGAGCCGGCGACGATCCGGCAACGCTCGCTTACACGCTGCACAACGCGATCTACGCGATCCAGGTTCCCGACACGCTGACCGAGCGCCGGCAGCTGGCCGACGAGTTGGTCGCACTCGCGCGGCAACTGGATGACCCGGGCCTCGGCTACCTGCTGGCGCAGCGGCCCTGGGACGTCGGACTCGAGGCCGGGGACCGGGCGCAGGTGGAGGGCGCCCTGACGGCGATAAGGGAGCTGGCCGAGACCGTGCCGGAGCCGACATTCGCCTGGCAGCGGCGGATCTACGAGTGCGTTTGGGCCAACATCCAGGGCGACCTCCCCGCAGCTGAACAATGGGCGATCCAGGCATTCGAGGTGGGCGCTGCGTCCGGTCAGCCCGATGCGCAGTCGATCTTCGGCTCGACGCTGTTCAGGATTCGCTACGACCAGGGTCGCACCGGGGAGCTCGTCGAGCAGATCGTCGAGCTCTGCGGCCAGCCGGAGGCGCCCGCGCTGTGGCGAGCCTTCGCGGCGATCGCGCTGATCGAGAGCGATCGCGCAGATGAGGCGGCCGCGCTCGTGCGCGCCGAGGACTTCCAGAAGGTGCCGTGGGACTATCTATGGACCTTGATGTTCGTCTGGGGCGACGCCTGCTCGCGTCTGGGCCTCGCGGATCGCGCAGATGAGCTGTACGAGCTGTTGGCCCCCTTCGCCGGTCGGCTTGCCGGTGGTGGGATCGCGCTTGGCTCGATCGACTGGGCGCTCGGCAGGCTCGCCACCACCATGGGTCGCTACGAGCAGGCCGAACGCCACTTCGCGGCGGCCGCGGAGATCGAGGAGCGCTTTGGTGCGCCGTTGCTGCTGGCACGCACCCGCGCGGGATGGGCCGGCGCGCTGATCGCCCGCGGCCGGCCGGAGGACCGCGAGCGCGCGCAACAGCTGCTCGATGAGGCCGAGCAGACCGCGACGCAGCTGGGCGGAGGGCTGGTCAGCCGAGAAGCGGCGCAGTACCGCAGCGCCCTCGCGGGGGTCGGGGTCTAGGGACGCCGGCCGGCGAGCGCCGCGGCGCGAAGGCGGGGAGCGCTCCGGGTCGGGACCTAGACTCGCCGGAAGATATGCCGGGGCAGCTGCAAACGGAGGCGGTGGTGTTGCGCTCGATGCGCTACGGGGAGGCTGACCGCATCCTGCACGTGTACACCCTGCACCGGGGCAGGGTGAGCGCGATCGCCAAGGGCGTGAGGCGGGCCAAGAGCCGCTTCGGGGGACGCCTGGAGCCGTTCTTCCGCCTGCAGCTCGAGCTCCACGAGGGCCGGGGGGATCTGCTGACGGTGACGGGCGCCCACACGATCGAGGCCCACGCGCGGCTACGGGGAGACGGGCAGGCGCTGGACAGCGCCTCGCGGGCATGCGACGCCGTGGGACGCCTGTTCGAGACCTCCGAGCCCCACCCGGGGGTGTTTCACCTGCTGTGCCGCCAGCTGACCCTCCTGGACGAGCGGGCCGGGGCCGCGGGCGGGGTCGCGGACTCCAGGGGGGCGTGGGCTGGAGCGCTCTCGTTCCGGCTCAAGCTGCTGCTCGCTGCCGGGCTCGCTCCGCAGCTCGGAGCGTGCGCGAGCTGCGGCTCACAGGAGCACCTGGTGGGCTTCTCGGGAGCCGCCGGAGGGGTGGTGTGCAGCGCCTGTGAGGCGGGCTCGTTCGCGCTGGGCGAGGAGGCGCACGTGTTCATGACCGAGGCCCTCGGGCGGGCGCTGGCGGAGACCCCCGAAGGCTCCGAGGCGGCGCTCCGGCAGGTCGAGCGGGCGATCTCCGCGACGCTCGAGTATCACGCCCACGTGCGCCTGGCGCCCGCGGCGGCCGCATAGCGGCGCGCGGGCAACCTCCCCGATCGCGGCTATCTTTCCTGGCCATGGACGAGGGCCAGCCGATCTCCTACGAGGTGCTCCACGAGGGGGTTCCCGTGTACTCGAGCGACGGGCAGGTCGTCGGGACCGTCAGGAGCGTCCTCAGCGCTCCGGAGGAGGACATCTTCCACGGCCTGCTGATCTACGACGAGGGAAAAACCCTGCGCTTCGTGGAGGCGTCGTCGATCGCCTCGCTGCACGAGCGGGGAGTGGACCTGCGGCTCGACGCGTCCGCGGCCCGTGAGCTGCCCCTGCCCGAGCATTCGGCGCCCGTGTTCCGCGAGGACCCCGGGGAGCAGACCAAGTGGAGCCATCTGATCCACAAGATCACGCTCCGGGGGGACTGGAAACGAGAGCACTGAGCGCCGGCGACCCTCGGACGGTGGCGGCGGAGTTCGCCGCCCGGATCGCTTCCCAGGAGCAGGAGCTGCTCTCGCCGCTGGCGGCGTGCTCGTACCCCGCCCTCAGGGCGCACCCCGAGGAGGACTGCGCGCTGCGGACGCCCTTCCAGCGCGACCGCGACCGGATCGTTCACGGCAAGGCGTTCAGGCGCCTGACGCACAAGACCCAGGTGTTCGTCGCGCCCCGTGGCGATCACTACCGCACGCGGCTGACCCACACGCTGGAGGTGACCACGATCTCCCGCACGGTGGCGCGGGGGCTGCGCTTGAACGAGGACCTGGTGGAGGCGATCGGACTCGGCCACGACCTCGGACACCCGCCCTTCGGGCACATCGGGGAGGAGGCGCTCGACGGGTGCCTGAAAGAGCGCTTCGGCCGCGATTTCCGCCACTACGAGCACTCGCTGCGGGTGGTCGAGCACCTGGAGCGCGACGGAATCGGGCTCAACCTGACGGAGCAGGTGCGCGACGGGATCGCGGGGCACTCCTCCAGGGCTCCGCTGCCGCGGACGCTGGAGGGCCGGATAGTGCGCGTGATCGACCGGGTCGCCTACATCAACCACGACATCGACGACGCGGTCCGGGCGGGGCTGCTCGACGAGCGCGAGCTGCCGCGCGGGCCGCTGGAGGTGCTCGGCCACACGGGCTCGGCGCGGATCGACGCGCTCGTCCACGACATGGTCGAGCAGTCGGCCCAGCGGGGTGAGATCGTGCAGGGCCCCGTTGCGGGGCCGGCCATGGACGAGCTGCGGGACTTCATGTTCGAGCGCGTGTACCTGGGGCCGGCGGTGCGGGAGGAGTTCGCCAAGATCACCGAGGTGATCGGACGCCTGTTCGAGCACTACGTCGAGCACCCCGAGCTGCTTCCCGGCGCCCCCGAGGGCGTCACGCCGCCTGCAGATGGCCCGGAGGATGATCTCGCCCAACGGGTGACCGACTACCTCGCCGGGATGACCGACCGCTACGCGATCCGGGCCTACACGGACCTCCAGGTACCGCGCGCCTTCGCCCGCTAGGTTGGCGCTGATGGCGCTGTACACGAGCGAGTCCAAGGAGCGGGTGAGGGAGGCGGTGGACTTCCTCGAGCTGGTGGGCGCCCGCACGGAGCTTCGCCGTGCCGGCCCGGCCCGCTACGAGGGCCTGTGTCCCTTCCACGACGAGCGCACGCCCTCGTTCGGGATCGACCCCGTGCAGAAGGTCTACCACTGCTTCGGCTGCCAGGCATCGGGGGACGTTTTCACGTTCGTCCAGGAGACCGAGGGGGTGGACTTCAAGGAGGCCCTGGAGCTGCTCGCGGAGCGCTCCGGGGTGGAGCTCGTGCCCGAACGTGAGGACCCCAAGGAGCAGGAGAAACGGCGCAGGGACGCGCGTCTGCTCGAGCTGGTCGGGCGCACCGCGACCTACTACGAGCGCTGCCTGTGGGAGTCCGAGGAGGCGGGGAAGGCGCGGGACTACCTGGCCGAGCGGGGACTCGGAGAGGAGATCCTGAAGCAGTTCGGCGTCGGCTACGCGCCCAGCGCCTGGGACCGTGTGCTGCTCGCCTCCAGACGGTCGGGCTTCTCCGAGCGGGAGCTGTTCGAGACGGGGCTCGCCCAGCGTTCCAAGCAGGACGGGCGCCCCTATGACCGCTTCCGGGGCCGGATCATGTTCCCGCTGGCCGACATCCGGGGCCGGATCCTCGGCTTCGGGGCGAGGGCCATCCGGGAGGACCAGCGGCCGAAGTACCTGAACACCTCCGACAACAGCGTCTACCACAAGGGCTCCAACCTGTTCGGAGCCCACCTGGCGCGGGCTCACGCCGCCCGCGCGGGGCAGGTGATCCTGTGCGAGGGCTACACCGACACGATCGCGCTGCACCAGGCGGGGATGCGCAACGCGGTGGGGCTGATGGGAACGGCCCTGACCGACGATCAGGTCTCCGAGCTGGCGCGGATGGCGCACACCGTGCTGCTCGCGCTCGACGCCGACAGCGCGGGCCAGGAGGCGATGCTCCGCTCCGCCCGGCTGGCGGTCAAGAAGCGCCTGGAGCTGCGCGTGGTCGAGCTGCCCGAGGGAGCCGACCCGGCCGAGTTGATCCAGCGGGAGGGCCCCGAGGCGATGACCCGCGCCGCCGAGGCTGCCGTGCCGTTCGTGCGTTTCCGGGTCGAGCGGGTGCTGCAGAGCGGCGACGACTCCTCCTCGGAGGGCCGCGACCGGATGCTCGACGAGCTGCGGCCGCTGTTCGCCGAACTGCCCGAGAGCGCCACCCGCATGGAGCTCACGAGACTGGTCTCCAACCGCCTGGCGCTGCCCGACCGGCTGGCCGAGAAGGCGCTGTCGGAAACCCGCACGCGGGCGGCCGCGCGCCCGCAGGGGCCGGCGGGCGGGGGAGGGGGGCGCGGTCCGGCCGGTGCGGCCGAGGGCCGGCGCCCGGAGCGCTCGGGTGCGGCCGGTGGGCCGGAGGCGGAGCGGGGCGCGGGGCCCGAGCTGCACGCCCGCGAGGAGACCGAACGGGCCTTCCTGGCACTCTGCCTGGCGTCCCCCGAGGAGGGTGCCGCGACGCTGGCGGCGATGGATCTCGAGCACCATTTCGCCAGCCCGCTGATGAGGCGGACGGCGGCAAGGCTGCGGGCTGGGAGCCTGGCCGACCCGATCAAGGACCCGCCCGGGGCGGTGGCGCTGGAGGACGATCCGCAGCTGAAGGAGCTGCTGGCCGAGCTGATCGTGGCGGCCGGCCGGGAGCACCCCGACGGCGCGATGCTGGAGGTCCAGCGCCTGCAGCTCGAGCTGGCCGGCGTGGAACGGGAGATCCAGCGGGCGAGGGGGAGCGGGGATGGCGAGACCACCCAATTGGCCCGCCGCAAGGCGGAGATCAAGCTCGAGTTCGACCAGGCCAACGAGCGGGTGCTCGAGGAGAGCGGGAACAGCGCGGGTTGAGGGGCGGGGCGCGTCGGTTTCGCCGTCGGCCCATCCCTCCGTCACGGGAGAGTTTCGTCCCAAGCCGGCGGGACACTGCTGTGGTGGACCGCGCGTCGCTGGAGCAGTACCTCGACGAGGGCCTATCGTTGGCTCAGATCGGGCGGCGTGTCGGGCGCCACGAAGCGACGGTGGCGTATTGGATGGCGCAGCACGGGCTCGAGGCGAACGGCCGGGAGCGCCACGGGGCGAAGGGGGTGATCGATCGCGAGCGACTCGAAGAGCTCGTGGACGAGGGCCTCTCGACAGCGCAGATCGCGGGAGTCGTGGGGCGCGCGCCGACGACGATTCGCATCCGGTTGCGCGAGTACGGATTGCAGACGCGCTGGGCCGAACGCCGGCAGGCGTCCAAAGAAGGGCGCCGGGAGCTGACGCTCGTGTGCGCGCGCCATGGGCTGACGACGTTCCGCCTGCGAAGGGATGCCGGCTATCGCTGCGCGAAGTGCAACACCGACGCGGTCTCGAAGCGCAGGCGGCGTGTCAAGCGGATCCTTGTGGCCGAGGCCGGTGGGGCGTGTCGCCTATGTGGTTACAGCAGGTGCGTGGCGGCGCTCGGGTTCCACCACGTCGCCCCGGCGGACAAGCGATTCACGTTGAGTCAGCGCGGTGTGACGAGGTCACTCGACCGAGCCCGCGCCGAGGCGCGGAAGTGCATTCTGCTGTGCGCGAACTGCCACGCGGAGGTTGAGGCCGGCGTTGCGGCGCTAACGGATCCGGAGCGGCCTGCCGTACAATGAGCCGGCCGGACGCGATAGTCCAGGGTAGTCCGATCCGGGGTAGCTCAATGGCAGAGTAGTCGGCTGTTAACCGATTGGTTGTGGGTTCGAGTCCCACCCCCGGAGCTTCCGATTCAGGCCGGTGAGGGCACATTCGCCGGCCTCCCGATGAGGGCCCGGCCCTCGAGCCCGGGCCACCAAGGTGCATCCCCGGAGACCGACAGCGGACGCATCCGTAGGAAGGCCGATTCGTGATGGAAGGGCGTGGCGGCGTGCCCTTGGACCGCGCGCCGGTGCCCATCCGCTCCCGCGCCGCCGATGTAGCCCCGCAGCGCCGCGAGGCTCTGCCAGATCGAGAAGGTCGCCACCAGCCCGGGAGGCCGCGCCAGCCCGCTCGAGGCGAGCATCGCGCCGTCGCTCAGCGCGTCCCGCTCGGCGCGGGCGCTGGCCTTCAGAAAGCGAACGAGCTGGGACGGCCGCAGCTGGCCCAGCGTGAGCCCCGCGGCGGGCTCGTCCATGTCCATCGGAAACTCGTGGCCGGCGAGCGTTCCGAGCCCCGGCCAGGATCCCACCAGGCGGGTGGGCTGCATGCGCATCTGCCAGCCCCCGGCCAGCAACTGGCCGGCCTCGTGGTCCTCTAAAAAGCGGTCCAGGGCGTCCTCGTCGCTCCAGAACGCAAACGCTCCGATCCGGTGACGGTCGGGGCGGGGAAGCAGGTGCTCGGAGAAACGGGCCACGACTACGACATCTCCGGCGATCACGCCCGGAACCCGGCTCAGCCTCCCCTTCAAGAGCGCCCGCAGGGCATCGGATGGACGGGCCTCGCGGATGTGGAGTGAAGCGATCAAGACGGTCCCTCCCGAACGTTTGTTACTATATAGTGTACCGAATGGTAACAAAGACTGCCGAGGACAGTAAAGGGGCCCGGGACAGTGCGGACGCCAAGGGCCGCCGCACCCGCCTGAAGGCGCCACAGCGCCGTGAGCTGCTCGAAGAGGCGGCTGCCGAACTGTTTGCGCAGCGCGGCTACGAGGCGACCACGGTGGAGCAGATCTGCGCTGCCGCCGGAGTCAGCAAGCCAATGCTCTACCGCCACTTCGACTCCAAGCAGGAGCTCGCCAGGAGGCTGCTGGAGCGCCGCCGGGACGAGCTCGCGGCCGCGCCGCTGGACGAGTTCCTACGCCGCCCCGACGCCGGCTCGCTGATGGCCATGACCGACAGCTGGTTCGCGCACGTCGAGGCCCACCCCGACAGCTGCCGCTTCCTGTTCCGCGACATCACCGGCGACGAGGAGCTCGCGCAGCTCCAGCGGGAGCTGCGTCACTGGCAGCGCTCGGCGGACGTCGCGCTGCTGCGCGAGCTCGCGCCGGGGATCCCCGAGCACGAGCTGGAGCCGCTCGGGGAGGCCATCCGCAGCTCCCTCTACGGCGTCGCGCTGTGGTGGCTGGACCACGAGGATGTGCCCCGTGCCACCGTGGTGGACGCGATCTTCCGCCTCACGAGCGGGCTCGCCGGCCACGCGACACAGGAGGCTCCAGAGTGACGGCGCCCGGCAGTCCCAGCCAGACCCCCAACCGACGCGCGCACGCACCGTTCGCGCTCTGGAACCGTACGGGCAACCAGCTCGTTGCCGTGCTGCTGCGCTCCCCGCTTCATCGGGTCGTGAGCGGGCGGCTGGCGCTGATCACCTTCATCGGGCGCGCCAGCGGCCGCTCCTACACGATCCCGGTTATGTACGAGCGAACCGACGGCGCCCTCGAGATCGCGGTGATGTGGCCCGAGCGCAAGCGCTGGTGGCGCAACCTGCGCGAGGAGGCGGACGTCCGCCTGCGCCTGCAGGGACGTGAGCGGGCGGGCCGCGCCATCGCGCGCGAGCGCGACGGTCAGGTGTGCGTCGAGGTGCGCGTCGAGGAGGAAGCGGCAGACGCCATCGCCTCGAGCAGCTCGGCGGCGGCACCGCCGCTGTCGTGAGCAGCGGCCCAGCGCGCCATCTCACGCGCACGGGCGCCGATCGAGCGCTCGGAGAGGATTCGCCGCACACCCACCCGCACCGATCGTGGCCCCAGCAGCCGCGGGGGGATACGCACCCCGGCACCCGCCCAGTCCAGCCGGGCGGCGTTCTCGCTCATGTCGCCAACCGAGGGGCAGGCGAGCACCGGCACCCCGCTCGTGAGGGCTCGCACCAGCGTTCCGTGGCCGGCATGGCAGATGACCAGGTCGCAGCGGGGCATCGTGCGCGAGTACGACAGCCACTCCACCACGGTCGCGTTCGCGGGTACCGGCAGGGGCCTGCGTGGCAGGTGCCCGTTGTAGGTGGCGAGCACCCGCACGGGCTCCTCGGCGAGTCCCTCCAGGGAGGCCCGCAGCAGGCGCAGCTCGGGGTCCTGGGCGGTCGAGGGCGCCACCAGCACCAGCGGGGCGCTCCCGGGCGGCAACGTGACCTCCTCGGACGGCGGCTCCCACATCAGCGGCCCGACGACCTTCGCCCACGGTGGCCAGGCCCGCGGATACTCGAGTTGGGGGAGGGTGGCCACGAGTGCCAGCTCGCGGCTGATCCCGCCGTGCACGTGCTCGAGCTCCGGCAGGCCGAGCTCGGCGCGGGTTGCGTTCAGCTCTCGCCGGCCCAGCTCCAGCCCCTTCGCCACCGGTCGCTGGGCGCTACGCCAGAACGAACGGCCGATCGCTCGCCGTGGCAACCGTGCGCCGATCGAGTACACCGGGAATCCGTCGCCGGCGTGGGGGTAGACGTGGGGGATGAGCGTCGCCAGCGGCACCCCGGCGAGCTCCGAGGCCAGGGCCGGGGCGAGCGTGAGGATGTCCGCCACCACGACATCCGGCGCCAGCTCCCTCACGTCCGGCAGCGTGTCCCTGGTGGCCTGGACGACCGCCTCGTAGAAATTCAGCGGCTCCGAGCCGGTGGGGAAGACGCGGTACTCCGGCGCGGCCAGGAAGCCGATTCCCTCCGCCTCGACGTGCTCGCGCCAGCGCGTCCACGTCTGCAGCGAGACCTCGTGACCGCGCGCCAGCAGCGCCCGCCCGAGGGCGATCATCGGAAACGCGTGCCCCGGGTCGCCGAAGGCGCCGAGCAGGAACCGTCTGGGTTGCGCCACCGGCCGGGCGTCTCCCGGCTGGACGCTCACGCCGGGCTCTCCCGCGGCGTCAGGCCGCTAGCTCGGCCACCAGGCGCAGCTGCTCCAGGCGCTCCGGTGCAGTGAAGGCCGTCGGCGTCACCCCGAGGGTGCCCACGCCCGCGTCCCGGTACACGGCCAGGCGCTCGCGAACCCGGTCGGGCGGGCCGCACAGGGAGACCGTGTCGATCAGCGAGTCGGGGATCGCCGCCATCGCCTCCTCGCGCTTCCCTTCCAGGTACAGGTCCTGGATCTGTGCGGCCTCCTTCTCGAAGCCGTAGCGGCATACGAGCTGGTTGTAGAAGTTCTGCTTGCGGGAGCCCATGCCGCCGACATAGAGCGCGATGAACGGCCGCATCGTGTTGCGGGCACCCTCGAGGTCGTCGGTCACGAACACGTTGACGGTGGGCGCGATGTCGAACCCGTCGAGCGATTTCCCCGATCGGGCGGCGCCTTCTTCGAGCAGCGGCCGCAGCTCCGAGACGTGCTCGGGGGAGAACAGGGTCGGGATCCAGCCGTCGGCGATCTCTCCCGCGAGGGCGGTGTTCTTCGGGCCGATCGCGGCGATGTAGATCGGGATCCGCTCCTGCACCGGAGAGATGGTCAGCTTCAGCGCCTTGCCGGGGCCGTCCGGGAGGGGCAGTTCGAGCGTCTCACCCTGGAAGTCCACCCGTTCGCGGGCCAGCGCCATCCTCACCACCGCCACGTACTCGCGCGTGCGCTGCAGCTGTTTGGCGAACCGCTGCCCGTGCCAGCCCTCCGCCACCTGGGGGCCGGAGGAGCCGATGCCGAGCAGCATGCGCCCGTCGGAGAGCTGGTCGATCGTGGCGGCCGTCATGGCGGTCATCGCCGCCGAGCGGGCGGGCATCTGGAAGATCCCCGAGCCGAGCCGGATCTTCGAGGTCTGGCCCGCGAGCCAGCCGAGCACTGTGGCGGCGTCGGACCCGTAGGCCTCCGCCGTCCAGACCGAGTCGTATCCGAGGCGCTCGGCCTCCTGCACGATCCCGAGCTGGTCCTGTGAGCTGAGGCCCAATCCCCAGTACCCGAGGTGTACGCCGAGCTTCATCCGCAAGTTTCCTTTCAGGAGCAGGGATTTCTTGGCTGAGAGGGACGCCGTGCCATAGGCTTGGCGCGCCTTCGCCCGGCGAGCTCCCGTCGCCCCCCGGAGGCCACAGCCTATGTCAAAGCGCCGCTCCCGCCACAGCCGCCAAAACGGGTCCCTTCACGGCCTGCGGCTGGCGATCGACTGCATGCCGGTGGCCACGCGCGAGGCGATGCTCGCCGGTGTACGCGACAGCGACCGCATCATCGCCGGGGCCTACGTGGACGAGCTCGGCGGCGTCTGTCCGATGCTCGCCGCCCACCGCCGCGGCGGTCGCACCGACTTCCTCTCCTTCGCGCGCTCGTGGGACCGCTTCACGAGGGCCCGCGGCAAGGCCAGGGCAGCGACGGCCAGGGAGATCTCGATCCTCGCCTCGCAACTCGAGGACAGCCTCGAAAGCCTCGACGGCCTAGAGCTCGACCGCGCGATCGCCGAGCATCGCAAGCTGCGCCGCGAGCGGCTCACCCGGCCCCGGCGTGTTCTGGAGGTGCTGGACCCGCGCGGGGAGATCCGCGCCCGGCGCCTGCGGCCCGCCGCCGACGCGCTGCGGTCGGTCGCTAGAGGGCGTCGCCCGGCCGCACGAACATGAACTCCGGGACCACGCACGCCGGCGAGAGCTTGAGCAGGTAGCGCACCGCCTCGGCGACGTCCTCGGGACGGATCATCTGGTCCGCGGGGACGTGCTCCTTGACGAAGTCCGTCATCGGCGTGTCCACGAACGCCGGGCAGAGGGCGGTCGACTTGATTCCGTCGCCGCCCAGTTCCTTGTTCATCGCCTCGGTGAACCCCACCACGCCGTGCTTGGTGGCGGAGTACACCGACAGCCAGCCCTCGCCGCGCTTGCCGGAGATCGAGGAGGTGTTCACGACCAGTGCGTTGCGGTGCTCCTCGCCGGCTTCTTTGAGCATGCCCACCGCTTCGCGGTAGAAGAGGAAGATCGAGCGCAGGTTGATGTTCAGCTGCATGTCGATGAACTTCGTCTGCATCTCCCCGACGGGCGCTCCGACACCCATGCCGGCGTTGTTGACCAGCACGTCGAGGCGTCCGTAGCGCTCGCGGTGGGCGTCCACGATCCGCTTGACCTCGGCCTCGTCGCCGAGGTTGGCGGGCAGCGACTGCAGCTCGAAGCCTTCGCCCCGCAGCCCCTCGGCGGCGGCCTCGAGCTTCTCCGGGCGCCTGGCCGCGATCGTCAGGCCGTGGCCCTCTTCGCCGAGCACTTTCGCGATCGCCAGCCCGATGCCGCTGGAAGCTCCCGTGACTATCGCTGCCCGTGCTGGTGCCATGCCGTCTCTCCTCGGTGGTGGTCAATGACTCGACGCCGCCGGCCTGAGCACGGATGACGGCGGCGGGAGCATCCCATATCTCGCTGGTAGCGTCCCCGGCGCGCGGGCGTGCCCCAACAGGCACGCAACGCGACGGGCCCGTAGCTCAGTTGGTTAGAGCTGCCGACTCATAATCGGTAGGTCCCTGGTTCGAGTCCAGGCGGGCCCATCGGGCGATGCCCCTGCTAGCGCGGGGGTTTTCGCTATGTGGGCTGGCTCGCGCGGCGCCTCGGATCGGCCGGGTGCAATGACAGTCACGAAGCGGGGGCTAGGCTCGGCGGGCACACTTTGAACATGGGCCGGCTCGCAGAGTTCAACGACGCCCGGCGGCGGTTGCGTCAGCACCGCCGCGAGAAGATGACGCTTACGGAGCGCGCCGTCGCGTGGGCGATCACGCTCGGCCCGTCGGCCCTGGTTGTCGCAGCGGTGGTGTTGCTTCTGCACGGAGGCTCGGGCATCGCGGGTGTCGTGTTTCTTGTTGTCGCGCTCGTCGCGATGGCAATACCGATCGGACCGCTGATGGGGGCCCGGGTTCGCCGGCGCGAAGCGCGACGCAAGGATCGGTAGGGGCCGGTTCGGCCCACTGCAGCGCGAGCAGTCGTGCGGGAGGCCTCCCCGCTCACGTGCGGACCCGCACGCCCCGCGTCCGGTGGGCGGGCGCCGGCGCGCTCTCCATCCCGCTCTCCTCGCGCGAGCTCGACTCGTACCAGTCCGCGTAGCGCCTCGCGAGCGGCGCCGCGGTGACGCCGTGCGCGAATACGGACAGCCCGATCGTCAGGTACGTCGCCTGGAGGATCGTCGACACGCCCTTCAGCTGCGCGTCCTCGACCACGATCACGGCGAACACGATCGACGCGAGGCCGCGTGGGCCGAACCAGCCGAGGAAGCCGATGGTCGGCGCTCTCGCGCGGGTGCCGACCATCGCGATCGCCACCGGCACCATCCGCAACAGCGTGAGGCTCAGGACCGCGTAGAGCGCGATCTGCCAGCTGACGTCCTCCAGCGCGGGGCCGAGCAGGATGGCCCCAAAACGAGCAAGGTCACGCCAGCCAGCAGATCACCCAGCTCCCCGTTCAGGCGCGAGGCGGTATCCGACTCGCTCCCCGCGACCCTTCCGAAGATCGAGCCCGCGAGGAAGGCCGCGATGAAGCCGGACCCGCCGAGGGCCGCGGCGACCCCGTATGCGAGCGCGGCGCCCGCGACCGGGACGACCTGCAGCCAGGCATCGGTGATCAGGCGCCGCCGGCCGGCGAGCACGATCACACCACCCGCCACGAGCCCGGCGGCGACGCCTCCCACGATCCCGTAGCCGATCTCCTCGAGGACGATCGTGACCGCGTGGTGGGCGCTGATCGCGTTGTCGTCCACCTCTGAGGCCGCTAGCGCGATCAGCAGCAGCGGCACGCAGATTCCGTCGTTGAGCCCGCTCTCGACGTTGAGGCCCTGACGAATGCGCGAGGGGAGCCTCTGCTCGGCCACGACGGCCGCCCCGAGCGCGGCATCGGTGGGTGCGAGCACGATGGCGAGCACGCACGCGTCGACCAGATCGAGACCGCTGAACAGCGCGAGCGCCACGAACGCGCCCAGCACGATCGTCAGCGGCAGGCCGATGCCAAGCAGGCGCAGGGGAACCGAGTACTCGCGCCTGAGAGCCCGCAGCGTGATGCGCGACGCGTCCGCGAACAGGACGATCGTCAGTGTCGCCTCGGCCAGCGTCCGAACGGCTCCACCGGTCGGGCTCTGCGCCACGCCATCGAACACGAGCGGTCCCACCAGCACCCCGATCGCGACGAACACCATCGCCGGGGTGACGGATGTACCCGTCAGACGCCGCGACATGCCCGCCACGGCGAGCACCGACGCCGCCACGATCGCAAGTTCCCATTTCACGGCTTCTCAGCTCGGGTCGCTCGCGACGCGCAAAGGCCACCCTCGCCCCCGGACATCGCGGCGAAGCCTATAGCGCCCCGTCTTCGGGCTCTCGTCATGTCCGCGCCGGCAGCGCCGGGGCCGTTCGGCTCGGGCCCCGCGAGCCCTGGTCGCCTCCAACCTTGCCCCGCCGGCCGCGTTGTAAGAGGTAGGACGGCGGCAGGGCGACGAAACGAGCGGTTCAGCATGGGGCGCCCCCCGCAGGCTCAGCAATCAACAAGGAGGAACACATGCGGGCAATGAGACTGGCGATCGTGGCCGGAGCGGTGGCTGCGATGGCGATGGCCGGGACGGCCTCTGCGAACGCCGCCAGCACCTCGTGCAGCGCGGGCGGCCTGATCAAGCTCTCGCCGGGTCTGGGCACCGAACCACAGGTCCAGAACGTGACCGTCAAGGGCACGCTCTCCGGCTGTGAAAGCAGCGAAAGCAACGCCAGCGAAGGCAAGTTCGAGGCCCACTTCAAGACCGCCGAAGCGATCGGCTGTGAAGCGCTGAGCGCGGGTGGGGTCGGTGCGGCGGCGGAAGAAAACAAGATCATCATCAAGCTCAACAAGAAGAAGCACATGGGCAACTCGCAGGGCACCTTCAGCGTTGACATCGCCGAAGGACCCGGCCAGCTCCTGAGCGGGCTGATCGAAAGCGGACCGTTCGCCGAAGACACGATCGGCGGGTCGATCAACGAGACCTACACCGGTTCGCACCACTGCGGCGAACGCAAGAACGGCAAGCAGGTCAAGAAAGGCACGTTCGTCGGGACGCTTTCGCTTTCCTGAGCACGGCACCCAAACCGGGGGGCTCTCTGTGTCCTAGCCCCCCGCCGGGCAGAAGCTGCCTTCGGCCCGGATCGCGGGACCTCCGCCACCCCTGCGGCGGAGGTCCCGCTCTCTCGCAGCCGAATCAGTGGCTCCCCGGCACGCCACGCCGCAAGGGGGTAGCGCGTGGCTGCTCGGGGGCATACGGCCCTTTTTGCCGGGGAGCCGCGGCGAGCCTATCCGGGCGGCCAGCCAGTAGCAATCCCTTACGCGACGGCCCTGCAATTCGGGGGTTTTGCGAGCGGCCCCCGGTGGCGGTGCTTAGTCGTCGAAGGCGGGCGGGCTCTTCTCGAGGAAGGCGCTGATCGCCTCGGGGGGCGCGGCGCCGAAGGTGGCCATGATCTGCTGACGATCCTCGTACTCGACGGCCGCCCGCTCCGAGGACACCTCGAGTGCGGCCCACATCCCCTGCTTGGTCAGCCGCACTCCCCACGGGGCCGATGCGGCGATCTGCGTGGCTCCCTCCAGTGCACGGTCCGCAAGCGACCCGCTCGGGACCACGTCCGCGACCAACCCGATGCGCAGGGCCTCCTCGGCGTCGAAGCGCCTGCCGGTGAGCATCAGCTCGTGCGATCGGGAGGCTCCGATCAGTCGCGGCAGCAGCCAGCTCGTTCCCATGTCGCAGTTCGACACCCCGATGTTCAGGAAGGCCACGCGGAAGACCGCCTCCGCGGCCGCGTAGCGGATGTCGCAGCCGAGCGCGAGCGCGAGCCCGAAGCCGGCCGCCGGGCCGTTCACGGCGGCGATCACGGGTTGCGGCAGCGCCCGCAGCTCGAGGATCAGGCTCGACATGTGCTGCTGGTTGGCCAGCCGGTTGCGCGGTTCATCGTCGCCTTCGTTGCCCGGCGCGGCGCCGTAGCCGTGGAGATCGAGCCCCGCGCAGAAGCCCCGTCCGGCACCGGTGACGATCACGGCCCGCACCGAACGCTCGGCCGCGACCCTGCGCAGCTCCACGTGCAACGCCTCGCACAGCTCGGCGGTCATCGTGTTCAACTGCTCGGGGCGGTTGAGCAGCAAGCGGCGAACGTGTGGCGCCGGGTCCTCCACGATCAGGGGAGCGGTCATGGCGCCGGATCCTAAGAGCTGGCGCCCGTGCGCGGCATCACCACGTGATCCGCGGCGATCCGCGCGAGCGAATCTGCCTAACGAGCGGAACAGTGTGAAACGTGCCGTCCCGGCCGACAATAGGATTCCGAGACGTGATCACCAAGACGGCGCTGGTGGGCGGTGAGCGAACGGGTGACGAGTTGGTCGTGTGGCGCGCGGCCGTCGCACGCGCTCGCGGTGCGCTCAGCAAGACATTCGAGGGCAAGATGGAAGCGGCCCTGGCCTCCTTCGACGTCGTGCCCCAGCATGGAAGAGGAGCAGCCGGGCGCACGCTGTCGGACTTCGCCGCCGAGGTCGGGATCAGCTACGGAGCGCTCGACCAGTACCGCCAGGTTCTGCGTTGGCTCGGGGATTTCGTACATGTGTACGAAATCCCCAGCTACAGCCTCGCGAGGGTGGCGCAGGTATCGGGACGCTGGCGCAGCGGCGCCGACTTCGCGCGCTTCGTCGAGACCGAGGAGAGCCTCACCGGCCTGCCCTGGACCGTGAGTGCCCTGCGCCTGTACCTGAACGAGAACCCGCGCAGGACCACGGCCGAAGGACGCACCGGAGCGAGGTCGCGCCCCGGTCGTGGGGACGCGCGCGAGGCGCAGGCGCCGCGCGAGGGAGGACACCTGTCGGCGGTCGCGGCGCGGGCCGCGAAGAAGGTCGAGGGGCTGATCGCCAAGGGCGTCTCGACCAACTACCCCGAGGAGCAGGACGTGTGCTGGAAAAAGGCCTCCGACCTGATTCGCACGCACGACCTCACGGTCGCCGTCTCGCCCGCCAGGTAGCCGTCCGCGCTACGGCGAGAGCCGCTCGATGATCCAGCCGCCGCCCTCACGCCGGTAGCGCAGGCGATCGTGCAGACGGTCGCGCCGGCCCTGCCAGAACTCGACGCTGGTGGGCGCGATGCGCCAGCCGCCCCACCACGCCGGACGCGGCACCGGTCCCGGCTCCGGGTAGCGCTCCTGGAGCTCGTCGCGGGCCTGCTCGAGCACCTCGCGCCTTGAGATCACGCTCGACTGGCTGCTCGCGAGGGCGCCGATGCGCGAGCGGTAGGGGCGGCTCGCGAAGTACTCATCAGAGGCCTGCTCGTCGAGCACCTCGACGGTCCCGTCCACGATCACCTGCCGGCGGATCGGATACCAGGGGAACACGACCGCAACGCGTGGGTTCTCCGCCAGTTCGCGGCCCTTGCGCGAGCCGCGGTTGGAGAAGAACACCAACCCGCGCTCGTCGAGCCCCTTCAGCAGCACGGTCCGAGCGCCGGGGCGCCCGTCCGCGTCGGCCGTGGCCAGCACCATCGCCTCCGGTTCGGAGAGGTCCGCCGTGCGCGCGTCCTGCAGCCAGGCACGCAGCTGCTCCAGCCAGTCCGCGCGCAGGTCCTGCTCGCGCAACTGCGTCTCGAGGGCCCCCGCATCGCTCATCTGGAGGCGGATGATCGCAGGGCGCTCCGCGCCGCCCGCGATGGGCTCGCGCGCGGAGTAAAGTCCGTGATGGACCGGCATCCGAAGGAGAGGGGATCACATGGCGACCGTGCAACCGGGGATCGAGACGGCGGAGATCGAGAACGTGGAGCTCGCCCAGAGCGAGCTGTGGAAGGACGGCCCGCCGTACGAGCTGTTCAAGGAGATGCGGGCCAAGTGCCCGATGCACTGGTCCGGAAAGATCGACCAGTACCCCGACGAGGCCGGCTTCTGGTCGGTCACCACCGCGGAGGACGTGCACACAGTCAGCCGCGACTGGGAGACCTATTCCTCGGAGCTGGGTGGCGTGACCGTGTTCGCCGAGATCTTCCCGCTCGAGCTCGTACGGGCGATGTTCATCGGCCAGGACCCGCCCAAGCACGACCGCGTGAAGGCGCTGTTCCAGCGCGGCTTCACGCCGAAGCGGATCGCCGACCACGAGGAGCGCATCCGCGCGATCACCTGCGACGTGCTCGATCGGCTCGAGGGGCAGGAGCGCTGCGAGCTGGTATCCGAAGTGGCCCAGCCGGTCGTCTCGCGGGTGATCTCGAGCTTCATGGGCCTGTCCGAGGACGAAGACGCGATGTGGGCGCGGATCATGAACGCCGCGCTGGCGCCCGACGACCCGGAGCTGGCGCCCGAAGGCATCGACGGCGTGCTCGAGAAGGACTTCCCGGAAATGTTCGAGCGCTGCCGGGCGCTCATCGCCGAGCGCCGCGAGAACCCCACCGACGACCTCATGAGCATCCTCGTCCACGCCGAGGTGGACGGCGAGAAACTCGAGGAGATCGAGATCGTGATGGGCTTCTTCCTGCTGATGGCGGCCGGGAACGACTCGACCAAGGCGACCTACTCCAGCGGGATGCGGGCGCTGATGGAAAACCCGGAGCAGTTGAGCGAGCTGGCCGAGGACCCGTCCCTGGTCCCCGGGGCGGTCGAGGAGGCGCTGCGGATGTTCCCCGCCTTCGCCCACTTCCGCCGCACCGCCACGCGCGATGCCGAGCTCGGCGGCAAGCACATCAAGAAGGGCGAGAAGGTGGTCATGTGGTACGTGTCCTCCAACCGCGACGAGACCCGTTACGAGGACCCAGACCGCTTCGACATCCACCGCAACCCCGAGCACCAGGCGTTCGGGGCCGGGGGCCGGCACTTCTGCCTGGGCACCGCGCTGGCGCGCCTGGAGCTGCGGATCCTGATCGAGGAGACGCTGCGCCGCTACCCGCAGATCGCGCTGGACGGCGAGCCCGTGGCCGCCGAGGCGCTGTTCGTCAACCAGCTCAAGCGGCTGCCGGTGCGCCTGGCCCCGGCCGCGGCCTAGCGGGCATCGCCGGTACGAGGGACCCCAGGATCCCATAAGCATTCGTTATGCCGAAACCCGCTTCGGTGCGCAATCCGACACAAAGGGCTTTGCACTCCGTGGCGGGACGTGGTATAAAACGCGCTGTGGGGGGCACCGCGCTGTGGTCCCTCTAACGGAGTTTTCCCAAGGAGGCAAGGAGGAGGATGGCATGCCCGGGGCTGTAGGAGTCATGGATGTCGCTGCTGGAGCGCAGCGTGCCCTGACGCCTGTCTCGACGTGCTCTGCCTCGTCGGAGCTGGGAACTCGCCGCGCTTTGTCGTCCACATCGGACCGCAGTCGGGTGACCCCCGGTAGGACGACGCTATAGGACAACGCCGTGAGGCATGGATCGTCAGTCTGCGCCCGTGCAGAGCTTGAGGGGGCACCGGCGGCGATCAGAGCGAGAGAACGAATCAGGACACACGAGAGAGGATGGATACGTGAAGCGGATTAGCATTCTCGCCCTCTGCCTGATCGCCGTCTACGCGATGGCCGCCGTCGTCGCAGGAGGCGCATGGGCAGAAGGGACGCCAAAGGAAAAGCTGGAAGCGTGTAAGGAACACGTCGTCGAAGGCAAAGAAAACCTTCTAGAAAAAAAAGAAGAACAGAAGGAACGCCTTGAAGAACTGCGCGAAAACGGCGCGAGCAAGGAAAAGACTGAAGCCATAAAGGAAAAGTACGCCGAAAAAGACGAATCCTTCAAGGAAAAGCTCGGCGAAAAGGCCGAAGCCTGCAAAGAAAAGTACGAAGAAGGCAAGGAAAAAGTCGGCGAAAAGTTCGAAGTCTGCAAGGAAAAATCCGCCGAATACAAGGAACGCCTAGGCGAAAAGAAGGAAACCTTCAAGGAAAAGGTCACGGAAGAGAAAGAAAACAAAAAGCCTTCGAAGGCAAAGATCAAGGAACAAGAGGAAGCCTTCAAGCTCAAGTACGCGGCTCTGAAGGAAAACCTCACCGCCAAGAAGGAAGTCTGCAAGGAACGCAAACTGGAAGGTAAGTAGACACCTTCGGTTGAGTTGAGAGCGCGGCCCGCCGGGCTGGGCCCCGGTTCTCGACAGACCAAATTGGGAATGAGAGCGCCCCTTCGGGGGCGCTCTTCTTTTGCGCTCCGCGGCCAGGCGCCGAGGCGCGGCGGCGGCCTGGCCGCGGCGGTGGCGGCCCGACCGGTGAGCCGCCGCTAGTGAGCTGCGCCGCTGGGGTGGCGGTCGATCTCGAACCAGAGCGAGACCGAGTGGCCGTCCGGCTGGATCGACCAGCGGTCGGCGATGCGGTCGAGGACCATCGCGCCGAGGTCTTCGGAGCGCTCCTCCTCGGGGGCGAAGAAGCGCTCGCGGGGAACGCTGAGCTCGACCCTGACGATGTCCGAGGGCATCCAGACCTGCAGTTGCATCTCCTCGTCGGCGACCTCCTCCGGCCTCACGGCCCGTGTCACGAGCTCGCTCGTCAGCAGGGCTACCGCGTCGCGCAGGTCCGGTGAGGGGGAGTCCACGCGCCTGACCCAGTGGCGGGCGGCTCGGGCCGCATGGGGGTCGAGATGCAGCGAGGCGATCAGGTCCGGGTGTTGCGGATCGATCGGCACCGACCTCTGGTTTGCCCGCCTGGAGGCCCCTCGAAACGCCTGGCCGGCGGAGCCCAACGGGCGGTCGAGCGCCCGTTTCCTTCCGGTCCGCCGCGGCCAATACGCTCACGACATGAAGCCCGGGGAGCGGCTGGGGGTCATCGATCTCGGCTCCAACTCGTTCCGACTGGTCGTTTTCATGGCCGGCGACGGCTGGTGGCGGCGCACAGACGAGATCTACGAGCCCGTGCGTATCGGCGAGGGCCTGGCCGGCACCGGTGAGCTCGGCGAGGCCCCGGTGGCGAGGGCTCTGGCGACGCTCGAGGTGTTCGCCCACTTCTGCCGCGCCAGCGGCCTCGACGAGCAGCACGTGGACGCGGTGGCCACCAGCGCGATCCGCGAAGCCCCCAACGCCGAGGCCTTCCTGGGCCCCGCCCGGGCGTCCTTTGCGGGGGCGATCCGGGTGCTCTCGCGCGAGCAGGAGGCCTACTACGCCTACCTGGCGGCGGTCAACTCCACGACCCTCCAGCAGGGCTGCGTGCTGGACCTCGGCGGCGGCTCGATGCAACTGCTGCGTGTGGAGGACCGGCTGCCCCGCCAATGCGGCTCCTGGCGGGTCGGCACGGTGCTGATGAGCGAGCGCTACCTGCCCGCCAACGGCCCCGCCAAGCGCAAGCAGCTGGACGAGCTGAGGGGCCACGTCGCCGAGGAGCTCTCACAGGCCCGCTGGCTGAAGGGGCTCGGCGCCGGCGGGGGGCGTCTGATGGGCCTCGGGGGGACCGTCCGCAACCTCGCCGCGGCGGCCCAGCGGGCCGCCGGGCTGCCGTCGATCGGTGTCCAGGGGATGGTGGTCGAGCGCGAGGCGCTGGAGGAGCTGATCGCCAGGCTGGCGGAGCTGCCGGCCCGCGAGCGGGCCAGCATCCCGGGGATCAAGCCGGCGCGGGCGGATCTGATCCTGGCCGGGGCCATCGTCGTCCACGCCGTGCTACAGGCGGGGGGCTTCGAGTCGCTGGAGGTGACCGAGGCGGGCCTGCGCGAGGGGGTCTTCTTCGAGCGCCTGCTCGGGGGAACCCCCGGCGGTGACGGGCGCCCTCCGACGTTCGAGGACGTCCGCCGCACGAGCGTGCTCAACCTCGCCCGCCAGTACGCCGTCGACGCGGCCCACACCGAGCACGTCGCGGCGCTGGCGCTGGGCATGTTCGACAAGCTGGCGGCGCTCGGCCTGCACGAGGGGGACCCTCGCGAGCGGGAACTGCTGTGGGCGGCCTGCATGCTGCACGACATCGGTATGTCGATCGACTACGACGACCACCACAAGCACTCCCGCTACCTGATCCTCAACGGCGGCCTGCCGGGGTTCGCCCCGGTGGAGACGGCGATCATCGCCCAGTCCGCCCGCTACCACCGCAAGGGCATGCCCTCACCCGGGCCGATGGCGCCCCTGTTCGGCCCCGGCGACGCCGAGCGCCTGGATCGCTGCGCCACCCTGCTGCGGCTGGCCGAGGACCTCGAGCGCTCGCGCGATCAGCTCGTGCGCCGGGCGCTGCTGGAGGAGAGCGACGGCACGGTGGAGCTGCGCCTGGTGGCCGACGGCAACTCCGCGGTGCCGAGCTGGGCGGCGCGGCGCGAGGGAGAGCTGTTCGAGCGGGCCTTCCGGCGCGAGCTGCGCGTCGCCGCCTGAGGCGTCAGCCGCGGTCGCGCGGGGGCGCCCCGTAGCCGGGCGGCGGTTTGTATCGCGCCAGCGCGCGGGCGTCGCCGGCGCAGTCGAACAGGGTCACGCCGCCGGTGTAGCTGGAGGGGCTGTGCCAGCGGCTCGGCTTCAGCTGGCGGCAGACGTGCAGCACGGCAACCGTCGCCCTGTTGCCGCCGCGCTGGGAGTAGGGGCCTCCCAGCAGCACCCAGCGCGCTTCACCGCGTTCGATCAGGCGCGCCAGGCCGGGGCCCGTGAGCGCCGGGTCGGTGCCGCTGTAGCCGGCCAGGGAGGCGGCCGGGAAGCCCATCAGGATCAGTGGGGCGGCCTGGTCGGCGGCGACCGTCAGCACCGGCCAGCGGGTCGGGAGACGGTGCGCGTCCACGTACTTGATCAGGGCTTCGTCAACCGCGATCGAGCGGGGTGAGATGCCGTACTTGCCTTCGCCGGCGTTGTGGCGCGGGCCGGCCACCGGGAAGGTCCCCTCGACCGGGGCCAGCCAGCTGGTGCTGGCGTACGCGGCGGGGGTGGCCAGCATGACCAGGAAGCCGACCGTCGCGGCCGGTGCCGCCAGCCGCCTGGAGAGGGCGAGCACCACCCAGCTGAGCGCGCCCCCGGCGATCAGGAAGGGGATGAACCACTCCATGTAGCGCTGCTGGTGCATGAGCACGATCTGCACGGCGATCGTGGCGGCGATGGCCACCAGCGCCAGCAGGATCCCGAGGATCCGCCGGGAGCCTCCGGCGAGCTTCGCGAACGCGAACGCCCCGGCGGCGGCCATCGCGGCGGCGCCCGGGGCCAGTGCGGAGACGTAGTAGGGGTGCACGATCCCCTTGGAGCCGCTCAGCACGACCGCCTCGACCGCGAACCAGCCGCCCAGCACCAGCAGCGCCGCCAGGCGGGGGTCGCGCAGCGCCGCACGGCGGGCCTCGCGGGAGGCGCGCACGCGCGCCAGCAGCGCCGGAGCCAGCAGCAGGGCGAAGGCCAGCAGGCCCACCAGCGCATAGGGCAGGAACCAGGCCGCCTGGTCGCCGAGGCCGGCCTTGAACAGGCGCAGCGGGCCGGGCGACTTGCCGAACGGGATCGGCCGCGGTTCGCGCCCGCCGGTCGGGGCCGGCCCGGGTGGCGGTTTGGGGGCCGCGCCCTTCAGGCTCAGGGTGGCCGCCAGCGGCGGGTGCCCGAGGCCCGCCCCGGCGTGGACGTGGGGCACCGGCACATATGCCCCGGGCTTGGCGGGAACCTGTCCGGGCCCGCCGGTCTGGCCTTCCACGCGCCCGAGGCCGTTGTAGTTGAACGTCAGCCCCAGCTCGCTGTTGTCGGTGGTGCTGCCCACCCACGGTCGCTTGGCGGCCGCCACGGAGTCCACGTACAGGATCCAGGAGAACGACACGGCCACCATCACCACCCCGGCCAGCGCCATGCTCGCGATCCGCCGGCCGAGCGCGGTGGGGGCACATACGAGGTAGCCGGCGACGATCCCCGGGACGGCGAGGTAGGCGGCCAGTGTCTTGGTGTTGAAGGCCAGCCCGACGAGCACCGCCGAAACGAGCAGCGCCCACAGGCTGCCCGTGTCGCAGGCCCGCAGGGCGGCCCAGCAGGCAAGCACCAGCAGCACCAGCAGCAGCGGGTCCACGCCGTTGTCGCGGGAGACCGCCACGAAGGAGGGGAACACGGCCAGCGCCAGAGCGGCGCCGAGGGCGGTGAAGCCGCCCACCCGCCGTCGCAGCATCACGTACATCGCGAGTATCGCCACCAGTCCGCAGACCGCCTCCGGGAGCAGCAGGCTGATCGGTTTGAAGCCCAACACCTTCGCGCTGGCCACCTGCAGCCACAGACCGAGGGGCGGCTTGTCGACGCTGATCAGCCCGCCCGGGTCGAAGGACACGTAGAGCAGGTTGTGAAGCGAGTGCAGCATCGACTTCACGCCCGCCGAGTAGTAGATGTTGGCGAAGCCGTTCTGGGACAGGCGGTGGGTGGTCAGCACCAGCCATCCGGCGGCCACCAGCAAGATGCCCGCATCCGCGGGCATCAGTCGCGGGCGCCACGCGGGCCGGTGCGCGTCGGCGACCGGCGCCTCGGCGGCGAGCCCGGGCGGCTCGGTCGCGGCGGGTGGGGTCGCGCTCACGCCAGCGCGCCCAGCAGCCGCTCGAGGTCGCTCTCGTCGTTCCAGGCCCCGACCGAGATCCGCAGCCACGGGCGCCCGGGGATGTTGCGCAGCACGATCCCTTCGCCGGCGAGGCGCTCGCGCTCGCCCTCGGGGTCCGCGCTGGCGAAAGACACGAGTGTCGTCCGACCGCGGGGGGCCGGCTCGCGTCCGTGCTCGGCCAGTGCCTGCGCGAACTGTGCCGCCAGCCCGCGGGCGCGCTCGTGCACGGCCGGCCAGCCGGCGGACTCCAGCAACGACACGGCGGCCAGTGCACAGGCCGTCGCCTCGGCGCTGAGGGAGGCGGCGTCGAAGCGACGGGCGTCGGGGTGCAGCCCTGCCTCCAGCCCCGCGTTGGGCTCGGCGAGGTTGCTGTAGCCGCGCCGTGAGACCTCCAGGCGCTCGCGCAGGGATGGGCTCACGAAAAGCATGCCGGTGCCGTCCGGACCGCAGAGCCACTTCTGTCCCGCTCCCGCGTAGGCGTCGCAGCCCAGCGCGGCCATGTCCACCGGCACGGCGCCGACGCCCTGGGCGCCGTCGAGCAGCACCGGCACCTCGAGCTCGCGCAGCTCGGCGGGTGCGAACGAGCCGCTCATCCAGCCCACGTGCGAGCACGCCACCAGGCGCGTGGACGGGCCGACCGCGTTGGCGACCTCCGCCAGCGGGACTTCCCGCACGCTCACACCGCGCAGCTCACGGGCGGCCGCGAGGGGTCCCAGCAGTCCGGGGTGCTCCTCGTCGCTGGTCACGATCTCGTCCCCGGGCCCGAGCTCCAGGCCGGCCACCATCTGGTTGATGCCTTCGGTCGTGCAGGTCGTCAGCGCGACGTCGTGCTTCTCACAGGACAGCGCCCGCGCGTATGCGCTGCGCAGCTGCGAGGCGAGCTCACCGCGGCGCTGGAAGTGGGTACCGGCACGGCCCTCCTGCAGCTCGCGCTCGAGCTCCTCCTCCGCCGCCCGCGCCGCCACCGCCGGCAGCGGGCCGTCGGTGCCCGCGTTCAGGTATGCCCTGCTGGCCAGGACGGGGAACTCCGCGCGCAAGCCAGACGCATCCACGGACGCCGAGAATATCCTTCCGTCCTCATGGCAAGCGCCCCTTCCATTCGCGAGCAGCCACTATGGACTCCCTCGGAGGAGTGGCGCGAGCGCACCGAGCTGACGGCCTTCATGCGCTGGGCCGGTGCTCGCCACGGCCGCGACTTCGCCTCCTACCCCGAGCTGCGGGAGTGGTCGGTGGCCAACCTCGAGGACTTCTGGGCGGACATCTGGGAGTTCTGCGGCGTGCGCGCCTCACACCCCTACGAGGTCGTGCTCGCCGACAGGACGATGCCCGGCGCGCGCTGGTTTCCGGGCTCGCAGCTGAACTACGCCGAGAACCTGCTGCTGGGGGCGCTGCCCGCGGCCGGCCGTGGCGCCCCCGGGCGCGGGGACGAGCTCGCGGTGATGCACTGCTCGGAGCTGCGCGACCTCGACAGCCTCAGCTGGAGCGAGCTGGCGGGACAGGTCGCCGCGGCCGCGGGAGGGATGCGGGCGCTCGGGGTTCGCAAGGGAGACCGGGTGGTGGCATACATGCCCAACATCCCGGAGACCCTGATCGCGTTCCTGGCGGCGGCCAGCATCGGGGCGATCTGGTCCAGCGCCGCGCCCGAGTTCGGGGCGCGCAGCGTGATCGACCGCTTCGCCCAGATCGAGCCGAAGCTGCTGCTGGCCGTGGACGGATACCGCCACGGGGGCAAGGACTTCGACCGCTCCGAGGCGCTCGATGGGATCCTGGCCGAGCTGCCGACGGTGGAGCACGTGGTGGAACTGCCCTACCTGTCGCCGGCCAGAGCGCCCGCAGCGAGCGGGGGAGGGGGACCCCGGCGGGTCAGCTGGGATGAGCTGCTGGGTCTCGGCGAGGGCGCGCGGCTGGAGTTCGAGCAGGTGCCCTTCGACCACCCCCTGTGGGTGCTCTACTCCTCGGGCACGACGGGGCTGCCGAAGGCGATCGTGCAGGGGCACGGGGGGATCCTGCTTGAGCAGCTGAAGAAGCGCATGCACCTGGATCTGCGCCCGGGTGACCGCATGTTCTGGTTCACGACGACCGGCTGGATGATGTGGAACTTCGTCGTCGGGGCGCTCCACAGCGAGGCCGCGATCGTGCTCTACGACGGCAGCCCCGCGTACCCCGACCTCGGCTTTTTGTGGGACCTCGCCGAGCGCACCTCGATGACCTGCATGGGCGCCAGCGCGGGCCTGCTCGCGAGCTCCGAGAAGGCCGGGGTGCGACCGGGCGCCGAACACGACCTCTCGAGCCTGCGGGCGATCGGCTCGACCGGGTCGCCGCTGGCCCCTGAGAGCTTCCGCTGGGTGTATGAGCAGGTGGACCCCGACGTGTGGCTGTTCTCGACCAGCGGCGGAACCGACGTGTGCACGGCCTTCGTCGGGGGCTGCCCGCTGCTGCCCGTCTACGAAGGCGAACTGCAGGCGCGCATGCTCGGCTGCGCCGTGGAGGCCTGGGACGCCGAGGGCCACAGCGTGATCGACGAGGTCGGCGAGCTCGTGATCACCGAGCCGATGCCCTCGATGCCGCTGTTCTTCTGGGGCGACGAGGACGGAGAGCGGCTGCGGGAGAGCTACTTCTCGATGTACCCCGGGGTCTGGCGGCACGGCGACTGGATCCGCATCACCCCGCGCGGGGGCGCCTTCATCTACGGACGCTCGGACTCCACCATCAACCGCCAGGGGGTGAGGATGGGGACCAGCGAGATCTACCGCGCCGCGGCCACTGTCCCGCAGGTGCTCGACGCGCTCGTCGTGGACGTCCCCCGAGACGGGGGTGAGCTGTGGATGGGCATGTTCGTGGTGCTCGAGCCGGGCGTGCAACTCGACGACGAGCTCACGGCCCAGATCAAGAAGCGCATCCGCGAGGACTGCTCGCCCCGCCATGTGCCCAACGACGTGATGCAGATCGAGGAGGTGCCTAGGACGCTGTCGGGCAAGGTGCTCGAGGTGCCCGTGAAGCGCATCCTGATGGGCGCCCCGCCAAACGAGGCCGCCAGTGTGGACTCGCTCGCCAACCCGAGGTCGCTCGACTACTTCGTCGAGCTCGCCGCCAAACTACAGGCCCAGTGAGCGGCCGATGATCTCCTTCATGATCTCGTTCGCGCCGCCGTATATGCGGGTCACGCGGGCGTCGGCGTAGGCGCGGGCGATCGGGTACTCGAGCATGTAGCCGTAACCCCCGTGGAGCTGTAGGCAGGCATCCACCACGCGGCCCTGGAGCTCGGTGCACCACCACTTCGCGCCGGCGGCGTCCTCGGCTGACAGGTCCTCGGCGTCGAGCGCCACGACGCAGTTGTCCAGATAGACGCGCGCCACCTGGACTTCGCTGTGCAGCTGGGCGAGCGTGAAGCGGGAGTTCTGAAACGAGCCGATCGGCTGGCCGAAGGCCTGACGCTCGCGGACGTACTCGAGCGTCCAGTCCAGGGCGGCCTCGGCCGCCGCCACGGCCGAGGCGGCGATCGAGAGGCGCTCCTGGGGGAGGTTGGACACGAGGTGGATGAAGCCCTCGCCCTCCTGGCCGAGCAGGTTCTCGGCCGGCACCCGCACGTCCTCGAAGGACAGCTCGGCCGTGTCCTGGGCGTGCTGGCCGAGCTTGTGCAGTTTGCGGCCCCGCTCGAAGCCCTCCATCCCGCGCTCGGCGATCAGCAGGCTGATGCCGCGATGGCGCTCGCGGGGGTCGGTCTTGGCGGCCACGATCACGAGGTCGGCGTTGATGCCGTTGGTGATGAACGTCTTGGACCCGTTGAGCACATAGTGGTCGCCGTCGCGGATCGCGGTGGCGCTCATCCCCGCCAGGTCCGAGCCGATCCCCGGCTCGGTCATCGCCAGGGCGGTGATCAGCTCGCCGCTGACGATCCCCGGCAGCCAGCGCTCGCGCTGGGGCTCGTCGGCCAGGCGCAGGAAGTAGGGCAGGCAGATGTCGTTGTGGAGCGTGATCCCGAGGCCGAAGGAGCCGACGGCGCTGCGCTGGCACTCTTCGCCGATCACCAGGTTGAGGCGGAAGTCATCGGCGCCCGCGCCCCCGTAGCGCTCGGGAACGGACATCGCCAGGAAGCCTCCCCGTCCGGCCGCCTCGAACACCCCCCGGGGGACGATGCCCTCGCGCTCCCACTGCCCGTAGCGGCCCTCCTCGCCGACGACCTCCCGCTCGAGGAAGGTGCGGAAGCTCGCCCGGAAGTCTTCGTGGAGGTCCTCGAACAGCGTCCGCCTCATCGCGGGTGCTCCAGCGGCAGTCTCCTCATGGCTGGCGCTCCACCCGCAGCCAGTACTGGTTGGAGACGACATCGCGTGGCAGCTGGCGCACGGCGAGCCCGTGGCGGGCGGCCTCGCCGGCGATCCAGCCGAAGCTGTGCCTGACCGTCCCCGAGGTCTTCGAGACGCCGTCCCGGCCGACCCAGCCGCTGCCCTTGTAATCGGTGAGGGGCACCAGGCCCGGCCAGCGGCGGGCGAGCCCTGGCCGGTGGGCCGCCAAGGAGATGGATGCGGCCGCCGGCTGCAGCGGGGGCATGCGCTCGGCCACCACGGCCGTGAGCGTGGCGGGCTTGTATGAGGCGAGGAAGATCCCGGTGGGGGAGGCGGAGCGGGCGAACGACGCCAGCATCGCGCTGATCTGCTGCTTGGAGGCGTGGCTCCAGATCGACCGTGCGACGACGAAGTCGAACTCGGTGTCGAACACGGAGAAGTCGAAGTTCTGGTTGTCGTCGAACCGCGCCCGGGCGTGCTCGACGACGTCCGCTTCGACGATCTGCTCGAGCCCGACCCGGAGCATGTCCTGCTGGGGCTCGATGCCGTGGTAGCCGCCGGGCTCCAGGAAGCGCATCAGCCAGTAGCCCAGGCGCAGAGCCCCACAGCCGACGTCGAGAACGCGCGAGGACGGGCGTAGCCCTTGCTCCAGCAGCACCGTGAAGCCCATCCGCCCAACCGCTTCGAAGGCGCGCGGGGGGCCACCGAGCCAGGTCGTCTCGGCGAGCCGGTCGGCACGGGCCTGTAATGGCTCGGTCTTCACGAGCACCGGAGGATATGGGGAGGAGTGCAGCAAGGGGACGTCGAACAAGAGCGGGCAAATGAAGCGAGCCGCCACCAAGACCCCCGAGCATCCCCCCGTCGATGGCACCAGCGAGCACCAGAGCCTCTCGAAGTACATACAGGCCCGGTTCGACGAGTGCTCGCGCTCCCAGAAGGACGTCGCCCAGTACATAGTGGACCACCTCGACGAGGCTGCCTTCCAGACCGCGGAGGAGCTCGCCCGTCGCGCCAACACCTCCAGCTCGACCGTCGTGCGCTTCTCCCAGGCCCTCGGCTTCGAGGGCTTCCCCGAGCTTCAGGCAGCGGCCCGCGAGGAATACCGGCGTGTCAACGCCAAGGCTGCCCAGGAGGGCGCAAGCTCCTCCGGTCCGCTGTTCTCGCTCGACCAGAACGAGTTCGAGGCTGCCCTCGCGGCCGACCACCTGAACCTCGAGGAGACCGCCCGCAAGCTCGCCCGTGGCGAGGTGCAGTCGCTCGTGGACGCGATCGTGGCCGCCGAGAGGGTGCTCGTCGCGGGCACCGACCAGATGGCCTTCTTCGCCAGCTACCTGAGGCACCTGCTGATGCTGCTCGACCTCCGCGTGGAGGTCGTCGCGAGCCCGTCCCAGGAGGCGCTCAGCCGTCTCGGCAGGATCGACAGCTCGACGCTCGTCATCGGCCTCTCAGCCGGGCGTCCCCACCCGTTGGTGGTGCGCGCGATGAAGCTCGCCCGCCACCGTCAGGCGAGCACCGCCGCGATCACCGACGCGACCCTGTCGGAGGTTGCCAAGCTCGCCCAGATCAAGCTCTACTACTCCTCCAACAGCCCCGCCTTCGTACGCTCCCACGCGGCGCTGCTGAGCATCATCCAGGCCCTCGCCTACGGCGTCTACGCGCAGAACACCGCGCAGTACGACGACCGCATCAGGGCCTTCCGCCTGAAGTAGTTGACCGACGGCGTCCTCCTGCGCCCCGTCACCGTCGCCGACCTGGCAACGGTCCTCGGCGAAATCGGGGAGTTCTGGGAGGACCCGGGCATGGAGTTCCTGCACCAGGCCCTGTACGTGCACGAGTTCGGCGAGACCTCGGTGCTGGCGGTGCGCGACGAGGAGATCGTCGGCTACCTGCTGGGCTTCGTGAGCCCCGGTGGCACGGGCTATATCCACGCCGTCGCGGTGCGCCGGGAGGCCCGCGGACGGGGGCTGGCGCAGACCCTGTACAACCGCTTCGCCGAGCTTGTGGGTGAGCGCGGTGCCAGCTCGCTGAAGGCGATCACCCGACCCAGCAACGAGGGGTCGCGTGCGTTCCACGAAGCGCTCGGCTTCTCCGTCACGCCGGTCGACGGCTACTCGCCCAGCGGGGACGCGAGGCTCGTCTTCCGGCGCGGGCTCGGGCCCGGACAGACAGACCCAGATGCGTGACGAGGCGACCCTCCGCGTCAACAGCGACCTCGCGGATGGGGTGGGGCGGACTAGATCCCGGCGACCGGCACGGGAGTACCGGTATTGAAGCTTTCGCTGGGCTTGACCTTTTGTGATCCAAGTTGACCTGACGACCCGGCTCCCCAGCACTTGATGTGTCCGCTGGCGAGCAGGGCGCAGGCATGGGCGGTACCCGCTTCGATCTGGACGGCGTTTGTGACTTCGACCACCGGGACGGGGGCAAGCGACAGTTTTCCGGCTCCGAGTTCGCCGTTCCCGAGCTGCCCGTGTTCGTTTGATCCCCAGCATTCGACTTTTCCGCTGCTCAAGAGGGCACACGCATGGAAGCCGCCCTGTGCAACCTGAATCGCCTGTGTGATGTCCGATACTTCGACCGGGACGGTGCTGCAAGGGACTTCGCCGTGCAGACCGCACTGATCCGGGCCCGTGTCGGTGCCGTCTCCAACCTGTCCGAATTCATTCGATCCCCAGCAGTCGATGTGACCCGTCGTCAACCGCGCGCAGGAGCCACTCAACTGTGCGGCGTCCGTGACACCCAGCGCTTCGACGGGAATGTCCGAGCTGTGGGAGGGCATCGGATTGCCGTGCCCGACCCATTCGTCCCCCAGCTGTCCCTGTTCGTTGTAGCCCCAACATTCGACGTGGCCAGTGGGGAGGAGGACGCACTGGGAGTGTGCTGCGAGCTGTGTCGCGCCGCTGATCCCGATGACTTCCACGGGGACCGTCGAATATTCGAGTTCGGTGCGGCTCATCCCATTGCCGAGTTGCCCGTTGAGGTTTTCACCCCAGCACTCGACATGCCCGTTCGACAGCAGCACGCACGAGGCGTTTCCTCCGAGCTGCACGGCGTCGGTGACGCCTTGCACTTCGACGGGTGCCTTGCTGCACTCGTCTTCTCCTCCGGCGCATTCCTTCGGCCCTTCGGAAACTCCGTTCCCGAGTGACCCTCGGCGCTCTTCGCCCCAGCACTCGACGTGGCCCGTCTCCAGCAGCGCACAGGCGTGACCCCCGCCGACTACCACTTCCTTTGCGTCGGCGATGCTCGGGATCTGCGCCGGAAGGCCTTCGGGCTTGGTTGTCTTTCCGCTGCCGACCTGGCCATCGTTGTTTTCCCCCCAGCAAGTGACGCGGCGCGTGGTCAGGAGCGCGCAGGTGTCCGAGCTGTCAGCGGAGATGCTCATTGCCGTTGGCGTTCCAACGTTGATCGTCAGCTTGACCTTTGCGCTCCCGCCAGTCCCAGCGGCGATGAGCGTCAGCTTGTACTTGACCGCCTTCTTCCCTTCGTTCTGAGGCATGGTTACTTCCCGGCCGACGCTCCCGGATTCGCAGGAGAACGTCGCCGGGAGGCCTCCAACGGCTTTGTTCGAGGACAGCGTGCAGCTGGTCGCCCCCGACACCGAGGCCGTGACGGTCGTTGTGCCCCCGGAGGCCACAAGCGAAGGGGTCGCCATCAGTCCGGAGATCACGGGCTTTGAGCCGGCGTACGCCGCGGTCGCCGCCAGCAGCCCCAACAGCAGCACGGCAACGCAGAAGCCCAAGACCGTCCCTCTCATCCCTCAACCCTCCAACGCCGCAGACGCCAGGCCTGAGACTCGCGGCGGAAGGCCCAGGCACCCCAGCGGGCACTTTCGCAGAAGACCTGGCAAGGATCAAGAAGCACCAGTCGTGCCGATCCGCGCAACAATCGACCATGGTGTGCTGGAGCGCTGGGACCGGGAGAGGCGGGCGGCAGCGGCCCAGCGGGGACGCGAGGCTCGTCTTCCGGCGTCGACTCGGGCGCGGATAAACTGGCGTCGATGCGCGACGAGGCCACATTCAGGGTCAAGAGCGGGCTCGCGGAGATGCTCAAGGGTGGGGTGATCATGGACGTGGTCACGCCCGAGCAGGCGGTCATCGCCGAGGAGGCCGGAGCGGCCGCCGTGATGGCGCTCGAGCGGGTCCCGGCCGACATCCGCCGCGACGGCGGCGTGGCCCGCATGTCGAACCCCGAGATGATCGCCGGTATCCAGCAGGCGGTAAGCATCCCCGTGATGGCCAAGGCCCGCATCGGGCACTTCATGGAGGCCCGCGTGCTGGAGGCGCTCGAGGTGGACTACGTGGACGAGTCGGAGGTGCTGACGCCTGCCGACGAGGCCAACCACATCGACAAGTGGGCCTTCAAGGTCCCGTTCGTGTGCGGAGCCACCAACCTCGGCGAGGCCCTGCGCCGGATCGGCGAGGGCGCCGCCATGATCCGTTCCAAGGGCGAGGCGGGCACCGGCGACGTGGTCGAGGCGGTCCGCCACATGCGCCGCATCACCGGTGACATCCGCCGGCTCGGCGCGCTCTCGGAGGAGGAGCTTCCGACGGCGGCCAAGGAGCACGGGGCCCCGCTCGAGCTGATCCGCGAGCTGGCCCGCGAGCAGCGCCTGCCGGTGGTCCTGTTCTGTGCCGGGGGGATCGCCACCCCGGCCGATGCTGCGCTGATGATGGCGCTCGGTGCCGAAGGCGTGTTCGTCGGCTCGGGGATCTTCAAGTCCCAGGACCCTCCCTCGCGCGCACGGGCGATCGTCGAGGCCACCACCCACTGGCAGGACGCGGAGCGGGTGGCCGGCGCCTCCCGCGGTCTCGGGACCCCGATGGAGAGCATCGAGAGCTCCAAGCTGCTCGACGAGCAGCTGCTGGCACAGCGCGGCTGGTAGCCCGGTCGCCACGGCCCGCGTGGCAGGCCAACCGCTGATCGGCGTGCTTGCCCTGCAGGGCGGCTTCGAGGCCCACGAGCGGATGCTCCGGGGGCTCGGTGCGGGCACCCGCCAGGTACGCGTGGCAGACGACCTGGAGGGCCTTGACGGCCTCGTGATCCCGGGCGGGGAGTCCACCACGATGACGCTCGGGATCGAGCGCGAGCGCCTGGCCGGACCGTTGCGCGAGCTGGCCGCCGGGGGCGTGCCCGTGCTCGGCACCTGCGCCGGGCTGATCATGCTCGACAGCGAGCACCTCGGCCTGATGGACATGACCGCGGCCCGCAACGCCTTCGGGCGCCAGATCCGCAGCTTCGAGGCCGACCTCGACGTCCGCGGGATTTCCGGTGGGCCCCTGCGGGCGATCTTCATCCGAGCCCCCTGGATCGCCGAGCACGGTGCGGGCGTGGAGCTGCTGGCGACGCTCGAGGGTCACCCTGTGGCGGCCCGCCAGGGGTCGCTGATGGCGGTCAGCTTCCACGCCGAGCTGGGCGGCGACGACCGCCTGCACCGCCACTTCCTGGAGCTGGTGGACTAACCGGCGCGGAAGTGCACGACGCCGTCGCGCTCGTCTTCCACGGCCCGTCCATCCCCGAGCAGCAGGTCCACGTGCCCGAGCACCTCCGAGAGGGTCAGGTAGGCCTGCGTGACGGCCACGTTGCCCCACAGCTCCTGGGCGATCTCGTGGGCCGTGCGGGGCTGTTCGACGATCAGCCGGTGGATCCGCCCGGCGCGGCGCTCGTGCATGCGGAAGCGTTCGTCGATCAGGGCCGCGTGGTCGGTGATCGGCTTGCCGTGCCCGGGGAGGACGAGGTCGAGGTCCATCGCCCGTGTCTTCTCCAGCGAGGCCATGTAGGTGACGAGCGCCTGCGGGCGGGGACCGTCGGGATCGGGCTCGCTTCCGAGCGGCCGGGCCAGCAGGGGGTTCGAGGAGATGTGGCCGATCAGGTGATCGGCGGCCAGCAGGGTGGAGCGGCGCTCGTCGTGGAAGACCGTGTCCGAAGGGCTGTGGCCGGGGCGGTGGAGGACGCGCAGGGTGCGATCGCCCAGCACCAGCTCCGAGCCGTCGGACAGGGGCCTCGTGACCTCCACCGCCGAGCCCCACGCGCGGAAGCCCGCCGACACGGCCCGCAGCGCGGTCACCACTTCGCGGGGGATGCCGTGGCGCAGCATGATCCCCTCGGCGAAGGCGTCGTCGAGGTCGGTCTCGTGGCCGTAGGCCGCCAGGTAGCCCGCCAGCGGCTCGAACGCCGCCACCTCCGCGCCCGAGCGCCGGGCGAGGATCGAGGCCAGTCCGAAGTGGTCCATGTGCTGGTGGCTGATCACGAGCAGCTCGATGTCCTCGACCGCGTGCCCGCGGGCGTTCAGCTGCTGCTCCAGCTCGTCCAGCGCCTTGGCCGAGTTCGGGCCCGAGTCGATCAGCGTCAGCGGCGAGTCCTCGATCAGGTAGGCGTTCACCCGCCCGACCATGAACGGCGTCGGCACCGCCAGGCGGTGGATGCCGGCGGCCGCCGCCTGCTCCAGCGCCTGAGCCTCGGCGCGGTCCTCCTCGTCGCTCACGCGCGCTCGCCCGCGCTCACGAGCGGATCACGGCCAGCACCTCGTCGCGGCGGCGCTCCATGTCCTGCTGTGAGACGAGCGACTCCAGGCACAGGCGCAGCAGCGGCTCGGTGTTCGAGGGCCGCACGTTGAAGTGCCAGTCCTCGTAGTCGATCGAGATGCCGTCCAGGCGCCCCTGGCGGGCGTCGCCGTAGCGCTCTGCGATCTCCTCCATCTTGGCGGCCGGGTCCCGGACCTCCGAGTTCACCTCTCCGGAGATGAAGTAGCGCGAGCGGTAGGGCTCCAGCAGGCTCGACAGTGAACGCCCCTCGCGGGCCAGCAGCTCCAGCATCAGCAGCGCGGGAAGCGAGCCGGAGTCGGCGCAGTAGAAGTCGCGGAAGTAATAGTGGCCGGAGACCTCGCCCCCGAACAGCGACCCCTCCTTGCGCATCCTGGTCTTGAAGAAGGCGTGCCCGACGCGGTTCACGAACGCCTGTCCGCCGGCCTGCGTGACGGTGTCCGGCACCGCCCGCGAGGCGCGCACGTCGTACAGGATCGCCTCACCGGGGTGGGTGCGCAGCAGCGATTGGGCGAGCAGCGCGGTGAGGAAGTCCCCGGGCACGAACTCCCCCGTGTCGTCGATGAAGAAGCAGCGGTCGGCGTCCCCGTCCCAGGCGATCCCGAGGTCCGCGCCCTGCTCCCGGACCTGCTCGATGATGAAGCGCCGGTTCTCCTCCAGCAGCGGGTTGGGTTCGTGGTCGGGGAAGCTCCCGTCCGGGGTCCAGTAGGCCTCCATCAGCTCCAGCCCCAGTCCCTCCAGCAGCGGCCCGACCATCGGTCCGGCCATGCCGTTGGCGCCGTCCAGGACAACCTTCAGCGGCCTACCCGCCCTGATCACCTCGGGGTCGATGAAGCCGAGCGCCGCCCGCTGGAACTCGCCGTACAGGTCCACCTGCTCGACGCTTCCCGGCGCCGACCCGCTCGCGCCGGGCGGCTCCGATCCTGCTCGCGCCTCCACCTGCCCGGCGCCGTTCTGCTGCGCCTGCACCTCCACCCGGATGTCCTGGATGCCCTCGTCGCCGGACAGCGCCAGCGCCCCCTCGCGCATCAGCTTCACGCCCGTGTAGGCCTTCGGGTTGTGGGAGGCCGTGCACATCAGCCCGCCGTCCAGCCCCCGTGAGCCCACCAGGTAATAGACCATCTCGCTGCCCACCAGACCGGCGTCGAGCACGTGTACGCCCTCGGCCACCATCCCGGCGCGGTAGCGGGCGGCCAGCTCCGGGGCGGTCAGGCGCATGTCGTGGCCCATCCCGACCCGCAGCTCGGAGGGCGCCTTGCCGGCCAGCTTCCCGAGCACGCGCACGAAGGCGCGCCCGATCAGCTCCGCCAGGTCGGCGTCGATCTGCTCGCCGTACAGGCCCCGGATGTCGTAGGCCTTGAAGATCTCCGGGTCCACGGGGGCGCCCACGCCGCCATCCTATGTCCCGGCGCACCGCGCGCTCGCGGCGCGCGGGCGCCGGGGGGAGCCCTGGACGCACCGGAACGACGCCCTGGAAATACACTTGAGCCATGTCAGGTCACTCCAAGTGGGCATCCATCAAGCACAAGAAGGCAATCGTGGACTCGCGCCGCGGGGCCGCCTTCTCCAAGCTCACGCGGGCCATCACGGTGGCCGCCCGCGACGGCGGCGGCGACCCGGTCGGCAACCCGGCGCTCGAGCTCGCGATCCGCAAGGCCAAGGAAGCGTCGATGCCGAAGGACAACATCGAGCGCGCGATCGCCAAGGGGGCCGGCGGCGGAACCGACGCCGACGGCATCGAGAGCGTCCTGTACGAGGGCTACGGCCCGGGCGGGGTGGCGCTGCTGGTGGAGGCCCTGACGGAGAACCGCAACCGCACCGGCGCCGAGGTGCGCCACATCTTCACCAAGAACGGGGGCAGCCTCGGCGAGCCCGGATCGGTGGCCTACCTGTTCGACAAGAAGGGCACGATCGTGATCGACGGCACCAGCTATTCCGAAGATCAGCTGATGGTGGCCATCGAGGCCGGCGCCGAGGACATCAGCGCCGACGAGGACGTGTTCGAGGTCGTCACCGAGCCGGCCGACTTCAGCGCCGTGCGCCAGGCCCTCGAGGACGCGGGCGTGGAGATGGAGAGCGCCGAGATGGCCTACCGGCCCTCGAGCCTGGTGGCCATCGACGAGAGCCAGGCCGGGAGCCTCATGCGCCTGATCGAGTTGCTCGAGGACAACGACGACGTGAACGCTGTCCACGCCAACTTCGACATCGCCTCCGAGGTCCTCGAGCGCGTCGCCGGCTGATGCTCGCCCGCCCGCCGGTGGTGATCCTCTGCGGCGGGCGCGGCACGCGCCTGAACGCACACTCGGGCGAGGTGCCCAAGCCGCTGGTGGAGATCGGCGGCAGGCCGATCCTGTGGCACGTGATCCGCCTCTACGCGGCCCAGGGTTTCGAGCACTTCGTGCTCGCCACCGGCCACCGCGGCGAGCTGATCGAGCGCTTCGCCGCAGGAGAGCCCTGGCCCGAGGGCGTGCGCGTGCAGGTACTCGCCACCGGCGCCGACACCAACACCGGCGGCCGCGTGCTGGCAGCCGGCCGAGCGCTCCCCCAGGAGCCGCGCCTGTGCGTCACCTACTCCGACGGGCTCGCCGACATCGACCTCGGCGAGCTGGTGGGCTTCCACCGGGCCCACGAGGCCCCCGCCACGGTGACCGTCGTGCGCCCGCGGCTGCAGTTCGGCGTGGCCCGCCTCGACGTCCACGACCGCGTGCTGGAGTTCGAGGAGAAGCCCCGCTCGGAGCATTGGATCAACGGCGGCTTCTTCTGCTTCGAGCGCTCATTCCTGGACCGCCTGGTGCCCGACAGCGTGCTCGAGCGCGAGCCGCTGGCGCGGCTGGCGGCCGCCGGGGAGCTGCGCGCCTTCCGTCACCGCGGCTTCTGGCAGTGCATGGACACGCTCAAGGACGCGATCGCCCTGAACGAGCTGTGGGACTCCGGGGCCGCCCCCTGGCGCCTGTGGGAGGCGGACGCGGAGGAGCCCGCGGTGGCCTCCGCGGCTAGTCGCTCTCCGCTCGTCGCATCCTGAACAGGGCCACCGGCTCGCGGATCCCCTTCAGGCGGCGCTCGCCCGCGAACGAGGCGCGGTAGCCGCCGCCGACCGCCTCATACAGGGGACCGTCGACCAGCAGGCTGCTGGGGCGGGCCACGGCGGTGATGCGGCTGGCCAGGTTGACGGGGGCGCCGAACCAGTCGCCCGCCCGCGCCAGCGCGGCCCCGAAGGCCGCCCCCGCGCGCAGCTGGGGGAAGTCGCCGCCCTCCGCCTCGGCGCCCTCGATCAGGCCGAGGGCCGCCTCCAGCAACGGCTCGGGTTCCGGCGAGGCGAGCATCGCGGCGTCCCCGATCGTCTTGACCAGGCGCACCGGCGGCGAGGTCACCTCCAGCGCGATCGCTTCCAGGCGTGTGGCCAGGCGTCCGAGCTCGCCCGGCGGGACTTCCTCGCCCAGCCTGGTGAAGCCGACGAGGTCGGCGAACCCCACCGCCACCTTGCGGGAGCCCGGCAGCCGGCCGCCGTCACGCTCGGCGGCGCCCACGATCTCGGTCTCGGTGGCGTGGCGCAGGTGGGAGGCGAGGATGTTGCTCATCAGCGGGTCCACCAACGGATACAGCTTGGCCACCGTTTCGCCGTAGTGCTGGGCCAGCTCGCGCTCGCTGATCCCGGCCCGAAGTACCAGCTTCAGCGGCAGCGCGCGCATCGTTTCCGCGGCCTGGGAGAGGCCCCGGCTCAGCACCCTCAGCAGTTCCAGCAGGTCCTCCTCGGAGATCCCGGCCTCGGCGGCGATGACGCTGCGACGGGCGGCCTCGATGTCGTTCTCGCTGAAGGCCGCTTCCCCGGGCTCGGGGATCGGCAGGCCCATCGCCCGGCGCGAGGCGAGCAGGAAATCGAGCCCGATCCCGCTCCGCTCGGCGACCTCTTCCGCGCTGAAGCTGCGCGGACCGCCGATGATCCGGTCGGCGAGCAGGAACACGAGCCTGCCCGACTCGACGTTGCGCCGCAGCTCCTCCAGCGGCACGCCCTGGGCGGCCAGCTGGCGCAGCAGCGCCAGGCGCTCCTCGCGGTCGGCGCCCTGCAGCCCGTCGAGCAGCCCCGCCGCCGCGAAGTCGATCTCGTGCGCTGCCATCGCGCCGCCAGCCTACGACAGGCAGGCGTCCGGGCAGCCGCGCAGAATCACTTGCCATGATCGTGCTCGGCGTGGACCCAGGACTGGCGAGCACCGGCTACGGCGTCGTGGAGCGGCGCGGGAGCCGGTTGCTGGCGCTCGACGGGGGTGTGATCGAAACCGCCGCCGATCTCGCCCAGGAGCGCCGGCTGGCCGAGATCCATGCCGCCGTGGACTGCCTGCTGGAGGAGCATCAACCGCAGGCGGTGGCCCTCGAGCAGCTCTACTTCGGCCAGAACGTGCGCACCGCCTTCGCCGTCGGGCAGGCCCGCGGGGCCGCGATGCTGGCGGCGGGCCAGCGGGGACTGGAGTGCTTCAGCTACACCCCCCAGCAGGTCAAGGGTGCCGTCTGCGGCAACGGCCGCGCGCCCAAGGAGCAGGTCGGGCGGATGGTGACGGCGCTGCTGTCGCTGGCCGAGGAACCGCGTCCCGACCACGCCGCCGACGCGCTCGCGGTGGCCATCTGCCACGTCAACCGCGCGCCGCTGTCACTCGCGCTGGCCGCAGGCGCAGCCGGGGCGGCGCCATGATCGACATGCTCCAGGGGGAGCTGGCGGTGAGGGGGCCCGACCACGTGGTGGTGCTGTGCTCCGGGGTCGGCTACCGGGCGGCGGCCTCCGCGCAGACCCTGCAGCGGATGCCCCCCCGCGGCGAGACGGTGATGCTGCACACCCAGCTGATCTCCCGCGACGACGCGCTCGTGCTGTACGGCTTCCACAGCGAGGCCGAACGTGAGCTCTTCCAGATGCTGCTGACGGTCCAGGCGGTCGGCCCGAAGGTCGCCCTGGCGGTGCTGTCGGTGACCCCGCCGCAGGAGCTGGTGGCGGTGCTGGCGGCCGGCGACGCGGACAGGCTGCGGGCGGTTCCCGGCATCGGCAAGCGGACCGCCGAGCGGATCATCGTGGAGCTGCGCGAGAAGGTCGCCCCCGAAGCGCAGGGAGTCCCCGGCCGCGTGCCGCTGGTGGCCCGCCGCGGGCGCCCGGGAGACCCCCGCACGCTGGCCCGGGCAGGGCTGATCGAGCTCGGCTACGGGCCCGAGGAGGCCGAGGAGCTGCTCGCCGACGCCGAGGGCGAGAGCGCCGAGGAGCTGATCTCCGGCGCCCTGCGCCTGGCGCGGACGGGCGCATGAGCCGATGACGGCCGCCGAGACCCGCATCCAGACGCCCTACCTGGTGGCCGAGGACGAGCTCGACCGCTCGCTGCGGCCGCTGCGGCTGGAGGAGTTCGTGGGCCAGGACGGCCTGCGCGACCAGCTCGCGGTGGCGATCGAGGCCGCCGGCGCCCGCGGCGAAGCGCTCGACCACCTGCTGCTGGCCGGGCCTCCGGGCCTCGGCAAGACCTCGCTGGCCCAGATCGTGGCGGCCGAGCTGGAGGTGCCGTTCGTGGCCACCGCCGGCCCGGCGCTCGAGCGCAAGGGCGACATCGCCTCCTTCCTGACCGCACTGGAGCCCCGCAGCGTGTTCTTCGTGGACGAGATCCACCGCCTGGCGCGCACGCTGGAGGAGACCTTCTACCCGGCGATGGAGGACCACCGCCTGCCGATCACCGTCGGGGCGGGCGCCGGTGCGCGGGTCGTGACGCTCGAGCTGCCGCCCTTCACGCTGATCGGCGCCACCACCCGCACGGGGCTGCTGAGCACCCCGCTGCGCGACCGCTTCGGCATCCAGACGCGCCTGGAGCCCTACACCGTGACCGAGCTGGCCGTGATCGTGCGCCGCTCGGCGAGCATCCTCGAGATCGAGATCGAGGAGGAGGGGGCCGATGAGATCGCCTCCCGCAGCCGCGGCACCCCGCGGGTGGCCAACCGCCTGCTCAAGCGCGTACGTGACTACGCCGAGGTCCGCCTCGACGGCGTCGTCGGAGCCCGGGCGGCGCGCGAAGCGCTGGAGATGCTGGAGGTCGACTCGCGCGGCCTGGACCGCCTCGACCGCCGCATCCTGGAGGCGATCTGCGTCAAGTTCTCCGGCGGCCCGGTGGGGCTCTCGACGCTGGCCGTGGCTGTCGGCGAGGAGCAGGACACGATCGAGGACGTGTACGAGCCCTATCTGCTGCAGGAGGGTCTGATCAAGCGCACCCCCAGGGGCCGGGCCGCGACCCCGGCGGCCTTCTCCCACCTCGGCCTGGCGGCCCCGGAGGAGCTCGGCCGGGCGCTTTTCTAGCGGTTTAGCGGCCGCTGAGACGAATCTGGCAGCGTTACGGTCCGGCGGCTTTCCCGCCGAGCCTTTCGTAGTCTGTGTACGACGATGACCCACCCGTTCATCTGCCCAAACTGTGGACACCGGACGAGCGAGCTCGACCGCAATATCGGCTTCACGCGCCAGCCGAAGGGCTGCGGGAAGTGCGGCTTCGCGTTCCTGTTCGAACTGCTCGACGACTACTACCCGGCTCCCGACGCCGCCTTCTTCGTGTGCGACGGGGAGGGCCGGATCGTGGGCTGTGGCAAGAACTCCTTCTCCTTCACCGGCCTGGAGGAGGAGGAGGTCATCGGCCAGCGCGTGGAGGAGGTGCTCGGGCTGAGCTTCTCCAACGGGGACGACCCGGTCGCCACGGTGCTCGAGTGGGGTGTGCGGGCGCTGGAGGTGCAGGTCGATGTCAGCGGCGAACGCGACGTCGTGGCCAGCGCGAAAGCGGACATGTTCCCGGCCTACGACGACGACGGTGGACTGCTGCTCGTGTTGACTCCGGACAAGTAGGCTGATCAGGCCGTGACCGACAAGCGTCGCAACATCCTGATCCTGCTCATCGTGCTGGGACTGCTCGCCGGCTCGGCGATTGCGATCGCGGCCAAACCGACGCGTCTGGGGCTCGACCTCAAGGGCGGCGTCGAGCTCATCTACCAGGCCAAGCCCACGGCCCAGTCGAAAGTCAACACCGAATCGCTCGAACGGGCGATCAACATCATGCGCTCGCGCGTGGACAAGATCGGCGTCTCGCAGCCCGAAATCCAGCGCTCGGGCAAGGACGAAATCGACGTCGCGCTGCCCGGCGAACACAACATCAAACACGCCGAAGAAACGGTCGGCACGACGGCCCAGCTGAACTTCTATGACTGGGAGACGAACGTCATCGGGCCCAGCGGCAAGACCGAACCGAGCGCGGGCACGGTCACCGGAGACTCCACCACCGGCGGCGCGGGCGCTGCGACCGCGGGGCTGACCCAGTACCAGGCCGTGCTGCGGGCCTCCAAACGGCCGGCGCAGCTGCGCGGAAGCGACACCACCTGGACCCCGGGCTGCACGCCCGAACAGAAGGACGGCTGCATCTACGGCACCTGGTACCTGCTCGACACCGTCCACCAAACGGTGGTGCGTGGGCCCGAAGAAACCGAAGCCAGCCTCTACCAGGGGCTCGAGCACGAACCGACGTGCAAGGGCGGCACCCCCGGCTGCGTGGCGAAGGGCGCCAAGCTCAAGTCCGTACGCGTGAACCCCGGCACCGTGGTCGTCCAGGCCCACCCGGTCGAAAGCGAAAGCGGCAAGGTCACCAACCCGAGCCCCAACAGCTACTACGTCCTCAACGACAACCCGCTGCTGAAAGGGTCGGACATCACCAACCCGCAGCAGGGCTTCGACGAAGGCGCCGGCGGCAGCGGCCAGCCGAACGTGAGCTTCGGCTTCACCGGCAAAGGCAAGGCGATCTTCGAACGGATCACCAAGGAAATCGCGCACCGCGGCCAGGAAGCCCAGCTGCCGGGCGTGACCAAGAACGAGGCCCTGCAGCACTTCGCCGTCGAGCTCGACGGTCAGCTGATCACGGTGCCGTCGATCGACTACACGCAGTACCCGGAAGGGATCGACGCGTCCACCGGTTCGCAGATCTCCGGCGGCTTCACGATCACCACCGCCCAGAACCTTGCCAACGAGCTCCAGTCCGGCGCGCTGCCGCTGCGCCTGAAGCTGATCTCGCGCTCGCAGGTCTCGGCCACGCTCGGCAAAACGGCGCTCGAACAGGGCCTCATCGCCGGCCTCGTGGGCTTCGCCGTGGTGTGCATCTTCCTGCTCGTCTTCTACCGCATGCTCGGCCTGATCGCGGTCGGCGGGCTGTTCATCTACGGCGCCTACTTCTACGCCCTCATCAAGCTGATCCCGGTCACCCTGACGCTGCCGGGGATCGCCGGCCTGATCCTCACGATCGGCGTCTGTGCGGACGCCAACATCGTGATCTTCGAGCGCGTCAAGGAGGAGATCCGAAGCGGGAGATCGGTCGTCTCGGGGATCGCCACCGGCTACAAACGCGGCTTTGCCGCGATCGTCGACGCGAACGTGGTCACGTTCATGACTGCCTTCATCCTGTTCGCGCTGGCGACCGCGGAAGTGAAGGGATTCGCCTTCACGCTGGGGATCGGCACGCTGGTGTCGCTGTTCACCGCCGTGCTGGCCACGCAGGCAGCGCTGGGGGCGATGGGCCGCTCGCGCTTCGTCACCCACCCGGCGGCCCTCGGTGCCTCCCCCCGCCGCGGCAAGGGCTGGACGTTCGACTTCATGGGCCACTCGAAGTGGTTCTTCGCGATGTCCGGGACGATCCTGCTGATCGGGGCGCTGGCGATCGGCGGCAGGGGCCTGAACTTCGGCATCGACTTCAAGTCCGGCACCCGCATCCAGACCGCCTTCGTGCACAAAGCGCATCCCGTGAGCGAGAGCGAAGTCGCGAAAGTGATCGCCGAAAGCGGCTATCCCAACGCCGAGGTCCAGAAAATCAGCAACGCCAACGTCGGCGGCGACGGCTTCCAGATCTCGCTCAAGACGCTCGGTCCCGAAAAGGTCAAACAGCTGCAGGAGACGCTCGAAAAGCGGTTCGGCAGCGACGCCAACGGGGCCTTTGGGACGAGAGGGTTCCAGGCGGGCACCAAGAACTTCTCCTCGACCTCGATCGGCCCCACGTTCGGGAAAACCGTCGCCAACAGTGCCGTCATCGCGATCATCGCCTCGCTGCTGGTGATCTCGGCGTATATCGCGCTGCGGTTCGAGTGGAAGTACGCGGTCCCGGTGCTGATCGCCCTGATGCACGATCTTCTGATCACCGCCGGGGTGTACTCGCTGACCGGCCGCGAAGTGACGACCGCAACCGTCGCGGCGCTGCTGACGATCCTCGGATATTCGCTCTACGACACGATCATCGTCTTCGATCGTGTGCGCGAGAACGTGCCCCGAATGCCGCGCGCCGCCTTCTCGCAGATCGTCAACCGTTCGATGTCCGAGGTGCTGACACGCTCGCTGGCGACCAGCTTCTGCACCCTGCTGCCGGTGCTCGCGCTGCTGTTCTTCGGCGGCGAAACGCTGAAGGACTTCGCCTTCGCGCTGATGGTCGGGATCGCATCGGGCGCGTACTCCTCGATCTTCATCGCCTCGCCGGTGCTGACGCACTGGAAGGAGCGCGAGGCCGGCTACCGCTCCCGGCGCGAGCGGATCGTGCGCGAAAACGGCCTCGTGCCCGCCTACGCCACCACGGCCGCCGGGGCGCCCGAGGACGTCGAGCCCGAACGCAAGCGCCGGCGCAACCGCCGCGGGAGCCTGATCGCCCCCGAGGCGCCGGGCGAGCAGATCTCCCGCGACGAGTTCCAGGAGCTGGTCGCCGACCTCGAGGTCGAGGACAAGTCCAGGGCGGGAGCTGCCGCCGCGCCCGCGAAAGCCAAAGCCGGGCGTGCGGCCACGGCCGCGCCGCCACCGCCGAAGGCGAAGCCCGCCCAGGCAACCCCCGAGCCGAGCGCGCCGGACGAGGCGGCACCCGAACGTGACCCCACCGCCGACCTCACCCCCGAGGACCTGGTGCTGAAGGACGAGCCGAAGGCCCGCCCCAAGCAGCGCCGCGCCCGCAACCGCCGCCACGGGAGGTCGCGCTGATGGCGATGCTCGGCTGGGTGATGATGGGTCTGGCGATCTGGCACTACACGATCTTCATGCCCGACCGCTTCTGGGGCGGCATCGTGGGCGCCTTCCTCGGCTCGCTGTTCGGCGCGGCCCTGGTCGGGTTGATCATCAGCACGATCAAGTTCTCCGAACTGCGGGTGCCGGGCGAAAAGGAGACGACCGTCGCGGTCGTCCTGTACGCCGTCCCGGGCGCCGTGCTCGGGATCGCGCTGGTGTATCTCGAGGGCATGCGCCGCGAACGCGCCGGCCGGCAGGCCGCTCCAGAGCAGATCTAGCGGCGTCCCACACCGTCGGGGGTGCCCTGGCGGGCGGCCCATCGTGCGCCTTTTCCGTCCCAGCCCGCCCGTACGCTCGCAGCCTGGACGAGTGGCGCCTTGACATCCCCGAGTGCCCCCCGCAGGACGTCGCGGCATTGCGCGCCGAGCTGGCGGTCAGCGACGCGCTCGCCCAGACGCTCGTGCGCCGCGGGCTCGGCGAGCCGGCGCGGGCACGGGCCTTCCTGGATGCGAGCGAGCAGCACGACCCCGGCCTGTTCGAGGGGATCGGGGCGGCGGTGGCGAGCATCGCGCGCCACATCGACGAGCGCCGGCGGATCACCGTGCACGGCGACTACGACGTCGACGGGGTCTGCTCGACGGCCGTGATGGTGACGGCGCTGCGGCGCCTGGGTGCCGACGTCGACTGGTACCTGCCCGATCGTGCCGGCGACGGCTACGGCCTCAACGGGGCCACGATCGAGCGCCTGGCCGCGCGCGGGACCTCGCTGCTGGTGAGCGTGGACTGCGGCGTGGCCGCGGTCGAGGAGGTCGAGAGGGCGCTCGCGCTGGGACTCGAGGTCGTGATCAGCGACCACCACTCTCCGCGCCCGGACGGCGTGCTGCCGCGGGCCCCGATCGTGCACCCCGGAGTGTGCAACTACCCCTGCCGCGAGCTGTGCGCCACCGCGGTCGCCTACAAGCTCGCGCAGGCGCTGTACTCAGACCGCGGACGCGACCCGGCCGAGCTCGAGGCCGAGCTCGATCTGGTGGCGCTGGCGACGATCGCCGACGTGGTCCCGCTGCTGGGCGAGAACCGCACGCTGGCGGTGCGCGGCCTGCGCCGTCTGGAGTCCACCACGCGGCCCGGGCTGCGGGCCTTGATGGAGGTCGCCCGCGTCACGCCCGGGCGGGCCGGAGAGCGGGCCGTGGCGTTCGGGCTGGCGCCGCGGCTGAACGCCGCCGGGCGGCTGTACCGCGCCGACGCGGCGCTGGAGCTGCTGCTGACCGAGGACCCCGGGCGGGCCCGCCAGGTGGCGCACGAGCTCGACTCGGCCAACCGCGAGCGCCAGCTCGTCGAGCGGGCGATCCGCCACCAGGCCGAAGCCCAGCTGGCCGAACTGGGGGAGCGGGAGGCGTATGTGCTCTCAGGCGAGGGCTGGCACCCGGGGGTGATCGGGATCGTGGCCTCGCGCATGGTCGAGCGCAGCGGGCGCCCGGTGGTGATGGTGGCGCTCGACGGCGAGCACGGCCGTGGCTCGGGGCGCAGCATCGACGCCTTCGACCTGCTCGGCGGCCTGCAGGCCTGCTCGGCATACCTGCGCAGCTTCGGCGGTCACCGGGTGGCCGCCGGTGTGGAGCTCGCGCGCGATCAGCTGGAGGCGTTCTCGAACGCCCTCTGCGACCACGCCCGCGAGGTGCTGAGCGCGGAGGCGCTGTGCCCGGTGGAGCACATCGACGCAGTCGTGCGGGTGGCGGAGGTCGACATGGGGCTGGCCGAGGAGCTCGAGTCGCTGGCCCCTTTCGGGCGTTCGAACCCCCACGTGCGGCTGCTGCTGGAGGGAGCGAGCTTCGCCGACAGCAGGCCGATGGGGGAGGGCAGGCACGTGCGCTTCAGCGTCAGCTCCGGCGGGCGCAGTGCTCGGGCCGTGGCCTTCGGCTGCGACGGGCGCCTGCCGGTGGCCGACGGAGAGCCCGTGCAGGCGACCTTCTCGCTGGAGATCAACGAGTGGAACGGGGTCTGTGAGCCCCGTCTGGTGCTGCGCCGGGCGCGGGCCGCCGAGCAGCCGGCGGCCGACACCGCACCCCGCCGCAGCGGGCGCCGCGAGGCCCAGCAGGAGCTCGCCCTGTTCGCCGTCTGAAGGCAGGCGCGTGCGACGCTTGGATCCGGGTATCTCTTTCCCTAACCTTTGATCATGAGCGTCACCGACGATCCACACCCGGCGGCGACCACCGACGAGCTCGCGCCGGCGCCCAGCGAGGCGCGCGTGTCCGCCACCAGCCACGATCTCCCGCCCGCCGCGGTCAGCGACGAGCGCCTGCCGGCGGCCAGCGACCTGCAGACGCTCAGCGTCTCCCAACGGCGCCTGCTGAGCGACCTGTTCGCGATCGTCTCCGAGCACGCCGCCGACTCGGCCGTCCCGATCGACCGGGCCCGCGTGCAGGACGCCTTCGTGTTCTCCTGCGAGCACCACGGCGCCCAGCGGCGCAAGTCCGGTGAGGACTTCATCGTGCACCCCGTCGGCGTGGCACGCATCTGCGCGAGCATGCGCCTGGACACCGAGACGCTGTGCGCGGCGCTGCTGCACGACACCGTCGAGGACACCTCGGCCTCGATCGAGGAGGTGCGGGAGCGCTTCGGCGAGGAGATCGCCGCGATCGTGGACGGCGTCACCAAGCTGACCGGGATCACCTTCCAGTCGCGCGACGAGGCCCAGGCCAACAACTACCGCAAGATGATGGTGGCGATGGCCACCGACCCGCGGGTCATCCTGATCAAGCTCGCCGACCGCCTGCACAACATGCGCACGATCGACGCGATGCCCAAGCAGAAGCAGGTCGAGAAGGCGCGCGAGACGATCGAGATCTACGCCCCGCTGGCACACCGGCTGGGCATCCACGCGATCAAGTGGGAGCTCGAGGACCTCGCCTTCGCGACCCTCTACCCGCGCAAGTACCAGGAGATCAAGGGCCTCGTGGCCCAGCAGCGCGAGGAACGCGAGCGCTACGTCGACGAGGCCGGCGAGTACCTGCGCCACGAGCTGGGGGAGCTCGGCATCGCAGCCGAGATCGCCGGGCGGGCCAAGCACTTCTACTCGATCTACTCGAAGATGACCAAGAAGGGCCGCGAGTTCAACGAGATCTTCGACCTCACCGCGATGCGGGTGATCGTCGACTCCGTGAAGGACTGCTACGGCACCGTGGGGGTCATCCACTCGCTGTGGAAGCCGCTGCCCGGGCGCTTCAAGGACTTCATCGCGATGCCGAAGTTCAACATGTACCAGTCGCTGCACACGACCGTGATCGGGCCCGAGGGACGTCCCCTGGAGATCCAGATCCGGACCCACGAGATGCACGAGATGGCCGAGTTCGGGGTGGCCGCCCACTGGGTCTACAAGTTCCAGTCGCGGGTCGGGGCCGATGGCGCCGGGGCGGCCCGGGCGTCGGTGGGCGAGGACGCCAAGCTGCAGTGGCTGCGCTCGATGCTCGACTGGCAGAACGAGCTCTCGGACCCTAGCGAGTTCATGGAGGCGGTGCGCACGGACCTCTTCGAGGAGGAGGTGTACGTGTTCACGCCCAAGGGCGAAGTCAAGTCGCTGGCCCTCGGGGCCACGCCGCTGGACTTCGCCTACGAGGTCCACACCGAGATCGGCCACCGCTGCGTGGGCGCGCGCGTGAACGGCAAGATCGTGCCGCTGCACTACGAGCTGCGCTCGGGGGACATCGTCGAGATCCTCACCGCCAAGCGCGAGCGGGGCCCGTCGCGGGACTGGCTGGCGATGGTCAAGACCACGCGGGCACGCAACAAGATCAAGGCCTGGTTCAAGGCCGAGTCGCGCCAGGACACCGAGCACACGGGCCGTGAGCTGCTCCAGGAACAGCTGCGCAAACAGGGCCTGCCGGCCCAGAAGATCACCGGCTCGGCGCTGCTGGCCGACGTCATCCGCGAGGTCGGCTTCCGCAAGGCGGACGACTTCTACATCGCCCTCGGCGCCGCCAAGATCTCCCCCAAGCTGGTCGTCAACAAGGTCATGCAGCGCCTCAAGCAGGGCGAGGCGGCCGACGGCGAGGACTCGGCCGGAGAGCTGCTGCGGGTCGGGCGCTCGCGGCGACGGCCGACGAAGTCCTCGGGTCAGTACGGGATCCGCGTCGAAGGGGTGGACGACGTGATGCTGCGGCTGGCGAAGTGCTGCCGGCCGGTGCCGGGCGATGAGATCGTCGGCTACATCTCGCTCGGGCGCGGCATCACGATCCACCGCGGCGACTGCTCCAACGCGGCCCTGCTGGGCCGCAACCCCGAGCGCTTCGTCAACGTCTGCTGGGAAGGTGAGCAGTCAACCGGCTTCGTGGTCGAAATCCAGATCGACGCCTGGGATCGCCACCGCCTGCTCGAGGATCTCTCACGGGCCTTCTCGGAGTCCGGGGCGAACATCGTCGAGGCGCGCTGCCTGTCGATGCCCCCGATGGTCAAGAACCGCTTTGTGGTGGAGGTCGCCGACAACCACTCGCTGAAGGGCGCCATCACACGCCTGCGCAACATCGACTCGGTGTTCGACGCCTACCGCGTCACGCCCGGCGGCGCCACCGCCCTGCAGTAAGGCCAGCGCGTTCCGCGGCCCGGTGGGGCCCGGCGTGCCGCGACCGCACCGGCTAGCAAACGATGTTCAGCGCGTCAGGCAGGATCGAGTAGCGCGCTTCGGCCACCTCGCCGAGGAAGTCCCCGTCGGCCTGCAACGGCAGCGGGCGCCCGTCGGTGGTCCGCACGGTCAGCTCCTGCAGCGCTCCCAGCTCGGTGACCTGGCGGTGACCGCTGACGCGTGCCCGGGGGGAGAATGCCCGCCAGGCGATCGACAGCATCGAGATCACGCCGGCGCGGCGCAGGACGCCGCCGGCGAGCGCCCCGGAGTCGAGCTCGGACTCCTCGGCGATGTCGATCGGGCGGTCCTGGAAGTAGGTGAAGGTGGCGCCGTTCTGGACGATCGCGATCACCCCGTCGAGTGTGCGTCCACCGGCCTGCACGCGCAGCCGCGGGGGCCGGCGCAGGTAGCGGCGCAGGAAGGTCGAGACGGCGACCCAGCTGTAGTAGTAGGGGCCCAGGCGGGCCTTCAGGTGGGGGTTGGAGTCGACCTGCTCGACGACCATCGCGTCCAGCCCGAGGCCGGAGTTGAACGTGAAGCAGCGGCCGTTGACCACGCCCAGGTCGACCCGGCGCTGGCGCCAGTCGTCGGCCAGGGCGAGCAGGTGCTCGGTGGCGTCCAGCAGGTCGCCGGGGATCCCCAGCAGCTTCGCGAACACGTTGGCCGAACCGCCGGGCAGGCAGGAGAGCGGGGTGGAGGAGCCGAGCAGGCCGTTGGCCGCTTCGTTGACCGTCCCGTCGCCCCCGAGCGCCACCACCAGGTCGAAGTCGCCCGCGGCGGCCTCCCGCGAGAGCGTGGTCGCGTCGCCCGGCGCGCGGGTGTCCACGGCCTGGACCTCGAAGCGGCTTTCGAGCGCTCGCAGCACCAGCTCGCGCAGCGGCGGCGACACCGTGCTGGCGTGGGGGTTGACGATCAGCAGCATCCGCCGCCGGGGGGCGCTGGGAAGCACCCGCAGCGGGCGGGGCCGATCGCTCTGCTCGCGCTCACGCCCGAGCTCGCCCGTGGAGGTGCTCACAGCGGTGCCTACACCGGGGGCCCTCCGGCGTTACCGTGCCCGCCTCGGAGCCCCCGAAGTCCGCATCGTGCGGCCGCCGGACGGGCATGATTCGCCGCCCGGACCGGTGCTACACTTCGCGCCACATAGCTGGACACATCCAGAGGGGTGAAGGGACTGGCCCTACGAAACCCCGGCAACCACCGTTATGTCACAGCGGGAAGGTGCCAATTCCAGAAAGATGTGTGGCGGGCCCCGCGGCCTTCGCTACACCGTGACGGCGAAGAATCAACGCGAAAGGGTCCCCAATGGCTGTCAGTCATCTTCAGTGCAAGGAGTGCGAAGCCCGCTACCCGCTCGACGCCCTGTACGTATGTGAGCGCTGCTTCGGTCCCCTCGAGGTCGGCTACGACCACACGCGCCTGGGCTCCGACATCGGCGAGCTGCGCCGGCGGATCCAGGGTGGACCCCAGAACATCTGGCGCTACGCCGACTTCCTGCCGCTCGCCGGAGGGCCCCCCGGGCCCTCGGGGCGGCTGGCCTCGAGGGTCGGGCTGCCGGCCGGCTGCACGCCGCTGATACGGGCGGACCGGCTCGCCGAGCGCCTCGGCCTGAGCGAGGTGTGGGTCAAGAACGACGCCGCCAACCCGACCCACTCCTTCAAGGACCGGGTCGTCTCGGTGGCCGTCACGAGGGCCCGCGAGCTGGGCATGCAGACCATCGCCTGCGCCTCCACCGGCAACCTCGCGAACTCCGTCGCCGCCCACGCGGCCGCTCTGGGGATGGACTCCTACGTCTTCATCCCGGCCGACCTCGAGGAACAGAAGGTGCTCGCCACCGGCGTCTACGGGACCAACCTGGTGGGCGTGGAGGGCAGCTACGACGACGTCAACCGCCTCTGCACCGAGCTCTGCGCCGAGAAGGACTGGGCGTTCGTGAATATCAACCTGCGTCCCTACTACGCCGAGGGATCCAAGACGCTCGCCTTCGAGATCGCCGAGCAGCTCGGATGGGAGCTCCCCGACCGCTGCGTGGTGCCGATCGCCTCCGGCTCGCTGTACACGAAAATCGCCGCCGGCTTCCGCGAGTGGCGCGAGCTGGGCCTGCTCGAGGGCGAGCTGCCGAAGATGAACGGCGCCCAGGCCGAGGGCTGCTCCCCGGTATCGAGCGCGTTCGCCGCGGGCTCGGAGGTCTGTCGCCCGGTGAAGCCGGCCACGATCGCCAAGTCGCTGGCCATCGGCAACCCCGCGGACGGCCCCTATGCGCTCGAGCTGGCCCGCAACAGCGGCGGCTCGGTGGACGACGTCAGCGACGATGAGATCCGCGAGGGCATCCGCCTGCTGGCGGAGACGACCGGGATCTTCACGGAGACCGCCGGCGGCGTTACCACCGCCGTGCTCGCCAAGCTCGCCCGGCGCGGCGACATCGAGCCCGGCGAGCGGGTCGTGCTGTTGATCACCGGCGAGGGCCTGAAGACGCTCGACGCGGTCCGCGACAGCTTCCAGATGAGCACGATCGCTCCCAGCGTGGAGGCCTTCGAGGCCACCGTCGCGCAGCCCGTCTCGGCCTGATGACGGTCGTCGTCAAGATCCCCACCCAGCTGCGCACGGCCGCCGGGGGGCAGTCCGAGGCGGTGCTCGAGGGGAGCACCGTGCAGGAGGTCCTCGACGGCCTGTTCGAGCGCTACGAGGAGCTGCGCCCGCGGCTGGCCGACGACGACGGCACGCTGCGGCGGTTCGTGAACGTGTACCTGGCCGGCGAAGACATCCGCTTCCTGGACGGCCTCGCCACGCCCGTCAGCGACGGCGCCGAGCTGACGATCCTGCCCGCCGTCGCCGGCGGCTGAGCACCCGCGGGACCGGGCTGTAGGGGAGGGGCTGCGGGCGGGCTCCCCGGCGCCGGAGGCCGCGCCCTGCGCGATGCCGGTGCCCTAGCGGCTGCCCTGCGCGGCCCCGCGTCCCTCCAGGCGCCGGCGTAGCTCCTCGCCGCGCCCGGCGGCCACCGCCCGTGCGGCCCGCGCCTCGCTCAGCTCCAGCCCGTTGGCGTTGGCGTAGTCGAGCAGCTCCTGGCGCTCTTCGCCCTCTTTGGCCGCCTTCAGGAACAGCCAGCAGAACAGGCCCAGAGTCAGCAGCGACTCCTCCACCATCATCACCGCGCCGGCGATGTTCTGGTCGGCCAGCGGGGAGATGTGGTGCAGCGCGTCCCCGTGCAGGTAGTAGGGGTAGAAGACGGTTCCCGACCACAGGAAGATGTTCCCCAGCACGGTGCCGGTGAGGCGCACCGCGACGATGTACAGCAGCTTGCCGAGGTTGCCGAACCACGCGGGCGTGGGCAGCGGCCCCAGCAGCGGCATCCACATCAGGATCCCGCAGCCGAGGAACATCGCGTGCTCGAGCGCGTGCACGCCCGGGTGGCGCAGGGCCGCCTGGTAGAGGGCCGGGAGGTGCCACACGTACAGGTCCACGGCCCACAGCGGGAAGGCCACCAGTGGGTGGGTCAGCACCCGCAGGCGGTCGAACATCGAGATCCGCAGGATCGGCGCCAGCAGCGGCGCGGTCAGCCCCAGCACGATCAGCAGCGAGGCGATGTCGCCGATCAGCAGGTGCTCCAGCATGTGCATGTACAGCAGCTGGCCGCTGAGGTCGTCGAGGCCGCTGAGCGCGGCCGCGATCACCGCGATCCCGCCGTAGAAGCACGCCTGGCGCCAGCCGGGGATGGCCCGCGTGCTGCCGGCCAGCGTGCGGGAGCGCTTGTAGTAGCACCCGACCATCACCACCAGGGGCGAGATCTGCACCAGCACCGAGACGATCGAGACGTTTGCGAGTGGGAGGGAGAGCATTCGCGGGATCCCCGCTGAGGGTATCCATCGGACGTCCGCCGGCGATGCACCCATCCGCCACCACGGGGCAGCTAGAAATCGTGGCCAGAGAACGCCCAGATCCCGCTCTGGAGCTGCTAATTTCGGGTTTGGTCAGCCCTCCACTCCGGTCCGAGATTTAGGTTCTTTTTAGCCCAATATGAGCCGAACCTGAGCCTCGGCCGGTTTGCTTGCCGCATGAGCCTCCCCTCCGTCATCCCCCCTCCCGCCGTCGACGGCACGACCGAGCGTTTCGACGCGATCGCCTGCCTCGACGCACGCACCCGCCATCAGGCGGTCGCGGACCGCCCCACCGGCCCCGGCCAGTACCTCGAGGTCCAGGGCCCCGACCGTTCGCTGACGATCAAGCTCGAGGGCCAGGCGCTGCACATCGGTCGCGGCCTGTCCGCCGACCTGCGCCTCGACGACAGCTCCGTCTCGCGGCGTCACGCGATCCTCGTGCCGCGCCCGAGGGGGGCGCGGATCCTCGACGACCGCAGCTCCAACGGGACCTTCGTGAACGGCCGCCGCGTGCAGCAGTCCGAGCTGCGCAACGGCGACGTGATCGTGCTCGGCCGCGCCGTGCTCCGCTACGTGGAGCTGGGCGACCTGGCCACCTAGCCAACCTCGAGCCACCGGGGTGGTAGGATCTCCGCTCCAGGGTTGGAATCGATAGCCCTTCGGGCCAGGGGGCCGGTAGGGCGGCTAGGAGGCGGGGGTGCTGGACACTGAGGGGTTCTGGACAGGAATCGTCCGTGCGCGTGGAGTCGTCGGGCCGTGGCGGTTGATTCTGGGCGGCCTCGTCGCCGCTTTTGTGCTGGCGCTGGCGCCCGCCGGCGCGCTCGCCGAAGTTGTGGACGACTCCGGCGGCGCGTACCAGATCCTCGCGCCGGGAGCAGCCGGGATGCTGCCCGGCAACGAATTCTCGACCGACCAGGGCGAAATGTACAGCGCGCTCACGCCGCTGCAGGGCAAGGTCTCAGCCAAGGCGATCACCCAGGACTACCTGTCCGAGAAATTCGAAAAGCCGTCCTTCACCGAACACTGTGTGGGCTCGAAGACGACCGAATGCGTCGAAGAGCCGACCCCGGGGGTGGAAATCCTCCGCGACGCCCACTACGTCCCGCACATCTACGGCACCACGCGCGGGGACGCGATGTACGGCTCCGGGTGGGTCGCCGCCAAGGACCGCGGCCTGCTGCTGAAGCTGGGCCTCGGGCCGGCCTACGTGGCGGCGCTCAGCATCCCGGGCCTGAACGCCTTCGAACTGCTGCTCACCGCCCGTAAATTCAAGCCCAGCGCCGAAGCCGAAGCGTGGACGGCCAACCAGGTCAATGTCCTCAAAGAAAAGGGCCCCGACGGCGAACAGGTCATCGAAGACCTCGAATCGTGGGCCCAGGGCGTCAACGCCTACGAGGAAACGCTCCCCGTGGGCGAACGGTTCCAGCACGTCGGCCTCTCGCAGGCGGTCGCGGGCTTCGCATTCATCGGCTCGATCTTCGGTAACGGCGGCGGCAACGAAGTCACCAACTCCAACTTCCTCGCCCGCCTGGAGGCCAAATTCGGCGAAGCCACGGCGCTGAAGATCTTCCACGACCTGCGCGAGAGCAACGACCCCGAAGCGCCGACCACGATCACGACGAAGTCGTTCCCGTACGACCAGGAACCGACCGGCAAACCGCCGGCCGGCTCGGCCGTGATCGACGCCGGCTCGAGCAGCGGGCTGCTCGTGAAAGCCGACCAGACGGCGCTCGCGTCGCGCCGGAAGGCGTCCAACTTCCTGCTCGTCGGTGCGTCCAGGACCAAGGCGGGCCACCCGCTGGCGGTGATGGGCCCGCAGCTCGGCTACTACTACCCGGAGATCGTGTTCCAGGCCGACATGCACGCCCCCGGCGTCGACGCCGAGGGCGTCGTGGCGCCGATCTCGCCGTACGTGTTCATCGGGCGCGGGCGCGACTTCGCCTGGAGCCTCACCAGCGCCGGGAGCGAGAACGAACAGCAGTTCCTGCTGAAGCTGTGCAACCCAGAAGAACCGAACGGCCCCGTGACGCGAGAAACCAAATACTACGAACACGACGGGGAATGCATCGCGATGACGAGCTTCAACGCCGGGGAAATCGCCGCGGGCCACAGCGAACCGGCCCACGAGATCTTCATCACGGAAAGCATCTACGGCCCGGTGACAGGCACGGTGACCATAAAAGGGAAGCCGTATGCGGTGGCCCGCGACCGCGCCACGCGCGGGCGTGAGCCGGCGGGAGAGCTCGCCTTCAGCGACTTCGACTCCGATCGCGTGCACAACCCGGCGCAGTTCTTCGAAGCTGCCAACGAACTCGAGACGACGTTCAACATGGCCTACGTCGACGACCAGAACATCGCCTACATCTCGACCGGGCGCCTGCCCAAGCTGGCCCCCGAAACCGACCCGGCTCTGCCGACCTACGGGACCGGGCCCTACGACTGGCAGGGCTTCCTCTCAGAGGAAGAACACCCGCACATCGTGGAGCCGTCCAGCGGGCTGCTGCTGAACTGGAACAACAAGCCGGCTCCCGGGTGGGGGGCAGCCTCCAGCGAATTCTCATACGGGCCCCTGCACCGGGTGCAGATGTACACGGGCTTCCCGACCAAGAACATGACCGAGGCGACGGACGTCTCGATCATGAACAAGGCCGCGACGGAGGACTTCCGCGCAACCAGGGTCTGGCCCACGATCCAGCGGGTGCTCGAAGCCACCAAAGCGCCGAACGCACTGTCTGAAGAAGCCGACAAGGTGATGGAGAAGTGGATCAAGAAGGGCGCCAGCGACTACGGCATCGAACAGCCCAAGGAACCGGGCGCGGCCGTGATCGACGCTGTCTTCTCGCCGATGGCCGAAGCCGTGCTCGCCCCCGTACTGGGCGAACTGGAGCCCGAATTCGCATCGTTCACGGGCATCGACAACGGGCCCAACAGCAGCGGCTCCTCGTTCGGCGGTGGCTGGTACGGCTACGTCTACAAGGACCTGCGCTCACTGGTCGGGGAACCGAGCGCGGAACCGTACAGCCGTCAATACTGCGGCAACGGCGACCTCGAAACGTGCAGCAAAGCGCTGTGGACGGCGATGTCGACGGCACTGGAAGGCGCCGCCACCCAGCAGGGCACGACGAAGGTCAAGAAGTGGAAAGCCCCGAAGGTGCAGATCGAATTCCCGCCGGGCCTCCTGCCCTACAAGATGCCCTGGACCAACCGCTCGACCTTCCAGCAGGTGATCGAATTCGAAAAGCACGTCGAAGGAGAACCGGAAGGGCCTCTGGAATAGCCCCTTGAGCATCCGGTGGCCGTCCCGCCACGGGGCGGTCGCCGCGCACAGGGGCAGCCCCGCGTCGGCGTGACTCTCAGGCCGGCGCGGGCTCGAGTTCGAACTTCACGCCGGTGAGCTCCTCGGCCTGCTGCCACAGGCGGGCGGCCGCCTCGGGGTCGCGGGCGGAGCGGCTGGGGGAGACCACCCGCGGGTAGCCGCGGAGCTCGCCGACGCCGCCGGGGCCGACGTAGATGCCCCCCGGCAGCGAGGGCTCGGTGGCGGCATACAGGCTCGGCAGGGCGCCCATCGCGGCGTTCTGGGCCACGAGCACGTTCGTGATCGCCATCGCCCAGCGGTCAATGGCGGGTGGCGCCGCGCTCTGGAGGTTGGTGGCCGCGTAGCCGGGGTGGGCCGCGAGGCTCTTGACCGTCGATCCGGAGGCCTGCAGGCGGCGGTCCAGCTCGAGCGCGAGCATCAGGTCGGCGAGCTTCGACTGCCCGTAGGCAACCCAGCGGTTGTAGCGACGCTCGGACTGGAGGTCGTCGAACTTGATGCGCCCGAACTTGTGGGCGTTGCTGGAGAGGGTCACCACGCGGGCGTCCGTGCGCCCTTGCATCTGGCCGATGAGGAGGCCGGTGAGGGCGAAGTGCCCGAGCACGTTGGTGCCCATCTGCAGCTCGAAGCCGTCGCTGGTGACGCGCCGGGGCGGGGCCATCACGCCGGCGTTGTTGACGAGCAGGTCAACCCCGGTGTGGCCCTCGGCGAGGCGTTCGGCAAAGGCCCTCACGGAGTCCAGGCTCCCGAGGTCGAGGGCCGCCAGCTCGAGCTCGGCTGCGGGGGCCGAGTCCTGGATGTCCTGCAGCGCCCGCTTGCCCTTGGCCGCGTCGCGGCAGGCGAGCACGACGGCGGCGCCGTGGCGCGCAAGCTCCCGCGCGGTCTCCAGGCCGAGGCCGCTGTTGGCGCCGGTCACCACCGCGGTACGGCCGGTCTGGTCGGGGATGTCTGCGGCGGTCCAGTTGGAGCTCATGACGCCTCGTTGTGGGGCTGAACCATGGTTCGGGCTGCAGCTGATCGGTGACGACCCTCCGGCGAGAGGGGCCGCAGCCTGCTGCGGGGGATTCAACCAGGTCGGCCGACAGGGTGCCGGGCGGCCGATCAGCCCGCTCACAGCGGAAATCTGGATCAGATCACCTATAAGCGGGAGATATGAGACGCCTTTGTAAACTTATCCCTTGGGAGGCCCCGCTACCCCCTTGCGGGGGCCCCCGAGCGAGGGGCCGCTCCGGTCCGCTCCTTCAAAATGCGCAGCCCCTGCTCTGAGCGCGCAGGAGCCGCCGGAGCGCCGGAGCGGTCCTGTATTTCGCGTCGGAGGGCCGCAAGAGCCCGTGCTTTCTGGCTGGATGCACGACATCATGCATTGCGGTTAAGGTGTCGCCTTCCGGTCCGCCTCGGTCGGCCTTTGTGCGACAGCTCCGTTCGTCCACATCCCCTGCGTACCGCGCGCTCCCGTCCCCATTGGGGTCGGTCGTTGCGGGGCTGAGTCCTGCCCGTGAGTGCGACCGCGGGCAGGTGCACGCGCGGTCCCGGGGCGGCCAGGCGCGGTGGCTTGCGGCTGTGTTGGGGCTGGCCCTGTTGATGGCGCTCGCGCTGATCCCCGCCACCGGCGCGCGGGCGGCTGTAAACGCCTCCCAGCGCCGCCACGCCAAGACGCGGGTGGGCCACCGCCGGATCCGCCACGGCGCCCGCTGTGCGCGCAGGGCCCGACACAGCCGCCACCGGGGGATCCGCCACGGGAGCAAGCGCCACTCCCGGGCGCATCGGTCGCGCTACTCCTCCTGCGGCTCGGGCTCGCACCACCGCCGCCACCACGGCAGCGCCCACAAGCACCACGCGACCGTCCACCGCAGCGCGCCGCCGCGCCCGCCGGTGTCGCACGCGACCGCCAGCGCGGGGGCGAACGGGACCGTCACGATCGCCGCCCCGGGCGGCGCCTGCGAAGGCTCCGGCCTACAGCCCAGCGAAGCGAACCTCGACGTCATCAGATCCGTCACCGTGTGCCTGGTCAACCGCGAACGGTCCGCCCACGGGGAGGGACCGCTGGCGACCAACACCGACCTCCAGGACGCCGCCCAGGGCCACTCGGAAAGCATGGCCTCGGGGGCGTACTTCGAACACGCGGGCCCCGGCGGGTCATTCCTGGAACGGATCATGGACTCGGGCTACCTGCCGGGCCCGAACGCGCTCTACAGCGTGGGCGAGAACATCGCCTACGGGAGCCTGCAGGACGCCACGCCCGAAGCGATCGTGGCGGCCTGGATGGCCTCGCCGGGGCACCGGGCCAACATTCTCAACTCCGCCTTCCGTGAAGGCGGCATCGGGGTCGTCCCGCGGCTGCCGGCGTCGCTCGGCGGCGGCGAGGCCGGGGCGATGTACACCGAGGACTTCGGCGTCGTTATGTAACGACACGCTCGGCGGGCGCGTTTGGCGGTGGTATGATCCCGCCCTTCGCGGGGTACGGAGACCCGCGTTTAGCAGAGGGAGGCGGGAGATGGCGGGGCTGACACGTAGGCGGTTGTTGCAGATGGGGGCTGGGGCGGGTCTGACGGCGCTGGCGGCAGACCCGCTGGTATCGGCGGCGCTGGCGAAGAAAAAACTTCCCCCGGCCGACCTCTCGGAAATCGAGCACGTCGTGATCCTGATCCAGGAGAACCGCTCCTTCGATCACTACTTCGGGATGCTGCCCGGCGTTCGCGGATTCGGAGACAAAACCGCCCCGAAAAGCGTGTTCGAACAGCAGGGATACCCCGGAGAAGGCTTCGGTGGGAAGCTGCTCCCGTTCCACCTGACCACCGAACACGGGCTGGGCAATCGCTGCTACCCCGACATCACCCACTCGTGGATCCCGATGCACGAAGCTTGGGACAACGGAGCCAACGACGCGTTCGTGATGGCGCACGAGGCCTACGACGGGCCCGAACCCACGCCGGCGTGCATGTCCTACATGGAACGCCAGGACATTCCCTTCTACTGGGCCCTGGCCGAAAACTTCACCATCTGTGACAACTACCACTGCTCCGTGCTCGGCCCCACCTACCCCAACCGGCTCTTCAGTGTGTCGGCGACCAACGACCCCGAAGGTAAGGGCGGCGGGCCGCTGGTCGAGACCACGGACGACTACGAGTTCGTCAAAGCACGTTTCACGTGGACGACGATGCCCGAGCAGCTGACGGCGCACGGGGTCAGCTGGAAGAGCTACACGGGGACGCTGCTGGGGTATGAGGACAACCCTCTGGGCTTCTTCAAGCAATACTGGGAAAACACCGAACTCAAAGACAAAGGCCTGGAACCGAGATATCCGACCGACTTCCTCACGGACCTGCACCATCAGGAACTGCCGCAGGTCTCGTGGATCAACCCCTCGCTGGCCTCGGACGAGCACCCCGGGAACTCGGGACCGGCGGCCGGCGAGGAAGTGGTTCAGACCATCATCAAGCACCTGCATGCCCACAAGGTCTGGGACAAGACGGCGCTGTTCATCACCTGGGATGAGAACGGGGGCTTCTTCGACCACGTACCGCCCCCGGTCGCACCGCCCGAAACGCCGGGGGAGTACCTGACGGTGCCCGACATCGAAGGCAAATGGGGAGGCATCCCCGGACCCATCGGCCTCGGCTTCAGGGTTCCCCTGCTCGTCGTCAGTCCGTTCGCCCGCGGAGGGTTCCTGTGCTCGGACGTGTTCGACCACACCTCGCTGCTGCGCTTCTTGGAGACGCGTTTCGGAGCCGAGGTCCCGAACCTCAGTGAATGGCGTCGCGAGAACACCGGCGACCTGACGAGCACCCTCAACCTCAAAGAACCCGACCAGAGCAGGGGCAAGCTCCCCAAGGTCGAACTGGACACCGAAGAAAGAGGCAACGGCGCCTGCGAGATCAACGAGGCGATGGTGCCGCCGCCCAACTCCTTCCCCGTGCAGCCCGAACGCGCCTGGCGCACGCCGAGCGGTCCGTGACGAGGGTTGCTCCGGGCGGTTGACGCCCGGGTCGGTTTCTGAAAGAGTTGGTGCCTTAGCACCGTCGGCAGGGGGTGCCGGTCTGGGCCGGCTTCAAGGGAGGCTCCCGAGGGTGGACCTCCGTGGCGGTGCCGCCTATACGCAGAGGGAAAGGATGGCGAACACATGAGACGGAGCACCATTTTGGGCGTCTGCCTCGTCGCGGCATGCGGAGTGATCGGGATGATCGCCTCGAGCGCCTCGGCAGCACTGCCCGCACCGGTCTGGGCCGTATGCGGCAAGGCCGCGAAGGTCAACAAGAAAGAGACCGGCAAATACAACAACAAGACCTGCACCGAAAAAAACGAAGCCGGCGAAGGCAAGTACGAAATCGTCGAAGGTGTCGGCAAGGCCAAGCCCTTCAAGGGCAAGATCGGGGCGACAAGGCTGGACGTGCAGTCACCCTTCGGTGACGATGCGGTCGAATGCACGTCGACGAAGGGCAAGGGCGGCGGCAAGCCGGTCGCGCCCAACAAAGAGGAGGCAGTCTTCGTCGAACTCAAGGGCTGCGAACTCACGCTGTTCAACGTCAAGACAGAAGACCCATGCTTCTCGACGGGCCTCAAGGAAGGTGAAATCAAGGTCACAGGCATGGAGGGCGAACTCGGCTACATCGAAGAATCGCCGGGTGTGAAGGTCGGCCTGCGGCTCGAACACGAACCGTCGGAACCACCGCTCGGTGGCGTGATCTTCGAATTCAACTGCAACTACGCGGTCAGCGAAGAACACCCGAACCACGAAGCCATCGTCGAAGGCGGCAAGATCAAACAGCAGATGATCGGCGAAGTGCTCGGCCTTCAGGCCGGCGCGAGCAAAGAAAGCGAACTCGTGTACGTCGGCAAAGAACAGTACGGCACGCACGAATTCGACGGCAAAAAATACAAGCCGATCGTGAACTTCGTCGGTTGGGCCAGCGAACAAGCCGGCATCACCGAAGCGGAGGAAAAAAACGAAGAGGAAACGGACCCCGCGCACGTCCTGAAGGGCACGTTCTGCGGGCCGGTTGCCGAAAACCTCCTGAAAGAACACTGCACGCCGGAAGCGTACGCAGGCCTCACGGGCACAACGAAGAACAAGGGCGAAGCGCTGCTGATCAAAACCTGACGGCAGTGATCCGGTAGGGCGAAGCACTGCCCGCCGGCTGCAGCGGATGTAAGAACGCGTGGGGCCCACTTGGTTGGGCCCCACGCTCGTTCTGTCACCGCCGCGCCGGGTCGCGTCACCTACAGCGTTGCGGGTGTCGCGCCTTCTCGTGCTTATTCGGTCTCTTCGGCGGTGTCCTCGTGCCAGTGCTTGCCGTCGAGCGAAACCCTGATGACCTTCATGAGCGCTTTCGGAGAGGCGGAGAGAGCGGCCGTTTCGCCCTTGCAGTAGTAGCGGTATTCGGCTTTGGAGTGGATTTTTTCTTTGAACTTCTTCTGGCGTGCGTAGGAGATCGTGCCGACGCACTTGACGCGCACGAAGTGCCCGTTGGATGCGTGTTCCACGGCGCCGGCGAGCGCGCCCAGGTCGCTGTTGTAGTTCGTCGTGCCGCAGGCGGACAGGAGCACGAGCACCGCCCCGAGGGCGACGCGCGCGCCGATCGATCTCCGGGGATCCGGCATCGTCGCAGCCTAACCGGCCGAAGGCGGGCGCGGCCGGCTCCGGCTCCGGCTCCGGCTCAGGCCGATATCTCGAGCTTCATCTCACACGCATCAACGGAGGCGCGCGTGCCCGGGGTGTCGCCCGTGTCCATGGCGTCGAAGATCTTGGCTGCGTCCTCCATGGCCTGGGCCGTGGGGTACTCCTGCAGCACGACCGCGGTGCCGCCGGCGGCGTCGAACATCAGCTTGATGGCGCTCGATTCCACGCCAGGCGGGGGGCCTCCGGCCTCCTTGATGCGGCTGATGACGTTGCCCACCTGCTCCTCGTCGACGCCGGTGAAGCGGACGACCCTTACGAACATGCTCAAACCTCCTCAAGTCGGGTGACGAGCGACCGTATCCGCCCGTGGTCGTGGACGTCAAGGACGGCGTAGTCCGGGCGGGGGGTCGACGGGCTCGCCGGCGGGTCGGCCGTGTGAGCGGGCGCTCTCGGCGAGTCGGACGCCATCGCCACCTAAACGCCCCGGCACGCATCGGCAATTCGTCCAGACGCGGTTGCCGTTCATCTGCCGTGGGTACCAACGCCGGGATGCCGGTGGTTCAACTGCGGCGGGGGCTGATCGCGATGGTGTCGGTCCTGTTCCTGCTCGCCCCTTCCGTGCTCGCCCAGTCTGCGGAGGGTCAGGTAACGGTCGAAGGCCCTGCCGGCGACGCCATGATTCCGCGCCTTCGGCAGTGGGTCCGCGAGGACGCCATGCCGGCCGGCCAGGGAGTGATCCAGGTGGTGCCCGAAAACTGCATGGCGATGCAGGCCGAGGCGTGCACCTACTGGACCCACGCGCCGCAGTTCGTGATGTATTTCCCCGACCTCGAATACCTCTGGACCGAAGCGGGTCACAGCGAAGGCGAACGCCAGTCCACGGGCCTGAACTTCTACCACGAGCTGGGGCACGTGCTCGACTTCAGCCTGCATCGGCACGGCTATCGACTGAAGTGGTTTGAAATCATGGATTATCAGGCCCCCGAAACGAGCCGGCAGGCGCGTGAACTCGCCGGCACCCGCAACCCCTCGCTGTGGTTCTCGGCGCTCGACGCCGAAGGCGAAGCGGTGATCCCCGACGAGCAGTTCGCGCAGGCGTATGACTACTGCGCGGAGGGGATGGGCTACCAGGAAATGCAGGCGACGAAGAGGATCACCTACTGGGGCTTCTCCTACGACCCCAGCGCCCGGCAGTACCGAGAAGCCTGCCGCCTGATCAGCACTCTGTGACCGGCGTCCTCCGGTCAGCGCCCTCTGTGCGGGACCCCTCGGCCGGCGTCTGCGGGCAGGGACGTGTCGAGTGCGGGAGCGGGGACCGCGCGCTTCGGCCCACCGCTCCCGCTGATCGCACGACAGCTTCGCGTCGTGCGAGGGGACCTCGACCGTCCCCACACGCCTAACCAGGCGACAGGCGCGCTGTTGCGGACGAGGACCGCCAAATAGCACCACTGTGCGATGGGGCGCCGGCCGGGCTACGTGACGTGTGGTTCTACTCCTGCAGCCCCGCGGCTTCGAGGGCTTCGCCCTTCTCGTGGAACTCGCGAAACTCGATGACGTACCCGTCGCGCAACCTCGAAAGGTGCACCTCTTTGAACGGCCGACCTCTCGTGACACGTGCTGCGCACGCGGCTATAGCGCCGGTCGCGGGTTTCCTTCGGGCGTTGTCGGCTGCACGATCCCTGAAAGGAAGCCGACGATCCACGCGCTGGGGACCGGTCCCCAGAAGCGGCTGTCGTTGGATTCGCCGCGGTTGTCGCCCATCATGAACCACTGGCCTGCAGGTATACGTATCGGCGTCGGGAAGTCACATTCGGGACTGTTGCCGCAGCTTCTGATGTAGGAATCGCTCTCACGCACGAACGGTTCGCTGCTGTGTGCCCGGCGGTAGACGTGGCCTTCCTTCACATACATTTCTTCACCCGGGCCCGCGACGATGCGCTTGACGAACTGGACGGAGGCAGTTTTGGAGCGGGTGGTATCGCAGGCGGCACCGCCGGGCTTCACAACGTGGCCACCGGGTCCACACTCTTTACTCTCGGCGCCTTCCGGCAGATGGAACACGGCAATCCAGCCGGGCTTCGGCCAGATCGTTTCGCCGAGCAGCTTTAGTGGGATCGGAATCTGCCGGATTAGGATTCTGTCCCCGATGCTCAGGGTCGGTTCCATCGAACCGCTCGGCAAGCGGTAGAGCTTTTCTGGGTACTTCTGAATGGCGCTCTCGCGGGCGGCAGACGGGCGCGCGCCAGACGAGGCGGTCGTTCCGCTGGCGGCGCAGCCCGCGAACAGAGAGAGCAAAACGACCCCGATCACACCCCTCGCCATCGGAGCGAGCCTACTCGACCGGAATGCCGGAGAGGGACCCAAGGGCCGTCCGACGACTGGCGTCTAGGGCCGCTACTGGTCCCCGAACACCCAGCGCGCCCGGGCCGATTCGAACGGCCGACCTCTCGCTCCGGAGGCGACCCAGGAAAACACCGGGAAGTCCGATAGACACGGGGGAACCGGCCAGATTCCAAGGGGGCGAGCCTGCGATTCGCGTCCAGCGGTTACGGGGATTCCGGGAGGGTTTAGACACCAAGAGTGTCTAAATGAGAACGCTGCTGGTCTTGTTGGAAAGCCGTGGACGTATGGGGTATGATCCGCGGTGCAACACCTGTTCCCGGATTCCGCAACATGACACTTTCGGAGTCTCTGAGGCGCCTCCCGATTTCCGCCGGGGGGCGTCTCTTTTTTTGGCCTTGACAGGCTGGTAGACTCTCGGGCGTCATGTTGCAGCAGTCACTCAAATCGGGAACAGGTAATGGCGGAAACTACGCCTACTGACTCGCTCGCGGGCATACGCGTTCTCGCACGGGCGAAACGACTGGCATGGGAAGCCCGAAGCCCCGAGCAGAAAACTCGCGAACGTGCCGACCTTGAGGCGCGTCTCGCAGGGGATCCGAACAAGCTCAGTCCAGGACTGCGCACCGCAGTCGGTTACCAGGCCAGCATTCGCTGCGCGGTCGCCTACTTCGGCTTCATGCGGGGGCCGTCGCGCATCTCCTCCCAGGCTCCCGTCCGCCAGATTGCGCAGCCCCGTAGGACTTGCGAGGGCCGCCGGCGGCCAGGTGCCGTCCGTCGCACACGTAGGGCACCGTCGCGGTCTGCTGGCGGAGGTTCCGGCGACCCCCACTTAGGGGGCGATGACCCTCCGGGTGAACCTGCCCGGAGTGGTGCTGATCTTCATGTAGTCGCAGCATCGCCCTCGGTTTGGGGTGCGCGATGAGCGCCCCCGAGCGCAAGGTGGAACGCGGCGTCTTCTTCCTGTCGAAACCACGCCGGGAAGCGTGGGAGCAGATGGTCCGTGCCTCTCACGAGCACGCGGCTGATGAGGCTGAGGCTTGCGAACTACAGGCGAGAGCCTGCCAGCTGGCGCTCGAGCTGTGGATCGCCCGGAAGGCGGCATGAGCGAAGCGATCCCCCAGGACGTCGCGCTCAAACTCCAGCTCGCGGCGATCGGTGGCAACGAGCCCGAGACGTCCTTCATCGAGGTCCGGGCCCTTCCCGCCGGGATACAGGAGTTCATTCCGGTCCGGGACTTCGAGGCTGTCGCGGAGGTCGTGAAGCGGTGGCGGGATGAGCACGAAGTCTTCGTCGGGATGGCGCCCCGGACCAGGCGCGTGGGGAAAGCCGAGGCGGTCGCCCGCGTGTGGAGTTCGTGGGTGGACTGCGACACGACGGAGGCCGTCGAGAGGCTGCGGGCTTTTAGGCCCCTGCCGAGCATCGTCACCAGGTCCGGATCGGCCGACCATTTGCACGCCGCGTGGAGCCTTCGCAGGCCCCTCAGCGGTCCAGCAGCGCAGCGGGCGAACCGTCGCCTCGCTCTTGCCCTCGGGGCCGACATGGGCTCGACCGACCCGCCGAGGGTGCTCAGGCCCGTGGGTGGCTTCAACCATAAGAGCGGGAAGCCCGTCCCGGTGATCTGCACGCGCCTGGAGCTCGACGTGTTCACCGCCGAGGAGGTCACGGGGAAGCTTCCCGACTCCGACCACTACGTTCGACGGACGCCGCAGAGTGCACCAAGGTGCACGGCGCCCAGCGATGCCGACAGCGCCCTTGCAGGCCTCGTGAACACGGTTGCGAGCGCCCCGGAGACGAACCGGAACAAGGCCCTCTATTGGGCGTCATGCCGCGTCGGGGACGAGGGTCTAGATACCCCCGAGGCTCGAGCCCAGCTGCGGTCAGCGGCCGAAGGCGCCGGCCTGTCGGAGTTCGAGGCCGAGCGCACGATCCGCTCCGCGTTGGAAAGGGCAGCGGCGTGAGTGCCTTCGAGCAGATGACTGACGCCGAGCACGAGACGTTCGGGGACGTCCGGGGCGAGGACGGTCGCTGGACACCAGGCCCTCAGTCTGAAAACGGCAACCGTGAGATGGTTGGCGATGACTGGCTCGCAGGCGCCCCGATGAACCCGCTCGCGGTCGCCCCAGAGCCCCTGCCATCCCTACCCGGGTTCCCATTTCTTCACGCCGGCGCCGGCGCCGTGATCGTCGGCCCAACGGGCAAGGGTCGATCGGCCTTGATCGAGGCTTGCCTGTATGACGCCGCCAGGGCACGACTGCGCTGCATCTACCTCGGCAGCGAGATCACGCAACCCGAGTTCGACGCCCGCGCTGCGCTCCTCGCGGACGTTCGCGGCGATGAGGTTGATGAAAGCCTCCTCGAAGACCTGGCAAACGTTCGCTACCTGCACCTGGCGGCCACGATCGCCCAAGCATGGGGAGACCCCGAGGCGTGGGTGGATGGAGTTGCCGGCCGCTATGAGGTCGTGGCGATCGACCCGCTCTCACGGGTCGCGAACGCGCTCGACCTCGACTTTGACAAGGCAAACCTCGACTTCACCGGCTTCTACAACCGGCTGATCCAACCGCTCGTGAGCAGGGGGGTCACGGTCGCGATGGTGGACAACGTCGGCCACGCACAAGAGGCAAAACGTCGCGCCAAGGGGGTCAGCGCGAAGGGCGACCTCGTGGACCTCTCATTCAGCTGTGGGGCGAACGCGAACCCGGTCGGGCTGAGCATCAAGGCGGACAAGGTTCGCTCCGTGCGCTCCTCACACGAACCCGGGGACGAATGGTTGTTCGTGAAGGACACGCAGCGTGTCGAACGACGCGAGTCGACGGGCACGTTCGTCCCCTTCAAGCCGACGAACATCATGGAGAAAATCTCCAGGGCCCTTGAGGACGCGCCGGGGCTCTCCAAGACGTCAGTCCGCAAGACGGTCGGAGGCAACCACGACCACGTCGACCTCGCGCTCGAGCTGCTCATCGGTGGGGAATACGTCGACGTTCGGCAGGTCGGCCAGACCCACGGACACCACACTCTCAAGCCTTATCGGGAGGCGCAGGACGCATGACCCTGCCCACCCTGCCCAACCCTGCCCACAACCCTGCCCGGGCAGGGGTCACAGAGCACCGTGCCCACCGTGCCTTACCCCCCGTAGGGGGGAGGCCGGTGAACGGGCACGGTAGTGAAGGCACGGAAAACGGTCTAACCGTGCCCAATGGCTTTTGCTCGTCTCGAAAGGCTGCGCGATGAGCGAGATCAGGCTTGCCGATGATCAGCTGGCGCAGCTCGCTCGCCTGGTCGCCGCCGAGCTTGTCCAGCACCGCACAAACAAACCGTCGACGGCGCTGGTCGATGCGAACACCCTCGCCGGCGAACTCGGCGTGAGCAGAGCCTTCATCTACGAGCACAGCGCCGAGCTCGGGGCACGACGCCTGAATGGTCATGGACGTCTGCGCTTCGACCCCGCCGAAGCCCGGTCCGCATTTGAGGGGATCGCTCCGACAACGTCGACTGTGCCGAAGCCACGAAAGCGTCGTGCGCTGGCGCCTGCAGGTGGGCACGTTCTCAAGAGCAGACCACGAGCAAACAACGGGAGGACCGCATGAGCACCGCTACGAGTAACGGCAGGACGGTCAACGTCGAGCAGGCATCGCTGAAGACGGCAACCATCACGATCCAGGCGATGACCGTCGACAAACGGCAGGTCACGCAATCCGTATTCCGGCAGCTGCTCGAGGAGCCCGTGGTGGACGCGGCGGGCATATTCAAGGGGGTGCCGTGGGGCACCGTCAACTACTGCCCAAGAAAACCGTGCGTCATCGGGAAGCACCTGCACGTCGTCTGGCAGAAGGGCAGCGAGCTGCGACGTGCATCGGCTCGGCCGCCAGAGGCCAAGTTCGAGCCGTGGATCGATAACGAGGACTGCGATCCATGGCTTTTGCTCGCTCTCAATGGCGGATGGTGGCCCAAGACCTGGGAACGCAAGGCATCCTGCCAACGTCGCTCCTGCTTGGTCGAGTTTGTGGGTGATCTCCCGCCGATCGAATGCCGCATGCCGGGCGAAGACGAACGCGAGGCACTCGAACACCTCATCGGACTGCGCGAACACGGCGAGCGACCCGATAGCGGCGAGACCTGGCGCCAGGCTCAATGGGACACGACGCACGGACAAATGCAAAAGCTGTGTGACCGGATCGAAAAGCTCCGCACAGAAGCCACCCGCGAGGAGCGCGACCGGCAGATCAAAGACGAGATCATCGGGCAACACCGCGCCTGGGAGGAAAGCTGGGCACGCTGGCGCGAGATTCAGGCCCTTCCACAGCTTTTCATCGCCACCTGAATCAGACCAATGACCCGCCGGAAGACGATTCCACCCCCAGCCTGGCGAGTCCAGGTCGAAAGGCACACCGCTGCTCGCCGCTATCTAATCCCCGCCGAAAAGATGCGACTTACGGCCTTCAGCGAGCTAGGCGCCCGCGAATACGGCGTCCAGCTGGTCCATGCCCGGCTCGAACTCCCGGCATGGCGACCGTGCCGACGCGAATCACTCGCCCACACGACCGCGACCAGGATCGGGAGCCCGACAGTAAAGAGCGTTTTCCCCGAACCGAACCAACAACTCAAGCTAGTTGCATGACCGAAAGGAAACCAACCATGCCCGCTGCCCGCAAACGCCTCGATGGTGGCTACATCGCGCTTGAGGGAAAGCTCTGCAAGATCCTGACTCTTGCACGCGAGGCCATCATTGAGGCACATAGCACCACGCTTAGCGATGACGACGTTGAGCTTCTGACGGACCCCATCGAGGAGCTCAAAGGCCGCGCGGCGGAGCTGCTGTTGCTCGTTATGACGGATGGCAGTACATGAACCAGGGCGAAAGAAACAAGCGCCGCGAATCAGCCGAGCGGCAAGCAAAGCTCGACCGGATGCGCGAACAGGTCAAGAACGGGACGCTGCGAATCAGGAAAGCGACGGCGGCCGAGCGTCGCCGCTGGCAGCGTGAAAGTGAACAACGAGCAACCGCGAAACGTCGCGCTACACTCCGCCACAAAGTCTCAGCCACGGCATCGCCAATAGGCGACAGACCGCGAGACACACACAGCGAGGAGTTCGTGAGTGTCTAGCAGCGTCGTGGTGAACCTCAGACTGTCGCCCGAGGACTTCGAGGCGACCAAGGCCAAAGCCGAACGAGAAGAACGCACCGCGTCGGCCGTCATCCGTCGTGCGCTGAAGCTGCACCTCGCCACCGACAACGGAGGGAAAACGGCATGACCTTCAGATCAAGCGGCTGGAAACTAGCCAAAACGGCGCCGCCCAAGTCCTTCACCGCCAAGCCGTCCAGCAGCAACCAAAACCATCCAGCACCGAACATCAAAGGATCAACGGCCACCGCCGGCCCGAGCAAACACGGCAACACCGCCACGACGAAAACCATCAACGGCGACGAACAGGCCGAGCCGTTCATAACAGGCTCCACTACAACCGTCCCTGCACCCGGAAGCAAACCATCCAAGTGAACGGGGCAGCCACCATCCCGCAGCACGGCACACGAGCCGCTAGGGGGCTCTACAGGGCAGGACAGGGGGGCGCCGGGATCAAAAGCTTGTCGTCTCTGATTATCGACCCGCCCAAGGTCGATCTTTCGCGCGCGGGCCGGTGGGATTGTCGATGAATGGGACCCGGGATGTTTGAGGACGTGAAGGACGCCCTGATCGCGGCGGTGCGCGATGGCGCGACGGTCGATGAGGCCACGCGTAGTGTCGGAGTGAACGTGAACACGGCGCGTTCGTGGCTGGCGAAAGGCCGGAAGGATCCGCAGGGGCGTTATGGGCGGTTCGCGTCTGAGGTTGATGCGTTGCGGAACCTTCGGCGGTTGCCGTCGCGTTCGGAGCTGCAGGCGATGACGCGCGATGAGCTTGAGGGGCTGCTGGCCGAGCGCGTGAGGGCCGGGTCCGTGCCTGCGATGGCGTTGTGGGTGAAGCTGCACCGTGGCGAGTTCGAGGGGATGGCCGAGGACCCGTTCGCGGAGTTCGGCCCGTGATGAGCACTGTCGATCGCGGATACGGGTACGCACACATGGCTCTGAGGGAGCGTTGGCGTCCAAGGGTCGAGGCGGGCGCGGTCGCGTGTTCGCACCCGTGGTGCGGACTGCCGATCCTGCCAGGCGAAAAGTGGGATTTGGCGCACGATCCCGCGGACCGCACGCGCTGGGCTGGGCCTCAGCACGCCCGTTGCAACCGCGACGCGCGTCTGGTGAGGCGTATGCGTGGCCGGCGGCGTTTCCACTGGAGGAACCCTGACTATGCGTGAGACGCTCGAGGACTTCGAGCGGTTTGCTCGCCTGCTGGTGCTCGACAACGGCCAGCCGTTCGAGCTGGCGGACTTTCAACGGTTCCTGCTCGAGCCCTTTTTCGACGGGGCGAGCATGTCGGTGCTCAGTACGGCGAAGGGCGCGGGAAAGTCAACGCTCCTGGGTGCGCTCGGGATCTTCGCCCTGTTGACCACGGTAGAGAGCGACATCGTGATTGCCGCCGCGAGCCGCGATCAGGCTGGTGTGCTGCTCGGCCAGGCCGCGGGCTTTGCGCGGCGCTCCCCGGCGCTCGCGCGGCGTCTGCGCCCGACCCGGCGTGAGATTCATTACCCGGCGCGCAATGGACGGCTGCGTGTGATCTCCGCGGACGCTTCGACGGGGGATGGTTTGCTGCCTTACCCGGTGGTGCTGATCGACGAGCTGCACCGCTGGCGCGACGATGATTTGTTTCAGACGCTCTCGACGTCGCTGAGTAAGCGTGGGGCGCGAATGCTCGCGATCTCGACTGCGGGCGAACGCGAAGCGTCGCCGCTGTGGCCGGTGAGGCAGCGGGCGTTGGAGATGAACGTCCGGCGGGATGGTGTCCGGCTGGCCGCTGACTCCGGGGACGGGAGTTTCGCCCTACGTGAGCTGTCGGCGCCCGAGGACACGGACTGGCGCGACCTCGATGTGGCGGCGCAGGTGAACCCGCTCGTGAGCCGTAAGGCGCTCGCTGAGCGGTTCGGCTCCCCGGCGCAGAACGAACGCTCGTGGCGTCGGTTCACGTTGAACCAGTGGACCGAGCCGCGGGCGCTCGATGCCGTGTTCGACGCCAGCGCGTGGGGGACGCTCGTGGACGCGACGGTCCAGCCGATCCCGCCGATGTGCTTTGCCGTGGACGCGAGCATGGACCGCTCGAGCGCCGCGATTGCCGTCGCGGCCTTCACCGATGAGGCCGGCACGCTCCCGCTGATCGAGCTGTGCGACTTCGGCGCGGGGAGCGCGTGGGTTGTGGAGCGGCTGGTGCAGCTCGACGAACGCCACGGAAACGTCGGCATCGCGATCGACCCCGGCGGCCCCGCGGCCACACTGATCGCGCGCTGCGAGGAGTTTGGCCTGCGGATAGTCGAACCGACCACCCGTGACATTGCGGTGGCGTCCGCGGGCCTTTTCGACGCGGTGAACGCTGGCAGCGTCCGCCACCGAGGCACCGAGGCGCTGACGGCGAGCGTGCAGGGCGCCGTGAAGCGCAGCTTGTCCCAGAGCTGGGCTTTCGACAGGCGCAAGTCGCTCGCTGACCCTTCGCCGCTGATGGCCGCAACGTTGGCGCTTTGGGGGTTGCAGACACACGGGCCGATCAGCGCGGCAGGGCTCGCGCACCAGCTTCGGGTGCCGGCGTGACCCGTTTCGGACGTTGGACCGAACAGGAGGATCTCGCCAAGGCGAAGTTCCTGTCGATTATCTCCCGCCGGGTCAGTGAAAAGGATGCGGTGGCGCGACTCGGGCCGGGATTCACCGTCGGGGACGTGAGGGAGTGGATGCGCGAAGACAAGGATTTTGCGCGGGCGGTGAAGGCCGCTCGTCGTAGGCGGCCAACTCCAACCGTGATCGGCAACCTCGGGGACTATGCGCCGGGTGGTCGTCTGTCCGGGAACGATCCGCCGCCACCGGGGACCCCTGACCACCTGATTGAGCGAGAGGGCTGGAAAAAGGGCTGGTGGAAAAAATGAGCCGGGACCTGCACGAGATTCTGGCGAGCCTCGCGCGAACGTTCGAGGAGGCCCCGGACGAGTGTCTGGAAATCCTGCGAGATGGCGGATCGTCGGTGGCGGGCGACCTTGACCTATCTCCGGAGTACCGGCGGTTCGGGGCTCTTACGGCGCTCGTGGCCGAAGGCGCCCTCGACGGGCTCGCTAGCTGGGATGACTTGCTCGACTTCGCGTATGCAGCCCGGGAGATGGACCCGTGACCGTCCGCCGGGATCACCCGACCGAGAGTGAAGTGAGGCTCGAGCTGCTTGAGCGCCAGGTGGCTGACCTGAAGCGCCGGCTTGAGCAGCTTGAGCGCAAACCGGGATATGAGACGCGACCCTTCGCGATGCCCGAGGCAAGACAACCCGAAAGGACAACAACATGAGGTTCCCAATACCAGGCAACGCCAAGATCTCTCCAAACAGCGCGATTGGCCGGGAAATGGCCGCCGCGGCACGGCGCAGGCAGGAGCAGGAACGTGCCGGACAGGAGCGGCTCCTGGCCGAGCGTAAGCAATACCTCGCGGAGATCGACGCCGAGCTTGACCGTGAGGCCCGTGAGGCCGCCGAACCCAAACCCGCTCTTGATCCCGTCGAGGTGCTGCGCCAGGAGATGAACGCTCGAACCGGCCGGCTTGACCCCGAAAAGATCAAGCGTTACCCGGAGGGCTGGATGATCCGCCAGATGGACAAGGTTGGGCGGCGGGCTGAACGTGAGAACCAGGCACGCGAGGAGCGCGAACGCAATCTCGGGCTCCCCAAGGAACAGGCCCGGTGGGACTCCGATCAGCAAAAGATCCGCACCGGGCTCGCGCTGAAGGACGAGCAGTCAGATGAGCGTTGCAGGACTGACAAGGAGGCGAACCGGGCTATCGCCGAGGTTGAACTATCGGAGCTCGGCCCGCGTCCGAGCTTGGCTGACTATGAGGTGATGACGGTATATGAAACAGGCTTTTGAGATCAGGGAAGTAGAACCCGGCGGGCCGATCGAACTGCGGGGCCACGCGGCGGTGTTCGATACCCCATACATGGTGGGTGGGCGGTTCGAGGAGCGGATCGCGAAAGGGGCCTTTCGTGCAAGCCTCGCTGCGGGAGCGGACGTGAGCCTGTTGGTGAACCATGAAGGGTTGCCGCTAGCTCGGACCTCCAGCGGGACGCTTGAGCTGCGCGAAGATAGCGAAGGACTGTTTTTCGAGGCGGAATTGGATGCGAGCGATCCAGACGTCATGAAAATTGCCCCGAAGTTGAAGCGTGGGGACCTCAGCGAATGTTCGTTTGCGTTCAAGGCCACTGACCAAATATGGAACAAGGCGAAAACCGAACGCACCGTCCGTGCATGCTCGGTGGACCGGGGGGACGTAAGTATCGTGACCACTGGGGCTAACAGGGCAGCGACCGCGACTCTCCGCGGAGAGGATCTGACACTCGAGCAGCGCAACCAGATGGCCCGGGAGATCGGGGACCGCGTTGGTGGCCCATACTCGCCTCCCGCATCGAGGGCCAGTCGTCGGAAGGACCTTTCGCACAGCAGCGCTGTCGAGGAAATGAAGCTACGGAAAATCAAGCTCGAAGGCCGAGCTGTCACCCTGCCGCCCCACAACCCCGCGCCCCGTTACGACTACCAGAAGGTCCAAGACTTGGGCAAAGAGGGGCTGGCGTACAAAAAGCCCGGGGGAACCTTTGCCTGGCCGATCGTTGACAAGGACGATCTCCGCAACGCGATTCACAGCATCGGCCGCGCCCCGACAATTGAAGTCCTCGCGGTCAAGCGGTGGATCATCCTTTCCGCTGAACGGCTGAGGGAAAAGAACCTGATCCCCGATGGATGGTGGGATGAAGTGAATGCCGCGAGCCCTCACGGTATTCCAGGGTGAACGCCTCGCCCGCGGAACGGGTCAAGCTTGCCGCGTGTGACTGCTGCGGTCGCAAGGAACGGGTCGCCCCGATCGAGGTCCGTGACAGGAATACCGGCAGGCCGGCGACCCTCTACCTGTGCACGGATTGTGAGGGCGGCCGGGACCGCGTGTGGAGACTCAGATATGAGCGATGAAAGCTTCGCGCCGGGGCTTGCTCCTTCCCGACCGGCGCCAAGGCGGAGAAGTGCGCGCGGCGGTAAGTGGGTTGGCCGTCGCGCTGCACCCGCATATTGGTCAAGTGAGATAAGAGGCCGAACATGATCGAAGTCACACCGGGACAAACGACAACCGTCGCCGCCGTCGAACTGAAGGCGGCCGGCGCGATCAGCGGGAAAGTCACGCGGAAACGAAAGCGGGTGTCGAAGCGACCGTGGAAGTCGCTGTGAACGGGGGCGGATGGTGGAGCCCGCGCGGTACCGTCAGTGCCGACTCGAGCGGGAACTACACGGTGACGGATCTCGATGCCGGCGAATACCAGGTGAAAGTGAAGGCGCCGGAAGCGGCAAACCTGCTCTCGGAGTCCACGACGGTCACAGTTGCTTCCGCCGCGACGACCTCGGGTGTGAACTTCGCCCTGGGCGCTGCCGGTCAAGTTACGGGGACGGTGACGAACGGCTCGAAAGTCGCGATCAGTGGCGCGAGCGTGGCGGTGGAACGCCAGGAAGGCCCCGCCGGTATCGGTGTTGTGGCGAGCACGACCACGAACGGGTCGGGCGTGTACACGTTGAAAGGTTTGGGCGGCGGGAGTTACAGGCTGGCGGTGAGCGCGCCCGGATATGAACCCGCGACGAGATAAGGAGGAGCCTGTGGACGAGTCAGTAACCCGGGCCGCCGAAAAGGCGGTCCTCGCCAGCCGGTGCCTGGACAGCGCGTGTGGGGATCTTGAGCGTGCTGGGAGTGGTGAGGGGATCGCGGACCAGCTCGCGCAGGAGATGACGCGGGTCGAAGGGCTCACCCGGGAGCTTGCGGGGCTTGAGGGCTGATGTTCAAGAGCATCGAGGAGCGGGCCGGGGTCAACCAGGAGGGCTACCAGCCACCCGTTGACCAGGCCGTGGTCGAGGCGCCCTGTAAGGCGTTCGACTGGATCGACGTTCTGTGGTGCCTGATCTTCCCTCCGTTCGGGGTGGTAGCTGCGATCAAACGGCTGATCCGGGAAGAAGTCGGCCCGGGGCTCGCGTATCTCGTGCTCGCGGTGGTGGGGTTCGCTGCTTACGGGCTTCTGGTGCCATGAGCGCGACGTTGCCGTTGGGCCGTGGGGAGTGGGCGACCGCCGAGCTGGGCGAGATCCTCTTCGCCGGCAAGACCCCGAGCGAAGTCGAGGCGTTGGGCTGGGAGGGGATCGCGGCGCTCATGCAGCAGCGCAAAGACCTGATCCTGCAGGCGGAGGTCGAGGCGGCCCCGGGATGCCTCGTGGACTGAGATGAGGCGCTGCACGGTCTGTGGGAGATCGCTCGAGGGCCGGCGCCTGCAGGCCCGTGCGTGCTCCTCGGCGTGCCGGCGAGAGGCTTCGCGGGTGAGGGCGATTCTGGCGGGCTCTGAGGTCGCGGGCTACCAGACCCTGGCGGAATACCGGGCTCGGCGTAGAAACCGTGCAAAACGCCCGCACGGGGCGTATGATCGGGCTACGTAATCAAGTGGCCCCGCGACGTGTGACCGTCCGGGGCCGTGACCGGAACCTACAAAGGAGGCCCGGTATGCCCGACATTAGCGACCCGACAACACCGAGGGTCAGACTGTCCTTCACGCTCCCGGAGGCCCGCGCATTACTCACGGCGGGCGAAGTGGCGATCGACGTGAGGGCTACCGGGGGGCTGTCGATTCCGGCCCCGTTGAGGGTCGGGGTGCTGAGGCTCCGCGACGCCCTGAAAGACGGTGCATGATGGCGAGACCGTCGACAGGGACCATCGTTGAGCGCCCCAGCGCCGCCGGCGGGATCAACAGGATGATCCGCTTCACGGCTGCGGGCAAGAAGAGGACCATCGCGCTCGGGCAGGTCACGAGGGCCGAGGCGGAGGAGCGTCTGCGCCACGAGCTCGCGGACGTCGAGCGCGGGATCTGGAAGCCATCTGCGCCGGCGAGGCGCGCACCCGCCCAGGCCGACGTGCCGACGTTCCACACCTACGCCGACCAGTGGTGGCTGCTCAACGAAGGGCGGCTCGCGGAGAGCACGAAGGCGGACTACACCTGGCGCCTGGAAGTCCATCTGATCCCCGTGTTCGGGGAGCTGCCCTTGGACGAGATCACCTTCGAGAAGATCGAGGGCTACATCGCGAAGCAGCTCGCTGAGGACAAGCCGCTCTCGGCCAGGTCGATCAACATGACCCTGACGCTGCTCGGGGCGATCCTCGAGCGTGCCGTCAAACGCAAGCTGATCGACCATAACCCCGCCCGTGATCGTGACCTTCGCGTTCGTGAACGGGCACCCGTCCGTTCCCACCTGGACGCCGCATGGCAGGTTCGTGCGCTGCTGGACGCCGCCGGGGAGCTCGACCGTAAGGCCCCCAAAGACCGCAGGCATATTGAGCGCAGGGTGATGATCGCGACCCTCACCTTCGCTGGGCTGCGGATCGGGGAGTTGTGCTCGCTGCGCTGGCGCGACGTCGACCTCACGGGCGGATGGTTGACGGTAGGGGAGTCCAAGACGGACGCTGGCCGCCGGCGGGTGAAGATCCGGGGGACCTTGAAAGGCGAGCTCTCAAACCTCCCCGCGAGGTTCGATGGTCCAGATGGTTACGTGTTCCCGACTCGCACGGGGGCGAGGATGCGCCCGGAGAACTTTCGTAATCGTGTCCTCGCTGCCGCGATCAAGCGGGCGAACGAGAACCTTGCAAAGGCGAAGCGTCCGCCGCTACCGGAGAAGCTGACACCGCACAGTCTGCGCAGGACGTTCTGCTCGCTGCTGTACGCGCTCGGAGAGACCCCTCCGGTGGTGATGCAGGAAATGGGGCACACCGACCCCGCCCTGGCGCTCAAGGTCTACGCGCAGGCGATGCGTCGCGGCGAGGACGAGCAGGCGCAGCTGCGGGAGCTCGTGGAAGGGTTTGGACACCGAATAGACACTAACGGGCCTTCCGAGGGCGATTCCGGTGCCGGGACGGGTCACGAGGAGACGCCGAAAAGGGCTAGTTTGCAGGTAGTTTCTTAGGCGCGCCCGGGCCGATTCGAACGGCCGACCTCTCGCTCCGGAGGCGAGCGCTCTATCCACTGAGCTACGGGCGCTTGTCCTGCAAATCGGCACTTTCCAGTGCCGGGGCCGCCTGCAGGGGGGCGGCTTCTGCGTCTCGTTCGCCCAATCGTTCGCCCAAACGTCCATCCGGAGTGCCCTCCATGAGGGCGCGGAGCTGGGCCTGCTGGTGCTCATCGCGACGCATAGGCTGACGATACACACGCAGCGCGAGCGCAGGGTCTGTGTGCCCCATCTCGTCCATCGCGACGCCGGGATCCGCGCCCGTCGCGTACAGCAGCGAGCAGAAGGTGCGCCGCAGCGAGTGGGGGGTGAGCTTCGGCAGCGCCGGGCGGCCTCGCTCGGCGAGGTGCTCGTTCGCGCGCTTGACGGCCGCGGCGAGTACCCGGTTGCGGAAGTTGTCGGCGCCCATCTGGGCACCGGTGCGGGTCGGGAACACGTAGCCGTCGAGGTCGATCGAGCTGGGCGTGATCGCCGCCTGCAGCTCCTGGTGTAGGCCGCCGCGGATCTTCACCTTGCGCGCGGCCTGGTCGGTCTTGGTGCCGCGCACGTCCAGCCAGTCGGCTGCGAGGTCGACGTCGCGCCAGCGCAGCTCGAGCAGCTCGGAGATCCGCACGCCGGAGTAGAGGAGGGTCGCGATCATCGCCCGGCGCTGGACGTGGCGCCGGTCGCGTGGGGCGTTGGCGTCGAGCTCGCCGGCGGCGTCGAGCAGGGCGCTGATCTGCTCGGCGCTGTCGAGGTGCGTCCGCTGAGGGGCGCGCTGTTTCACCCGGCGCCCGCGGGCGGCGTTGCGGGGCATGAGCGGCCCGAGCTGGTCGTCGTCGATCGCAGCGTCGAGGACCGCGCCGAGGAGCGTGATGGTCATGTTGATCGACCGTGGCGAGAGCGGGCGCAAGGGGCGTTCGAGCTCGCGGCCGCGCTTGTCGATGTAGCGCTTGGTCAGCGGCTTGCCGCTCTCGGCGGCGTCGCGGATGCGCTGGCCTTCGGCGATCTTGTCCGCCACGTAGCGCCGCACGAGCGCGCCGGTGAGCTTGTCCACGGGCGTCTCGGCGAAGAACGGCAGGAGGTGTTCCTCGAGGCGCCAGCGGTAGTCGAGCTTCGTGTTCTCGGACCACTGGCCCGCGCTGAGGGTCCACCACTGCGCGGAGAACTCGTGGAAGGTGGGCACCTTGAACTCGGCCGCGGGCTCCTCGGGCACTGGCGGCTGCCAGGCCCCGCGCTCGACGTCGGACATGACGTGGCGCAGCTCACGTTCGGCGTCCTCGAGCGTGACGGGCCCGAGCGGCTGCGTGTGGCGCCTGCCGTCGGCGCGGAACCGCAGCGAGCGGTACGTGCGGCCGTCCTTCCCGGTGCGTTCGACGATCTGGCCTGTCGGTTTGGGTGGCATCAGCGGCCTCGGTTCGGTCGGGGCTTACGCTTGGCTCGCATCAGGGCGATACCTCCTGGTGTCAGGCCCCGGGCGGTTGCAGCCGCGCCGGGGCGCTTTGTCGTGTGCATCGTGTTCAGCCTTTCGCCGGTTTGCGCTGTCCGCGCGGGCGCGGTTTGCTCGCCGGCGCCGAGCGCGCAAGCTGCGCTTTGACCCCTTTGGCCTGCAGCTCCTCGACGTGCGCGACTTCGAGTGCGTAGACCTTCTCCTCGGATGGTGACCCGACGACATCAGCGAGCTCACCGGCCGAGAGGCTCACGGTCGCGCCTGGTGCTGCGACGGAGTCCACGCCGCGAGGCGGCGTGAGAAAGAAAGCCACGTCGAGGTTGAACGTCGCCGCGAAGGCGATCAGGTCATTCGCGGTGAACTCGCGGATGCGCTCGCCCGAGACCGACCGCTCGGCGGCCGAGAAGCTCGCCTTCGACCAGTGCTCGCCTAGGAAGTGGGCGAGGTGAGCGGCTGCTGTCTCCTGAGTCCAGTTGTTCAGGATCCGGGCTCGGTGGAGGTTGAAGGCGACGATCTGGTTTGGGCTCATAGTTGTTCATCGTAGCGCGCTAGTCAACGGAAGGCAAGACTAGTCAACGGTGCCGTCGGCGGCCATGGTAGGCTCGGAGTCAACGTGAGCGTTGACCTTCCTTCGCCGACTCAGACTGCGACCGCGCCGCCGCTTCGGACCGTCCGCGAAGCGCAGGGCCTCGGACTGCGCGAGGCGGCGGAGAAGGCCGGGATCGACCCGGCACACCTCAGCCGCGTCGAGCGCGGACGTGCAGCCCTGTCGGTCGACGCGTTGGCGCGACTTGCCAAGGTCCTCGAACTGGGCCCGCTGGCCCGGATGCTCGCCCCCTACGCGCGCCATCCCAGAGACAGCGACGGCCAGGCGGGGAACCTGGCCGACGCGAAGGACGAGGATGCAGCCTCGACGCTCCGAGCAGCGTAGCGCCGCCCACGGACCACGTGGCCGAGAGCGGGACTCCCGCGAGGTCGCGCCAGCCGAGCACTCCTCGCACGACCTCGGCTATGCGGAGGCGATCGCGGAGGAGCACCGAGGCCGGCTGCGCTTTGCGCGCGGGATCGGCTGGCTGTACTGGGACGGCTCCCGGTGGGCACCCGGTGAGGACGAGGCGCGCCGTGCGGCGAAGGACGTTGCACGCGCACGACTCCTCGCCGCCGTCGAGACCGGGGACGCGAAGGCGATCAAGGCCGCGACCGCCCGATGCGCAGAGCCACGGATCCGGAGTTCGCTGACGCTCGCCGAGACCGATCCGGCACTCGCAGTCTCGGCAGAGGAGCTCGACGCGCATCCGCACCTCCTGTGCGTCCCCAACGGTGTCGTCGACCTGCGCGACGGGACGCTCCTGGCCCACGATCCCGAGCTGCTGCTCACGAAGCTCGCCGCCGTCGACTACAACCCCGACGCCCGGTCGCAGCCGTGGACGACGTTCCTCGCGCACGCCACGAGCGGCGAGGTCGAGCTGATCGAGTTCGTGCAGCGCGCCGCGGGCTACTCGGCCGTCGCCGGGGTCGAGGAGGAAGTCGTCGTGTTCGTCCAGGGCCCGGAGAACAGCGGCAAGACGACGCTGGTCGAGGCGCTCCGCACCACGCTCGGGGACTACGGCCGAGTGTCGGACTTCGCGGGGTTCCTGCAGCGACGCAACGAAAGCGACAGCGACAGCGCGACCCCCGGCGTCGCGCGCCTCGCCGGCGCCCGGATGGTGACCGCCAGCGAGGTCAACCCCGGCCAGCGGTTCAACGGCAGCAGGCTCAAGAAGCTCACCGGCGGCGAGCGGCTCGAAGCGCGGCAGCTCTACCAGCAGTCGATCGAGTTCGACCCGGAGTTCACGCTGTGGCTCGTCGGGAACGACCGGCCCGCGATCCCCGCCAGCGACGGCGGGTCGTGGCGGCGCATCAAGCTCGTCCCCTTCACGAACACCGTCCCCGACGAGGAGATCGACGAGAAGCTCAAGACAGCACTCGTCACCAGCCCCACCGAGCAGGCCGCGATCCTCGCCTGGATCGTCCAGGGCGCCATCGCCTGGCACCGCGAAGGCCTCGGCACCTGCACCGCCGTCGAGGACGCCACAGCCGCCTACCGCGGCGAGAACGACCCCGTCGGCGGATGGCTCGAGGCACGCTGCAAGCTCGAGCCCGACACCCAGTCACCCGCCGGCCAGCTCCGCCGCGACTACGAGCACTACGCCCGCGGAGCAGGCGAAGACGTCTGCACCCCCAGCGAGTTCGCCAAAGCCCTCACCGACCACGGACTCCGCCGACAGCGAACCAAAGCAGGCGTCATCTGGCACGGGGTCCGGGTGTACCCGGTGTACCCGGTGAAGGGGTCTACAGGGACTTTTCCCATGCCCGCGCGTATAGGAAAGTCCCCGGAAGGGCCTACACCAGCTACACCTCCTACACCAGCACCCCACCGCGAGGCAGCACTATGAGGCCGCCTGCGCCCGTCTCTGTGTGCGTCGCTGGCCAACGCGGGCGCGCGCGCGGCGGGGGCCGTGGGGTGGTGCTCCCTGGACGCCTGGTGCGGGCCGCCGGCGAGGCTGTGCTGGCTGCTGGCGGGTCGCGTGAGGACCTCGAGGACCTCCTGGGCGTGTGGGCTCGGCTGCTCGGTGACAGCTCGGGGCGTGTGGCACGCTTGCGCTACGTCGCTGCCAACCGGGCCTGCAGCTGCGTGGATGGCGGCGAGGACGGCGAGGAGGGGCGCTGTGGCCGCTGCTGGGGGCTTCGAGGCGAGGGAGGCGCTGCAGGGGCTGCTCGTGGGCGTCGGGTGGGCGTGCAGGGCTCGGAGTGCGAGCGTGGGGGGGCGTCGGAGTGAGCGAGACGACGGTACGGCTGCCGGAGGATCAGCTCGTGGAGCTCGCACGGCTCGTGGCGGAGAACCTCGGCGCGTCGGAGAGCGCACGAGCGAGCGAGGGCGGCAGCGGCGGGCTCGTGGACGCGAGAGAGGTCGCGGAGGCGCTCGGGACGAGCAGGGCATGGGTCTACAGGAACGCCGCAGCGCTCGGCGGGCGACGGCTCGGGGACGGCTCGCGGGGGCGGCTGCGCTTCGAGCTCGAGGAGGCTCGTGCTGCGACCGCTCGCTTGGCAGTCGAGCCCTCGGTCGGCCAGGATCCCGCTGCAGGAGCCAAGTCTGGGGCCCGCGGTGGTGGCCGGCGGCGTCGTTCGCCCAATCGTTCGCCCGATCCGAGCTCGATCCTGGCCGTGCGACCGAGGACGACGGCATGACTGCCACCCGGGAGCTCCTGGGACGTCCTGCCGCCAGCTCGCCGCCCGCCGCGGGAGGGTGGGCAGGCACGGTCGAACCTCGCACGTCGCCTACCACGGCCCCCGAGCTCCTCGAGCCCGCGAGCAGCGACCCGCACGCCGGCCTACAAGCCGAGCCGCATGAGGATTCCTGGCGATCGACCGCGATCGGGCGGGCGGCCGGCTCAGAACTTGTTGTCCCAAATGCGAGCAGGAGGTGGGTGTGATGGCGGGGCGTTCGCAGCGGAAAGCGCGTGAGGCGGTTGAGGCGCGTCGGCGGGCTGGTGGTGGGCGTGCCAAGCGTTCCACGCGTGCCGAACGGTTGGCTGCTGTGACGCGTGCGGCGCAGGTTGGGGATGCGAAGGCTGCGGCTGAGTTTGGGGTGACGCCGGGGACGTTGCGGAAATGGCGGTCGCGGTTGAGGGCTGAAGCTGCGCCTGTCGCGGTGGCTTCGTCGTCGGGGGTGGGCGGCGACGAGGTCGGGGATGTGGGCGCGGTGGCGGATATGCGGCGTGCGTTGGCGGCTGCGCGTCGGGTTGAGGGCCAGGCGATGGCGCAGACGGAAGCGCTGTTGGCGGCGGGGAATCCGGGTGAGGCTCGGAATGCTGCGGCGGCTGCGGGGGTGATGAGCGACAAGGCGTTGGCGCTGGGTCGGGAGCTTGCGTCGGCGGAAGCGTCGGCGGAGCGGGAGGCGGTGCGTCTGGGTGAAGAGCGGGGGGAGCTGTGGCGGCGGATCCTTGGCGCGGGGTTCGAGCTGTTGGAGCTGCCGACGCCGACGGAGGTGCTGCGCGAGCTCGCTCTCTGTGCGCAGGAGGGACGGCCGTTTGAGGTGAGCGAGCAGGTGGTGCGTGCGGCGCGCGAGGCGGTGCGGGCCCAGCTGCGGGGGGAGCTGCGCCGTGAGTTGCTCGTCGAGATCGAGGCGGAGCGCCAGGCCGAGGCTGCGGAGTCTGCGCCGGATGGCGCCGGGCTGGAGTCTGGGGAGGTGGCGACGGCGGCGCCGTTGGACCCGTCGAAGGTGGGGAGCTGGCGTGAGGCGGGCCAAGAGCGTCCTGAGCGCGACCCGGTGCACAACCCTGCGGGCTTGACCTGGGGCGAGGTCCGCGAGTCGCTGAAACAGCGGTTCGCAGCGACGCCGCACCAGGCTTATGTCGAGGAGGCGATGATGAGGGAGCGAGAGGCGGACGTCGGCGCGGGGGGGTACGGCTACATGGGCCGGCTGAGGCGCCCACATTGGACCTCAGAAATGACAAGAGGCGGGGGGCGATTGTGAGCGACCGGGGGAGCCTCACTGACCGTGAGCACGCGACACTGTGGTGTCGCCAGTTCGGCGTGTTCGATGACTTCGTCTATGGCTACTTGAAGGGGCAGGCGGAAACGCAGCGCGCGGCGGAACGTGCGCACTGGTGGCAGCGGGCGCGGCTCGCGTTGGGCGAACGACGCAGGGCGCGGATGATGGCGGGCAAGAGCGATCCGGTGTGGACGTTGAAGGACCGCTACTGGCGCTGGATGCGCGCGCATTTCCCGGCGTACGTGGAGCGCTTGGACGAGCGTGATCGCGCGCGGCGGCAGGCTGCTCGAGCCGCGAATCCGGCGGCGGTGACGCTGAGCGAGCTGGCGGGCGCGCGCCACATCCTCTCGCACGCCCGCTTCGCCCCGCCGACCCGTGAGGCGTTTGCTGCGAGCGATCCGCTGGACGAGGCGTACATCGGGCGGCTCGAGACCTCGCTGGTGCGCGATCGACGCGAGAGGGGGTCGGAATGGGCGTGAGCGCACGAACCGACGTCGCCCGCGCCTATGGGCGGCTGCGTCTCGCCGGCATGGGTCACGCGGAGTCGGTCGGCGAACTCGCACGCGCATTTCGCCTGCGCCGCTCGGTTGTGAGCGCCGCGGTGTGCCGACGGTACCCCATGCCGGCGCGAGTGAACAGTGAACACCGGAAGGTGAAAAAGGTAAAAAGGCGGCGACCACGCCGGAGGGTCCGCCAAACTCGAGCAGGAGGTAAGTGAATGCCGACCGCGACTGACACAACAACGATCCAGGACCTCGAGGCGCAGGCTGCCGAAGCGGAGGCGCGGCTTCCCGATCTCGAGGCTGCTGAACGTCGCCTCGCGTTGGACAGTTTGAGCGACGAGGATGCCGCCGAGGAGTATCGGCAGGTCCAGGCCGAACGCGCCGCGGCCGAGGGCGTCGTGCGGCAGCTCGCCGACGCGCGTCAGGAGCTGCAGCGGCGTGAGCGTGAGGCTGCCGAGGAGGCGAAGCGGCAGCGGCGCGAGCGTGAACTCGACAGTGCCCGGGAGCTGGTCGTGCGGTGGCGCGAGACCGCTGAGAAGATCGACGCGGCTGGTGCGGCGTACGCGGCGGCGGTCTCGGAGTTCGTGGAGATCGAACAGGAGCTGACGCGCACCACCGACCGTGCGCGCGAACGGTTCGTGACGCCGCTCCGGGGCGCTATCCAGGCGGGCCTGGTGCGGTACCTGCTCGACGCCGGCGTCCCGCGAGGAGCAATCAGCCTCGAGGGAATTAACCAAAGGCCGTTGGCGCTCGCCGCGGCAATTCCATCCCAGCCCTTCGAGGAGGGGGAGTGAATCACTGATGGCAAAACGTCTCACAGACATCGAAGTGAAGCGCGTCAGCTTCGTGAAGAGAGCAGCGACGCGCGACCCCAAAGACCCATCCGAGCCGAGGACGTTCTTGATGGTGAAGTCCGAGGACGGCGACCCCAACGAAAGGACCCGAACGATGGCAACTACAACTCTCAGCACGAGTGACCGTGCGGCGCTCGACGCCGCGATCCGCGATTTGGAGGACTCCGGCGATCCGAGGTTGCAGGGCGAGCTCGAACGCCTGCGCGTGCTCCGGAACCCCGAGGGCCAGCGCCACGGCGGGCCGGACAACTTCGGCCCGGCGGCAGGATCCGCGGTCGCGAAGGTGGACGAGCTCCTGTCGCTGCGCAAGGCCGAGGGTCTCACTGAGTCGCAGGCGCGGGCGCGGGTGTATCAGTCGCACCCCCAGTTGATCCGCAAGGCCGAGCAGGAGCGGCAGATCGGGCGCCCCGCCCAGCACGACGTGCAGGCGGCGACCGCACGCCAGCCTGGTGCGGCGCGAAGGGCCCACGATGCGGCCGTCGAGCACACGATGCAGGTCGAGGGCTGCGGGCGCCACGCGGCCATGGAAAAGGTGCGTCAGCGGCAGCCGGGTCTCGCTACGGCTGTGGCCGCCGAGGAAGCCGCCGCGCTCGCCGCGTAGTGCACCCCGTATTTCCCAAGCGTGCGCGCCGTTCGGGCATGTCCGGTGCGTCCGAGCGGCGGTCGGGGTGTTACCCGCCTGGCCGTCGCGCTCCCGGGCCGGCCGCGCGCCTGCGCCTCCTTGGCGCGCGTGCCGTCCGGGTTCATCTTCGGCCTGGCCGCTCGTGCTTGGGCCGGGGGCGGGGGACTCGACCCTCGCGTGCCCGGGCGGCGTCTGCGTGGAAGCTCCCCCACGCGCGTCTCCCGGGCCTTGATCGTGCGTCCGGTTCACAGGTGGCCGGGACGTGCGCGCGCAGCTGTGCGCAGCGGGCGAGGGCCGGCCGTCATGCCATCTGGGCGGCCGGCCCCGCCGTTCGCGCGACCGTGACGGCCCCGCCTGCCGTTTGTCCCTCAGAGGTTCGGCTCGCGGGGGTGAATCGGTGACGCTCACGCCCGCCCAGCTCGAGGAGGTCCAGGAGCTGCTCGAGCGCGACGCCCTCGCTGCGCTTCCGGGAGTGTCGGAGACCCTTGCGGCGCGGGGCCGGCCGGATCTGGCGGAGGCGATGCGCCGCACCGTGACCCTCCGCGACGGGACGCTCGGGTATCGCGCCTTCCCCCGCGGCGATGCCTGCTGGGCTACCGCCGTCGCGACGTGCGTTCAGTGCCCGCTCGCGGAGGTCCCGGATGCCCATATCGACGCGTGCCTGGCCGCCGGGATGGATCCCGAGGCGATCGACCGCAGAATGTGGCGGGACTTCTTCGCGTGGCTCGACCGTCGGGGCCTCGAGATGGTCAAGCATTCCAGCGTGAAGGCCGCGCGACGGCGCAAGCGTTGGGTCGGGGTCGTCGAGCGCTCCGGTCCTGGCGACTTCGCCTCGCACGCCCTCGTGTTCTGCCGGGGCGAGGTGCTGTACGACAACATCCCGCCGGGGTTTCGGGTCGCGGAATACACGGTGGATGACGTCGATGTTGGCTTCAGTTTCACGACCAAGAAAGGCAGGTGACGATGTCCGTCCTAGGCGAAGTAGCGAATGTTGGTCTGACCGCGTTGGGGGGCCCCGCCGGTGCAGCCGCAGGAGTCGCTCTGGGCCTCGGAGGGGGAGGGGTCGGCGCGACACACTTCCCCGATGCCGAGGCTGAGCGGGAGTGGAATCACGCGGCCGAGGAGCTCGCCCGGATGCTCGGTGTCATCCCCCCGGAGTGACGGTGCTTGAGCCCTCGTGAGTCTCTGGGGTGAGCTCGTGAACGCGTCCCCGGCGACCGTTCTCGTGACCGAGCTCGCTGCTGCACGCCGGCGCGGCGAGCCGTTCGAGCAGGCCTGGCCGGGAGCGTTGGCCGCGGCCGTCGCGGCGGCGCCGGACTGTTGGGAGCGCAGCGAGTGGACCGAGGTGCTCGGCGCGATGGTCGACACGTGGCGCTCGGCGTGGCAGCGGCTGCCCGCGACCCGGCACGAGCTCGCGCTGGTCGCGCTGGCCGCCTGGCGCGAGCCCGGGGAGCCGCTCCCGGAGCGCCCCTGCGCGCACTGCGGGGCCGAGATGCCAGCGGACAGGCATCCGCTCGCCCGCTATTGCGATGACCGCTGCAGCTCGGCGGAGCGCGCCCGCCGGTACCGGGAGCGGGTGGCCGCGTGAGCGACCACGACGGGCACACGGTCTGTGTCCCCGCGTGCGTCGAGCATCCGCCGCTTGACCGCTGGCCGGCCCGGAACCTGATCGAGATGAGCTGCCCCGCGTGTGGACCACGGGCTGCCGGAGCTGCGGGAGAAGACCGCGAGGATGCTCGCCGCGCGCCGGCTGGCGGAGCACCCGTGCCCGAGCTCTTGATCGCCGGGAAGGCCGCTGACCGCTTCGCGTTCTGCTCGTGCTGTGGACGGCGCAGCCGGGTCCGGCCTCTGACCGTGCGCCGGCGGGTGAGCGGCAGGCTCGAGACGATCGTCCTCTGCAACACGTGCCGCAAGAGCGACAGCCGCGCCTGGCGGCTGCGCTTCGAGCCGCTCGAGGCGTGACAGCGACGCCGGAGCGCCGCTGCTGCGTCTGCGGCTGCTCGCTAGAGGGACGCCGGCGGCAGACCCGGACCTGCTCGGAGGCGTGCCGCGCGGAGGCCTCTCGCCTGCGCAGGCTGCTCGCCGGCAAGGCCGTGGGCCCGTACGCGTGCCTGGCCGACTACCGCGGCCGGCGCGCCCGGGCCGAGCGGTAGACCACCTCGGCACCTTCGAGGACAACTGCAGGGAGCGGTGGGGGATGAGCAAGCCCTACGCACACCGCCAGATCCAGGCTGCCGAGATCGCCGCGATGGTGCCCACGGGCACCGTTCCCTCCGAGCGCGTGGCCCGGGAGCTGGCCCCGCTGAAGGACGACCCGCCAGCCATACAGCAGGCCCGAGGCGCCGACAGGCCCCTGGACCCTGCCCGGGAGCAGGCTCAGCACCCCGGAGCGGGCGAGAGTGGCCTTTGCACGGTTTCTGTGGGCTCTCACGGACGCGCGCTGCCGGCCGCGGCGTAGCATGTAAGCATGGGCACCCTGACGCGAGTGTTCTGCTGCCTGATCCTGTTCGGCTGGGGTGCCGAGGCCCTCGGCGGCGGCGCTGTCGGCGTGGGCATCTCGGGTGCGATCGCGCTTGGGGCGAGCTACCTCTGGCGCGAACAGCAGCGCCAGCAGCGGGCCCAGCGTCACCGTGAAGCCGTCATCGCCGACGAGGATCTCCGTCTCGAAGTCCGCGAACGCCGCGCGCGACCGTAACGGCAGGCGGCGCTCTCATGCCGTCTCGCAAGGCCCGGAGGTCGTCTGCACGGTCCGCGTGGCAGGGGGTGAGCTCGGTGACGCGAGAACTCCTCGCAACGAGCCCGAGCGAGGGGGAGTGCGTGGACTTCAAGGAGAACAGCGAGCCGCTCACCGCGGAATACATGTCGGCGATGGCGAACGCGGCGGCTCTCGCCGGCGAGGACCACGCGACCGTCCTCGTCGGTGTCGCCGAGGTGAAGGACCCCAAGACCGGGGCGACCTCCGGGCGCATCGTCGGCTTGGCAAGTGCCGCCCACAAGGCCGCGGAGACGATCGCCCAGCGCGGCTCGATGATCCTCCCGACGCCGGCGCGGGTCGAGACCTTCGAGGAGAACCGCGCGACGACGAAGCCCATCCTCAGGGTGCACGTCACGCCAACGGCACCGCCGCACTACGACAACCGAGGTCGTCGTGCGACCCGACAGGGCACGACCACGCGGCCGATGTCCGACGCCGAGATGCTGCAGCTGTTGCAGGCGCGGGAGTCGCGACGCTTCGAGGCCGTCGCGGAGGACACGGCGAACCTGATGATGGGCGAGTTCCGCGTCGTCGGCGACGACCTGCTCGAGACGATCAGGCGCTCGGAAGCCGAGACCGGGGTCGCAATCGAGGAGGTCGTCGGGCGCCTGAATGAGATCTGGAGCCGGCTTGACGACTTCGAGGGCCAGCTCGACAACCTGCCCGACCAGATCGACACCGCCGACCCCGAGTCGATGGAGTGGACCCTCTTGGCGCTGCTGCGGACCCGGCAGACCGGGGCGGTCGCGCTCGCGCTGCGCAGGGAGGCGCTCGGCGACGCCGACATCGACGCGATCGAGCGGGTCATCAACGCGGCTCCCGACCACCTGCGCTACGTACAGAACAGCCGCGAGCTGGGAGCGTGGCGAGAGCTCTCGCGCCTGCTCGAGCGGGACGACGCCGAGGACATCCCGGCTGCCATCCGGCGCGTCGTCGCGGCTCACGGCGGCGACGAAGGCGACAGGGCCCCGGTCTCGATCCGGGCCCTCGCGGCGCGCATCCGGGGAGACGATCCGTCTGCGGATCCATCCACAGGTAATGGGTCGTGAGGACGCGCATCGCCGCGGCCTGGCGGTCGGCGTACTGGTGGGAGCGGGCGCTGCTCGTGTTCGCGCTGGCGCCGATCCCCGGGCCGGTGGACGAGCTGGTGGGCCTGCTGATGCTGCGCAGGATCGCGCGGCGCAGCGCGAGGACCTAGCCGCCGGCCGCGTCCGCAAGCCGCTCGATCGCCTCGGTGTCGAGCCTTGTGACCGACGCAATCTCCGCAGCGGTCATGTCGTGGTGCATGATCGCCTCGTTCACGAGCGCCTGCAGCTCGTCCTCGTGGAGTCCCCGCCACCGGTGCTGCGCGGCCATGGCCTGCAGGTCCTGCACGATTCCCGAGACGGCCTGCCCCAGCGAAGGGTTGGCGGCCTGCGCCTGGATGCTGAGCGCGATTTCCTCGCGCCGGTCGGGCCACCGCGTGTTCTTCACCGAGTCCTCGAGCACGGCACCCTCGATCCGGTGCAGCACGTCCGCCGGGGCTGCATCGGCCTCACTCGCCGGCGTAGCGCAGGGTCCAGACGTGGCGTTCCCAGACGTTCGATCTCCACTCCTCGTCGTCGCTGCGCGGGGGAGTCTCCTCGCAGCTCACGCTCGTGATCTCGTCGATCTGCCTCGCGGTCACGATCGCCATCTCGGCCGCAGGGTCGAGGGTCACGAGGTGCAGCGTCCGGCCGGCGAGGACGTAGATGGCCTCCCCGGGCCAGGCGATCGCCCACATGGCATCGCCCGGCAGCGTCCGCAGCGCGCGCGTGAGCTGCGTGTGGAGCAGTTCGGGCATCGCCCGGCGGAGTGGATCGTCGACGACGTTGAGGGCCCTCTCGTGTTCCTCGAGGACATCGTGGGCGACCCGTTTGATCGTGGCGTCGTCCATCCGGCCGCGAGCTTACGGACCGGGGCTGTGTCGTGCGCGCCGACGCGCCGTGGCTGCGGCGCGGGCGCCGAGGGCCCGCCTAGCCTGTTGGGGGTGACGCACTCGGCCCTCGAGCAGGTGTATCCCCTCGACCCCGCCTCCTACCAGGCGACGTGTCGCGAGTGGGCAGTCGCAGACGGACAGCTCCGCCGATGGCTCGCTCTCGGGGAGCTGCTCGGCGGCCGGCCCGGATGGCACTTCGAGCTCGCGAATCTCGAAAGCGGGCCGGGGATCATGTGGGGATTCGGGATCCGCCGCGCCGCCCGCCTGGTCGTCACGGTGCCCGACAGCTACCTGCTGTACGACAGCGACGCGGACGAGGCTGGCCGACACCTCGATTGCGAACACCCCTTCGCGACGGTGCCGGAGCTGCTCGCATGGCTCGAGGCGCACGAGGCCGAGCACGAGGGCCTCACCCCGCTGCAGAAAGAGCTGCTTCCCCTCGTGCTGGCCAACAACCTCTCGGAGTGGCGGGGCGAAGGTCACCCGTCGGCCTGAGGCCGTTTCCGTCACCGCAAGTCGCCGCCGCGAGTGGCTGCTGACCGGCCGCCGCGATCGCGCCTAGCCTTAGGTCATGAGCCGCCGCGTGTCCGTGGTCGAAAGAGACGGCGTGCGGACGGTCTGCGTGCCCGGGGCTCCTCCGGCGTTCGCCGCCGCGCTGGCCGGCGAGCTCGTCTCGGCGATCGACCAGCTCGGGCCCTCCTCGTGGGAGCCGGCCGACCGTCCCCCGCTGGAGCCGCACCAGGTCCCGCCACCGGGCCCGTGGTCGCTGTGGCTCTTGGAGGGCGGGCGTAGCTGCGGCAAGACGGAGGCGTGCAGCCGCTACTTCGCCCGGTACATGCGCGAGCACCCGGGAGCCCGTGGCCGGATCATCGCGCCGACCAACGGTGACGCCGTCGAAGCCTGCGTGCGCGGCCCCTCGGGGCTGCTCGCGATGGACCCCGAGATCCGGTTCGTGGCGGCGAGCGCCGGCGGAGGCAAACTGTTCTGGCCGAACGGCTCGGAGGCGCTCGTGATCGGCACCGCCGGCCCCCGCGACGTCGAGCGGCTACGCGCCGGCGGCAACCGCGACCTGGATTGGTGGGAGGAGCTTGCCGCCAACAAGCAGCTCGCGGAGGCGTGGGACCAGGCAGCCCTCGGGCTGCGCATCGGGCACCCTCACTCGATCGCCTCGACGACCCCTCGGCGCACGAACGCCTACCGGGCGATTCGCGCGATGCCGGGCGTCGTGCACACCTACGCGACGATCGACGACAACCCGCACAACCCTCCCGAGTGGAGGGCGCGGATGCACGACCGCTACGACGGGACCCGCCTCGGCCGCCAGGAACTCCTCGGTGAGCTGCTGGAGGACGTCGACGGCGCACTGTGGAGCGAGGAGCTCATCGACGCGAATCGCATCGAGCACGTGGACCGCAGCGAGCTGCTGCGGGTCATCGTCGCCGTGGATCCCGCCGTGACCGCCGGCCCGAAGTCCAACGAAACGGGGATCATCGTCGCGGGCATCGACAAAGACGGCCACGGCTACGTGCTCGAGGACGCGACCTGCCGGCTGCCGCCCGAACGGTGGGCGCAGCGTGTGGTCTCGACCTATCACCGGTGGAGTGCCGACCGGGTCGTGGCGGAGAAGAACAACGGCTATGCGCTGCTGGAGAGTGTGATGCGCAACGTCGCGCCGTCGCTGCCGTTGAAGCTCGTCTGGGCCGGACCGTCGAAGGGCACGCGCGCCGAGCCGGTCGTGGCGCTCTACGAACAGGGCCGGATCCACCACGTCGGCGCGTTCCCGGCGCTCGAGGATCAGCTCGTCTGCTGGGTGCCCGGGGAAGGTGACTCGCCGGACCGCCTTGACGCGGCCGTGTGGGCGTTCACGGAGCTCATGCCGAGCGTCGGCACGGTAGCGGCGCCGATCCTGCTGCGCCGACCCTCACGGTGGGCGCCGCTTCGCGTCCAGGCCGGGATGACCTGAGATCCCGATTGGGCGAACGGGCGCTCTCGTTCGCCCAAACGCCGTCGAAAGGTGAACAAACGCGGCGTATCGAGTAGCGCCGAGGTCACAGCGTGAATCGGTGAATCGTCAGTCCCAGAGCGCGGTCTTGGCGACTCTCTTAGATGCTCCGGAGGCGAGCGCTCTATCCACTGAGCTACGGGCGCAGGAGGCCGATTCTAGGCCTCCGCGGGCTCTGAGGCGGGCAGCCTCGCTACGAACCGCTCGCGAGGCGTGGGCATTACCATCGACCTGTGAGAGCCACCCTCGTCCTCGTCCTCGTGCTCCTGCTCGCCGGTTCCGCGGTCGCGCTCACACACTCCACGGCGCGCTCCTCGCGCACCACGGGTCGCACGCTGCTCGCCAGCCAGCGAAGCTGTTCGTCGGCCTCGGCGTGCGTACGCGGATGCACGCTCGATGTCGCCCTGAAGGCGCCGGGCGATTCGCCGACCACGCCGTGCTCGAGCCAGGCGGTGAAGGCGTGTGTCGAGGATGTGGCGGCAACGGCGCCACATGTCATCGCACCGGCGGCAAGCTCGTGTGTGAACACCGCGGCCCCCGAGCTGCGCTCGTTCCGGCAGAGAGACAAGGAACTGCGCTCGCGGGCGGAACGCTCGCTGCGCTCACTGGCGCCCTCCCGCAGGGGCAAGCCACGCCGGTGAACGCCGAGATCGCCGACGGCAACGGGCGCGCGCATCCTCCAGCCAGGCGAGCCGCTCCTCGCCGCATAGCCATGGCGGCTCTCGCGGCGGTGGCGATCGAAGCGATCGCCACCTGGCTTCGAAGCGGCCGCGTCGGCGGAAATCTCATCGTCCGGTGCCGCCGCGGCCACCTGTTCTCGACGATCTGGCTGCCCGCCGCGTCGGTGAAGTCACTGCGGCTCGGGTTCTGGCGCGTGCAGCGCTGCCCCGCGGGTCACTGGTCGATCGTCACACCCGTGCGCGCGTCGGAGCTGTCACCTCGCGAGCGCTCGCGGGCGCTTCGCCTGAAGGACGTGCGTCTGCCGTAGGGCGTCGCCGCCCGCCGCAAACGGCGAGGCCGGCGACCGCTACCGTGCTGGCCATGGACCTGTCGATCTTCTTCGCGGGCACCGGCGGGTCGGTGCCGAGCGCCCGCCGGGGCCTCCCGGCCGTGCTCGTGCAGCGTGGCGGGGACCGCCTGCTGTTCGACTGCGGCGAAGGCACCCAGCGCCAGCTGCTGCGCTCGGTCGGGCTGGCCGAGCTCGACTCGGTGTTCATCACCCACTTCCACGCCGACCACTGGCTGGGTCTGCCGGGCATGCTCAAGTCCTTCGCCCTGCGCGACCGCTCCACGCCGCTGACGGTATACGGCCCCCGCGGCCTGAAGGAGCTGATGGGCGTGATGCGGATCGTCTACGGAAACCTCCCCTACGAGCTCAGCATCGAGGAGCTCGACCCCGCTCAGGCGCCACCCGGCGAATGCCGGGCGGGAGGGCGGTGGGACGGCTACAACATCTACGCCGTGCCGGTCCGCCACAGCCGCGAGAACTGCCTCGGCTATGTGCTGGTGGAGGATCCCCGGCCCGGTGAATTCGACGTCGAGGCCGCCCGCGCCCTGGGAGTGACCCCGGGACCGGACTTCGGAGCCCTGCAGCGCGGTGAGACGGTGGGCGCCGTGCGACCGGAGCAGGTCACGGGGCCGGCGCGGGAGGGACGCAAGATCGTCCTCTCCGGCGACACAGCCCCCTGCGAGGCGCTCGCGGTCGCGGCCCATGCGGCCGACGTCCTGATCCACGAGGCCACCTTCGCCGAGGAGGAGTCCGAGCGCGCCCGGGAGACCTCCCACAGCACCGCCCGCCAGGCCGCCGAGGTGGCCCGCGAGGCGGAGGTGCGGCTGCTGGCCCTGACCCATGTGTCCAGCCGCTATGCCGGGGGCGAGCTGCGCGACGAGGCCCGGGCGGTGTTCGCCGCGACCGAGTCACCGCGGGACTTCGACACGATCGAGGTGCCGTTCCCGGAGCGCGGGCCGGCGCAGCTAGTGCGCTGGTCGGAGCGTCAGGCGCGCGAGCGCCCGCCGGAGGCGGAGAAGGCCTCCGAGGCGGGTCCCGAGGGGCCCTCCGGACGCCCGGCCGAGGCGGTCGCACCGACCTGATACATTCGCCGCCGATCCTTTAACCAGGTCCCGAGAGGCCAGGAAGGAAGCATGCAGCCGAACGAGAAGGTCGTCCTCCGCGAGGAGGAAATCGCCAGCGCGCTCACGCGGATCGCCCACGAGATCCTCGAGCGTAATCCCTTCGATCGGCCGCCCGCCCTGGTCGGCATCCACCGACGAGGCGCGATCCTGGCCCGGCGCCTGCACGAGCAGCTCGAGCTCCTGTCGGAGGCGACGGTGCCGCTCGGCGACGTGGACATCGGCTTCTACCGCGACGATGTCGGCACGCGGCCCGACGCCCCCGTCCTGCACGCCAGCCACATCGACTTCGACCTCTCCGGTCTCACCGTCGTGATCGTCGATGACGTCCTCTACACCGGCCGCACGGTGCGGGCTGCGATCGAGGCGCTGTTCGACTACGGCCGCCCCCAGCGGGTGCAGCTGGCGGTGCTGGTCGACCGCGGCCACCGCGAGCTGCCGATCCGGCCCGACTACATCGGCAAGAACCTGCCGACCTCGACCGCCGAGCACGTCCACGTGCGGGTACGCGAGCTCGACGGCCTGGACGAGGTCGCGATCGCCGAGCCGACGGCGGTGACGGCGTCGCTATGAAGCACCTGCTCTCGATCGAGGAACTCGACCGCGCCGGCATCGAGCGCATCGTCGCCCAGGCCCAGCGCTTCACCGAGGTCTCCGAGCGCGAGATCAAGAAGGTCCCCGCGCTGCGCGGCCGCATGGTTCTGAACCTCTTCTACGAGGCCTCCACGCGCACCCGCAGCTCCTTCGAGCTGGCCGCCAAGCGCCTGTCCGCCGACGTCGTCAACTTCGCCGCCAGCGGCTCGAGCGTCGAGAAGGGGGAGTCCCTGAAGGACACCGTGCTGACCCTCAGCGCGCACAAGCCCGACGCGATCGTGCTGCGCACTCCCTGGGCCGGCGCCTCGGAGCTGGTCTCGAAATGGTGCGGCGCCGCGATCGTCAACGCCGGCGACGGCAAGCACGAGCACCCGACCCAGGCGCTGCTCGACGTCTACACGCTGCAGCGCCGCCTCGGCAGCATCGACGGCAGCTCGATCTGGATCGTGGGCGACGTGGCCCACTCCCGAGTGGCCCGCTCCAACCTGCTGGCCTTCCAGCGCATGGGGGCCAAGGTCACGCTGGCCGGACCCCCGACGCTGATCCCGCGCGGGATCGAGGAGCTCGGCTGCGAGGTCCGCTACGAGCTGGGGGAGCTGCCCAGCGCCGACGTCGTCTACGCCCTGCGCATGCAGAACGAGCGCATGCAGGAGACCTGGGTGCCCTCCTTGCGCGAGTACGCCGCCTGGTATCAGATCAACGGCCGCCGCCTGACGCCCTCCCAGGTGCTGATGCACCCCGGGCCGGTCAACCGCGGGGTCGAGCTCTCGGGAGAGATCGTGGACTCACCCCAGGCCGTCATCACCGCCCAGGTCGAGGCGGGGGTGGTGGTGAGGATGGCGGTCCTGTACGAGCTGCTGGCGGCGGCCCGGCCCGACACCGCGCCGCCCGCGGCCTCCGCCCGCGAGCCCGAGCCCGTCGGCGAAGGACAGCTGGCGTGAGCGCCGAGAACCTGCTGTGCGGCGGGCTACAGGGGCCGCCCGCCGAGCTGCTGCTGCGCGACGTCCACGTGCTCGACCCCCGCGCCGGGATCGACCGCCGCCTCGACGTGAGCGTGCGCGCGGGAGTGATCGCAGAGCTCGCCGAGCCGGGGACCGGGGCGCCGCCCGAGAACGGGGGAGAGACCATCGACGGCGACGGGCGGCTGCGCCTGCTGCCCGCCTTCTTCGACCCACACGTCCACCTGCGCACACCGGGCCAGGAGCACAAGGAGGGCCTCGACAGCGGCACCCGCGCCGCCGCGGCCGGCGGCTACTGCGGCGTGATCGCGATGCCCAACACCGACCCCGTGCTCGACTCCGCGCCGCTGCTGCGCTCCCTGCGCGACGCGGCCGCCCGCGAGGCGCGCATCCCGGTCGGCTTCCTGGCGGCCGTCACCCGCGGCCTGCAGGGCGAGCAGCTGACCGAGATGGCGGAGCTGCGCCAGCAGGGGGCGCTCGGCTTCAGCGACGACGGCGAGCCGGTCGAGAGCGCCGGTGTGCTGCGCAAGGCGCTCCAGTACCAGCGCCTGTGCGGCGGCGTGCTCGCGCTGCACGAGGAGGACCAGTCGCTGTCGCGCAACGGCGTCATGCACGAGGGTGCGATCAGCGCCGCCCTCGGACTCGACGGCATCCCCACGGTGGCGGAGTCGACGATGGTCGCCCGTGACGCCGAGCTCGCCGGCTACGAGGACGCGCGGGTGCACTTCCAGCACCTCAGCTGTGCCGCCTCGGCCGAGGCGGTGGCCGCCGCCAAGGCGCGCGGGTGGCACGTCAGCGCCGAGGTCACGCCCCACCACCTGCTGCTCACCGACGAGGCCGTTCGGGGCATGAATACTTCGATGAAGATGCACCCTCCGCTCACCAGCGAGGACGACCGCACCGCCCTGATCGGTGCGCTTCGGGACGGCACGATCGACTGCGTGGCCACCGACCACGCCCCCCACGCGCGCGAGGAGAAGGAGGTCCCCTTCGAGCAGGCCCCGATGGGCACGACCGGGCTGGAGACCGCCTTCGCGGCCCTCTACGGCGGACTCGTGCTGCCCGGCGCGCTCGAGCTCGCGGTGCTCGTCGAGCGGATGACCGCGGGCGCCGCCCTGTTCGGACTCCCGACGGCCCAGATCATCAGCGGACACCCCGCCGACGTGGTGCTGATCGACCTCGAGGAGCAGTGGACCGCCGGCGAGCACGGCTGGCAGAGCCGCTCGGAGAACTGCTGCTTCTCGGGCCGGCGGCTGCAGGGGCGCGTCCGGCTGACGCTCGCCGGCGGGCGTCTCGTCCACCGCGACCGGGCGCTCGCCCTCGCCGGCGCCTGATGGGTCTGCTGTCCCGCGAGAACGCGGCCCTGGTGGTGGTCGACGTGCAGGAGGGCTTCCGGCCGTATGACTCCTTCGAGGGGGTCGCCCGCGCGTGCGCGAAGCTGGTGCAGGGCGCGCGCATCCTCGAGGTGCCGGTGATCGCCACCGAGCAGTACCCGAAAGGCCTCGGTCACACCGCTCCCGAGGTCGGCCTCGGTGAGCAGCCGGCGATCGAGAAGACCGTCTTCTCGGCCGCCCGCGCCGAGGGCTTCGACCTGCACGGACGCGGACAGGCGATCGTGTGCGGGATCGAGACCCACGTATGCGTGAGCCAGACGGTCCTCGACCTGCTCGCCCGGGGCGTCGAGGTGCACGTGCCGGCCGACGCGGTCGCCTCCCGCCACCGCTCGGATTACGAGCTCGGGCTGCGGCGCATGGACGACGCCGGCGCCCAGATCGGAAGCGTCGAGTCGGTGCTGTTCGAGCTGCTCGAGCGCGCCGGCACACCGGAGTTCAAAGCCGTCCAGAAGCTGATCCTGTGAGTGCGAGCGGGCCGGGCTACCTGCTGCTCGAGGACGGCGAGCGCTTCGACGGGGAGCTGTGCGGAGCCGACGCCCCGGCGCTGGGCGAGGTGGTCTTCACGACCGGCATGTCCGGCTACCAGGAGTCGATGACCGATCCCTCCTTCGCGGGCCAGCTGATCACCTTCACCTACCCCCACATCGGCAACTACGGCGCCAGCTCCCAGGCGATGGAGTCCGAGCGGGTGTGGGCGCGGGCGGCGATCATGCGCGAGGCCTGCAACCGCGAGGACGCACCCAGCGCCGAGCTGGGCTGGCTGGACTGGCTCGCTGACTGCGGGATCCCCGCGATCAGCGGGCTCGACACGCGCTCGCTGGTCCAGCACATCCGCCGCGCGGGCGCGATGCGCGGCGGGCTGTTCGCCGCCGCGCTTCCCGAGTCCAGCGCCCGCGAGCTGATCGAGGCCGAGCCGCCGATGGCCGGCCAGGCCCTGGCGAGCGTCGTCAGCCCCGACCGGATCACCCGCCACGGCGACGGCGACGGCCCCCACATCGCGGTGCTCGACACCGGCATCAAGGCCTCGATGGTGCGTGAGCTGCTGGCCCGCGGAGCCCGCGTCTCGCTGTACCCATGCGCGAGCTCCGCCGCCGAGCTGCTGGCCGACGATCCCGACGCGGTGTTCCTCGCAAACGGGCCCGGCGACCCCTCCGCGCTGCCCGAGATCGTGCAGACGGTGCGCGAGCTGATCGGGAAGAAGCCGGTGTGGGGGATCTGCCTCGGCCATCAGCTGCTGTGCCGGGCCGTGGGCCTCGAGACCTACAAGCTGCCCTTCGGGCACCGGGGCGCCAACCACCCCGTTCGCGACCTGCACACCGGGCGCGTGGAGATCACCTCCCAGAACCACGGCTTCGCCGCCCTGGCGCCCGGTGACGCGCGCACGATCGAGACCGACGAGCCGGTCCGCTGGGAGACCGACTTCGGGGTCGCCGAGCTGACCCACGTCAACCTCTATGACCGCACCGTCGAGGGCCTCGAGCTGCTCGACGTTCCCGGCGGGGCGGTCCAGTACCACCCCGAGGCGGGCCCCGGGCCCCACGACAGCCTGTACCTCTTCGACCGCTTCCTGACGCGCATCGGGGCGGCGGACGGCGGAGCCTCATAGGCCGCCGGATGCCGCGCCGCGAGGACATCCACAAGATCCTGATCCTGGGCTCCGGCCCGATCGTGATCGGCCAGGCCGCGGAGTTCGACTACAGCGGCGTGCAGGCCTGCAAGGTGCTGCGCGAGGAGGGCTACCGGGTCGTCCTGGTCAACTCCAACCCGGCCACGATCATGACCGACCCGGAAATCGCCGACGCGACCTACATCGAGCCCCTGCAGCCGGGCGCGGTGGCGCAGGTGATCGAGCGCGAGCGCCCCGACGCGCTGCTCGGGACGCTCGGCGGGCAGACCGCGCTCAACCTGGCAAAGGCGCTGCAGGACGACGGCACACTGGAGCGCTTCGGGGTCGAGCTGATCGGGGCCGACTACCGCGCGATCGCCTGCGCGGAGGATCGCGAGCTGTTCCGCGACGCCATGACCGAGGCCGGGCTGCGCATGCCCCGCAGCGAGATCGCGACCAGCATGCGCGCCGCCACCGAGGCCCTGCCGCGGATCGGCCTGCCGTGCATCGTGCGCCCCGCCTACACGCTCGGCGGGCGGGGGGGCGGGATCGCCCGCAGCGAGGAGGAGTTCCAGCGCATCGTGGCCCGTGGCCTGGAGGCCTCGCCGATCAGCCAGGTGCTGCTGGACGAGTCGGTGATCGGGTGGGGCGAGTTCGAGCTCGAGGTGATGCGCGACCGCGCCGACAACGTGGTGGTCGTGTGCTCGATCGAGAACGTGGACCCGATGGGCGTCCACACGGGGGACTCGGTCACGGTCGCGCCCCAGCAGACGCTGAGCGACCACCTCTACCAGCGCATCCGCGACCAGGCGATCGCGGTGATCCGCGCCGTCGGCGTGGAGACGGGCGGCTCCAACGTCCAGTTCGCGGTCAACCCCGAGACCGAGGAGATCCTCGTGATCGAGATGAACCCCCGCGTTTCGCGCTCCTCGGCCCTGGCCTCGAAGGCCACCGGCTTCCCGATCGCCAAGATCGCGGCGCGGCTGGCCGTCGGCTACCGCCTGGATGAGATCGACAACGACATCACCGGGGTCACGCCGGCCTGCTTCGAGCCGACGATCGACTACGTCGTGGTGAAGTGGCCGCGCTTCGCCTTCGAGAAGTTCCCCGGCAGCGACTCCACGCTCTCGACCCACATGCGCTCGGTGGGCGAGGCGATGGCGATCGGGCGCACCTTCAAGCAGGCCTTCGCGAAGGCCCTGCGCTCGCGCGAGCTCGACAAGCACCCCGCGGTGGCCCACCTGGGGGTCCCCGAGCTGCTGGAGGCGGTCGCCAGCCCCGGCCCGGACCGCTTCGAGCAGCTGCTGGAGCTGTTGCGGCGTTACGACGAGCTCGAGCCCGTCCACGCCGCCACGAAGATCGACCCCTGGTTCCTGCGGGAGCTGCGGGAGCTGGCACGCGACCCGGACTCGGCCTGCGCGGGCGAGCGCTCGTTCCGCTCGGTGGACACCTGCGCGGCGGAGTTCCCGGCCCGCACCCCCTACTACTACTCCGGCTGGGAGCGCCGCGCGGCCAACGAGGTCGAACGCGGCGAGCGCGAGTCGGTGGTGATCCTCGGAGCCGGCCCGAACCGCATCGGCCAGGGGATCGAGTTCGACTACTGCTGCGTACACGCAGCCATGACGGTGCGCGACTCCGGCCGCGACGCGGTCATGATCAACTGCAACCCGGAGACGGTCTCGACCGACTACGACACCTCCGACCGGCTGTACTTCGAGCCGCTCACGCACGAGGACGTGCTGGCCGTCGTCGAGCAGGAGAAGCCGCTCGGGGTGATCGTCCAGTTCGGCGGCCAGACGCCGCTGAAGCTCGCCTCCGGCCTGGAGCGGGCGGGGGTGAAGCTGCTCGGTACGAGCGTGGAGGCGATCGACCTGGCCGAGGACCGCGCCCGCTTCGGCGCGCTGCTGGACGAGCTGGGCTACAAGGCTCCGCCCTACGCCTCCGCCTCCTCGGTCGAGGAGGCCCTGGCGAGCGCCGAGTCGGTCGGCTTTCCGCTGCTCGTGCGCCCCTCCTACGTGCTCGGTGGACGGGCGATGGAGATCGTCTACTCGGAGGAGGACCTGGCCGGCTACCTGCGCCGCGAGGCCGGCGACGGCGGGCGCATCTACCTCGACCGTTTCCTGGAGGACTCCCTCGAGGTGGACGTGGACGCCCTCTGCGACCGCAAAGAGGTCTGGATCGGGGGCATCATGCAGCACGTCGAGGAGGCCGGGGTGCACTCGGGCGACAGCGCCTGCGTGCTGCCCCCGCACTCGCTCGGCGAAGAGATGCTCGACCAGATCCGGGCCGCCACGCGCGACATCGCGCTGGCGATCGGCGTGGTCGGGCTGCTGAACGTCCAGTTCGCGATCCACGCCGGTGAGCTGTACGTGATCGAGGCCAACCCGCGCGCCTCGCGCACGGTGCCGTTCGTCTCGAAGGCGGTGGCGGTGCCGCTCGCGAAGCTCGCCTGCCGGATCATGCTGGGCGAGACGATCGCGTCCTTCGGCTTGCCGAGCGAGCGCCAGGGGCTCGGCTTCGGCAGCCACGTGTCGGTCAAGGAGGCGGTGCTGCCGTTCGACCGCTTCGAGGGATCGGACGCCCTGCTCGGTCCGGAGATGCGCTCCACCGGCGAGGTGATGGGCATCGCCCGCGACTTCCCGACCGCCTTCGCCAAGGCCCAGGCGGCCGCCGGGGTGCCGCTGCCGCGCGGCGGCACGGTCTTCATCACCGTCACCGACGAAGACAAGACCGCCGCTGCCGGCATCGCCCAGACGCTGCACGACAACGGCTTTCGCATCCTCGCCACGCGCGGCACCGCCCAGGCGATCGCACGCATGGGGGTGCCGGTGGAGCCCCTGAACAAGCTCGGGGAGGGCTCCCCGCACGTGCTCGACTGGATCGAGCGGGGAGAGGTGGACCTGGTCGTCAACACCCCCACCGGCGTCGGCGCCCGCAGCGACGGCTATGAGATCCGCCGGGCCGCCGTGTCCCACGGCATCCCCTGCCTGACGACGCTCGCGGCCGGCGCCTCGGCGGCCCGTGCGATCGCTCGCGCCCAGCGCGACGGCGAGCCCGAGGTGCTGTGCCTGCAGGAGCTCCACCGCGAGCCACGCGACCCCGCCGAGCATCCGTCCACTGCCGACACCCTCTCCCGTGGGGCCGGCGTGGCGTGAGCTGGGGCCGCAGGAGCGCTTCGCCGCAACGCCGCCTGCTGGAGGTCGCCGCCAACGAGAGGCTCGGTGCCTACCGCCTGCTGCGGGTGCTCGACCCGGGCGGGGACTGCGCCCCCGGGCAGTTCGCGATGCTGGCGGCCGAGCACGGCTGGGGGGGAGGCTCCGACGAGCGCCCCTACCTGGCGCGCGCCCTGTCGGTCGCCCGCCACACCGGCGAGGAGGCCCACTTCCTGCTCGAGGACGTGGGTCCCGGCACGCGCCGGCTGTGCGAGCTGCAGGCCGGTGAGCGGGTGCTCTGCGTGGGGCCGCTGGGGCGGGGCTTCTCCGCGCCGGAGCCCGGCCGGAGGGTGCTGCTGGTCGGCGGCGGCGCCGGGATCGCCCCGCTGATGATCCTGCAGGACCGCCTCGGTGGCGGGGCGCGGGCGCTGCTGGGCTTCCGCGACGGCGAGCGGGCCCGCGCAGCGGAGCTGATGCTGGAGGTTCGCCTGGCCACCGACGACGGCTCCGCCGGCCACCACGGGACCGTGATCGAGCTGCTCGAGCGCGAGCTGCAGGAGGACTCCTCGGCGGAGGTCTGTGCCTGCGGCCCCGGCGCGATGCTCGAGGCCGTGCGGGCGCTGTGCTCGCGGGAGGGGGTGCCCGCCCAGCTCGCCCTGGAGGCGCCGATGGCGTGCGGCTTCGGCGCCTGCTTCGGGTGCGTGGTGCCGGCCCGCGACGGGCGTTACCTGCGCGTGTGCGTGGACGGTCCGGTGATCGATGCCGGCGAGCTCGAGCAGGTGGGCGACTACGCCGGGGCCCCCGCGTGAGCGTGCTCTTCTGTGGGCTGGAGCTGGCCCACCCGATCGTCAACGGGTCCGGAACCTTCGACGCCGTGGCCGCCGCGGAGGCCTTCGGGGAGGGCCTGCTGGAGGACTTCCCGTTTGCGGCCTACGTGTCCAAGACGATCACGCTGGCACCGCGGGCGGGCAACCCGCCGCCTCGGATCTGGGAGGTGCCGGCCGGGATGATCAACTCGATCGGGCTGCCGAACAAGGGCCTCGAGGGATACCTCGACGTTGATCTGCCCCGACTTGCGGGTATCACCACCCGCGGGCACGATCCCGGTGGCGAGCTCCGGGACGTGCCCCTCATTACGAACGTGATGGGCTCCAGTGCCGCGGAGCTGCGGACGCTGGTGGCGGCCTGCGAGCAGCGCTCCGAGATCGCCGCCATCGAGCTGAACGTGTCCTGCCCGAACGTGCAGACGGGCCTCGACATCGGCGCCGACCCCGAGCAGCTGCGCGCCGTGCTCGGGGAGCTGCGCGACGCCACCTCCAAGCCGCTGATCGTCAAGCTCACGCCCAATGCGGCGGACGTGCCGGCGTGCGCGCTGGCCGCCGAGCAGGGGGGAGCGGACGCCGTCTCGCTGATCAACACGCTGCGCGCGATGGCGCTCGCCCCGGCCGCCAACGGCACCCGCCCGAGACCATGGCTCGGAGGGCGGACCGGTGGCCTCTCGGGCCCGGCGGTGCGCGCCGTGGCGCTGGCCCAGGTGGCCGCCGTGGCGGAGCGGGTGCAGATCCCGGTGATCGGCATGGGCGGGGTCCAGACGGGCGCCCACGCGCGCGAGCTGCTGGAGGTCGGCGCGACCCTGGTGGCGGTCGGGACCGAGTCCTTCCGTGATCCCGGCGCCGGGCGCAGGATCGCCCGCGAGCTGCAGGCGCACGGCGTCCGTCCGTGAGCGCCGGAGATACTTTTCCGCAGTTTCCGGAGACGCAGCCGGCCCGACCCCGCTGCCCGACCCTGATCCATCGCCGCGGCCCGTTGAGGGTGCAACAAAACCCCTGCAAAACGACACCAGACCGTGGACCAGCCTCGATGAATCTTCACCTCAAGCTGAGGTCTAGGTGAATTAGGGTGTTTTGGCTTGATCGGCAGCCGGTGGCGTGTAGACTCGCCGCCGATGACAACGGCGACTGGTACGACGCCCTCCGGCCCCACGACGGCACCAGAGCGCTCGCTCAACCAGCGGATGGATGCCCTGGCGCGGGCCAACCAGATCCGCATCCAGCGCGCCCAGCTCAAGCGCGACCTGAAGTCCGGCCGGCGATCGATCCACTCGCTGCTGCTCGACCCACCGGAGTACGTCGAGACGGCGAAGGTCTTCGACATGCTGCTCGCGGTACCCAAGTACGGCCGCGTGAAGGTGAACAAGATCCTCGCCCACTGCAGGATCGCCCCGAGCAAGACGATCGGCGGGCTCTCCGAACGCCAGCGCAGCGAGCTGATCTCGCTGCTCCACCGCTGAGCCTCCCCGCCGATTACGTCTGAGGGCACCCAATAGGGTGTTCGCCGTTGAGCGGGGTGTTCGTGATCACGGGACCATCGGGCGTCGGCAAGGGCACTCTGATCAGAGGCCTGCGCGAACGGCTGCCCGAGCTCGAGCTGTCGGTCTCGGCCACCACCCGGGCGCCGCGTCCCGGGGAGCGTGACGGGGTCGACTACCACTTCCTCAGCCGTGAGCGCTTCGACGAGCTGGTCGGGTCCGACCAGTTCGTCGAGCACGCCGACTACGCCGGTCGCCGCTACGGGACGCTGCGCTCGGAGCTCGAGGGCCGCGTGCAGCGGGGCGTACCGGTGGTGCTCGAGATCGAGGTCCAGGGCGCCCGTCAGGTGCGGGCGGCGATGCCGCAGGCCGTCCAGGTGTTCATCTCACCGCCCTCCCTGGAGGTCCTGCGCGAGCGCCTGCAGGGCCGGGGCACCGACGACCGCGAGGAGGTGGACCGGCGCCTGGCGGTCGCCGAGCAGGAGCTGGGCGCCCAGCCCGAGTTCGCCCACGTGGTCGTCAACGACGACCTGCAGCGGGCCACCGGCGAGCTGTATGAGATCGTCGCCGCCCACATCGCCGGGGCCCGGCAGGGCGGGGGAGCGCCCAGCCGCTCCGGCTAGACTCATTGGAGAGCCAACGAGGAAAGGTAGTACCGCAAAGTGATCTCGCCACGCATCGACCGCCTGCTCGAGCAGGTCGACTCAAACTACGCCGGAGTGATCGTCGCGGCCAAGCGCGCCCGCCAGATCAACAGCTACTACCACAACCTCGGTGAGGGAACCTTCGACGAGTTCCCCCCGCCGATGATCGAGACCGCCTCCAAAAACTACCTCACGATTGCCCTCGAGGAGGTAGCCGGCGGGAAGATGAAGTACCACTACCGCTAGGCCATCCTGTGAGCGGGCCGGGCGCCGCGCAAGCGCCCTGCCAGAGGTTGCCCGCAGGCCTCCCACGCTCTAGAACCAGCTAGACCATGTCGCGCATACTGCTCGGCGTCAGCGGCGGAATCGCCGCGTACAAGGCGCTCGAGCTCGTCCGCCTGGCGACCGGCGCCGGGCACGCGGTGCGCGTCGTCCAGACCCCCACCAGCCGCCGCTTCGTCGGCACCGCCTCGTTCGCGGCGCTGAGCGGGGCGCCGGTGCTCGTGAGTGAGTTCCAGCGCGATCCCGCCCGCGGGGCCTTTCCCGACCAGGCCCCGCCGGACCACGACCCGATCAGCCACCTCGAGCTGGTCGCCAACGCCGAGGTGTTCCTGATCGCCCCCGCGTCGGCCAACACGATCGCCAAGCTCGCCGCCGGCCTGGCCGACAACCTGCTCGGCAGCTGCGCCCTGGCCGCCGGCTGCCCGCTCCTCATCGCGCCGGCGATGAACTCGCGCATGTACGAGCACCCGGCCACCGTGCAGAACCTGCAGACGTTGCGCTCGCGGGGCGTTCGCGTGCTCGAGCCCACCAGCGGCCGGCTGGCCTCCGCCGGCGAGCACGGCATCGGGCGGATGGCAGAGCCGGCGCGCCTGCTCGAGGCCTGCGAGGCCGTCCTGCGCGGGGAGCAGGGGGGCGACGGGGTGGCCGGATCGCTCGCCGGCACGAGGGTGCTCGTGACCGCCGGGGGCACCCGCGAGGCGATCGACAGCGTGCGCTTCATCGGCAACAGCTCCTCCGGGCGGATGGGCCTGGCGGTGGCCGCGGCGGCCCGGCGCCGGGGCGCCGAGGTGGTGCTGCTGTGCGCCAACGTGGCCCTGGCGGAGCCCGCCGGGGTCAGGCGCGTGGACGTCGTCAGCGCGCAGCAGCTGCGGGAGGCATGCGAGCGCGAGTTCCCGGCCTGCGACGTGCTGCTGATGGCCGCCGCGGTGGCCGACTTCGCGCCCGCGCACGCCAGCGAGGGCAAGATCAAGAAGGGCGGCCGCGAGACGCTCTCCCTGGAGCTGGCGCCGACCGCCGACATCCTCGCCGAGCTCGCCGGGCGGCGCCGGGACGGGCAGACGCTGGTGGGCTTCGCCGCCGAGCACGGCCCCGACGGTGTGGCCGGGGCGCAGACCAAGCTGGTCTCCAAGCAGCTCGACGCGCTGGTCGTCAACGACATCTCCCGAGCCGACATCGGCTTCGACTCGCCCGCCAACGAGGTCACGATCCTGATCGCCGCGAACGGGAGCTCGATCGAGCGCCAGGAGGTCCCGCGGGCGCCCAAGGAGGAGGTCGCCGAGTCGATTCTCGACGCCGTCGAGCGGCTCCGGGGCAGGTAGAAAAGGGTCTGGCCGCCTCACCTGCCGGGGGCTAAGATTTGACGATGGACAGCGTGTATGACCTGTACCAGCGCGGGATTTCGCTGCTGGACCACGGCGACCATCTGGCCGCGATCGTGCCCCTCAGCAAAGCCCGCGACCTGGAGCCCGACAAGGCCTCGATCAGGGAGGCGCTCGGTCGCGCCCTGTTTCACGCGCGCCGCTACGCGGGTGCCGCCGCCGAGTTCGAGGCGGTCGCCGAGAGCTCCCCCACGAACGACTACGCGCTGTTCTGCCTGGGTCGCTCGATGCAGCTGCTCGGGCGCCACGGCGAGGCCTGCCAGCCGCTCGCGCTGGCGTGTTCGCTACGTCCCGACCGCGAGGATTACAGGCTCTATCGGGACCGCGCGCGGCGCGACGCCGGGCGGGTGTGAGGCCGCCCACGGGAACGTGGGCGATGCTATCCTCGAAGCACAGCTTTCGGCCGTCGCTAACCGCTTCGGCAGCAGTACCGAGAGTGGGCGCACGCCCGCTTTTTTTACGTACGGAGTCAGTTGAGTGAGCCCATTGCAGGCAGACATAGAGCAGCGTCTGGCGGCCAGCGAGCCGGACATCGAGGTGCTGCTCGCCGAGGTCGTCGGCGGGCGCTGCCTGCGCGTCTACATCGACCATCCGGACGGCGTCACGCTCGAGATGTGCGAGCGGGTGACCAAGGAGCTGAACGACCTTCGCGAGCGCTACTCGCTGGAGGTCTCCTCGCCCGGTAGCGAGCGGCCGCTGACCAAGCCGGCCCACTTCCGCCGCTTCATGGGTCGGCGCGCGCGCGTGCGCTCGCGTCACCCGCTGCCCGTGGGCCAGCGGCCCGCGCACACCTTCACCGGCGAGCTCGTCGGCGCCACCGACGAGGAGGTCACGCTCGCCGCCGCCGAGGGCCTGATCGCGATCCCCTATGCGGAGATCCGCCGTTCCAACCTGATCGGGGAGTAGGAGAGCCATGTCACGCGAAATCCTGGAGGCGATGCACGCGCTCGCGCGCGAGAAGGGAATCGAGCCCGAGAAGCTGATGATCGCGCTCGAGGACGCCCTCCTGTCCGCTTACAAGAAGCAGCCGGGCTCGGCCAAGTACGCGCGGGTCGAGATGGACCGCGAGACCGCGGACTTCCGGGTCATCGAACTGATCATCCCCGAGCGCCTGGAGGCGCACCTGATCGTCGAGACGATCGACGAGGAAACAACGATCGATCCGGAGACGGGGGAGATGCGCGAACCCGAGGAACCGGAAATCGACCCCAAGAAGTTCGCCGAATACCGCGACCAGATCGACGAGCGCGACGTCACGCCCGACGACTTCGGCCGGATCGCCGCCCAGACCGCCAAGCAGGTGATCCTGCAGCGCATCCGCGAGGCCGAGCGCGACATGATGTTCGAGGAGTACCGCGACCGCGTGGGCGAGCTGATCACCGGCATCGTGCAGCAGTCGGACTCCCGCTACACGCTCGTCCAGCTGCGCGAACGGGTGGAGGCGCTGCTGCCCAAGTCCGAGCAGGTGGAGGGCGAGCGCTACGACCACTCGCAGCGGATCAAGGCGGTCATCAAGGAGGTCTCTCCCTCCAGCAAGGGCCCCGCGATCATCGTCTCGCGGCGCGACCCGGAGCTGATCAAGAAGCTGTTCGAGCTCGAGGTCCCGGAGATCGCCGACGGCCTGGTGGAAATCGCCAACGTCGCCCGCGAGCCCGGATACCGCTCGAAGATCGCCGTCGTCTCCCACACCGACGGGGTCGACCCGGTGGGTGCCTGTGTGGGCCCCCGCGGATCGCGCGTGCGCATGGTCGTGTCCGAGCTGCGGGGCGAGAAGATCGACATCATCCCCTTCAACGACGAGCCCGCTCGCTTCGTCGCCAAGGCGCTCTCGCCGGCCCGCGTGCGCGAGGTGCTGGTGGACGACGAGGCCAAGCAGGCGACCGTGATCGTCCCCGACGACCAGCTCTCGCTGGCGATCGGCCGCGAGGGCCAGAACGCCCGTCTGGCCGCCCGCCTCACCGGCTGGCGGGTGGATATCCGCTCCGAGACGGAGTTCGCCGCCGAGGAGGCCGAGCACGGCTACGAGGAGGAGGAGGTCGCCGGACGCTGCTCGGCGGTCCTCTCAAACGGCCGCCGCTGTCCCAACGCGGCGCTACCCAACTCTCGCTACTGCGGCCTCGAAAGCCACCAGGCGCTGACCGCGATCGACAGCGACAACCTCGCCGACCTCAACGTCGCCGAGTCGCAGGAGATCGCCGCCGAAGAGGAGGAGATCGCGGTCGAAGACCGGGAGGTCGCCCTCGAAGGGCAGGAGGTCGCCGCCGAGGAGACGCACGAGGACGAGCCGGCTGCGCCCGCCGAGGCAGCCGCCGACGAGGCCTCCGACACGCCCACCGAGAACTCTGCCGGCGGCGAGTCCGCACCGGCGTCCGAGGAGCAGCCCGCGCCGGTCGCAGAAGCGACCTCCGCCGAGCACGCTCCCGCTGAGGGGCAGACCACATAGCCGTCGAGAACGCCGCCGGCGAGGGTCTGCAACGCCGGCGCCGCGTACCCTCCCGGCGCTGCATCGGCTGTGGCCGCCGTGCTCCCAAGCACGAGCTGGTGCGTCTGGCGGTGCGTGACGATGGAGGACGGCTGCTGGCGGTCGCCGATCCGCCCAAGCGGATGCCGGGGCGGGGGGCCTACCTCTGCACGGGGCCCGGTCCGGTGGGCGCCGACCCGTCCTGTCTGGAGCGGGCGAATCACCGTGGAGGCCTCGCACGCGCACTGCGCGCGCGGGTGTCCGCCGGTCCCGAACTCGTAGAATCGAACTAGAGCATGAGCAAGAAGCGGGTACACGAAATCGCAAAAGAGCACGGGCTCTCCAGCAAGGAGCTGCTCGCCAAGCTGCACGCCGCCGGCGTGGAGGCGAAGGCCGCCGCCTCCTCGGTCGAGGAGGCCGTCGCGCTGAAGGCGCTCGGCGCGGACGGCGGGGGAGCGCCGGCCAGCTCCAACGGTGCCTCGGGCTCCGACGCCAAGGCGGCTGCGAGCGCGGTCGCCGACCCCCCCGCCGCGCAGTCCAAGCCGGCCGCGAAACCCGCCGCGAAGGCGCCCGCTGCGGGCGCCGGGGCGCCCGACGCAAACGCCGGTCGTGCCGCCCAGCCCCAGTCCTCGCGGCCGCCCCAGCCGGCCGGCGGCGCCCCTGCCGCACAGCGTCCCTCCGCGGCCGCCGCTCCCTCTGCTGCGGCCCCGCCGCGAGCGCCCGTCGCAGGCGCCCCCCCGAGCAATCCCGCGGCCTCGCTCACGGCGCCTCCGGCCGCCCCCGGCGAGGCTCCCGCTCCCGGCGCCGCACCCGCCGCCCAGGCCGCAAGCCCTGCCGAGCGCGTCCGTCCGACGCGTGACTCGCGCACCGGCGAGCGTACGCCCGGTGAGACCGGCCCCGGTGGCCGCCGGCGTGTGGTGATCGACTCGCAGGCCTCCCGCCGCCAGCAGGGCGGCCCCTCCAACCAGCCCCAGCGCCGACCCCGCCGCGGGCGCCGCCGCCGCGGCACCTACGACGACACGATCGCGCCGATCGACAACTCCGCGATGGAGGCCACCGACCTGATTCGCGTCAGCTCCGGCTCGACCGTCAAGGACGTGGCCGAGTACCTCGGCGTTCCGGTTCCGGAAGTGATCAAGAAGCTGATGTCGCTGGGCGAGATGGCGACGCTGACCCAAACCCTCTCCGACGACGCCATCCAGGTCCTGGCCGACGAGTTCGAGAAGCAGGTCGAGATCGTGCACGCGGCCGACGACGTCGAGGTCGAGCCGGTCTACGAGGACGCCGAGGACGACCTCATCGAGCGCCCGCCGGTGGTCACGATCATGGGCCACGTCGACCACGGCAAGACCTCGCTGCTGGACGCGATCCGCGAGACCGAGGTGGTGGCCGGTGAGGCCGGTGGCATCACCCAGCACATCGGCGCCTACCAGGTGCACCACGGGGGCAAGGAGATCACCTTCCTGGACACCCCGGGCCACGAGGCCTTCACGGCGATGCGCGCCCGCGGCGCCAGCGTCACCGACCTGGCCGTGATCGTGGTCGCCGCCGACGACGGGGTCAAGCCCCAGACCGAGGAGGCGATCGATCACGCCAAGGCCGCCCAGGTGCCGATCATCGTGGCGGTCAACAAGATCGACAAGGAGGGCGCCCAGCCCGAACGGGTGCGTACCGAGATGACCCAGCACGGGCTGCAGCCGGCCGAGTGGGGCGGCGAGATCGAGTTCGTGGACGTGAGCGCCAAGACGAAGGTCGGGCTCGACTCGCTGCTGGACACGATCCAGGTGGTCACCGACCTCGAGGAGCTGAAGGCCAACCAGGAGACCGACGCCTCCGGGACCGTGATCGAGTCCAAGCTCGACCCCGGCCGCGGTCCGGTGGTGACGATCCTGATCCAGCGCGGGACGCTGCGGGTGGGCGACGCGCTCGTGGCCGGGGCCCATTTCGGCCGCGTGCGCGCGATGCACGACTTCACCGGCATAAAGCTCAAGCGGGCGATGCCCGGCCAGCCGGTCGAGGTGCTCGGCTTCGACGGTGTGCCCGAGGCGGGCGAGCTCGTGCGCGTGGTCGAGAACGAGCGCCGTGCGCGGCAGCTCGCCGGCGAACGCGCCAACCGCCTGAAGACCGAGGCGCTGGCCCGGCGCTCGGGCCGCAAGGTGTCCCTCGAAGACGTCTTCAAGCTGGCCCAGGAGGGCACCGTCAAGGAGCTCGCGCTGGTCGTCAAGGCCGACGTGGCGGGCTCGCTGGAGGCGATCGAGGACGAGATCGCCAAGCTCCCCCAGCAGGAGGTCAAGGTCAACATCATCCACCGGGGCGTGGGCGGCATCAACGAGTCCGATGTGATCCTGGCGGCCGCCTCCGAGGGCGTGATCCTCGGCTTCAACGTGCGTCCGGTCGGGGAAGCCCGCCAGGTGGCCGAGCGCGAGGGCGTGGAGATCCGCTCCTACTCGGTGATCTACCGCGCGATCGAAGAGCTGCGGGCGGCCATGCAGGGCATGCTCGAGCCGGCCGAGGTCGAGACCCCGCTGGGCACCGCCGAGGTCCGCCAGCTGTTCAAAGCCTCCCGCATCGGCACGATCGCCGGCTCGTTCGTGACCGAGGGCACCGTCTCACGGGGCGCCAGCGTGCGCGTTGTCCGCGAGGGCACGGTCGTCTACGAGACCACGATCGAAACCCTGCGCCGCTTCAGCGAGGACGTCCGCGAGGTCAGCTCCGGGTTCGAGTGCGGGATCACCCTGGCCAACTTCCAGGACGTCCACGAGGGCGATCTGCTGGAGACGTACGAGACGCGGAGGGTCGAGCGCGAGCTCTCTGCCTGATCGGCCCAGATGTCTGCAGGGACCCGCGCCCCGGCGCGGAATTGGAGGGCTAGGATGAGCACACCGCGTATGCGCCGGGTCGATAAGGCCGTCCACCAGGTGATCGGGGACGCCATCTCGGAGGGCCTCAAGGATCCGCGGATTGGATTCCTCACCGTGACCGACGTGCGCACAAGCCCAGACCTGCGCCAAGCCCGCGTGTACGTGAGCGTGCTCGGAGAGCAGGGTGAGGGAGCCTCCGAGGCCGAACGCGAGGCCACGCTGGAAGGCCTGCGCGGCGCCCACGGCTACCTCCAGGGCAGGATCGCCGCCGAGCTGCGCCTGAAGCGCACCCCCACGCTCGAGTTCGTCTACGACGACACCACCGACCGCGCCTTCCGGGTCGAGCGGCTGCTGGGGGAGGGGCAGAGCGCGTGAGTGCCGCCGGCGACACCCGCGCGCGCGAGCTGGTGCTGGAGCGGATCCGCGAGGACCGGCGCTTCATCCTGGCCACGCACGAGAAGCCCGACGGCGACGCGCTCGGCTCGATGGCCGCCATGCAGGGCCTGCTGAGGGCGCTCGGCAAGGACTCGGTGATGTTCATCTCGCCGGGGGATCTGCCGCTGCCCGACGAGTACAGCTTCTTCGCGCTGGCCGGCATGGTCAGCGAGCCCCCGCCGGACGTGCGCGAGCGGACGGTCGTGTTCCTCGACTGCGGCAACGTCGACCGCAACCCCGCCGGGGTCCTGCGCGACAGCCCGCTGCTGCTGAACATCGACCACCATCACGACAACACCCACTTCGGCACCATCAACCATGTCGTCCCCGGCGCCTCCTGCACGGCCGAGATCGTCTGGGAGCTGATGCACGAGCTCGACTTCCCGCCGACCCCGGAGATCGCCGAGGCGCTGTACGTGGGCCTGATCACCGACACCGGGCGCTTCATGTACGAGAACACCTCTCCCCGCGCGCACGAGATGGCCGCCGAGCTGCTGCGGGCCGGCGTGGACGTGCCGGGGGTCTACCGGCGGCTGTACGAGGACATGACGATCGGCAAGCTCGCCCTGCTGGGGATCGCGCTGGCGCGGATCCAGCGCTATGACGACGGGGAGCTCGCGGTCGTGTATCTCTCCGGCGCCGACTTCGCCGCCGCCGGGGCCCAGGAAAGCGACTCCGAGGGAGTTATCGACCACCTGCGGGCACTGCGCGGAACGAAGGTCGCGGTGCTCGTCCGCGAGGTCCTGCGCGGGGAGCGGGCCGGCCAGAGGAAAGTGTCGCTGCGGGCCACCGACGACCGTGTGGACGTCTCGCTGATCGCCCGCGCCCAGGGGGGCGGAGGGCACACCCGCGCGGCCGGCTTCTCGACCGCGATGGAGCTCGAGCAGCTGGTCGAGTTCCTGCGCGCCGAGGTGGGCGCGCAGCGCAACTCGCTCCCCGGCGGGCAGCCCGCCGCACCGGTCGCCTGAGGCCACCGCGCCCGGGAGGCCCCCTCGTGGACGGCGTCCTGCTGATCGACAAGCCCGCCGGGATGACCTCCCACGACGTGGTGGCCGCCGTCCGCAGGGCACTCGGAGGGGTCAAGACCGGCCACGCCGGCACGCTCGACCCGTTCGCCACCGGGCTGCTGGTGGTGCTGATCGGCCGGGCCACGAAATCGCAGCGGGCGTTCATGGCGCTGCCCAAGCGCTATGAGACCGTCGCCCAGCTGGGGGCGCTGTCGAGCACCGGCGACCCCGAGGGCGAGATCACCGTCACGGGTCGCGTACCGCCCAGCCCGACGCAGCTGCCCGTCGGGGAGCTGCTCCAGCGCCCACCACGGCACTCGGCCGTGAAGGTCGACGGCGAGCGCGCCTACCGCCGGGCGCGCAGGGGGGAGGAGTTCGAGCTGCCACCCCGCAGCGTCACGGTCCACGCCTTCCGCGAGCTATGGCGCCGAGAGGGCCCCGCCGGATCGCCTCCCACGGCGGCGTATGAGATCGAGTGCTCCGCGGGCACCTACGTGCGCTCGCTGATCGCCGACCTGGAGGACGGCTACTGCCTGGAGCTGCGGCGCACGGCGATCGGTGACTTCCGCGTGCAGGAGGCCTGCGGGCCGCCGCCGCGGGGCGTGGCCTGGGAGCAGCCGCCCACGATCGAGCTCGCCAGGGCGCTCGAGCGCGCCGGCGCGGCGTCCCCCCAATAGGCTTCGCGGCAGACGTGAAGGTCATCCCCCTGCCCGAAGTCGAGCACGGGCGCTCGCGAAGCATCGCCGTCGGCACCTTCGACGGCGTCCACCTCGGCCACCGCGAGGTGATCCGCGGCGCCGACAGCGTGCTGACGTTCGACCCGCACCCGGTGTCGGTGGTCGCCCCCCAGCACACGCCGCGGCTGCTCACCGACCCCGAGCGCAAGGCCGAACTGGTGGCCTCGCTGGGGGTGCAGGAGATGATCGTGATCCCCTTCGACGCGGAGTTCGCGTCCCGGCCGGCGGAGGAGTTCATCGAGGACGTGCTGGTGGGGGCGCTCGGGGCGCGGCAGGTGTCGGTGGGCGAGAACTTCCGCTTCGGCCGCCGCGCCCAGGGGGATCCAGACCTGCTGCGGGCCGACGGGCGCTTCGAGACGCTCGTGCACCCGCTGCTGGAAATCGACGGCGAGGTGGTCTCCTCCAGCCACATCCGCGGGCTGCTGCTGGCCGGCGAGCTGGCCCCGGCCAACAGGCTGCTGGGGAGCACCTTCCAGCTGCGGGGGAAGGTCCTGCACGGGGATGCCCGCGGGCGCGAGCTCGGCTTTCCGACCGCCAACCTGGCTCCCGAGGAGGAGCTCGTATGCCCCGGACACGGGGTCTACGCGTGCCTGGCCTCCGGCGAAGGGCTGCAGCCACGCCCGGCGGCGGTCAGCATCGGCGTGCGACCCACCTTCAACACCGGCCGGGGCGAGCTGATCGAGGCCTACATCCTGGACTTCGACGGCGACCTCTACGACAGCGAGCTGCGCCTGGACTTCCTCGCCCGCCTGCGTGGGGAGCGGCGCTTCTCCGACGCCGACTCGCTGGTCGAGCAGATGCGCCTCGACGTCGAGCTGACGCGGGAGCTGGCGCAGCCCGCCGGGTAGCCGGCCGCTGGGAGCCTGGAAGGCCGCCGTCGGCGCGCAGGTAGGCCGCCGTTTGGGCGCCGGGGGTCTGCTACCGTCCCGCCGATGCAAGCGATCACCAGCGAGCGCAAGCGCGAGATAGCCACGCAGTTCGGCTCCGGCGAGCGCGACACGGGCAACACCAAGGTCCAGATCGCCTTGCTCACGGAGCGCATCAACCACCTCACCGAGCACCTGCGCGAGCACGGTAAAGACCACCACTCCCGCCGCGGGCTGCTGATGCTGGTCGGCAAACGCCGGCGCTTCCTGGACTACATGCAGCGCCATGACCTCGACGGCTACCGCGCACTGATCAAAGAGCTCGGCCTGCGCAAGTAGTGGCGGCCCTGCCGCCAGGCAGCCCGCGCTGGTTGTGAGCGGCCCGGACTGGGTCGTGAGCTGGAGTTCCGAAGTCGCCTCGCCGGGCGAGCCTGCGGGCCTGGACGTGCTTCGTAGAGGCCTGCGGTAAGCCCGAGCCGTCCGCTAAGCTCACACGGTTCGGAGAGATAAAAAAGAAACGGTCCGCCGACCGACGGGCGGAACAGGAAGGCAGTGAACATGGCTCAAGACGCCGTTACGCGCGTGTCCGCGGAGATTGCGGGCAGCGAGATTTCGTTTGAGACGGGGAGGATGGCCAAGCAGGCCTCCGGAGCCGTCGTCGTCCAGCAGGGCGACACGATGGTCCTCTGCACGGCCGTTGCCGGCTCGGTGCGGGATGTGGACTTCCTCCCGCTCACCGTCGATGTCGAGGAGCGGATGTACGCGACCGGGAAAATCCCCGGCTCGTTCTTCAAGCGCGAGGGCCGTCCCGGCGAGAAGGCGACGCTCACGGCGCGCATGATCGACCGCCCGATCCGCCCGCTGTTCCCGAAGGACTGGCGCTACGACACCCAGCTGGTCGCGATCCCGCTCTCGATCGACCACATCCACCCTTACGACATCCTGGCCATGAACGGCGCCTCGGCGGCCCTGATGCTCTCCGACATCCCGCTGCCGACCCCCGTCGGCGCGGTGCGGATCGGCAAGGTGGACGGCAACTTCGTCGTCAACCCCAGCGAGGAGGACCTGCTGGCCGAAGGCGAGGGTGAGGACGAGGGAAACCGCTCGGACCTCGACCTCGTCGTGGCGGGCACCGAGGACGCGATCCTGATGGTCGAGGCGGGGGCCAACGAGATCCCCGAGGCCGAGATCCTCGACGCTCTCGACATCGCCCACGCCGCGATCAAGAAGATCTGCGAGCTGCAGCGCGAGCTCGCCGAGCGGGCCGGCAAGGAGAAGAAATCCTACGAGGCGATCAAGGTCGACGAGGACCTGCTCGCCCAGATTCGCTCCTCGCACGGCTCCCAGCTCGACGCCGCCACCCAGGTGGAGGACAAGCTCGAGCGCCAGGACGCGACCAAGGCGGTCGAGGAGGCCATCGTCGAGCAGTACGGCCCGCCCGCCCGCGAGGGTGCCACCGAAGAGGAGCAGCAGGCCGCCCGCGAGCGCCGCTCAGCGGCCAAGATGGCCTTCGAGTCGCTCGAGAAGTCGATCATCCGTGAGCGCATCGCGGTCCACAAGAAGCGCCCCGACGGGCGCAGCGAGGACGAGATCCGCGACATCACGATCGAAGTCGGCGTCACCCCCCGCACGCACGGCTCGGCGCTGTTCACGCGTGGGCAGACGCAGGCCCTCAGCGTGGTCGCGATGGGCACGCTCAAGGAGGAGATGCGCCTCGATACGCTCGGCCTGGAGACGAAAAAGTACTACTGGCACCACTACAACTTCCCGCCCTTCTCGGTCGGGGAGGCCGGGCGCATGGGCGGCGTCAAACGCCGCGACGTGGGCCACGGCGCGCTCGCCGAGCGGGCGCTGACGCCGATGGTGCCCTCGATCGAGGAGTTCCCGTACTCGATCCGGGTGGTGTCCGACATCCTCGAGTCCAACGGTTCCTCCTCGATGGCCTCGGTGTGCGGCTCCTCGCTGTCGCTGATGGACGCGGGCGTGCCGATCAAGCGCCCCGTGGCGGGGATCGCGATGGGCCTCATCAAAGAGGGCGATGACTACATCGTCCTGACCGACATCGCCGGCGTCGAGGACCACCTCGGCGACATGGACTTCAAGGTCGCCGGCACCTCGGAGGGCATCACCGCGCTGCAGATGGATATCAAGATCACGGGCGTCACGTTCGAGATCCTGCGCGACGCCCTGACCCAGGCCAACAAGGCGAGGACGTTCATCCTCGGGAAGATGGCCGAGGTCATCCAGAGCCCGCGGGAGCAGCTCTCCCGCTACGCGCCGCGTATCCAGCAGATCCAGATCGACCCCTCCCAGATCGGCCTGCTGATCGGCAAGGGCGGCGAAACGATCCGCGGCCTGTCGGAGGAGTTCGACTCCCAGATCGACGTCAACGACGACGGCCAGGTGCTGATCTACTCGTCCAACGGCGAGCTCGGGGACGAGCTCGTGGAGCGGATCCGGATGATGATGAAGGAGGTCGAGGTCGGCGACGAGTACGTCGGCAAAGTGGTCAAGACGACCACCTTCGGCGCCTTCATCGAGCTGGCCAAGGGCACCGACGGGCTGCTGCACATCTCCAACGTCTCGCCCGGCGAGCGCGTGGACAGCGTCGAGGACGTGCTCAACCGCGGCGACGAGGTCAGCGTGCGGGTGGTCGAGGTGGACCGCGAGCGCGGCCGCATCGGCCTGCGACTTGCCGCCGACCCGGACATCGCCGGCAAGTCGGCGGAGGAGCTCGCCGGCGTCGGCACCGGTGGTGGTGGCGGCGGCGGTGGCGGACGCGAGGGCGGCGGGCGCCGTCCCTCCAGCAACGGCCGCGACCGGGGTCCGCGCCGGAGCGAGGGTGATCGTGGCAGCCGCGGCTCCGGCCGTCCGCGCCATGGCCGCGACCGCGACTGACCTGCACGCTGGATCCGCTGGAGCCGAGCATCGCCTGACGACGCTCGGCTCCGGCCTGAGGGTCGCAACCGAACGGGTCCCGAGCGTCCGCTCCGCGGCGCTCGGGTTCTGGATCTCCAGCGGCTCGGCCGGCGAGCGCCCGGACGAGGCCGGCATCTCGCACCTGCTCGAGCACATGCTGTTCCGCGGCACCGAGCATTTCGGCTCCGAGGAGATCGACCAGATCTTCGACGCCATGGGCGCCGAGATCAACGCCGGCACCGACAAGGAAGCGACGTCGCTGTACACGAGGGTGCTCGACGGTCACCTCGCGCGTGCCTTCGAGGTGATGGGGGAGATGATCTCGCTGCCCCGCTTCGGCGAGCTCGACGCCGAGCGCCAGGTGGTGCTGGAGGAGATCGCGATGTACGAAGACGACCCCCAGGACCTGGTCTTCGACCTGCTCGGCCGTGCGATCTTCGGCTCGCACCCCCTCGGCCGCCCGGTGATCGGGCGCGCCGAGGTCATCGCCGCTGCCACCCGCGAGCAGCTCGATGCCTTCCACGAGGGCCGCTATCGCCCCGAGGAGATCGTGATCGCAGCCGCCGGCTCGGTCGATCACGACCGGCTCCTTGCGCTCGTGGAGGCCTCGCCGATCCCCACCGCCACCGCGGCTGCGGCAGCGCCCACGCGTGAGCCGGCCACGCCCGTTCCAGCTTCCGAGGCCCGCCTGGAGTTCCTGCAGAAGGACACCGAGCAGTACCACGTGTGCCTCGGCGCCCGCGGCCTCGCGCGTCAGGACGAGCGGCGCTTCGCCCTCAGGGTGCTGGAAGGGATCCTCGGCGGCACCTCCTCCTCGCGCCTGTTCCAGGAGGTGCGCGAGCGCCGCGGCCTGGCGTACGCGGTCTTCTCCTTCTCCAACCTCTACTCCCAGGCCGGCGAGGTGGGGCTGTATGTCGGGACCCGCCCGGACAAGCTCGCCGAGGCGCTGGCGGTCGTCGCGGCGGAGCTCGAGCGGCTGGTGGAGGACCCCGCCAGCGAGGAGGAGCTCGTGCGCTCGCGCGAGAACCTCAAGGGCCGGGTGGTGCTCGGCATGGAGTCCACGGGAGCACGGATGAGCAGGCTCGGGACCTCGCTGCTGCACGGGATGCCGATCCTGTCGGTCAACGAGATGCTGGCCCGCATCGATGCCGTCGGGATCGACGATCTGCGCGAGCTGGCCCGCGAGCTGTTCGCACCGGAGCGCATGTCGGTCGTCGGGATCGGGCCCGAGCGCGAGCACATGCTCGCCGCCCTGGAGCCGCTCTCGCTGGGAGCGGGCGCGGCCAGCACCGACGGCCGGGCCCCGAACGGCGGGTCGGCGAAGGACTCCGCGCCGTGATCCGCGTGGTCGTCTCCGGGTCGGAGGGACGGATGGGCATGACCGTCTGCGAGGCCGTCTCGGGTGCACCCGACATGGAGCTCACCGGGCGCGCCGACCCGCTACTCGGGACGAGCCTCGAGGAGCTGCTGGGCGAAGCCGACGTGGTGGTCGACTTCACCACGCCGGACGTGGCACTTCAGAACGCGCTCGCCTGCGTACGGGCCGGGGTCCACGTGGTGATCGGCACCACCGGCTTTGACCGCACGCCGCTGGCGGATGCGCGTCCCGAGGACCCGCAGCGGCGCGCCAATGTGCTGATCGCGCCCAACTTCGCGATCGGGGCGGTGCTGATGATGCGCTTCGCCGTCGAGGCGGCCCGCTTCATGTCGAAGGCCGAGATCATCGAGCTGCACCACGACGCGAAGCTCGACGCGCCGAGCGGCACGGCCGCACTGACGGCCGAGCGGATGGCCGAAGCCGGCGGCGGTCCGCCCCCGCCGATCCACTCCGTGCGCCTGCCCGGCCTGGTGGCCCACCAGGAGGTGATCCTCGGCGACCTCGGACAGACGTTGACCATCCGCCACGACTCGATCAGCCGCGAGTCGTTCATGCCGGGGGTGCTCCTGGCGGTGCGCCGCGTGGGCGAGCTGGAGACCTCCCCGGTGGTCGGGCTCGAGAAGCTGCTGTTCCCGTGATCGCCCCGCACGCGTGAGATACTGAGCGCGATGGCCGACCTGGGCGCGATCCTGACCGCAATCGTCACGCCGTTCGATGACCGCGGGGCGGTCAACGAGTCCGCGTTCGTGGCGCTGATGCGCCATCTCGCGGACAACGGCTCGGACGGCTTCGTGGTGGCGGGGACCACCGGGGAGGCCTCGACGCTGACCGACGAGGAGCAGCTCGGCCTGATCGAGCTGGCGGTCGCCGAGCGCCCGCCGGGGAAGACCATCGTCGCGGGTACCGGCACCAACGACACCCGCCAGGTCGTGTTCCTGACCGAACGCGCCACCGAACTGGGAGCCGACGCGGTGCTGTCCGTGACGCCCTACTACAACCGCCCCAGCCGGCTGGGCCTGCGGCGGCACTACGAAGCGGCGGCGGCGGCCACCGACAAACCGACGATCCTCTACAACATCCCCGGCCGGACCGGCACCAACATGCCGCCCGATCTGCTCGCGGAGCTGGCCCAGATCCCGGGCATCGAGGCCGTCAAGCAGGCCAACGCGGACGAGTTGCAGCCGATCGACGGTCTCGACCTGTACGCGGGGGACGACGGCACGCTGGCGCGGACGCTCGACATGGGCGGGGCCGGCGGGATTCTCGTGGCCAGCCACATCGTCGGCAACGAGATGCGGCGGATGGTCGACGAGCCCGACGAGCGGGCCGAAATCGACGCGTCCCTGCGCGACGTGTACGAGGCGCTCTTCATCACCTCCAACCCGACCTGCACCAAGGCGGCGCTGAACATGCTCGGCCACGAAGCCGGGGGGCTGCGGCTCCCGCTGGTGGAGGCGACCGCCGAGGAGTCGGCCTTCGTGCGCGCGATGCTCGAACGCCACGGGCTGCTCGCCGGCGCACCCGCGTGAGCAAGAAGCTCCGGGTCCTACCGCTCGGCGGCCTCGGCGAGATAGGCAAGAACATGACGGTCGTCGAGTACGACGACCGGCTGGTGGTGGTGGACGTCGGCCTGCGCTTCCCGACGCCCGAGATGGTCGGCATCGACCTCGTGCTGCCGGACTTCAGCTACCTGCGCGATCGCGCCGAGGACATCGAGGGGATCGTCGTCACACACGGCCACGAGGATCACCTGGGGGCGCTGCCGTGGGTGCTTCGGGACCTCGGCGATCGCCTGCAGGCACCGGTCTACGGGGGCCCGCTGACACTCGCCATGGCCCGTTCCAAGCTCGAGGAGCACAAGCTCACAGACGTCGATCTGAACGAGCTCGACGCCGGAGAAGCGCTCGAGCTCGGCCCCTTCACGCTCGAGATGATCCACATGACGCACTCGATCCCCGACTCCAGCGCGGTGGCGCTGGGGACCGAGCTCGGAACCGTGCTGGTCACCGGCGACTACAAGTTCGACCAGACGCCGGTGGACGGCGCTCCGGCCGACGTCTCGCGGCTGGCCGAACTCGGCCGCGAAGGGGTGCTGCTGCTGTGCGGCGACTCCACCAACGTCGACCGGCCCGGCTTCTCGCCCTCGGAGTCGGTCGTGGGGCCGCACCTGGAGGAGGTCTTCGCCCGCTGCCCGGGACGGATCGTGGTGACGAGCTTCGCCTCCAACATCCACCGCGTCCAGCAGGTGGTGGACGCCGCCTACGCGCTCGATCGCAAGGTCGCCCTGGTGGGGCGTTCGATGCGCAAGAACGTCGGCATCGGGCGCAACCTGAACCACATCGAGATCCCCGAAGGGACGCTGGTCGGCCCGCGCGAGATCTCCGACTTCCCCGACGACAGGGTCGTGATCATCTCCACCGGCTCACAGGGCGAGCCGCTCTCGGCGCTGCGGCGGATGGCCTACCGCGACCACCCCCAGGTGGAGCTCAAGTCCGGCGACACGGTGGTCTTCTCGGCCACCCCGATCCCTGGCAACGAGCGGGCCGTGAACGAGACCATCGACCGCCTCTACCACATCGGCTGCGAGGTGATCACGCCTCGCGACGCCCCCGTGCACGCCTCCGGCCACGGCTACGAGGAGGAGGTCAAGCTGATGCTGAACCTCGTCAGGCCACGCCACGTGATGCCCTTCCACGGCGACTTCAAGCGGCTGCGGATGCACGCCAAGCTGGCGGAAGCCGTGGGGATCGCCCCGGCGGACATCTTCCAGGGCGAAAACGGGCTGCCGCTGGAGATCGACCAGCGCGGCGCCAGCTTCGGCGTGCCCGAGCAGTCGGGGATGATCTTCGTGGACGGCGTCGAGATCGGGGACATGGCCGACGTGGCCCTGCGCGACCGCCGCATGCTCTCGGCCGACGGCATCTTCATCGTGGTGGTCACGATCGCCGAGCAGGACGGCTCCTCGGTCGCGGACCCCGAGGTGATCTTCCGCGGCGTCCCCTTCATGGACCAGGCGGATGAGCTGACCGAGGAGATCCGCCTGACCGTGGACAAGTCCCTCAGGCACGCCGCCAGCGAGGGCATCCACGAGACGGACCTGCTGGCGCAGGCGCTCCACGACGACCTGGCGAAGCTAGTTTACGAGCGACTCAAGCGGCGGCCGATGGTGCTGCCCGTCGTCGTCGAGGTCTGAGGCCGCCGGCAGGCGCACCACGAAGCGGGCGCCGGTGCCGCGCAGGGGCGGCTCGAGCGCGACGCTGCCTCCGTGGGAGGTCGCGATCGACTGCACGATCGCCAGCCCGAGACCGAAAGAGCCTCCGCGATCCCCCTCACCGCGGACGAAGCGCTCGAACAGGGTCTGGGCCAGCTCGGGGGGGATGCCGGGGCCTTCGTCTTCCACGACCAGCTCTGCCAGGCCGGCGGGCGTGGTGCTCGTGCTGACCCGGATCTCGGTGCCCGCGGGGGTATAGCGGAGGGCGTTCTCGATCAGGTTGACGCTGACGCGGTAGAGCTCGTCGCGGACCCCGTGCACGGGCGCCGTCTTGGCGTCGATCACGATCTCGTGGCCGTCCGAGAGCGCGCCGAGCTCGCCCGCCGCCTCGACCACGATCCGGGCCAGGTCGCAGCGCTCGCGGACCGTCGGCTTGGCGGCGTCGTTGCGCGCCAGCAGCAGCAGGTCGGCCACCAGCCGGCGCATCCGTCGCGAGGAGCGCAGGGCCGAGCTGGCGGCGTCGCCCTGGTCGCCGTCGAGCGTTTCCGCGAGCAGCTCGAGGTTGGCCAGCACGCTCGTCAGCGGGGTACGCAGCTCGTGGGAGGCGTCGGCCACGAACTGACGCTGGCGCGCGAGCGTGGCCTCGGTCTCGTTGCGGGCGCTGTCCAGCTCGTGGAGCATCCCCTGCAGCGTGCGGGCGAGCTTGGCGACCTCGTCCTCGGCGAGGGGTTCGGGGATCTTGCGGGAGGGGTCGCGCGTGCGGGCGATCTCGGCGGCGCTGGAGGTCAGCTCGGCGATCGGCGCCATCGCGCGGCGCGCGATCGCCAGTCCCGCCAGCAGCGCGAGCGCGGTGCCTCCGAGCACGCCCAGCAGCAGGAACAGCTCGACCCTGCGGACGGTGGACTCCGTTTCGGAGACGTTGCGGGCGTACTGGACGAACACGTGGCCGCGCGGCACGCCGTCGACGCGGACCGGGGCGGCACCGGCAAGCACGCGGTAGTTGTGCAGCGTCTTGGCGACGGCTTCCGGCTCTCCGAACCACGGCTCGTGGGTCGGGGATTCGGCGAGCACGCTGTGGTCGATGCCGAAGATACGGATCGCGGCGTGTTCGGCGGCGGCGGTGAAGTAGCCCAGGCCGGGCGTGATCACGAGGTGCTCGTCGCCGTTCTGGGAGAACACGACCTCGATGTTCAGGGTCGTGCGCAGGCGTTCGGCTTTCTCGAGCACCTCGCGGTTGAAGTCCTGGCGGATGCGGTGGACCGTGAGCGAGCCGATCGCGATCGCGAACCCGCACAGGATCACGAACGTGAGCGCCGCCGAGACGCCCGCCAGGCGGACCCTGATGGGCTGGCGGTCAAAGGCACCGGACACGCGTGCGGCCAGGCGCCGCACCGGTGCGAAGCGTTCAGGCCCGGAGGACGTAGCCGGCTCCCCTGATCGTGTGCAACAGGCGCGGCTCGCCGCCGGACTCGAGCTTGCGCCGCAGGTTGGAGACGAACACCTCGATCGTGTTGGTCGTCGAGAAGGGGTCGTAGCCCCAGACCTCGTCGAGCAGGCGCTGGCGGGAGATCACGATGCGCTCGTTGCGCATCAGGTACTCGAGCAGCTCGAACTCGCGCTGGGTCAGCTCGATCGAACGCTCGCCACGTGACACCTCGTGGGTATCGGCGTTGAGCATCAGGTCCCCGACCCGCAGCGGGGCGGAGCCACGGGGCGGACGGCGGCGCAGTAGCGCCCGCAGCCGGGCCAGCAGCTCCTGGCGCTCGAAGGGCTTGACGAGGTAGTCGTCGGCGCCGGCGTCGAGACCCTCCACGCGCGACTCGACGGCGTCGCGGGCGGTGAGGATCAGGATCGGGACGTCGTCGTCGGCGCGCAGCGAGCGGGCCACCTCGACGCCGTCGATCTGGGGCAGCCCGAGATCGAGGATCACCAGGTCCGGGGCGAAGGCGCGGCCCTGCTCGATCGCCTCGCGGCCATCGGGGGCGATCCGCACCTCGTATCCCTCCATGCGCAGGGAGCGCTGGAGGGCCTGGGCGATGTCCTCGTCGTCCTCCACGACGAGCACGCGGGGGCTGCGGGCAAAGTCGGTCATCGATCTTTATCTAAAGGCCTCGGTGTTAAGCGATGGTAAGCCTCGCAGGCAGGTTACGGGCCCGTGGCGTCGAAGTTGCGCTCGATGCCAGCGACCCGCCGGAGATCCTCCTCCGCCTCACGCAAGCGCCCCCGCAGCGCCCCCGCCCGGCGCCGCAAAGCGCCTCCGCGCCGCGGGCGGGTCTCGATCGTCCCCGCCATCCGCGGGAGCGTCGCCCGCCTGCGGTCGCGCACGCCGCTGCTCGGCGAGCGGGGCAGAGAGGTGTTGGCGCTGGCGCTGCTCGCCTGCGGGCTGTACCTCGTGTTCGTCATCTACGGCGGCTGGGACGGCGGCCGCGCCGGCCACGGCCTGACGGTCGCGCTCGGCTGGATCCTGGGGCGGGCGCGCATGTTCGCGCCGCTGGCGCTGCTGGCCGCGGGCTGCGCGCTGCTGCTCGGGCCCGCCCTCGGCCTGCAGCGGCCGCTGCGGGGCGGCACGGTGTGCCTGTTCGCAGCCGTCACGCTCGCGCTGGCGGCCGGCACGCTCGGGATCAGCTCCGGCGCGGGGACCCACGCCCAGGCCTGGACCTCCGCCCACATGCAGACCCACGGAGGCGTCGTCGGCGAAGCCCTCTTCCGCCTCGCCAGCCCGCTCGTGCGCGGAGTCGGCGTGGCGATCCTGGTCGTGTTCCTCGCGATCACCGGAACGATGCTGTTGACCGGGTCCTCGCTCGGGACCCTGCTGCGTGACCTCGGGCACCTGACCGCGAGCGCGGGCGCCTTGCTACGCCGGCGCCTGTTCGACCGCGAGCCGGACGCCGGACAGGGTGAGAACGCCCCGGTGCTCGCGGCTCACGGCGACTTTTCCGCGCCCGCCGCGCTCACCCACGCCGGCGTGGGCGCGGCCGTCCCCGACATCTGGGAGCAGGAGCCCGCCGTCGAGCCCGAGCCCCCCGCCGAGGTTCCCGCGCCCGCGGAGGAGCAGCAGCAGCTGGCCGCCGATTCCGAGGAGGAGGGTGAGGGAGAGGACGAGGAGGACACCTCCGGGGCGACCTTCACGCCGGCATCGGAGGAGGGTGAGGGGCTGACCCCGCAGGGGCGCTACCGGGGTTCGGTCACCGACGACCCCGAGTTCGTCTGGCAGCGGCCCGACGCGCGTACGCTGTTGACCCGCTCGGGAGCCGAGGCCGAACGTCCCGATACCACCGGGCAGGAGCGCACGGCGCGTGCCCTGGTGGAGGCCCTCGGGCACTTCGGCGTACAGGCGAAGGTGATCGGGACCGTCGCCGGACCCCACATCACGCGCTACGAGCTGCGGCTGGCGCCGGGCACCAAGGTGGGGGCGGTGGCGAAGCTCAAGGACGACCTCGCCTACGCGCTCGCCGCCACCGACATCCGCATCCTCGCGCCGATCCCGGGAAAGCAGGCGGTCGGCGTGGAGGTACCCAACGCGCATCGCAAGATCGTGCGCCTCGGAGACGTCTTCGGGGAGCCCCCGCGCGACTCCTCGCCCCTGACGGTGTGGCTGGGCAAGGACGTGGCCGGCAAGGCGATCGGGGCCGACCTGGCGAAGATGCCCCACCTGCTGGTGGCGGGTACCACCGGAGCGGGCAAGTCGGGCGCCATCAACGCGATGCTCTGCAGCCTGCTGCTGCGCGCCACCCCGCACGAACTGCGGCTCGTGCTGGTGGACCCCAAGCAGGTGGAGCTCAACCACTACGAGTCGATCCCGCACCTGCTCACGCCGGTCATCACGAGCCCCCGGATGGCCGCCAACGCGCTCGCCAACCTGGTCAAGGAGATGGAGTCCCGCTACGGGATCATGTCGCTGTCTCGCACCCGCAGCCTGATCGAGCTCAACAAGGCCAGGGCCCGGCGCAAGGAAGCCCCGCTGCCCTACATCGTGTGCGTGATCGACGAGCTCGCGGACCTGATGATGGTCGCCCCCGCCGACGTGGAGGATTCGATCATCCGCCTGGCCCAGAAGGCGCGTGCCGTCGGTATCCACCTCGTGCTGGCGACCCAGAGCCCGCGCGTAGACGTGATCACCGGCATGATCAAGGCCAACGTCCCCTCCCGGATCGCCTTCTCGGTGTCCTCGCAGACCGACTCGCGCGTGATCCTCGACCAGAACGGCGCCGAGTCGCTGCTGGGACAGGGCGACATGCTCTTCAGCCCCGTCGGAAGCTCGCGCCTGCAGCGCATCCAGGGCGCCTACATCGACGAGCCCCAGATCGCCAAGCTGACGGAGCTGTGGCGCCGCCAGGGCGAGCCGGAGCTGCGCGAGGAGCTGCTTGAGGAGGTCGAGCCGCCCGCCGGGGAGGGACCCCGGGACGAGTTCGACCCCGACGAGGACCCGCTGCTGCGGGACGCGATCACGCTGGTGGCGGAAATGCAGACGGCCTCGACCTCGATGCTCCAGCGTCGCCTGCGGCTCGGCTACACGCGCGCGGGGCGGATGATCGACATGCTCGAGAAGCGCAAGGTGATCAGCGGCTATGAAGGTTCCAAGCCCCGGCAGGTGCTGATCACCGAGGCCGACCTGCCGCGTTTCCTGGCCGAGCTCGACGAGCCCGCCGCGACGCTCAGCGACTAGCCTCTCCCAGCGAGATGCCCGAAATCGGCGCCACGCTTCGCGAGGCACGCATGCGTGCGCGCATCGACGTGTCCGAGATCGAGGCCACGACCAAGATCCGGGCCAAGTACCTGCGGGCGCTGGAGAACGAAGAGTGGAGCCTGCTGCCCGGGCCCACGTTCGTGAAGAGCTTCCTGCGCACCTACGCCGAGGCGCTGGGCCTCGACGGCAAGGCGCTGGTGGAGGAATACCGCCGCTCCCAGGAGTACCAGGGCGACGGGCCCGGCGAGCCGATCGTCTCCAGCGGCGAACGGCGTCGCAGCCGTAGCCCCGCCAGCGGGCCCTCGCGGGGCTACGTCATCGCCGTGGGCTCGATCCTGGCGGTGATCGTGCTGCTGGTCGTGCTGCTCCTCGCCGGCTCGGGCTCGAAATCGAAAACCAAAAATTCCACCCACACCTCCACCGGCGGGCACACCGGCACCCAGGGCTCCAACGCCGCCTCCGGCGGCAGCGGTCCACGTGAGGTGGCGCTGTCGCTGCACGCCGATGCGGTCGTTTACGTCTGCCTGCTGGGGGACGGCGGACGCAAGCTGATCCCGGGCCTGGAGCTACAGGCCGGGTCCATCACCCCGACCTACCATGCAAGGCGCTTTGAGGTCACGCTCGGGAACAGCGACGTAACGATGGTGATCGACGGGCGCCCGCGCACCGTGCCCCCCTCCAGCGAAGCGATCGGCTACTCGATCACGAAGGCCCGCGGGCGCCACACGCTGCCGACCGGAAGCCAGCCGACGTGTCGGTGAACGGCGGGCCCGGAGCCCGGGCCGGGATCGTGGTGACCGGGACCGAGGTGCTGACCGGCCGCGTCAGCGACCGCAACGGCCCCTGGCTGGCCGAGCGGCTGCGGGAGCTGGGGGTGCAGCTCGCATACACGACGATCGTGGGCGATCGCCCCGAGGACATGCACGAGGCGCTCACCTTCATGGCCGCCCGGGGCCTGGACCTGGTGGTCACAAGCGGCGGGCTCGGTCCGACGGCCGACGACCTCACGGCCGAGGTGGTGGGGGGCTTCCAGGGCCGGGAGATGAGGCTCGACCCGGTGGTCGAGGAGCGGATCGCCGAGATCCTGCGCCCGCTGGCCAAGCGCTTCCCGCACGTGGACATGGAGGCCGTGCGCGAGGGCAACCGCAAACAGGCGACGGTCCCCGAGGGCGCCACCGTGCTGGACCCGGTCGGGACCGCCCCGGGGCTGGTGGTGCCCCCGCCGGCCGAGCGCGAGCGCCCCACGGTGGTCGTGCTCCCCGGCCCGCCCAGGGAGCTGCAGCCGATGTGGGCCGCTGCAGTGGCCAGCGAGGCGATGAAAGCCGCGCTGGAGGGGGCGCGTACGGTCGAGCAGCGGATGCTGCGGCTGTTCGGGATCCCCGAGTCGGAGATCGCCGAGACCCTGCGGGTGGCCGAACGCGAGGGCGTCGAGCTCGGGCGCCTGGAGGTCACGACCTGCCTGAAACGCGGCGAGGTGGAGGTGGTGAGCGTGTTCGACCCCTCCGCGGCGGACGTGTACGAGCGCTTCGAGGCGGTCGTCGCACGCCGCCACCCGGACACCCTGTATTCCACCGACGGGCGCTGGGTGGACCAGCAGGTGGCCGACCTGCTGCGTGCCGGTGGCGCCACCGGCGGCGGTCTGCAGACGGTTGGCACGGCCGAGTCGTGCACCGGGGGGCTGCTGGCCGCCCGCCTGACCGAGCTGCCCGGCTCCTCGGACTACTTCAAGGGAGCGATCGTGGCCTACGACAACGACGTCAAGGTGCGCGCGGCGGGCGTCGAGGAGGCCCTGATCGAGGCCCACGGCGCGGTCTCCTCGGAGGTCGCGGTGGCGCTTGCGGAGGGGGCCTGCGAGCGCCTCGGGGCCGACCTCGGCATCGGCATCACCGGGATCGCGGGCCCGGGAGGGGGCACCGAGGAGAAGCCCGTCGGGCTGGTTTGGCTGAGCGTCGCGCGGGCCGCCGAGGGCGCCGGCGAGGGGGTTGGCGCGGGCGGCGAGCAGCTGACCCGCAAGGTCGAACTGCCGGGAGGCCGGGTCGACGTGCGCGACCGGGCCACGACGGTCGCGATGCACATGCTGCGGCGAGTGCTGGAAGGGGAGGTCGCGGGCTGAGGATGGGCGGGGGCGGGCACGCCACCGCGCGGCTGTTCCTGGCCGTAGACCCCCCGGAGCAGGTCTGCCTGGAGCTCGCCGGCTGGGCCCGGACGGTGGCCGCGGCGGCGCGCCGAGGCGGCCCGGAGCTGCGCGTGCTGCCGGCCGAGAACCAGCACATCACGCTGTGCTTCCTCGGCGCCCGGCCGGTGGGGGAGATCGACGCGCTCGACGCCGTGCCGCTCGCGAGCGAGACCGAGGTGGGGGAGCTGTCGGTGGGGGCCCCGCTGTGGCTGCCCCCGAGGCGCCCGCGCAACCTCACGGTCGAGATCCACGACGACCCCGACGGGGGCCTCGAACGGCTGCAGCGGGAGCTGCTGGCGGAGCTGGCCAGGGTGGTGTCGTGGGAGCCGGAGCGGCGGCGCTTCCGGGCCCACCTGACGGTCGCACGGGTGCGCGGGAGGGAGCCCCTGCGCGGCCTGCCGGAGGGGCCGGAGGCGCTCCCGGCGACGCCCTTCCTGCGCTTCCAGCCGCAGGCCCTGACCCTGTATCGCTCGTGGCTGGAACCCGGCGGCGCCCGCTATGAGGCGCTCGGCACGCGGGCGCTGGGGCACACCTGACCGGGACGGGCGCCCTCGTACGCCCGTCCAAATCCGTCCTCCCGGGCTCGGGCCGGAGCCCAAATGCGCAGATTCAGGGAGGAGCGTGCGCCCGCCCAAAGCGCATGCGGTCCGCCATTCATCCCCTGAGCCCGGGAGGCAAGGATGCTCGTGCAAGGGATCACCGCGCATCTGCGCAGCTGCAGAGCCGTCCGTCGTTCGCTCGCCACAGCCGCAGCCGGCATGGCCTGCGCCTTCGCGCCCGCAGCCGCCCAGGCAGCGGATCCGGGGGCGAACATCCCCCTCGGGTCGATTCCCGCGGGCTGCTCGCACGAAAGCTCCGCCGAATGCCAGCAGTGGCTGCTCTCGAGGCTGAACGCGGCCCGGGCGACCCTGGGGCTGCCCGCCTACCCTCTGCCGAGCGACTTCCTCAGCCTGTCGGCGGACAGGCAGATCTTCATCCTCACGGACCTCGACCGCAGCGCCTATGGGTACACGCCGATCTCGGGGTTGAATGCGGCCCTGGACGAAGCGGCGGCGGAAGGCGTGCGAAACGGAACCGACCCGCGCCCGCCCTCCGCCGAATCGCCCTGGCGCGGCTTCGGGTCCGATTGGGCGAGCACCGGCGCGCTGCTGGCGTACTACCTGTGGATGTACGACGACGGCTATCCCGGTCCCAACCTCGACTGCGCGAACCCCGGCGCGAGCGGTTGCTGGGGCCACCGCCACGTGATCCTCGGCGAAGGGCTGTCGCTGCCCCAGCCCGAGGTGCTGGGGGTCGCCACCAACCAGGGCGGGGGCGGCCGGTCCGGGACGGCACTGATCGTGAGCTCCCACTCCGGTGCCTCCACCTACTACACGTGGGCCCAGGCCGAGAGCGAAGGCGCCGGGAGCGGGACGGGCGGGAAAGAAGAAACGACGCCACCACCGCCGACGCCGCCCACGGGTGGGAAAGAAGAAACGCCGCCAGCGCCGACGCCGCCCCCCGCGGGTGGGGGAGAAGAACCGCCACTTCCGTGGCCGTCGCCCATCGGCGGGGAAGAAGAACCACCGCCCACGCCCCCGCCGGCCAGGTGCAGCCGCATCGGGGGCGCGGCCAGGATGAGGCTGTCGGCGTTGAGCGGCCGCGTCTCGAACCAGCTCTCGACCACCCTCTCGGGCAGGCAATCGATGCGCATATCGATCGCCTATCCTCCGACGGGCGTCGTGCGGCTGCGCGCACTGACGAGCGCGAGCTGCACGGTGACGAGCTCGGGACGCGAATTCCACGGTGTGGGGAGCGCCAAGGTGAACGGGGTGGGCGGCTTCACGGCCTCCTTCACGTTCCTCGTGGGTCCCGAGAGGTCGACCTTCAGCCTGCAGGTGACGAGGGGCTCCAAGCTGCACCTACGCGTGTCGGGGATCCCCTTGCGGGAGTCTGGCGAGGTGATCTCCTAGGGCCCCGTTTGCGGCTTCCTGGTGCCGCTTTTTGGGAGCGAATTCCGTCCGGGGGGAGCAATACATTGCCCGTTCCCAATGCGATCCGGAGGAGCACAGCTATGCCCGTGACTGAGCAGGAGAAGGCCGCCAAGGCGCGGGACGCCGCCCTCCAGGGCGCGCTGACGCAGATCGAGCGCGAGTTCGGCAAGGGCTCGGTCATGCGGATGGGCGACGAGGGCGCCCAGGTGCGCTGCGAAGCGATCCCCACCGGGGCGCTGTCGCTCGACCTCGCGCTCGGCATCGGCGGGGTTCCCCGCGGGCGCATCGTGGAGCTCTACGGCCCTGAGTCCTCGGGCAAGACGACGCTCATCTACCACGTGCTGGCCGAGGCCCAGAAGCTCGGCGGGGTGTGTGCCTTCATCGACGCCGAGCACGCGATGGACCCGCTGTACGCGAAGGAGATCGGCGTGGACATCGACGAGCTGCTCGTGTCCCAGCCGGACTACGGCGAGCAGGCGCTCGAGATCGCCGACATGCTCGTCCGCTCCGGGGCGGTGGACGTGGTCTCGATCGACTCGGTCGCGGCGCTCACCCCGCGGGTGGAGCTGGAGGGGCAGATGGGCGACCAGACGGTGGGCGCCCAGGCGCGCATGATGTCCCAGGCGATGCGCAAGCTCGCGGGCAACCTCCACCGCACCAACACGCTCTGCATCCTCACCAACCAGATCCGGGAAAAGGTGGGCGTCATGTTCGGCTCGCCCGAGACCCAGCCCGGCGGGAGGGCACTGAAGTTCTATGCCTCCCAGCGGCTTGACATCCGGCGCATCGAGACCCTCAAGGACGGCACCGAGGCGGTCGGCAACCGGGTGCGGGTGAAGGTCGTCAAGAACAAGATGGCGGCACCCTTCCGCCAGGCCGAGTTCGACATCGAGTTCGGCAAGGGCATCTCCTCCTCGGGGTGCCTGATCGACCTCGGCCTGGAGCACAACATCGTCTCCAAGTCCGGGTCGTTCTTCTCCTACGGCAGCGACCGTCTCGGACAGGGACGGGGCAACGCCAAGGCCCACCTGGACGAGAACCCCGAAGTGGCGAAGGAGATCGAAGACAAGGTCTACGCCGCCCTGGGCATGGACACGAACGCCGTGGCCACGATCGAGCGCGACAAGGACGAGGCCGCTCCCCCGCCGATCATCAGCGAACCCGCGGTCGCTGCGGCCTAGCGCCGGGCGCTCGCCCGCAGCGCTACGGCGTACGGCGCGCGGCTATCCCTGCTCTGGCCGCCCGCAGCATGACCTCGTAGTTGGGCGCGAGCTTCACCCCCAGGACCAGCGCGAGCACCGTCGTGCCCAGCCACGGCCGCAGGTGGGGTCGAATCCTGGCGATGCTGCGGTCGGGGCCGAGTTCGAAGATCATCGCGTCGTCGACCTGCAGCCCGAGGACGCGGGAAGACCCGACGACGTAGGCGCGGGACCCATTCCAGGCCGGCGGGTCCCAGCGCAGGCCCTCGAGGCTCGAGTAGATCGCACCCAGGAGCACGCTTAGGTCCTCGCGGCCGCGGATCATGAGATGGGCGGACAGGGGAGAGACGAGCTCAGCGTCGGGAGCCAGCGTCGCCACCATGCCCTCGAGGTCGTTCGCGGCCGACGCGGCGCAGTAGCGCGTGACGGCGTCGGTTTGGGTAGGGGACTCGACCGTGCTCATGGGGGCCGTACCGAGATCCTACGCTGGAACGAAGTGGTTGGCCCCCGCGATACTCGCGCTGGAGGGCTACGCCGCCCCGCGGTGAGAGACTTCCCTGCGCTGTGAGGCGCAGAGCAAGAAAACCGTCGCGCCTGATCGCCGGCGCGATACCGGTGCTGGCGTTGGTGGCTTGGCTCGCAACGTCGTTGCCCTCCGCGGCGGCGAGAACGAATCCGGGCGACGCACAGGCGACGGGAGCCTATCTCCAGGCCTCGGACGAATTCTTCAGCCTCGTGATCGCGAACTCGCATCGCGGTTCCCTGGCGGCCGACGAACTCGCCGAACGCGTCGCCGGTGAATGTCCGGGAGTGGCTTCCGGGGCACGCATCACGAGCGAAGCCGCCCTCAGGATCGAGACGAAGGTGCGCAGCGAGACCGCGCTGGCGGTCGTCCTGGCCCTGATCACTCCGGACCTGCCCGCCTACCAGCATCTCGCGATCACGCTCGAAACATTGAGCTGGCGCAGTCACAAACTGACCGCTCTCGTGCGTCGTGCCGAGCGGACGGCGGCGGCCGTCGCCAAGCTCCGCCCTCCAAACCTCTGCGGCGATCTGAAGGAATGGGCCGCCTCTGGCTTTACGAAGCTTCCCGCCGGGACGAGTCGGTTCCTGGCGGAATCGAGGGCGGCCGAAAATGGGGGCGAATCGACACAGCGGATCGCCAAGCTGCTACGCCCCTACGAGGGTCGCCGTGGGAGAGCGCTTCAGTACCAGACCGAACGGCTTAGCGCCCGGATCAGCCGGACTCTGGAGTCCGGGCTCACGCACTTCCTCGACAAGCTGCGAGCACCGCTCGGGTTGTCCGAACGGTTGGAAATGACGTCCATCCTGACCGTTCAGCCGCCCCCGGAGGTCGCGCAGGAAGGCGGCAAGCGTCTGGAGGAGTTCGACCTCGGACGCGCCGTCGCCGCCCAGTCGGGATGTCTCGCCTGCCATCGGATCGGCGAAGCCGGAAACCATGGTCCGGGCCCCGACCTGACCCACATCGCGTCGCGGCTGCCGGGCGCCGCGATCGCTCGCACGCTGATCAATCCGACGGCGCCGATGCCCTCGTTCCGGAACCTGCCGAAGGAGAAGTTCGAAGCCCTGGTGGAGTTCCTGTCCCTGCTGCATTGAGGCACGGGGGCGCCCGGGCCGACCCGGGCTGCTCCCTCTACGCTGTCGCTGACATGGCGAGCACGTTCCACGTGACCACCTTCGGGTGCCAGATGAACGAGCACGACTCCGAGCGCATGAAGGGGATGCTCCAGACGCTGGGGTACACCGAGACGGCCGAGCGCCGGGACGCCGATCTGATCCTCTTCAACACCTGCTCGATCAGGGAGTCCGCCGACAGCCGTTTCATCGCCCACCTCGGTGAGGCCCGCCGGCTCAAGCGCGAAGCGCCACACAAGCTCGTCGGGGTGGGCGGCTGCTGGGCCCAGTCGGTCAAGGAGGAGGTGTTCGAGCGCTTCCCCTTCGTGGACGTGGCCTTCGGACCCGGGCAGGTTCACCGGCTGGCCGAGTTCCTCACCAGCGACTCGCTCACCGCGCAGGGCTACTTCGAGTTCGAGGGCTTCACCGGGCATCTGCCCGCCAAACGCGAGCGCCCCTACCAGGGCTGGCTGCAGATCAGCGTGGGCTGCAACTGCGTGTGCTCCTACTGCATCGTCCCCTCCACCCGCGGGCGCGAGGTCAGCCGCCCGCTGGAGGAGCTCGTGGCCGATGTGCGGGAGATGGCCCAGGACGGCGTGATCGAGGTCACCCTGCTGGGCCAGAACGTCAACTCCTACGGCCGCGACCTGCCGGGCAGGCGGAGCTTCGCGGAGCTGCTGGGGGCGATCGACGGGGTCGACGGGATCGAGCGGATCCGCTACACGAGCCCTCACCCGAAGGACATGCGCGAGGACGTGATCCGTGCCCACGCGGAGCTGCCGAGCGTGTGCGAGCACATCCACCTGCCGCTGCAGTCCGGCTCCAGCAGCATCCTGAAGGCGATGCGGCGGACCTATGACCGCAGCCGCTACCTCGACCGCGTGGCGCTGATCCGCGAGCACCTTCCGGACACGGCGCTCAGCACCGACATCATCGTGGGCTTTCCGGGTGAGACCGAGCAGGACTTCCAGGAGACGCTCGAGGTCGTGCAGGACGTGGGCTTCGACAGTGCCTTCACGTTCCTGTTCTCCGCCCGCCGCGGGACGGCCGCCGCCGAGATCACCGAGGGACTCGTCCCGCACCCGGTCAAGGTGGAGCGGATGGAGCGGCTCGTGGAGGTGGTCCAGCGCAGGGCCCACGAGCGCGCCCAGCGGTTCGTGGGGCGCACGCTCGAGGTGCTCGTCGAAGGTCCCTCGCGGACCGACCCCGAGAGGGTCCGGGGCCGCACCCGCCACAACAAGGTCGCCAACTTCGGCGGCCTCGCCGCAGCGGGTGAGCTCGCCGCAGTGGAGATCCACTCCGCCACCAGCCAGACGCTCGCCGGCGAGGAGTCGCTTGCGGCCCGGGCCGCGCGATGAAGATCCGAGCGGCGGTTCTCGAGCAGTTCGGCAGCCCGCTGGCCGTGGGAGAGGTGGAGCTCGCCGAGCCGGGCCCGCGCGAGGTGCTGGTGCGGCTCGTGGCATGCGGCGTGTGCCACACCGACATGTACACGGCCTCGGGAGCGGACCCCTCCGGCTACGCACCAACGGTCCTGGGCCACGAGGGCGCGGGAGTCGTGGAGCGCTGCGGCTCGGAGGTCACGCTCCTGTCCGAGGGCGACCACGTGGTGACCCTGTTCTCGCCCCAGTGCGGGGAGTGCATCCACTGCGCCAGCCCGCTCACGAACTTATGCCTCGCGATCCGCGAGCAGCAGAACCTCGGCTATCTCCCCGACGGCACCACCCGGCTCTCGCGTGACGGCGAGCCGCTGCGCCACTTCATGGGCACCTCCACCTTCGCCGAGTACACCGTCATGCCGGAGATAGCCCTCGCGAAGATCGACCCGGAGGCGCCCCTCGACGGGGCGTGCCTGTTCGCATGTGGCCTCTCGACGGGTCTCGGAGCCGCGATGAAGACGGCCGCCGTGAAGCCCGGATCCACGTGCGTGGTGTTCGGGGCCGGGATGGTGGGTCTCGGAGCCGTCGCCGGAGCAAGGCTCCAGGGGGCGGAGCGGATCGTCTGTGTGGACCTGTCTCCCGAGCGGCTCGAGCTCGCCCGCGGCCAGGGCGCGACGGACCTGCTCGCGGGCGGCGAGGACTCCGTCCAGGCGATCCTCGAGATGACCGACGGCTTCGGCGCCGACTACACCTTCGAGGCGACGGGGAACGTGAAGGTCATGCGCCAGGCCGTGGAAGCCGCCCGCATGGGGTGGGGGCTGTGCACGGTCTGCGGGGTGGCCGGCAAGGGCGAGACGCTCGACGTCGTGCCGCGCTTCCTGATCACCGGCCGGCGCGTGTGCGGCTCCTCCTTCGGCGGCCTGAAGGGCAGGGAAGACGTCCCCGCGCTCGTGCGGCGCTACCTCGACGGGGACATCGACGTGGACCCCTTCATCTCCCACCGCATCTCCCTCGACGACGTCAACCGGGGATTCGAGCTGATGGAGGCCCAGGACGGCATCCGCAGCGTGATCGAGTTCTGAATCGCGCGGCGTAGGGGCCGCTCGGTCGCCGCTCAGACCGACTGCGAAGCCTCCTTTTCGGGCCCGTCCCGACTGCATCCGTCCTTCGCCCATGCGAACATACGTTCGTGCGGTGGGACAACCTCACGATCGACGCCGAGGAGCAGCGCCGGCTGCCCGGATACCGCGACGCAGCAACGGTCCGCCGCTTCGACGCACCCGAGGCGCTCGACATGCGCTTCTACGAGGTCCAGGCGAAATCGGTGCTGAACCGCGTGCCCGAGAAGTCACGGATGCCGTTCCGGTGGTCGATCAATCCGTACCGAGGGTGCAGCCATGCCTGCCGCTACTGTGTCCATCCCGAGACACGGATCCTGCTCGCTGACGGTCGCGCTAAGCCACTTTGGGAGCTTGAGGTTGGGGAGGGAATCTACGGCACCCGGCGCGTCGGAAACTACAGGCGGTTCGTTCAAACGACCGTGCTGGCGAAGTGGTCGACCATCAAGTCCGCCTATCGGGTGCTTCTCGAAGATGGCACGGAACTCGTGGCGAGCGGCGACCATCGCTTCCTGACGGATCGAGGATGGAAGCACGTCACGGGAGCGGAACAAGGCGCAGGGCAGCGCCCTTATCTGACTGTCAACAACAGGCTCATCGGCGTGGGCGCTTTTGCCGAGCCCCCAAAGCGCACCGCCGCCTACCGGCGTGGATACCTTTGCGGCTTGATCAGGGGCGACGGACATCTCGCCTCGTATTCCTACGACCGGCCTGGTCGAAAGCGGACTCAGGCGCACAGCCTCCGGATAGCGCTTGCCGACGAGGAGGCTCTCACACAGGCACGCGACTATCTCGACTGGTTCGGTGTGCCTACCAGGCGGTACCCGTTTGCACCGGCCACGTCAACAAGGCGTGCCATTAGCGCCGTACAAACGGGAGCGCGTGCTTCCGTCGAGGACAGCCGCGAACTCATTCGCTGGCCCGACGACCCGTCAGAAGACTGGCGACGGGGATTCCTGGCGGGGATATTTGATGCGGAGGGCTCGTGCGGGCCGCTGGGCGTGATTCGCATTTCGAACACGGACCCCGAGATCCTCAAGTGGACCCTCAACTGCATGCGGAGCTTTCGCTTCGACGTCGCGATCGAGGACAGGAAGCTGGCCAACGGCTTGCATTGCCTTCGATTGCGGGGAGGGCTCGCAGAGCGAATCCGCTTCTTCCATGCGACTGAGCCCGTGATAACGCGAAAGCTGTCCCTTGATGGTCGAGCCGTCAAGACGACGGCGCGACTCGGAGTGGTTGCGATTGAGCCCCTCGAGGAACCAACGCTCCTTTACGACATCACGACCGGTACAGGCGATTTCATCGCCAACGGCGTAGTCAGCCACAACTGCTTTGCTCGGCCCACCCACACCTTTCTCGACTTCAACGCAGGCCGCGACTTCGAGCGCGAGATCGTGGTCAAGGTCAATGCTCCGGAAGTGCTGCGCACGGAGCTCGCGCGGCCGTCATGGAAGCGCGAACACGTCGCTCTCGGAACGAACACAGACCCCTACCAGTGGGTCGAGAAGCGCTACCGGCTGATGGTGGGCATCTGGGAAGCGCTACGCGATGCCAATAACCCATGCTCGGTGCTGACGAAGTCACCACTGCTGCTGCGCGATCTCGACCTGATGCTGGAAATCGCCGCGCGGACGAGCTTCAGCGCCTGCCTGTCGATCCCCACACTCGACGAGAAGGCGTGGCGTGCAACCGAGCCGCACACACCTCACCCGAAGGCGCGTCTGGAGGCGGTCGCCGAGCTCAACCGCGCCGGAATCCCGACGGGGGTCCTGATCGCGCCGCTGATGCCCGGGATCAACGACTCCCCGCGACAGCTCGAGCAGCTACTGGAGAAGTGTGAGGAGGCCGGGGCCCCCAACATCAACGGCATCGCGCTGCACCTGCGGGGAGAGGTGCGCCAGGTGTTCATGAGCTGGCTGAAGGAGGCGCGGCCGGAGCTCGTCGAGCGATACCGGGACCTCTACAAACGCGGCGCCTATGCGCCGGCGCAGGAGCGTGAGAGGCTGTCTGAGCTGGTCCGGCGCAAGGGGAAGAGCCGCGCCTTCAGGCTGACCGGACACGGGGCGGCCGACGAGACGCCGATCGAGCCCGTGCAGGAGGCCCTGCAGCCGACGCTCTTCTAGCCGTTGGACGCTCCGGTGAGCGCCGTTCGGAGGGCGCGTCGCGTCAGCGTTTGTCGCGCAGCGCGAGGTCCATTTCCTGAGCAACCCGCCCGCCGCCGGTCCGCCGCACCAGGGCTGCCGAGAGGTCGGGTGCCAGGTTGGCGACCCGCGCTCCCGCACGCTGCGGGAAGGCCGCGACCTCGACCTCACCCCGATCGCGCTCGATCGTGGACACGACGGCGTCCGCCACGTCCTCCGGTGAGCGGGTCCCGACTCCCGGGGGCAGCTTGGCTCCGGAGTCGGCGAAGATGCCCGCCCCGTGGATGAAGCCGGGGAAGACGCACGAGCTGCTCACCCCGGACCCGTGAAGGTCCATGCGCATCGCGCCCGCGAATCCCCGCAGGCCGTACTTGGTGGCGTGGTAGAGAGGGTCGCCGGGCACCGTCGTCTTGCCGGCGATAGAGGAGATAAAGACGAGCTGGCCGCGGCGGCGCTCGAGCATCCCCGGTAGCAGCGCGTGGCTGAGCACGATCGCCGAGCGCAGGTTGACGTTGAGCGTGCGGTCGACCTCCTCCACCGAGAAGGTCTCGAGCCGACCGGCCGCCGGGATCCCGGCGTTCGCCACCAGAACGTCCACCTCGCCCGCCTCCGACGCCAGACGTGCGACCTCGGCGGCGGATGAGAGGTCGGCGGCGATCACCCGCGCGTTCAGCTCCTGCGCGAGCTGCTGCAGGAGATCGACCCGTCGCGAGGTGAGCGTCAGCTGGGCGCCGCGCGAGGCCAGGCCGCGGGCGATGGCCTGCCCCAGCCCGCCGCTGGCACCCGTGAGGAGAACGCTGGAGCCCTCGATCTGCACAACCTGTGAGCCTAGAGAGATGCTCGTGATCGCGCTCTTCGGGCCGACCGGCGTCGGCAAGACCGCCGTCGCCGTGGCCCTCGCCCAGCTGCTGCGTGCCCAGGGCGAGGACCCGGTGGCGGTCTCCGCCGACGCCCTCCAGGTCTATGCCGGCTTGGAGACCTTGACGGGTGCCGCCTCTGGAGCCGAGCAGGCGCTTCTGGAACACCGGCTGCTGTCGCTCGTGCCGCTCGACGCCTCCTTCAGCGCCGGCCAGTACGCCCAGCTTGCCCACGCCGAGATCGACGATCTACTCACCGCCGGGCGCCGTCCGATCGTGGTCGGAGGCACCGGCCTCTACCTCCGAGCCGCATTGGCCGAGCTCGATCTGCGCCCGCCTCCGCCAGAGGGGGTTCGCGAGCGCTGGCAGGCGGAGCTCGAGCGTCGTGGCCCGGGACCGCTGCACGCCCTGCTCGGCGAACGCGCGCCGTGGGCTGCCGCGGAGATCGACCCCAACGACCGCCAGCGCATCGTGCGGGCGCTGGAGCTGCTCGACCTCGGGGAGCTCGAGCCACCCGAGGGCCCATCGCAGCTGTGGAGCCGCGAGCTCCGGCATCCGACCCTGCTGGTGGGTCTGACGATGGAGCGGGCGGAGCTCTACGAGGCCATCGGCGAACGCGTCGAGCGGATGCTCGAACAGGGAGCGCGCGAGGAGGTCGTGCGCGCCAACGCGGCCGGAGCCTCGGAGACGGCGCGCAGGGCACTCGGCTTCCAGGAGCTGCTCGAAGGCGACGTCGAGAGGATGAAGCAGCGCACCCGCAACTACGCCAAGCGCCAGCTCACGTGGATGAGGAAGCTGCCCGATGTGCACCTGATCGACGTCGGCGGGCGGGCGCCGGAGAGCGTCGCGCAGGAGATCCTCCGGTACGCCGACGGGTCCGACGCGGCCCGGCGTTGAGCCATCCGCCGGCGGCGGGCAGACCCGGCCCGGGGCGCCGGCCCTCCATACACTGCTGCGGCAATGCGGTTCGAGAAGTGGCAGGCGCTGGGCAACGACTACCTGATCATCGAGCGCTCGGAGCTCCCGTTCGCGCTCAGCCCCGCTCGCGTGCGCCGGATCTGCGACGCCCACTTCGGCGTGGGCTCCGACGGCATCCTGCTGCTGTCCGAGCCGGCCGAGCCCCAGGACGTGGCCGACCTGCGGATCTTCAACCCCGACGGCTCGGAGGCCGAGCTGTCGGGCAACGGGGCCCGGGAGGCGATCCTTTACCTGCGCCACCGCGGCTGGACCGACGCCGACAGCTTCTCGATCGGCACCCCCGCCGGCAGGATCCGCCCGACGATCACCGGACCGGACACGTGCTCGGTGGACATGGGGCTCGCGAGCCTCGCATCCTCTGACTTCCCCGGCGGACCTCCCGACGGGCGCGGACAGCTGAACGTGAACGGCCACGAGTGGGGCTTCCGCCACATCTCGATCGGCAACCCGCAATGCTCGATCCGGGTCAGCTCCGAGGAGGAGCTGCGGGCGCTCGACCTCGGCTCTGTCGGACCGCCGATCTGCAACGACCCCCGCTTTCCGAACCGCACCAACGTGTCCTGGTACGTGGAGCTGGCGGGCGCGGCGACGTCGGACCAGGCGGCCCGCATTCGGGCCCGGATCTTCGAGCGCGGGGTGGGGGAGACGCTGTCCTCCGGGACGGGAGCGAGCGGCGCCGCAGTCGCCTACGTCGAGGACCAGCAGCCGCGACCTGGGACCGCGGCGGTCGTCGTGTCACTCGACGGGGGGGAGCTGCGGGTCGAGGTAGGGGAGGATCTACAGGTGACTTTGACCGGCTGGGCGAGACCCGTGTTCGTGGGCCACCTCAGCGAAGACCTCGAAAGGGAGTTGCATGGAACCGAGTAAGCGCCTGGAGCGCATCCCCCCGTACGCGTTCGCCCAGCTCGAGCGCAAGATCGCCGCCAAGCGCGAGGCCGGAGTGGACGTCATCAGCCTCGGCATCGGCGACCCTGACCGCCCCACGCCGGCCCTGATCGTGGAGGCGATGCAGGAGGCGGTCAGCGAGCCGGAAACCCACCAGTACCCGAGCAACCGCGGACGCCGGGACTTCAGGGAAGCGGTGCGCGACTTCTACGAGCGGCGCTTTGACGTGGTGCTCGACCCCGAGCGGGAGATCATCCCCGCGATCGGCGCCAAGGAGGCGATCTTCAACCTCAACCTCGCCTTCCTGGACCCCGGCGACTACGCGCTGGCGGCCGACCCCGGCTACCCGGTCTACACGGGTGGTCCGTGGCTGGCCGGCGCCGAGCCGGTGCTGATGGCGCTCGAGCCCGAGCTCGGGTTCGTGCCGGACCTCGACCGCATCGACGCCGATGTCGCCAAGCGGGCCAAGCTGATGTACCTCAACTACCCCAACAACCCGACCGGCGCCGTCGTGCCCGAGAACTTCTTCGACAGGGTCGTGGAGTTCGCCTGGGAGCACGACATCCTCGTGGTCCACGACAACGCCTACTCGGAGATCACCTTCGACGGCTACCGCGCGCCCTCGTTCCTGGCCACCAAAGGAGCCAAGGAGGTGGGGATCGAGGTGTTCTCGCTGTCCAAGGGCTACAACATGACCGGCTGGCGCTGCGCCGTGGTGGTCGGCAACGCGGAGGCACTGGAGACCTACTGGCGGCTGAAGACGAACATCGACTCCGGCCTGTTCGAGGCCGTCCAGCTGGCAGGCGTCGCCGCTCTCTCGCCGGAGGCCGACGCCGAGGTGGCCTCGATGAACACGCTCTACAAGCGCCGCCGTGACCAGGTCTGTCACGCGCTCCAGGAGATCGGCGTCGAGGTGGTTCCTCCGAAATCGACGATCTACGTGTGGGCGCCGGTGCCGGCCGGCTACGAGAGCTCGGAGGCATACTGCGAACACGTCCTCGAGCAGGCCGGCGTGGTGCTCTCGCCGGGTGCCATCTACGGGCCCGCGGGGGAGGGGTGGTTCCGCATCTCCTTGACCACCCCCGACGAGCGCCTGCTCGAGGCTGTGCAGCGGCTCGGCGCGCTGGCGAAGTAGGCGGCAGGAGGTCCTAGACTTGTGGGTGGATGGATTCCACACACAACGGTCGCGCTGACGGGGACGCGACGCCTGTGCGGGGAGAGCGCAACGGAGCCCAGCCCACGCAGCGCGCCCGCCAGCGGGCCTTCTGCATCGCCGCGGCACCGGAGGCCAACACGGACCTGAGCGAGCTCGGCGAGCTGCTGCGGACGGCCGGCGTGGCCGTCGTCGGGGAGCTCGTGCAGCGTCGCGAGCGCCCGCACCCCGACACCTACCTCGGCGGCGGCAAGCTGGCCGAGGCGCGTGAGCAGGCGCGTGAATGCGGGGCCAACCTGATCGCCTGCGACGACGAGCTGACCGCACGTCAGGAGCGCAACCTCGAGCAGGCCGTCGGGATGCCGGTGGTCGACCGCACGACGGTGATCCTCGACATCTTCGCCTCCCACGCCGGCACCGCCGAGGGCAAGCTGCAGGTGGAGCTGGCCCAGCTGGAATACAACCTCGCACGCATGCGGGGCCTGTGGAGCCACCTCGAGCGCCTCGGCGGCGGGATCGGGACGAGGGGCCCCGGGGAGACCCAGATCGAGACCGACCGGCGCCTGGCCCGAGACCGGATCGCGGCCCTGCGCCGGCGCCTGGAGCACGTCAAGGGAACCCGCGCCGTGCAGCGCGCCGAGCGCGAGCGGGCAGCCCTGCCGACGGTTGCCCTGGTCGGCTACACCAACGCCGGCAAGTCCACGCTGCTGAACGCGCTCACGGGCGCCGAGGTGAGCGTCCGCGACCGCCTCTTTCACACGCTCGACCCGACCACCCGCACGCTGCGGCTGTCGGGGCGTCCGTACCTGCTGACCGACACGGTCGGCTTCATCAGCAAGCTGCCCCACCAGCTGATCGACGCGTTCGCCGCAACGCTCGAGGAAACGCGCCGCGCCCAACTGCTGCTGCACGTCGTGGACGCCTCCGCGTCACGCGAGCAGATCGAGATGATGACCCACTCGGTCGAGAGCACGCTGGAGGAGATCGGGGCCAACGACGGACCCTGCCTGCTGGTCCTCAACAAGGCCGACCTGCTCGACCCCGACGCCCGCGAGGACGTGCGCCTGCGCTACCCCAAGGCGGTGCTCGTCAGCGCCGAGACGGGGGAGGGGCTGCAGGAGCTGGGCGCCCGCATCGAAACCGAACTGGCGCACACGCTGCGCCCGGTTGAGCTGCTGGTGCCCTACACCGACGGTGCCAGCCTCGCCGAGCTGCACGAAGTCGCCGGCGAGATCGCCCGGGAGGACACGCCCGAGGGCGTACGCGTGCGAGCTCTGGTGCCGGCCCAGCTGGCTGACCGGCTGGCGCGCTTCGCGGTCGCCTAACGGTCGTCGCCGCTGCCGGAGAGGACGCCGCGCTGCTGGCGCGAGAGCAGCTTGTCGAGGTTCGCCTGTGCGACCTCGTCGAGGTCGAGGTCGAGCTCGGTGGCGAGCTGGGCCAGATACCAGAGCACGTCGCCGAGCTCCTTTGAGAGGGCGGCACGCCGCTCTGGCGTCAGCTCGCCGCCGTCGTCGCGGATCGACTTCTTGATCTGCTCGGCCACCTCGCCCGCCTCCCCGGCCAGGCCGAGGGTCGGGTAGGAGAGGCCCGCCTCGCGCGGGTACATGGCGGTGCGCCTCGAGAGCGACTGGTATTCCGACAGCTCCACGGCCGCCGATCATAGGCGCGGCCCCGGCCCGCACCGGCGAGGGCTGCCCCGGCCCGCGCCCAGTTTGCGGGAGTTCGCGCCACGCGACGCCGACCAGGACGCTCAGAGACCGGCTGCGCGGCGGGCGCTGAGGTGGGTTGCGTCCTCCAGGTCATCCTGAAGCGGGGCCAGCCGGCCGGGCTCGATCCCGAGCGCACGCTCGATCAGCCAGTCGGCGAACCAGGCGTTCTTGGGCAGCAGCGGGCCGTGCAGGTAGGTGCCGATGGTGTTGCCGGCGATCGCCCCCTCCAGGCCCGAGCCGCCGTCGTTGCCGTGGCCGCGAAGGACACGCCCGAGGGCCTGCTGGCCGGGGCCGAGCCGGGTGTGTCCGGCATGGTTCTCGAAGCCCGCCAGCACGCGCCCGGCTCCGGGACCTGCCGCGCCCGGGAGGGCGACCTCGATCGCGACATTGCCGATCAGGCGCGGCTCGTCGCTGCGCACCGTGCGCACGTCGAGCAGGGACACGCCCCCGATTTCCTCGGAGCCGAGCGTGTAGGAGTGCCCGAGCAGCTGGTAGCCACCGCACACGCCGAGGATCACCGCCCCGCGAGCGGCGGCGGCGTGCAGGCCCGCGCGCTTGTTGGCGAGCAGGTCGGCGGCGCAAAGTTCCTGGTCGCGGTCCTGGCCGCCGCCGATGTAGAAGAGGTCGTGGCGCCCGCCGTCGAGCTCCTCGCCGAGGCCGCTGGCGTGTAGCCCGAAGCCGATCCCTCGCCAGCGGCAGCGTCGCTCGAGCACCAGCAGGTTGCCGCGGTCGGCGTAGATGTTCATCAGGTCGGGGTACAGGGCGCACACCCGCAGCAGCGGTTGTCCGCCCGCGGCGGCCGGCCGGGCGGGCGAGCCGGGGTCAGACATCGAGGATCACCACCGTGCTGGCCGTGTGCAGCTCCGTGGGGGCCACGCTGCGGACCTCCAGCTCCCGCAGTCCGACCCGGTGAGCCTCCTGCTGCAGACGCTCGGGGGTGAGGCGGTCGAGCACGATCACCTCGCGCTGGGGCCCCTCGCCGGCGCGAGCCGCGCCGCGGGCGGGCTCCTCCGGGTCCTCGATGCGGCGCTCGAGCTCGATCCGGATCCGTCGGCTTCCGACGGACACGCGCATCGGAGCGCTGCTGTAGAGGGCACCCTCCCGGCGGACCAGCTCCGGCTCGAGCTGGAGCTGTTCGGAGTGGGCGTCGAACGGCTCGATGTCCTCGACCAGGGCACACGCGAGCACGCCGCCGTCACGCAGGTGGCTGCGTACGGCGCGCAGGAACGCCAGCCGGCCGGGGGGGCCGCCCATCAGCTGCACGGTCTGCATCGGGACCAGGCAGAGCGCGAAGTCGCGGCGTCCCAGCCTGAAGGCGCGAGCGTCCCCGCCCACGGCGCTCACGCTCTAGGCCTGCGGCGCGCTCGCTGAGGGCGGCCAACAGCTCGGGGTCGCGCTCAACGGCCGTGACGGCGTGTCCGTGGCGGGCCAGATCCAGGCTCACGCGGCCGGTGCCGGCACCGATCTCGAGGATCGGCTCGCCCCCTGGCGCATTCCGCTCCGCCAGCTCGCGCCACAGCTCGAGGTCGGCGGTGTACTGGCCGCACTCGAGGTCGTGCCAGATCACAGCGGGGCGTGTGCGCCGCGCGGACCGGACGGGCGAGGCCGTCCTCACCACGAGCTGCTCGCCTCGCCGCGCGCGACCAACAGCTCGCGCAGCGACAGCATGGCGGTGTAGGTGGGCAGCGCGTACAGGGGCGCGTCAGGGTCGGCCCGGCTGGCGGAAGCGACGGCGAGGGCGGCTGGCAGGTCGGGCTCGACGTGGATCAGGTCGGGCTCGACGCCCGCGTACTTCATCCTCACCGCCAGGTCGGCAGCGCGGCTGCCGCTGCAGGTGATGCGCCGGATCCGCTCCGCGAGCAGCTCGAAGTCGGCGTCCCAGATCCAGGACACGTCGCGACCGTCGGCGATGTTGTCGTTGAGCACCCCGAGCAGGTCGTGCTGGCCGGGCTCGAGGATCAGCGTTCGCAGCACCTCGTTCGCCCCGGCCGGGTTCTTGACGAGCAGGATCCGCAGCTCCCGCGGCTGGGCGAGGGTGGGCAGCCCGTTGCCCCGCGCAGCCGGCATCAGGGTGATGCTCTCGGCGCGCCCGAAGGCGGGCCGGACGTCCGCCAGGCCCGCCCCGACAGCCGCCACGCGGCACGTCCAGGGCGCTCGCCAGAGCGGCGGCGGCGAGAGCGTTGTAGACGTTGTAGAGCCCCGGAAGGGCCAGCGCCACGCGAACCTCGCCGGCGGGGGATCGGAGCGTGAACTCCGAGCTCCGGACGCCGTGCAGGACCACCTCGCCGGCGGTCAGCGCCGGCGTCGGGCGCCGCTGGCCGCAGCTGTCGCAGTGGTAGTGGCCGAGGTGACCGAGGTACACGGCGTCGAACACGTACGGGGCACCACAGCGTCGGCAGTGCTTCGCGTCGGCGGCGTGGGACATGCCGGCCATCGTCAGCGTGTCGTCCTCGACGCCGAAGTAGAGCGTCTGCGGATGATCGCGGCCGAGGTCGGCCACGAGCGGGTCGTCGGCGTTCAGGACCGGGCAGGTGTGGCGGGCCCCGAGGACCTCCTCCCAGCTCGCCGCGATCCGCTCGAGCTCGCCGTAGCGGTCCAGCTGATCGCGGAACAGGTTCGAGAGCAGGATCGCGCGCGGGTGCCAGCTCGTCGGCGACCGCCGCCAGCCACAGCTCGTCGACCTCGAACAGGCCGAGGTCGCCGGCGATCCCGCCGCGTGATCCGGCGGCACCGAGCAGGGCCGTGGCGACACCCCCGGCCATGTTCGCGCCGGCCTGGTTGTGGACCAGCGCCACGCCGGCACGGCGCAGGATCGCGGCGGTCATCGTGGCGGTCGTGGTCTTGCCGTTGGTGGCCGAGATCAGAGCGCTTCCGCGCGTCAGGCGGCTCCCGAGCGTGCGGATGGCGTCGGGCTGCAGACGCATCAGGACCCTCCCCGGAGCACTCGTGGCGCCACCGCCCCGCCAGCGCGAGACCGCCCCCACCGTTCTGGCGAGGGCCAGCTTGGCGTCGAGGGCGGCGGCCATCAGCCGCTCTCCGGATCGCCCCGCTCGCCGCCTGGAAGCGGCTGGGCGAAGGCGGGATGCGGGCCACCCGCGGGGGGCACCAGCATCCGCACCGCCCCCTGCAGCGCGCGAACCCGCACGGGAAGCCGTCCGATCGGGTCGCCGTCGGCATACATGTCGAACGGGCGGTCGCAGCTGATCGCCACCTCCCGGACGCGGAAGGTGCGTACGCCGGGGAGGTTCACGTGCTCGCCGCTGAAGACCTTCGGGATGATGCGCGTCAGGAAGGCGAACTTGCTGACGCTTTCGAGCACGAGCACCTCGAGCATGCCGTCGTCCAGCAGCGCCGCCGGCGCGGCGCGCATGCCGCCGCCGTAGCACTGGGAGTTGGCCGCGCCGACGGTGTAGGCGCTGAAGCTGACCCTCTCACCCGGCGGATCCAGCTCGAGCTCGAAGCGTGCCGGCTTCCACGCCACCAGAGCCCGCAGGGCTCCGTACAGGTACACGAGGCCGCCCAGCCACGGGGGCGCTTCGTTGGCGATCCGGTTGGCGTCGCTGTCGAAGCCCACCGAGGCGATCCCGACGAACCCCCTGGGCTCGCCCGACCCCTCCGCGACCAGCCCGACGTCGATCGCCCGAGCGTGACCGGCGGAGATCACCGCGGCGGCCTCGTCGGGGTCATCGGGAATACCCAGCACCCGGGCGAGGTCGTTGCCGCGCCCGCCGGGGATGATGCCCATGACCGCGCCGGGAAGGTCCTTCAGCGAGTCCGCGATGGCGCCGATCATGCCGTCGCCGCTGACCGCCGCAACCACCTCGCCGGCCTCCGCGGCCCGCCGGGCGAGCTCGCGGGCGTGCTCGAGGTCGCGGGTGTCGCTGCGCTCGACGCTGACCCCGAGCCGCCGCAGCGCCTGCTCGGCCGCCGGGGCGACGCTCGCCGCCCTGCCACCTCCGGCGGATGGGTTGACGATCAGGCGAACGGGAGCTGACACGTGCTGCTAGGAGCGTATTGGGCGTCTCGCCGCAGGGAACCCGGGGGCGGCGTGGGGGCAGCCGTCAGCCCGAGGCGGCGGCGGCCTTGGCGCGGCTTCGCCGCCTTCGCCCCACCGCGGCGAGGATCGCAATCGCCGCGATCACCACGAACAGGCCGAGCAGGACGGCGGGGGCCCAACCGATCCCACCGAACGCCAGGGCGACCAACTTCACGATGCCGGCCCCGATCGCCAGCAGCACGATCACGAGCAGGATGATCAAGAGGATGCCTCGAATGCGGGCGAGGATGCCGGCCGAGGCGGAGGGCACGAGCAGCCCCATGGCCCTGAGGGCGAACAGCTGGCGACCGCTCGGCGGAGCCTGGCCGAGGCGCTCGACGGCGGTCTTGAGATCCCCGGCACGACGTTCGGCGAGGGCCAGGGAGGCATCGGCCATGCGGCGGATCTGCATCCGCTCCTGCGGCCGCGCGGCGGCGATGGCCCGCTGGAAGTAGCCACGGGCGGCGGTCGCGTCAAAGCGCTCGGAGGCCCGGGCCCCAAGGATGGCGAGTGCCGCCGCCTTGTATTTGGTCTCGGCCTCGAGCTCCTCGTCGGAGCGCTGCTCGAGCGCCTGGATGGCCTCGATGCCGCCCCTCTGTTCGATGCGAACCTGGCGTTGTTTGGGTGCCATGGCGGCTCATTCTATGGTGCCGGGCGGAGCGCCCGGCTCGCGCCCGGAAGCCCGGCCTCCGAGCGGCTCAGACGTGTACGCCGGCATGCAATCCGGCCTCCTGAGAGGCGCTATCCTCGGCGGGTGGCGCGCGTAACGGTGACCCGCTCGACGCTCCTTGCCTGGGGGACCGTGCTGCTTCTCGCCCTCGGAGCCTCGGGCCTGGCCCTCGCCCCAGCCGCATCTGCAGCTGGCGCTCCCGTCAGCGGAAGCTCGCTGCAGGAACTCGCCGAAACGCCCGAAGCAAGCACCGCCACGACGAGCACCACGAGCAGCACCAGCTCCACGGAAAGCAGCACCACCAACGACCAGAAAACGATCCTGATCGCGATCGTGGCAGCGGTGATCCTGCTCAGCGGGATCGCCTACGTGATCGCCCGGGACGCCCGCCGTGTCGCACCCGCGACCGACGCCGACCTCGCCGAAGGGCGTTCGGCAAAAGACCCGGCCGTGACGCTGCGCAAACGCCGCGCGAAAGCCAAGGCGGCGCGCCAACAGCGCAAGCGAAACCGCTGAGCGCGCGTCAGCCGTGCGTCGGCACGGTGCGCCGCGGGGTGAAGCTGCGGCGGATGCGGGGCGGAGAGGCGGGCGTCGGGGAGCCGTGAGGGCCGCGGCGCGGGAGGTGGGGGAGGGGACCCCGCGGATGCGGATTCAGCGGCCCGGCCGGCAGGGCCCGCGAACCACCATCGTCTTCGCCGGAGTCGGTGCCCTCCGGAGCGCGCATGGCTGCGTCGTCACGAAACGGGATCCAGAGCATCAGCGCGGCGAGCGGCAGTTTGATGAGCGCCGCCAGCATCAGTATCCACAACCACACCGGCATCCCGATTGCGATGGTACTACTGGCTCGTGGGTACGCAAGGGCACCGGACGATGAACTCGCTTCACGCCGACCTGGCGGACTGCCGGCGCTGCCCACGACTGGTCCGCTGGCGCGAGCAGGTCGCGCGTGAGCGGCGCGCGGCGTTCGCCGAGGAGACCTACTGGGGCCGGCCCGTCCCCGGCTTCGGGGACCCGAGCGCGAAGATCATGCTGTTCGGCCTGGCGCCCGCCGCGCACGGGGCCAACCGGACAGGGAGGATGTTCACCGGGGACCGTTCAGGAGACTTCCTGTTCGGCGCCCTGTGGAGATGCGGATACGCCAATCAGCCCGAGTCGGTGAGCCGAGATGACGGTCTGCGCCTGAAGGACGTGTGGGTGACGGCGGCGGTCCGATGTGCTCCGCCGGCCAACCGGCCGACGCCCGAGGAGCGCGACACGTGCCTGCCCTGGAGCGCAGCCGAACTGAGCCTGCTCGGAGCGGTGCGGGTGGCGGTCTGTCTCGGGTCCTTCGCCTGGGATGCAGCGCTGCGACTGAACGCCGAGATCAGCGAGCCGCCCGCGCCGGTGCCGCGGCCGCGCCCGAAGTTCGGCCACGGCGCCGAGCACGCCGGCCGCCCGCTGCGCCTGATCGGCAGCTACCACCCCAGCCAGCAGAACACCTTCACCGGCAGGCTGACCCCCGAGATGCTCGACGACGTGTTGCGCCGGGCGGGGGAGTTAGCGAACACCGTGTCGGGGTAGCATCATCCGAGGAGACGTTTCCATGCGGTATGCGCTTACAGCCATCCTGGCGGCCGCGGCGGCCCTGATCGCCGTGGGGATGCTGGGGGTGGCCTCGGCCGAAGCCCCGACGGTGACCCCGGTCCGGACCGTCGGCGTCGAAGGCGTCGGCAAGGCCCCCGTCGCCCAGGAAGCCAATGCCACGGCGGCCAACACCGCCTACCGGCAGGCGATGGCGGCCGCGATCAGCGACGGCCAGGAAAAGGCGCAGTTCCTGGCCGGCCACGTGGGCGGCACGCTTGGAGCCGTCCAGAGCGTGATCGAAGAGAACGGCGGGGTCGAATGTGAAGCCGAAGGCAACGAAGAATACGTGCGCTACCTCGGCGTGGAGCCCGACTTCGGCAGCGGACGCGATAGCCGTGTCGTGGCACCCGAGGCCGCCGCGAAGTCCGCCCCCGGCGTGGTGAAACCCGGCAACGCCAAAGGCCACAAGCACAAGAAGAAAAAGAAGAAGGCCACGAAGGCGAGCGTCGTCAGCTGCACTGTCACCGCCGGCGTGGCGCTCAACTACCAGCTGAACTGAACCACCGCCGGGAACGAACGGCGGCTGGCGCGTCGCCGCCCCGGTGGGCTCTAGGGTGGTCGCGTGCCCTACGCCTCCGCCGACGCCCGCCGTGAGCTGCTCGCGGAGGTGGAGCGGGCCGCCGACCACCTGTCGGTGGCGCTGTCGGATCTCAGCGAGGCCTTCGAGCTGCTCGACGACAGCAGTGCCGAGCGTCTCGAGGACGACCTGTTCGGGCCGGTGCAGGCGGCATACGGGCGCATCCGGCGAACCCACGGCGAGTTCGCCCGCCGCTACAAGCTAGATGACGGAGCCTTCGCGACCGCGGCGCGAGGAGCACCGGGACGGGGCATCAAAGCCTTCCTGGATGCCGCCGCGAAGGAGGTGCACGAAGCCGACACGACCCTCTCCACGCTTCAGGACTCGATGCTCCCGGTGGAGCTCGGCGATCCCGAGCTGCGAGCAGGCCTCGCGCAGGTCCGGGAGCTGATCGGATCCTTCCAGACGCGGGTGCGCGAGTTCGAGCGAACGCTCGGCCGCTGATCGACGCGGCTCAGTCAGGCGGGCCGGTTACTACTCGACGGGCTGACCGTTGGCTGTCAGAGCGACGTCGATGTTGCCGCGGGTGGCGTTGGAGTAGGGGCAGACCTTGTGGGCTGCGCTGACGAGCTCCTTGGCGGTGTCGATGTCCGGCACCGAGGGGAGCTTCACGTCGAGTCCGACTTCGAGCTTGAAGCCGCCCTGACCGTCGGGCAGGAGCGAGACCGAGGACTCGATCGCGATGTCGCCCACCTCGGCCTTCTTGCGGCGTGCGATGACCCCGAGGGCGCTCTCGAAGCAGGAGGCGTAGCCGACGGCGAAGAGCTCCTCGGGATTGGTGCCGCCGCCGGGGCCGCCCATCTCGGAAGGAATCCGCAGATCGACCTCCAGAGCGCCGTCGCTGGTGCGTCCATGACCCTCCATGCGGCCTCCGGTCACGTGTGCCTTGGCCGTATACAAAGTGTTCGCCATCTCTAGTCCTCCCGGGTCGCTGAGCGAGCCTGATGCTAGCCGCGTCGGGCGCGCTGGGATCTCCGCCGCCGGTCGAAGTGGCGAGCCCGGGTGAGAGATACTCCGCGCGGGATGCCCGACAGGCCTACGACCCCCGACCTGGTGGAGCGCTCCAGAGCAGGCTCGGGCGGCGAGGTGACCTGCGCGTGAGCAGATGGCTCGTGGGCCTACCGTCCGGGCTGCGCGCGGCAGTGATCCTGCTCGCCGTGTTCATCCTGCTGCTCGTCGTGTTCCTCGCCACGGGCGAACCGATCGGCGACGCGATCGCGCAGGCGGCGTTCTGGGCGGTACTGGCGGTATTCGCGGCGGTTGTCGGCCGCGCGCTGGGTATGCGCCGCCGAAGCGGAGACGGTCCCGGTCCTCCGCAATAGGGACTCCTGGCCTTCGAGAGGGCAGGGCTCATACGCAAGCCCCCCGATAGCCCTATCACCTTCAAGTTGACATAACGTGCATTATCGAGCACCGATGTTGTAGGGAGGTAGGGCGCGCTCCGTGTAGGGAGGTAGGGCGCGCTCCGCGCGCGAGTGACCGCCGGCCCAAGCGCGCTGGCGCGCCCTTCCCGCCCCTGACAGGCGGCCCGCTAGCGGCCCGCTACTTCCCTTTTTCTTCCCGCCGTTTGCGCCTAGCTTCTTCCTGTTCGAGCTTGTGTTTGGCGCGGCGTTCCAGGGCTTCTTTCTTCTTCTTTTCGCGCAGCTGCTGCTTGGTCAGTTCTTGCGTCGAAAAGGCCGGCGGGTTGTTGTCCGACGATTGCGACTGGGGCCCTGCCCCCCCTTCCGTGGTCCAGGTCCGCACATACGCCAGGTATTTCTGCCCTGGGACGAGCGTGCGAACCGGGGCCGTGGGGAGTTCCTCGACGACGAATTCGTCTGGATTTCCGCCGACGACCACGCCTTCTCCGAGGACTGCCCCGGGATCCGGGCTCCATCCCGAGAAGCTGTGGTATTCCCGTTCTGCCGGGGACGGTTCTTCATCGAGTTCGCCGCCTTCGCAGCGGGAGAGTTCTTCGTAGCGCACCCCCCCTGCGGCTTCCTTGTGGAAGACGCACATCGGTCCCTTCATCTGCACGACCCAGTGCGTTTCGGGCCAATTCGGCAGAAAACGAGCGACGAGCGTCGCGCTCGTCTGGGTCACCTCCGTCGCTTCGACCCAGTCCGGAAATTCCGTTCGGTCGTTTTCGAGTTCCGCCTGCCCCGGTTCCCACCAGTTCGCCGAAGCGACGCCCGGCATCACGGCGATACCCGCCATCACAACCGTCGCGGTCGCCAACGCGAACAACCAGCGCCTCGTCCCACTCATCGCCCCTCCCCCAGGTTTCGCCTCCGGTCGCCGAAAGGCTACAACACCAGGGCACCGTCCGTGCATTATCGAGCACACGCGAGCGCTTGCCGACGGCCGGGCCCAAGATAGGCTCCGGGTATGCGAGCAAGGATCCTCGCGCTACTGCTAACTGCAGTGGCGACCGCTGGATCTGGCTGTGGCACGCAGAGACCAAGCGGCGCAGCTTTCGTCGCTCGCGCCAATCACCTCTGTGGCGTGCTGCACCATGGCCACGGCGAACCCGGCGTCGTCCTGGGCGAACTGAGTCAACTGGTTCGCGCCAACAAGAAGCTCGCTGTCGTGCGCCGCCTGGAATCCAATGCAGCGGAACGAAGGAAGCTCCAAGGCGCATACCAGGGCGCGTACAAAGAGCTTTTCGAACATCCACGGGACCTTCGTGCTCTCGCCCGTTACGAAGCCGTTTACAAGCGCAAGCTGAGGCTCTACGGAGGCGAGCGAGCGCTCGGTCTGCGTGCTTGCGCGCAACGTCCCGAAGACCCCATAGAAGTGATGCGAGACGGCCCGCCATCTCGTATCCGCCCGCCAAAACCGGCACCGTAGGCTCGGGATCACCGTCCGTGCATTATCGAGCAGACCACCAGAAAGCCCTAGGCGCTTTGCTGGTGCCGATGAATCGCCTTGCGATAGGCGCAATCTCGGCACTTGCGCTCGCGAGCTGCGGTGCCGCCCAGCCGTTCCCAGCCAAGTTTCGCGCCGACTACCTCGCGTCTTGCCGCGAACCCTTGGCGGGCACTGCCCGAGACACTGGATCGCTCGCCTCCGGATGCAGCTGCTCACTGCGTTACATCGAAGCGCACGTGCCACCCAAGAGCGCCGAAGCATACGAACGAGCCGTCGTGACCGAGACTCACCCCATCAGCCGTGGACTGCGCGGCACAGGTCCTGACCCCGCACATGATATGGGCCTGGGCCCGAGCTGGCTACGGGCAGCCATCCGAGCATGCCGGCGGCAGTACCACCCACTAGCGCGGGCTCCGTGACTGCCCTACGCCGGGCACCGTTCGTGCATTATCGAGCGCAACCACGTAATAGCCGCAACCAGGAGCCTCTGGCACTATTTCAGGGATGCGCAGCTGGACTCGCATGCGGAGCTGGACTCGCCGCGACTGGATATGGCAGGCAGTCGCGCTGGCGATCGTCGCCGCCTCTATCGCCGTCTGGGACCACGTGGGCCTGCTGCCGGGCGTCGCTGTACTCCTCGGGCTCACGCTAATCGTCCGCTACGTCGATCGCGCTACTCGCTAGGGCTGCCGCCCCGCTCGGTCGGCACCGTTCGTGCATTATCAAGCAGCAGAGCAGCGCCCGACCAAGGCTCCCGAGACGGGACGCTCAGCCCGGCGCAGACACCCGTCGATATACATCGGCAATGGCGTATCCGCGATCCTCTTGGCGCTCGTCGCTATCACGCTAGCGGGCTGCGGCTCTAGCAACACCACCGCATCTGCGGTGATTTCGGGTCGGATCGTCTACGCCGGTGGTCCCCGTACAGGCAACTACGTCGCGGGCTCGGTTCTGCTTCGTACCCCGACCGGGCAGCTTGTGGCCACCACCACTGCCTCGCGCCGGTCTGGCTTTCGCTTTCAGGTTCCGCCAGGGCATTACACGCTCACCGCAAACACTCCTCGACTCGTCCGCCAGACTGGCTGCCCCGCCACCCCGGTTGCCGCCGCACCAAACCTCACGACACACGCCAACGTCTATACCGCGTGTTTCGTCAAGTGATCAGGTCGTGCATTATCGAGCAGCGAACAAGCGGCCCGCCTAGCCTCGATTCGTCATCAAGGTGAGCTGCCGGGGGTTTTGGGGTGGGGTCGCTGGTGGTGGCCGGCGGCTGGCAGTCCGCGGCGTGCGCGGTGCGGATCATGCGCTTGTTGTGGTCGCTGGGTCGGTGTTTCGGGGTAGCGGTGGGCGCGGAGTCCGGCCGGGTGCTGCGCGGGTCGCGATGATGGGCTGGCTGGGTGCTCAGCCGTGAGCGGGGAGCGCGTCCAGGCGCTTGAATGCCCGGAGGATCGCTGCGGCCCAGGGCCAGTCGGCTGGTAGATGCAGAGTGGTGCGTCGGGCGTGGCGGGTGATCTGCCCGGCGACGTGCAGGATGCGGTAGCGCAGCCGCTTGGGTTCTGAGACGGCGTGCTCGCCGTCGAGGGTCAGCAGCTGCGTCCAGATCATGATGTCGTGGGCTGTCAGCGCGAGCTCGAACCATGCAGCGTTCGCGGTGAAGGCGTGGAACGGGAGGCGTGCGGCGCCGGTCGCCTTCAAGGTCTTGACGCGATCCTCGACTTCGGCGTGCTGGCGGTGAAGGGCCTCAAGCGAGGCGATGTCCTGGTCGGGCTGGTCGGTGATGAAGCACTGGAAGCGGTGCCCGTCCAGGTCGGTGAAGGAGAGCTGCGCTCCGGGGTGTGGGCGCTCTCGCCGGCAGATCAGCCGGGTCCCGGAAGGCCACGAGGACAGGTCGAGAAGACCGGTCAGCTCTGTGACCCACGCGCCCTCGCGTGGCTGGCCGTCCTGGTTGACCGCTGGCTCCCACGCAGCCTCTCCCAGGCCCAGGATCTGCTCGCGGACCGTCTGGTTGATCGCATAACCCAGCGAGAACTTGATCCTGGTCTCCCGGCATGCGCCCGCGAACTCGTGGCTTGCCCCGGCGGAATCCGAGCGGGCGAGGATCTCCCCGTCCAGCGCGCTCTCGGGGAGCTGCTCGAGCGCAAGTTCGAGCACCCGCAGGTGGTCACTGGCGTTGTTCGCGCCGGCGTTCCCGGGCCGCAGGACACCGGCCAGCACCTCTCGGGCGCAGGTCACCACCAGCGGGTTGAAACCAAACCCGCCCTTGTAATGCCCGGCCGCATGCTCCTTCTCGGAATGGATGCTGATCGGTGTCGCGTCGAAATCCAGGATCACCAGGTCAGGAGCCGCCCCCGCGTCCCACGCCCGCTGGCGGGCGAGCGCCCGGGCCTGACGGATCCGTTCAAGCTCGCTCTCGCCGACCTTCAGCAGCACCCGCCTGGCGGTTGACACTGACGCGATGCTCCCAAACAGCGCACCCTGTCCGGCCAGCACAGCGAGGTCTGAGACGCAGCTGCCGCCGTCCGCGGCCATCACCGCCAGATCGCACAGAACCTTCCCGGGATCATTAGCCGAGCGACGCTCCCGGGTCCCGCCAGCGCACCAGCAAAGACCCTCCGTGAGCCCGAGGCGCTGCGCTGTCAGCGCCAGCAGCACGGTCCCCGCCCGAGACGACAGGCCGCTGCCGTCCGCGACCACATCTACCGTTCTAAAAGACGCACTTCTCGTCACCTTCAAGGTGAACCTCCTGGACGGGTGGATTGCTTGGTTCGCAACCGCAATCCTGCCCGCCCAGGCGGACGATTCAGCCCTCCCGCGCCACCACACCCCGCGCCACTACTGACGATTCCGGGCTAGGCGCTCCGTCTCGGGCGCGCGTCGGTTTCAGCCCGGCGGTTCTACTTCGACTGCTTCGCTCGTCGTCGTGCCATCGGCATTCGTAGCTTCGACCCAGAAGGCGAAGAACCATTCGCCCTTGCGCATGTGCTCGTGCACGCGGATGCGCTTGGGGCGGCTCGTGCTCTTGAGCCGGCCTGCACGTTCCCGGGTCGACACCTTTTCGGAGTCGCCGAGGAATGTCCCTTCGGCCACGACGACGTATTCGGTCTTGAGTCCCTCTGGATCGATCGTGGCTTCAAGCGTGGCCGAGCCCGCGGTTACGTGGGTGGCGTGAACGTCCGTGACCTGCGGCGGCCCAGCGGCCACGGCCGCGGCAGCCGACGGCGCGAACGCAACGCCAAGCGCTACAGCGATCACCACAATGGATGGCCTTGACATGCTGATGTCGAATCCCCTTCGGGCGCAGGATACGCCAGCCGCCACGCGCGCTCCTTCTCCGTCACGCTTCGTGCATTATCGAGCAGCGACAACTATCGTCGGCGTGCGTAACATTTCCCGCCTGGGAACCCTGCCTACAGCCCTCGTGGCCATGGCCGCCATGCTCTCGACGACGATAGCCCCCGCAAGGGCTAGCGCCCCGATCTCAACTGAAGAATGCCCGCCGCGTTCGGAAGGGTGCGTGCGAGCCGTCGTCGTTTGCAACCAGACCCTGCTCCCGCAGGGCCACAGCGTCAGCGCGGCCGGAGTCATCTACTTCGGCCGTCCCGGGCATGACCACCTATTTCTCCCCTGGGCGCACATTGTCCAGTTCACCCGATCATGCGCACACGGGGTCAGGCTCTCGCTCACCGCCGGCAGAAGACACCTAGTGATCGCCGCCGAGGCGCTCACCGAGGACCACCGGGTTGCAGCAGTCAGACTGCAACCTCGTTCTCCCGGCCACGTCCGCCTGACCGTCACGTATCCCGACGGCAAGATCACCTTGGTCAGCGTCGACGTGCCACGCGACTGAGTGTCCGTTCGTTGCATTATCGAGCGCAGCGACCGCGCCTAACCGGCCGCGCTTGCGGCGGCTTGGGCTACGGGGTCACGGTCAGCTTCACGGCACCCCAGAGTCCCCCAGAATCGAAGCCGTGTCTGTAGTCGCCCACATAGCACTTCTGTGGGCGCGTTAGTTTCTTTTCGCCGTGGCATTGCGTGACCACGAACGTGGCGGTGAACCCACCCGACGTATTCGTTTCGACCATCAACTCTGGCGAATTGCAGGGATACTTGAAGGGAGGTTCAACCTTCTGCGCGCACTCCCTCAGCGCAATCGTTTCGTCTGCCGGGAAGCCCGTGCCTTCGAGCGTCGTGGTTTCGTTTGCCGCGAGAACGCTCGGTGTCGCAGTGATTCGTGGGTTCGCCTTCTTGTGCGCCTGCGCAAGCTGAGGCACCACAGACCCGAAGACGGCCACGACTCCCGCGAGGCACACGAGGAACCCTCTAGCGCGCGGCGTATGCATCGCCCCTCCACCCCTTTCGCATCCCGGGGGACGATACGCCCCCGACTCGGTTCGTGCATTATCGAGCGCCGTTGACGGCCAAAAGCTTGTCGGAGCCGCCCGAATTGAGCGTGCTCAATCGTCAACCGGCCGGGCCCCCGCCGCGCCTGAAGCTTCGGCGCGCTCCCCTTCCCCTGCGCGACTCGTCGGACATCACGAGCAGAAGCAGGGCAATGAAGCTCAAAAACATCGCGAGGGCCCCCCAGAGCACTGGGTCACGGTAGCGCCGTTTCGCGACCATCATCGTGAGAACGACGACGCCGAGCCAGGCGAGGAACGAGACCGACGCAACGAGCATGGAAACCCTCTGAGGAGTCTAATGGACTACCCGCACTCGCACTCGCTCGTGGTCGACGGTTCGTGCATTATCGAGCACGAAGATCGCCGCTTAAGCTGGGCAGCCGATACTTCACTGCTGTGAAAGCGGGCGTCGAGCGCGGCGAAGCGCTCGGATGTCCCTGACGGGGCCTGAGCCAACCCGCGCACACCAGGTGCTTCGATCGAGCACGGCGACCGTGAGGGGTGGCATACTGATGGCATGACTCGCACACGTTTGAGTACCACCGTCGATGCTGACCTTCTCGACCAGGCAAGGCAGCTTCGGTCGGGGGTGACCGATGCCGCGCTCGTCGATGAGGCGCTCGAGGCCTTTCTGGCCCGGCAACGCGCCGTCGAGATAGACGCGAGCTACGCTGCGTACGACCGGCACCCGCTCAACGAGCCGGATGTCTGGGGGGACCTGGCGTCCTTCCGTCGTGCCGCTGGCTCCTCATGAGTTCTGCTCCCGGGCGAGGCGAGATCTGGTGGTGCGAGCTGCCGGAGATAGGCCGCCGCCCGGTCGTCGTCCTGTCGCGCGACGCCGTGATTCCGCGCCTTCGCCGCGCCCTCGTCGCACCCTGCACGACGAACATCCGCTCGCTTCCAAGCGAGGTCGTCCTTGAGCCTGGCGATGACCCTGTTCCACAACGGTCGGCGGTGAATCTGGATTCGGTGGAGAGTGTCTCGCTTGCCGTGCTCGTCGAGCGACTCGGACGACTCCCTGACGCTCGGATGCGGGAAATATGCGCCGCGCTGGCCGTTGCCGTCGACTGCCAGGCGTGAACCCCCGGGTTAACCGGTCATGCATTATCGAGCAACGAATCGAGCGGCCCGACGCGCTCCCCGCACATAGACCCCAGCCGTCAAACGCGAGCCCGACCGCTGCGCACCAGCCACGACAACGCCTCTCTGACCAGCGACACGCTTCCGCTACTCCGACGCTCCGCCGCTCTCAGAATCTTTCCCGAGGAGCTCTGCATCTTCCCCGAGTATCTCGTCGAGCAAAGCCCGCTCACGGGGCCCGAGCGACTCCATGCCCTCGATAATCATCTCGATCTCCGGCGGCAAGGTGTCTGGCTCCGGCGGGAACTTCTCCAGTACTAGCGGGACACCATTGAACGTCTCGGGAAGATCCACACCGAGATCCGTCACCTGGACCTTCAGCGTCTCTCGGCCGTCGAGGTCGCCAATCCCAACCCCGACAATGCGCTCATCAACCACATGGTCACCGGTCCCATGTACCGCTCGCAGAACTCGAGCACGGTCGGCGTAGGCGGCTTAGGTTGAAAGATCACGGTTCGTGCATTATCGAGCACACAACAAACGCTCTGATGCCCAACGAGCCCGAGATCATCAGCGGCCCGACCGAGGTCCCCTCCGACGATCGCGCCTCGCGTGTCTTCCAATACCGCGTCAAGCAAGGCGAGGAAGTGCACGAGGTCTCCGTGCGGCTGCCCAAGGCGCTCCTGACAGCAACAGACCTGCCTCCGCAGGCCGCTGCGATCGCTGAGACCCTGGGACGCTTAGTGCTAGAACGCTCGCTCGCCAGCGGCACAGTCCCTCCACAGCTCAACCTCGGCTTTTCGCAGCGCACCTTCGGCGAGGGAATCGATTGAGCCTGCGGTCGCCTAACCGCTCTCGGGCTGGCCGGTGACAGCCGCGGCGCACACCGCGACGCGTGTCACCGTCGGCACTGCATGTGTCGTCAAGTGACCAGCTCGTGCATTATCGAGCAGAGGAACAAAGCGGCAGCGGAAGCTAGCCCTTGGCCACACAGAGTCGTACTCGAGTCCTCTTGGCGACCCGCTGTTGGCCTTCAGGTGTCTGCGACACGACACCTCGGCGCCGATGGGATCTAGAGCACCCGTGCCGGACTACCGCGCCGAGGCCTGTGAGCTTGAGCGCTGTCCGCGCATTCTTCAGTGAGAAGCCGACCAGCCCCGGGACCCGATCGGTGGTACCGCATTCGCCCCCGCAAACTAGATTGCTCGGGCTTTCGTCCAATGCTCCCGCGAGTTCTCGGCCTGCCAGTGGCCGGTGCAGTTCGACCGAAAGGAACTCGAGATGGGGAGCTTTGCACAGGGTCTTTTGCCCTGGTGGGCGGACTACCACTTCTCGCCTGAGGGTGATGGTCACGCTCTTACGGGCTTCCGCCACCGTCGCCGCGGTCCTTCCTCCGCCACCACACCCACTGTTGGTGTAGCCGACAAGCACTGATCGCTGACCGGCCCCCATTTCATATGCAGCCCATGGAACCGTCACCTGCTCCGTTTCGAGTGCCGCCGCTGACCGCGATTCCTTCGCGGCGACCGGCTGCGCGCTTGCGACGAGAGAGGCTGCCACCAGAAGCCCTACGACTGTCCTGCGCATCACGAACCCCCTAGGTCTCAGCCCACCGTGCGCCTGATCGCACAATACTCCGTACGTGCATTATCGAGCACGAAGGGCAAGAGCGGCAAAGAGGGCCGCGACCACCCACGCCACGACTGCCGGCGCCAGGCTCCCGACCGCCGCGAAGATGGTGCCCCCAGCGAGCCACAGCACGGCTTGGACAGCTCGCTGCGTCGACTTGGAAGCAGCTTTCGATGGATCTCTCATCTCGGATGCCGTTCGTGCATCATCGAGCACGCCAATCGGACCGGGCTACTCGTTCACCCGGGAATCCAGCCCGAAACGCGCGTCAAGTCGCCCAAGCGCTTCCAGCGCTGCCGCCTTGTCCGAATAGCCATCTGTTTGGCGCACGATCCTCCCGTCCGCGAACTCAGTGATGCCCGCCTCGTCAAAGCCGAACTCGTCGCGGACGACCGAGATCACGAACTTCCCGGCGTCGACGTACTCGTCGATCTCCGGCGGAGGCAAAACGATCAGGAACCTGTCGCCCGGTTCAAAAAGCAGCCTTAGGGACTCGACCCCTCGTCCGGACGCTGGTAGCGGCGGCTCAGCACCGAGGATGCGCCACTCCACCTCAGGATGGAAGAACGCGAGAGCACCGTCTACGTCGCCGGCGATGCGGAGAGCGTCCATTTGTCTGAGCGTTTCTACGTTCCCGTGTGACATGTCCGCGCTACACCGACCGTGCATTATCGAGCGGCACGCGGAGATCGCGCTAGGACGTCGATTCATCCACGTCGCGGCGCTCCGTGAATGTCCCCTGTCCTTGAGTGAGTGCGCCAAGATCGAGCGCGTAGTCGGCCATTTCGCTCTGCGGGACCCTAGCGGTGACGGCCCATAGGTCGCCCCGACGCTCTTGTCTTTCGGCGCGTCCCTGCCGCCGGGTCAGGTCGGCGATGACGTCCCCTAAGTATGCATCTGGGACAACAACCTCGACGCGAGACATCGGGACCACTGCTCGCTCACCTCCGTCGGCTCGGTTCGTGCATTATCAAGCACGCCAATGCCCCCGGATGATCCCGTGCCTGAGCTCCTGCAACAGCTCGAAGACGCAGAGCGACGCACCAACGCCGCATTCCAGCAGCACGGGTTGCTCGACACAGAACGCAACGATCTCATTCGCCGCCTGGCTGACACCGGCGTTGATCCCCGCGACCTCGCCACAGCACTCAACATCGGCCCCGAGGAGTCGGGCCACCTTCTGATCCGCGTCGCCATCGCGTTCAATATCAGCCCACGGCGCGCTAAGCGCCTCCCGCTATTCAAGCGCCCGGACCGCAAGCGATAGGAGCGACGCCCCAGTTCGTGCATTATCAAGCAGGGCGAGAAACCCGTCGCGCTTGGCACCGCGACGTGGATGTACAGTCGGCACCGTGGGTCTGAGACCAGCACTATCGGCGTTGTTGATCGTTGTCGCGTCTAGCCTTGCTGCCGGCCCAGAGTCTCGCGGGGCGTCATCGCGGCAGCCGCCTCTCAGCTACTTCTCCTCCATGGAAGCTAGGCCCATCGGCCCCGAGCGCCCGCTCCACTTCCGGTACCACATCATCTGCGCCGAAGCCTGCGCAGGAACGTCGTCATTGCACGTCGGCGAGGAAACTCCCGACCGGAGGAGCCGACGGTGGCTACGCCGCCTCGATTACGGTCCGACCCACTTCTGGGTCGCACGTGTTGACGGCTGGTCGCGCACTCTCGCGCCTACGTACCGCGGGCGCCAGCGCCAGCTCGTCACAGACGCGGTGGCCCACGGCGACATCCTGTGTTTCGTTATCAGGACTACCGCTCGCGGTCGCTCGGGGCGGCACTCCCGCGACAACAGGGTAGATGTCGTCGGACTGCACGACGCGCTAGATGGCGCTCCGCCTACTGGCTACTGCGAGTCCTTCTTGCTCCCCCACCGGTGACTCCGTTCGTGGATTATCGAGCGTGTGATCTAGCTTGGGCCCGGTCGGCCGTCCGGGCTGCCGCGCAACTCGTTGTGGAGCAGCTCAGCGGCGGAGCAAAGCCATGCACTTCTGGGCCGTTAGCCGTGAGCCACACCGAGCCGCGTGGCGTGCCGATACGAACGACGACATGCAACCAGCCGCGATACACAAACCCAAGCGGCGACGGCATGTTGTTAGCCCCTTGCGACGCGTTTCCCGTGACCGACAAGCTAACTTCGACGGGTGAACGGCTGCCACATCTGCGACCTGCAGGCCAATACTGAGGCGCTCCCGGTCCGTGAGCGGATCTACCTCGACGAGCATTGGCGGCTCTCCCACGGCTGGTCGAGCCTTCAGGGCTGGCTCGTCGTGTGCGCGCGCCAGCACGTCCAGGCGCTCGACGAGCTGGAACGCGGGGCCATCGCGTCGCTCGCTCCGCTGCTCGCCGCTGCCAGCGGCGCTTTGAGGGACGTCGTCGGTTGCGAGCGAACGTACGTCGTTCTTTTCGCCGAGAAGCCAGGCTTTCGTCATCTCCACATTCACGTCGTCCCGCGCATGTCGTGGTTTGGAGACACCAATATCGGGCCGGGCGTCTTCCGCTTTCTCGACGCGCCGCAGGATGAGTTGGTTCCGGCACCTGACCGTGACCGGCTTGCCGAACGAATCGGTGAACGCCTTTCGGATCGGCTTCCCGGTTGACGTGAGCAGGCGCCGCGCGCCGGCACCACATGCCGCCCACTCATTCGGCGTTGCATTCACCCTGCGGAATCGGATGCTTACTCGTCGCTTCGCCATCCGCGTTTGCCGCGACCACCACGAAGCTACGCGCACCGGATTCGCTGACAGGCGTGCGAGCGTCCACCTGCATTGCTCCGTTTCTGGACGAAAGGGTGCCTGACGCGACCTTCTTTGGTTCTCGCCTGGGTTTTTCTCTGATGGGTCCGCAGGGCTGGAACCTCTCCACCTCGATCGTCCAGTGCGTGCTGAGTCTTCCCGGCGCGATCGTCGCCCGCAGCTCGAAGTGACCTCCTGACGGTCGGGCTTCCAACTGGCTGATTTGGGGCGGCCCTCGGACTTCTGTCGCCGCCGCCGAAACGACGCCGCCGAACAGGACGGCGACGACTATGAACGCGAGCCGGGCTGTCGGCTTCATCCCACTCCCCTCCAGCGATTCCAAGGCCTTGCAGCCGAAGGGAGCGGGATGGCAGGGCGCATGCCCGGAACGGAAGCCACTCGTCCCCTCCACTTCCAATTTATACCGAAAACGACCGCTTCATGAGGCGAGGTGACATGCCTCATAATCGCCCGCCCCAAGCTACGAGGAACGGAAATTGAGGGCGAGATGGGAGTGGTTTTGTCAACCGGAGGGAAGCTATGACCGAACATGCGGTGGTGATCGCGGGAGGAGGCCCGACGGGCATGATGCTGGCGGCCGAGCTGGCGCTGGCGAAGATCGACGTCGCGGTCGTGGAGCGGCGTCCCGACCACGTGCTGGTCGGCTCACGGGCCGGCGGGTTTCATTCGCGGACGATCGAGATCCTCGACCAGCGTGGGGTCGCAGACCGGTTCCTCGCGGAGGGCCAGACCGCCCAGGCCGCGATGTTCGGGACGGCGGTGCTGGACATGAGTGACTTCCCCACACGCCACCCGTACTCGCTCGGTATCTGGCAGAACCAGATCGAGCGGATCATGGCCTCGTGGCTGGCCGAACTGCCGGCCCGGATCTACTACGGCAGCGAGGTCACCGGCTTCGCACAGGATCACAGCGGCGTCGACGTCTCGCTGGCGGACGGCCGGCCTCTGCGGGCTCAGTATCTCGTCGGCTGCGACGGAGGACGGAGCGTCATCCGTAGAGAGGCGGCGATCGACTTCCCCGGCTGGGATGCGACCAGGAGCAGCCTGATCGCCGAAGTCGAGCTGACCGCCGAGCCCCCGACGGGCGTTCGCTTCGACGCCATCGGAGCCCACGGCCTCAACCTGCTCGAGGACGGCAGGACGGTGAGGGTGGTTACGAGCGAGCGTGAGCTCGGTCCCAGCGGTGAGGCCACGATCAGCGATCTCAGCGAGGCGCTGATCGCGGCATACGGCACCGACTTCGGGGTCCACAGTCCCACGTGGATCTCGAGGTTCACCGACATGACCCGCCAGGCGGCCTCCTACCGCGCCGGACGTGTGATGCTGGCGGGCGACTCCGCCCACGTTCACTACCCGGCGGGTGGACAGGGACTGAGCCTCGGCGTCCAGGACGCCGTGAATCTGGGCTGGAAGCTGGCCCAGGTGGTCAGCGGCACCTCGCCGGAGAGCCTCCTGGACACCTACCAGGCCGAGCGTCACCCGATCACCGCCCTCGCGCTCCGACACACGATGGCCCAGACGCTGCTCCAGCGCCAGGACGAGCGCATGAAAGCCCTGGTCGGCGTGGTCTCCGAGCTGGCGACCATGGACGAGCCCCGCAAACACCTCGCCGGGAGAGCCTCTGGACTGGACATCCACTACGAACTCGGGGAGGGACATCCACTGCTGGGACGCCGCATGCCCGATCTGGACCTCGCGAGCGCCAATGGCCCGCTACGGGTGTTCGAGTTGCTACACGACGCCAACCCGTTGCTACTGAACCTCGGCGATCCCGGGCAGTTCGATCTCATCCCGCGGGCTGAGGGGGTTCGCCTGATCGACGCCCAATACGGCGGCGCCTGGGATCTCCCGGTGCTCGGCGAGGTCACCGCTCCCGCCGCCGTGCTGGTACGTCCAGACGGGTACGTGGCCTGGGTGGGCGAAGGCAGCCACGCGGGCCTGAGCGAGGCGCTGAGCACGTGGTTCGGGCCACCGAACTCCGAATAGCCTCGGTCGCGATACGTCAGTTCGCCGTGCGTCGGGCACCTCACCTACCTTGTGGCGATGCCCGACGGGACCCTCCAGCGCAGCTACGGAACGGTGTTCAACCGGGTCGCCTCCAGCTACGACCGCCATCGTCCCCCCTACCCCGAGGGGCTCATCGACCGCGCCTGCGAGGTCGCCGGGATCGGTCCCGGCGATGAGGTGCTCGAGATCGGCTGCGGGACAGGACAGCTGACCCGCAGCCTCCTCGCCCGAGGCCTGCGGGTCACGGCGATCGAGCCCGGTGACAATCTGATCGGGCTCGCGCGGGAGAACCTCGCCGATGCCGGCGATGTTCGCTTCCTGAACACCCGGCTGGAGGACGTCGAACTTCCCCACGAGCACTTCGCGGCGGCCTTCTGTGCCTCGGCGATCCACTGGATCGATCCCGATGTGGGCTGGCAACGAGTCGCCGACGTGCTCGCTCCCTGCGGGACGCTCGCTCTGATCCAGTACTTCGGGCTCGATGATCCGGCCACGGCCGAGGATCAGCGGGCGGTGCTGAGCGCGATTGCGGCGATCGCACCGGAGATCTCCGCCGACTGGCCGACCTACCGAGACCTCGACTGCACGCTCGCAGGCGCCTACGAGCGCCGGGGGAACATCTCCGAGCTGTGGGCCTGGCTCGGCAGCTACGACGTGGCGCGGCCCTACGCCGCCAACTTGTTCGACGACGCGGAGATCGCCGCGGTACCCACGCCCGTGGAGCACACCGCCGAGGAACTGAGCGCGCTGCTCAACACAACGTCGCTCTGGTCGCGGCTCTCACCCACCCAGCGAAGAGCGATCCAAGGCGAGCACCTCGAGCTGCAGGAGCGGCTCGGGCGAGCGATCCGTTCGAGCACCGTCGCGTGTGTCGTCACGGCGCGCCGCCCGCCACTGCCATGAAGCACGTCGCAATCGCCAAGCTCGCGGACACCGAGGGCGTTGTGCGCGACAGGACGTTCGAGGACTGCGAAATCATCGGGCCGGTCTCTCTTGTTCTCCTCGGCACCGAGAACGAGATCGTCGACTGCGGTGTCCAATTCTCGATCGATACCGCCAGCAACTACCACCTGGGAACCGGCCCGGTTGTGTTCCTCGCGAATTGCACACTCCGTCGCTGCCGCTTCGCCACCGACATCGACGCGACGGGGCTCGAATCGGCCCAGGCGTGGGTGAAATAGCTCCGTGGTCGGCGCCATCGTCATCGGTGCCATCGTCGTGGCTCTGATCGTCGGCTTGTGGCTGACGCGCAATGCCAAAGGGCCAACGTCATCCGACGTGATCCTGAAAACGGCGGAAGCTGAGGCCCGCGTTGGCCCTACGGGTGAACCAATGAATTGGGGCGACGGGACCGAGCCTCCCCCGGACCACTGACGGGCCCGCAGCGCTGCTCGCTCGGACTCGAAGCGTGACGGCCAGGACGGGTCGTACCGAACGACCCTGATCGGCTCGTCCTCGCTCTGTGATGTGTCAGTCCGGGTCACCGAAGGGGTTGGGCGTCTTCGGAGGGTCCAGCGTCTCCCGAGGATCCGAAGTCTTTTGAGGGTCCGTCGCCTTCGGCGGGTCCGGTCTGTATGAGGGGTCCGGCGTGCTCGAGGGGTTCGAGTCCGTCCGGTGCGCCGGGGGTCGCCTGCCCCGGCGCCTGTTCCCCCGGATCGCTGCTCTGGCGAGGAACGCAACCAGCGCCACCGCCAGTCCGATGCCGCGGGCCGAACCGTGTTCCAGGATCACGGCCATGCCGCCACCGTACTAGCCGCCGGCTGCTCTCCTGCTCGACTTTCGCCCGCCCGTGCCCCAAGTGCGCAACCATGGAGTCGATGACGTTCGGTGAACGGTTCGCTGCGCGGAACACCACCGGCATGGTGACCCGAGCCGGGGTGGCGTGGCTGATCATCACGCCCGCGGTCGCGGCCGCCAAGATCTGGTGGTCGCCGGCGGCTGCCATCGTCGTGGGGGTTCTCGGCGTCGCCCTCTACGTGGTCATCGCCGTGCGCTACATAAGCCGCCACCCCGGCCACTCCGGGGGCTGATCGGAGGCCGTCTGGATCCTGCCCGAGCTACTGGCTCGGGGCTGGGCGCCTTTCGTGGCACGCCGGGCACAGGAACCTCGGCGGGTCAGCACCACTGTCGATGTGCCAGCCGTAGTCGATCGCCTGCTGCTCGGAGCGAGCGTCGCTGGCACAGCCACACTTCGAGCACACGAACCGTGGCTCGTCCGGGCTGGGATCCGCCGCCCCGGCCACGCCGGCTCCCTCTACTCCGCTCCGCCTTCGATGATCTTCTTGGCGGCCTCGAGCATCCCCATGGCCACCCACGGGTACATGCCGGCCCGGACCCGTAGCCCCACGTTGCCGTCGGGCCCTTTGACTTCCACGATCGTGATCACCCGTCCGATTTCGTAGCTGTCGCCGAAGTCGGTTTCGATCGCGTCCATCTGCTCGGCCACTTCCTGCATCAGCTTGGCCCGCGGGTCGTGGCTGGACGCGTCTCCCGGGTTCTCGTTCTCCGCGCTCGACATGGGAGTCCTTTCTGGTGGGGGTAGCGGGGATCATCGCACCCTCCCCGACCGTGGTCCGCCCTCGGAGCGGCCTTCGCGGTGGCGAACGTCGGCCAGTTATGTCAACCTTCGGAGAGGAATGAGGGGACGGATCTCCCGGAGGATGGCACTCGTCGCCGTGGTTCTGGCCGCGCTTGCGGGTGCGAGCGTCGCCGCGGTTACCGCGACGGGCCAGTCCGGGCACCCGGCCGCGATCGTCGAGGTCGACTCCGTACACCCCGCGCGGGTGTCGGCCGACCCCTCCCGCCTGCCCGACCCCACCCGCCTGCAGGATGCGGCCAGCTACCTCGGCATCTCCGTCGAAGAGCTCAAGGCGGAGCTCAGCGAAGGCAAGTCGCTGGCCCAGATCGCCGCCGCCACCCCGGGCAGGTCCGAAAGCGGATTGATCGAAACGCTGGTCGAGCAGCGCCGCCTGCACATCGCCAAAGAGGCCGAAACCCTCCCCAAGCGGGTCAAGGACGCCGTCGTCAAACCCGGAGGTCCGGGATCGGGCAGCGGCGGCGGAATGCTGGAGGTGGCGAGGATCTATCTCGGGATCAGTGCCACCCAACTCACCAAGGAACTGCACTCCGGCAAGACACTGGGCGCGATCGCCGAATCCACCCCCGGCCGCTCACGCGAAGGCCTCGGCAGAGCCCTCCTGGCCGCCCGCGAGCAGCAGCTCCAGAGCGCTGCCCAGGCCGGCAAACTCAGCGAAACGGCCAAGCGGACCCGCCTCGCCCACGCCCACCGGCGCGTCGAACGGATCCTCTCCCGCACCCACCACACCGGTCCCCGCAAGCACGCCCGCTGAGCCCCGGGCGCGGCGGGCGCCTATTCGACGGTGAGGGTGCCTTCCATGCCGGCCATGCGGTGGCCGGGAACCGAGCAGAAGAACTTGTAGGTACCCGGTTTGAGTTTCAGGGGGATCGTGTGTGAGCCGCCCATGAAGGTGGTGGTGGCGGCCACGCGAGCCCCGGCGGAGTTTTCGATAGTCACGTTGTGAGCGAGTGGCGAGTTGTTCGTCAGGGTCAGGGTCGCCGAGCCGGCCTTGGCGGTGAGGGCGGTCTTGTTGTATTTCAGTTCGCCCGTCTTGTCGGTTTCCAGGGTCAGATGCTGGACGCCCCCGGTCGTGCTCGCCGCTTTGGTGCCCGTCGTGGAGTGGTGTTCGACGGTCGGCGTGGTCGTCGACGTGGTCGAGGAGTTCGAGCTCCCGCAGGCGGCAATCGTGAGAACCACGACAGCTGAGAGCGCGATCAGCAGGGAGCCGCGGGTCCTGGTCGTGGGCCGGTGGCTCGGCACGCGCGTACCTTATTACACGGCGCGGCTACGGCTCGGTGTGCACGACCACCTCGGCGATGCCGTCGATGCGGCTGCGAAGCTCCTCCTCCAGCTCGCTCGCGAGGCCGTGGGCGTCGGTCAGGGACTCCCCCGCCCCCACGATCAGGGTCAGGAACAGCACGAGCCCCGCCTCGGTCGCGATCAGGCGCACCATCCGGGGCTCGGAGCCCGTGATCTCGCGCACCAGCTGCTCGACCTCCCGAATGGTCCGGCCACCCGCCCCGCCGTCGGCGGTGTGGCTGCTGAGGGGCCGCTCGAGCGGCTCGAGATGAGTCTGCACCTCCCCCACCCCCGGCCTTTCCCGGATCTGCTGCTCGATCCGCTCGGCTGTCTGGTGGGCGGTCTGCAGGTCGAGGTCGGCGGGGAACTTGAGGTGCAGGGACACGCTCGTGGTTCCCTCGTGTTCGAAGATCGTGATGTCGTGGGCCTCCTTGACGAGGGGCTCCGTCAGTGCGATCGCGAGCACTCGGTCACGGAGGTCGAGCCCCCGCCGCTGGGGCTCCACGTGGACGACCACGTCGCTGCCCGGGAGGGCGCGCCCGATAGCGCCCTCGATCAGGTCGGCCGCCCGATGGCCCTCGACCACCGCCTGCCCCGGGGGGACGCTCACGACCACGTCCGCGAAGTAGCGCCCGGCCGACTCCCGCAGGCGCAGGCGGCTGACGTCGAAATCCTCACCGAGCTCTGCGATCGCCTCTTCGGCGGCCGCCCGTGCCTGCACCGGCGAGCGGTCCATCAGCACGTTGGCATTGACCGCCGTCAGCCTCGCGGCCGCGAACAGCATGATGCCGGCCACCACCAGGGCCGCGATCGCGTCGCCGTCGTGGACGCCGCCTTTGACCGCCAGCAGGCCCGCGAGGACCACCACCGAACCGAGCAGGTCGGCCGCGAAGTGCCACGCGTTGGAGCGCAGGGCGGGGCTGTTCAAGCGGGCGGCGGCTCGCATCGAGACGACCGACCGGGTCACGTCGAGCGCGATCGAGACGCCCAGGATGGCGAACTGGAACCAGCGCACGTCCGTGGTGGTTCCGCCGATGATCAGGCGACGCAGTGCCTCCACCGTCACGACGATCGCCCCGGCCAGCAGGATCGCCGCCTCGCCCAGGGCGCCGAGGTTCTCCGCCCGCCTGTGACCGTAGGGGTGGCCGCGGTCGGCCGGCCGCCCCGCGAGCCTTACCGCGAACACGGTCAGCCCCGCCGCCACCACGTCGCCGCTGGACTCGATCCCCGCCGAGATCAGGCCGAGGCTGTGGGTGCCGAGCCCGACGCCCAGCTTCAGGGCGACCAGGACCGCGGCAACACCCACCGAGACGGTCGCCGTCTGCTGAGCGCTCATGGCCGGGGCCCGCCCGCGTGCGCCGCTCATCCCAGGGAGCGTAAAGGCGGGGGGAGCCGGGATCGCGTGCGGGGGACCCGAGAGGGCAAGATCGCGTTCGATAACCGCCCGGAGCGGGCGTATCGTGGTGGTCATGGCCCACGGGCACGCCGGCCACGCCCACCACATAAGCCCGGAGGGCGATCGCAGGCGCCTGGCCGCGGCCCTCGTGGTGATGCTCGCCGTGATGGCCCTGGAGATCGTCGGCGGCGTGGTGGGCCATTCGCTGGCGCTCCTCTCCGACGCCGCCCACATGCTCGCCGACGCCGCCGCCCTGGGCCTGTCGCTGCTGGCCCTGCGGCTGGCCAGCCGCCCCGCCCGCGGCGCGATGACCTTCGGCTACTCCCGCGCCGAGGTCCTGTCGGCCCAGGCGAACGGGATCACGCTGCTGATCCTGGCGGCCTTCATCGCCTACGAGGGGATCCGCCGGCTGATCACCCCGCCCCACGTGGACGCGACCTTGATGCTTGCGATCGCGCTTGTGGGCGTCGCGGCCAACATCGTGGCCGCCCGGCTGCTGTCAGGGGCCGAGCGGCGCAGCCTGAACGTCGAGGGCAGCCTCCAACACGTGCTCACGGATCTCTATGCGGCGCTCGCCACCGCCGGCGCGGCGGTCCTGATCCTGCTCGCCGGCCTGGAGCGGGCCGACCCGATCGCCTCGCTGGTGATCGCGGCGATCATGATCCGGGCCGGCGTCGGGCTGGTGTGGGCCTCCGCACGGGTGTTCCTCGAGGCCGCCCCCGCGGGCGTGGACCCGGAGGCGGTGGGCGCGGCCCTGGCCTCTCAGAGCGGCGTGGTGGAAGTCCACGACCTCCATGTGTGGGAAATCACAAGCGGCTTTCCGGCGCTCTCGGCGCATGTCCTGGTGGGCCCGGACCGCGACTGCCACGAGCTTCGGCGCCGGCTGGAGGCGCTCCTACGCGAGCGATTCGGCCTGGATCACACGACCCTGCAGGTCGATCACCGCGGAGAACAGCTGCTGGAGATCGCCCCCGCGGCCAGCGCTACGAGCGCCTCCGGAGGCCCCGGACGTGGTTCCCGCCCCGCCTGAGGGCGCCACCGGGTGTTCCCTTCGGACACCTTCGGTGTATGTTCATTCGCGGAGTCCGTGCCCCCTGGGCTCAGCCCCCGTGGCAGCACCTGCCGATGGAACCGCTGCGACGGACCGCACCATCCGTCCCCTCCATGGGTTTGCTCTTGAGCCGCGCGGGAATCGTTTCTGCAGGTGATCTCCGCAGGCAGGGGAGCACGTACAAAACGTCGAACGAGCAATTGTAACCAGCGTCTGAGAGACTAATTGACAACGCAACTATCGAGGCGTATAATTCCGACCACAAGAATCGGATTAAGAAGGACGCCCCACCATGCCTAATTCCCCCGCTCCCACAACCACAGCGCTCGACGCCGTCGCCACCCCCGACGAGGGCGAGAACGAGGCCGTTTCGGACGAGACCAGCGCGGAGACCACTCCCGCCGGGCGTCTGGACAGCCCCATCGAGCACACCGACCTCGCCCCCAGCGAGACCTTCATCCCCGAGGCTGTCGACCAGCTGCTGGCGCACTCGCGGCGCTACCCGCTGCTGACCCCCGAACAGGAGATCGACCTCGCCAAGCGGATCGAGCGCGGTGACCTGCACGCCAAGGAACTGCTCGTCAACTCCAACCTGCGCCTGGTGGCGTCGAACGCACGCCGCTACCAGAACCAGGGCCTGCCCCTGGGCGACCTGGTGCAGGAGGGAATGCTCGGATTGATCCGGGCCAGCGAGAAGTTCGACTGGCGCAAGGGCTTCCGCTTCTCGACCTACGCCACGCTCTGGATCCGTCAGGCGATCCAGCGCGGCCTGGAGAACTCCGGGCGCACCATCCGCCTGCCCGTACACGTCGCCCAGCGCTCCCGCAAGGTCGGGCGCGTGGAGCGGGAGCTGTCGGTCAGGCTGGGCCGTGAGCCCACGATCGAGGAGCTGGCCGAGGAGACCGGACTGCCGATCGAGCAGGTGGAGGAGGTCCGTCACCAGCGGGCCGCCCTCGTCAGCCTCGACCAGCAGATCGGCGAGGACGGCGACACCGCCCTCGGTGACCTGCTCCCCTCCGACGCCCAGGTGCCGGAGGAGACCGCATGGGACAACGAGCGCGAGCGGATCGTGCACCACGCGATCTCGCAGCTGCCCGAAACCGAGCGGAAGGTCCTCACGATGCGCTTCGGCACCGGCCCCGAGGAGCCCCAGACGCTGACCGCCATCGGTAAGCGCCTCGGATTCTCCGCGGAGCGGGCCTCCCAGTTGGAGCAGCGGGCCCTGAAGAAGCTCGCCGAGTCGCCCGAGCTGGCGGCCCTGCGCGAGGCCGCGTAGGACCGAGGGCCGCGCCGGAGGCTCGTCCCCCGGCCCAGATAGACCCGCCAACCAGCCGCCCCCGGGGGCGCTCCATAGCACCCCCGACCCGAATCCTCAGATCGACGCCCCGCCGGTCGTCCCTCGGCGGGGCGTCTTTCTTTCCGTGATGGGCCCCGGCGAGCCACCCGCGGGGATTTCGGAGAACGCGTGCGATAGCGTCCCACGCCAATGGCAGCCTCGCGATGGGATCGGTTTGTGGAGCTGACGGTCTCGGTCGGCGAACGGGTCCTCTTCCCGCTCGAGCGCTTCATCGGCCGGCGCTCGCTGGTGGGCGACCACACCTTCTTCGAAACCGACCAGTTCCCGTGGGTGGAGCACATCGAGCGCAACTGGACGGTGATCCGCGACGAGCTCGCCGTGCTGCTCGAGGACCACGACGCGCTGCCCAACTTCCAGGACATCTCCAAGGATCAGATCGAGATCACCGACGACGATCGCTGGAAGACGCTGTTCCTGTACGGGTACGGCTTCGAGGCCAAGCTCGGGGTCGAACTGTGCCCCCGCACGGCGGCCCTGATGCGCGAAATCCCGGGCATGACCACGGCCATGTTCTCGATCCTCTCGCCCCGCAAGCACATCCTCGACCACCGCGGCCCCTACAAGGGCGTGCTCCGCTACCACCTCGGCCTGATCGTGCCCGAGGACGCCGCCTCGTGCCGGATCCGGGTGGGCGAGGACATCCGCCACTGGGAAGAGGGCAAGAGCATCATCTTCGACGACACCTTCAACCACGAGGTCTGGAACGACACCGACGAGACCCGGGTGGTGCTGTTCGTGGACGTGATGCGGCCCCTCCCCTCCCCGGAGTCCACGATCAACCGGCTGATCGTGAAGGCGATCGGCGTCTCGCCCTTCATCCGGGACGCCAAACGCAATCAGGAAGCCTGGGAAGCCCGCTACCGGGAGCGTCGCCGGCAGGCGGCCTCCAGCGGCGCCGGCGCCGTCTCCTCCTAGACGCTTTCCTGCCAGGGAACGGTTTTCGACGCCCACGTGTTGAGCGTCGTGAACTCCCCGCTGACGATCAGTACGCCGAGAATGATCATGACGGCGCCTCCGAAGGCGATTACGAGCGGGAAATGGCGCCTGACCACCCCGAGGGCCTCGGTCATGCGCTCGAACGCCAATGCGATGGCCAGAAACGGGATCGCCAGGCCCAGGGAGTAGAAGGCCAGCAAGAGCGCCCCGTGGGCCGCCGAGCTGGAGATCGCGGCCTGGGTGAGGATGGCGCCGAGGGTGATGCTGGTGCAGGGCGTCCACGCGATCGCGAAGGCCGCACCGGCGATCAGAGGTCCGCCGCGCCTCGCCCGCCGCATCAGCGCGTCGGAGTGCCACTCGCGGTTCAGGACCCGTACGAAGGGGCTCGCCAGGAACAACACGCCCATGGCGATGATCAGCCAGCCGCCGATCAGGGTGAGGGCTTCTTTGTGTTCCTTCAGCGCCGAGCCGAGGACGGTGGCGCTCAGGCCCAGGAGGATGAAGATGGCAGAGAAGCTGGCGATGAACAGCAGGCTCGGCACGAGGACGCGGCGGACACCGACGCCCTCCTTGAGGTCCACCGGCGTGACCCCGATGACGGTCGAGAGGTAGCCGGGCACGAGCGGAAGCACGCAGGGCGAGAGGAACGACACGAGGCCCGCCGCAATCGCGATCGGAATGCCCACGCCGGTGGAGGAATCGGCTGAGGCGAGAATCGCCGGCACCAGATGCGTCACGTACACGTCAGCACCGTCAAACAGGATGGCGCATACGGGCGCGGAGCTCGGCAACCTCGCGCTCCAGCTGCTCCACCCGCGTGAGCAGCCCGTGCAGCTCCTGCTGCTCGGGCGCGGGCGCGGCGGGCGGGGGCACGGGCCCTTCCGGGGTCGTCGGCACAGGTCCTTCCTGGGTCAGAGCGCCGTCCACGGGCGACTCCCGGGGCTCCTCGGCGCCGTCGTCGAGCAGCTGGACGTAGCGCTCCTCCTTGTGGCCCGGCCGGCGCTCCAGGCGCCTGGCCAGGTCGCGGTCGATCAGGGTCTCGAGCGCCCGCAGCACGGAGGCGAGGTCCTCGAAGGGATACATCCGCTCGGAGCGCTGCTTGAGCTCGCCGGGGGTCTGGGGCCCTCGCAGCATCAGCGTGCACAGGACCGCCTCCTCGGGACGGCCGAGCGGCAGCGCGTCGGCCAGCAGGTGCCGGTACTTGGCGGCCCTGGAGCCGGCGCCGCTGGCCAGGCGGGTGTATCCCCGGCGCTCGAGCCTGTGCAGGGCGTCGCGGATGGTCGCCTCGTCGTACTGGACCACCGGGTCGCGGTTGGTGCTCTGGTTGCACGCCAGCCGCAGGGAGTTCAGCGACAGCGGATAGGTGTCGGGCGTGGTCTTCTGCTTCTCGAGCAGGCAGCCGAGCACCCGCACCTCCTCCGGGGAGAGGGGCGAGACGCCGATGCCGTTGGGGGTCATCGGTCGCCCCCCTGCGCCTGCTCCTGGATCCTCTCGATCTCGTCCAGGGCGCCACGTGCCAGGGCAGCCGAGGGTTCCGCGCCGAGGCCCCAGATCTCAGACAGGGCCTCCACGGCGACCGCAATCAGCTCGCGATCCTCGTCCCGGTCGGTCATCTCGTGCCCGTCACCACGGCAAATTATGGAGGCTCGGCAGCCAACCTCGTCCACACCCGCCGGCACATGGGGCCCGTGCTGAATTTGAGGGGGACGCGGCGACTGCCGCGCGGCGCTTCCGTGCCATATCTATGCGCCCGGGGCGTGGGGGCTACGCCCAGCGCGGTGATGAGCGGCCAACGAGCTCCTCTGTGTGCCCGCCCCCCCTCAAACACCCATGCTACGCCCCCAGCTCGATCCCGGTTGCAAGGCGTGGCCCATCAGGGGGACGTCTGCTCGAGGTGGCCCCCCGCCCGGAGGCACCGTTTGGGGGCCACTACAGTCAATGCCGGTGAGTGCACAGCCTTTCGGTGGGGGCCACGGCGGCCACGGGACGGGCGCCGTTTCGGCGCCGGCCGGCCCCGCCGAGCCCGCGCCGAAGGACGGTGAGCCCAAGCCCGCGTCGCTGAGGCGGATCGCGCGCCTGTTTGGTCCCTACCGCGCGCGCATGGCCCGCCTCCTGGGCCTGATCGTGCTCGGCTCGATCCTCGGCGTCGCCTCACCGTTCCTGCTGCGCGAAGCCGTCAACAAGGGCATCATCGGCCACGACCTCGAAGTGCTGAGCTGGGCGGTGGCCGGGATGATCGCCCTGGCGGTCATCAACGCGGCAATCGGGGTGGCCCAGACCTGGATCTCCAACGAAGTCGGCCAGCACGTCATGCACGACCTGCGGGCGGCCGTCTACGAGCACCTGCAGCGGATGTCGCTGGCCTTCTTCACGCGCACCCGCTCGGGCGAGGTGCAGGCACGGATCGCCTACGACATCGGCGGGATCGACGACGTCGTTACGAGCACAGCCACCTCGACCGTCTCCACTGTCGCGACCGTGCTCGCGACCGTCACCGCGATGTTCGTCCTCAGCTGGGAGCTGACGATCTTCTCGCTCATCCTGCTGCCCTTCTTCGTGTGGCTGACGCGGCGTGTGGGCAACGAGCGGCGGCGCATCCAGTCGGTCCGCCAGAGCCGCCTGGCGGACATGTCCACGCTCGTGGAGGAGTCCCTCTCGGTGTCCGGGATCCTGCTGGCGAAGACGATGGGGCGCTCGAGGGAGCTCGTGGACCGCTTCCGCAACGAGTCCGACGAACTGGCGGACCTCGAGGTCCACGCACGCATGGCCGGGCGCTGGCGGATGGCGACCGTCCAGATGAGCTTCGCGATCATGCCGGCGGCCGTCTACTGGTTCGCGGGGTACACGACCGTCAACGGCCACGCAGCAATCTCGGTGGGCACCGTCGTCGCCTTCACGACCCTGCAGACGCGCCTGCTGTTCCCGATGCAGTCGCTGCTGTCCGTGGGCGTGGAAGTCCAGACCTCGCTGGCGCTGTTCGGGAGGATCTTCGAGTATCTCGACCTCCCGATCGACATCGTCGAGCGCTCCGACGCCATAGATCTCTCCGAGGTCCGCGGCGATGTGCGGTTGGACGGAGTGTGGTTCCAGTACGGCCCCGAGGCCCCCTGGACGCTGCGGGAGATCTCTGCGGAGATGCCACCGGGAAGCAGCACGGCGCTGGTGGGTGAGACAGGTGCGGGCAAGACCACGCTCGCCTATCTGGTCGCCCGCCTCTACGAGCCCCAGCGGGGAAGCGTGAGCCTCGATGGCGTGGACATCCGCGACCTCAAGCTCGACTCGCTCGCGGCGGCCGTGGGGCTCGTCTCACAGGAGACCTACCTGCTGCATGCCTCGATCCGTGAGAACCTCCGCTTCGCCTGCCCGGAGGCGACGGACGAGCAGATCGAAGACGCTGCCAGGGCGGCCCAGATCCACGAGCTGATCGTGTCCCTCCCCGACGGCTACGACACGCCGGTGGGCGAGCGGGGATACCGCTTCTCGGGCGGAGAGAAGCAACGCATCGCCATCGCCAGGACGATCCTTCGCAACCCACCGGTGCTGATCCTCGACGAGGCCACCTCCTCGCTGGACACCGAGACCGAGCGCGCCGTCCAGCAGGCGCTCGACGAGCTCTCCCGGGGACGGACAACGATCGCCATCGCACACCGCCTCTCCACCGTCCGGAATGCCGACCAGATCCTCGTCCTCGACGCCGGCAAAATCGTCGAACGGGGCACACACGACGAGCTGGTCGAGCGCGGAGGCCGCTACGCCGTGCTGCTCAGAGGTTCGCTTCTGGACGGGTCGCCCGCGTCCGCTGACGCCGAGCCCGCACGGCCTCCCGCTGCGTTGGCGCCCGGCGGCTAGCGAGCCGCCTGCCCGGAGCCGGCTAGCCCCGGAAGCTAGTTACCGGTGCACTGGAAGCGGATTTTGTCGTTCGCCGCGCCCGTGAGGTATTCGAACGTGACTTCCGATCCGCTCGCGTAGGTGATCACGAGGATCGCGGTGCCCTTCGTTTGGTCATACGCGGTGCAGAGGTACGTTTCGGTCGACGTGAAGGCGGCCGAGCCCGTGAATTTCTCCGTCAGCTTTCTCGCGGACGCTTCGCCTGCTCCCTGAACCACGTGAGCGGGTTCTCCGACGGGGGTGCCGCTCGAGCTGTAGACCGTGGCCGAGCCGGTAGCTCCGGTCGACCCGGTCGTGCCGCCCGGACCGGTGGACCCGGTTTCGCCTTTCACGCCTGACGGCCCCGTTTCGCCGCTCGGCCCTGTTACGCCCGTGGCACCTGTCGCCCCCGTCGCGCCTGTGTTCCCGGTCGAGCCGCCGGCACCGCTTTCGCCGGTCGCCCCAGTGGCACCCGTTTCGCCTTTTTCGCCGTGTTCGCCCGTCAAACCTTTTTCGCCGTTTTCTCCAGGTGCGCCGGTTTCGCCTTTGACTCCCGCCATGCCTTTTTCGCCAGTGGAGCCCGTCGCACCGGTGGCGCCGGTCGCACCGGTTTCGCCAGTAGCACCGGTCGCGCCCGTCACGCCGGTTTCGCCGGTCGTACCGTTTTCGCCTTTGGCTCCGGTTTCGCCCGTCGCACCGGTCGCCCCTGTTTCGCCTTTGGCTCCGGTTTCGCCGGTCGAGCCGGTCGCCCCTGTTTCGCCTTTGGCTCCGGTTTCGCCGGTCGCACCGGTCGTACCGGTCGTACCGTTTTCGCCTTTGGCTCCGGTTTCGCCGGTCGCACCGGTCGCACCGGTCGTACCGGTCGTACCGTTTTCGCCTTTGGCTCCGGTTTCGCCCGTCGCACCGGTCGCACCGTTTTCGCCTTTGGCTCCGGTTTCGCCGGTCGCCCCAGTGGCACCGGTGGCGCCCGTCGGGCCCGTAGCGCCCGTCACGCCGGTCGCTCCAGTGGCTCCGGCTTCACCGGTCGTGCCTTTTTTGCCTTCGCGGCCTTGCCTGCCTTCCGGCCCTTCTTTCCCTGCGCGGCCTTCTGGACCTGCCTGCCCTTCCGGACCTTCTTCGCCATGGGCACCTGTGGCACCCGCCGGGCCCGTTGTGCCGGTCACGCCCGTTGCGCCAGTCGCCCCGTTGGCGCCTTTTTCGCCGGCACCCGTCGCACCAGTCGCGCCCGTTGCGCCAGTTGAACCAGTCGAACCCGCTTCGCCTTTGGCTCCGGTTTCGCCGGTAGCACCAGGCGCGCCTGTGGCTCCAGTCGGCCCAGTCGCACCAGACACGCCCGTCGCCCCACTCGCACCGGTGTCGCCTTTGGCACCCGTTTCACCAGTCGCACCGGTAGCTCCAGTGGCGCCCGTTGAGCCCGTCGAGCCGGTTTCGCCTTTCGCGCCAGTTGCCCCGGTTTCGCCAGTCCCGCCAGTCGCGCCCGTGGCGCCAGTTGGGCCCGTTCCACCCGTCACACCGGTGGCTCCGGTTTCGCCGGTCGCTCCAGTGGCACCGGTTTCGCCCGTAGCGCCGGTTTCGCCCGTAGCGCCGGTTTCGCCCGTAGCGCCGGTTTCGCCCGTAGCGCCCGTGGCGCCCGTGGCGCCCGTGGCGCCCGTGGCGCCGGTAACGCCGGTAGCCCCAGTCAGTCCGGTTGCACCAGTTGCGCCCGTGGACCCAGTTTCGCCTTTCGCGCCAGCTTCGCCCGTAGGACCGGTGGCACCCGTTTCGCCGGTCGCACCCTGCGGTCCTTCCGGCTTCTTGCAGTTGTGGAAGGTAGTGGTGACTGACCCAGTGATCCCGTTGCCGGCGCCTGGTCCCTCATCACGGAAGAAAGCTTCAACTTCGCGTTCTTCGGCTTCTGGATAGATACCACCGATGGTTATCTCGTCGCTTTTCGCTTCGACTCCTTCTTTTTCGTAAAGCGTCCGACCACCAGGTTCTGGCGTGGTGACACTCACGTGGTACGTTTCGCCCGGAATAGTCGGGAAGTCAAACTCCCCACATGAGAGGAACAGGGCCGGGCCGGTTGCTCCCGTCACACCTGTCGCACCGGTTTCGCCTTTTTCACCGGTCCCGCCCGTAGTCCCAGTGGCACCGGTTTCGCCTTTAGCGCCCGTCGGGCCTGTCGCCCCGCTCACACCCGTAGCGCCGGTCGCTCCGGTTTCGCCTTTCGCGCCTGCTTCACCCGTGGCGCCCGTGCCGCCGGTCGCGCCTGTCGCACCAGCTTCGCCTTTCGAGCCAGTCGCACCGGTTTCGCCTTTCGAGCCCGTTTCGCCCGTCGGCCCGGTTTCGCCGCTTGCGCCAGTACCGCCGGTCGCGCCCTTTTCACCGGTCGCGCCTGAGCCGCCGGTCGCGCCTGCTGGGCCCGTAGCCCCGGTCACACCGGTAGCGCCCGTCGCTCCGGTTTCGCCTTTTGCGCCTGTTTCACCCGTGGCGCCTTTTTCGCCCGTCGCGCCGGTTGCACCAGCTTCGCCTTTCGAGCCAGTCGCGCCAGTCGCACCGGTTTCGCCTTTCGAGCCCGTTTCGCCGGTCGCGCCGGTCGGGCCTGTCGCCCCATTCACACCGGTAGCGCCTGTCGCTCCGGCTTCGCCTTTCGCGCCGGTCGCTCCGGTTTCGCCTTTCGCGCCTGCTTCACCCGTGGCGCCCGTGCCGCCGCTCGCGCCTGTCGCACCAGCTTCGCCTTTCGAGCCAGTCGCACCGGTTTCGCCTTTCGAGCCCGTTTCGCCCGTCGGTCCGGTCGGCCCGGTTTCGCCGCTTGCGCCCGAACCACCCGTCGCGCCCTTTTCACCGGTCGCGCCTGAGCCGCCGGTCGCGCCTGCTGGGCCCGTAGCCCCGGTCACACCGGTAGCGCCCGTCGCTCCGGTTTCGCCTTTCGCGCCTGTTTCACCCGTGGCGCCTGTGCCGCCGGTCGCGCCGGTTGCACCAGCTTCGCCTTTCGAGCCGGTCGCGCCAGTCGCACCGGTTTCGCCTTTCGAGCCCGTTTCGCCGGTCGCGCCTGTCGGGCCCGTAGCCCCGGTCACACCGGTAGCGCCCGTCGCTCCAGGTTCGCCTTTCGCCCCGGTTTCGCCTTTCGCGCCGGTCGCTCCGGTTTCGCCTTTCGCGCCCGTTTCGCCCGTGGCGCCCGTTTCGCCCGTCGGCCCGGTTTCGCCGCTTGCGCCCGTACCGCCCGTCGCGCCCTTTTCACCGTTCGCGCCTGAGTTGCCGGTCGCACCCGTCGCACCAGCTTCGCCTTTCGAGCCCGTTTCTCCGGTCGCGCCTGTCGGGCCCGTAGCCCCGGTCACACCGGTAGCGCCGGTCGCTCCGGTTTCGCCTTTCGCGCCTGTTTCACCCGTGGCGCCTGTGCCGCCGGTCGCGCCCGTCGCACCAGCTTCACCTTTCGAGCCGGTCGCGCCAGTCGCACCGATTTCGCCTTTCGCGCCCGTTTCGCCGGTTTCGCCCGTCGGTCCAGTCGGCCCGGTTTCGCCGCTTGCGCCCGAACCACCCGTCGCGCCCTTTTCACCGGTCGCGCCTGAGCCGCCGGTCGCGCCTGCTGGGCCCGTAGCCCCGGTCACACCGGTAGCGCCCGTCGCTCCGGTTTCGCCTTTCGCGCCTGTTTCACCCGTGGCGCCTGTGCCGCCGGTCGCGCCGGTTGCACCAGCTTCGCCTTTCGAGCCGGTCGCGCCAGTCGCACCGGTTTCGCCTTTCGAGCCCGTTTCGCCGGTCGCGCCTGTCGGGCCCGTAGCCCCGGTCACACCGGTAGCGCCCGTCGCTCCAGGTTCGCCTTTCGCCCCGGTTTCGCCTTTCGCGCCGGTCGCTCCGGTTTCGCCTTTCGCGCCCGTTTCGCCCGTGGCGCCCGTTTCGCCCGTCGGCCCGGTTTCGCCGCTTGCGCCCGTACCGCCCGTCGCGCCCTTTTCACCGTTCGCGCCTGAGTTGCCGGTCGCACCCGTCGCACCAGCTTCGCCTTTCGAGCCCGTTTCTCCGGTCGCGCCTGTCGGGCCCGTAGCCCCGGTCACACCGGTAGCGCCGGTCGCTCCGGTTTCGCCTTTCGCGCCTGTTTCACCCGTGGCGCCTGTGCCGCCGGTCGCGCCCGTCGCACCAGCTTCACCTTTCGAGCCGGTCGCGCCAGTCGCACCGATTTCGCCTTTCGCGCCCGTTTCGCCGGTTTCGCCCGTCGGTCCAGTCGGCCCGGTTTCGCCGCTTGCGCCAGTACCGCCGGTCGCGCCCTTTTCACCGTTCGCGCCTGAGTTGCCGGTCGCGCCCGTCGCACCAGCTTCGCCTTTCGAGCCCGTTTCGCCTGTCGGGCCTGTAGCCCCGGTCACACCGGTAGCGCCCGTCGCTCCAGCTTCGCCTTTGACACCGGTTCCGCCTGTCGGGCCGGTTTCGCCTTTTTCGCCGGTGGGACCCGTAGCCCCGGTCACACCCGTTACGCCAGTGGATCCCGTTTCGCCCGTGGGACCGCTTCCGCCGGTCGGTCCCGTCTGGCCGGTGACCCCCGCGACTCCTGTTGCCCCGGTGCGGCCGGTCGCCCCAGCGGCCCCGGTCGCACCCGTGGGGCCCGTAGGCCCTTGCGGACCGGTCGGCCCCCGGTTGCAATAGAACCCGTAGCAACCGCCGCCGCTGCCGTACCAACCCCCATCCCCGTCGGCGAGCGCGGCCTGAGGCGCGCCGAGGAAGCCGGCGAGAGCAAGGAAACAGGTGAGGAGCGTGAAGCGTCCGGCGCGGCGGAGCCTCCGTGACGGGCCTGTGTGGCCTGAACGGGTCAGACTCACGGCGTCGGTCGGCTCGCGGGGAGGCTGTTGGGCCTCCTGTGACTGAACGATCATGTCGATGTGCTCCTCACTGGAAAAACAGCGTTCCTCGCCACCATCGAACTGACCAACCGTGCGGCAGAACCCTCCGCTCGTGGCAACGACGAGCGTCCACCACCCGCGTCCTATCGGGCTAGCGGCGGTTCCTGCCTATAGCCGGAGACACCATCCCTCCAGGGGCATCAGCCTCCATGCGCGGCGGGACGCTAACAGACGCGCGAACGCGGCGTCAAGATTTTTTGCGCCCGTTTTTCAGCTTTGTGACGCGCTTTTCCGGAGTTTGCTTCTTTTCCGACGTTTTCGGCGCGGAGGAGTATTCGACGTAGCCCCGGCTGTTGGCCTCGACCACGTGGAAGATCGTCTTGGCGCCGTTCGGGGTGGTGGCCACACACTGGAAGGTGACGCCCTTTTCGCGGACGACTTCGGTCGGACAGACGACAGTGGCGTGGAGGTGCCGTTGCGCGAGGATGCTTTCTTCGATCGCCCCTCTCGTCTGTTTCGTGGAGAGGAATTCGGAGTTCGTGGTCGAGGATCCAGAACCGCAGGCCACGAGCAGGCAGCCCACGGCCAGGGCGAGGATCGCCGCAGCCGCCGACCGTGTCCGCGGCGATCGCGGGCCGAGCAGGAGCCGCCCACGCTGACGCTGGTCCATCGCCGTCATCGGCGCGGATGCTACGCCGCAGCGTCGATGTTCAACCGCACATAGTCGACCGTCACCGGCTCGCCCAGCTGCTGCATGACTTCGTCCATGAACGGATCCCGCAGATCCTCCGGCAGCTGCTGGACGTGGGGTCCGAGGACGATCGTGGCCAGGAACTCGCGAGGCTCCTCGGGATTGCGCGGCGCCGGCGTCAGCCAGCAGCGGGCGCTTGCGAATCCGGCCGCCCGCAGGTGGCCCTCGGTGGTCTCCGGGGAGGCGTAGTTCCAGGGGGGCTGGAAGCCGGCGAAGTGCTCTGCGTAGGGGTCTCGACGCATGATCGGGGCGACTTCTCCGCGCAGGATCGAGATGTTCCCCTCTCCCCCGCACTGGGCCACGAGGCGTCCGCCGGGCTTCAGCGACGCGTGCAGGCGCTTGAAGAGCCGGTCGTGATCGGCGATCCAATGGAAGGTGGCGGTCGAGAGGATCGCGTCGAGGGGCTCCCCTGCGTCGAGCTCGAGCAGATCCTGGGTCAGGACCTCGGCCTGGGAACCGAGCCGCTCGCGGGCCACCCGAGTCATCGACTCGGACTCGTCCACCGCGATCACGCGGCCTCGAGGAAGGCGTTGGATCAGCGCTTCGGTGATCCGGCCCGAACCGCACCCCGCGTCGAGCACGGTCTCGTCGCCGCTCAACTCCAGACGATCGAGAACATCCAGGCCAAGACGCTCCATGGTCCCGGAGATGCGGTCGTAGCTGGAGCCGTCCCACTCACGTACTGGCATACAACCGTACGCTATCACGTACTAACCCACGCGTGCGGCGAGCTCCAGCAGAACCTTCGAGAGCTGACCTCCCTGCCACGCGATCGGCGATCGCGGCGGGTCCTCGGCGGCCTCCACCGCGAGCTGAGCGCCGGGGATGGCCTCGGCGTAGGCCTCCCCCACCGCCAACGGGTGGCCCGGATCGGCCTCGTCGCGGCTTGCGACCACCACCGTCGGAACCACCACCTCCCCCAGCTGCGTGAGGCTCTCGAACGGACGCGAGCGTGGCACCACTTCCAGGGCATCGGCCACCGCCGACGGGTGCTCGTGGGCCGCCAGACGCTGGCGTAGGACGGTCTCCACCGTGCTCCGCCAGCGGGCGGGCACGGAGTCCAGGTCGTACGCCCGCACGAAGCCCTCCACCCCGCCCTCGCGCAACCCCCGGGCGAGCGCATCCCAGCTCGCCAGCTCGGCCTCCGTGCGCGCGTCGGGCAGGAACGACGGGGTGATCAGCGCCAGGCCGCTCACCAGCCCGGGGTGCTCGAGGGTCAGGCGCAGCGCCGTATGGGCACCCATCGAGGCGCCCGCCAGGATCGCCGGGGGACCCCCGAGCTCCGCGATGACCGCGGCCAGGTCCTCGGCGAGATGCTCATATCCGTACTCCCGCCCTGGCGCCGGGCTCGATTGCCCGTGGCCGCGGGCGTCGTAGGCGAGCACCCGCATGCCGCCCCGCTGCAGCGCGTTGGACCCCATCACCACGTAGCGGCGGGTCGCCGTAAGGCCGTGCAGGAGCATGATCGCGGGCCCCGCCGGCGGGCCGGAGAGCTCGCCGGCGAGCGTCGCGCCCCCGGAGTGGACCTCCAGTTCGCTCAAGCGGGGACGGCGGCGTGGGAGCGCAGCAGCTCCGCCGAGGCGTTTGGCTCCTCCCAGAAGAACAGGTGGCCGACGCCCGTCGAGCACCTCGAGGCGGGCCGCCGGTATCAACGACGCGATCAGGCGCCCGTTCTCGACCGGGATCAGCTCGTCGGCGGAGCCGTGGATCACGAGCGTCGGGGCGCTCACGCCGGGAAGACGATCGTGCGTGTCGTGCTGAACGCAGGCGGCCGCCTGGGCCATGATCACCTGCACCGCCACGGCCCGCTCGGCGGTGATCGACTGGTAGCGCTCCCACAGCTCCGGGTCGGCTACCGCCGCCGGCGAGAGGTTGACCTCATACGCCGCCCGCAGGGCGCGGGCACGGTCGCCGGAGAGCATCGCCTCACCCAGCCGCTCGCCCGCGGCCGAGCCGAGTGAGCTGCCCGGCCCACCGCAGTAGGTGCAGCCGAGCGTCAGCGTCCGCACCAGCTCCGGCTCCGCCAGCACGAGCTCCTGGGCCACCATCCCGCCCATCGAGATCCCCAGGACGTGGGCCGAGTCGAGTTCCAGCGCCCTCATCAGGCCGGCCGCGTCGGCGGCCAGCTGGGAGATCGTGACCGGGCCTACCAGGCGGCTGGAGGAGCCGACCCCGCGATGGTCGTAGACGATCACCTCGAAGCTCTCGCGCAGCCGATCCAGGAACGGCTCCCCCCAATGGAGGTAGGTCCCGCTCATGCCCATGATCGCCAGCAACGGCGGGCCTTCGCCGCTGCGCTCGTAGTCGAGCTGTAGCTCGCCCACCTCTGCCTTCGGCACGATCTGATCCTACTGGGCGTGGGACAGCGGTAGGGCGAGCTGGTCCGCCGCACCGGGGCCGGCCGCGAGCGCCCCGGGGACGGCCTCCGCGCTGCCCGGCTGGCTGCCGGCGGCAGCGACGAAGCCGGCTACCCGCACCCCCAGCAGCCTCACGGGCCGCGGCGGGGCGTACTCGGCGAGCAGGCGCAGGGCCTCGGCCGTGACGAGATCCGTGTCGTCGGTGGCCACCTCGACGGTGTGGGAGCGGGTCACCGTCGTGAAGTCATCCAGGCGCACCTTGATCGAGATCGTGCGGCCCCGGCGCCCATGGCGGCGCAGGCTCCCGCACAGCTCCCCGGCCATCCGCGTAAGAGCTTCGCGGAGCTGCTCGGGGGCGGCGATGTCCTGGTCGAAGGTCCGCTCCCTGGACTCGGAGGCGACCTTGCGCGGCGCCCCCACGATGCCGTCGGATTCGAACCTCGCCCGGCGCTGGAGCTCGCGTCCCAGGCGCGGCCCGAAGCTGGCGGTCAGCAGTCCCTCCGGTGCGCCGGCGAGCGCCGCCAGGGTCCTCAGGCCGAGGGCGTTGAGGCGCTCTGAGGTCTTGGGGCCGATCCCCGGAACCAGGCCGGGCGGCGAACCGGCGAAGCGCTCGCAGGCCTGTTCGCGGGTCAGCGACACCAGCCCGGCCGGCTTCTCGGCGTCGGAGGCCACCTTCGCGACGAGCTTGTTGGGACCGATCCCGACCGAGCAGGTGAGCCGGGTGGAGGCCTTGATCTCCGCCACCAGGCGCCGCATCGCCGTGCGGGGCGAGAACAGGCCCTCGAGGTCGAGGTAGGCCTCGTCGAGACCGACGACCTCGACGCGCTCGACGTGCTCGCGGATGATCGCCATGATCCGGCCTGAGGCCTCGCGGTAGAAGGCGAAGTCGGGCGGCAGGAAGACGGCCTGGGGGCACAGTCGGCGGGCGCGGGAGGCGGGCATCGCCGAGCCGACCCCGTAGCGACGGGCCTCGTAGCTGGCGGTCGTGACCACCGCCCGCGGCCCGGAGCCCGACACGACCACCGGGAGGCCCCGCAACTCGGGATGGCGCAGCAACTCGACCGACACGTAGAACGCGTCGGCGTCCAGGTGGGCCACCCGCAGAGTGCGGTCCGCTGCGCTCACGGACAGCTGAATCTAGCGTCGCTCGCGGCGGCGCAGACACCGCTCTGCGATCCGGGATAGGCTGTTCGCCAGAGCGCCTGATGGACCTCACTTTCAGCCCCAAGGAGACGGCTTTCCGCGACGAGTTGCGCTCCTGGCTGGCCGACAACCCGCCCGACCCCGAGCCCGTCGACGGCAGCGAGGACGCCAAGAACAGCTGGCGCAAGGACTGGCAGCGGCGCCTGTACGACGCCGGCTGGGCCGCTCCCGCGTGGCCCGTGGAGTACGGCGGGCGCGGCGCCACCCTGACCGAATCGGCGATCTACTACGAAGAGATCGGCCGCGCCCGCGTCCCGCTGGCCGCCAACACACTCGGGATCCTGCTCGGCGGCCCGACGCTGATGGTGTGGGGCACCGACGAACAGAAGGAGCGCTACCTGCCCCCGATCCTCTCCGCCGAGGAGATCTGGTGCCAGGGCTTCTCCGAGCCCGACGCGGGGTCCGACCTCGCGGCGGTCAAAACCCGGGCGGTCAAGAACGGCGACGAGTGGGTGGTGACCGGGCAGAAGGTGTGGACCAGCGGGGCCCAGTACTCGAAGTGGTGCATGCTCGTGGCCCGTACCGACAACGAGGTGGCCAAGCACAAGGGCCTGACCTACTTCCTGATGGACATGGAGCAGGACGCCGTCCAGGTGCGCCCGCTGCGCCAGATCACCGGCGAGGCCGAGTTCAACGAGCTCTTCATCGAGGAGGCGAGGATCCCCGACGCCAACCTCGTGGGAGGCGTCGGCAACGGCTGGAAGGTGGCGCTGACGACGCTCATGAACGAGCGCGCCGGCCTCGGCTTCGCGCTGCAGATCCGCCTGCGCCAGCTGCTCGACGACGTGCTTGCCGTGGCAGCGCAAAAGGGCTTGCTCGAGGACCCGCTGTACGCCGACGCGCTGGCCGACATCCACGTCCGTTGCGAGTCGATCCGGCTGCTGGCCTGGAAGGGGCTGACGGACGTCGAACGCTACGGCCAGCCCGGGCCCGAGGGTTCGCTGGTGAAGTGGCTGTGGTCGGAGACCAACCAGCGCCTGACCCAGCTGGCCGCCGACGTGATCGGCGCTGAAGCGCTTACGTTCGGGGACAGCTGGAGCTACGAGCTGCTGCGCGCACGGGGCAACACGATCGAGGGGGGCACCACCGAGGTGCTCAAGAACATCGTCGCCGAGCGGGTGCTCGGGCTACCGCGACTGAAGTTCGCCGCCTAGGCCCATGGACTTCGGCTTCACAGACGACCAACGCGAGATTCAGCGCACGGCGCGCTCGCTGCTGGCCGAGCGGGCAAAACCCGAGCGCGTGCGCGAGCACGCCGAGGCGCGCACGACCGACACCGAGCTGTGGAAGGAGCTGTGCGAGCTGGGATGGCCCGGCATCGCGATCTCGGAGGAGTACGGCGGCGGCGGACTCGGCCGGATCGAGCTCTCGATCCTGTGTGAGGAGCTCGGCCGCGCGCTGGCGCCGGTTCCGTTCCTGCCCAGCACGATGGCTTCCACGATGATCGAGCACGCCGGCTCGCCCGAGCAGCGCGAGCGCTGGCTGGGAGGGCTCGCCTCGGGAGAGTCCTTCGGCGCCCTCGCCAGCGCAACCGACGGGACCGCGGAGCTGGTCGTCGGAGCCGGCGAGGCGGATGTGATCGTGCTCGTCGAGGAGGACGGCAGGGCCCGGCTGGTCGCCGCGGCCGATGCCGAGCTGACCCCCCTGGACGCGATCGACCCGACGCGCTCCGCCGCGCGGGTGCGTGCCCAGGGCGGCGAGGAGCTTCCCGGAGATGTCGCCGGAGGCGTGGACCGGGCGCTGGTGGCGATCAGCTCCGAGCTCGTGGGCGTCTGCGACCGGGCGCTCGAGATGACCGTGGCATACGTCAAGGACCGCAAGCAGTTCGGGGTCCCTGTGGGCGCCTTCCAGGCCGTCTCCCACCGTTGTGCGCAGATGCTCCTGGACACCGAGAAGGCGCGGGCGGCCACCGCCTTCGCCGCCTGGAGTGCCGACGCCGACCCCGACGGGCTGCCCGGGGCAGCCGCGATGGCCAAGGCCGCGGCCTCCGACGCGGGCCGCGAAGTGACGGCCAGCGCGATCCAGGCCCACGGCGGCATCGGCTTCACCTGGGAGGCCGACGTCCACTGGCTGTACAAGCGGGCCCAGCTCGACGCCGCGATGCTCGGAGGCGGAGCGCGCCAGCGGGCGCAGCTCGCCGCCATCCTCGCCGAGCAGCTCGCCGCCCCAGCTCCGGCCTAAACCGTGAGCGGGCGGAGCGGCGTGATCGAGCCGCTGCCCCGAGGCCGCAACCCGTTCGACGACACCGGGGTCACGCGCGACGCTGACGGCCTCGCCCGCTACGAGCAGCTCCCGCGCTCGTTGACGGACATGCTGGCGGCGAGCGTGGAGCGGGACCCCCGGGCAACGGCGCTGCTGGAGGTCGGTGGCGCAACCTGCAGCTACGAGGAACTGTGGGAGCGCTCGGCGCGGGTCGCCGGCGGGCTGCTGGCCACTGGGGTGACCGCGGGCGACCGGGTGGCGATCCGGATGCCCAACGGCATCGACTGGGTGCTGGCCTTCTTCGCCACCCAGCTGCTGGGCGCGGTCGCCGTGCCCGTGAACACGAGGTTCAAGGACGAGGAGGTCGCCTACGTGGTCGAGGACTGCGAAGCGGCCTACACGTTCCAGCCGGGCGGCGAGCTTCCCGACGGCGATCGCATCGAGCCTCCCGGGCGGGCCCCCGGGGACCTGGCCGCGATCTTCTATACGAGCGGCACCACGGGCTTCCCCAAGGGAGCCATGACCTCCAACGAGAACTTCCTCACCAACAGCGAGAACGCCTTCCGCTGTCTGTCCACCGACCGCAGCGAGGGGCCGAACATCTCCACGCTGGTGTCGGTACCGCTGTTCCACGTGACCGGCTGCAACAGCCAGCTGATCCCGATGCTCGAGTTCGGGGGTCGCGTGGAGATCCTGGCCAACGGGCTCGACCTCGACGGCTTCTGCCGGGCGATCGACCCGGGCGGCGTCAACCAGCTCGTGTCGGTGCCCGCGATCTACCACGCGCTGCTGCGCTTCCCGGGGTTTGCCGAGACCGACGTCAGCGGTGTGCGCTGGGTCTCCTACGGTGGCGCCCCGATCGACGAGGCGATGGTGGCGAGGATCATGGAGGCCTTCCCCAACGCCCGCGTGGGCAATGGCTTCGGCCTGACCGAGACCTCGTCCTTGACCTCGTTCCTGCCCCACGAGGAGGCCACCGCCCACGCCGACTCGGTGGGCTTCGCGGTGCCGGTGGTGGACCTCTCGATCGAGGACCCCGACGCCGAGAGTGGAGTCGGCGAGCTGCTGGTACGGGGCCCCAACGTGGTCAGCGGCTACTGGAACAAGCCGGAGGCCAACGCCGAGACCTTCACCGACGGCTGGCTCCACACCGGCGACCTTGCGCGGGTGGACGAGGACGGTCTGCTGTACATCGTGGACCGCAAGAAGGACATGATCAACCGGGGCGGGGAGAACGTCTACTCGATCGAGGTGGAGAACGCGCTCGCGAGTGCCCCCGGGGTCGCCGAAGCGGCGGTGATCGCCGTCCCCGACAGCATGATGGGTGAGAAGGTGGGAGCCGTGCTGGTGGCCGTCGCCGGGCGGCAGATCGACATCGATGAGGTGCGGGACCATTGCAAGCTGCACCTGGCCGACTTCAAGGTGCCCCAGTACATATCGATCCGCGAGGAGGCCCTGCCGCGCAACCCGGCGGGCAAGCTGCTGAAGGCCCAGATCCGCGAGGACGCCGACTGGGGCAAGGAATACCGCTGAGCGCCGAAAGCGAGGGATGGCAGACGATGGCAGTCGTGCACACAGTCCAGGGGCCGGTCGACAGCAGCGAGCTGGGGACCGTGCTGGTCCACGAGCACGTGCAGTTCCGCGACGAGGCGGTGGCCGCCGAGTGGCCCTCGATGTATGACACCGACGCCGAAATGGCGGCGGCGCTGGAGGCGGTCGGGGCCGCCAAGGAGCGGGGCGTGGCCACGATCGTGGACCCGACGGCGATGTTCGGGGGCCGTGATGTGCGCTTCATGCGGGCCGTCGCCGAGCAGAGCGGCGTACAGATCGTGCCGTGTACGGGGATCTACAGCTACGACTATCTGCCCCACTACTTCGAAAGCCGGGACGTGGACGTGATGGCCGACCACTTCGTGGCGGACATCGAGACGGGAATCCAGGGGACGGACATCCGGGCCGCGTTCCTGAAGTGCGCCGCCGACGCGGCCGGGGTCACCGAGCGGGTCGAGAAGATCCACCGGGCCGTGGCACGTGCGTGCGTACGTACGGGTGCGCCGATCATGGCCCACTCGATGCCGGCGGTGCAGACCGGTCCCCGCCAGGTGGACATCTTCGAGGAGGAGGGCGTGCCGCTGGACCGGGTCCAGATCGCCCACTGCGGGGACACCGACGACGTCGCCTACATCGAGGGCCTGATCCAGCGGGGTGTGTACGTGGGTCTGGACCGCTATGGCCTGGAGATGTTCCAGCCGATCGGCAAGCGCAACGAGACCGCGGCCGAGCTGCTGCGCCGGGGTCACGCCGAGCGCTTGATGGTCTCCCAGGACTTCTGCGCCTCGATCGACTGGTTCCCGCCGGAGGCGGCCGCGAGCTTCGAAAAGGCCGGGGCGTTCCGCAACTGGTCGATGACCCTCGTGTTCGACGAGGTCGTGCCGGCGCTCCGCGAGCTGGGGGTGATGGACGACGGCGTGTTCGAGACGATCTTCGTGCAGAACCCGGCGCGCTGGCTGACATCGGGTACTCCCTGACTTCCGGTTCCCGGGGCTGACCCGGGGCCCGCCGAGCCCACCATTGGTCCAGGAGCCCATCCCGCGGACTCCAACTCCTCTAGACCCGAAGCTGTCCTCTCACCTCGAAGCCAGGAGGCTTGGCTCTTGAACGGGATCAACGTGAAGCGAATCGCGATGGTGTTCGCGGCCGCCGTGCTGTCTTGCTGGTCACCGCTGGTGGCGACGAGCGCGGCTCAAGCCGGCGGGGCGCACAAGCCCCGTCCCGCCACGTTTGGCGATTGCAAGCATGACAACGCCGGCGTCCACAATGGCTACAACTGCGAACCCGCTACCGAAGAAGAAAGGGAAGAAGAAGGCGGCCAACCGCCCGACTAGACCACGCCGGCCGCAGAGCGCGACTAGGCGTGGAGAAGCGGCGATAACCGGGCGGCCCCGTGGGAGCGCGTTAAGTGGGCCGGTGGCCGGGGACCCCTACTCGCGGGCCCCCGTTCCCGTATCGATCCCGCTCACGGTTCCGCTTCGAACGGCGTGCCTGATTCGAGATCGTCGAGGGTGGCTTGCTCTCCGGTCAGATGGATCGCGCCCTTGCACCCGTGTTCACTCCCGGGCATCAGCCTTTTCGCTGTCCCCGAGACCAGTGCCGAGGTGGGGCCCGGCACGGCGAAGGTGCCTCTCAGCTTCGTGAGCGAGTATTCGCATTTGTTGGGGAGCTCGGTGGTGTAGATGATCTTGCCCGTGAGCGTCATCATCCCCTTGGAGGTGACGGCCAGTCCTTCGAGCCGGCCCGTTGCCGTCGGTCCCCCTTCGCCACACCCGCCGGGGCTGTTTTCGAACGCTGTGAAGACCGTCTTGTCGGCCATCCTCCCGTTTTCCGACAGGGTTCCGGTCGACTTGAACGACCCACATGGGCCGAACCGCAGCGTCCCGAACGCTCCCGTGCCCGGTGTCACGACTTTGCCCCCCGACGAGAGCACCAGCCCCGACGCCTGCGCGCCGGCGGCTGCGACGGTGAGAACGAGCAGCGTGAGAGCGGTCGCCGACAGAATCTTGAGTCCCCTCATGACGTCCTCCTCGCCTCGACTCCCGTGGGAAGCGGGCTCGAGCGGCCGCGCGTACGGCCGCCCCTCGCGTACGAACAAGTTAGCCCCGAGGGGCCCGGGCGTCAACCGGGTTCACCGCACGAACACACCGCCATGGACGTCGTGTGCCTAGCCGTCCGAAGCACATGCCAGCATTTTCATCGGCCTTCACGGAGAAGGCCCCTCCGAAGTAAATCGGGAGGGCCGCTTCGATCCCCTCATCCCCAAAAGCGGCCCTCCCCTTTTTCGTCCTGCCCACGCGAACGACTCCGCCGTGGGAAGATCAGGTTCGCGATTCCATGAGGGTGGCCGCCGAGTCCTCCTGAGGAGCACTGAGCAGCTCCGGGCCCTCCGGAGCGTCGCCCGGCTTGTTGACGGCTGGGTTCGCCGGGCGGGCGCTGAGCCTGTCCTGCGGTAGCGGTCCGCAGAGTGAGAGCGCTTCCTCGGCGCCGAGGGAAGGGTCGAGCCAGGCCTGTTGGGCGTCCTCGTCGGCGAGGATCACCGGCATGCGCGCGTGGATCGCGGCGGCGGTCCGGTTCGGGGAGGCATCACATGTCAGCAGGGTGACGCTGACGACCCACTCCCCCTGCACCTTCGCCGGGGTCCAGAGCGAGGCAAACGCGAACGGGACACCGCCGTCAACCTGAAAGAAGAACGGCTGACGAGGCCCGAGCTCCGCCCTGGATCCGCGGCGCTCCGGTGCCAGCCACTCGAAATAGCCGTCGGCCAGCTGCAGGGCGCGGCGGGAGCCCTTTGGGATCAGAGCGCGGTATGCGGGCGTGCTGGTGACGGTCTCCATGCGGGCGTTGATCATCCTGCCCGAGCCCTTCAGATCCCTGGCCCACGGCGGGACCAGCCCCCAGCGGAGCAGTCGCGCGGCGTGCCCGTCAGGGCCGGCGACGATCGCCAGGACCTCTTCGGTGGGGGCGATGTTGAAGCGGTGTGTGCCGGCGTCGCTTTCGATCGGCACGCGGAAGCGGTCGTTCAGCTCTGCGGGTCCGGCTGTGTTGGTGTAGCGCCCGCACACGACTCGAGCTTATTGCGCCTCCAGTCGGACGCTGTGAGGCGGTAGAGGACGTGAGGCGCGAGCGGATCCTCGGCAGCCAGGCCCGGGTGCAGAAAGTCCTCGGCCGGGTCGCGTGCCATCCCCAGGCGCTCCATCACGCGCCGGGAGCGGTCGTTGCCGACCGCCGTGTAGGCGACGACCTCGTTGATTTCGAGGCCTGCGAAGGCGCGCTCGAGCACGGCGCGGGCGGCCTCGCTGGCAAGGCCCCGGCCCCACAGCGGGCGGGCCAGGCGCCAGCCGATCTCGACCGTGGGCGCGAACGGCATCTCGGGTGGCACGGGGACGATGCCGAGAAACCCGCCGAAGGCCGCCTCTCCGGGGACCTCGAGCGCCCAAAAGCCGTAGGAGCGCTCCTCCAAGCCGCCCTGGTTGCGGTCCATCAGCGCCCTGCTCTCCTCGCTTGAGAGAGTGCTGGGGAAGTGCTCCATCACGTCCGGATCGGAGCCCATGGCGACGAATGGGGCAAGGTCTTCGGGGCGCCAGTGGCGCAGCAGGACCCGTGGTGTTCTGATGTCAGCCCTCGTGAGGGCGATGTTAATCGGCGCTTGGGCGGCCGGCCCGGCGTCGCGCCGGCCGCTCGCGCCGTCAACTCTGAGCTAGCGGGTGCTCCAGACCACACCGACGCCGTCGAACCCGAGGGCTCGCTTGGTGGCTTCGGTGAGGTCGAATTCGCGGCCCGCGACGAACGGTCCCCGGTCCACCACGGGCACCGTCACCGAACGGTCCCCGTAGCGGATGTCGACCAGGGTGCCACAGGGGAGCGTGCGGTTGGCAACGCCCATCGTGGAGCTCGTCAGCTCGCCGCCACAGGCAAGCCCGCCCCCTCCCCCGTACCACGAAGCGTTGACCGCTCGGAAGACGTTCAGGTGCGCGATACGGCGGGTCGAGGAGGAAGCCAGATCGTCGCCCGGGAAGCGCAAGCGAACGGCCTCGCTCCTGGGTGTGTGGGCGACGTAGTTGATTGCGAAGCGCCCTCCACCGCGGGTGTGCGAACGAGCCACGGTGAGCCACCGCCTGCCGGCCCGGCGCTGGAGGACCACCATCAGATCGGGGGAGCCAGGGTGTCCGTCCTCGAGTAGGCGCCCGGTGATGCGGGCCCGGTGTCCCTCGAGAACGTTCAGGTGCCCGTGACCTACGTGCAGGGACGTGTGCTCGCGTTCGGGTGGTTCGGCCGCGATGCTCTGGTCTGCGAGCGTCGCGGGGGTGAGATCGCGCGCAAGCGCTTCGGTAGGCGAAATGGCATGCATCCGTGAGTGCTCCCTTCAGGGTTTGTCCGCCTACGGGGTTAGCTGCCGGGCTCACGGCCGGCCAGCACAGAGACATCCGATATCTCCGTGCCTACCGGGCGTTACAACTGCATCAGCAGTCGATTCGCCCCTGTCACCGGTGCCTGTGCGGCGATCCGGCGGCGTTGGGTCCCCCGCTCAGCCCTTCAGGGCCGACTCGGCGGGTCGAACATTTGTTCGAACCTAGGGGGCATTGTGACAGGTAAGTGTGCGCTTGGTCACACATGTGTCCGGAAGGTATGTATGATCAAGCGCACCATGGCAAGGCGATCAAAGGCCCCGCAAACGCGGGTCTTTTGGTCTGCCGTGGGCGGTCGTGCGTGCCCGGCGTGTGTGGGAGTGGGAGCGGAGGGCCGCTAGGTGGCGGACTCCCTATGGACCGCTCTCCTGCGGCGGCTCCGGCCCTCCCATGGACCGGACAATCGCGTCCATGTCGGCAGCGCTCAGCGCACGCTCGGGCGGCCACTTGATGACCTCATGTACTGGGGGCCAAATCTGCATCAGTTTCGCGGCCAGGCGGCGCGGGAAGTGCCATTCGACTCCCGGCATCAGGAGATGCCCGAAAACAACGCCGGCAAGCTGACCGATGACGAAGGCAACGAGGTATGCGTCCGAGTCTTCAAGATCGTCCGGCCGCTCCACAGGTCGCCCCGGTAGTCGCCCGCCGGTGGCCCACATCGGATGGGGTCCGATCCCGTCGCCCAGGTAGCGCCCAATCCAGACCATCTGCCTGATGCTGGGGCTCTGAAGGGCGTGGAACGCTCGCAGGACGTCGCTGGGGACTACGCGCTGCTCGACCTCCACGGACTCCCAAACGAACGCGGTCTTGGCCACCCACGTAGCGGTGGTGGCTTGACGCCAGTAGGCGAGAGAGCGTGAGCCGCCGCCAATGGGCCGCGCGAGCCCACTGTTCGGCCCAATCCTCAAGCTCTCCCATCCAGCCCTCATTGCAGGGTTTGCACACGTCTTCCGCAACCGTCGTAAATGGGTTGCGGTGGCCACGGGAGCGCCCTTGGCGGCCCTCCGCGGTTTCCACGATCATCACGTGCTCTCCCCGCCCGAGTTCGGGCCCGAACTTACGACACCATTTCGGTGCGGCGTGCTCATTGCTTCGTGGCCGATTGGGCCCAAACGCTTCACCGCAAAAGATGCAGTGATCCACCGCGCTACGCTCGCGTTAGATGACTGACGATCACGACGCGGAGCCTACCCAGCCGACGCAGCCCAAAGGGATTGACCCCAAGACGGGCCAGCCGTACGAGCCGGTCGAGATCCCGGTCCCGAAGCGGAGCACTTGGGACCGACTGCTGCACCGCGCGGAGAGGACGACACCCTAGGCTGACGCACCGGAGCCGTGATCAGGCAGCAACAGCGATTTCTGTCCGGAAGGTTTCAGTCATCGTCTTGATGAGCGCACCGTCGGCACCGAGCCAGTTCTCGGTGAGCGTGTGGGTCCCTACTTCTGGCTCGTGCCACCGCACCACGTAGAAGTTGTTCTTCACAGAGGCGGTAATTGCCGGGCCGTTATCCAGCGTCAAGCTGATTGCCGTCACGCCGTCAGGTACAAGGCCGTAGCGCAAAGGCCACGCCGAGATCTGCGCCTTGCCGCTCTGGATCATGGATGGTGTGAATGAGACGCCAGCACTTTCATGCGCCGAGTAGGCCTGGAGGATTGCGACTGGCCCACGTGGCTCGTTCGCGTACAGGCGTTCGCGCCCGATGCGTTCTTCTGGGGAAAGTAGGGTGAGGCAGGCCCTCGGTTCCGGTGGCGGGTTGAAAACTGCGGGAGCCAGATAGAAGTGGACGCCTTCGGAGATCGCAAGCAGCCGCGTGGAGCCAAGCCAAACGGCCGTATATTCTTTGTAGGTGAGGCCGTGAGTGGCGGTCGGGGGAAGCTTTATTCTCGGGACCGGCTGCCTCCGCAGAATCCCGAGCAGAGAGGTCAGTGCTGACGGAAGCCGCGTTGTGTGGGGCTTGGGAAAGCGCTCCTTGAACAGACGCTCCCGAGCCAGTTGGCATCGTTCACGTGCAGGATTTAGATGCGCCGCGGGAGACATCGGTGTCGCAAACAAGGCGCCCCCGAACAGCACCACGACAACGGTGATCAACGCTCGGCGGGCTTCCCGCATCATTGGTCGCCACCGGTGGCGCGGTTGAGCGGCTGCGTGAAGAGCGCACCCGGCTCGCGTTTCGCGTTGTAGCGCCAGGAGTACTCGTCAAGGTAGTTCTGTAGATAGGCCGGCGACACCTTCTTGTAGGTCCCGCGCATCCCCGCGTTGAGGTTCCCAAAGAACCCCTCGATTGTGTTGGTGTGCGTCGAGCCTTCGACGTAGATCCCGGCCGAGTGGTTGATGACCTTGTGGTCGATGTACTTGCGGCGTAGCGGCTTGCAGGAGGCCCGGTCGTCGGTGAAGATGATCGAGTCCGGGTTGACGTTCGCCAGCACGGCTCTGCTAGGGCCAGTACCGTGGCGTGAGGGGATCACGCGAGCGCGGACCTTGCCGCCGCGCTCGACCATCCCGAGGATCGTCGGCTTGGCTTCCCGAGCTTTCGCAGCAGCAGCCCGACGCGACGGCCCGAGCGCGATATCCCGAGGCTGGCCGTGGGGACATTTGGGCTTGCCGCCCCAAGAGGTCTCGTCAATCTCGACGTCGCCTTTCAGCGGCTCCCCGTCGTCGTCCATGAGCGTCCGGATGCGCTTCATCATCTTGTGCGCCTGCTTGTACGTGACGCCGATCTCGCGCTCCATCTGCTTGGCCGAGATCCCGCAGCGAGTGCTAGCCATCAAGTAGATGGCGTAGAACCACAGGTGCAGCGAGGTCGAGGACCGCTCAAAGATCGTGCCCTTCTGCGGGTGGATGTGCAGGCCGCAGGAGTCGCAGGTGTAGGACGCCCTGGTCTTGGTCCGGTGGAACTTCCGCTCCCGCTCGCAGCGCGGACAGTGCGTGTGGTGGCCGTCAGGCGCGAAGCGGTCCCGCCAGAGGCGGTCTAGGCAGGCAGCATCGTTCGGGAACTCGCGCATGAACTCCATGAGCGAGAGATCCGATTCCGAGGATTTGCGGCGTTCGGGGTTGTTGCGGTCCCTGCCAGCGCGCTCAGAGGCCACGATCGCCCCCGAAGATCGCGTGGAGCTTCGCTTCTAGCCAGCGCGCGTAACGCGAGTGCGGCCACAGGTAGGTGGGCATGAAAACGATCGCGCAGGCCAAAGCAATGAAGACAAAGATCGCGAAGGCGATTTCCATGCCTACATTTTACATACCTTCCGGACATAAGTGTGCGCTTGGTCGTTGACTGCAGAAGTGCGAATCGACACAAAGATCCCTCCCGCGTTGTAGGCTCGCCCGCCAAACCACGACGAAGGGAGAAGGCGGCGATGACGGCACGAATGATCGCCCTAGCAGTTGCGGCGAGCGGGGTTTTCGGCGGCATGGTTGGTGCCCTAGCCACCGATGCCACCCAATCTGGCGCAAGCCCAGCAGCAATTGCTGCAGCCGTCCAGAGGGTGAGCGACAGTGGCGCTGAAGCAAAGCTCGCCGTGATTAGCCACAGGTCGCGTCCCATCAGCCGGGGGAATTGAATAGACGGGCGTAGCCTCCGCTTTGACCCTGAACAAGTCGAAGATGGAGGTACGCCCGCATGGAGAAGGTAGCCCCGAGCGAGAGGTTCCGCTCTGAACTGGACGTGGTGCTGGCCGGTGTTGGCGGCGAGGAGGACCCGATCGAGACGGTCGGGCGCCTCGGTGCCCGGCTGATCCTGCAGCAGGCACTTGAGGATGAGGTGAGCGAGTTCCTCGGCCGCCGCCGTTATGAGCGCGCTGAGGAGACGGTCAGTCACCGCAACGGCTACGAGGAAAGGACGGTCAAGACGACGAGCGGGGCAATGCGCCTGGAGCGCCCGAGGATTCGTGATGCGAAGCGGCTCGGGTTCGAGAGCCGGATCCTCGGCAAGGGCGTCGCCCGCACCCACGCTTTGGAGTCGTTGGTGATCAGCGGCTTCCTCAGGGGCCTGTCGACCAGGGATGTCGAGGCGGCGCTGGAGGAGGTCTTCGAGGAGCCGATCGCGTCGAAGAGCACGGTCTCGCGGATCTGTGAGGACACCCGCGAGCGATACCAGCAGTGGTGCCGCCGTCGCCTTGAGCAGCACGACATCGTCTACCTCTTCCTCGACGCCATCTACCTGAAGCTGCGCCCCGACGACACACCATCGGAGGGTGTCCTTGTCTGCTGGGGGGTGACGCTCGAGGGGCGCAAGATCCTGCTCGGATTGGCTCTGGGGAGCCGCGAGAGCTATGAGGCGTGGCTCGCGTTTGGCCGGGACATGATCGAGCGGGGACTGCGCTCCCCGGCGCTCGTGGTCGCCGACGGGGCCCCGGGAATCTGGAAGGCGACCCGTGAGCTCTGGCCTGAGGCGCTCGAGCAGCGCTGCACCGTCCACGCGCTCAGGAACGTCACGGGCAAGCTCCCCGAGCGCCACCACCAGGAGGTCAAGGCGCGGTGGTGGAAAGCGTTCGATGAGGCCCGCTCCCCGGGCGAGGTGACCCGCGAGCTGCAGGGCATCATCGCCGACTACCGCACCGCCTATCCCTCCGCGATGGCCGTGATCGAAACGGACCTTCCGGCCCTGGTGTCTCATCTACGGTTCCCGTCCGAGCACCGCAAGCGGATACGGACCACAAATCTCCTCGAGAGAACGTTCGTGGAGGTCCGCCGGCGCACCAAGGTCATCGGCCGCTTCCCCGGCGAGACCTCAGCGCTGTCTCTGATCTGGGCCGTGCTCGAGCTCTCCAGCCGCGGCTGGCGCGGAGTGAAGATGAACCCCAAGACCGTCGCGGAGATCGAGCGGCTGCGCCGTCAGCTGCGCGAGGACCCAGCCCCACCCGTGACCGTCGACGCCGAGGAGGTGATCGCCGCATAGGATCCGCAGCAAGCGGAGCTACGCCTCGATGATTTCACCCGGGAACTGGGACGCGACCTAGCCACACGCTCGAATCGCTAAACAGGGACCTCGGGGGCGACGGGACCTACCCGACCAAGCCGGTTGGCGGCATCGCGTATACGCCCTACTACCTGCTGAGATTGATCTGCATCTTTAGCGGAGGGGGCGAACAGTTGTGCCACGGCAGCACCCGGTGAACTACCCACCCCGCTAGCACCGTGCTCTGCGGCCGAGCTTAGGGCGGCCCAGGGTGTCCGCCCTGGGCCGCCTGACCATCAACGGCGAGCGCGGGAACAGCGCAACGCGCGGCGCATCCTCTCAGATGCGACCGACACGTGAGACATCATCCGCAGCGCCGTTCGGGCCGGTTGTCCTGTGTCCGCAGGCAGCCCAGCTGGCGTGCATATTGACCAAGTGTGCGCTTGGTCATACTTATCCCTTGACAGCAAGTAGATTTCGTGGGATGATCTCCGTATGGAAGCCGTCGGCATCGTCGTTCTCGTCGTCATCGTCCTGTTCGTATTCGTCGGGATACCGGTGCTCTGCGGCATTGCCCTCCGAAAGATGGGCCGGTCCCAGGGCTTGCGCGAGTTCCTGAACGCGTATGGGGCCGGGCGGTTCTTTGGCGTTGGCGGCGACGAGCCCGACGACGGGAAGGACGCCTGATGCCTCCCGTTGACCGCAACAACCCGATCCGGGGCAAAGTTTCGGACTCCACGTACTCGCTCATGGAGTTCGTCCGGGAGTGCTCGGACGACGCCGCGTGCCTCGACATGCTCTGGCGCGAACGGTTCGCCCCCGACGGGCACACGGCGTTCTGCCCAAAGTGCGAACGCGACCGGCGCTTTCACCGCGTCAAGTCACGGCCGAACTACGCGTGCGACTCCTGCGGCTACCACCTGCGGCCCCTCGCTGGGACGATCTTCCACAAATCCTCAACCCCGCTGCACCTGTGGTTTTACGCCATGTACCTCATGGCCAGCACTCGCTGCGGAGTGTCTGCCAAGCACCTTGAGCGGGAGCTTGGCGTCACGTACAAGACCGCGTGGCGGATGTTCAACCTGATCCGCAACAAGTTGATGGCAGACGACGACACGATGCTCTCCGGTGATGTAGAGGTCGATGAGGCTTCCGTTGACGGTAAGCCGAAACGTGCCGCTGGCGTGAACCCCGAAATCGCCATTGGGCCTCCCAGGCGCTCAGAGGCCGCGAAACTCCGCGAACGTAGTCGAGCAACCGTGGTCGCAACCGTCGAACGCGGCGGACGGGTCAAGACAACCGTTCTGCCCTCCCGTCGCAGCCCTGCGCTGAAACGTCAGGTCATCAAGTGGGTCGAGCCCGAGTCGATCATCTTCACCGACGAGTGGCACGCGTACAGCGGCCTAGAGCGGCACTTCATCTCCCATAGTCGAATCAACCGGCTACTAGGTCGCGTCCCAGTTCCCGGGTGAAATCATCGAGGCGTAGCTCCGCTTGCTGCGGATCCTATGCGGCGATCACCTCCTCGGCGTCGACGGTCACGGGTGGGGCTGGGTCCTCGCGCAGCTGACGGCGCAGCCGCTCGATCTCCGCGACGGTCTTGGGGTTCATCTTCACTCCGCGCCAGCCGCGGCTGGAGAGCTCGAGCACGGCCCAGATCAGAGACAGCGCTGAGGTCTCGCCGGGGAAGCGGCCGATGACCTTGGTGCGCCGGCGGACCTCCACGAACGTTCTCTCGAGGAGATTTGTGGTCCGTATCCGCTTGCGGTGCTCGGACGGGAACCGTAGATGAGACACCAGGGCCGGAAGGTCCGTTTCGATCACGGCCATCGCGGAGGGATAGGCGGTGCGGTAGTCGGCGATGATGCCCTGCAGCTCGCGGGTCACCTCGCCCGGGGAGCGGGCCTCATCGAACGCTTTCCACCACCGCGCCTTGACCTCCTGGTGGTGGCGCTCGGGGAGCTTGCCCGTGACGTTCCTGAGCGCGTGGACGGTGCAGCGCTGCTCGAGCGCCTCAGGCCAGAGCTCACGGGTCGCCTTCCAGATTCCCGGGGCCCCGTCGGCGACCACGAGCGCCGGGGAGCGCAGTCCCCGCTCGATCATGTCCCGGCCAAACGCGAGCCACGCCTCATAGCTCTCGCGGCTCCCCAGAGCCAATCCGAGCAGGATCTTGCGCCCCTCGAGCGTCACCCCCCAGCAGACAAGGACACCCTCCGATGGTGTGTCGTCGGGGCGCAGCTTCAGGTAGATGGCGTCGAGGAAGAGGTAGACGATGTCGTGCTGCTCAAGGCGACGGCGGCACCACTGCTGGTATCGCTCGCGGGTGTCCTCACAGATCCGCGAGACCGTGCTCTTCGACGCGATCGGCTCCTCGAAGACCTCCTCCAGCGCCGCCTCGACATCCCTGGTCGACAGGCCCCTGAGGAAGCCGCTGATCACCAACGACTCCAAAGCGTGGGTGCGGGCGACGCCCTTGCCGAGGATCCGGCTCTCGAACCCGAGCCGCTTCGCATCACGAATCCTCGGGCGCTCCAGGCGCATTGCCCCGCTCGTCGTCTTGACCGTCCTTTCCTCGTAGCCGTTGCGGTGACTGACCGTCTCCTCAGCGCGCTCATAACGGCGGCGGCCGAGGAACTCGCTCACCTCATCCTCAAGTGCCTGCTGCAGGATCAGCCGGGCACCGAGGCGCCCGACCGTCTCGATCGGGTCCTCCTCGCCGCCAACACCGGCCAGCACCACGTCCAGTTCAGAGCGGAACCTCTCGCTCGGGGCTACCTTCTCCATGCGGGCGTACCTCCATCTTCGACTTGTTCAGGGTCAAAGCGGAGGCTACGCCCGTCTATTCAATTCCCCCGGCTGATGGGACGCGACCGGCTACTACGTCGAAGGCGACACGCACACAAACACCGTCGAGGTGTTCTTTGGGAACCTCAAGACCGGAATCCGGGGCAACTACAAGAAGGTGTCCCACAAGTGGCTACAGGGCTACCTCAGCGAGTTCGCCTGGCGCTACAACCGTCGTTACTACGACGGGCGCTCGATGTTCCACCAGCTCGTCAACAGAGCCGCTGAGGGCCTGTGAACGCGATCATCAATGCGCTAGACAGCATCCGCGCCGAGGTGCAGCGGTATCGGCTAGAGACTTGGCGCGAACGCTGGGAGCACTTCTGGAACGGCGGCGCTGGGACGGGTCCTGGCGGCACCGGGCCGTTCTAGGACCTAGGACCCGGATGCCATGGCTTCGGCTTGACTTGGCCGGGGCTCGTCACCTTCCGAAAGAACTTGTCGACCGCGCGCCGCGTCGGAACGGGAATCTCCACCGGCTCGTACGGCTCGCCCGTCTCAGGGTCGATCCCTTTCGGCTGCGTCGGCTGGGTAGGCTCCGCACCTTGTTCGTCTTGCATCTAGCGGGAGAGTAGCGCCGCGTGATCCCGAAGCCTGGAACCTGCGTCTGGGGCTGCGACAGTGGGCAGCCCTTCAACCGCGAGCACATCATCGGCTGGCAGATAGCGAAGGCGATCGGGATGCGATTCCCGATCGACTCAAGTTGGGGCGATATGGAGGTCGCCACCGGCCTGCAGGTCCCGCGTGGTGAACGCGTGGAGCCGGATCACACGATTAGGCTCGATGACCGTATTTGCACCCGCTGCAACGGGGGCTGGATGAAACGGTTGGACGATCACACAACGAACTGCCTGCGACCAGCACTAGAACGCGAAGAGGGGGTCGAACTCAACCCCAAGAAGCGCCTGAGGGTCGCGCGGTGGGCCACCAAGGTTGGGCTGCTACTCGCGATCTGGATGCACGATCAAGAGCAGAGTGACCCCGAGATTGAGCACCGTGGGGAGACATACGCGCCGGCCGACAACTTCACGCGGCTCTACGCCCATTCGAATGGCGTTCCCGAGCGCACCAGTATTTGGTTCGGCGCGATCGATCGTTCGGTAGCCGTCTCCGAGTTTTTTGTCGATAGCAGCCCGTTCTACGTCAGTGCCGGACAGACGGTGGGCTACTACACGAGGTTCCAGCTCAAGCGGCTACTTTTCTACGTCACCGGGTTTGCTCTGGACTACGATGGCCCATTCGCCGAGCCGGAGCCCGGGAGCCTCCTCCACGACCCCTTGGCGCTCACGCGCGTCTGGCCCAGGCCCCCCAAGAGACGATGCTTACTTGGCCGCCACCCGTGCGTCTTAGCGCGGGTGATCTCGCGCAGATTGTAAAACTCCAGCCATAGCGGCGTGAGATGCCACCACGCCATGAACTCCAAATAGCGCGAGCGAGTTCGGCGGACGGGACCACGCACCTAGCCGCCCTCCATCACCCCCACGCACGGGCCCTCAACCGCTGGATTTGGGAGCTTGGTCATCATACTTGCGGTAAACGGATATGTGTGCGCTTGGTCACACTTCGGCCCCACTGCAAAAACGCGGATCCGCACAAGCTCTCCTCCGAGTGCGCCGGATCGAGCACGTGCGGCAGCCTCACGTTGAGCCCTCGGGTCCTGGCGAGACCCGCCTCCCGGCTTGCCAGCGCTCGCGGCGTAGCGGCCAGCCGGGATCTCGACACGCAGGGGTCAACGGGGTAGTCTTGCCCGGCCTGGATCGACTTGACGGAGGGCTCTGATGATGACCCGCGTTCGATGGCTTCTGGGGTGCTTGATTCTGCTGGCAGGCGTAACCTCGCTCGTAGCCGGCTTGGGCGTGGCAGACGCGAGTGTCGCTCACAAATGCAGCAAGCCGGGGTCGTGTCCGCCGATACCGCCCGAGGTTAAGACCGAGGCCGCCGTCCAAACCTCCAGCGGTTTCGAGTTGCGGGGCGAACTGAACCCGGAGGGCTCTCGCACGACCTACTACTTCATCTACAAGGAAGTCGGCTCAGTCGAATGCGAAGACCTCGAAGGGTGCGGCCCCGAAACCAGGAGCCATAGAGCCAAGGGGGACACCGAGATGCAGGTGATGGCCGAGGTCAAGCATCTAGCGCCGAACACGACCTATGAATACTGGTTGGTCGCGCACAACGCGAGTGGACAGCCAGGCGTCGGGGGAAGGCTCACGTTCACGACCCCCGGCTGACCGTCAGCTAGCTACAGGGGCATGCAGCCATGCTCGCCGTCCTCGGCGTACCGCGCCCGCCACACGTGCTCTAGGCACGCGGCGTCATCGGGGAGGCCCGCACGAACTTGTCCTCACGACATGGGAGGGGCGACCCGTGTAGGCTCCACCCTTACAGAGTGCCGGGGGAGAGTGCCGGGGGGCGCTCGTGCCAATGTGGGAATGGCTCGATGGGGGTGAGGAGATGGAGTTCCTGAGACGAGGATCGGGGCCGACCGGGTCATGGTCCTCACGCGTCCGCTCGTGCGGGCTCGTTACGGCTGCGGCGGTGCTCGCCGGGCTGATGGGGTGCTGCGGGTGTGTGTCCGGTGCTTCGGCCGCTGAACCGCAGGCGGAACCCAAGCCGACGATCTCGGCGTTCGAAAGCACCCCCAGCCAACTGAGCTATCACGGTGGCGCCGTAACGCTGAAGGCGACCGTCGCCAACGCCACCACCTGCGCGCTCTCCTCCTCCCGGCAGGTCACCGGGCTTCCGGTCACGGTCGCGTGTGCCGGCGGGACCATCGAAGAGCACGTCACGTTCCACGACAACGTGTCGGGTCACAAGGCGATTGCCTACAGGCTCACACTGAAGGCGACCGGCGGCGGCGGCAGCACGAAGGGCATGCTCACGGTGACCGTCGCCTCGCCGCTGAGCTGCAAGAAGCTCGAACCGGGTGCGAACCTCAAAGAATGCGATTTCGCGGGTGAAATCCTGACCGACGCCGAACTGGAGGGTGCCAACCTGGAAGGCGCCAACCTCGAAGACACGGACCTCGAAGGAGCCAATCTCGAAGGCGCCAAGCTGGAACGCGTGAAGTCGGGCGGGATCACCGGCACGCCGCGGCATCTGCCCGCGAACTGGAAACTCATCGACGGTTACCTCATCGGTCCCGTCGCCCACCTGGAACACGCCAACCTGGCGGGCGTTTACCTCGCGGGTGTGGATCTGGAAGGCGGCGTCCTCGAAGGTGCCGACCTCGAAGGTGCCGACCTGGAAGGGGCCGACCTGGCCGCCGCCAACCTGGAAGGCGCCAACATGACCGGCACCAACCTGGCGCTCGCGAACCTGGGGGCCGTCAGGTCCGGAGGCGTCACCGGCTCGCCGGCCGCGCTTCCCTCGCCCTGGAAACTCATCCAGGGTTACCTGATCGGGCCGGTCGCCAGGCTGGCGGGCGCCAAACTGGAACACGCCGAACTGGCGAACGCAGACCTCGACGTCGCCAACCTGGCGGGCGCCGACCTCGAAGGCGCGAGCCTGAAACATGCCCAGTTGGAACACGCGGGCCTGGAACACGCCACCCTGAGAGGCGCGGTCCTCGAAGGCGCCAACCTGGTGGACATACGCTCCGGCGGCATCACCGGCACACCCCTCGTCCTGCCGGGCTCCTGGCAGGACGTCGGCGGCTACCTGGTCGGGCCGCTCGCCAACCTCGAAGGCGCGAGCCTGAAAGCCGCCGCCCTCACCGAAGCTGATCTGGAAGGCGCCAATCTGCAGCGGGCCGTGCTCACCTCCGCGGTGCTCATGAACGCCGACCTGGTGAAAGCCAACCTGGAAGGAGCCAATCTCACCGCCGCGGTCATCACCAGCGCCAACCTGGAACACGCGTTCGCCACAGCAGCCAACATGGAACGCGCCGTCCTCACGGGGGCGCACCTGACAGGCACCGAGCTGCTGCGAGTCGACCTGGCGGGCGCGTACCTGGTAGGCACCGAAATGTCAGGCGCCGACCTGGCGGGTGCCAATCTCGAAGGCGTCACGTCGGGAGGCATCACCGGTTCGTCCAACACCCTGCCCTCCAAGTGGAGGCTGATCGCCGGCTACCTCATCGGGCCCAGCGCATATCTGAAAGGCGCGAACCTGGAAGGCGCTGCCCTGGAAGGCGCTGCCCTCGAAGGCGCCAATATGGAAGGTACGGATCTGCACGGTGCTGACCTTGAAGGCGCGGCTTTGGCGGGCGCGAACCTCACGGGCGCCAACCTGGAAGGCGTCGACCTCCTGGGCGTCAGCTCCGGTGGCCTCATCGGCTCGCCGACCGCCCTGCCCTCGCCGTGGAAACTTATCGAAGGCTATCTCCTCGGGCCGCGCGCAAACCTCAAGAACGCCGTGCTGGTCAACGTCGCGATGGCAGGCGCCGACCTCGAAGCCGCCAACCTTGAAGCGGCCGACCTGGAAGCCACCCACGCCGAAGCCGCTGATCTCGAGGGCGCCAACCTAACCCTCGCAAACCTTAAACGCACGGTGCTGGAACGCGCGAACCTCGAACACGCCACCCTTCTGAGCGTCACCCTTCAGAGCGCCAACCTCGTGGAAGCGAACCTCGCCCACGCAAACCTGTCCGGCGCGAACCTCGAACACGCCAACCTCGAAGCTGCCGACGTGAGCGGCGTCAACTGGTTCGGTGAAAAAACGATCTGTCCCGACGGCACCCACGCGAACACCGACGGCAACACCTGCGAAGGCCACCTGACCTGACGCTCACTAGAGCGGCCCACTGGCGATATCGACTGCAGCAGAGAGAACGATCAGCATCGCGGCGGTTGCCGTGACGAGAACCTCCCACGCGAGCGCGCGGATCGGCTCGCCGCGTAGTCGCTGTATGCAAAGCGTGAGTGCCAGTAACGCCGCGCACAACGCAAGCGCGGCGAAGACGATTCGTCCGGCCGGCGCCCGGTTGTCTTCGGCGCCCGATTCGGTGATCGCGCCCGCAAGGCCGAGGCCGGCCAGGAGTGCGAGCAGGGCTACTACGACGAACCAGATGGAGGTCCCGAAAAGTCGGCCCGTCCGGCGGAGACGATCGGGCGGGGTCAGCGGCACGATCCACAGCCTCGAGGTGAACGGTTCTGGGCAGTCACGCTCCGGGAAGCGGGTAACCCAGCCGCGGAAAAGCACGAGCGATCTCCCAGGCTGTGTCCACGATGCCCACGGGCAGAACCTACCGGATGATGTTTGCCACAATGTCCTGTCGTGACGCATGAGGAGGCCGTAGCCGAGGCCCGCCGCCGGCAGGCTGTCGACCCAGACGCGACGTGGATCGCCACGGAGCGCGACGGCGCATGGGTGGTCGCTCGGATAGGCCTGCGGCCGCCCGGACCCACCGGCACCGCAATCAAGCCGCCCCCGCCGGCCCCCCACGAGACCCCGCAGTCCGAACTTCAGCGCGTTGTCACGCAGTTCGGCATCGGGTAGCCGGGTCCCCCACGGGCGATCGGCCCCACCGGGAGGCGCCGCCCGGTGGGGCCGATCGCTGCGGCCCAGACGCGCTTCGAGGAGGCTCCGGCGGACTAAGGACCGGAGCCTCCTCGAGCCGTTTCCCTCCGTGTTGGAGGTCCTCCCTCTCGGCACTCCCTCACTCTGTAGAACGTGGGAAGCGCGCCAAGGTTGGCCGCCTCTTCGGTGTCGGGCCTCAACGTGATCCCGCCGGGGGCCCCGACGATGTCGAGTCAGAGGACGCTCCGACCTGTGTAGTACCCCGCCGCCGCCCCTGCGACTCCGGCCGACACGCTCGCCAGCACGAGCACCAGAGCTCGGACCGGCTCTCCGGCCTGCAGGTACAGGAACGCCTGCACGGAGAAGGTCGAGAAGGTCGTGAACCCGCCGAGGAACCCCACGCCGAGGGTCGTCCGCAGCGGCGGCGAGAGGCCGTGGGGCGCAACGAGCATCCCGAGCAGGAACGACCCCACCACGTTGATCACGACCGTCGTCCACGGCAACGCATCACCGTGGACGACGGACGAAAGGCCATAGCGGGCGAGGACTCCACCAGCGCCTGCGACCGCCACCAGTAGAGCGATCACGGGCAGTCCTCGCCATGAGCGATTCGAGGCTCAACGAACTCCATACACGACCTCCACGACGCGGGTTGGCGTTGTAGAGGCCATCAGCGGCAGAGCCGCGGTTATGGAGCGAGCCTCATCGCTCGCCCACGAGTCTACTGCGCGGTCACTTCAGAGCAAACCCGGCGGGCCCTGGAGCGGCCGATAGCGCCCCGTAAGGGCGATCTCCGCTCAGACGCCCCGGCCGCCGGGCCGCGACCAGGGGCAGAAAGACGAGAAAGATCCCTCCGATGGCCGTGATCATCTATGCACCGAGCAAAAGATCAACGTCAGGCGCGAGAACGACCTGCGCCGGTGAGATGCCCCGGGAAATGGGCGCGAAATTGGCTGGTGTAAGGCCGCTTGACAGGTCTTGATGCTGTCAGGTAGCCTTACAATCAGATGGAAGACGCCATTCCTGAGCTGATCGGGCTCCAGTTCGCGGCCGAGCGGCGCCTGCGTGCCGAGGAGACCCGCCGGGCGGCCTCCGCGGAGCTGAGGGAGCGCGTGGTGGACGCCTACGAGGCCGGGATCCCGGTGAGCCGGATCGCCCGGGAGGCCCAGATCTCTCGCCAGGCCGCCTACGAAATGCTCGGTCTGCGTCGTCTTTCGCGCCCCCGGACCTGAAGTCCTGCCGCGCCAGGTGAGCGGATTTGGGGCCCGCCGTGAACCGGCTGTGGGGCGTCCAGATCCTGGTAGGAGCAATCCGTCCGCTCGGCCGCGAACCGGTGACCCGGTTCGCGCAGCTTTGTGGGCCTTTGCTCATGATCGCCGACGTTTGACCTGTGCGACAATCGCCCTGTGGCGAATCCCGACCGCCTGACTGCGCTCGACTCAACCTTCCTGCACCTGGAGGACCACTCCACGGCTCATATGCACGTGGCCTCCGTGATGGTCTTCGAGGGCGACGCTCCGAGCCTCAAGGAACTCGTCGAGCACGTCAACGGTCGCCTGCACCTGGTCCCCCGCTACCGCCAGCGCCTGGCGTACGTCCCGTTCGGCCAGGGCCGGCCGGTGTGGACCGACGACCCCCATTTCAACCCCTACTACCACATACGCCACACCGCCCTGCCCAAGCCGGCGGGCGAGGAGGCCCTCAAGCGCCTGGCCGGACGGATCTTCTCCCAGCGCCTGGATCGCTCCAAGCCCCTGTGGGAGATCTGGCTCGTGCAGAGCATGTCCGGCGGGCGCTTCGCCCTGATCGCAAAGACCCACCACGCTCTCGTGGACGGCATCTCCGGTGTGGACATCACCACCGTCCTGTTCGACACCGCTCGCGAACCCGCGGCGCCCACCGCCCCTGCCACGGCGTGGGCCGCGAAACCGCTACCCGGCCAGGCGAAGCTGCTCGGCGAGGCCCTCATCGAGCGCTCAACCGTCCCGGGCGAGATGGTCCGAGGCGCCCGCGCCGTGCTGCGCAGGCCCAGGCGTGCCGTCTCGAGGTTCACCGGCGCCGTCACCAGCATCGGCGCGACGACCATCGCGGGCATCCAGGCCCCCGCACCGGCGAGCCCCTTCAACGTGGAGATCGGACCCCACCGCCGCTACACCTTCCTCGACGTCGACATCGCGAGCCTCAAAGCTGTCAAGGATTCCCTCGGAGGAACCCTCAACGACACCGTCCTGGCCTCCGTCTCGCTGGCCCTCGGGCGCTACCTGCGTCGCCAGGGGCACGAGACCGACGATCTGGTCCTGAAGGCCATGGTCCCCGTCTCGGTGAGGACCAAGGCACAGCGGGGAGCGCTCGGCAACCAGGTCGCCGCCATGTGGGCGCCGCTGCCCGTGGGCGTGCAGAACGCAGCCGAGGTGCTCCGCAAGATCGCCTCCTCGATGGATGAGCTGAAGAAATCCGGTCAGGCTGTGGGTGCCCAGGTGCTCACCAACCTCGCCGGCTTCGCCCCGCCCACGATCCTTAGCCAGGCCGCCCGCCTGCAGGCCCGCCAGCCGTTCTTCAACCTCGTCGTCACGAACGTCCCCGGCCCCCAGTTCCCGCTCTACCTGCTGGGGCGGCGCCTGGAGATCCTCTACCCCGTCGTCCCCCTGGCCCAGAAGCAGGCCCTCGGCATCGCCGTCATGAGCTACGACGGGCACCTCGGGTTCGGACTCCTGGGCGACTACGACGCCCTCCCCGACATCGAGGAACTGGCACTCGACCTGAAGTGGGCCGTAGCGGCCCTGTGCCGGGCAGCCGGCGTGCGCCCGCGGGTCGGCAACGCCCGCAAGTCCACCTCCAAGCGCACAACCGCCAACTCCAGCCGCCGCACCTCAGACTCCCGAACCGGGGCCAGGCGACCCGCCGGAACCAACTAGCCGCCCCGGGCATGCGCCTGGCGCTGGGCCAGATCAACACCACCGTCGGGGACGTAGCGGGCAACACCGAGCTCGTTCGCGACGGGATCCGGGCGGCCCGCCGCCGGCAGGCGGACCTGGTGCTGTTCCCCGAGCTGGCCCTCACCGGCTACCCCCCTGAGGATCTGCTGCTGAAGGAGCATTTCCTCGCCGACGCGGCACAGGCTCTGCAGGAGCTGGCCGCCGAGGCCACGGGGATCGTCGCCGTGGTCGGCTTCCCGGAGCGCGCCGACGACGTCTACAACGCCCTCGCCGTCCTGCACGAGGGCGCCGTACACGCCGTCTACCGCAAGGTGTACCTGCCCAACTACGGCGTCTTCGACGAGCAGCGCTATTTCCAGGCGGGCTCCTCGGGTGCCGTCATCGACCTGGGAGCGGACCGGCTCGGCCTGACGATCTGCGAGGACATCTGGGAGCCCGGCCCCCCGGCCAGCGACGAGGCCCTCAGCGGAGCCACCCTGATCGTCAACATCTCCGCCTCCCCCTACCACGTCGGCAAGGGCATGGAGCGCGAGCGGATGTTCGCCCAGCGCGCCCGCGACAACGTCGCCCACGTCGCCTTCTGCGGGCTTGTCGGGGGCCAGGACGAGCTCATCTTCGACGGCCACTCCTGCGTGCTCGACCACACCGGCGCCACCATCGCCCGGGCCGCCCAGTTCCGCGAGCAGCTGCTGTTCTGCGACGTCGACCTCCAGGCCGCCGCTGCCGCCCGCCTGCGTGACGCCTCCCACCGCCCCGCCGCCCGTCGCAGCCGCATGGAGGTGATCCAGCTGCCGCCCCTCCCCTCCCCCGCGTCCGCTTCCAAGCCACCGCTGCAGGAGCCGCCGCTGGCGGAGCCGCTGGTGCCCGAGGAGGCCGAGGTCTACCACGCGCTGGTGCTGGGGCTGAGCGACTACGTGCTCAAGAACGGCTTCGAGCACGTCGTCCTGGGCATCTCCGGCGGGATCGACTCCGCCCTGGTCGCGTGCCTGGCCGCCGACGCCCTGCGCCCCCAGGCCGTCAGCGCCGCGATCATGCCCTCGCGCTACTCCTCCTCGGAGACCCAGGGCGACGCCCACGCGCTGGCGCAGGCGCTCGGCATCGCGGCCGTGGAGCTGTCGATCGAGCCGATGGTGGACGCCTATGCCCAGGCGATGAGCGGGCAGCTCACCGAGGCCGACACGAGCCTCACCCAGGAGAACCTCCAGGCCCGCATCCGCGGCAACATGCTGATGGCCCTCTCCAACGAGTTCGGCTGGCTGGTCCTGACGACCGGCAACAAGTCCGAGATGTCGGTCGGCTACACGACCCTCTACGGCGACCTGGCGGGTGGCTTCGCGGTCATCAAGGACGTCCCCAAGACGCTCGTCTACCGGCTCTGCCGGTGGCGCAACTCGCCCGACTTCTTCCTCGGCGAGGATTTCCCCAAAGCGGCCATGCGCGCGGCGAGGGCGCCTATCCCCCCGAGCATCATCGAGCGGGCTCCCTCGGCCGAGTTGCGCCACGAGCAGCGCGACGACGACTCCCTGCCGCCGTATCCGGTGCTCGACGAGATCCTCCAGGGCTACGTCGAGCTCGACCTCAGCCGCGAGCAGCTGATCGCCCAGGGGCTCCCCGCAAACGATGTGGACCGCGCGATCGCGCTCGTGGACCTCGCCGAGTACAAGCGCCGCCAGGCCCCTCCCGGGATCAAGATCACCCCCCGTGCCTTCGGCCGCGATCGCCGGATGCCAATCACCAACCGCTACCGCGGCTAGCCCGCACGTTCACGATACGCGGGCGATGAGGGCACAACGGCTGCACCGGGCGCTGCTGCTTGCACCAGCCCTGGCGCTCGCGCTGCTGGTGAGCGGCTGCGGCAACACCGTCCAGGTCCAGCCCATCCCCCACAACCAGCTCGAGGGCATGATCGTGGCGCCGTTCCGGGTGTACTGGCTCGGCAACGACTTCCGCGGCCTGACCGTGCAGCAGGTCTCCCACGACCCCGGGGGCGCCTACAGCGTCCAGTACGGCGACTGCCTGACCGGTGGACAGGGCACCTGCCTGCCACCCCTGCTGGTGGTCAGCTCGCCCGAAAACACGTTCATCCCGGGGGGTTCGGCCCGCACCCGCCAGGTGCAGGTCCGCGGCCTGCCGGCGCTCGAGACGCAAGGGGGCCGGGTGGTGATGATTCCCAGCGGCAACGTGCTCATCGACATCCTCGCCGCCAACCCGAAGCTGGCCCGCGAGGCGGCCGCCAACGTGGTCCCCATCAACGCTCCCGGTGCACCCGGGGACCCGCTCCCGGCCGCCCGTCACACCGAAGCCTTCAGCGGGCGTCCCTTCAGCTCCCAGGTGCCCAGCCCGCTGCGCCCGCTGCGCTGAGCAGCGAGCCCCCGCTCAGGAGCCCTGCTCGACGCGCTTGTGGATCGGCACGTGCCCGTCAGGGGCAGGACGCACCGCCACGGTCATGCGCGTGAGCGCACACAGCCTCTGCTGTGAATCCCTGAAGGACACGTCCCAGACCCAGGTGGTGCGGCCGCGGTGTACCCGCTCGGCGAGCCCCTCCACGACGCCCTCCGTGACGGGGCGCAGAAAGCTCGTGCTGTTCGACAGACCCATCGCGATGGACCCTTCCTCGGCCACTCCGAAGGCCGTCGCCGCCGATGCGATCGACTCGGCGATCGCGGCGTACACCCCTCCGTGGACGAGCCCGTAGGGTTGGGTCACCTCTTCGCGCACCTTCACCTGGGCCCGGGCCTCGGTGTCGCTGCAGGCAATCCACTCCAGACCGTAGAGGCGGTCGAAGCCGCGCATCCCCTGGTTCAACCTGTTGATCTGATCGATGCTGGCGGTGGCCATTCCGGCGCCACGATAGCCTACGATCAGGAACCCGGAGCCGTCCGGGTCGCGTCGATTAAGTCCGATTAACACACACTGCCCACCATGAGCAGAATGGCTTCCCTTCCACCTGACCAGCGGGCTGCGCTGTCGCTCCTGCTCAGCCAGCGCAAGAGCTACGCCGAGGTCGCAACCCTGCTCCAGATCCCGACCGGGGCGGTCCATGATCGCGCCCAGGCGGCTCTCGCGGTGCTCGCACCGCGAGAGGCACGTTCACTGACCCCGGACGAGCGTGCGGAGGTCGGCGACTACCTGCTCGGCCAGTCCGGGATCGCCGAACGGCTGAAGACGCGTACCTACCTCAGCGACTCCGAAGCGGCTCGCAACTGGGCCCTGGCGGTGTCCAGCGCGCTGGCGGAGCTGACGCCCGACGCGCTGCCGGAGATCCCGGCGCCCGAGGCCAACAACGTCCACCTGCACCAGGACACCCTCGCGCCCCCCGCCGCCGTCGCCTCCAGCACGGCCCCAGCCGCGCCGCCCACCGCGGCCGAAGGGGCCGGAGCACCGCCGAGCGCGCCCCCGGCGCGGCCCCCGTCGAGCTCACCCTCGAGCTCGCGCCTGGGCGGGATCCTGATCCTCGCCGCCGTGATCGTGGCGGTGGTCGTGGCCGTGATCCTGCTGACGGGCGGAAGCTCCAGCAAACACAAAGGCACCAGCAGTTCCAGCCAGACGACGGCCGCCAACACCCACGGGCCCACCGTCCACCAGCTCACGCTGCGCTCGCCGTCCGCCGGCAGCCGCTCCCTCGGTGTCGTGGAGGTGCTCTCCGAAGCCGGCAAGCGGGCCTTCTACATCGAAGCCCAGAATCTGCCCGAAAGCAAGCACTTCTTCTACGCGGTGTGGCTCTACAACTCTCCCTCGAGCGCCGAGCCGCTGAGCAAAGCTCCCCCGGTGGGCAAAACCCACCGCCTGGCCGGCGGGGCGCTGCTGCCGGCGGACGCCGCCAAATACAGCCACCTGTTGCTGACCCGCGAGACCAGCAGCCACCCGACGAAACCGGGCAAAGTGGTCTTGTCGGGGCCGTTCAGCCTCGAATAGGCTCCGAACCCGCGAACAGCTTGCCGGGATTCATGATCCCGCTCGGGTCGAGCTCGGCCTTCGCCGCTCGCAGCGTCGCCACACCGGCTCGGGAGATCTCGTCCGGCAGCCAGGGGGCGTGGTCGCGGCCGACCGCGTGATGGTGGGTGATGGTGGCGCCGCTGTCACGCAGCGCGTCCGTCGCCGCCTGCTTGACCGCCTGCCACTGGGCGATCTCCTGACCCTCGCGCTGGCGGGCGAGCAGCGTGTAGTAGAGCGAGGCGCCGGTCTCGTACACGTGTGAGACGTGGCACATCACGATCCCCGGCGTGCCCTGCTCCGAGAGGGCCCTCGAGATCGCCCCGGTGACCGCGTCGTCGACGTCCAGCAGCTTCGACCACTGGGCCGCCGTCTCGAGCGTCTCGGCCATCACCCCCTGGCCGAGCAGGTCGTCCCGCAGGTAGGGCCCGGCGAAGCGCCCCCGCAGCCAGGCGTGACCGGGCGAGCTGCCCGCCGGCCTGCCGCCGTAGCGGCGCAACAGTTCCTTGACACGGGATCGTCGCCAGGCCACCTCCTCCTCGGAGCCCTCGAAGCCGAGGATCGCCAGGCAGCCCCCCGCCACACCACGCGCGCCCATGTATGCCCGGGTCAGCGCGCCCTTCAGCGGCCCCTGTTCGGCCAGCATCAGCGACAGCTGCGTCTCGCGCTCGTTCGACAGCCGCACCACGTCCGGCAAAGAGTGCTCACCCGCGAGCCTCCGGAGCGCCTCCACGCCCTCGGCGAAGCCCGCGAAGAACATGCCCTCGTACACGCCCGTGGAGGGGGCTGAGCGTACCCGCAGCGAGACCTCCGTCAGGACCCCGAGCGCGCCCTCGGAGCCGATCAGCAGCTGGCGCAGGCCCGGGCCCGCGGCCGTAGCCGGGATCGGTGGGAGCGCGATCTCGTCGGCCGGGGCCGCCAGGCGCAGTCCGAGCACCATCTTGTCGATCGCCCCGTAACCGGTGGACGCCTGCCCGGCCGAACGCGTGGCCGCGCAGCCGCCGATCGAGACGTACTCGAACGACTGCGGGTAGTGCCCCAGCGCGAGCCCCTGACCGGCGAGCCGGCCTTCGAGCGCCGGCGCACGGATCCCGCCCTGCACCGTCACCGTACGCGAGACCGTGTCGAGCTCGAGGATCTCCGCCATCCGGCGCGTATCCAGGGCGATCACCGCGGCGTGCTCGCCGCTGAGCGGGGCCACCCCGCCGACCACGCTCGTGCCACCCCCGAAGGGAACCACCGCCAGCGAGGAGGAGGCGCAGGCCCGCAGCAGCGCCATCACCTGCTCGTGGGAGCGTGGGAAGACGACCGCGTCGGGTGCCCCATCGGGCGTCCCGGCACGCATCCGCACCAGGTCCGGGTAGCCCTTGCCGGCCGCGTGCAGCACCCGGATCGGGTGCTCGGCGCTGACCCCGTCGGCCCCGAGGATCGCCCGCAGGCGATCGAGCTGGCTCTCGCCCAGGCGCGACGGCGGCAGCCCGACCCGCGACAGCGCCACCGGCGGGCGCGGCCGCTCGCTGATGCCAACGTGCTCGCGCAGGTAGGTGAGCGCCCGCGCTCCGAGCGCCGGCGGCTGGGCGGGGTCGCCCCACCCCCACCACCGCATCTCCGCCGGCTGGGGGCGCTCAGCCACTGATCCGCGCCAGCCCGTCGAGGGCCTCGTCGATCGTGTGTGTGGCCGCCCGGCGGATCATGAAGCCGCCGAAGCGCGCGAAGAAGCCGGCCGGTGACTGGCGCAGCTCGATCGTGACGTCGGTGGCGGTCTGCTCGAGCTCCTCCTCACCAGACCACTCACCGGTGTCCGTCGCGGCTGTGGCCACGACCGCCGTCGCCGGCGCTCCCGCCGCGACCGGCGTCAGTCGCACTTCGGTCTCGGCCGAGCGCAGCACGCGGCCGAAGGCCGTTCCCTCCAGGCGCTGGGCCCAGCGCAGCGTGTGCTCATGCTCGTCTCGATGGACGAGGTCGAAGTCGGCCCGCACCAGTTTGCCCTTGCTGGTCGCGAACACCTCCGTGAAGGCGCTCCCCTCGACATCCTCCACGCGCGTCACCCGCGGCCACCAGCGGGGCAGGTGGTGAGGGTCGCCGATCAGCTCCCAGAGCTCATCCGGGGAGGCCGAAATCGTGCGGCTGCGGCGCGCGGTGGGCATAGGGGCAGCTTATGACCCGACGCTCGAGCGCGCCACTCGCCGGCCCTCGGGAGGGCCGTGTTGCCATCGGAGCTCAGGGCCCCTCAGGACTCGTACCTGAGAACCGAGTGCACCTCACGCCCGGCTAGCCGCTCGCGGCCACCGAGGAAGGTCAACTCGACGAGGAAGTTGCACGCCACCACCTCACCTTCGAGGCTCTCCACCAGCTCACACAGGGTGGCGGCGGTCCCGCCGGTGGCCAGCAGGTCGTCGTGTACCAGCACCCGCCCGCCGGCGTGCAGGGCGTCGGTGTGCAGCTCCAGCTGGCCGGAGCCGTACTCGAGCAGGTACTCGGCGCTGACCGTCTCATACGGCAGCTTGCCCGGCTTGCGGGCCAGCACGAAGCCGGCCCCGATCGCCAGCGCCACGGCCGGGCCGAGCAGGAACCCCCGCGCCTCGGCGGCGACGACGAAGTCCACCGACAGCGGGCGGGCGTGGTCGGCCAGCAGCTCGACGGCCTCGGCGAGCGCGCCGGCGTCGGCGATCAGCGGCGTGATGTCCTTGAAGTTGACGCCGGCCTGGGGAAAGTCCGGGATGTCGCGGATCAGCGAGCGCAGCGTCTGCGCGCTCATCACCGGACGATCTTGCGCAGATCGCGGATCAGCAGCAGGTGCTTGAGGTGGGTTGCCACCACGGCCAGGTTCTCGAGCGCCTCGACCGCCTCCTTGCGACGCTCGGGATTGCGCGAGCGCAGAGCCGGGGCGAGGATCTGCTGCAGCAGGTTCGCCTCGCGGTCGGCGGAGGAGCGGAACACGCGCAGGTTGCGCCCGCCGACGCCGTAGCGGGCCAGCTCCGCGACCGCGTCGATGATCTCCCGCTCGGTGTCGTCGAAGTAGCGCACTCCTCCCCGGATCTCGCCTTTCACGACCCCGTACTCTTCGAGCTCGCGGACCAGCTTGGCGTCCGCCTTGGTCTCTTCGAGCACCTCTTCCAGGGAATGCAGGGCGCCGGTGCCCTCCCGCACGCTCATGCTCGTCCTCCAGGTGCGGGCGCCCTCGCGCCGGGCGGGGACGTCCGCTTCCTCGGCGCGCCCGGCGGCCAGCTCCTGGCGGATCACGCGCAGGGGCAGGAACTCGTCGCGCTGCATGCGCAGGATCGTCCGCAGGCGGGCGACGTCGGCCTGGGTGTAGAGGCGGTAGCCACCCGGGGTCCTGCGGGGGGCCAGCAGCTTCTGGTCCTCCAGGTAGCGGATCTTCGAGATCGAGATGTCCGGGAACTCCTGCGCCAGCGCCTTGCAGACCGCCCCGATCGTGAGCGACTTCGGCCGCTTGGCCGCCTCGCCCGCGCCCGGCGCGGGGGTGGCGCCGGCGGGCGCGGCGGCGGTGTCCGTGGATGTCGAGGACGCGGCCATCAGCGCACGTGGAAGGTCAGCTTGTACTTGCCGATCTGCACCTCGTCGCCCTCCTGCAGCTGGTGTGACTCGATCCGCGAGCGGTTGACGTAGGTGCCGTTCAGCGAGCCGCAGTCGTCCAGGTACCAGTCCTCGCCGCGGTGGATCAGCAGCGCGTGGTCGCGCGAGACGGTGATGTCGTCGAGGAACACCTCGGAGTCCGGGCGGCGGCCGATGCTCATGCGCTCGCCGTTGACGGGGAAGCTCTCCCCCACGCGCCCACCTCCGGCACGGATCACGAACGCCGGGCCGCGCTCGGTGACCTCGCCGATCTCGACCGGCACGAGCTCGCCGGTCTCGCCGATGCGGTAGGTGGCGGTGGCCGGGTCCCCGTCCCCCTCCACGCGCGGCAGCAGAGCGCCGCAACGCTGGCAGTAGTTGGCTCCCTCGGTGTTGACGAAGCCGCACTCCGTGCAGTGCATGGCCATCGGCTCGGCGGTCTAGTTCTCCGCCGTGCCCTGGGAGAGGATGTCCGTCAGCCGCTGGACGTCCTCGCCGGTGATCAGGGCTTCGCCGCCCTCGTGCTTGTGGCGCAGGCGGTTCACAAGCTCCGCCCTGAGGATGTCGATCTTGCCGTGCAGGATGCGCCGGCGGTAGGAGATCTCGGTCTCCTCCTCGGTCAGCTGGCGGATCACGTCTTTGAGTTCTGCGTCGCTCAGCGAGCCCAGGTCCGGGAACGTCTCGTCCATCGTCGCCTCTTCTCTCTCGCGGGCCTTTGACCCCGGGAGCAAGTCCTCGGGAGAGGAGCGCTCCCCGAGCCCCGGGTCCGCCAAGTATAGCCCGAATGTCAGGTTGAGCTTGAGGCTATGGACGCGACCTGCTGCGCATCTCCGAGAGCCCATAGCGAAGGTACATCACCGTCGCCGTGATGGCCAGCGCGAGCCCCACGTAGAGGAGGATCTCGGCGAGCCGTTCGAGACCGGTGATGGCGAAGAACAGCGAGGCCATCAGCGGGAACACCGCCACCCGGCCGGGCCAGTTGATGCGCAGCTCGACCCCACGCCGCTGTCCGTAGCGGCCGAACACGAGCATCAGCAGCTCACGGGCGGCAAGCACCGCCAGCGCCCAACGGGGCAGCAGCCGGAAGTGCCAGCAGACGACCACGCCCGCCACGATCAGGACGCGGTCGGTGATCGGGTCCAGCAGCGTCCCCAGGCGGCTGTACTGGCCGGTGACGCGGGCCAGGATCCCGTCGAGGTAGTCGCCCCCGGCGATCACCGCGAACAGCACCGCGGCCCCGGCACTGGTGCCGTCGGAGCTCGAGAGGGCCACCACCAGGAACACCGGCACCAGCCCGAGGCGCACGAAACCGACCGCGTTGGGGATCGTCCACACCCGCAGGGGCTGCCCGGAGAGGGTCTCCGGGGGCGGCGGCCCGGAGCGGTCCAGGCCCAGCAGCCGGCGAACCCCTAGGGGGTGCTCTGCCACAGCTCGTCCACCGCGCCCAGGAGCTGGGCGGGCTCCTCCGTGAGCGCCAGCGGCGGGCGCTCCTGGCGCCCGCGGCGGACCTGAACCTCGATCTCGCCGGACTCCAGCGAGCGGCGCCCAACGGTCAGCCGCAGCGGGCACCCGAGCAGCTCGGCGTCGGCGAACTTCTCCCCGGGACCGGCGTCGCGGTCGTCGTAGAGGACCTCCACCCCACCCTCAAGCAGCGTCTCGTAGACGCGGTCGCAGGCGTCGCGCTCGGGTGTCCCGGCAGCGCCGAGCGAGACCAGGTGGACCGCGAAGGGAGCCAGCGCGCGGGGCCAGGAGATGCCGTGATCGTCGGCGAACTGCTCCACGGCGGCCGCCACCAGGCGGGCCGGGCCGATGCCGTAGGAGGCCATCCAGATCAGCTGCTCGGTGCCGTTCTCGTCCAGGTAGCTGGCGCCCAGGGCCTCCGAGTAGCGGGTGCCGAGCTTGAAGATGTTGCCCACCTCGATCGCCGGCTCGACCGTCAACCGCTCGCCGTTGCGCACGAAGCCCTCGCCGTCACGTTCGACGCCCGGCAGGCGCTCGGCCACCTCGGAGTTGGCGGCGAAGCCCTCCCCCAGCACGACCTCGTCCTCGCCGGCCTCGCAGGGGGCCATGTACTCGTGGGCGCCGGTCCCGCCCATCATCCCGACGTCCCCCTCGACGCGGTAGAAGCGCAGGCCGGTCCGCTCCATGATGCGGTCGTAGGCCTCCACGTGCATGGCGTAGCTGCGCTCGAGGGACTCCTGGTCGCGGTCGAAGCTGTAGGCGTCCTTCATGATGAACTCGCGCGTCCTCAGGACCCCGGCGCGGGGGCGTGGCTCGTCGCGCTCCTTGACCTGGAAGTGGTAGAGGATCAGGGGCAGGTCGCGGTAGGAACGCACGAGTTGGGCGACGTGGAAGGTGACGGCCTCCTCGTGGGTCATCGCGAGCACCAGCTCTGACCCCTTGCGGTCGCTGAGCTTGAACAGCTCCTCGATCCCGAGCCGGCCGGTGCGCCGCCAGAGGTCAGCCGGTTGCAGCACCGGCATCAGCATCTCCTGGGCCCCGATCGCGTCCATCTCCTCGCGGATGATCCCCACCACCCGCTGGTGGACCCGCCAGCCCGCCGGCAGCCAGGTCCACATGCCGGCCCCCATCTGACGCACCAGCCCGGCTCTCACCATCAGCTTGTGCGAGATCGCCTCCGCATCGCTGGGCGGCTGCTTCTCGGTGGGCAGCAGGAATTGGGAGAGCCGTGTCATGGTCACCGAGCCGGGTAAGGGCTGCGTGAGCCTACCTGCGATCAGCTACATCCGCCGGGCGCGGGCTGATAGAACAGCCGTGACCCCCACCCGTCGGAAAAACTCGACAAGGAGCCTTCTGCGATGGCCTACTCCGTTCCGCCGCTGCCCTACGCCTACGACGCGCTCGAACCGCACATCGACAAGGCGACGATGGAATTCCACCACGACAAGCACCATCAGGCCTACGTGGACAAGGTCAACGCCGCCCTCGAGGGCACGGCGCTCGCCGACACCCCGATCGAGGATGTCCTGCGGGACCTCAGCCAGGTGCCCGAGGACAAGCGGGGAGCGGTCAAAAACAACGGCGGGGGCCACTACAACCACAGCCTCTTCTGGCAGATCATGAGCCCCGACGGGGGCGGCGAGCCGCAGGGTGAGCTGGCGAGCGCGATCGACTCCGCGTTCGGCTCCTTCGCGGACCTGAAGACCAAGATGAAGGAAACCGGCGTCAACCAGTTCGGCTCGGGCTGGTCGTGGCTGGTCCACGACGGCTCCGGCCTGGCGGTGCTCGGAAGCCCCAACCAGGACAGCCCCATCTCCTCGGGCAGGACCCCCCTGCTGGGGGTTGACGTGTGGGAGCACGCCTACTACCTGAAGTACCAGAACCGCCGCCCCGACTACATCGACGCGTGGTGGAACGTGGTCGACTGGAGTGCGGTGGCGGAGCGCTTCTCGGCCGCCGGCTGAGAGCGACTAGCGGCTGAAGCGCCGGCCGGCGACGGGAGAGAGCTCCTCGTCGAGCGCTGCGGGCTGCGTGCCCGCCGCGCTCGCGGCGCCGGCGGCGGGCGTCAGCATCGACCCCAGCACCTCCTCGGCGAGGGCGTCGTCCTGGGCCGCGGCGGCCTCGAGAGCCGCGATCCGCTCGGGCGTCATCGCCGTCAGGTCTTCGTTCTCGGCCAGCCAGGCGCGCGCCTCGTCGGCCTCGCGCTCGTCGCGCTGGACGTTCTTGCCGGCCGCGTAGTAGCGGTCGATCTCCTTGAACAGCTCATCCACGAGCTGGTCGGTGGGCACCTTCTTCAGCGGCTCCCCCTTGGAGTAGATCATCCCCATGTCCTTGGCGCCGGTGATGCCGAAGTCCGCATGACGGGCCTCGCCGATGCCGTTGACGGCACAGCCCAGGACCGACACCTCGATCGGGTCCTCATACGATTCCAGGCGCCGCTCGACCTCGGCCACGACGGTGTCCATGTCGAACTGCAGGCGCCCACAGGTGGGACAGGCGATCAAATCGGGCCCCCGCTCGCGCAGCTTCAGCGCCTTGAGGATCTCCCAGGCCACCTTCACCTCTTCCTCGGCGTGGAAGGTGGACAGCGAGATCCGGATCGTGTCGCCGACCCCGTCGGCCAGCAGCGTCCCGAGCCCCACCGCCGACTTCAGCGAGCCCGACCACTTCGTCCCGGCCTCGGTGACGCCGAGATGCAGCGGGTACGGGATGCGCTCGGCGAGCAGCCGGTTGGAGGCGATCGTGTTGGGCACCGAGGTGGACTTCATCGAGACCTTGAAGTTGGTGAAGTCGAGGCTCTCCATCAGCTGGACCGTCTCGATCGCGGCGGTCACGAGCGCCTCGACGGGGTTGTCGTACTCGAGCTGGAGCAGGTGTTTGGGCAGCGAGCCGGAGTTCACGCCCACGCGCAGCGGGGTGCCGCGCTGCTTGGCCAGGGCGATCACCTCGGCGACCTTCTCGGGACCGCCGATGTTGCCCGGGTTCAGGCGCACGCAGTGGGCTCCCGCTTCGATCGCCTTCAGCGCCAGCGTGTGGTTGAAGTGGATGTCGGCGATCACCGGGATCGGCGATTCGGCGACGATCGTCTTCAGCGCCTGGGCGTCCTGCTCGCGGGGCACGGCCACGCGCACGATGTCGGCGCCGGCGTCCGCCACGGTGCGGATCTGGGCCATCGTGGCGGGAAGGTTGGCGGTCTCGGTCTTGGTCATCGTCTGGACCGCGACCGGAGCGCCCCCGCCGATGGCGACGCTCCCCACGTGGATCTGGCGCTTGGAGGCCATAGGCTGATTCTATGATGCCGGAGGTCTACGCCACCGCGCGTCGGCCGCTGGCGCGCATCGCCGAGCCGTTCGCCGCCAGGGCCCGTGTGCGCCGTCACGAGCGCTTCTTCGCGCTTGCCGGCCTGCCGCCCGAGGGACGGGTGCTCGACGTCGGTTGCGGGCGCCTCGGGCTGCGAGCACTGGAGCCCGACCTCGCGATCACCGGGCTCGACCTGAGCGAGCGCCCCGAGTATCCGGGCCCGTTCGTGGTCGCGGACCCGGCCGAGGGGCTGCCGTTCGCCGACGATGAGTTCGACCTCGTGTACTGCTCGAGCGTGATCGAGCACGTGCCGCCGGCCCGCCGCGAGGCGTTCGCCCGGGAGCTGCGCAGGGTGGGCCGGCGCTGGTACGTGCAGACGCCCGCCTACTCGTTCCCGATCGAGCCACACTCGCTGCTGCCGGGCGCCCAGTGGCTGCCCGTGGGCCTGCGCCGGCGCTACTGGCGCCTGGGGGTGGCCGGCGGCTGGGAGGAGATCTCGCTGCTGCGCCGCCGCGAGCTCGAGGAGCTGTTCGGGCCCGCCCGCCCGGAGCGCTTCGCGGGGCTGGTGAAGAGCTGGGTCTGTGTCAGCCCGTCAGGCGGCTGATGTCGTTGCTGATCCCGTTGATGACCAGGAACAGCAGCACGATGATCCCCACCGAGCTGAAGCGGTACATGGCCGCCAGCGAGATGCGCCGGCCGCGGACCTTCTCGGCCACCGCCCACAGAATGTGGCCGCCGTCGAGGGGCAGGAACGGGAACAGGTTGATCACCGCGAGCACGAGCGAGACGAAGCCGAGGAACACGAGCGCGTCGCTGGCGCCCGCCTGAACCTGTTCGTGGGCGTCGGCGGTGATTCCGACGATGCTCGACACTTCACCGCGGGTCTTCGAGCTCGTCAGCGCCTTGCCGAGCCCGGTGATGGTGCCCGTGGTGACATGCCACATCTCGCTGACAGAGGCCCCGGCGGACGCCAGCACGCCGAATTCTTTGGGGGCGCCGAAGGCGATCCCTATCAGCATCCGTTTGGCCTGCGCGTTGTAGCGCGGGTAGAGGCTCAGCGTGAGCAGGTGGCCGTCCCGGATCACGGTCAGCTGCACCGGCTTGCTCGCCCGGCAGCCGTCCGTGGGCGTTCCCGCGCAGGTGTGGGATGCGATCGCCGCGCGCGAGGCGGCGAAGCCGAGGTGGCGGCCGTCGATGGTCACAATCCGGTCTCCAGGGCGCAGCACCCCGGCCGCCGGGGGTTTCCCTTCGGCGAGGGCCAGCACCGAGGTGTTGGTGGCGATCGTGTGGACCGAGGGATCGAGCCGTTCGAGCGTCTCCGCGCCGCTGATCGTCGCGCTGTGGAGCACCACCCAGAACAGCAGGAAGGCGATCACGATGTTCACCGCCGGGCCGGCCGCGATCACCACGACCCGCTTCCAGGTCGGCTGGTTGTAGTACGCGCGGCGGAGGAGTTCGGGGTCGACCTCCTCCTCACCGGTCGGCTTGAGCTCCTCCGGGTTCATCCCGGTGATCTTCACGTAGCCACCGAGGGGAATCGCGCCGATCCCGTACTCGGTCTCGCCCCGGCGGACCTTGAACAGGGTCGGGGGGAAGAACAGCGAGAAGCGCTCGACCCGCATCCCCACGGCCTTTGCAGCCACGAAGTGGCCCAGCTCGTGCAGGACGATCAGGGCGCAGATCCCGAGGAGCGTTAGGACCCAGCTCACGGGCTCAGTGTGGCAGGCCCTCCGACGCGGACCCGGGGGGAACCGTTGCGTTGCAGGGCGTGTGGCGGGACGCGCGGCGCCGGGCGCGACGTGCCGGCCGGCTCAGCGGGTGAGCTGCCGCGAGACGGCGTCCCCGGCCAGCTCCCGGGCCCGCCGGTCGGCCTCGTACAGGGACTCGAAGGAGCGAATCGGTTCGCTCTCCAGGCGCTCGAGGGTCTGCTCGATCACCTCGGGGATCGCGAGGAAGCGGAGGCGTCCCTCGAGGAAGGCGTGGACGGCGACCTCGTTGGCGGCGTTCAGGATGCAGGGGGCGGTGCCGCCCTGGCGGGCCGCCTGCTCGGCCAGGCGCAGGCAGGGGAAGGCCTCGAGGTCCACCGGCTCGAAGGTCAGCTCCCCTACCTGGGCGAGGTCGAGCGGGACGATCGGGAGCTCGACGCTCTCGCCGCCGTGGAGGGCATAGGAGATCGCGATGCGCATGTCGGGCGGGCCGAGGTGGGCGAGCATGGCGCCGTCGGCGAGCTGAACCAGCCCGTGGACCAGCGACTGGGGATGGACGAGCACGTCGATCCGCTCGTAGGGCACCGCGAACAGGTGGTGGGCCTCCATCAGCTCGAGCCCCTTGTTCATCAACGTGGCGGAGTCGATCGTGATCTTGCCCCCCATCGCCCAGGTGGGATGGGCCAGCGCCTGCTGGACGGTCACGTCCTCGAGCTCCGAGCGGGTGCGTCCGCGGAAGGGACCCCCGCTGGCCGTGATCGTCAGCCTCTGGACCGCCCCCGGGGGCTGGCCGGAGATGAGCTGATGGAGGGCCGTGTGCTCGGAGTCCACGGGCACGATGCGGGCGTTCGTGGCTTCGGCGAGGGCCGTCACGAGCTCGCCGCCGACGACCAGCGACTCCTTGTTGGCGAGGGCCAGGTCGATCCCCTCTCCCAGCGCCGCCACGGTCGGACCGAGGCCGGCGGAGCCGACGAGGGCGTTCAGGACGAGGTCGGCTTCGGACTCCACCACCAATCGCACGAGACCCTCGGGGCCGCCCAGGACCTGTCCCTCCGTCCAGGCCTCCGACGCTCGCGCCGCGGCGTCGGGGTCCGCCAGCGCCATCCGTTCCACGCCGAATCTCTGGGCCTGTTCGACCAGCGTCTCCCAGGAGCTCTCCGCGGAGAGCCCCACCAGCTCGAGCTCCTCGCTGCGGTCGCAGACGTCGAGCGCCTGGGTTCCGATCGAGCCGGTCGAGCCGAGAATCAACAGGCGCTTGCGCGCGGGCACTGGCGCCATGATCCCACAGCTACCATCGGCGCATGGGGGTTTGCGACGGATCCAGAGGGGCAGAGCACTGACCGGGATGCCGACCGGGACCGTGCAGCGCCTGTCAAAGGCGCGCCACTACGCGATCCTGGCCGGTGTGGCCCTGCTGCCCTTGCTGGCGGCCCTCGCCAACCCGCTCGGCTCCGCCTCGGCCGCCGCCGTGCCGGGGCCATGCCCACCCCCGCCGCCCGCGCCGGCCCCTGCTCCGCCCGGGGGCCCTGTGCCCGCCCCGGCACTCATGGCGGCGATCCCCGCCCCGCCGGAAGTGGTCCTCGCCTGCGCGGGCCAGTACCCGATCACGGGCGCGACTTTCAACCACTGGGCCAAGGTGGCCCGCAAGTCCTCGGAGCCCGAAAAGAGCGCTAAGCACCACGCCAAGACCACTCCGCTGCCCGTCGCCACGACGATCAAGCAGGTGATGGGCTTTCTCCTCAGCAGCGACTGGGTGATCGGTGAAGCGGCTCAGCTGGGAGTCAATGTCAGCGAAGCAGCTGTCAAGCGGCAATTCGACCACATCCGGGCCCAGCAGTTTCCCCACCGACGCGAATTCCAGAAGTTCCTCCGCAGCAGCGGCCAGACGATCGCCGACCTGCTGCTGCGTGTGCGCCTGAACATCCTCTCCCAGTCAATCCAGAAGCACGTCGTCGCCGCGGCCAATGGCGCCGAAGCCAAGCAACGCGCGCTGAGCGAATTCGTGAAGAGCTTCAAAGTCCGCTGGCAGTCGCAGACCGTGTGCGTGAAGGCGTTCACGGTGCTCGACTGCGGCTCCACCCAGGAACCTCCGCTGTAGGGACTCAGGCCGGGGCGGGTGCGGCGGCCGGGTTGACCCGGGCCCAGTCGACGATCTCGCCTGTCCCCGAGATCACCTCGCCGCCGTCGAGCACGAGGATCGGGACCGCCCGCTGTCCGCTGAGCTGCTCCACCTCGGCCCTGTCGCGGGCACGCGAGGGCCACGTCCAGGGACGCAGGCTGCCGCCCTTGACGGTCTTGATCTCATAGCCGTGGCCGGCGTCATCGAGCGCCTTGGCAGCGCGACCGCATGGATGGGCCAGCGACGCAGGCAGACCGCCGGCCGCCTTCTGCATCGAGCACGTGTAGAGGATCACGGCCGCTGAGCCTACTCCCCTGGTACGCCCGCTCCCGTGCCGGGGGCTGGAGCGGAGGTGAAGGCTCGCCTCCGCTCTGGCCCTTCTTCTTTCTTGAGGTGAGGACGGGGGAGCGGGAAATGCGAGGCCCTTTGGGGGGCGCGGCCAAACCTCCCCGCGCACCGGGTAGCGCGCTGCAGAAACCGGCGGTTCCCCCGCCCTCACATATAAGAACGTGACGCCTGGGCGAAGGTTGGAAACAACATCGTCTCGATGTCGCATGCTCGCCAACGGGGCAGGCCTGAGCTCTCCCGAGCCGCCCCCGCCTCCGGCAACGCCGGTACTCATGATTCCCGCCCCCGCGGCCGATGAACCCCGTGGAGCGCGTCATCCAACTCATGGAAGACGCGGCTGGTCGCGCTCCGCTTACGCCCGAGCAACGGCCGGCGCCGGCGGTACTCGCGCCACCAGGACTTGACTTTCGCGCAAACTGCGGCCACATTTCCCTGTGCGCGGGGGCACGGCCATCGTGGACTGTGGCAAGGATGCACCGCGAGCCGGCGCCCCTGGGAGACGGAGCGGTTCCCACCGGCCACGGCAGCGGCCACCTCGGGGCGGCACGCCGCTGCCACTTCAAGTCGATGTCCAAGGAGCATGTCGAAGCCTGCGCGCGTTGCAGCTGGGGAAGCGCTCCAGGCCGTCGGGCTGGAGGCGTAGATCGCCGGCCCCCAGCTGGCGACGAGCGGCGTCCATGGTCGACTAGGCTCGCGCCGACCTGGACAACCGAAGAGGAGACACGATGCACGCAGCCTTCCTTACGGTCACATTCAACGACGGGGACGAAGCCAAGCAGGTGCTCGAGCAGCAGGTGATTCCGCAGGCGTCCGGATCTCCCGGGTTCGTGACCGGATACTGGGCGGGTGAGCTGAAGACGGGCGAGAGGGGCATGGCGCTGCTCGTCTTCCAGACCGAGGACGCGGCACGGGCGTTCACCAGCCAGATCCCCCGCGAGCCCGGTGGCGGCGTGGATGGAGTCGACGACCTCTTCCTCGCCCCGCTTGTGGGACAGACCTGAGAGCCCCCGACGACGAGGAGGAAAGTGACCGACGAGCCGTGTCGGAGAATCTGGATCTCGTGCGCTCGATCCAGGCCGACTGGGACCGGGGCGACTTCAGCTCGGTGGGATGGGCACATCCGGACATCGAGTTCGAATTCGCCGATGGTCCCGATGCCCGCAGGTGGACCGGGATCGCGGGCATGGCCGAGGGCTGGCGGGTGTTCCAGAACGCGTGGGAGGATCTGCGTCCCGAAGCGACCGAGTTCCGCGAGATAGACGGCGAGCGTGTGCTGGTTCTGATCCAGTTCGCCGGGCGTGCCAAGGCGAGCGGCGTGCAACTCAGGCAGATGGATTCCCGCAACGCCAGCGTCCATCACATCAGGGACGGCAAGGTCATCAAGCTCGTCCTCTACTGGGACCGCGATCGGGCCCTCGCCGACCTAGGGGTGCAGGAGTAGCCGGTGTCGCAGGAGAACGTCGCCATCATCGTTCGCGCGCTCGAGCACTTCCAGGCCGAGGGCGACTTTCTCACCGAGGCGACCGCACCCGACTTCGTGTGGGACATGACGTTTTTCCACGGCTGGCCCGAGCAGCAGGTCTACGAAGGCCTTGAGGAGACGCGCCGGTTCATACGCGAATGGACCGAACCGTTCGAGGACTGGAAGATCGAGGTCGAGGCGATCCACGACGCAGGTGATGAGCAGGTGCTCGTGATCCTCCACCAGCACGGCCGCTCGAAGTCGACCGGCTTGCCCGTCGACATGACGTTCGGGCAGGTCTTTACGATCCGTGGCGGCAGACAGACGCGGATGGAGATGTACTCCGATCCGGATGAGGCCCGGGCGGCCGTGGGCTTGGAGGGCTAGAAAGGCGGTGTCGCGGGAGAACGTTGCGCTCGTGCGGCGGGCCTTCGAGACCTTCGGCGCCGACGGATTCGAGGATGCCCTGCAGTTCTTCACAACCGACGCCGCCTGGTACACGACCGACCGCTGGCTCGAGGCCTCCGCGTACCGCGGACACGATGGGCTGCGTCGCCTGGTGGCCGGCTTTACTGAGAACTTCGACGGCCTCGGCTACGAGGTCGAGGACGTCCGCGCGGTGGACGATCGCGTGGTCGCGCTGGTGCACATGACGGGACGGATCAAGGACTCGGGCCAACCGATCAGCCAGCCGCTCGGTCTCGTCGTGTCCGATTTCCGCGACGGCGCGTTCGGCGAGGTCCGGGCCTACGCGAGCTGGCGTGATGCACTCTCGGCGGTCGGGCTGGAGGAGTAGACGTGTCGGAGAACCTCGAGCTCGTGCAGCAATGGATCGTCTTCGACTTTCGTGACGGGAAGATCTCACGCACCCGGACTTTCCTCGATCGCGGCGAGGCGTCGCGGGCGGCAGGCGCGGCGGAGTAGCACCCCGCGCGAGGCGGCCGTTGGCGGGATACTCGGCGGGTGATGTCCGAGGGGTCCACGTCTTTCGACGCGGTGGGTCTGCTGGTCGGCGCCGTCCAGGCATCGAACCGCCGCGACTTCGACGCAATGTTCCGGATCTTCGCTCCTGATGCGGTCTATGACCTGTCGCCGTCCGGACTCGGCACGTACGAGGGGACTTGCAGCGATTCGTGGTTTCTTCGAGGAATGGTGGCGCGCATACGACGAGCTTCAAAGCGATGTCTGAGGAGTCCACGACCCCCGACCTGGTCGAGCTCGTGCGCCGAAGCGCCGAGGCCGAGAGCCCCGAGATGACCGTCAGCTTCTATGCTCCTGAGGCGGTCTGGGATGCGTCGCCGTGGGGCATGGGCGTGTTCGAGGGTAAGGCAGCCGTGCGAGCCTTCTTTGAGGACTGGAGCGCCTCCTACACCGACATGGAGTGGAAGGCGGAGGAGATTCGTGACTACGGCAACGCAGTCACGTTCGCGGTGATACTGCAGCAGGGACGCGTTGTGGGAAGCAGCGGCTCCCTCCAGCTTCGGTATGCAAGCGTCGCTGAGTGGAGAGACGGGTTGATGGTGCGCAACACGACCTACACCGACATCGACGAGGCTCGTGCTACCGCCGAACGTCTCGCGCAGGAACGGGGCTAGGCGGTGTCGGCGAACCTGGACTTCGTGCGCTCAATCTTTGCGGACTGGGAACGTGGCGACTACAGCTCGGTCGCCTGGGCGCACCGGGACATCGAGTTCGTGTTCGCCGACGGGCCATCGCCCGAAAGCATCGACGGCGTCCCGGCAATGGGTGAGCGCTGGCGCGACTACATGACGAACTGGCGTGACATGCGTGCGGAGCCGGAGCACTACCGCGAGCTCGACGAGGAGCGCGTCCTGGTTCTCTTTCGTGAGCAGGGACGGGGCCGCATCAGCGGGCTCGCGGTCGCGGAGTTTCGGGCGACGGGTGCAAACCTGTTCCACGTGCGCGACGGCAAGGTGACGCGGCTCGTCCTGTATTTGGATGGCGATCGTGCCCTTGCCGACCTCGGCCTGGAGGAGTAGGCGGTGTCGCAGGAGAACGTCGAGATCGTGCAGAGGACGATGGCGGCGTACATGGGCGGCGATGAGGCAACCGTTCGCCAGCTCGTCACTCCGGATGTCGTCATCTCCATGAGACCCGACCAGCCCGACCCGCAGGACCACCACGGCTACGACGGGATGTTGAAGGCATCGGCGGAATGGCTTGAAGCATGGGGCGAGCAGACCTTCGAGACCGTGCGCATCTGGGGTGCAGAGGAGTACGTGTTCGCCTGCACTCGCGAGGTGTTGCGGGGGAAGCTCAGCGGCGTCCCAATGGAGCACAGCTCGACGTTCGTCTACACGCTTCACAACGGTCGGATCGTCCGAGTCCAGATCTTTGGCTCGGAACCCGAAGCGCTCAAAGCCGTGGGGCTGGAGGAGTAGGCGGTGTCGCAGGAGAACGTGGAGCGAGCCAGACGTCTCTACGAGCGTCTGGATCAGGGTGACATTGATGCCGCGCTCTCGATGTTTGACCCGGACGTGCAATGGTGGCCAAGGAGCGATAACCCTGATACAGCACTGGTACAGGGGCGTGACGGCTGGCGCGCGCTGTGGACCCAGATCACTGGCGTGCTGGAGGAGTTCAGCATGGAACCGACGGAGATCATTGACGCGGGAGAGTATGTGGTCGTCTGCGTCCATCAGTCTGCTCTCACGAGGGGCGTAGCAATCGAGCAGGACGAGGTACATGTCGCGAGGATGCGCGACGGGTACGTCATCGAGATTCGTGAGTTCCACGAGAAGCACGAAGCCCTCAAAGCCGTCGGCCTGGAGGAGCAGGCGGTGTCGCAGGGGAACGTGGAACTTGCGAAGCGAGCGATGGATGCGCTCAACCAGTCCAGTCTCATGGTCGGCGGCGCCGACCCGCTCCCGACGCTGCGGGAGTTCTGCGATCCCAACGTGGAATGGGACTTCTCGCGACGAGGGGTCGATCCCGAGATTTACCACGGCTATGGGGGTTGGTCGCGTATTGCTGCGCAGTTTGCCGACGCCTGGCAGGAGCTTCGCTTGGAGGTGGACGAGATCATCGACGCGGGCAACGATGTGGTCGTCTTCGCCGACATGGTCGGCCTGTCCAAGTCCGGCGTCGAACTCCGCCAGAAGGTCGGCCAGGTCTGGACATTTCGGGGTGGCAAGATTGTCCGCGACAGATTCTTCGGGGCCGATCGGGAGGCCTGCCTCGCAGCTGTGGGCCTGGAGGAGTAGGCGGTGTCGCAGGAGAACGTGGAGATCGTGTCCCGATGGGCTAGCCAGCTCGTGGCGACCGTGGCGGCCCACCGCGGCAGAGCACAATCGTACGCAGCGGAGCTTGAGGGCGGCGAGCTCGATCCTGACGCTCGCGCGGCGCTCGAGCTGTTGCACCCAGACGTCAGCTGGACGAGCGCACTCGGAGAGGTCTACGAGGGCAAGCTCGACTGCGTTCACTTCGCGAGCCAGCTGCTCGACGCTTCGGGGTCTTACGCCCTGTCGTTGCAGGACGTGACGGATCTGGGCAGCGACCAGGTTCTGGCGGAGTATGAGGTGCAGATGACGGGCGCAGCCAGCGGGATAGAAGGCCGCTTCCCTATTTGTGTGATCTTCACGGTGTGCGACGGACTCATATCTCGCATGGTCGAGTACGCGGGCCGACGCCGAGCTCTCAAAGCCGTGGGCCTGGAGGAGTAGCGGAATTCACTTCGCTGGCTTGCCGACGACCGTTCGGCTGCAGCACGGTCACGATTTGGGTCACCCGCACCACGAATCCAGCGCTACTAAGCGCTAGTGCACGTACGCCGCCCAGATGTAATAACCGGCAACCGCCGTGAAGAGGACCGCGTCGAGGCGATCGAGTGCTCCCCCGTGGGCGCCGAACAGGCCGCCGGAGTCCTTGATGTGGGCCTCGCGCTTGACGAACGACTCGAACAGGTCGCCGACGGGGGCCACCAGGGCGACCCCGAGGCCGAGCACGAGGGCGTGGGTACCAGGCAGCCATTCCTCATAGCGGCCGGCGATCCACACGCCAAGCACGGCGAACACCATCCCGATCACGAGGCCCTCCACCGTCTTGCCCGGGGAGATCGAGGGGGCCAGTGGCCGGCGCCCGAACATCCGGCCCCCGAGGTAGGCGCCGGTGTCGCCCAGGAAGGTACCCACGAGGACGTCGATCACGATCGCCTCGCCGTGGGGCAGGTCGCGCAGCAGGACGGCGTGGGCGAGGGCGAACCCGATCCAGTAGATCCCGAGGATCGTGATGGCGATCGAGCCGATCGACGGGCGCGGGGTGAGCAGGGTGAGGCCGAAGGTCAGCGGCAGGGCGATCACGGCCACGAGCAGGATCTGGAACTGTGAGCCGTAGTAGGCCGCCAGCAGCAGCCCAGCGAGCGCCAGCAGGCCCGCCAGGCGCACCGGACGGGCACGTGCGTACATCCCGTAGAGCTCGTGCAGGCAGACGCCCCCGAGCACGATCAGCCCGATCGTGAAGATCAGGCCTCCTTCGATGACCAGGAACAGGGCCACGGCGATCGCCGGGATCGCGGCCAACACCCTGGCGCCGAGGTCCGAGCGGCCCGCCCGGCCCCCCTGACCGGCGGGGCCCCTGCCACGCCCGCGCCCGGGTTTCGAGCCGCCTCCCCCCTTGCCCGCACGCCCGCGCGGCGAGCCTCCTCTGGTGGGCCGTGCCCGGGCCGCCATCAGCGCGGCCTCACCGCCCGCCGAACCTGCGCCGGCGCTCGGAGTACTCGGCCAGGGACTCCTCCAGTGCCTCCCGGGTGAAGTCCGGCCACAGCTCGTCGCGGAACACCAGCTCCGAGTAGGCGGACTGCCACAGCAGGTAGTTGGACAGACGGCGCTCCCCGCTGGTGCGGATGATCAGATCCGGGTCGTGCATGTCGGGGGCATACAGGCAGTCCCTGAAGTCCTCCTCGTCTCCCCCTTGGAAACGGCGGGCGGCGTCGAGGATCTCCGCCCGGCCGCCGTAGTTGAACGCCACATACAGGGTGATGCGGGTGTTGGAGGCGGTCACGCCTTCTGCCCACTCCATCTGCTCCACCAGGCCGGAGTCCACCCCCTCCCTGCGCCCGATGAAGCGCATCCTCACCCCTTCCTGGTCCAGCTCCGGCGTTTCCCCGGCGATCCGCCGCGAGAACATGCCCATCAGACCGGCCACCTCGGCCGCCGGACGCGACCAGTTCTCGGTCGAGAAGGAGTACACCGTGAACTCCTCGATTCCGAGCTCGGCGGCGTCTCGCAGCCGGGCCTTGACGGTGTCGGCGCCGGCGGAGTGCCCATCGTTGACGGGCAGCCCGTGGGCGCGGGCCCAGCGCCCGTTCCCGTCGGTGATGATTGCCAGATAGCGCGCCGCTGTCCCGGCGGCCATCACACCGCCAGGATCTCCTCTTCCTTGGTCTTCAATATGCCGTCGAGCTCGCCGATGCGCCCGTCGGTGAGCTTCTGCAGCTCCACCTCCGCGCGGTGCTCGTCGTCCGATGACGCTTCGCCCTCGGCCTTCAGCTCGCGCAGGTGCTGCATCGTGTCGCGGCGGACGTTGCGGATCGCCACCCGGCCCTCCTCGGCCAACCCTTTGACCACCTTCACGAGCTCCCGGCGGCGCTCTTCGGTGAGCTCGGGGACCACGAGCCGCACGACGTTGCCGTCGTTGGAGGGCGTCAGGCCGACGTCGGACTCGTTGATGGCTTTCTCGATCGCCTTGATCGAAGACTTGTCGTAGGGCTGCACGCTCAGCAGGCGGGCCTCGGGCGCCGAGATCGTCGAGATCTGGTTCAGCGGGGTCATGGCGCCGTAGTAGTCGACCACGATCCGGTCCAGCAGCGACGGGCTGGCGCGGCCCGTGCGGACCGTGGAGAACTCGTGCTGGGCGGTCTCCAGGGATTTGCTCATCCGCTCGCCGGCGTCCTTCAGGAGTTCGTCGATGAGGTTCTCAGCCGCCACCCGTATCTCCCGTAGCTGTCGTGACGAGGGTGCCCACGCGCACGCCGGAGATTATCCGCGCCAGGCTGGTGTCGTCGTCCATGTTGAAGACGTTGATCGGCATCGCGTTCTCCATGCAGAGGGCCAGGGCCGTGGAGTCCATCACCCGTAGGCGACGCTCGATCGCCTCCATGTGCGTTATTTCCGGGATGAACTTCGCCTCCGGGTCGATTGCGGGGTCCGCCGTGTAGACCCCCTCTACCCCGTTCTTGGCCATCAGGATGATCTCGGCGTGGATCTCGGAGGCCCTCAGGGCGGCCGCCGTGTCGGTCGTGAAGAAGGGGTTGCCGGTGCCCGCCGCAAAGATCACGACCCTCCCCTTCTCGAGGTGGCGCATGGCCCGGCGGCGGATGTAGGGCTCAGCCACCTCGGATACACCAAGGGCACTCTGGACGCGGGTGTCGATGCGGATCTTCTCGAGCGCGTCCTGCAGCGGAAGCGCGTTCAGGAGCGTGGCCAGCATCCCCATGTAGTCGGCCGTCGAGCGGTCCATTCCCGCCGCGGCCCCCTTCATTCCGCGGTAGATGTTCCCGGCCCCCACGACGATCGCCACCTCCACCCCCTGGTCTCGCACATCCGCGACCTGGCGGGCGACGGCGTTCAGCCGCTCGGGATCGGTGCCGTACTCGAGGTCGCCCATCAGGGCCTCCCCGGACAGCTTCAGCAGGATCCTTTTGAAGACAGGGGCCATCGAAGCGCTCAGCAGCGTACCCGAGGGGCGCTGGCCAGCAGGACCGGCGGGCCCGAGCGGCCTATTGGCCGATGCCGAAGCGAACGAAGCGACGGATCACCACGTTCTCGCCGGTGGTCGCCGTGAGCTCGTCCCGCAGCTGCTGAACCGTCTTGCCGTCGAACTTCGGGTTGTGCATCTCCTGCTCGAGCAGCACGATCGTCGACAGCCACGAGTCGAGCTTGCCCGAGACGATCTTCTCGCGGATGTTCTCCGGCTTGTCGGAGGCCTCCTGCTCGTAGATCCGGGACTCGGCCTCCTTCAGCTCCTCGGGGACCTCCTCGCGGCTCACGAACTTCACCGTGGGGGTGGCCGCGATCTGCATCGCGACCTCCCTGGCGAAGTTCACGAAGTCGTCGTTCTTGGCCACGAAGTCGGTGTTGCAGTCGACCTCGATCAGGACCCCGACCTTCGAGCCGGCGTGGATGTAGGCCTGGACCGTGCCCTCGGTGGCGGCGCGCTCGCCGAGGTCCTGGATCTTCTTGCCCTGCCTCACCCGCAGGATCTCGATCGCCTTCTCGAGGTCTCCCTCGGCCTCGGTGAGGGCCTTCTTGCAGTCCATCATCCCGGCGCCCGTGCGGTCACGCAGGGCCTTCACGTCTTTTGCCGCGATCTCAACAGTGCTCATCAGCTGCTCGTCTCCGCTGTCGTCTGGTCGGTACTGGTCTGGGGTGCAGGCTCCTCGGTCGCCTGACCGCCCTGCTCGGGGGTCTGCTCGGCCGCCGCCTCGGCGGGCGCCTCCGCGGGGGGTGCCTGCTGCTCGGCCTGCGCCGGCGTCTCAGCCGCCGCGGGCTCGGACGCGGCCTCTGGCGCAGGGGGCTCAGCCGGAGCCGCGGGCGCAGGCGGCTCAGCTGGAGCCTCTGCCGCAGGGGGCTCAGCGGGGGTCGCGGGGGCAGGGGGCTGCGCGGCCTCTGGCGCAGGCGGCTGCGCCGGGGGCGGTGGCTGAGCCGGTGCCGGCGCGCTCGCCGGGGGCTGGTCCGCGGCCGCCGGTGCGGCCTGGGCCGCTGCCGGAGCGGCGGGAGCGGGCTCCTGGGCGGCCTGGCGGGCGGCCTGCTCCTGGGCCTCGCGGGCCGCCTTTTCCTCGGCTTCCTTGGCGGCTTTCTCCTGCGCCTCGCGGACGGCCTGTTCCTCGGCCTCGCGGCGGGCACGGGCCTCGGCCTCCAGACGGGCACGCTCTTCGGCTTCCTTGCGGGCGCGTTCCTCCTCGGCCCGGAAGATCGAGTGACCCTCCGAGACCACCTGGCCGATGGCCTGGGTGATCAGGGCGCAGGAGCGGATCGCGTCGTCGTTGCCCGGGATCACGAACTCGATCCCGTCCGGGTCGCAGTTCGTGTCCACCAGGCCGATGATGGGGATCCTCAGGCGCTGGGCCTCTTTGACCGCGATCAGCTCGGTTTTGAGGTCGATCACGAACATCGCGTCGGGTACCCGCTGCATGTTTTTCACGCCGCCGAGGTTCAGGCGCAGCTTCTCGAGATCGGCCTGGGCGGACATCCGCTCACGGGTCGGGAGCAGCGCCAGCTGGCCCTCGGCCTCGTAGCGTTCGAGGTCGTGCAGGCGCCGGATGCGCTGGTTGATGGTCTGGAAGTTGGTCAACAGGCCGCCGAGCCAGCGATTGTTGACGTAGGGCATGTCAGCGGCCTCGGCCACTTCCTTGACCGTGTCGCTGGCCTGCTTCTTGGTGCCCACGAACAGGACCGTCCCACCGCGGTGGGCGAGCGCGGAGGCGAACTCCTGGGCGGCCTTCAGCGCGGCCGCGGTCTTCAGCAGGTCGATGATGTAGATGCCACCGCGCTCGCCGAATATGAAGCGGCGCATCTTGGGGTTCCAGCGGCGCGTCTGATGGCCGAAGTGGACTCCGGCCTCGAGCAGCTCCGCGATGCCTACCTCCGGCACGAGCTACCTCCCTTTATTTTTGGTTGTGTTGCCGTGCGGGGATCACGGGACCCGAGCCGGCGAATGGCGCCGTGTCGGGCAGGGCCGCGATCCTTGACCCGCGCGGGTCGAGGACTTGCTTTACGCCCTCAGGATAGCTTTTCGGCGCGCTCGAGGGCGGCCCTCAGGTCCTCGGGGAGCGGGGACTCGAGGTCGATCGGCTCGCCGCTGAAGGGGTGCTCGAAGGCCAGGCGGGTGGCGTGCAGGAACTGGCGCTCTAGCCCCAGCAGGCCCGGGCGCCCATAGTCCGGGTCCCCGCACACCGGATGGCCGATCGCGTTCAGGTGGACCCGGATCTGGTGGGTGCGGCCGGTGTCGAGGCGGACCCGCAGAAGCGAGAAGCCCGCCAGCGGGCGCTCGAGGGTGAAGTGGGTGCGCGCCTCGCGGGCGCCGGCACCCCCCACGGTCATGCGCGTGCGGACTCGCGGATCGCGGCCGATCGGGGCCTCGATCGTCCCCGTCCGGGCCGGCGGGCGGCCCTCGACCAGGGCCAGGTACTCCCGTAGCACCCGCCGCTCGGAGATCGCCGCCTGCAGGCGCCGGTGGGCCTCCTCGGTGCGGGCCACCACCAGCAGCCCCGAGGTATCCCTGTCCAGGCGGTGCACGATCCCCGCACGCTCTGCCTCACCCCCCGCCAGCAGCGGCGCCAGACGCACCGAGAGGGTGTCCTCGTGGTGTCCCCGGCCGGGGTGTACGACCACCCCGGGGCCCTTGTCGATCACGAGCAGAGCCTCGTCCTGGAGGACGATCGAGAACGAATCGGGTGAGCTCAAGGCGAGCTCCGGCGACCCTGCTCGGCGAGCAGGAACAGCAGCACGATGCCGATCGTGATGGACGCATCGGCAAGGTTGAACGGGGGCCAGCCGAGAGGGAGCTTGACGAAGTCGGTGACCTTCCCGTGGCGGACCCGATCGAGGATGTTGCCGATCGCGCCCCCGAGCAGCATCCCCGTGGGCAGCCAGATCAGGGGCCGGGTGACGTGGCGGCCGAAGTACACCAGCAGCACCACCAGCGCCAGCGCGATCAGGATCGTGACGCCGACGTGGTTGCCGGGGAAGAAGCCGAAGGCGACACCCTGGTTGCGGGTGTTCACCAGCTGCACCCCGGGTAGGAAGCGGCGTTCTTCCCCGGGCACGATCGAGCTTTCGACGGCGTGCTTGGTGATCTGGTCCACGACCAGGACCACCGCCGCCACGAGCCCCACGAGCAGCCACGAGCGCAGCACCGGGCGCCCGGCCCCGGCCGCACGATCAAGGCCGCCCTCCACCGCGCCCTCAGCCGTGGATGATGCCCCGGACGATCACGCTGTTGATGATCGCCAGCGCGAAGATCGCGATGATCGGGCTGAAGTCGAAGCCCCCGAACGACGGCATCACGCGCCGGAAGATCCGCAGGTAGGGCTCGCTGACGTCGCGCAGGAAGCCGAGGATCGCGTCCATCGTGCGGTTGTACGGCGGCCGCAGCCCGGCGGCGAACAGGAGGTTGGTGATGATGTACACGATGATCACCAGCGAGTACACGTAGATGACCGTCGAGAGGAAGTCGGCCACGTCCGTGCGTGTGCTGGCGAGGACCATCGGGCCGCTACCGCAGGACGGCGTCGAGAGCGTCGCTGAAGGCCGCCCTCAGCCCGCCACGCTCGAGCGCGTCCAGCCCGCGCGCGGTGACTCCTCCGGGTGAGGTGACCTCGCGTCGCACCGCGACCGTGTCGTAGGCGCGGGAGCGCAGCAGCTCCGCCGTCCCGGCGAGCGTCTCGACCACCAGCGGAGCCCCCTGTGCGGCGGGGATCCCGCGGCGCACGCCCGCGTCGATCTGCGCCTCGGCCACCAGCGCCACGTAGGCCGGCGCACAGGACATCAGCCCCATCGCCACGTCCACGAGCGACTCGTCCAGGACCACGAGCATCCCCAGCTCTCCGAACAGCTCGGTCACGGCCTCATCGAGCCCGGCGGCCTCGGGGCCGCCGGCGCCGCCCGGGCCTCCGCCCGATCCGCGTGCCTGCACGATCGCGCCGCGGCGGACCTCGACCGGCAGGGAGGGCAGGAAGCGGTACACGCTCGAGTCCGGGTAGGCGGCGCGCAGGTCCGCCAGCGGGGTGGCCGCGAGGATCGAGGCCACGGCCTTTCCCCTGGCCCCCTCCCCCAGCTCGGCCGCGACGTCCCGAAGCTGGGCAGGCTTGTGGGCGAGCACGAGCAGATCGGCGTTCTCGGCCACCTCCCGATTGCTGTCCATGGCCCGGCCACCGAGCTCCCCGGCCAGCTGCCGGGCCCTGTCGGGCAGAGGGTCGAAGCATGCCGCCGGCCGGCCCCAGCCGCGGGCCAGCGCGCGAGCCATGTTCCCGCAGCCGATCAGGCCGATACGCAGACCGTCGGCGCCACCGCTGGCGCTCGGCGCCTCAGGACTGATTGAAGAAGCCCTTCTCGATCAGCCGCGCGCGCTCCTCCGCGGAGATCTCGACGTTCCGGGGGGTCAGCATGAAGACCTTGTCGGCGATCCGCTGCATGCCGCCGTCGAGCGCGTAGGTGAGCCCGGAGGCGAAGTCGATCAGGCGCTTGGACAGCTCCGTTTCGGCGCTCTGGAGGTTGATGATCACGGGGATCGAGTCCTTGAACTTGTCTGCGATCTGCTGGGCGTCGTTGAACGACTTCGGGATCACGAGGTGGACGCGGACGTCCCCGTTGCCGTTCCCCACCGCCCGCAGCGCGGACGCCTGGCGCCCACGCCCGGACCGCCGTCCGGCTTCGGGCTCCTCGTCCTCGTCGGAGAAGATGTCATCGAACTCGTCGCGGCGGCGGCGCAGCCTGCGCACGTTGGGCCGCTCGCGGTAGCGGTCTTCGATCTCGGTCTCCGGCTCCTGGTCCTCGGCGTAGTCGTCCGGATACTCCTCGGCCAAGCCGAAGTACACAAGCGCGCTGTGCCAGGAATCGCGAAGTGCCATCGATCTAGGTGCCTTTTCGCCCGACGAGCCGAATTCCCTGCAGATGCTAGTGCTTTGGGGTGCGGGAAGCCGCCACCCGTGCCCGTCGGGGGCGAGTATCGGCCGTCCTGTCTCGGCGGCGGAGCACGCAGCTGCTCACCGGTAGAGGCTCGTGCCGATACGCACCACCGTCGCCCCCTCCTCGACGGCCACGCTGTAGTCCTGGGAGGTTCCCATCGAGAGCTCCTCGAGGCCGCGCTCGTCCGCCAGCGCCCTCAGGGCCGCGAACCAGCGGCGGCTCTGCTCCGGCTCGCCGGACAGTGGAGGCATCGTCATCAGGCCCGCGACGGGGAACGGAGAGCGGGCGATCAGGCCGTCGAGCTCGGTCGGAGACACGCCCGCCTTCGTGGACTCGCCCGCTAGATCCACCTCGACCATCAGCTTCAGGCCGGGCCGGGCCAGGTCGCGGTGGCGCTCGAGCTCCCGCATCGCCGACTCCGAGGCGACCGAGTGGATCATGCGCACCCGCGGGACGATCTGGCGCACCCGGCGGCTCTGGAGCTGGCCGATGAAGTCCCATTCGAACAGCCCGCCGTGGGCCTCGACCTTGGCCTGGAGGTCCTGGGCGCGGTTCTCCCCCACCAGCGTGACCCCGCCCTGCGCCAGCAGGGGCATGTCCGGCAGGGCCACGTACTTGGTGGCCGCCAGCACCTCCACGGGCCTGCGCCCTCCCCCACTCGGCGCGGGCGGACGGCGGGCGGAGGCCGAGGCGAGCTCCTCGCGGATGCGGGCAAGGTTGTCCCGTACCCTGCCCGGGTCGAGCCCGGCGATCAGCTCAACCATGCGATCCCCGCCTGCCTGCCGGCGCCGGCTCCTTCGCGGCGGTGGGAGTAGAAGCGCGGGTCACAGATCGTGCACAGCCGCACCGCCTGCACCTCCTGCACGCCGGCTGCCAGCAGCCTGGAGCGCGCCACTGCGGACAGGTCCAGGAGGGCGTTCTGGCGGACCACGTCGAGTGCCTCGTGGACCTCCGGCCCGACCTCGTAGCAGCACGCTCCCGCCCCGGGGCCGATGACCGCCGACAGCGGCCCGCTTCCGGCCAGCTCCCGCACGGCTAGGACCCCCTCCTCGAGGACTCCGGCCGCCAGACCCCGCCAGCCGCAGTGGAGCATCGCCACGGCTCCCTGCCCGGCAACGACGACCGGCAGGCAGTCGGCGCTCACCACCATCACGGCCAGCCCGGTCACGGAGGTGGCCTGGCCGTCGGCGAGCGGCAGGCCGGCGACCGGCGAGCCGGTCAAGCCGGCGCGGGCTGCGGCGATGCGCACCACGGTCGAGCCGTGCACCTGGCGTCCACGGGCCAGCTCCGCGACCCCCGCCAGCTCCAGCACGCGCTCACGCTGCTCGGCTGGGACGGCGCCCTCGCCGGGATCCCCGGGCAGCGCGAAGCTGCCGTTGGAGCGGTCGGTGAACAGCACGACGACTCCCCCCGGGAGCTCGTGGCGCAGCTCGGCGCGTTCCACGGCGGGCTCCCGTGCGCTCATGTGGGCGCTCTCGCTGTGCTCACTCGCCCACCTCGAGGGCCGCCTTCAGCTCCGCGGTGGCGCCGGTGCCCGCCAGGCGGCCGTCGAGCTTCGACACCAGGGCCGCCTGCAGGCGCACCCCGATCTCGGGCCCGGGAGCCACGCCGGCGTCGAGCAGGTCGTCGCCGGTTATCTCCAGGCTGACGTGACGCAGGTTCTCGAACCAGAGCCGAGCCTGGTCGCTGGGACTCCGGCCCTCCGGCATGACCACGAGCGCGCCCGCCAGCGCCACCTCCTCGGGGTCGCGACCGGCGAGGGTCGCGTACAGCTCCGAGCGACGCGGGGATCGCGCCATCCGTTCGGCGAGCGCCCCGCCGTCGAAGGCCGCCCGCAGCGCCCGCTCACGCTCGCCGGCGCCGAATTCGAGCCTGTCGAGCAGGCCGCGCATCAGCGAGGCCTCTTTCTCGTCGCTGTGGTGGAGGCTTTCGAAGAGCAGCAGTCCCAGCAGCAGCCCCGGCAGGGTGCCGTCGGCCGGGAGCAGCTCGATGGCTCGACGGGCGCGCGCCACGTCGAGGGAGCCGGCCAGTCCCAGCGCCTCGAGCACGCCGAGCCGGCCGAGCGACTGCAGCGCCTCGAGCCCGTCGGGTTCCTCCAGCGCGAGCCGCAGCTCCGCCCCGATGCGTCCCCCCGAGACGGTGTCGAGAGCGTCATCGCTCAGCGCCCGGGCGGCGAGCTCCGCGGTGTGGGGCTCGACCTCGAAGCCCAGCCGGGCCCGATAGCGGGCGAGCCGCAGCAGGCGGGTGGGGTCGTCGATGAAACTGCGGTCGTGGAGCACCCTCAGCAGCCCTGCCTCGAGGTCCGCGAGGCCGTGGTCGAGCCCCACCAGCTCGCCGGATCGGCTGCCGGAAAGGGGGACCGCGAGGGCGTTGACGGTGAAGTCCCGGCGGGCGAGGTCCTCCTGTTCGCTTCCGGGTTTCACCTCCGGCAGGGCGCCGGGGTCGGGATAGCTCTCCGTGCGGCGCTCGGCGACGTCGACCCTGCCCGCCGGCCACACGACGGCCGCCGTCCCGAAGCGATCGTGGAGGGTGAGCACGGGGGTGCCCTCCTGACGCAGCTCGAGCATCCCCAGCAGCTCGCCGGCGAAGCGCGACGCCTCGGCTGAGACGACCACGTCGAGCTCCCTGGGCGTTCGCCCCAGCAGCAGGTCGCGGACGGCACCGCCGACCAGGGCCACGTCCCGATGGCGCCGGGCGAGCCTCGCCAGCTCCTCGCCCCCCGGATGCTCGTGGAGGCGTTCGAGAACCACCGCCGCCCCGCTCATACGGGGACGCGCACCGGCACCCCGGCGTCGGCCAGGGTCGCCTTCGCCTCCGCGACGGTGAAGCGGCGGTAGTGGAAGATCGAAGCGCACAGGACCGCGTCGGCACCGGCCTCGATGGCATCCACGAGGTGCTCTGGGCGCCCGGCTCCGCCGGAGGCGATCACAGGGATGCCGACGGCCTCGCTGACGGCCTCGGTGAGGGCGAGGTCGTAGCCCGCGGTGGTCCCGTCGCGATCCATGCTCGTGAGCATGATCTCCCCGGCGCCGCGCTGCTCGGCCTCGCGGGCCCACGCCACGACGTCGCGCCCGCTGCTCGAGCGCCCCCCGGCAACGTAGGCCTCCCAGCGGTCGCTGCCGTCCGGGAGGCCGTCTTCGCCCGCCACCGCCTTGGCGTCGATCGCGATCACCACGCACTGGGCCCCGAAGTTGTTGGCGAGCTCGTCGAGCAGCTGCGGCCTGGCGAGGGCGGCGGAGTTGACCGAGACCTTGTCGGCGCCCGCGTCGAGGACCGCCTGGGCGTCGGCCACGGAGCGGATGCCGCCTCCGATGGTGAAGGGGATGAAGACCTCGTCGGCGGTGCGGCGGGCGAGGCGGGCGATCGTGTCGCGCTTTTCGTGGGTGGCGGTGATGTCGAGGAAGATCAGCTCGTCGGCTCCCTCGGCGTCGTAGTGGGCAGCCAGCGCCACGGGATCGCCGGCGTCGCGGATGGCGACGAATTCGACTCCCTTCACGACGCGGCCGGCGTCGACGTCAAGACATGGGATCACCCGCTTCAGGTGCATGCCGTCACGCTAGCCCGCGAGCGCCTCCTTCGCCTCGGCGATCGTGAAGCGGTGCTCGTAGAGGGCCTTGCCGACGATCACGCCGGTGAGGCTCTGCAGGCCGAGTGCAGCCAGGCCCTCGAGGTCCTCGATGCGGCCGATGCCACCCGAGTAGATCAGTCGCGCCCGGACCGAGCCCGCGAGCTCGCGGAAGCCGTCCAGATCGGGGCCTTCGAGCATCCCGTCGCGGTCGACGTCGGTGTGGACGATCTCCTGGACGCCGTCCCGGACGAGCGTCTCGATCACCTCAGCGGCGGAGCGGGTCCCCGTCTCGGTCCAGCCCGCACTCGTGGCCAGCCCGCCGCGGGTGTCCACCGACACGAGCACCCGCTCGGGCCCGTGTGCCGCCAGGGCCTCTTGCAGCAGCTGCGGGTCCTTCAGGGCAGCGGTCCCGAGGATCACCCTCGTGGCACCGGCGGCGAGGGCCCGGTCGATCGCGTCCCTGGAGCGCAGCCCGCCGCCGAACTGGACCGGCAGCCCCAGCTCGCCCGCGATCCTCCCGAGATGGTCGAGGTTGACGGGCTCGCCCTTGCGGGCGCCGTCGAGGTCGACCACGTGCAGCGCCTCGGCCCCGGCCTCGGCCCAGCCGGCGGCCGCGGTCAGAGGGTCGCTGGCGTACGTCTGCTTGGCGTCGAAGTCCCCCTTGACGAGCCGCACGGCGCTGCCGTCGAGGATGTCGATCGCGGGGTAGAGCCTCACCCGGCGACAGGGGCCCGCGCGGCGATGCAGATGCGGGCGAAGTTGGCGAGCAGGCGGATGCCGGCGGCGGAGGACTTCTCGGGGTGGAACTGGACCCCGTAGAAGCTGTCCCGGTGCACCGCGGTGACGAACGGGGACCCGTACTCGCCGGTCCCCAGCACGTCGCGCTCCTCGGCCGGCACGGGCGCCAGCGAATGCACGTGGTAGAAGGCGCAGCGCTCGGGGATCCCGTCGAGCAGCGGAGAGCCGGGGTGGCGGAAGGTGACCTCGTTCCAGCCGATGTGGGGGAGCTTTTCGCCGCGCGTCTGCAGCGGGAGTACCTCTCCATGGAGCAGGCCCAGGCCCTCCGCCCCGCCGAGCTCGGCGGAGGACTCGAAGGCCAGCTGCATGCCCAGGCAGATCCCCAGCATCGGGGTGCCCGCCCCGACGAGCTCGCGCACAAGGTCATCGAGGCCGAGCTCACGCAGGTTGGACATCGCGCGTGGGAAGGCGCCCACGCCCGGGAGCACGAGCCCTCCGGCCGCCCGGATGCGACCGTGGTCGCTGGTGATGGTGGCGCGCACGCCGACGTGCTCGAGGGCCTTCTCCACCGAACGGCGGTTGCCCATCCCGTAATCGACGATCGCCAGCTCGAGCTGCTCGTCACCGATGCGCGGGGTGTCGCTCATCCCGCCAGCGTACCCTTCGTGCTGGGCACGCCCTGCTCGCTGGGATCCAGCGCCACAGCGGCCCGCAGGGCCCGGGCAAAGGCCTTGAAGGCGGCCTCGATCATGTGGTGGGCGTTGCTGCCGCTTTCCACCCGCAGATGCAGGGTGAGCTTGGCGTTCGTGGCGAGGGCACGGAAGAACTCCTCCGTCAGCTCGTGCTCGAAACCGCCCGTCGAGCCGCCCGGGAGATCGGCTTCGAAGAGCGTGAACGGCCTGCCCGAGATGTCGATCACGGCGCTCGCCCGGGCCTCGTCCATGGGCACGATCGCGGCGCCGTAGCGGGCGATCCCGGAGCGGTCTCCGAGGGCCTCGTCCAGCGCACGGCCGATCACGATGGCGGTGTCCTCCGCGGTGTGGTGGGCACCGGTCTGCAGGTCGCCGGTGACGGTGAGCTGAAGATCGAGATGGCCGTGGCGGGCGAGCAGGTCGAGCATGTGGTCGAGGAAGCCGACGCCGGTGTTGCGGGTGCCGGCGCCGCTGCCTTCGAGGGCCAGCCCGACCTTCACCCGCGTCTCGGCGGTGTTGCGCTCGATGCTCGCGCCGCGGCTCATGTGATCGCCCTTGTGGTCATGCCGGCTCATTCTGGCTGACGATCCGGGCCTCCATCGATTCGGCGTGCACCTCGAAGCCCTCCGCGCGTGCGATCGGGGCGCCGGCGGCTGCGAGCTTGGGGGCGGCCCCGCCGATCCTCACCTCGGTCATCGTGCGCCGGAAGTGACGCGGCGAGAGGCCGGAGGCGAAGCGGGCCGCACCGGCGGTGGGGAGCACGTGGTTGGAGCCGGCGACGTAGTCGCCGAAGGCCGTACCGCTGGCAGAGCCGATGAACACGCAGCCGGCGCTGCTGACGAGCGGGGCGAGCTGCTCGAGCTCGGTGCCGATCAGCTGCAGGTGCTCGGGGGCGAAGGCGTTGGCGAGGGTGATCGCCTCGCGTGGTCGGGGGACGGCGACGATCCCGAAGGCGGCGTCGGCGACCGTGGGGCGCTCCACGACGAGCCGCTCGAGCTCCCCGGCCAGGGCCCCGCACACCTCCGGGGAGGGGGAGGTCGCGACGACCAGGCTGGCCTCGCCGTGCTCGGCCTGGGCCAGCATGTCGAGGGCGGCCAGTTGGAGCTCTCGCGGCCCGGTGCCGCCGGCGAGGGCGACGAACAGGTCGCTCGGGCCCGCGAAGCCGTCGATGCCGACGTTGCGGGAGAGCTGGTGCTTGGCCTCCTGCACGTACAGGTTGCCGGGACCGACGATCACCTCGACGGGGTCCACGGTGGCGGTGCCGTAGGCGAGCGCCGCGATCGCCTGGGCGCCACCCATGCGGTACACGCGGTGAACACCACACAGCCGGCAGGTGCCGAGGATCACGGGGTCGATCTCCCCCTCCGGGCCCGGTGGGGCACACACCGATACCTCGACCACCCCCGCGGAGCGGGCGCAGACGACGCCCATCACGACCGTGCTCGGGTAGGGGGCTCGGCCGGCCGGCACGTACACGGCCGCCGAGGACACGGGCACCTCGCGCAGTGCGATCGTCTGGCCCTGGGGGAGCGTGACGGCACCGTCGGAGTGGATCCCCGCCTCGGCCACGCTGGCCACGTTCGCGATCGCCACCTGGAGGCCGGCGACGAGCTCGAGGGGCAGCTGGGTGATGGCCGTGTCGAGCTCCTCCTGGGTGACGCGCAGGGGACGGTCGGGGGCGTCGGGGGCGTCGAAGGAGTGGGTGTAGCGGGACACGGCCGCGTCCCCCTCGAGCCGGACGGCCTCGACGATCGCGCGGACGTCCTCGGCCACCGAGGCGGCGTCGGGGACCATCGCGCGGAGGCTCGCGGCCACGGCCTCGGCGCCGAGCTCGGCGAAGGCCGAGGCGTCGATGCGCTCTAGGCGCACCTCAGTCTCCGTCCGCGGGACCGGACGCGGATGCGGCGCCCTGCAGCTCCCGCAGGCGGGTCAGCAGGTCGTCCACGGCCGCCGCCTTGAGCTTGTGGGAGACCGGGTTGGCGATCAGCCGTGCGGTGCAGGTGAACAGCTCCTCGCGGATCACGAGGTTGTTCTCCTGCAGGGTGGTCCCGGTGGCGGTGAGGTCGACGATCGCCTCGGCCAGGCCCGTCAGGGGGGCGAGCTCGACGGAGCCCTTGACCTCCACGATCTCGGCCTGGCGGCCGGTCTCCTCCATGTGGCGGGCGGCCACTCGCGGGTACTTGGTGGCGACCCGCATCACCCCGAGCCGGCGCAGGGACTCCATCGCCGTGTCCTCCCCGGCCTTGCCGGCCAGCACCATCGTGCAGCGGCCGTAGCCGAGGTCGAGCAGCTCATAGACGTGGCGGCCGCGCTCGCCCGGCTCCTGGGCGGTCTGCTCGAGCAGGACATCCTTGCCGGTGACGCCCAGGTCGGCCGATCCGGCCTCCACGTAGGTGGGGACGTCCGAGGGGCGCATCGTGATCACGCCCACGTCCTCGAACAGGAGCTTGCGGTCGTTGGTCCTGAGCTCGTCGGTGTCGATCCCGAGCTCCGCCAGGATCGCCACGGTGTCGCGGAACAGGGCGCCGCGGGGAACGGCGATCGTGAGTCCGTTCAGGGGGGTCATCCGGCGGTGGCCCGCTGCGGGCGAAGACCGTCGCTGCGGTCTCCCTCGAGCATCCTCCCGGTGCCCTGCTCCTCGCCCGTGAGGGCGATGTGGAGGCGGTCCACCCCGAGGGCGAAGCCGACCGCGGGGAGGCTGCGTCCGAAGCGGCCGAGCAGCTCGTCGTAGCGGCCCCCGCCACCGATCGGAGTTCCGAGGGCGGGGTCATAGACGTCGAACACGGCCCCGGTGTAGTAGCCGATGTTGCGCACCAGGCCGAGGTCGAAGATCAGCCTCGAGGCGACCTCGGGCTCGAGCAGCTCGTGCAGGCGGCGCAGCCCGGAGACGGCCGCCTCGGCCTGCTGGGGTGCGTCGGCAAGAACCTCGGGGCCTCCGCGGCGTTGGGGGACCTCGGCCAGCAGCGCCGCCGCCTCGCCGGTGATGCCGGCCCGTTCGAGTGCCTCACCGAGCCCGACGAAGTCCCTCAGGACGAGGGCCTCGAGCAGCCCATGACGGGCCTCGGAGGGCACGCCCAGGCTCTCCATCAGGGCCGGGAACAGCGATGCGTCCCCGACGCCCACGCGGTAGTCCTTCAGGCCCGTGGCATCGAGGGAGTGGCAGAGCACCGTGAGGGCCTCGGCGGTGCCCTGGGGGGCGGGCGAGCCGATCAGCTCGATGCCGGCCTGGAGCAGCTCACGGGGCTGGCCGCGCTGGGGCCGGACGCCGCGGTAGCAGTGGGCGAAGTAGCAGAAGCGCAGCGGCGGCTCGCTGGCGCCGTAGCGGGTGGCCACCACGCGGGCGATCGGGACGGTCATGTCCGAGCGCAGGACGAGCACGGCACCGGTCTCGTCGAAGACGCGATAGGTCGGCTGGGCTTCGGCCATGTCGGCCCGGGCGAGGACGGACTCGTACTCGAGGGCGGGCGTGTAGATCTCGCCGTAGAGGTGGCGCTCGAAGACGGCCCTGAGGGTGTCAGTGATCGCGCGCACCTCGCGCGTCTCGTCCGGGAGCACGTCGCGCGTGCCGCTGGGAATCGGGTGGATCATGAGATCCCTCCGAAGCTTAAGTCGTCGCGAGCCTTCAGGCCGGGACCGTCGTCGCGGGCCCTAGGCCGGAACCGGCTCGGTGGCCACGCGCTCGATGCGGGCACCGAGGTCGCGAAGGCGCTCGTCGATGCGCTCGTAGCCGCGGTCGATCTGGCGGATGTTGCCGATCTCGCTGCGTCCGTCCGCGCACAGGGCGGCGAGCAGCATCGCCATGCCGGCGCGGATGTCGGGTGACTCCATGCGCTCGCCCCGCAGCTTGCGGGGGCCGGTGATGATTGCCCGGTGGGGGTCGCAGAGGACGATGTCGGCGCCCATCAGGATCAGCTTGTCGGTGAAGATCAGGCGGTTCTCGAACATCCACTCGTGGACCAGGATGGAACCTTCGGCCTGGGTGGCGAGGGCGACGGCGATCGAGGTGAGGTCGGCGGGGAAGGCGGGCCAGGGACCGTCCTGGATCTTGCTCTTGTACTCCCCCACGTCGGCCTGCACGACGAGGCGCTGGCCGCCGGGGACGATCACGTCGTTGCCGTCGAGGATCGAGCACAGGCCGACCCGCTCGAACACCAGGCGGATCATCCGCAGGTCCCCGGGGACGGTGTCCTTGATTCGCAGTTCTCCGCCGGTGACCCCGGCGAGGGCCATGAAGCTGCCGATCTCGATGTGGTCGGGGGCGACGGTGTGGTGGCAGCCGCGGAGGCGCTCGACGCCGTTGATGGTCATGACGTTGGAGCTGATGCCCTGGATGTCGGCACCCATCTTCACGAGCATGCGGGCGAGGTCCTGGACGTGGGGCTCGCAGGCGGCGTTGCCGATCACGGTCGTGCCGGGCGTGAGTGCGGCGGCCATCAGAGCGTTCTCGGTGGCCATCACGGAGGGCTCGTCCATGAACACGTCGGTGGCCTTGAGCCCCTGGGGGGCGTCGAGGACGATCTCGCCGTTGGAGACCGCGGTGGCCCCCATCGCGCGGAACGCGTCGAGGTGGGGATCCAGGCGGCGGCGGCCGATCACGTCGCCGCCGGGAGGCGGCATCGAAGCGCGGTGAAAGCGTGCCAAGCAGCGGGCCGGCGAGCAGGAAGGAGGCCCGCAACAGCTCGGCCAGCTCACGGTCGATCTCGACGGTGTGAACCCCGGCTGCGCACAGCACCAGTTCGTTCTGTCCGCGCCATTCCGCGCGGGCTCCGATCGCGTCGAGGATCCCGAGCATGGCCTCCACGTCGCGGATGCGGGGGACGTTCTGGAGAACGACCTCCTCCTCGGTGAGGACGCAGGCGGCCAGGATCGCGAGAGCGCCGTTCTTGTTCCCAGCCGGGCTCAGCGTCCCAGAAAGCGTCTCGCCGCCTTCGATGACGAACTTCTCCATGACAGGTTGGCGCCGCCGGCGAGAGCCGAGAATGGATCTCGTGATGGGGCGCGTGGAGAGGGTAACAGCCATTTCCTTGCGTTCTAGTTCGCCTCTCAGGGCCCGTGACCTTCACGACTCCTGAGCGGCTGGTTGGCGCGGGTGAGCCCGGCGGCGAGCCCTGATACGCGCGTAAGCCGAGCGCCTGGATTGCAACCGGCGTTGCATCTCCATGGCTCCGACAATCGCTCTACGAAGCCGTTTTCCGTGCCACAGCATACTACGTACAGGTGTTCGTGAGGCTTCCGTCCGCGGGCCTCCTTAGCTTGCGAACACATGTTCTCACGAGGGACATCGACACTCACGCAGCGTGCGCTCGCCGCCGCCGGGCTGATCCGCTCCTTCCTGCTGCTCGAGGACGACCGCAGCGTCGACTGGGAGGTCGACAGGCAGGAGATTGCCGGTGATGTTCAGGCGGCGCGGGTGGCGCTGCACGAGGTCCAGCCGAAGGACGCGCACCCGCACGCGCGAAGGCTCACGCGGCCCCAGCGGACGCGCAGGCCCGGGGAAGGACGGCCCGTTTCACAGCCGTGCCTGTCCCCCATCGGGCCCGCCGATCGGCACGAGCTGGTGCGCGCACGGAGCACGCAGCGGGTAGCTCACCGCGGATGGCCGTCCTGTGGACGGCCATCCTCACGGTGAATCAATAAACCGGCGGCGTCCTACTCTCCCGGGCCCTTGCGAGCCAAGTACCATCGGCGCTGAGGGGCTTAACTGCTCTGTTCGGAATGGGAAGAGGTGTTTCCCCCTCGCTAAAACCACCGGAAAAAGGTGAGAGACCGCGTGCCCTCCAGCGGTCCTTCAAAACTGCACAGTAGCCACTGCGAGAATCACAAAAAATCCGTCAAGCCCTCGACCGATTAGTACCGGTCTCCTTCACACGTTACCGTGCTTCCAGATCCGGCCTATCAACCTGGTGGTCTACCAGGGGTCTTACTCCCTCTAGGGGATGGGAGAGCTCATCTTGAGGCCGGCTTCCCGCTTAGATGCTTTCAGCGGTTATCCGATCCGCACGTAGCTAGCCTGCGATGCCCTTGGCAGGACAACAGATACACCAGAGGTGCGTTCATCCCGGTCCTCTCGTACTAGGGACAAATCCTCTCAACTCTCCAACGCCCACGGCAGATAGGGACCGAACTGTCTCACGACGTTCTGAACCCAGCTCGCGTACCGCTTTAATGGGCGAACAGCCCAACCCTTGGGAGCAACTCCACCCCCAGGATGCGACGAGCCGACATCGAGGTGCCAAACCGGGCCGTCGATGTGGACTCTTGGGCCCGATAAGCCTGTTATCCCCGGAGTACCTTTTATCCGTTGAGCGACGGCACTTCCACTTGCTACCGCCGGATCACTAAGACCTGCTTTCGCACCTGCTCGACTTGTCAGTCTCGCAGTCAAGCTCCCTTACTACCTTTACGCTCTACACACGATTTCCAACCGTGATGAGGGAACCTTTGTGCGCCTCCGTTACATTTTGGGAGGCGACCGCCCCAGTCAAACTACCCGCCTGGAACTGTCCAGCACCCGGATTCACGGAGTGCTGTTAGAAATCCAATACACCAAGGGTGGTATCTCAAGGTTGGCTCCACGCTAGCCGCAACCAGCGCTTCAAAGCCTCCCACCTATCCTGAGCGAAATGCACCGAATCCCAATACCAGGTTGTAGTAAAGGTTCACGGGGTCTTTCCGTCTAGCCGCGGGTACTCGGCATCTTCACCGAGACTGCAATTTCACCGAGCTCCTCGTTGAGACAGCGCTGAAGTCGTTACGCCATTCGTGCAGGTCGGAACTTCGCGTTTCCTCTCGTTTCCGAGAGCGCAGACTATCCCTTCACCTCATCAAGCACCTGTAGGAGTCTGGCTTCCGAATGCCGGCGCTTACCGGAGTTCATCCGATACGCGATTCCGACAATGGTCCGTAAGCCATCGCACTGCAAATGATCGCCTTGCACGATCATCTGGCATACACGCGAGAAGCCTGCACAGCTTCTCGCCTTGCAACCCCGGAGGGGGTAGCGTTCAAAATGCGGTACAACAATGCTGGTCAGATCAGAAATCGCCCGCACCTCATACTTCACGGTGCGGTCTCCTCTAGACCGTCGCATCCACCCGCATCCGAAAAACGCTTGCAAATCCGCAAGCAATGCCGAGTCTCTCTCATTGAGAGCCAGAGCAAAAGACGGCCTCACCTCGAGACCGGTCTTCAGCTTCGCACGGATGGCGAATGAGACGCAAAAGCATCCCTCACCTTCCGTAAGACCAGACACAAACCACGGATCCAGCGGAACATCGACTCCATTGGCACTCTGTTTACTGATGAGGGCCGGCGTATTGCGCATCACATGGATTTCCGGTCTAGCCGGAGCGTGACACGCCTCTCCTTTCGGATCAGTCGTTAGGGGGTCACTAGGACTTCCCTCGGGATTGCCCTCTGCCATTAGACAGGAGGGTTTCCCCGATATGAGCCGGTTCTCGACCGCCTCTCACGAGACGGCGGGGCAAGTGGTGTGCTTACCCGACAAGGAATTTCGCTTAATGCCTTACTCAAGTGCCACGTGGCACCCAGCGGAGGAGACCCTTGTGCGTCTCTTCTCCCTGCATGTCGCCATGCAGATGGGACCATCTCATGATCCAGTGTCCTGGACCTCTGGCGTATGGCCTCTGAGGATTCTGATGGGCGTCGTCGGATCGTCCAGCTTCGCACTCCTTGACGCGAGATCGCGTCGATGAGAGGCAACCCTCTCAGACGTGCGAAGCCTAGATCCGGCTGGCGCGCGATCAGCCTTTCCTGCTGGTTTTCTGCACCCGACACATTTTCACGGTATCGCCCACTTGGGACGGTACTCGTAGTGCGGGATTCTCAGGTTTTCCAGCATATAGCCAGATGCGCACCGCGCAGTTACCTGCACGGGGGGCAACGTTTTACCTTAGGACCGTTCCTTCTGTTACTACCCAGGAAAACTTCCCTGGGCGGCCCGCTCATTTCTGACGGACTCTCATGGTCGCCCATGAGTGCGGACTATCTCATCCCACCGCCGCTCTAGGCGGATGGGCTCGGCGTATAGTCTCTGAGGATTCCGTCGTGCTCCAGACGCGTGCTACGCGTGGCTCTCGGTGAACCGAGAGAAAGCTCCACGCACGTAGCCGAACAGCGTCCTTGACGCGACGGCCTTTCCTGCTGATTGTCCGCACCCGGCACATTGTCACGGTATCGCCCACTTGGGACGGTACTCGTAGTGCGGGATACTCGGATGTTCCAGCATATAGCCGAGTTTTATAACTACCTCGGTCAACTGATAGTTACGGCCGCCGTTTACCGGGGCTTAGCTTCGCTGCTTCGAACCGAAGTCCTAACAACTCCACGTAACCTTCCGGCACCGGGCAGGCGTCAGCCCCTATACGTCGTCTTTCGACTTAGCAGAGACCTGTGTTTTTGGTAAACAGTCGCTTCAGCCAATTCACTGCGGCCCTCTCGGGCTCCACTCGCGAAGAGCTTCACCCTACTGGGGCGCCCCTTATCCCAAAGTTACGGGGCGATTTTGCCGAGTTCCTTAACGAGGGTTATCTCGATCACCTTAGTATTCTCTACTTGCCCACCTGTGTCGGTTTTGGTACGGGCACGCGCATCCTCCCTAGAGGATTTTCTTGGAGGTTTGGCGTCGGGGACTCGCCGGCTTAACGCCAGCTGGCATCGCACCTCAGGTTATGCGGCCCCGCATTTAACAAGGGCCACCCCTACATGCTTACCCCAGGTCAACCATCGCCTGGGTTCCCTTAGCCTCCCTCGTCCCCCCATCGGTCAAACGGATGCGACGTGGTACAGGAATATCAACCTGTTGGCCATCGACTACGCCTTTCGGCCTCGCCTTAGGTCCCGACTAACCCTGAGCAGACGAACTTTACTCAGGAATCCTTGGGCAATCGGTGGAGGGGATTCTCACCCCTCTTTCGTTACTCATGCCGGCATTCTCACTTCCCAAGCCTCCACCACTGGCTTCCGCCGCGGCTTTACTGGCTTGGGAACGCTCTCCTACCGCGCGATCGATCCGAAGATCTCACGCACCCGCAGCTTCGGTGACTAGCTTGAGCCCCGTTGAATTGTCCGCGCTCGAACACTTGACCAGTGAGCTGTTACGCACTCTTTCAAGGGTGGCTGCCTCTAAGCCAACCTCCTGGTTGTCTATGCACTCGAACATCGTTTCCCACTTAGCTAGTACTTAGGGACCTTAGCTGGCGGTCTGGGCTGTTTCCCTTTTGACGCTGAAGTTTATCCCCCAGCAACTGACTCCCGGAGTACACGTGACTGGTCTTCGGAGTTTGCCTGAAGTCGGTAACCTGGTAGGGCCCCTAGTCCAAACAGTGCTCTACGGCCAACACGCAATTTATCCGAGGCTATACCTAAATATATTTCGGAGAGAACCAGATATCACTGAGCTTGATTAGCCTTTCACTCCGACCCACAGGTCATCCGCCCAGTTTTCAACCTAGGTCGGTTCGGCCCTCCACGAGGTCTTACCCCCGCTTCAGCCTGCCCATGGGTAGCTCGCTCAGTTTCGGGTCTACCGCCTACGACTGTGTCGCCCAGTTAGGACTCGCTTTCGCTACGGCTCCGCTCATCGCTTAACCTTGCCGCAGACGAGTAACTCGCCGGCTCGTTATGCAAAAAGCACGCGGTCATCCCTCAAGGGGACTCCCACCGCTTGTAGGCACGCGGTTTCAGGTACTATTTCACTCCCCTTCCGGGGTTCTTTTCACCTTTCCCTCACGGTACTTGTCCGCTATCGGTCACCAAGTAGTACTTAGCCTTGGAGGGTGGTCCCCCCAGGTTCAGTCCGCGTTTCACGGGAGCGGACTTACTCAGGAACACTTGACAGAAGATCGTGCAGTTTCGTCTACGGGACGATTGCCCTCTATGGTGCGCGGTTCCACACGCTTCGACTACCACACGATTTTGTAACTCCTGCCGGGCCGGACATGACCCGGAACAAGTGCCCTACAACCCCCGACGGACAACGTATGTCCACTTACATCCGCCGGGTTTGGGCTGATCCCTTTTCGCTCGCCACTACTCAGGGAGTCTCTGTTGATTTCCTTTCCTCGGGGTACTGAGATGTTTCACTTCCCCCGCTTGTCTTCTCCCGGTCTATGTGTTCAACCGGGGATAACGCCGCATTACCAGCGTTGGGTTTCCCCATTCGGGAATCCACGGGTCAAAGGCTATTCAGCGCCTAACCGTGGCTTATCGCAGCCGTTCACGCCCTTCATCGACTCTTGGTGCCAAGGCATCCACCGTGTGCCCTTACTATCTTGACGGTGATCCGACTCGGTTTCAGCCGAGTCGTGTGATACCCGTTTTCAGTCGCCCGCTTATCGATGGGCGGCTGTGTGGCTTCTGTGCAGTTTTCAAGGACCGGCTGGGAGGCACACGCTCACGCGGAACACGCCGCGAACGCCGGTCTCTCAAAACTCAACAGCATGCTGGCCGGTTGTTTGTACGTCTTACCTCGCGAATCCCCAAGCAGAAGGGACGCACGCCGGCAAGGACGCGTGGCCAGCCAGGTTCGGTCGACATGCTAGGCCCGGCCTGCTCTGACACCACGCTGTAACGAATTACTGCGTGGCCGCGCGGGTCCTGGTGGACCCTGGGGCCGGGGCACCGCTAGGTGCTCCCTAGAAAGGAGGTGATCCAGCCGCAGCTTCCGCTACGGCTACCTTGTTACGACTTCACCCCAGTCACGAGCCCCACCTTCGACGGCTCCCTCCCTTGCGGGTTAGGCCACCGGCTTCGGGTGTTGCTCACTCCCGTGGTGTGACGGGCGGTGTGTACAAGGCCCGGGAACGTATTCACCGCGGCAATGCTGATCCGCGATTACTAGCAACTCCGCCTTCATGCAGGCGAATTTCAGCCTGCAATCCGAACCGAGACGCACTTTAAGGGATTCGCTCCACCTCGCGGTATCGCAGCCCTCTGTATGCGCCAATGTAGCACGTGTGTAGCCCTGAACATAAGGGGCATGAGGACTTGACGTCATCCCCACCTTCCTCCGGTTTGTCACCGGCAGTCTCGCATGAGTCCCCAACTGAATGCTGGCAACATGCGACGGGGGTTGCGCTCGTTGCGGGACTTAACCCAACATCTCACGACACGAGCTGACGACAGCCATGCACCACCTGTGAAAGTGCCCCGAAGGGAGGGTGTGTTTCCACACCTGTCACTCACATGTCAAGCCCAGGTAAGGTTCTTCGCGTCGCGTCGAATTAAACCACATGCTCCGCTGCTTGTGCGGGCCCCCGTCAATTCCTTTGAGTTTTAGCCTTGCGGCCGTACTCCCCAGGCGGGCAACTTAATGCGTTAGCTTCGACACGGGGGGAGTCGACACCCCCCACATCTAGTTGCCATCGTTTACAGCGTGGACTACCAGGGTATCTAATCCTGTTTGCTCCCCACGCTTTCGCGTCTCAGCGTCAGTCACGTCCCAGCGAGCTGCCTTCGCCATTGGTGTTCCTCCTGATATCTGCGCATTTCACCGCTACACCAGGAATTCCACTCGCCCCTTCCGGACTCTAGCCCGACAGTATCCACCGGCATTCCAGGGTTGAGCCCTGGACTTTCACAGCGGACTAATCGGGCCGCCTACACGCTCTTTACGCCCAATAATTCCGGACAACGCTTGCACCCTACGTATTACCGCGGCTGCTGGCACGTAGTTAGCCGGTGCTTCTTGTGAAGGTACCGTCACTCCGAGCGGCTATTCACCGTCGAAGCTTCGTCCCAACTGAAAGGGGTTTACAACCCGAAAGCCTTCTTCCCCCACGCGGCGTTGCTGCGTCACGCTTTCGCGCATTGCGCAAGATTCCCCACTGCTGCCTCCCGTAGGAGTCTGGGCCGTGTCTCAGTCCCAGTGTGGCTGATCGTCCTCTCAGACCAGCTACCCATCGAAGCCTTGGTGAGCCGTTACCTCACCAACAAGCTAATGGGCCGCGGGCCCATCTCGATGCGGAGGCCGAAGCTTCCTTTCCCCTTGCGGGCACATCCGGTATTAGCCCGAGTTTCCTCGGGTTGTCCCGGTCATCGAGGCAGGTAACCCACGTGTTACTCACCCGTTCGCGGCTCTGCCCCAGGGCAAGCCCTGGTTCGTCGCTCCACTTGCATGTGTTAAGCACGCCGCCAGCGTTCGTCCTGAGCCAGGATCAAACTCTCCGTGAAGAACTTCACACGAAAAGCTGTCATGGCGTACCGCTCCTTGACGCCCGAGGGCGCTGCCGGCGCGGCGGTCCGGGACTCATACACGCGGTCCCGAAACCATGACGGGGTACTTCTCTGCTTTGACTCTTTGCCATCGCCGAGCACGCCAAAAGGCGGCCCGCCGACGGGTCGAACCTGGACGCACACCACGATCGCGAAGCGATCGTAGATGCGCATGCTGTTGAGTTTTCAAAGACCGCCGAGCCTCCCGAGGGGGGCTTCCCCAAGGGGGAGACCGACCGACCCTACGCCCTGAGGCGCCCTTGGGCCGACCCAGGAGTATAGCGCTCGGCCCTCCGGGACCACGGCTCCTCGGCGCGCTCTCGACGGAGATCCCGCTCTCTGCGGGCGCCGGGGCGGGCGTCGGCCCCTCCCGGCGGCCCGCACGCCGGGTTCTGGGCCCTGGCCGTGGTTCCTAGCCGCCGGCCCGCAGGCGCACGAAGCGGCGACGGCCGACCCTCAGGACCTGGCCGTCGGCCCGCTCACAGGCGACGTCGTGCTCCCCCGCCGCCAGCGCGTCCTCACCCAGCGACACGCCACCCTGGTCGATCAGCCGGCGGGCCTCCGAGCGCGAGACCCCGAACTGGGTTGAGATCACCTCGGGCAGGTGGACCTTGCCGTCGCTGCAGTCGAACTCGGCCTCCCCGATCTCCTCGGGATTCTCTTTTTGCACGAACACCCGCTCGAAGTGGGCTTCCGCCTCCTGTGCCTCTGCGTCGGAGTGAAGCCAGGCCACCAGCTCCCTCGCCAGCTCCCGCTTGGCGTCCCTCGCGGCCCCGGCACCCTCCTCGGATGCCGGCGGGGGGTTCGCGGCCGAGCAGCAAGCGGTAGTACTCCGCCATCGCCGAGTCGGGGATCGCCATCGTCTTGCCGTACATCTCCTGCGGCGGGTCGAGGATCCCGATCTGGTTGCCCAGCGACTTGGACATCTTGCGGGTCCCGTCCACCCCCACCAGGATCGGCATCGTCATGATCGCCTGCTGGGGGCTCCCGTAGGCCCGCTGGATGTCCCTCCCGAACAGGAGGTTGAACTTCTGGTCGGTCCCCCCCAGCTCCACGTCGGCCTCCACCGCCACCGAGTCGTAGCCCTGTAACAGCGGGTACAGCATCTCCAGCAGCGAGATCGGCTCGGAGGCCGCCATCCGTTTGGCGAAGTCCTCCCGCTCCAGCAGCTGGGCGGCGGTGGCGTGGCGCATCAGCTTCAGCAGCTCCACCGAGGGCATCGCCAGCCATTCGCTGTTGTGCCTCACCTCCAGCCGGGCCGGGTCCTCGTCGAGGATCCTCTTGGCCTGTTCCTGGAAGGTCGCGGCGTTGGCGTCGATCTCCTCGTCGGAGAGCATCGGCCGCAGGCTCGAGCGACCCGACGGGTCTCCCACGCGTGCGGTGTAGTCGCCGATGATCAGCACCACCCGGTGGCCCGCGTCCTGGAACTGGCGCAGCTTGCGCAGCACCACCGCGTGGCCGAGGTGGATGTCGGGCGCCGTGGGGTCGATCCCGAGCTTCACCCGTAGCGGACGTTCCCGAGCCGCGGCCTCCGCCAGCCGCTCGGTCAGGGCTCCCTCGGGCAGCGAATCGACCGCTCCCGCGGACAGCTCCTGAGCGAGCCGCGCGAGGTGCGGATCCTGCCGCTGTGGGGCGCCCGCGGGGGGCTCATGTGCGGCTCGCATGCAGGTCCGAATGCTATTCTCTCGCGGTCCCGAGGGTCGATCCTGAGGGCCTGGCAGCGCCGCCCGCGACCCCTCCGGCGCCGCCGCTTCGGGTACGGTCCTCGCGCTGCAGGTCTCGCTCCCCCGCCTGACGAGCATGAGCGTCTACGACCAGCCAGCCATCCCCCAGGCCGAGATCGGGCCGGTCGCCGCCCGGCCGCGGCTCAAGCGCCTGCGCCTGATCTCGATCGTGATGTCGCTGCTGCTGCTGGGGCTGGTGTCGTTCGTGTTCGGCGTGTTCGTCTCGATCGTCGCCGACCTCCCCTCGCTGACGCGTTTCGCCCTGTACCGCAACGAGCAGAGCTCGTCCCTGTACGACGACCTCGGCCACCCGATCGGCGTGCTGAGCGAACAGAACCGCGTGATCCTCACCCCGTCCCAGATCCCCGCGATCGTCAAGGAGGCGGTGGTCTCGATCGAGGACAAGCGCTTCTACCACAACAGCGGCATCGACCTGCGCGGGATCGCCCGCGCACTCTGGGCCGACGTCCGCAGCCAGGGCGGCGTCCAGGGCGCCTCCACGATCGAGCAGCAGTTCATCAAGAACGCGCTCCAGGCCCAGTCCCACCGCACGATCTTCGAGAAGCTCCGCGAGGCCGCGCTCGCCTACCAGCTCTCCCACAAGTGGTCCAAGGACAAGATCATCACCGCCTACCTGAACACGATCTACTTCGGCAGCGGCGCGTACGGGATCGAGGCCGCCGCCCAGACCTACTTCGGCCACGAGCCCCAGCACGAAGGCTGCGGCACGCCCGGTCACGAACTCTGCGTCCAGCAGCTGCAGCCGTGGGAGGCCGCTCTGCTGGCGGGCGTGATCCAGTCCCCGAGTGCGTACAACCCGGCCGTCGACAAGACCGCCGCCCTGGCCCGCCGTAACACCGTCCTGCGCCAGATGCTCGAGCAGGGCTACGTGACCCAGTCGGTCTACGGGCAGAGCGTCGCCCAGCCGCTCCCCGCGGCCTCGGAGATCCAGGCGCCCGAGGCCGAACCCGTGGAAGGAGTGGACGTGGGCTACTTCACCAGCTGGGTCCAGCAGCAGGTGATCGAACGCTACGGCGCCCAGCGGGCCTACCAGGGCGGACTGAAGATCAAGACCACTCTCGACCTCGAACTCCAGCGTGCCGCCGAAGCGGCCGTCAACTCCTACTTCGGCGAAGAAGGCCCCACCGCCTCGCTGGTGGCGATCGAAAACTCGACCGGCGAGGTACGCGCGATGGTCGGGGGGCGCAACTACGACCGCTATCCCTTCAACCTCGCCACCGACGGCGAGCGCCAGCCCGGCTCGGCCTTCAAGGCCTTCGATCTGGCCGCCGCCCTCGAGCACGGCATCTCCCCCTACTCGGTGTGGTCCTCCAAGCAGAAGGTGTTCGTCGTCCACACCCCCAACGGCCCCGAACGCTTCGTCGTCCACAACGACGAAGGCGCCTACTCGGGCTCGAACACCCTGGTCGGGGCCACGGCCTTTTCCGACAACTCCATCTACGCCGAAGTCGGCCTCGACGTCGGCACCCACAAGATCGCCCTGCTGGCCCACAAGATGGGCATCACCACCCCACTCTCGACCAACCCCGCCATGACGATCGGCGGGCTCACCGTCGGCGTCACACCGCTGGACATGGCCCACGCGTACGAGACCATCGCCCACAACGGCGACCGCGTGAGCGGGACGATGACCCAGGACGGCCAGCCCGTCGGCATCCAGGAAGTCAGCGCCGCCTCCAAGCTCCCCGACGGCAACCACACCGACCGCAACCGCGTCACGACCACGCGGGTCCTCCCCGCCCCGGTTGCCCAGACGGAGACCGGGATGCTCGAAACCGTGCTCCAGTACGGCACCGGCAAGGCCGCCTCGATCGGCCAGTTCGCCGCCGGCAAGACCGGCACCACCTCCAACTACGGCGACGCCTGGTTCGTCGGGTGGGACTCCAAGTACACGGTCGCCGTGTGGGTCGGCTATCCGGAAAAGCTGGTCCCCATGACCACCGACTTCCAGGGCGGTCCGGTCCTCGGCGGCACCTTCCCCGCCCTCATCTGGCACAACTTCATGACCTCCGCCCTGCAGCTCGACTCCGCCCGCGAAACGAACACCAAGAACGGCGGCTCCTCCTCGAAGGAAGGCGCCGGTGCCTCGGAAGGCTCCGCCCCGTCGACCACCCAGGGGTCGGGATCCGGAAGCGGCAAAGGCTCCGGTGCCACCCAGGGAGGCAGCCACTCCGCCTCGCCGGCTCCCACCGCACCGAGCGAACACGCCCAGGCGACACCCGAACCGACCCCCACACCCGCGCCGACCCACGAAGCCCCGAGCACCCCCGCGCCGACGCCGGCGCCGACCCAGCAGGCTCCGCCGAGCTCCTCCTCGGGCGCGGCCGAAGCCGGCGGCGCTAGCGCTCCCTAGGCTCCTCGCGCCGAATCGGGCGACAGCGGATCGGGCGGACCCGGACGCGAGACGTTGGGGTCTCCGGCCGCGGCGAAGCGCCAGGGCAGCTCGACGGCGTGGTTGATGCCCACCCGCGGGCCCACCACCACCCGTACACCGTTCCAGTCGCGGCTCGCCGGCAGGATCTTTACCGCACCCGTGGCGAGGTCGCCGCCGTTGAGATCGAGCTCGATCCCGAGCGCCTGGGTGAGCTTTCCGGGCCCCGAGCACAGCTCCCGATCTCGGGCCACCCCTCCCCGGCGCTCGCGCATCAGCTCGATCCCTCGGATCGGGGCCAGGGCCCGGATCAGCACCGCCGCCCCGATTCCCTGCGGCTCGCAGACGGCGTTGAGCATCGCGTGGATGCCATATGAGCGGTACACGTACGCACGCCCCGGGGGCCCGAACAGGGTCCTGGTCCTCGGTGTGAGGCCCACGAAGGCATGGCAGGCGGGCTCACTGTCGTGGTAGGCCTCGGTCTCCACGATCACACCTTCGGTGTCCTCGTGCACCACCCGGCAGCCGATCAGCTCGCGGGCCACGTCGAGCACCGGGCGGGCGTAGAAGGCGCGTCCCAGCGGGCGGCCGGAGGCCCGGCGCGCGCGGTTGCGGGGGGCCCGGCCCGCGCCCTCATCGGACACCTTGCGCCCGCCCGTAGCGGGCTCCGCGCGGGCGGCGCTCACGGCGCCGGCGGGCGCTCGAGCGCGCCGCGGGCGAGCGCCAGCTGTTCGCGCAGGCGCACAGTGGAGGTGCCGCCCTCGGACACCTTCGACTCCAACGGCGCACCAGGCGCCAGCACCGCCGACAGCTCGTCGCGGTGGTCGGCCAGCAGGCGGCTGTGTTCGGCAAGCTCCCGCTCGTCGAGCTCTGAGATCGGCTTGCCGGCCTCCAGCGCTCCCCGCACCAGCCCGGCCACGATCCCGTGGGCTTCGCGGAAGGGCGTGCCGAGCCTCACCAGCAGGTCCGCGACGTCGGTCGCGGCCACCAGCTCGTCCGCCGACGCGGAGCTCATCGCGTCGCGGTCGAAGCGCGCGCCCGCGAGCATCCCCCGCGCAGCCGCGAGGCACAGATCGAGCGTGTCGGAGGTGTCGAACAGGTGCTCCTTGTCCTCCTGCAGGTCCTTGTTGTAGGCCAGTGGCAGGGCATGGATGACCCCGTGCAGGGCGCTGAGATGGGCGACCACACGGGGGGCCTTGGCCCGCAGCAGCTCGGCCGCGTCGGGGTTCTTCTTCTGGGGCATCAGCGAGGAGCTCGAGCTCCACGAGTCCGACAGCTGGACGAAGCCGAACTCGCTGCTGGACCACAGCACGAGCTCCGCACCGAGGCGCGAGAGGTGGGTGGCGCAGGTCGCCGCCGCCCCGAGGTAGTCGAGCGCGAAGTCCCGGCCCGAGACGGCGTCCAGCGAGTTCTCCGCGACGCTCGTGAAGCCCAGCTCGGCGGCCACCTGGCGGCGGTCGGTGTCGAAGTTGACGCCCGCCAGCGCACCCGACCCGAGCGGCAGCCGTCCGCACTGTCTCTCGGCGAAGGCGAACCGCTCCCGGTCGCGGTCGAACATCCAGAAGTACGCCAGCAGGTGGTGGCCCAGGTACACGGGCTGGGCCCGCTGCAGGTGGGTGTAGCCGGGCATCGCCCAGTCGGCGTGCTCCTCGGCACACTCGAGCAGCGTCCCCATCAGCCATCCGATGCGCTCCACCGCGGCAGCTGCGCGCTCGCGCGTGTACAGCATCAGGTCGGTCACCACCTGGTCGTTGCGCGAGCGGGCCGTGTGCAGACGCCCGCCGACGGGCCCGACGATCTCCGTCAGGCGCCGCTCGATCGCCATGTGGATGTCCTCGTCGTCGGCAGCGAATGGGAAGTCGCCCCCGCGCAGCTCGCCCTCGACCGCCTCGAGTCCTTCCAGCAGCCGGTCGAGGTCCTGCTCGGCGATGATCCCCCGCGCCGCCAGCATCCTCGCGTGGGCCCGCGACTGGGCCAGGTCCTGCGGCCACAGCCGGCGGTCGAAGGCGATCGAGGAGTTCAGCCTCTGGAAGTCAGGGTCCTGTGGCTCGGACAGGCGCGACACGCGCGCAGTGTATGGCGGCTCAGCGCCGCTACCCGGCCACGATCGCTCGCAGGCGCTCGCACACCCGCTCGATCTGCGCCTCGGTGATCTGCGGGAAGAACGGCAGCGCCAGCGAGCGCCGGGCCACCCGCTCGCAGACCGGGAACTCTCCCTCGCGGTGCCCAAAGCGCTCGCGGTAGAAGCTCATCAGGTGGATCGCGGGCAGGTAGGGCTTGCTCTGGATCTCCTGCGCGGCCAGCGCCCGCACCACCTCGTCGCGGTCACACCGTTCCGGCAGCTGCACGACGAACACGAACCACCCCCGCTGCTCCCCGCCGGAGTCCGGACAGGGCAGCTCGAGGTCCTCGATCCCGGCCAGCGCCCGGCGGTAGCGCTCGGCGGCCGCCGCCCGCGCGGCGAGCATCTCCTGCAGGCGCTGCAGCTGCACGATCCCGAGCGCGCACGCCAGCTCCGAGAGGCGGTAGTTGAAGCCGAGGCGGTCGTGGTCGAGCCACCCCATGTCGGGCGCCCTCCCCTGGTTGCGCTCGGAATCGATGCGCTCCTTCATGGCCTCGTCGGCAAGCGTGATGATCCCGCCCTCGGCGGTGGTCAGCTGCTTGTTGGCGTAGAAGCCGAATACCGCCGGGTGCCCGCGGGCGCCGACCGCGGGCCCGTCCCGGTGGCGGGCCCCGAGCGCCTCACAGGCGTCCTCCACGATCGCCAGGTCGTGGCGCGCGGCGACCCGCTCGAGCTCGGGCATGTCCGCCGGATAGCCGAACAGGTGCACCGGCAGCAGCGCACTCGTGCGCTCCCCGACGGCCGCCTCGGCCGCCTTCGGGTCGAGGTTCAGCGTGACCGGATCGATGTCGGCGAACACCGGCCGGGCGCGCTCGTAGAGGACCGCGTTGGCGGAGGCCACGAATGACAGCGGGCTGGTGACGACCTCATCGCCGTCGGACACGCCCACCGCTCGCAGCGCAAGGTGCAGCCCGGTGGTCCCGCTGCTGACGGCGCTCGCGTGCGGCGATCCGACGAAGGCGGCGAAGGCCCGCTCGAACTGCCCCAGGCGCGGGCCCAGCGAGAGCTGCCCGGAGCGGAGCACCTCCAGCACCGCCTGCTCCTCCGGCTCGCCCAGCACCGGCCGGGCGAGCGGGATCGGTTCGCTCACCGCGAGGTGCCCGGGGCGCCGGCCGCGCTCCGAGCCGGCGGCGCGGGTGACGCCGTCTCGGCAGAGCCGCCGGGCGCGGGCGCCGCGGACCGCCCGCGGTGGGCCAGGCCGTACTCGAGCGAGTCCAGGAGCGCGTCCCAGGAGGCCCCGATGACGTTCTCCGAGACGCCGATCGAGCCCCACACGTCGTGGCCGTCGGAGGCGTCGATCAGCACACGGGTCACGGCTCCCGTGCCCTTCGACTCATCCAGGATGCGCACCTTGAAGTTGACCAGCTCGATCTCCGAGAGCTCGGGATAGAGGTCCCCGATCGCCTTGCGCAGGGCCTTGTCGAGGGCGTTCACGGGACCGTTGCCCTCGGCCGCCGCCCAGTAGCGCTTGCCGTCCTTCCAGACCCTGATCGAGGCCTCGGTCTCGACGTTCCCGTCGGCGTGCTTCTCGACCGTCACCCGCCAGGACTCCAGGCGGAAGAGCGACTCGTAGCGGTCCTGCTCGCGGCGCATCAGCAGCTCGAAGGAGCCGTCCGCGGCCTCGAACTGGAAGCCCTCGTGCTCGAGCTCCTTGACGCGCGAGAGGACCCTCGCCACGAACTCGTCGTCGGCCGCGATGCCGGCACCGGCCGCCTTCTCCACGATCGCCCCCTTGCCCGAGAGCTCGGAGATCAGCAGGTCGCGGCTGTTGCCCACGACCTCCGGCTCGATGTGCTCGAAGGTGTTCGCGTCGGAGCGCACCCCGGCCGCGTGCAGCCCCGCCTTGTGGGCGAAGGCGTGCTTGCCCACGTAGGGCTGGGCCGGGTCGGGCGAGCGGTTGAGCAGCTCGTCGAGGAAGTGGGCGGTCTCGGTCAGCCTCGCCAGGCGCTCGGGCGCCAGCAGCGGCACGCCCATCTTCAGCTGCAGGTCGGCGATGATCGTCACGAGGTTGGCGTTGCCGGTGCGCTCGCCGATGCCGTTGATCGTGCCCTGCACCTGGGTGGCGCCGGATTCCACCGCCGTCAGCGTGTTGGCCACCGCGCAACCCGAGTCGTCGTGGGTGTGGATTCCGAGCGCCGCCTCCGGGAGGGCTTCGCGGACGACGGCCAGCGCGGTGCGGATCTGGGGCGGCAGCGAGCCGCCGTTGGTGTCGCACAGCACCAGCCGCTCGGCGCCCGCATCGGCGGCGGCCCGCAGGCAGTCGAGCGCGTACCCGGCGTCGAGGGTGAAGCCGTCGAAGAAGTGCTCGGCGTCGAACAGCACCCGCTTGCCGACCCCGACCAGATAGGCGATCGACTCGCCGATCATCTGCAGGTTCTCCTCGCGTGAGGCCTTCACGACCTTCTCCACGTGCAGCACCGAGGCCTTGCCCACGAGCGTGCAGACCGGGGCGAAGCAGCCGGCCAGCACGGCCAGGCCCTCGTCCTGCTCGGCGGAGACGCCCCGGCGGCGGGTCATCCCGAAGGCGACGATCTCCGCCACCTCCAGGCGCTCGTTGGAGAGCAGCTCGAACAGCTCCTGCTCCTTGGGGTTCGAGACCGGGAAGCCGGCCTCGATCATGTGCACGCCGAGGGCGTCGAGCGCGTGCACGACCCGCACCTTCTCGGCCGCCGTGAGCGTCATGCCTCCCCCGCCCATACCGTCGCGCAGGGTGGCGTCGTAGAGCTGTATGTCGGCCATGGGGCCTACCCCGCGGTCGTGGTCTGCGGGCTCGGCGCGGCGGCCTCGCCGGAGGGCGTCTGCAGCGCCTGCCCACCGACCACGTCGAGCCACTCGCGATAGCTCTCGGTGCGGCCGTGGACGGCGTCCTCGAAGGCCGCCCCCAGCACCCGCGTGACCTCGCCCGGCTTGCCGGTCCCGATCTTGTGGTCGTCGATCTCGCGGACCGGCACCAGCTCGGCCGCGGTCCCGGTCAGGAACACCTCGTCGGCGAGATACATCTCCGCGCGCGCGACGTTGCGCTCCTCCACCGTGTAGCCGAGGTCACGGGCGATCTGGATGATCGATTTCCGCACGATCCCGTCGAGGATCGAGTTGTGCTGTCCGGGCGTGGCGATCACGCCCTCGCGCACGATGTAGACGTTCTCGCCGGTGCCCTCGCACACGTGGCCGTGGTCGTCGAGCAGGATCGCCTCTTCGTAGCCGGCCTTCAGCGACTCCACCTTGGCGAGCACGCTGTTGAGGTACTGCCCGGAGGCCTTCGCGTGGGGGATCAGCGAGTCGGGGCTGATCCGCCGCCACGAGGACACCTTCGCGCGCACGCCGTCGCGCTTGCCCTCCTCGCCGAGGTAGGCGCCCCACTCCCAGCAGGCGATCGCCACATCCACCGGCGCCTCCAGCGGGTTCAGGCCCATCTGCCCGTAGCCGCGGTTGACGATCGGGCGGATGTAGCACGAGCGCAGGCCGTTGCGGGCCACCAGCTCCAGCGTGGCCGAGCGGAGCTCCTCGGCGCTGTAGGGGACCGGCATGTAGTACAGCTCGGCCGACCGCAGCAGGCGGTCGATGTGCTCGGCGTTGCGGAACACCGCCGGCCCGAGCTCGGTGTCGTAGCAGCGCATGCTGTCGAAGACGCCGGTGCCGTAGTGCAGGCCGTGGGTCAGGACGTGGACCTTCGCGTCCTCCCACGGGCGGAAGTCTCCATTCATCCAGATGAGCTCGGTGGGCTGCACGTTGGCCATAACTCCTGAGATCAGAGGTTTTCGAGCACTGCTTCGGTCGCCTGCGCGGTGCCCGATCCTCCTCCTAGATCGGGTGTGCGCAGCCCCGCTGCGAGCGCACGCTGCACTGCCGATTCTACAGCCGACGCCTGGGCTCCCAAATGAAGTCCGTGACGGAGCATCATGGCCGCCGAGAGGAACATCGCCAACGGGTTGGCCACGCCCTGGCCGGCGATATCCGGGGCGGAGCCGTGGACAGGCTCGAACAGGCCCGGTCCATCCATCCCGAGGGAGGCGCTGGGGAGCATCCCGATCGACCCCGTCAGCATCGCGGCCTCGTCGGAGAGGATGTCTCCGAACATGTTCTCGGTCACGATCGTGTCGAAGTGGCGCGGCGATGAGACGAGCTGCATGGCGGCGTTGTCCACCAGCATGTGCTCGAGCGTGATGTGGGGGAACTCGCGGGCGTGCAGGTTGCTCACGACCTCACGCCACAGGCGCGAGGTCTCCAGCACATTGGCCTTGTCCACGCTCGTCACCTTTGCCCGGGCGGCTCCGAAGGCGGTCCTGGCGATGCGCTCGATCTCCTCGGTGGTGTAGGAGCACATGTCGCTGGCGCTGTCCTCGGTGCGGGTCTTCTCGCCGAAGTAGATGCCGCCGGTGAGCTCGCGGACCAGCAGCAGGTCGGTCCCGCGGATGCGCTCCTCGCGCAGCGGCGAGGCGTCATACAGCGCCTCGATCGGCTTCACCGGCCGCAGGTTGGCGTACAGGCCGAGCCCCTTGCGCAGATCGAGCAGGCCCTTCTCGGGGCGGGGCTTGGAGGGGTCGGTGGTGTCCCACTTCGGACCCCCCACGGCGGCCAACAGCACCGCATCGGCGTTGCGGCAGGCGCCGAGGACCTCGTCGGTGAGGGCGGTTCCGTGGGCGTCGATCGAGGCGCCTCCGAAGACGTGCTCCTCGAACTCGAAGTCGCCGACGCGGTCCAGCAGGCCGATGGCCGCGGCCATGATCTCCGGGCCGATCCCGTCCCCGGGAAGGGTGACTACGTGGTGTGCCATGCCCGCAGACCCTAGAGGGCCGTCGTCACGGGACCGTTGCGCTCGCGCTCGGCCTCGTAGGCGGCGATGTCCTGATCCTTCTGGAGCGTGATGCCGACGTCGTCGAGGCCCTCCAGCAGGCGGTGGCGGATCTCCGGGTCGATGTCGAAGTGGACGCTCACCAGCTCCCCGTCGGTACTGGGGTAGCGGATCTCCTGGGCGCGCAGGTCGACCTGGCCCTCGCCGGCGGCCGCCAGGGCGCGGCACTGTTCTTCGTCGAGCGCCACCGGCAGCAGCCCGATCTTGGTGCAATTGGAGTAGAAGATGTCGGCGAAGCTGGGGGCCACGATCGCCTGGAAGCCGTAGTCCTGCAGGCCCCAGGGCGCGTGCTCACGTGAGGACCCGCAGCCGAAGTTCTCTCCCGCCACCAGGATCGGGTTGGCGGGCAGGTCCCAGCCGGGCTCCTTGGCCCAGTCGTAGAACAGGAACTCGCCGAAGCCGGTGCGCTCCACCCGCTTGAGGAACTGCTTGGGCATGATCTGGTCGGTGTCGACGTCGGCGCGGTCGAGGTGGCTGGTGGCGCCGGAGATTGTCTCAATCGCTTCCACTGCTAACGCTCCTCTCGGTCGGGCTTGAAGCCCGCCATCACGGCCGCCTCGGCCCATTTGAACTGAACTTCGGCCTGCTCGAAGCCGGCCTCCCGCAGCCATGCGATCTGCGTCTCGGCGAGGTCCGGGCGATCGTCGTCGTCCTCGTCGATGAACACTTCTTCGGCGCCTGCACCGCCTGCCTCGCCGGTGCCGCCGGTGCCGCGGTCCGCCCGCAGCGCCTCCATCTTGCGCTCGTCGAAGAGGCCCTGCAGGGGTCCCTCGACGAGCACGTAGTCGAGGTTCACGAACACCCCGCCGGGCTCGAGCAGCTGGAACAGCTCGGCGAACAGGGAGCGCTTGCGCTCGCCGGGGAGGTGGTGGATGGCGAGGCCCGAGACGATCGCGTCGTAACGGCCGTCGGGTAGCTGCTCGCTCCAGGAGGGATCGTTCAGATCGGCCGGCCACAGCGTCGCATTGACCCGCAGGCGCCGGAGGCGCTCGCCGGCACGCTTCAGCATCGGCTCGGAGAAGTCCACCATCACGACCTCCGCAGATGGATGGGCGTCGAGAACCAGCTGCGTCAGCGCGCCGTCGCCGCAGCCGAGATCCAGGAAGCGCGAGATCGTCCGTCCGTGGCGCTCCAGCAGGCGGGTGACGATGTCTTCCTGGACGTCGAGCATCGGCACGAAGTCGCCGCGCCGCTGCAGGAAGCTGGCGGCGAGGTCGGGCTGCTGCCAGGTTGCGCCCGGAGTGGGCGCGCTCACTCGCCCCAGCTCCGGATGTCCACGAAGCGCCCCTCGATGGCGGCCGCCGCGGCCATCTGGGGAGACACGAGGTGGGTTCGCCCGCCCCGGCCCTGGCGGCCCTCGAAGTTGCGGTTGGAGGTCGAGGCGCAGCGTTCGCCGGGCTCGAGGATGTCGGGGTTCATCCCCAGGCACATCGAGCAGCCGGCCTCGCGCCAGTCGAAGCCGGCCTCCGTGAAGATCCGGTCGAGGCCCTCCTGCTCGGCCTGGGCCTTCACCTGCTGGGAGCCGGGGACGACCATCGCCCGCACGCTGTCGGACACCTTGCGGCCCGCGACGACCCCGGCCGCGGCCCGCAGGTCGCCGATGCGGGAGTTCGTGCAGGAGCCGATGAACACGCGGTCGACCTCGATCTGCACGAACGGCGTCCCGGGCTCCAGGCCCATGTAGCGGAGCGCCCGCTCGACGGCGTCACGCTCGGGCTCGGTGTCGAACTCATCGGGCGAGGGCACAGTTTGGGTGACCGCGCGAACCATGCCCGGGTTCGTGCCCCACGTCACCTGCGGGGAGATCTCCCCCGCGTCGATGTGGACCTCCTTGTCGAAGCTCGCCCCCTCGTCGGTTGGGAGCTCGCGCCACTGCTCGATCGCCGCCTCGAGCTCCGCGCCGGCAGGCGCGCCGGGGCGTGCCTGCTCGAACCAGGAGAAGGTGGTCTCGTCGGGAGCGATCATGCCGGCCCGGCCGCCGCCCTCGATCGTCATGTTGCAGACGGTCATGCGGCCTTCCATCGAGAGCTCGCGGATCGGCTTGCCGGCGTACTCCACGACGTGGCCGTTGAAGCCGCCCACGCCGAGGTCTCCGAGCGTCGCGAGGATCAGGTCCTTCGCGGTCACGCCGAAGCCGAGCTCGCCGCCGTAGAGCACCCGCATCGAGTGGGGCCGGGACTGCATCAGGCACTGGGTTGCCAGCACGTGCTCGACCTCGCTGGTGCCAATCCCGAACGCCAGCGCTCCGAAGGCGCCGTGGGTGGAGGTGTGCGAGTCGCCGCACACGATCGTCATCCCGGGCTGGGTCACGCCGAGCTCGGGGCCGATCACGTGCACGATCCCCTGCCGCTCGGAGCCCAGCGAGTAAACCGGGATCCCGAACTCCTCGCAGTTGCGCTCGAGCGTCTGGACCTGAACGCGGGAGAGCTCGTCGCGGATCAGGGCCGCCGTCGCCGTGCCGTCGGTGGGCGTGTTGTGGTCGGCCGTCGCGAGCGTGCGATCGGCCCTGCGCACTCCCCGGCCGGCCATCCGCAGGGCGTCGAACGCCTGCGGGCTGGTGACCTCGTGCACGAGGTGCAGGTCGATGTACAGCAGCCCCGAGCCGTCGAGCTCGTGGGCCTCCCAGATCTTCTCGAACATGGTCCTTGGCATCTCAGCTCCTTCTCAGCCCCGCGGACAGGACCGCGAGGAACACCGCGGGCTCACCCGCCGGATTCTCGAAGTGGTGGGGCAGATCGGCGTCGAAAGTCACGCAGTCGCCGGTGTCGAGGTGGTGGCGCTGCCCGTCACAGACGAGCACCACCGAGCCGCTCTCCACCAGCGCGGTCTCGCGGCTGCCGGGCTCGTGCATGGGCGGGTCGTCCTCGGCGCCGGTGGCACCCCCCGCCGCGAGCGTGTGCCGAGAGAGCTCCGCCCGCTGGCCCGGCTGGGAGGCCGTCAGCACCTCGTAGGTGTGCCGCCGGCGGGCACTGCCGCCGCGGCTGCGCTGGCGCGGCCGCACGATCGTGACGGAGCCGCCCTCGTCCAGCCTCAGCAGCTGTGAGAGCGTCAGCTCCAGGCCGGCGGCGATCCGTGCCGCCACCGTCAGCGTCGGGCTCGTGTCACCGCGCTCGACCTGCGAGAGCATCGGCGCGCTCACGCCGCTGCGCACTGCCAGATCACGCAACGACAGCCCGCTCGCCTCGCGCAGCGCCTTCACCCGCTCGCCGACCGCGTCGGGCTTGACCGCGTCGGGCTTCACCGCCATCGCCATACGTTTGTACGTTATCACAGACACTCGGCGCGGGTGTACTGTTCGGGCCATGGCCTCCTCCCCGATCACCGGTCGCTGCCTCTGCGGCAACGTCACCTTCACCGCCGAGGGCGACGCGGTCGTCCAGGCTGCCTGCCACTGCACCGACTGCCAGCGCCAGACCGGCAACCCCTTCTCGGTGATCGTGGCCGTGCCCAGGGAGGGCTTCAGCGCCGAAGGGGACACGCTCGCCACCTTCACGACGATCGGCGAGGACCACGGCGGGGAGACCCAGCGGAACTTCTGCTCGGCCTGCGGCTCGCCGATGTTCAGCGTCGCGGCCGTGATGCCCGAGATGATCTTCATCAAGGCCGGCGCGCTCGATGACGCCTCGTGGGTGCAGCCGTCGATCGAGGCCTGGACCAGCTCCGCGCAGCCGTGGGCGCCGCACTTCGAGGGCGCCGCGCAGCTCGAGCGCGGCCCGAGCTAGAACCCGACTCCAGCGGCTGGACGCGCCGCGGGTACGACACCCGCGGGACATACGCTTCGCGCAGATGCCCGAGGGGCTCTCGCCATCGGAGGTCGGCAAGGAGATCGGCGAGCACGCCGAGCACACGGCGCCCCCCGCACACCGGCACGAGCGCACGTTGTCGATCGTGGAGGCGCTGATGCTCTCGCTCGTGGCGGTGCTGGCTGCTTATTCCGGCTACGCCGCGGCCAAGTGGGGAACCGAGTCATCGGTGTCGCTCGCGAAGGCGTCGGCTTCGAGGACGAAGGCCAACCGCGCGGACCTCGAGGCGCTCCAGATCCAGACGCTCGACTCGGTCTCGTTCAATGCCTGGTTCGCGGCCTTCTCGACCGGCAACGCCAACGCCCAGCGGCTCGCGGTCAAGCGCCTGCGTCCGGGCTACCGGCCGGCCTTCAACGCCTGGCTGGCAACCGATCCCGCCCACAACCTCAACGCGCCGCCGGGACCCTCTTACATGCCCCAGTACGTGATCCCGCAGGCGCAGATGGCGACCCGCGAGGACAACGTCGCCGACGCCTCCTTCGCGAAGGGGACCGCGGCCGGCGCCACCGGTGACAAGTACGTCCGCGACACGGTGTTCCTCGCGACCGTGCTGTTCCTGGTCGGGATCAGCAGCCACTTCCCCGTACGCCAGGCGCGCTATGGCCTGATCGCCGTCGGCGGGCTGCTGCTCGTCTTCTCGGTCATCCAGCTGGCCGAACTCCCGGGCCCGCCGGCGTAGGCGGGGCGACGCAGCCGCAGCCGCGCCGCCACACCGGTACGCGTCAGAGAACGGCGACCTTCGCACGCATCACGAACCCGCGGTCTCCGGAAGGCCGACGGCGTCGCTGGCCTGGGAGCGCACCACAGCCACCGACAGCGCGCGCACGTACGCGCGCGCGGCGGCGTCGATGATGTCGGTGGAGACACCCTGGCCGGCGCCCGTGACACCCTCGAACTCGACCACGACCGACACCTCTCCGAGCGCGTCCTGGCCCTCGGTGACGGCGCCGATGGTGAAGTCGCTGAGCTTCACCGGCACGCTGGTGGCGACATTGATCGCCTGGAAGACCGCGTCGATCGGCCCGTCGCCGGTGAAGGCGCCCGTCGAGGCATTGCCATCCGGGTCGATCACGGACACGCGCGCGTGCGGCGGGCGCAGCGAGGAGGCCTCGACCTCGAACCACTCCAGCGAGTAGCCAGCGATCTCCTCACGCAGCTCGTCGGTGACGAGCGCCTCGAGGTCCATGGCGGTGATCTGCTTCTTGCGGTCGGCGATCTCCTTGAAGCGCTTGAAGGCCATGTTCAGCGCCTGGCCGTCGAGCTCGAAGCCCATCTCCGCCAGCGCCTTGCTGAGGGCGTGGCGTCCGGAGTGCTTGCCGAGCACGATCGAGTTGCTGCTCAGCCCCACCGTGGTGGCGTCCATGATCTCGTATGTGGCTCGCTCCTTCAGGACACCGTCCTGGTGGATGCCTGCCTCGTGCGCGAACGCGTTGCGACCGACGATGGCCTTGTTCGGCTGCACCTGGTAGCCGGTGAGGCGCGAGACGAGCCTGCTCGTGCGGGCGATCTCGGTCGTGTCGACGCCCGTCCACAGACCGAGCTTGGGCTCGCGCGTGTGCAGCAGCATCACGATCTCCTCCAGCGAGGCGTTGCCGGCGCGCTCGCCGATGCCGTTGATCGCGCACTCGACCTGCCGGCAGCCGGCCGTCAGGCCCGCCAGCGAGTTCGCCACCGCGATACCGAGGTCGTCGTGGCAGTGCACGGACACGATCACGTCGCGCAGGCCCGGCACGAGCCGGTAGAGCTGCTCGAACATGGCCGCGTACTCGTCGGGCAGCGTGTAGCCGACGGTGTCGGGCACGTTGATCGTGGTCGCCCCCTCCTCGAGCGCGATCGCGATCACCTCCGCCATGAACTCGACGTCCGAGCGCGAGCCGTCCTCGGGTGAGAACTCGACGTCGTCCGTGCATTCCCTGGCCTGGGCCACGGCGGCACGAACCTGTCCCTTGACGTCCTCGCGGGTGGTCTGGAGCTTGCGCTCGATGTGGATGTCGCTGGTCGCGATGAAGGTGTGGATGCGGGGGCGGGCGGCGTCGCGTACGGCGTTCCAGGCCGCGTCGATGTCCTGCTTGCCGGTCCGCGCGAGCCCGCAGATGATGGGCCCTTCGACCTCCCTCGAGATGGCCTGCACCGACTCGAAGTCGCCGGGCGAGGTGATCGGGAAGCCGGCCTCGATCACGTCCACGCCGAGCCGCGCGAGCTGGTGGGCGATCTCCAGCTTTTCCTGCTTGTTGAGCGATATGCCGGGCGACTGCTCGCCGTCCCGCAGCGTCGTGTCGAAGATCAGGACGCGGTCGCTCTCGTCCCGTTTGGCTGCACCTGTGCCACTCATGCCGTCACTGCTCACTTTCTTGTCTCGCTGGTCGTTTCCTCTCTGCTGGGTTTGCGGCTACGCGGCCGCCACGCACTATTCCCCCCGAGGGGGGAGCAGAAGCAGCGAGAGGGAGAGACCAGAAAACGGCACTGCGCCGCAGGGTAGCACCCGTTATGGGGTGATGACGACCTTCCCGACGTTGCGCCGGGAGGTGATCATGCCGTGCGCCTCACCGGTCTCGGCGAAGCTGAACTCGCCACCGACGACGGGCTGGATGGTTCCGTCGTCGAGCATTGCCTGCAACGGCTCGATCCAGGGACGCAGCGAGCCGCGGTCCTTCCACAGGGTCAGCATGTTGAGTCCGATCACGGCCTTCGATTCGGACATCTGCTTGACCATGTTGAAGCGCGGCATGCGCAGGACCGCTTTGAGCGCGGTGGCGATGTTGCGGCGTTCGCCGGACACGACCGCAGAGGCGCCGAAGGCCACCAGGCGGCCACCGGGGCGGAGCAGGTCGTAGCTGCGCCTGAAGCTGGGCCCACCGACGGCGTCGAGGATCACGTCGAACTTCGGCAGCCCGCGCTCCCAGCCGTCGCGGGTGTAGTCGAGCATGTGGTCAACGCCCAATTGGAGGCAGCGCTCGTGCTTGGAGGGCGAGGCGGTGCCGTAGATCTCGGCCCCGCTGCGCTTGGCGATCTGGGTGGCGGCGATGCCGACACCGCCGCCGGCGGAGTGGATCAGCACGCGCTCGCCCGGCTGCAGCGACCCGTAGCCGATCAGACCCGCCCAGGCTGTGGCGTAGTTGACGGGTATCGCCGCACCCTGCTCGAAGGTGAGCCGATCCGGGAGCGCGACCACGTCGTCCTCGGGCACGACCACCTGCGAGGCGTAACCGCCGAATGAGGTCCCCGCCAGCACGCGCTGGCCGGGGCTCACGCCGGTGACGCCCTCCCCCACCTCGGCCACCGTGCCGGAGACCTCGTAGCCGACCACGCAGGGCGGCTTGGGCGCGTCGGGGTAGAGCCCCATGCGCGCCATCACGTCGGCGAAGTTGATCCCCGATGCAGCCACGTCGATGCGGACCCGGCCGGCCCCGATGCTCGGATCCGGGCGCTCCTGAACCTCGAGCACCCCGGGTCCTCCGTGCTTTGTGATCACAACCGTCCGCATCGAGCTCTCCTCGCGGACGACCCTACCCGAATCAGCCCAGGTCGACCGACCAGCCGTTGACGAAGTCCTCGGAGTCGACCAGCTCCGCCACGACCTCGTCCGGCACCGCGGCGTCGGTGGTGACGACCATCGCGGCCAGCCGGCCCTGGTCCTTGGCGCCGTCCGCCGCGTGGCCGACGGCGGCCGAGGAGATGTTGATCCCGTGGGCGCCGAAGACAGTGCCCACGCGCCCGATCATCCCGGGCAGGTCGCGGTAGCGGAAGACGGTCACGTAGGGCTCGAGCTCGATCGTCAGCCGCCGACCCTGGACCTCGACCAGGTGAGGCACGCGGCTCGGCCCGATGCCGGTGCCCGCCACCGCCACCCGCTCCGAACCCGCGATCACGGTCACGCGGATCAGCTCGTTGAAGTCCTCCGCCTCGGAGACCACCTTCTCCTCGTAGACGATGCCGCGCTGGGCGGCCATCGAGGGGGCGTTGACGACGTTCACCTGCTCCTCGGTGTGTCCCTGCAGCGCACCCACGATCACGGCCAGGCCGAGCAGGCGGGTGTCGAACTCGGCGATCCGTCCGAGGAAGGCAGCCTCGATCCGCTCGACCGAGCTGCCGGCCGCGAGCGTCATCGCCAGGCGGCCGAGCTGTGTGGCCAGCGGCAGGAACGGCCCCAGCGCCTCCATGTCCTCGGCGGCGATGGCGGGGATGTTGACGGCCGTCGAGACGACCCCGCCGGTGAGCGCGGCCACGACCTGCTCGGCGGACTGGTAGCCGGCCCGGTCGGTCGCCTCCGCCGTGGAGGCGCCGAGGTGCGGGGTGACGATCACGTTGGGGTACGCGAACAGCGGGCTCTCGGTCATCGGCTCCTGGGGGAACACGTCGAGCGCCGCCCCCGCCACCTTGCCGGAGTCGAGCGCGTCCTTGAGGGCGTCTTCATCGATCAGGCCGCCGCGGGCGACGTTCAGCACGCGCACCCCGTCGCGCATGGCGGCGAAGGCATCGGCGTCGAGGAAGCCCATCGTGTCGGGCGTCTTCGGCAGGTGGATGGTGAGGAAGTCGGCGCTCGCGTACAGCTCCTGCGGGCTGTCGGCCTTCTCCACCCCGTGCTCGCGGTAGCGCTCGGCGCTGACGAACGGGTCGAAGGCCACCACCCGCATCCCGAAGCCACGAGCACGCTGGGCCACGAGCTGGCCGATGCGACCGAAGCCGAGCACGCCGAGCGTCTTCTCGTACAGCTCGACGCCGGAGTACTTCGAGCGGTCCCAGCGTCCGGCGACCAGCGAGGCGTAGGCCTGGGGAATGTTGCGCGCGAGCGCCAGCAGCAGCGCCATCGTGTGCTCGGCCGCGGTCACGACATTCGACTCGGGCGCGTTGGCGACCACGATCCCGCGCCGCGTGGCGGCCTCCACGTCGACGTTGTCCACGCCCACGCCGGCGCGCCCCACGACCTTCATGCGGTCGGCCCGGTCGAGCAGCTCGGCCGTCAGCTTCGTCGCCGAGCGGATCACGATCCCGTCGTACTCGCCGATCCGTTGCGCGAGCTCCTCATCGTCCCAGTCGATCCCGAGCTCGACGTCGAAGTGCTCGCGCAGCAGCGCCACCCCCGAGTCGCCGATCTTCTCCTTGACGAGCACCCGCGGGCGCTCGCCGGCCTCGCCGCCGGCGGGAGTCGAGCTGGTCCTGGCTGCTGCGGCGCTCATCGTGCCGTCCTCTCGAGGACCCAGTCGATGCACGCGGTCAGCGCCTGGACGTCGGCCGTCTCGACGGCGGGGAACATTCCGATCCGCAGCTGGTTACGCCCGAGCTTGCGGTAGGGCTCGACGTCCACGATGCCGTTCGAGCGCAGCGTCGCCGCCAGCGCGGCCGCGTCCACCTCCTCGTCGAAGTCGATCGTGCCGACCACCAGCGAGCGCTGCCCCGGCACCTGCACGAAGGGGCTCGCGTGGGGGCTGTTCTCGGCCCACCCGTAGAGGTGCTCGGCCGAGGCCGTGGTGCGGGCCACGCACCAGTCCAGGCCGCCGCCCTCGAGCATCCAGCGCAGCTGGTCGTCGAGCAGCAGCAGGGTCGCTATGGCGGGCGTGTTGTAGGTCTGGTCCTTGGTCGAGTTCTCCAGTGCGGTCGCCAGGGAGAGCGATTCGGGGATCCAGCGCTCGGCGGCGGCCAGCTCGGCGATCCGCTCCTGCGCCGCCGGGCTCAGCAGTGCCAGCCACAACCCGCCGTCGGCACCGAAGCTCTTCTGCGGGGCGAAGTAGTAGGCGTCGGCGTCGGCCACCCGCACGGGCAGTCCGCCGGCACCCGAGGTGGCGTCGATCAGAACCAGGGCGTCCGCGGCGCCGGCGGGCCGGGTCACCGGGACCATCACCCCGGTCGAGGTCTCGTTGTGGGCCCAGGCGATCACGTCGGCGCCCGCCTCGGTGGCCTGCACCCCGGTCCCGGCCGGGTCCGGCGCCCCTCCGGGATCCGCCGAGACGATCACGGGGTCGCTCAGGAACGGTGCACCGCGCGTGACGGTCGCGAACTTGTTCGAGAACTCGCCGTACGTCAGGTGCAGCGCACGCTCGCGCACCAGCCCGCAGGCGGCGGCATCCCAGAAGGCGGTCGTGCCGCCGTTGCCGAGCGCCACCTCGTAGTCCTCGGGCAGACCGAACAGCTCGCGCAGCCTTGTGCGGATGCCGCCGACGAGCGAGCGCACGGGCTTCTGGCGATGGGAGGTGCCCATCACCGCCGCCCCCGGCCCGGCGAGGTGCTCGAGCGCCTCGGGGCGCACCTTCGAGGGACCGCAGCCGAAGCGCCCATCGCGCGGCTTGAGCTGCTCGGGAATCACGTATGACTGCTGCTCGGTGGTGGGGCTGGTCGTCATCGGGGCTCCTCGTTTCCTTCTGCTCGAAGGATCGTCATCTCGATTGAGGGTGCCCAGGCGCGCGGCGACGGCTGCTCGCCGCTTCCCGGTGGTGAACTCCACCCGAACGCCAGTCGCGGCGAGGGTGCCGAGTCTAGCGAAACGCCGCCGGCGCTCAGAGACTCCACAGCAGCTCGCGTTCGAGCACCCGCGTGCTCCAGCCGCGCGGCAGCCGACCCTCGCGGGCGCCCGGGGGTGACTCGGGCCCCACGACGCACAGCTCGGGTGCCGGGCCGAGCACGAGCTGGCGCCGCCACAGGCTCGAGGTCGCCCGATCCATGCCGTCCCCCACCAGCTCCGCAGGCCCGAGCCCGCGCTCGGGCGCTCTCGCGCTGGCGGGCTGCGCTTGCGTGGTCACCCAGACGGCCACCCCGGCCCCGGCCAGCGCGGCGACGTTCGGCTCGCCCTCGAGCAGCGCGTACACAGCCCCGGCGCCGGGACCCGCGAGCGCCGCTATCCCGTCGTGGCGGCTGCGGTGGCCCCGCCCGGCGGCGGCCTCGTTGAGCACGCCCAGCGAGGCGTAGTCGGAGACCAGGTACCAGTCCTCGTAGGCGGGAGCGCGAAGCCCGTCAGCGTCGGGTGCCCGCCAGGGCAGCTCGCTCAACCGGTACGAGGCCACCGCCGTCATCCCCGCCGGCGGCCGGTGGGCCAGCGAGCGGTGGAAGGTCTCCAGCGCCTGCTCGTAGTCCTCGGCCGGCGCCCCCTCGCGCGGGCGGTGCCAGAAGAGGTAGGCGAGCACCTCGCGTGTCCCTAGAAGGCCGGCTTGATCCAGTCCATGTGGCTGCGCAGCTCCTCGCCGACGTGCTCGACCTGGGTGTCGGCCTGTTCGGCGCGCATGCGCTTGAAGTTCTCCTGCCCGGCGCGGTTCTCGGCGATCCACTCGCGGGCGAACTCGCCCGACTGGATCTCCTCGAGGATCTTGCGCATGTTGGCCCGGGTTTCCTCGGTGATGACCCGCTTGCCGCGGGTGTAGTCGCCGTACTCGGCGGTGTTGGAGATCGAGTAGCGCATTCCCGCGAGCCCCTTCTCGTGCATCAGGTCCACGATCAGCTTGAGCTCGTGCAGGCACTCGAAGTAGGCCATCTCCGGGTCATAGCCCGCCGCCACGAGCGTCTCGAAGCCCGCCTGGACGAGCTCGGAGGCGCCCCCGCAGAGGACCGCCTGCTCGCCGAACAGGTCCGTCTCGGTCTCGTCCTTGAAGCTCGTCTCGATCACGCCGCCGCGGGTGCAGCCGATGCCCTTGGCGTAGGCGAGTGCCAGTGCGCGGGCGTTGCCAGAGGCGTCCTGCTCGACGGCGATCAGGCCCGGCACACCGCTGCCTTCGGTGAACTGCCGGCGCACGAGATGGCCCGGTCCCTTGGGGGCCACCATCCCCACGTCGACGCCGCTCGGCGGCGTCACCTCGTTGTAGTGGATCGAGAAGCCGTGCCCGAACAGCAGCATGTCGCCCTCGGCGACGCCGTCGCGCAGTTCGTTCTCCCACACTTCGCGATGCAGCTCGTCGGGGACGAGGATCATGATCAGGTTGCCCCGGCTGGCGGCCTCGACCGGGGACAGCACCTCGAGGCCCTGCTCGCGCGCCTTCGCCACGGAGGAGGAGTCCTCGCGCAGTCCGACGACCACGTCGACACCGGAGTCCTTGAGGTTCAGAGCGTGGGCGTGGCCCTGGGAGCCGTAGCCGATGATGGCGACCGTCTTGCCCGCCAGCAGTCCCAGGTCGGCGTCGTCGTCGTAGATCATGGGCGCTCAGGCTAGCGGTCGGCTCAAGCGCTCGCCTTCGCCACCAACGTGTGACCGGGGACCCGCACCGATCCGTCCGCCTCCGTGTAGGCCTGCAGGCGCTCCCGCAGGCCCTCGCGGATGGAGTCGATCTCGGCCTCGGGGCGCGACATGACGGCGTCATGGAACCCCGGAGAGATGTCGAGGGTGGTGTCCCAGAACTCCTCGAAGCTCGGCTGCCGGCGCACCAGTTCGACGTCCTCGATCTCGACGGCGGTGAAGCCCGCGTCCGCGATCAGATCCGCGAAGCGATCGGCGTCGCCGAGCGTGAACGGGCCCGGCGCCTGGTCCGCTCCCGGGGGCGGCCCCATCCCGCGATCGGCCAGCTCCTCACGCGGAAGCGAAGCCCACGGGTTGCGCTCGATCGAGTCCCAAACGGCGGCTCCAAGGCGTCCGCCGGGGGCGAGCACCCGCCGCGTCTCGGTCAGCGCCGCGGCCGGGTCCACCATCAGCATGTAGCCCCAGCGGCAGAGCACGATGTCCAGGCTCGCGATCGGCAGGTCGATCCATTCGCCGCTCAGGACCTGGAAGCGGACGTTCTCGATACCGAGCTCGGCCGCCCGTTCACGGGCGCCCTCGAGCATCCCCTCGGCCTGGTCGGAGATCAGCACCTCCCCGCCCGGGGCGACCAGCTCGGCCGCGAGCAGGCCGGTCTCCCCGAGTCCCGCCGCCAGCTCGAGGACCCGCTCTCCCGGCTGCGGGGCGACTGCCTGCACCAGCCACTGGGCCACCGGCGCCCCGAAGGTGTCGATCTGCTCCCGCCGACGGCGCCAGCCGTGGGAAGCGGCTTCCCAGTTGTCGAGGCTCGCCTGGCGGAAGTCGTCCGGGTCCACGCTCATCCCAGCTCCCTCCGCAGGAGCTTGCCCGAGCGTGTCCTCGGCAGCGGCGTCGGCGACAGCGAGATCCGCTTCGGGACCTTGTAGGGGGCAAGCGTCCTTGCGCAGTGGACCCGCAGCTCCTCCACGCTCCCGTGCCCGTCGGGGTCCGCGTCGCGGCGCAGCACCACGACCGCGCTCACCGCCTCGCCCCAGTGGCCGTCCGGCACCCCGAACACGCCCGCCTCCAGCACCGAGGGGTGACTCTCGAGCACCGACTCGACCTCCGCCGGCGCGACGTTCTCGCCGCCGCTGATGATCGTCTCGGCGCGTCGTCCGAGCACCGACAGCCACCCGTCCTCGCCGAGCTCACCGAGGTCGCCCGTGTGCAGCCACCCGTCGTCCGCGACCGCCGCCGGCGCGACCGTCGGGCCGCACACCAGGATCTCCTTGTCGGGGGCGATCTCCACGCGGCTGCAGAATAGTGGCGGCGCGCCCCGCCGGCGCGTCGCACGGCTCGCCCGCGTGGCTTCCTCTTGCAGCGAGGCGACAGGCGCGGTGGCGACCTGGGAGCAGGCCTCGGTGAGGCCGTAGGTCAAAGCCACCGGGACGCCGGCAGCCCGGGCCTGCGCCAGCAGCGACGGCGACACCGGGCCTCCGCCGAGCAGCACACAGCGCAGCCCGTGTATGCGTTCGAGGCCCGCGTCCAGCAGCCGTTGCAGGGTGGTCGCTACGAGGCTCACCACGCTCACCCGCTCGTCGCGCAGTGCGCGCAGGGTGGCGTCGAGCTCGAAGCCCTCGTGGAGCAGGGCGGTGGTGGCGTAGATCGAGCTGCGCACGAGGATCGAGAGGCCGCCCATGTGCGAGAGCGGCATCACACACAGCCACCGCTCCTCGGCGGGAGCGCCGAGCGCCACGGCCGAGCCGAGGGCGCTCCACAGCAGGTTGCCGTAGGTGAGCTCGACCTCCTTTGGCTTGGCGCTGGTGCCCGAGGTGTAGAGCACCAGGGCGGTCGCGTCGAGGTCGTGGCGCTCCCGTGCGCCGGCGCCGGTTGTCGCCCGCGCCGCGGCGAGCGGCAGCGGCTCCCGCAGCACCACACCGCAGGCGTCCTCCAGCCGCTGTTGCTCGGACTCGGATAGGCGCAGATCCACCGGCACCACCGGAGCACCCAGCAGCAGGCACGCGTGCAGCGCACGAGCGAAGTCGGCCCCGGCCGGCAGGGCGATCCCGACGCGGGTTCCGCGGGCGGCCCCGAGGCCTTCGAGCTCGCCGGCGCCGGACCGGGCATCCGCGTGCAGCCGCGCGTATGAGAGGACGCCCTCGGGCGTCTGTAGCGCCGGATGCTCGGGTCGCGCATCGGCGGCGCGCGCGAGCCATCCGTCGACCACCATGGCGCACAGGCTAGCCTTCGCCCGCGTGAGCACCACCTGGACAGCGGCGGATTCGAATGTCTTCACCGACATCCGCTACGAGAAGTCAGCCGGGCCCGAGGAGGGGATCGCCAAGATCACGATCGACCGTCCGGAGGTCCGCAACGCCTTCCGCCCGCAGACGATCATCGAGATCTCGAGGGCCATGGAGGACGCCCGCGAGGACACCTCGATCGGCGCGATCATCCTCACCGGCGAGGGCCCGGACGCCTTCTGCTCGGGCGGGGACCAGCGCGTGCGGGGAGATACCGGCTACCTGCACGAGGACGCGGCCGGCCGCGCCGGGGTCGGGCGCTTTCACGTCACCGACCTGCACATCCAGATCCGCCGGCTGCCCAAGCCGGTGGTGGCGATGGTCGCCGGCTATGCAATCGGCGGCGGCAACGTGCTGGCACTGGTGTGCGACCTCACGATCGCCGCCGACAACGCCCGCTTCGGCCAGGTCGGACCGCGGGTCGGCTCATTCGACGGTGGCTTCGGGGCGGGCCTGCTCGCCAACCTGGTCGGCCCCAAGCGCGCCCGCGAGATCTGGTTCCTGTGCCGCCAGTACTCGGCCCAGCAGGCCTACGAGATGGGCCTGGTGAACGCGGTCGTGCCGCTCGAGCGCCTCGAAGAGGACACGCTCTCCTGGTGCCGGGAGATGCTCGCCCTTTCGCCCTTTGCGCTGCGCCTGCTGAAGGCCAGCTTCAACGCGGCCGAAGACGGGCTCGCCGGGATCCAACAGCTGGCGCACGACGCGAACCTGCTCTTCTACGAGAACGAAGAGGCCCAGGAGGGTCGCGACGCGTACAGGCAGAAGCGCAAGCCGGACTTCTCGCGCTTCCCCAAGCGGGCCTAGCTTCTTGGCAACCGCACGCATCTGGCTCATGGCGGCGCGGCTGCGGACGCTTCCGGCCGCGATCGCACCGGTGCTCGTGGGCACCTCGCTGGCGCTGGGCGCCGGTCACTTCGAAGCACTTGCCTTCGTGGCGGCGCTGCTGGGAGCGATGTTCATCCAGGTCGGCACAAATCTTTCCAACGACTACTCCGACGCCCGCCGCGGAGCCGACACCGAGGACCGCCTCGGACCCGTGCGCGTGACCGCCGGCGGCCTGGTGCCGCCCGGGCAGGTACTGATCGCCACCTACGTCACCTTCGGGCTGGCCTGCGCCTGCGGCATCTACCTGATCGCCGTCGCCGGCTGGGAGCTGCTGGCGGTCGGGGCCGCGTCGATCCTGGCGGGAGTGCTCTACACCGGCGGCCCCCGCCCGTATGGCTATGAGGGGCTCGGCGAGCTGTTCGTGTTCCTGTTCTTCGGGATCGTGGCGGTCACCGGGTCCTATTTCGTGCAGGTCCAGCAGCTCCCCTGGCAGGCGTTCGTGTGCGCGATCCCGGTGGGGCTGCTGGCGAGCGCGATCCTGGTGGTCAACAACGTGCGCGACCTCGAGACCGACCGCCGCGCCGGCAAGCGCACGCTGGCGGTGAGGCTCGGACGCCAGCGCACCCGCGTGTTGTACGCGGCGATGCTCGCCGGCGCCTTCGTGTGCGCCCCGCTGCCGTGGCTGCTGGGCTCGATGGAAGCCTGGCTGCTGCTGCCGTGGCTGACGATCCCGCTCGCGCTGGCGCTGATCGGAGTGGTGCGCACCCGCGTGGACGGAGGTGCGCTGAACGGGGCGCTCGCCCGCACCGGCCTGCTGCAGCTGCTGTTCTGCGTGCTGTTCTCGGCCGGGATCCTCGCCAGCGGCGGGATCCCCTCATGAGGTTCGAGCTCTCCCGCCACACGCTGAGGCTCCGCTCGCCGCTGCACACATCCTTCGGGACGGTCAGCGAGCGCGAGCTGCTGACCCTGACGCTGACCGACGAGCGCGGTGTCAGCGGCTTCGGCGAAGCGGCCCCGCTGGAGCCATACGACGGCGTCAGCCTGGAGCGCGCCGAGCGCGCGCTCGAGCATTACCGGCCGCTGCTCGAGGGTGCCCCCGGTGTCGCCGGGGGGGCTCAGCTACTCGACGGATGCCGAGCGATCGACGAGCTGCCCGCGGCCCTGGCCGCCGTCGACATCGCGCTGTGGGACCTGGCGGCCCGCAGGGAGGGGCACCCGCTGGCGGAGCTGCTGTGCGACCAGCCGGCACGCTGCGTGCCGGTGAACGCGACGGTCACGGCCGAGGATCGTGCGGGTGCCGCAGAGCAGGCCGCGGCCGCGGCCCGGGCGGGCTTCGGCGTGGTCAAGGTCAAGGTCGGCGTGGGCGACGACGCCGGCAGGCTGGCGGCGGTGCGCGCGGCCGTCGGGCCCTCGGTGGGGCTGCGCGTCGATGCCAACGGCGCCTGGAGCGTGCCGGAGGCGGTTGCCGCGATCGCCTCCCTGGAAGCCGTCGGCCTGGAGCTCGTCGAGGAGCCCACCCATGGGCTGGAGAACATCCGCCGTGTGCGCGAGGCGGTGCAGGCCCGCGTGGCGATCGACGAGACCGCCGCCGAGCCGGGTGCGCTGGGCGCCGGCGCCGCCGACGCGGTGTGCCTGAAGCTCTCGCGCTGCGGCGGCATCAGCGGCCTGCTCGCGGCCGCCGCCTTGGCACGCTCCTCCGGCGCCGAGGTGTACCTGACCTCGGGCCTCGACGGAGTGCTGGGCGTGGCTGCCGCCGTGCACGCCGCCGCCGCCCTGCTGACCAGCGGTCCGCTCGCCCACTGCGGGCTGGCGACGCTGGCGCTGTTCGAGGACCTCGAGGACCCGCTGCCGCCGCGGGAGGGACAGATCGCGCTCCCCGACGGGCCTGGGCTCGGGGTCTCCTAGCCGGTTGCGGGCGGCGCTACGGGCGTCAGTCCGTGCCGGCGCATGACCTCGACGATCGCGGCCGGGTCCGGTGGGCCGCCGGCAGCCGCGGCGAGAACACCCGCCACGTCTTCGAAATACTCGGGGCCGAACACGCCCGGCGTGGCGATCGCCAGGAACGTCACGTCCTCGCCGCCGCGGTTCTCGAATCCGTGGACCTGCCCGCGGCGGATGCAGACCGATTCGCCGGGCCCGGACTCCCGCGTCTCGCCGTCGATCGTCCAGGTGCACGTCCCCTCGAGTACGTAGGCGGTCTCCTCGAAACCGTCGTGGCTGTGGGGCAGCGGCACGCCCGCACCGGCCGGGACGAAGCACTCGAACATCGTGACGCTGCCGTTCGAGTCACCGGCCTCGACGAGGAAGTCGATGCGCAGGGGCCCGAGCTGGATGGTCTTCTTGGAGCCTTGGGGCACGTGGCCATTCTCTCACGCCTGAGCCAGCACCTCCGCCAGTGCCCCCGGGCACTCAAGGGCCAGCGCGTGGCCGCCCTCGAGCACGTGCAGCTCGGCCCGTGGGAGCCGTTCCTGCATGCGGCGGGCGATCGCGAGGAACTTCTGATCACGCGAGCCGGCCACGACGGCGACCGGCATCGGCAGCTCGCCGAGCCGACCCCAGAGGGACTCCATCTCCCCCGTGCCGAGGCCCCGCAGGGCGCCGGCGAGAGGGTTGGGGCTGTTGCGGCGCTGATCCTCACGCGCGAGCTCCGCCACCTGCGGCGGCTCGGCGGCGAACAGCGGCTGGGAGCGCCAGCGCTCGATGAAGCGCTCGTAGGGGATCGTCTCGAGCTCGCCGGCGAGGCGCTCGTCGGCGCGGCGGCGTTGCTCGCGCTCGGCGGGATCCTCGATGCCGGCGGTACTCGACACGAGCACCAGCCTCTCCACGCGGGTGGGTGCGCTCAGCGCGAGGAGCAGGGCGATGCGCCCCCCGAGCGAGTAGCCGCACAGGGTGAAGCGCTCCGGGCTGCGGTCGAGCACGTCCTCCACGCAGCCCGTGAAGGTGATCGGCTCCTGCACGGCGGCGGCGCTGCCGTGCCCGGGCAGGTCGAGAGCCAGGGGGCGATAGCGTTGGGCATCGAGATGGGCCACGACGCCGTCCCATGCATGGCGGGTGCCGCCGAAGCCGTGCAGCAGGACGATGCTCTCCGGCACGGGGCGATCCTAGGAGGATTGACGAGGTGAGCGCCGCGACCGACACCTACGTGCTGCTGAGGGCGTTCGTGGACGAGCTGTCGCGGTGCGGACTGCGCCACGCGTGCACGTCCCCCGGCTCACGCTCGGCACCGCTGGTGCTGTCGCTGGCGCGCAACCGGAGCCTGCAGTGCCACTCGCACGTCGACGAGCGCTGCGCGGGCTTCTTCGCGCTCGGGCTGGCCAAGCGCAGCGGCCTGCCGGCGGCTGTGGCCTGCACGTCGGGAACCGCGGTGGCCGAGCTCGCTCCCGCCGTGATCGAGGCGCGCGAGGCGAGGGTCCCGCTCTTGGTGCTGAGCGCCGACCGGCCGGCCGAGCTGCGCGAGAACGGAGCCGGGCAGGCGATCGACCAGCTGAAGCTGTTCGGCAGCGCGGCCAAGTGGTTCTTCGAGGTCTCCCTCGACGGCGGCACCGGCCCGCAGCAGCTGCGCTTCATCCGCACACTCGCCTGCCGTGCCTATTGGACCGCGCTGCAGGACCGGCCGGGGGCGGTGCACCTCAACTTCCCGTTGCGGGAGCCGTTGATCGTCGACGAGCAGCTCCCCGACGATCACAGCGGCCGCGCCGGCGGGCGCCCCCACGTGCGCCGCACGGCTGCGAGCGCGTCCTCGAGCGCCGCCGAGCAGGAGCTGAGCGGGCTTGTGGGCGAGGCCCGCCGGGGAGTGCTGATCGCCGGTCGCGACGAGCGCCGAACCGGGCTGGCGCCGGCCGCCGCGACCTTCGCGCAGGCCGCCGGGTGGCCGCTGCTGGCAGACCCGATGTCGGGGGCCCGACGCGGCGGGGGGGCGATCGCCCACTACGACATGCTGCTCCGCGACGCCCGCTTCGCCGCCGCCCACGAACCGGACCTGGTGCTGCGAGTGGGCGACCTGCCGGTCTCCAAGCCGCTGCGCGAGTGGCTGGCCGGGCTCGGCTCCGTCGAGCAGGTGGCGCTCGATCCGGAGGGCGCCTGGCAGGATCCGAGCTCGAGCGTGAGCCGCTCCCTGGCGCTGGAGCCCGCCGGCGTGCTCGGGCGGCTGGCGGTGGAGCCGGCGGGCGAAGGACCGGCGGGCGCCGCGAGCGGGCCGCGGGAGTGGCTGGAGGACTGGCGCCGGGCCGACGAGCTGGCGGCGGGTGCGCTGGCGGAGGTGCTCGACGGGCACGCACTCTGCGAGCCGGCGGTGGCGGCGGAGCTGGGGACGCTGCTGCCGGCGGAGGCGACGCTGTTCGTCGCCTCCTCGATGCCGGTGCGCGACATCGAGAGCTTCTGGGCGGTCCGCGAGGACCCGCCGAGGGTGCTCTGCAACCGCGGCGCCAACGGCATCGACGGCACCCTGTCCTCCGCCTTCGGCGCGGCCGCGGCGGGAGCCGAGCCGGTCGTGCTGCTGATCGGCGACGTCGCTCTGGCGCACGACATCGGCGGGCTGCTGGCCGCGCGGCGGCTGGGCATCGCGCTGACGATCGTGCTGGTCAACAACGAGGGCGGCGGGATCTTCGACTTCCTGCCCGTCGCGGGGATTCCCGAGCACGAGCTCTACGACGCCCACGTGGCCACGCCCACCGGCCTGGACTTCCGCCACGCGGCCGAGCTCTACGGCCTGCACCACCAGCCGGTAGACGACCTCGACGGCCTGCGCGCCGCGCTGGGTGCGGCCCTGCGGGCGCGGCACTCCTCGATCGTCGAGGTGCGCACCCCCCGCGCGGGCAACGTCGGGCTGCACCGGCGGATCTGGGAGGCCGGCGCGCGGGCGCTCAGCCCGCAAGCAGCGGGAGCAGGGCCTGCAGCTTGATCTCGGTCTCGGCCAGCTCGCGCGCCGGGTCTGAGTCACGGACGATCCCGTTGCCGGCGTAGCAGCGAGCTTCGGCGCCCCGCAGCAGGGCGCAGCGCAGGGCCACGCACAGCTCGCCGTCGCCGTTGGCGTCGGTCCAGCCCACCGGGCCGGAGTACCAACCCCGGTCGAGGCCCTCCAGCGCCGGGATCAGGGGCGCCGCCAGCGCCAGCGGCTCGCCGCCGACGGCCGGGGTCGGGTGCATCGCCTCGGCCAGCGACAGGGCGTCGATCGGGGCTACGAGCTGGGCCCGGATCGGCGTTGCCAGGTGCTGGATGTTGGCGATCCGGACCAGTTGCGGCTCGGGCGCGGCCGCCACCCAGACCGCGTGGGCGCGCAGCGTGCGCTCGATCCGCCGGGCCACGATCGCGTGCTCTTCGCGGTAGCTCCGATCGCGCAGCAGCTGCTCGCCGAGGTGGGCGTCGACAGCGGGGTCGGCGCTGCGACGGGTCGAGCCGGCGAGCGCGAGCGTGCTGACACGCTGGCCCTCGCGGCGCAGCAGCAGCTCCGGGCTGGCCGCCACCAGCGTGGCCTCGCCGCGGCCGACGCAGAAGGAGAAGCAGGACGGGAACTCCGCCCGCAGCACGCCGAAGACGGCCGCCGGGTCATACGCCATCGGGGCCTGGACCAGCACCTCGCGCGCGAGCACGATCTTCTCGAGCGTCCCCTGCGAGGCGAGCGCGACCGCCTGCGAGACGGCCTGTTCATAGTGCTCGGGCGGCATCGCGCTGGCCAGCACGAACTCGCCCGCCGGGTCGGGGTCCAGCAGCGGCAGCTCCTGCGCCCTCAGCTCCTCCACACGCCCGCTGAGCCGGTCCAGCAGATCCTGCGGCATGTCGTCCGGACAGGCCAGCGCGGTCAGCGTCAGCACCACGCGCTCCCCGCCGCCGTTGACGGCGCGGGCGATCGCCACCTCGGGCACCGTCAGCGAGGCGGCCGCGAAGCCGCGCCAGTGCGGCGCGTGCGCGCCGTCGGGGGCGAAGGCGAACCCGCCGAAGGCGATCATCCCCGCGCCCGGGGGACCGTCGGGGGAGTCCACGACGGCCTCGGCGCACAGCTCGCGCCAGCGCTCCGCCACGCCCCGGAAACGGGAGGGGCCCTCGTCCTCGAGCACGATCGCCGCGCCGAGCCCGGCCAGCGCCGCCGAGCCACGGTCGGGCTGCTCGAACACGAACCACTGCTCACCCGCACGCCGGGAGGTGCACACGATCTCCGCCGGCCCGAGGCCGGCCGGCAGATCGAGCGAGATCCCGCCGAGCACCGGGGTGCCGGCGCGGCGTGCCCGCCGGACGGCGGCGTGCAGGTTTCGCTCCATCCGCTGCAGCTCGTCCTGTCCGAGCCCGAGGGCAGAGCCGGCGCGGGTGGCCCGCGTCAAGGGCGCGTTAGGTCTCGCTGCGCCCGCGCGAGATGGCGATCTCGCCGGTGCGCATCATCTCGATCAGCCCGAACGGCCGAACCATCGTCTCGAAGGCCTCGATCTTCTCGGTCGTGCCCGTCACCTCGATGATGACCGCGCGCTTGGTCACGTCCACGACCTTGCCGCGGAAGATCTCGGCGATCTGCATCAGCTCGCCGCGCTGGACGCCGTCGGCGGTGACCTTGAACAGGGCCAGCTCGCGGGCCACCGTCTCGCCCGGCTCGAGATCGCGGATCTTGAGCACGTTGACGAGCTTGTGCAGCTGCTTGGTGACCTGGTCGATCGGGTGCAGCGCGCCGTCGACGGTCAACGTCACGCGGGAGATCTGCTCGTCATCGGTGGGACCGACCGTGAGGGTGTCGATGTTGAAGCCGCGCCTGGCGAACAGCCCCGCGATGCGCGTGAGAACGCCGGTCTTGTTTTCGACCAGGATCGAGAGGACGTGCTTGCGCCCGGTGCGCAGGTTGGCGGACGCCTGCAGCTCCTCGAGGCTGAGCGGCTCCTTGGTGCCGGGCTCGCCCATCCTCAGCCGACCATCTCGCGGGCGGCTGACCCGGCGGGGATCATCGGGTAGGTGTTCTCCTCGCGCGTAACCCGCACGTCGACGAGCACCGGCCCCTCGGTTGCGATCGCACGCTTGAAGTCCTGGACCAGCGTGGTCTTGTCGGTGAGGCGCATACCGGTCACGCCGTAGGCCTCGGCGAGCTTCACGAAGTCGGGGAACTCGCCCATGTCGACGTGGCTGTAGCGGCCGTCCCAGAACAGCTCCTGCCACTGCCTGACCATGCCCAGGAAGCCGTTGTTCATGATGAACACCTTGATCGGGATCTTGTTCTGGGCGCAGGTGGCGAGCTCCTGGGCGTTCATCTGCACCGACCCGTCCCCGGCGATGCAGCACACGAGCTTGTCCGGCTGACCGACGGCCGCGCCCATCGCCGCGGGCAGGCCGAAGCCCATCGTGCCGAGGCCGCCGGAGTTGATCCAGCGGCGGGGCTCGGGGAAGTCGTAGTACTGGGCCGCCCACATCTGGTGCTGGCCGACGTCGCTGCTGATGATCGCCTCGCCGCCGGTGGCCTCGTACAGGGCCTGGATCATGAACTGGGGCTTGATCTCGGAGTCGGTGGTGTCCTCGTAGCCGAGCGGGTGCTTGGCTTTCCAGGCTTCGATCCGCGACCACCACGCGTCCAGCCGCGCGGGGTCGGCTTCGGTCTCGCGGTACTCCACGGCGAGCTTGGCGAGCACGTGTTTGGCGTCGCCCACGATCGGGATGTGGGCGGGGACGTTCTTGGAGATCTCGGCCGGGTCCACATCGATGTGGATGAACTTGGCGCGGGGGGCGAACTCGGACAGCTTGCCGGTGATGCGATCGTCGAAGCGGGCCCCGACGGCGCAGATCAGGTCGGCCTCGTCCATCGCGTAGTTGGCCGTCCGCGTGCCGTGCATGCCGAGCATCCCGAGCCACTGCGGGTGGGGTGCCGGGAACGCGCCCAGACCCATCAGCGTGCACGTGATCGGGAACTTGTCGGAGGTGACGAAGTCGCGCAGCTCGCGCGAGGCGTTGGCGTTGACGACCCCGCCACCGGCGTAGATCACCGGGCGCTGGGCGGCGGCCAGGGCCTTGGCGGCCTGGCGGATCTGCTTCTGGTTGCCCTCGACGCGGGGCTGGTAGCCGGGCAGGCGCACATCCAGGACCGGCTCGTAGGGGATGTCGGCGCGCGAGAGGTCCTGGGGGATGTCCACCAGCACCGGGCCGGGACGGCCGGTGCGGGCCACCTGGAAGGCCTCGTGGATCGCCCGCGGGAGCTCCTGCGGGTTCTGGATCATCACCGAGTGCTTGACGACCGGCATCGTGATGCCGATCGTGTCCGCCTCCTGGAAGCCGTCGGTGCCGAGCAGGTCGGTGCGCACCTGGCCGGTGATGAACACGACCGGGACCGAGTCCATCATCGCGTCGGTGATCGGGGTCAGCAGGTTGGTGGCCCCGGGGCCGCTGGTGGCGAACGCCACGCCGACTTTGCCGGTGGCCTTCGCGTAGCCCTCCGCGGCGTGGCCGCCGCCCGCCTCGTGGCGGACCAGGATGTGGCGGATGCCCGCGTCCACGAAGGCGTCGTAGGTGGGCAGGTTGGCACCACCGGGAAGGCCGAACACGACGTCCACGCCCTCCGCCTTCAGGCACTCCATCAAGGCATCGACTGCCCGCATCTGCTCAGACCTCGCGCTCGTTGCTTCTAAAGGGGAAAAACCAGTGTACCAGCGGGTTTCGGGCCCTCTCAGGACGCGCCGAGAGCTACCCCGATCGCCAGTGAGATCAGCCCGCCGCTGCCGATGAACAACAGCGAGCGGCGGAACGGGATGTGCAGAAAGCGTTTCCTGATCCAGGCGATCACGAACAGCTCGACCACCACCACGCAGCCCGCCACGATCAGCGCCGTGTGGACGTCGGGGATGATGAACGGGAGCGTGTGGAAGATGCTCCCCAGCATCGTCATGGCGCCTGTGATCGTGCCGCGCACGGCCGCCGAGCCGCGTCCCGTCTCCTCGCCCGTGTCGGAGCCGGCCTCCGACCAGCCCATGCTGATGCCCGCCCCGAGCGCTACCCCGAGGCCCACCACCAGGGCGGTGTGCGAGTTCGAGGTGATCGCGGCCGCGAAGATGGGAGCCAGCGAGGAGATCGTCCCATCGATCAGGCCGACGAGCCCGGGCTGCACGACGCGCAGCAGGAAGTCGCGTTCATCGCGGTAGCCGGCGCGGTGGATCCACCGCGCCAGAGGCCGTTCCTGGCGGCCGCCGGCCGTCTTCGCCTCGGTGCTCATGGCGGCAGCGTAGGCGAGAAAGTCGCTTAGGGCGGCCTAAATCTGATCGCCGGGCGTGCGTCCTGCAAGCCGGCAGGCGCCGGCCCCGACCGGGATCAGGGCGAGCCCGCGGACGGGGCGCGGCTGTGCGACTCGGGCGCGATCGCGACGTCGGGAAACTCGAGCTCGGTCCCGCAGCGGGTGCAGATCGCGTCGTAGATCTTCGTCACCCGCCCGCAGGTGGGGCACTGACGGCGCAGCTCCTCGCTTTCGACCCGGTAGGCGATCGCCGCGATCAGGCCGAGAATCGGCACGATCGCCGAGATCAGGAACCAGACCGTGAAGGAGCTGCCCTTGAGCTTGCCGACGATGCCGCCGGAGAGGCCGAAGCAGAAGGCGATGAAGAGATAGGCCACGCCCCGCCCGCCCGCCGGCCGGCTAGAGGAGAACGCGCAGCGCCCAGATCAGAGCGACGATCGCCGCCACGACCAGGACGATGCCGAACAGCCACGAGATCAGGTGGATGATGGGAACGAGCAGGAACCACAGGGCAACCAGCGCGACGATTACGGCGATCGCGGTGCGCCCAATGGAGCGTGAAGATGACTCCTCCATTCCGACCACCAGTCTATCGAGGAGAGTGCTGCGACCGGGCGGATGGAGGTACCCGCCCGGTCGCAGACTTGAGTGGCACGCCGGGAGGGAGACCGGCGCCCCGTCTTGGCCATCCGTGGTTCCGCTATTGGCGGTGGATCCGAGCTCCCGGGGAGCCCGCGCGAACGGGCCCCCCGGGAGACAGGAGGAATCGCCGCTGGGCTGAGGGGTAGAGGCTCGCGGCCATCCGATCCATGGGCGACATGTTGTCGGGGCAACGGTTCCCGCCCATTGGCCGGGCGTCCAAAATGTCCCCCCGCCGGATGTCCCGAGTGCTAGCCCAGGCGCGGAGGCCTGGAAGCGGGCTCGCAGCACGGCGAGGACCGCGCCCGCTGCCAGCGAGCCCTGATAGTGGTTCCCGCGTGCACGACGAAGCCGATATCGCCGTGACCCGCACGGGCACAGGGCCCGAGGTGTTGCTCGTCCACGGCGGTGCGAGCGCCGCCACAACGTGGTCGGGGCTCGAGCGGCTGAGCGAGCGCTGGACGCTCGCGTTCGCTCACCGCCGCGGCTATCCCCCCAGCCCCCCGCCGCTGGACGGTCGCCAGGACTTCGACGTCGACGCGGCCGACCTGGCGTCGCTGCTGGATGACCGCCCGCACCTCGTGGCGCACTCCTACGGGGCGGTGGGAGCGGTGATCGCGGCCGCCCGCCGGCCGGCGCGTGTACGCTCGCTGACCCTGCTCGAGCCGGCGATATTCGAGCCCGCGGACGATCCCGAGGTTCGTCGGTTTCGGAGCATCGGCGACTCCGTCCTGGCCCACGGACTCGAGGCCGACCCCGTGACCCTGCGGGAGTTCCTGACGATCGCCGGCGCCCCGATAAGCGGCGACGGGCCGCTCCCCGAGGAGGTCAAGCGAGGTGTCCGCCGCGCTCAGGGCAGCAGGCCTCCCGGTGAGGCATGCCTGCCCCTGCACGCGCTCGCACGGGCCGGCATCCCGACGCTGGTCGCGTCGGGCGATCACGTCCCCGTCATCGAGCGGATGTGCGACGCGGTCGCGGCCGCTCTGAATGCAGGCCGCGTGATCACGCCGGGGGCGGGACACTTCGTGGCCGCCGCGCCGGGGTTCCCCGGCAGCCTCGAGCGCTTCCTGCTCGAGGCGACCTGAGCCCGGCGCTCAGACGCCGAGCTGGGCGTGGATCAGGCGCGAGATCTCGGCGCCGTCGGCACGGCCCTTGGTCTCACGCATGACGTGGCCGACGATCGGTCCGATCGCCTTGGCGTTGCCGGCCCGTACGCGCTCGGCGGCGTCCTCGTTCGCTGCCACGGCGTCCGCCACGATCCGGGCCAGCTCGCCCTCGTCCTCGATCGAGGAGAGCCCCTCGCTCTGGACGATCGCCTGGGGGTCTCCGCCCTCGGCCACCAGCCGGTCGAGCACCTGGCGGCCGACGCCGACGCTCACCTGCTTGGCCGACACGAGCGCCACCAGCGCGGCCAGCGCCTCCGGCGTGGCGAGCGAGTCGGCGGGATCCTCGACCTCCCCCAGGCGCGGGAGCAGCTCGACCGTGAGCCAGTTGGCGAGCGCCTGGGGCTCGACCTCCGGGGCAGCGGCCGCAACGGCCCGCTCGAAGAAGTCACCCAGCTCGCCGCGGAAGGCCAGCACGTGGGCGCTGTCGGCGTTCAGGCCCGCCTCGGCCTGCAGGCGCTCGGCCCTGGCCGCGGGCAGCTCGGCCATGTCGGCACGAGCGGCCTCGACCATCTCGGGGACGATCGCCACGGGGACGAGATCCGGGTCCGGGAAGTAGCGGTAGTCGTGCGCCTCCTCCTTGGAGCGCAGCGAGGTGATCGACCCGCTGTCGGGGTCGAAGTGCAGGGTCTCCTGCTCGACCCGTCCACCGCCGCCGAGGATCTGCTCCTGGCGGGTGAGCTCGGCCCGGATCCCGCGTTCGATGAAGCGGAAGGAGTTCATGTTCTTGAGCTCCGTCTTGACGCCGAGCTCGGAGCTGCCCGCCGGGCGCAGGGAGATGTTGGCGTCGGCGCGCAGTGAGCCCTGCTCCATGTTCACGTCGCTCACGCCGAGGGCACGCAGGGTGCTGCGCAGGAGCCTCAGAAAGTCCCCCGCCTGCTCGGCGGAGCGGATGTCGGGTTCGGTGACGATCTCGGCCAGGGGGGTGCCGCCGCGGTTGAAGTCGACGAGGCTCTGCTCGGAGCCGTGGATGCGCCCGCTGGCACCGACGTGGACGAGCTTGGCGGCGTCGTCCTCGAGGTGCACGCGGTTGATGCGCACCCCGCCCAGCTCGCCCCCGGAGCACAGGGGCTCGTCGTACTGGGAGATCTGGTAGCCCTTGGGGAGGTCCGGGTAGAAGTAGTTCTTGCGGTGAAACAGCGAGCGCGGGGCCAGCTCCGAGCCGAGCGCCAGGCCGATCATGAGGCCAAAGTGGATCGCCCGCGCGTTGGCCACGGGGAGGGCCCCGGGCAGGCCCAGGCAGACGGCGCAGGTGTGCACGTTGGGCGGGTCGCCGAAGGACAACGGGCAGCCGCAGAACATCTTCGTGGCGGTGGCGAGCTGGACGTGGATCTCCAGGCCGATGACGGCCTCCAGCGGCCCGCCGGCGCCCGCCCCGTTGGACTGCGTGGCCAGAGGCGCCTCAGACACGAGCACCGGCTCCGTCGAATTCGAGCGCCCGCTCGAGCGCGTGGGCGGCGTCCAGCAGCCGGTTCTCGGAGAAGGCCGGGCCGGCGAGCTGGAGCCCCACCGGCAGCCCCTCGCTCAGCGCGCAGGGGATCGAGATCGCGGGGATGCCCGCCAGCGACATCGGCACCGTGCAGTAGTCGTTGAGGTACATCGACAGCGGGTCACCGGTCTTCTCACCCAGCCCGAAGGCGACGCTCGGGGCGGTCGGGGTGGCGATCAGGTCCACCTCCCCGAAGGCCCTGTTGAAGTCCTCGGCGATCTTCGTGCGGACGCGCTGAGCGTGGCCGTAATAGGCGTCGTAGTAGCCGGAGGAGAGCGCGTAGGTGCCGAGCATGATGCGCCGCTTGACCTCCGGCCCGAAGCCGTCGTGGCGGGTGCGCGTGTACATGTCGAGCAGGTCCTCGGCCCCCTCCGCGCGCAGGCCGTAGCGGACGCCGTCGTAGCGGGCGAGGTTGGAGGAGGCCTCCGCGGGGGCGAGCACGTAGTAGGCCGACAGCGCGTGGGGGGCGTGCGGGAGGTGGACCTCGCGGACGCTCGCGCCGAGCTCCTCGGCGCGGCGCAGGGCCGCGTTGAAGCCCTCCAGAACGCCCGCTTCGATGCCCTCACCGGTGAGCTCACCCGGAACGCCCAGTGTGACCCCGTCGAGGCGCTCGGCCGACGGCAGCGCGGTCGGCGAGGGGGCCTCCAGGGAGGTGGCGTCGCAGGGGTCGCGAGCGACCATGTGGCTCAGCAGCAGGGCCGCGTCGGTGACGTCGCGGGTGATCGGGCCGGCCTGGTCGAGCGAGGAGGCGAAGGCGATCATGCCGTAGCGGGAGACGGTCCCATAGGTGGGTTTGAGGCCGACGACGCCGCACAGGGCGGCGGGCTGGCGGATCGACCCACCGGTGTCGGTGCCGAGCGCCCACGGGGCCAGGCCGGCGGCCACCGCCGCCGCGCTCCCGCCCGAGGAGCCGCCGGGGACGCGGGTGCGGTCCCACGGGTTGAGCGTCGGCCCGTAGGCCGAGTTCTCGGTCGAGGAGCCCATCGCGAACTCGTCCTGGTTGGTCTTCGCGAGCAGGGTGGCACCGGCCTGCTGGAGCAGGTTCACGGCCGTGGCCGTGTAGGGCGGCAGATAGCCCTCGAGGATCCGCGATCCCGATTGGCTGGGGACGTTCTCGGTGCAGAACAGATCCTTGACCGCCAGCGGGACGCCGCCGAGGGGTGAGGAGGCGGGTGCCTCGGGGGTGTCCTCGGCCACCCACGTGAAGCAGCCGAGGCCCTGGTCGCCAGCGGCGCGGTCGCCCGCCGCTCGCTCGCGGTAGAAGTCGAACAGCTCGTCCGCCGAGACCGTGCCGGAGGCGATCTCGGCGGCAGCGGCGGCGGCGGACAGCTCGAGCAGACCGGCGCTCATGCCTGGGGGCTGGGCACCAGGAAGCCGCCGTCCCCCACTTCCGGCGCCTGGGCCAGAGCGACCTCGCGGGGCAGGCACGGGCGGACCACGTCCTCGCGCAGGGAGTTGGTCACCTCGACCACATGGGAGGTCGCCGGCACGTCCTCGAGGTCGAGCTCTTTGATACGGGCGATGTGGTCGAGCACGGCCGACAGCTCCCGCGCCATCGGCTCGATCTCCTGCTCGGGCAGCGCCAGGCGCGCCAGGCGCGCCACGTGCAGCACCTCCTCGCGCGAGATCACGGGCGGGGCTGTGGCGGCGGGCTCGCCGGGTCGTACAACGACGTGTGCTCGTCGCGCAGCGTCTCCCATGCCCCCGCCAGGATGGCCAGTGCACCGAACAGCGCGAGCCAGCCCCCCGCCGCGAGGCCGTTGGCGGCTTCCGGGCGCTCCAGCAGCCTGACGAGGGAGGCGATCACCGCGGCGAGCCCCACCGGGATGCACCACACCGCGGTGGACACCGGTAGCGCAGGGGTCCGCTCGGTGAGGGCGCTGATCACGACCGCGAGGCCTGCGAACACGCCCACCAGCTCGAGCGCCACGGCCGGCCCGAAGGTGTCCCACGCGTCGAGCTGGCCGCCCGGGCTGTGGTAGGTGGGCACGAACAGGGACACGAGCAGCAGCACGATGCCGGCGAGCGTGATGAGCTCACCGCGGCGCAGACGGCGCAGGCCCCCGGCGGCTCCCGAGTGGGTGGTCATCGTGCCTGGACCGCCGTCTCGCGCCCGGACGGCACCTGGGGGTGCTGCAGGCGTGCGGCCTCGAGTGTGTTGCACAGCAGCATCGCGATCGTCATCGGCCCGACACCGCCCGGAACGGGTGTGATCGCCGAGGCCACCTCGGCGGCGGCCGCGAAGTCCACGTCGCCGACCAGGCCGCTCTTGTTGCCCGCCTCCTCCGGCGTCAGCCGGTTCATGCCCACGTCGATCACGCTCGCCCCGGGCGCCACGAAGTCGCCCTTGACCATGCGCGGGCGACCGGCGGCCACGATCAGGATCTCCGCCCGCGAGCACACGGCCCTCAGGTCGCTGGTGCGGGAGTGGCAGGTCGTGACGGTGGCGTTCGCCTCCAGCAGCAGCTGGGCCATCGGCTTGCCGAACAGGTTGGAGCGGCCGACGACGACGGCTTCGGCGCCCTCCAGCGGGACCTCCGCCTCGGCCAGCAGCTCCATCACGCCCAGCGGCGTGCACGGGCGCAGACCGGGTCGCCCGATCGAGAGCAGCCCGACATTGACAGGCGTGAGACCGTCCACGTCCTTCTCCGGGCTGATCAGGGCGGTCAGCTCGGGACCTTCGAGTCCTTCCGGCAGCGGCAGTTGCAGCAGCACGCCGCTGACGTCGTCGTTCGCGTTGAGGGCGTGCAGCTCGTCCGCCACCTGCTCGGCGGTGGCAGTGGCGGGAAGGCGCCGGTCGAAGGCCTCCATGCCGACCTCGCGGCAGGCCTTCTGCTTGCCGGCCACGTACACCTGCGAGCCGGGGTCATCGCCCACCAGCACGGTCGCCAGGCCGGGCCGGCGGCCGCTGGCGGCCACGAACTCCTCGACGGATCCGGCCAGCTCTGCCCGGATCCGGGAAGCCACCTCGCGACCGTCGATGATCCTCGCGCTCATCGGCTCAGATGCTAGCCCGCGCGCTCATCGGCGGCTGAGGGGCGCGTAGTCGGCCATCAGCTTGCGCTCGCTGCCGTCCCCGGCGAAGCGCACCACGATCACCCCGCCGGGCTCGACCCCCGTGACGACCCCATCGCCGAAGGCCGCGTGGACGATGTCCTCGCCGAGGCGGAAGCGGGGCAGCTCGCCGGCGGTCGACCCGCTTCCACGGGCGTCCCAGGCGGGCAGGTCGCCCTCTGCGCGCTCCCGTGTCGCGGCGGCGCCGTGCAGCGAGCGCGATCCGCCGAGCAGACCGGCGCGCAGCGGCCGCTCGGCCGGGCGGTGCAGGAGCTCCGCCGGGATCTCATCGAGGAAGCGGCTGCGCAGGCCGTAGCTCTGGGCGCCGAACAGGGCGCGGCGGCGGGCGTAGGTCAGATACAGGGATCGCATCGCCCGCGTCACGCCCACGTAGAAGAGCCGGCGCTCCTCCTCCAGGCCGCCCTCCTCGACGGCTCGCGAGTGCGGGAACACGCCGTCCTCACAGCCGGCGATGAAGACGGTCGGATACTCGAGGCCCTTGGCGTTGTGGAGCGTCATCAGGGTCACCAGGCCCTCGTCGTCGGTGCGCTGGTCGGCGTCGGCGACGAGCGCGATCTGGCCCAGGAACTCCTCCAGCGTGCCCTCCCCCTCAGCGTCCGCAGCTGCGCCGGGACCTGCGCCGACACCCTGCAGGGCGTCGAACTCGCGGCCCACCTCGACCAGCTGCTCGAGGTTCTCGATCCTGCCCTGGGCCTCGATCGTGCGTTCGGCCTCCAGCGCCTCCAGATATCCGCTGCGCGAAAGCAGCGCCTCGATCAGCTCGGCGACCGGGGCACTCGCGGCCAGCTCGCGCAGCTCGGTCATGGTGTCCATGAAGCGCCTCAGGGCCTTGACCGCGGCGGGGCCCAGGCCGGGGACGCGCTCGGGCTCGGCGGCGGCGTTCCAGACCGGCTCGTCGAGCGTGTTGGCGTGCGCGATCACGCGCGCGAGCGAGGTCTGGCCGAGCCCGCGGCGGGGCGAGTTGGCGATCCTCGTGAAGCTCACCAGGTCGGACGGGTTGGCCAGCAGTGAGAGGTAGGCGACCGCGTCCTTGATCTCGGCGCGTTCGTAGAACTTGGTGCCGCCGATCACCTGGTAGGCGATCTCGCGCCGCACCAGCGTGTCCTCGATCACCCGCGACATCGCGTTGGTGCGGTAGAGCACGGCTATCTCCGAGCGGGAAGCGCCCTCGTCCACGAGCCGCTGGATCTCGCCCACCACGAAGCGGGCCTCGGTGTGCTCGTCCTCGAGCTCGCGCAGCTCGATCGGCGAGCCGGTCCCGAGGTCGCTCCAGAGGCGCTTGGCGATCGCCCCGCGGTTGTTCGCGATCACGGCGTTGGCGGCCGACAGGATCGTCTCGGTGGAGCGGTAGTTCTGCTCGAGCTTGATCACGCGGGCGTCGGGGAAGTCCTGCTGGAAGTCGAGGATGTTGCGGATGTCGGCGCCGCGAAAGCTGTAGATCGACTGGGCGTCGTCGCCGACCACCGCGAGGTTGCGATGGCCGATCGGCCCCGCGTAGGCGGGCGGCCCCGCGGAGGCCTCCTCGGCCTCCCTCCCACCATGGTCACGGCCGCCCCCGACGAGCAGCTGCAGCATCCGGTACTGGGCGTGGTTGGTGTCCTGGTACTCGTCCACGAGCACGTGCCGGAAGGCCTGCGAATAGCGTTCGCGGACGTCGTCGAACAGCTCCAGCAGGTTCACCGTGCGGAACAGCAGGTCGTCGAAGTCCATCGCGTTCATGCGGTGCAGGTCACGCTCGTACAGCTCGTACACGTCGGCCAGCATCTCCTCGTAGGGACCCGCGGCCGCCGACTCTCGGTAGGACCCCGCGTCGACGAGCTGGTTCTTGACCGAGGAGATCTGGTTGTGGACGGCGGCGGGGGTGTAGCGCTTGGTGTCCACCCCGAGGGCGTCGAGCGAGCGCTTGGTGAGCCGCCGCGCGTCGGCCTGGTCGTAGATCGTGAACTGCCGCGTGTAGCCCAGGCGGTGGGCGTCGGCACGCAGGATGCGGGCGCAGGCGGAGTGAAAGGTCATCACCCACATGCCCCGAGTCGCGTGGCCGAGCAGCTCCTGCACCCGCGTGCGCATCTCGCCGGCGGCCTTGTTGGTGAACGTGATCGCCAGCACCTCGCTCGGCTGGGCCTGATCGGTGTAGATCAGGAAGGCGATCCGGTGGGTCAGGACGCGGGTCTTGCCGCTGCCCGCGCCGGCCAGGATCAGCAGCGGTCCCTCGCCGTGGGTGACGGCCTCACGCTGGGGCTCGTTCAGGCCCTCGAGCAGCTCCTCGAGGTGCTCTGCATGCGGGTTTTCGAGCATCTCCAGGCCAGCATAGATGCGACTTCGGCGGGCGCGCCAGAACGGCGCGGGCCCGCGCTGGCGCCCGTCAGCCGCCGGCCGGGTTCGGCCCCTTGACCGTGCGCAGGGGCCGCACTTCGGCGATCGGCTGGGGCTCTCCCTCGGACAGCTCGGAGATCGTCCGTTCGAGCGTCACGATGCGGGCCGAGAGCGCCTGGATGGCCTCGGCGATCGGGTCCGGCAGGTGGATCCAGTCGGCGTCCGGGCCCTCCACGCGCTGACCGTCGACGCGCACGGGGTGGCCCGGGTTCCCGACCACGGTGGAGTTCGGCGGCACATCGGTGATGACGACGCTGTTGGCGCCGATCTTGGCGCCGTGGCCGATCGTGATCGGTCCGAGCAGCTTGGCCCCGGAGCCGATCGTGACGTTGTCCTGAACGGTCGGGTGGCGCTTGCCGGTGGCGAACCCGGTGCCGCCGAGGGTGACCCCCTGATAGAGCGTGACGTTGTCGCCGATCTGAGCCGTCTCGCCGATCACCACGCCCGCGCCGTGATCGATGAACAGGCCCTGGCCGATGTCGGCGGCGGGGTGTATCTCGATGCCAGTGAAGGCACGGGTCAGCAGCGACAGCAGCCGCGGCAGCAGCGGCACGCGGCCCAGCATCAGCGCGTGGGCCACGCGGTAGGCGAGCAGCGCGTGGATCCCCGGCCACGTGGCAAGGATCTCCGTCCGGGACACCCCACGGGCGGCCGGGTCGCGGTCGCGGGCGGCACGCACGTCGCGGCGGACCTCTTTGGCGACTCCGGCGAATGCACCCACACCGGCCATGGGCACAGCGTAGCGGCCGTGTGGGCGCGGTCTACGGCGCGAAGAACGCCTGCGAGACGTAGCGCTCGCCGGAGTCGGGCATCACTACGACGATCCGCCGGCCACGGGATTCCTCCCGGGCCGCGACCTCCAGCGCCGCGAACATCGCCGCTCCGCAGGAGATCCCCGCCAGCACCCCGACGCGGCGGGCGCACTTCCAGGCTGTGCGGATCGCGTCATCGTCGGAAACCCGGATGACCTCGTCGAGGAGCTCGCGGTTCAGCACCGGCGGCACGAAGCCGGCGCCGATTCCATCGATGTGGTGGGGCCCCGGGGTCCCACCCGAGAGAACCGCCGACCCCTTCGGCTCGACCGCCACGATCCGTAGCCGCGGGTTGACGTGCTCGCGCAGGTATTCCCCGGTGCCGGTGATCGTTCCGCCGGTGCCCACCCCTGCCACCAGCACGTCCACGTCGCCGTTGAGCGCCTCTGCGATCTCGGGTCCAGTGGTGCGACGGTGGGCCTCGGGATTGGCCGGGTTGGAGAACTGGTCGGGGAGGAACACGTCGGGACGCTCAGCCATTGCCCGTGCCGCCGCAACGGCCTCCTGCATCCCCCCCATCGACTCGGTGATGTCCACGCGCGCGCCGTACAGGCGCAGCAGGCTCTCGCGCTCGCGGCTCATGCCCTGAGGAAGCTTCAGCACCAGTTCATAGCCCTTGGCGGCACACACGAACGCAAGCGCGATTCCGGTGTTGCCGCTGGTGGCCTCGACAATGGTGGTGAGTCCGGGCTCGATCTGCCCCTCCGCCTCGGCCGCCTCGATCATCGCCACGCCGATGCGGTCCTTGACGCTGCCGCCGGGGTTGAAGGCCTCGAGCTTGGCGAACAGCTCCACCCCGTTCTCGGCCGCCGGCCCCTCCAGCAGCGCGGGCACCGACAACAGCGGGGTGTGCCCTACGAGGTCGGCAATGTTGATCGGGATTGCGCCCATTACGAGCGCGACGATAGTGGAGGGCGCCGTATCTCTCGCCACGGGGCCGCCGCCGGGGGCGGCCCGCGCTCAGCCCTTCTTCTTGGCCAGCGAGAGGGTGACGTTGGTCGCCGAGGCCTTCAGCGCGGTCGGGTAGCTCCTCGTGACGAGCAGCCTCGCCTTCAGGTGCCCGTGGCCCGCCCGCAGCAGGCCCTGCCCGGTCGAGTTCAGCTTCAAGGCAACCGACAGGTTGCGCCCCGCGGTGGCGACATAAGTCCCCGAGGCGATCGTCTTGAGCTGGGTGTGCTTGCCCTTCTTGACGCTCACCTGCAGGGTCAGGCGCCCATCGCAGTTGCCGTTGCCGTGGGACGCCAGCGAGATCATCGCGCGGGCGTGGGTGGCGACGGAGATCTTGCTGCTGCGCAGCGAGACCACACACGAGGGCGTGGCGGCGGTTTTGTTGCCGGCCGTGGTGCCGGTGCCTTTGGTGGTCGTGGGCGTTGGCGTTTTCGGCTGGTTGAGTGACGAGATCGGGACTTCGTTGTTCTTTTCTTTGCCGTGACCCCCTTTGTTACTGGGGCCGCCACCACCGCCGCCCTGGCCTTCTTCGCCGGCGGTGCGCACGTACAGGTACTGGTCGTTGGTGTTGATCGCGCTGAGCCAGTCCGCGGTTTCGACCGTCACGTCGACTTCGCCCGGTTCGTCGCCGGGCGGCACGATGACAACGAGCTTCTGCTTGCCTGCCGGTTCGCCGACTGCGTTCCACGATTTCCAGCGGCCTTGTTGGATCCGAACCAGACGGCGGTCGCTTCCTTGAGGTTCGTCCCGATGATTGTGAGCTTGTTGCCGCCGTCCAGTTTGCCTTTGGCTTTCCCTTTGCTTTCGCCCAGCTGCAGTTCTTCGACGGTCGGCCGCTTGCCGAACAGCCACACAGCACCGGCTTTGAAGGACTCGTGCGGCGCCCCGACGAGCACCGTTTCGGCGTTTTCGGTCATCGAGACGCTCTTGCCGAACTGGCCGTTGCCCTTCTCCAGGGGGCCGGCTTCCAGGGCCTGGAGTGCGGACCATTCCGCTTTCAGGGCCTGGTAGAGGGTCACCGAGCCAGCCCCTTCACCGCGTTCTTTGCGCGTGGGCTTTCGGCGCGCCGACGATGGCGAACGAGCCGTCGGAGGAGACGGCGAGGCCGCGGCCGAATTCTTCCTTGGCGCCTCCTGGGCCGACCAGCCTGGGCCCGAATTCGCTCCACCTACCTTCGAAGAACACGAACGTCCAGACGGCCCCGACCTTGGTGTTTTCGGCCGGCGCCCCGACAAGCACGGTGCTGCCGTTTCCGGCCATCGCGACGCTTTCGCCGAAGCGGCCTTCGGCGCCCTCGCCTTTGCCCGTCAGGGGGCTGCCGTTCTGTTCCCATTTGTTGCCGATGTGTTCGAAGATGAAGGCGCTACCTCTGTGGAGAGCGTCAAGGGGAGCGCCGGCGATCGCCTCCTGGCCGTCCTCCGACAGGGCCACGCTGAAGCCGAGGTGGCCGCTCGCACCCGCGCCCTTCGGCTTCCAGCGAGATGCCAGCAGTCCAGGCTTCTTCGATGCGTTCGAACACATATGCCGCGCCGCGGCCGCCGTGCTCGACGGGCGCCCCGACCAGCGCGTGGTTCCCGTCGGCGGAAAGGGCGACGCTGAAGCCGAAGTTCTGCTGGCCCGATTCGGCGGCACCGCGCAGCGGTTCTGCTTCCTTGGTCCAGGTCGAGCCCGAGCGGTTGAGCACCCAGGCGACGCCCGGTTTCGAGCCCCGATGCGGGGCGCCGATCAGGGCGGTGTTGCCGGTCTTCGAGAGGGCGACGCTGGAACCGAAGGCGCAGCTGGCCGGTTCTTCGCCTTCTTCGCCGGCTTCTTCGCCTTCACAGGCACCTTCTTCGCCTGCCCCGGGACCGGTTTGCTTGTCGCCCTGCTGGGACCAGACGGCCCCTTCGCGGTGGAAGATCCAGGCAGCGCCGGTGTGGGATGAACCGTCGGGCGCTCCAACCACGGCGGTCGTCGCCATCGCCCGACAGCGCGACGCTCCAGCCGAACTCGGGCTTTTCGGGCGCTTCGCCCGGTCGCCTCCCCGAGTTCGATGGCGAGGCCTTCACCGGTGAGGAGGGGGTCGATCGAGACCGGGAATCGCGCGCCCGTGGTGCGCACGTGCAGGGACACGGTGGCGCCGCTGAGCGACAGCCACGACGGCAGCAGCCTGTTGGCGGCGTCCGTGGCGCGCAGACCGCCGTAGCGCAGCGTGCCACCGGAGGGCGAGCGCACGAGCAGCGAGCGGCCGCCCGCTCCGAGCGAGACCCCGGCCGTGGAGGACAGCGCCATCGTGACCGTGTAGACGCCGCCCTGTCGCGAGCCGGCGGAGGGCCGCTGAACGGTGAAGCCCTGCTCGAGACCGAACGGGCCGTTCGTGTACCACTCCTGCATCCCGGCGCGGTCGTAGGCGACGCGGTTGGAGGACACCTGCGGGCGGACGGGCGCTACGGGGGCCGGCGAGGCGCCGAAGCCGGCCGCGGTGGTGTGCATTGCGAGCGCGAGCGATCTCGAGGAGACTCGCAGGCCCCCGGCGGCGAAGCTGGCCGCAAAGCCCTGGCCGCGGTTGAGCGCGTGGGCGCCCCGGGGCCCAGGATGGACGTGGTAGGACGGCTCGGCCGCACCGAGCGCTGCAGACGCGGGCCCGAGTGCCGCCTGCGGCAGCTCGCCCGCGCTCATCCGCGGCACCGGCACCGGCGAGGCGGCCGCCGGAACGGTCCCGCGACCAGACGGCAGCACCCAGCCGGAGCGGGCGGCGACCAGGGCGAGCGCCGAGAGCAGCGCCACGAGCGAGCGTGGGCACGCAGGTGCTGGGGCCATCGCAGGCTCCGGTCGCCGCTCATCAAGAGATGCTCCTTAGTCTCTCCACCGCTCGGCCGCCGTCATCACATCCATCCGTAGTCCCGTCCGTGGGTGTGGCCGGCGTTCACCACCCCACGCGAGCGTAGCTAAGCCCACCTGATCTGGCAACACGCGACCGTTCTCGACCGCGGGCGCTCGGCCGGGACCGCAGCGCCGGTGCCGCCACGGTGTTAGCTGGACGACAGGATGACCGAACAAGCGCGCCGGAACACCAGAACGGGCCCGAGAGCGCGCCTCGCGCTTGCCTGCGCCGCGGGGGCGCTCCTGCTCGCCGGCGCCGGCGCGACAGCAGCCGGCGGGGCGACCCAGCACGGCCAACGTGCATCGTCCGGTGCCGCGGTCGGACGCCCGCACTCCCCCCGGCACGGGAAGCCCGGACGCGCGCCGTCCTCCACGCAGGTCGCGTGACGGACATCGTCCTGCCGGGAAGCCGGCGCCGCGGGGAGCCGGGGTGCCCGAGCCGCCGACGCGAGTCCGTGGCGCGCGCGGCGGTCCTCCTGCCCAGCAGCCGGGGACGACCGGTGCAGGCGGTGCGGCCGGGCAGGCGCGCGAAGAACAGGCCGAACAGGAAGCCGAACTACGTCTCGAAGCCGAGGAACGAGGTCAAGAAGAAGCCGAAGAAGCGGCCGGGGAATGATGCCGGGTAGTAGCCCGGAACCCCAGTGCTGGACAGCTTTTCAGAGGGTTGCGCAGGTATGCGCAGGCGAATCTCGCCGCCACGCTTGACACCGCGAAGGGCTCTGGTACCAATGCTTGTGGGCTGGGCACTACACGAGCCCCCGCAGCAGGCATTGCGTCTCGGGAAGGTCAAGAAGCCACCCTGGCATTGTCTGAACTGCGCGCACGGATGCGATGGGGAGTGAGTACCGCGGCGTGGCACGCGCCTGCTGTGGGGAGTGTCCAGCCCACCAAGAATGCCCGGATGCTGCACAGGCCTTCCAGGCCGTGGGCTCGAGGGGCAGTCGCCCGACGCCGGGCGCACGCCGCCTTGCACCACTCGACGGCAGCGCGGGGCGGGCGTACGCTCGCGCCGGCATGTCGCCAGGGAGCGGCCCGCGCGGGTCAGGGCAACCATCTGCCGGGCCGTTCCCCAAACAGGTACCCGCGACATTCCCGGCCGGCAGCCTATCGGCCGCACTCAGCTGCTCCCCCTCACCCTCACTCAGGCGTCCGCTGCGGGCCGCCCGCCGTTGGGCTGGTCGGTGTCATGCTGGCGGCGTGACCGGCGCGCCTCCCATGCCACACCTGCTGATGGCCTTCGCCGTCGCCGGCTCCCTGAGTCTCATTGCAGGCCCGCGTGTCGCCGCCGGACAGGCGCCTGCCCAAGACGCCGCCGGCGGCAGAGTCTGCGGCTTCCTGCACGCGCGGGTCCCGTATTCGACTGCCGGCGGCGGACCGGCGTGGCGAGTCTACGTGCGCGGAGGCGCATCGTGCGGGGCCGCGGCGGGACCTCTCAACGCCGTCCTGCACCTTCAAGGCGTGAACCACGACAACGGCTCCGAGAGCAACTCGTATTTCACCTACGGCGACTGGACGTGCCCATACGGGCAGATGGGCTCGCAGGTCTGCTTCCTGGGTTCGCCATCCCACCCCCGGGCACGCGCCCTGGCGCTGCGCTGCTCAGAGGTTCGATGCCCCACAGGGCGCGCGCCTGATTTCTAGGCGGGCCGGTCGCCTTATCCGAGCTGAGTGCACCGCCCGCGCCCGACCTGTCCGCCGATGCCACCGCGTAAGGCCCCTGGGGCACCTCGCCTGCGACGGGCTGAAACGCGCCGCAGAGCAGCCTTCGTCAGATGTGGTACATGCGTGCCCCGGCGTCGTGCAGCTCGCGCTGGACGATGTCGGCGACGGTGGTGCGGGCCAGCACATTCCGGGCGGCATCGGCAGCGTCGGCGAAGACGCCCTCCGAGTCCCGCCCCAGCGGGCCGTCGAGGAGCTCGACGATCTCCAGCACGGTCACGGTGGAGGGCTCACGGGCGAAGCGGTAGCCGCCGTGGACACCCCGCTGGGAGCTGATGATCCCGGCTCGGCGAAGCGCGGCGAAGAGCTGCTCGAGGAACTGCACCGGGACGTCCCGGCGGCGGGCCAGCTCGCCGATCGGCACCGGCTTGCCGTCGGAGCTGCGGGCCAGCTCGGCCAGGGCCAGCACGGCATAGGGCGACTTCGTCGTGATCGAGATCATGCTGTCCGCAGGCCGGAGCGGAGGAGACTCATGTCACGAACAGTATTCGCCCGGCCACTCGACCCGGCAGTGCGGCGAACCGACTGATCCGGCTCCGCGACCGTGAAGGCCGAAAGCCGAGAGCCGACGCTGCGCCTACAGCCAGCCGCGCTCGGTTGCGATCAGGACCGCCTGGGCGCGGTCGACGGCACCGAGCTTGCCGTAGATGTTGTGCAGGTGCGTACGCACCGTGCTGGTGGAGAGCATCAGGTCGTGGGCGATCTGCTTGTAGACCTTGCCCTCGGCCAGGCGCTGCAGGACCCCGAGCTCGCGGGTCGAGAGCGGGCACGGGTCCACGTGGCGCTGACGCTGGTTGTTGGAGTTGGGAAGCTCATACAGGACCACCCGAAGCTGCTGGGGGGTGAGACCGATGCTGCGCGCGGTGAGCAGCATCTCGGCAGGAGACACACGGGCGCCCTGGGCGTAGTGGGCGAGCATGTCAGCCAGGCGGATGAAGGCCGCCTCCCCTTCGGGCTGGGCGCTGTGGTGGCGCTCGATCGGCGTTGAGAGGTTCGCGGGAAGGCCCCAGCGGCGGATCAGCACCCCGCCGACGAGAGCGTGGTCGACCCCGAGCTCGCGGCGCTCCTGATGGACCCGCTCCTCGGGGGTGCGGGCTCCGCGGTGGACCTGCGAGGGGTAGCCGGGGTAGGCGTGGAGCAGCACGAGCTTGCCGACGTCGTGGAGCAGGCTGGTGACGGTGAGCCGGTCGCGGTCCTCGTAGCCCACCTCGGAGGCGATGCGGTCGGCCGCGTGCTGGGTGGCGAGGGCGTGCAGGCGGAAGCGCTCGGGGGCGCTGTCCCACACCGTCGCCCGCTCGAAGAAGTCGAAGGTCCGGGTACGGGAGGCGACCGCCTCAACCGTCTGGGGGGTCAGCAGCTCGACGGCCTGCACGATCGTCTCGACCCTGCCCTTGCCGTCGCGGGCCCGGTTGGCGAGCCGCAGCACGGAGATGATCAGGGCGACGTCTGACTCGACCGCGGTGACCACGTCGGCGGTGGCCACGTGGTCCTTGGAGATGACCGCGAGCAGCCTGTCGCGTGACTCCGCCAGCGCAGGGAAGGCCTCCAGCGCTTCGAAGGCCATCGTCAGGCGACGGCCGTGGCCCTCGTCCTGGTGGCGCTGGGGAGCGCCGGGCGCCGAGCCCTGGGACTTTGCCGGCGTCCGTGCCGGGGCCGCGGGCGTGTCCGAGCGCGTCTTGCCGGACTGCCTGCGTTTGTTCTCTGCACCCAGCTTCTTCGCCGTAGCGGTTGCCTGCATTCCGTTCAGGTCCCTTCCTTGGGGGGTCGCCGGTCTGTGCCCGGCTGATTGGCTCGGATGCTCCCGTATCGGCACCCACGGCCGAACGGTTGAGTGTCGCCGGTTCAGGCGCCGTGGCGCCGGTTCAGGGGCCGGAAAGGGCCTCGTCTATCCGTCCAAGCGTCTGCTCGCGGCCGAGCAGGGCGACGCTCTCGAAGATGCCGGGTGAGACCGTCGAGCCGGTGATCGCAACGCGCAGGGGTTGGTAGACCTGGCGAGGTTTGGCGCCCCTTGACTCGATGACCCCTTCCAGGGCCCGCTCCAACGCGGGCTCGTCGAACTCCGTGAGCTCCGCAAGCGAGCTTCGAACCTCGGCCAGCACCGCCCGCCCATCCTCGTCGAGCCACTTCTTGCGCGCCGCCGGGTCGTCCACCGGCTCGTCGAGCAGCGGACCCGCCAGCGGCCAGAAGTCGGCCAGCGTGTGGATCTTCTCCTGGCTGATCTCCGCGGCCCGGCGCAGGCCGGTGCGGCCGGTGAACCGTTCCAGTCGCCGCGTCAGCTCCTCGACCGGCAGTTTGCGGATGTAGATCCCGTTCAGCCACTTCAGCTTGACCTCGTCGAAGCGGGCCGGGTTGCGGCTGACCCGCTCGAGCGTGAAGCGCTCGATCAGCTCCCGGGTATCGAGCACGGTCTCGTCGTCGCCGGCCCCCCACCCCAGCAGGGCGAGGTAGTTTCGTACCGCCTCCGGGAGAAATCCCTGGTCGCGGAGCTCCTGCACCGAGGCCGCCCCGTGGCGCTTGGAGAGCTTCTTGCCGTCGGGTCCGTGCAGCAGCGGCAGGTGGGCGTAGGCGGGCAGGGGCGCGTCGGCCAGCCCCGACTCGCGCATGGCCTCCAGCACGAGCACCTGCTTGGGGGTGTTGGAGAGGTGGTCCTCCCCGCGGACGACGTGGGTGATGCCGGCGTCGAGGTCGTCGATCGCGACCGCGAAGTTGTAGAGCACCGAGCCGTCGGCCCGCGCGATCACGGGGTCGTCGAGGTGGACGTGCTCGAAGCGGGTGTCGCCGCGGATCACGTCGTGGACGACGGTCGCCCCCTCCGCCGGCACGTGCAGGCGCACCGCCCCCTCGCCCTCCTCCTGCCCGCGGTAGCCGGCGGATGCCCCGTGGATCTCCTTGTATGCCCGGACGTCGTCGGCGGTCGCCGTCGAGCGGTAGGCGTGCCCGGAGTCCAGCAGCGCCTGCAGCGCTTCGGCGTGGCGGGGCGAGCGCTCGGTCTGCAGGATCGGCCCCTCGTCCCAGCCGAGCTCCAGCCACCGCAGCGCGTCGAGGATCTGCTCGATGTTCTCGGGCGTGGAGCGCTCCCGGTCGGTGTCCTCGATCCGCAGCACCAGCTCGCCGCCGTAGTGACGGGCCAGCAGCCAGTTGAACAGGGCCGTACGCGCGCCGCCGATGTGCAGCGCACCCGTGGGAGACGGCGCGAAACGGACCCTCATGTCGCGTGCAGGGTATTGCGCAGTGCTCATAATGCGCCCCCGATGCTGATCGGCGCCCACGTGTCCCCCGCCGGCGGGCTCCCGAACGCGGTCGAGCGGGGCGTGGAGCGCGGCTGCGGGTCGATCCAGATCTTCAACCAGTCCCCGCGCATGTGGAAGAGCCGCCCCTACTCCGAGGAGGAGGCGGGGGCCTTCCGTGAGGCCCTCGCCGCGAGCCCCGTCGAGGCGGTCGTGATCCACGCCATCTACCTGATCAACTGCGCCAGCGAGGATCGCGACATGCGCGCCAAATCACTGCAGTCGCTGACTGCGTCGTTGCGCTCGGGGAAGGCGATCGGAGCGGCCGGCGTGGTGCTGCACCCGGGTTCCGCCAAGACCGGGGATGTCGGCCGGGCGATCAAGCGGGCCGCCGCGACGATCCGCGAGGCCCTGGACGAGAGCGAGGACTGCCCGCTGTATCTGGAGGACACCGCCGGCGCCGGCGGAACGCTCGGGCGCAGCTTCGAGGAGCTCGCCTCCCTGATCGAGGGCGCCGGTGGCGAGCAACGCCTCGGCGTGTGCCTTGACTCCTGCCACCTGTTCGCCTCCGGCTATGACATCCGCACCCGCGCCGGGGTCGACGCCGTGATGGACGAGTTCGAGCGGCGGGTCGGCCGCGAGCGACTCGGGTGCCTGCACCTCAACGACTCGGTGACGCCGCTGGGCAGCAACCGTGACCGCCACGCCAATATCGGCGAGGGCGAGCTCGGCTCCGGCGGCTGCGCCGCCTTCCTGGCGGCGCCCCAGTTCGACGGCCTGCCATGCATGCTGGAGACCGCCGGCGAGGGCAAGGGCAAGGGCGGCCCCACGCGCGAGGAAGTGGCGCTGGCCCGCAAGCTCCGCACGCGGGGGCTGGCGGCCAGGCGGCGAGCTGCGGGGACGGCGAAGGCGAAAGCGAAGTCTCGCGGCCGCCGAACGGCCGACAGGCCCCGGCGGGCCTAGGCGCCGGTCCCGCTCAGGCGGTGGCGGCCGCCGGCATCGCCCCGAGCGCGGTCTCGAGGTCTGCCCGCAGGGCGAGCGTATGGCGCACGCGGAAGGCGCTGCCCAGGCGCACCCGCCGAGTTCCGGTCTTGGTGTGGATGTCGAGCAGCACCTCGGCCTGCCCCGGGGACTCCTCGATCGCCTGCCTGAGTTCCGCCAGCGTCTCCGCCGAGAGCGAGTCGGCCGACACCGACAGATGCAGCGGCTTGGCCCCGGCGGCGTTGGCCGCGGCGGTGGCCTTCGCGCGCGCCCGCGCGCGGTCAAGCTCCTGCTGGTCGGGCGCATAGGGCACGACGGTCTGAACGATCAGGCACGTGCTGCCGGCTTCCTTGTGGTCCACCCGCCCCTTCACCAGTACCACCTGGTCCACGTGCAGGGCCTGCTCGCAGTCCGCCAGTGCGCTGCCGAACACCAGCAGCTCCACCGATCCCCCGAGGTCGTCGAGCGTCGCGAACATCATCGGGTCACCGTTGCGGGTGCGGATCCGCTTGGCCTCGGTGATGATCCCGCCGACCGTCACGAGGTCCTTGTCGCGGCGCTCTTCCAGCGCCGCCAGGGGACAGTCAACGCGTGCCCGCATCGCCTCGCGCAGGGGCTTGAGGGGGTGGTCGGAGACGAACAGGCCGATCGCTTCCTTCTCGGCCGCCAGCAGCGCCGGCTGGTCGAACTCCTCCAACGGGATCGGCGGGTGCACGGGACGGGCCAGCCCCATCCCGCCGAACGGATCCACGTCGCCCTCGGACCCTGCGGGGCCGGCCGCTCCGTTCTGCTCGCCTTCGCTGAGGTCGAAGATCGAGGACTGGCCGATGAGGGCGTCCTGCTGGACCTTCTGTCCCGCCCCCTGTGCCTGCTCGAGCACTTCGAGCATGCCCCGCCGAGTGGCTCCGGTGGAGCCCAGGGCACCGCACTTGATCAGCGCCTCGATCGCCTTCTTGTTGACCGCGCGTGAGTCCACGCGCTCGCAGAAATCCCATAGCGAGGAGAACTCCCCGCCCTTCTCGCGGGCCCGCTTGATCGCCTCCACCGCCTGGTAGCCGACGCCCTTGACGGCGTCCAGGCCGAAGCGGATGTTGCCGACCAGGTCCTGCGAGCTCGGGGCCCCGACCGTGAACTCGTGGTCGGACAGGTTGACGTCCGGGGGCATGATCTCGATCCCCATCTCTTCGCAGCGGGCGACGAAGAAGGGCACCTTGTCCTTGGTGGACATCACCGAGGAGATCAGGGCGGCCATGTACTCGGCCGGGAAGTTGGCCTTCAGCCAGGCCGTGCGGTAGGCGATCAGCGCGTAGCAGGCGGCGTGGCTCTTGTTGAAGGAGTAGTCGGCCGAGCGCTCGTTGGTCTGCCACAGGAACTCGACCACCTCGGCGCTCGTGCCCGAGGCGCGGCAGCCCTCGACGAACTCCGGCTTCAGGGCGGCCATCGCCTCGCGCTTCTTCTTGCCGATCGCCTTGCGCAGGTCGTCGGCCTTGGCGCCCGAGAAGCCGGCGATCTCCTTGGCGATCTGCATCGCCTGCTCCTGGTAGAGGATCACACCCTTGGAGGACTCGAGGATCGCCCGCAGGCGTTGGTCGCGGTAGGTGATCGAGGCCGGGTCGTGCTTGCCCTTGGCGTATACCGGGATCTGATCCATCGCCCCGGGCCGGTAGAGGGCGTTGAGCGCAATCAGGTCGTTGAACTCGTCCGGGCGCACCTTCTTGAGCGCCTCGCGCATGCCCTCGGACTCGAACTGGAACACGCCCGTGGAGTCGCCCCGGGCGAGCATCTCATACGTCCGCCGGTCGTTCAGCGGGAGCGTCGTCATGTCCGGGCGCTCCCCGGTGGAGCGCTCGATGATGTCCAGCGCGTCCTCGATCACGTCGAGGTTGCGCAGCCCGAGGAAGTCCATCTTCAGGATCCCGATCTCGCCGATCGGGTCCATCGAGAACTGTGTCACGGTGCGGAACTGACGCTCCCCGTTCTCATCGACCCCCGCGTCGGCGAGCTGCAGCGGGACGATGTCGGTCAGCGGGCGGTCGGCGATCACCACCGCGGCCGCGTGGATCGAGGAGTTGCGCACGATCCCCTCCAGGCCCTGGGCGACCTCCACGATCTGGCGTGCCTGGGCCTCCTCGTCACACGCCTTGCGCAGCGGCTGGCCGCCCTTCAGACAGTCCTCGAACGACGGCGAGCGCCCCATGATCGGGTCGGGGATCAGCTTCGCCAGGCGGTCGCCGATGCCGTAGTCGAAGCCGAGCACGCGGGCGGCGTCGCGGGTGGCCTGGCGGGGGAACATCTTGCCGAAGGTCACGATCTGGGCCACCGACTCGCGTCCGTACTTGTCCGCCACGTAGCGCATCACCCGCTCACGGCCGCGCACCGAGAAGTCGATGTCGATGTCCGGCATCGACACCCGCTCGGGGTTCAGGAAGCGCTCGAACAGGAGGTCGTAGCGCAGCGGGTCCACGTCGGTGATGGCCAGGCAGTAGGCCACGATCGAGCCCGCCGCGGAGCCGCGCCCGGGGCCCACCGCGATGCCGTTCTCCTTGGCGAACTTGACGAAGTCCCAGACGATCAGGAAGTAGGCGTTGAAGCCCATCCGGTCGATCACGTCGAGCTCGCTCTCCATCCGTTCGAGCGCCACCGCCGGCGGGGGGTCGCCGTAGCGCAGCCGCAACCCCTCGGCCACGCGCGCCCGCAGGTAGTCGCGCTCGCTGGTGGCGTCGGGTGTCTCGAAGCGGGGGATCAGCTGCTTGCCGAGCTCGAGCTCCACCTCGCAGCGCTCCGCGACCTCGACCGTGTTGGCCACCGCCTCCGGCCACTCCGCGAAGGCCGCCACCATCTCCTCGCTGTCGCGCAGGTAGAACTCGTTCGTTTCGAAGCGCAGCTTCGGCGCCTGGATCGTGCTCTTGGTCTGCACGCACAGCAGCGCCGTGTGGTGGTTGTAGTCCTCGCGGCGCAGATAGTGCACGTCGCCGGTGCCGACGAGGCTGCCGCCGAGCTCACGTGCGATCTTCACGATCCCCTCGTTGCACTTGTCCTGGGCCGCCAGCCCGTTCTTCTGCACCTCGAAGTAAACGTTGTCCTCGCCGAACACCCCGAGCAGCTCCCGCGCGTGCGCGCGGGCATCGTCGTCGCGATCCTCCAGCAGCCGCTGGCAGAAGCGCGAGGCCAGACAGCCGGTGAGCGCGATCACGCCCTCGTGGTGGCGCTCGAGCTGGCCCATGTCGACGGTCGGCTTGCCCCGCTGCAGGCCCTCCAGGAAGCCGGCAGAGGAGAGCTTGACGAGGTTCCGGTAGCCCTCGGCGGAGGACGCCAGCAGGGTCAGGTGGTTGCGCTCGGTGCGCGCCTGGGAGGCCGTCGTGTGGTCGTCCACGAAATAGATCTCACAGCCCACGATCGGCTTCAGCGAGTGCTTTTTGCAGGCCTTGTAGAGGTCCACGGCGCCGTTCATCACGCCGTGGTCGGTGAGCGCCAGGGCCGGCTGTTCGAAGGCCGCCGCCCGCTCCGCGAGCGCGTCGATCTTGCACGCGCCGTCGAGCAGCGAGTACTCCGAGTGAACGTGCAGGTGGGCGCAGCTGGCCTTGCTCACGGCAGCCGCAATGCTAGGCGCCGGCCCGGCGGGACCGGGCCTGCTCGCGCCGCTCTTTGCGCCGTTTCCGCCAGCGCGAGATGAGCGACATGCTGTGCTTGTGGGGCTTTCGCGGGGCGAGCTCGGGCGCCGCCTCGACAGGCTGGGGCGGGGCGGTCGCCGGACCCGGCTCGGCGGGTGCCTCGGCGGGCTGCTGCTCGGCGCCGGCAGTGTCGGCCCGCGCCCGCAGCCGTTCCACCGCGGCCGCCAGTGCCGCCGCCATCTCGGCCCCCTGGGCGCCCTCCGCGGCGGCTCGCTCGAGCTCGCCGGCGGCGGCCTCGACGGCGGGCGTCGCGGGCTGGACGGCCGCGAGCCCCGCTTCCTGGACGACCGTGGGCGCAGCCGGCCGCATGGGCGCCCGCGGGAGCGGTGGGGCCACTGGCGTGGCGGCTGCCGCAGCCTCGGCCCGCTGGGCGGCCAGCAGCCGCTGGATCAGTTCCCTGGTCTCGGCCAGCAGCGCCTGCATCTGTCCGTGTGCGCGGCGGATCGAGCCGAGCTCGGCCTCGGTGCGCCCGCGTGCGCCGCGCTCCTCTGCCAGCTGCACACGCAGCTCGGCGACCTGGCGCTCGAGCTCGCCGATCCTGCCCTGCAGCTCCTGCTCGCCACGGGCGAGCTCGGCACGCTCCCCGGCCGCGGCCTGCTCGGCGGAGCCCAGCTCCCGTTCGGCCCGCTCGGCCCGCTGCTCGGCTGAGCCCAGGTCGCGTTCGGCGCGCTCGGCCCGCTCTGCGGCCGAGCTCAGCTCGCGCTCGGCCCGCTCGGCGCGCTGCTCGGCCTCGCGGCGCAGCTGGAGCTCTTCGTACTCGCGCTGGCGGGCGGAGCGGAGCTCCTGCTCGCCGGTGGCGGTGGCCGTGCGCTCCTCGGTCAGGGCGGCGGCGAGGCGGGTGTGCTCGTCCTCGGCCTCCCGCAGCCGCTGCTGGAGGCTGTGGACGTGCCGTTCGAGCGTGTGGACGGTCGCCTCGGCGGCCTCGGCACGGCGGATCAGGGCCTGCTCTCCGCCCTCCGCGGCGCGGCGGGCGCGGCGTTCGGCGAGCAGGTCGCCCTCGGTGCGCCCGGGCGGGCGCCCGCTCTCCCCTCCTGGCGGCTCGTTCGCTTCGGGCATCACGCGGGCTGGAAGGTAAGGCCGCAGGCGGACGGCGCGTCGCAGGGCCGTGAGCGCAGGACGCGGGACGCCTACTCCGCCAGCCTGCGCAGCAGCGCGCCGGCGGTTGCGGCGCCGACGAGGACGGCCGCGAGCGACAGCAGGATCCGCCGCCGCGAGGGCAGCAGCTCGCGCAGGTACCACTTCAGGGCACGCCAGACGAGGAGCCCGAAGAGGCGGTAGGCGGTGTCGCTCATGCCGGCGGGATGCTACTGGCGCAGTCGCCAGGCCATCCGCGACTGCAGCGAGAACAGCTCGATGAAGCCCGGGGACGCGGATTGCGAGAACAGCCCCCCGGACTCCGAGAAGCCCGCCAGGGCGGGGTCGTAGACGGCGTTCTCGGAGGCGCGCGTGGTGACCCGCGCCTGGCCCTTGAACAGCCGTACGCCGATCGTGCCGCTGACGCGGGAGTTGACCTCGTCCATGTAGGCGTCGAGGTCGCTGCGCAGCGGCTCCCACCACAGGCCCGCGTACACGAGATAGGCCCACTGGCGGTCGAGCTGGGGCTTGAACTGGTTCTGGTGGATCGTGCACACGAGGCGCTCGAGCTCCTGGTGGGCGGTGAGCAGGATCGTGGCGGCGGGGGCCTCGTAGATGTCGCGCACCTTCAGCCCCACGATCCGATCCTCGATGTGGTCCACGATCCCGACCCCGTGACGGGCCCCGATATCGGCGGTGCGTTCGATCAGCTCCACCAGCCCGAGGCGCTCCCCGTCGAGGCTCACGGGCAGGCCCCGCTCGAAGCCGAGCTCGATCTGCTGGGGCTCATCGGGCGCCGCCTCCGGGCGGGTGACGAGCTGAAACACGTCGTCGTCGGGGGCGTGGCCGAGGTCCTCGATCCAGCGCCCCTCCGAGGAGCGTCCCCAGAGGTTGTCGTCGATCGAGTAGGGCACCACCTCGGTGCCCTGCTTGAGCGGGATCCCGTGCTCGCGGGCGTAGGCGATCTCCTCCTCGCGACCCATCTGCCAGGAGCGAACCGGGGCGATCACCTTCAGCTCCGGGGCGAGCGTCGCGATCGTGGCCTCGATCCTGACCTGGTCGTTGCCCTTGCCGGTGCAGCCGTGGGCGATCGTGTCGCAGCCGCTGGAGCGGGCGTACTCGACCGCGAGCTTCGCGATCAGGGGACGACCGAGCGCGGTGAACAGCGGGTAGCCGGCGCCGTAGATCGCGTTGGCCCTGATCGCCGGGGCGATGAACTCGGCGGCGAACTCCTCGCGGGCGTCCACGGTGTGGACCTCGACCGCACCCAGCTGGCGGGCCTTCGCCTCGACCATCTCGAAGTCCTCGCCGGGCTGGCCGAGGTTGACCGTCAGGCACACGACCTCGGCCCCGTAGCGGTCCTGGATCCACTTCAGCATCACGCTCGTGTCCAGGCCGCCGGAGTACAGCAGCAGCACACGCCGGACCTGCTCCGGATCGGCCTCGTAGCTGGCGCTGCGCTGGGCCGGGATGTCGTTCGACGCGCTCACGGCGCCGAATCGTAGTCGCGGGCGCGTTCCATCAGCGGATACGGGCTGACCTGCTCGCTGAAGCCGATCCGCCGGTACAACCCCTGGGCGTCGGCGGTGTTGAGCATCCAGCGCACCGGTCCGCCGAAGGAGGCCTCTGCGCCGTCGACAATCTCGCGCACCAGCTCGAGGCCGAGGCCGCGTCCCTGGCAGGGCGCCACCACGTACACGTCGGCCAGGTAAGCGAGCGTCGCACCGTCGGAGATGGCACGCGCGAAGCCGACCTGCTCGGTGCCGCGGTAGAGACCGACGACGCGTTGGGAGCCGCGGATGGCCGCCTCCGTGAGCGCGCGCGTACGCCCGAGCCCCCAGTAGGACTGGCCGGCGATGAAGGCGTGCACGGCGTCCACGTCCACCCGCCCCGGGTCGTCGTCGAGCTCGAAACCGTCCTGCAGCGCCCGCCGCATGGCGCCGCTCACGCGCTCCCGAGGACCGTCCCGAGGCGCCCGAGGGCGTCCTCGATCTGCTCCGGCACGATCGTCAGCGCCGGCAGCAGCCGCAGCGTGCTCGGCCCGGTGGCGTTGAGCACCAGCCGCTGACCCAGCAGAGCCTCCAGCACCACGGCGGGCGCATCGACGTCGAGCTCGCAGGCCAGCATCAGTCCGCGGCCGCGGACATCGAGCACGTGCGGGAGGCCCTGGAGGCCGGCGGCCAGCTTCCCGCCGAGCTCCACGACCCGCGCCAGCAACTGCTCGTCGGCGGTCACGTCCAGCGCCTGCAGGGCCGCCTGGGCGACGACCGGGCCGCCGGCGAAGGTGGAGCCGTGGTCGCCGGGGGCGAAGGCATCGGCGAGTCGCTCGCCGGTCACCAGCGCGCCGATCGGCAGGCCCCCGCCGAGCGCCTTGGCGCTGGTCAGCGCGTCGGGCACGACCGGCGTCTGCTCGTAGGCCCAAAGCGTGCCGGTCCGGCCCATGCCGGTCTGGATCTCGTCGAAGATCAGCGCCGCCCCGTGCTCGTCGCAGGCCGCCCGCGCGGCCAGCAGCAGCCGCTCGTCCAGCACGTGCACCCCGCCCTCGCCCTGGATCGGCTCGAGGATCACGGCGGCGGTCCCGCCGTGGACCGCCGCCAGCACCGCCTCGGCCGTCGGCGGGACGGCGCGGAAGCCGGGCACCAGCGGCGCGAACGGCGCCTGCTTGGCCTCCTGCGGGGTCGCCGACAGCGCCCCCAGGGTGCGCCCGTGGAAGGCTCCCAGCACGACCACGATCTCGCCTCCGGGCCGTGCCCGGCGGGCGAGCTTGATCGCCGCCTCGTTGGCCTCGGCGCCGGAGTTGCACAGGAACACGCGCCCGCCGAGGGACAGCTCCGAGAGCCGCTCGGCGAGGCGCATCGCGGGGGCGCTGTAGAAGAGGTTGCTGACGTGCATCAGGTGGGAGACCTGCTCGCGCACGGCCTCCACCACGCGCGGGTGACAGTGGCCGAGGCTCGTGACCGAGATGCCGCACAGCAGGTCCAGGTACTCGTTGCCCTCCGCGTCCCACAGCCGCGAGCCCTGGCCACGCACGAACTCCACCGGCAGGCGGGCGTAGGTCGCCAGCACCCGCTCGGCCTCGATCCGCTGGAGCTCGGCGACGCTCATCAGCTGGCTTCCACCTTGGTGCCCACACCCGCGTCGGTGAACAGCTCCAGCAGCAGCGAGTGGGCCACGCGCCCGTCGAGGATGTGGGCCGCGGTGACGCCGTTGTTGATCGCCGCCAGGCACGCTTCGAGCTTCGGGCGCATGCCGCCGTCGAGGTCCGCGAGCGCCCCCTGGACGCGCTCGGCGTCGGCGTTCGTGATCAGCGTGGAGGGATCGGAGGGATCCTCCAGCCAGCCCGCCACATCGGTCAGGAAGAGCAGCTTGTAGGCGCCGATCGCTCCCGCCACCGCGCCGGCGGCCTCGTCCGCGTTGACGTTGTAGGAGTTGCCCTCGCGGTCCGCCCCGACGGAGGCGATCACGGGGATGTAGTCGGTCGCGACGTGCTCGATCACGTCCGCGTTGACCCGCTCGATCGAGCCGACGAAGCCGATGTCCTCGCCGCCGGGACCGGAGCGGCGGGCGACCCGGAAGAGCGTCCCGTCGTCCCCGCTGAGGCCGACGGCGGGCGCTCCGGCGCGGGCCAGGCGCAGGACGATCTCCTTGTTGACCTTCCCCACCAGCACCATCTTCGCGACCTCGACGGTGCTCTCATCGGAGACCCTCAGGCCACCCACGAACTCGACCGGCAGGCCGAGGCGGCGCATGTAGGCGGTGATCTCCGGGCCGCCGCCGTGCACCACGATCGGGTTCAGCCCGACGTACTTGAGCAGCACCACGTCGCGGGCGAACTCCTCGCGCAGCGTCTCGTCCTCCATCGCCGCGCCGCCGTACTTGATCACGATCGTGCGGCCGTGGAACTCGCGGATGTAGGGCAGCGCCTCGAGCAGCGTGCCGATGCGCGCCGAGGACCCGCTGGGCTGGTTTCCGGGCTGAGCGCTCACGTCGTGTAGTGCGCGTTCAGCGCCACGTAGTCGGCCGACAGGTCGGAGAAGAAGACCTCGGTCTGTGCGCCGTCCCCGGGCAGCGCGATCTCGTACTCGACCTCATCGCCGGAGACCGCCTGCGCGAGCTCGGCCTCCTCATAGGAGAGCGCCACCCCGCCGGAGCACACCTGCCGGCCCTCGATCCAGACGTCGATCGCGAGTTGCTCGGGGCCCGGCAGAGCCCCTCCGGCGGCCTGCACGATCCTGCCCCAGTTGGGGTCCCCGCCGTGCAGGGCGGCTTTCACCAGGGGCGAGTTGGCCACCCCCCGGGCGACGGCCTCCGCAGGCTCGGCCCCGCCCCCGCGTACGAGCACGCGCCCGATCCGCTTGGAGCCCTCGCCGTCGGCCACGAGCATCACCGCGAGCGCTCGCAGCAGCGCGTCGAGCGCTTCTCCGAGGCGCAGCTCGTCCTCGCTCTCGTCCGCCACCTCCACGCCGCTGGACCCGGAGGCCATCAGGATCACGGTGTCGTTGGTGGACAGCTGCCCGTCCACGCTGACGCGATCGAAGGACCGCGCCACGCACGTGCCGAGCAGCAGCTCGGCCGTCTCCGGCGCCAGCTGCGCGTCGGTCTGCACGAAGCACAGCATGGTGGCGAAGCGGGGCGAGATCATCCCGGCGCCCTTGCACTGGGCGCACAGCCTCACCGTGCCGGACGGGAGCTCCACCTCGAGGTTGGCGCGCTTCTCGAAGCGGTCGGTCGTCTGGATCGCCCGCTGGAAGTCGACGTCGCCCTCGCGGCGCAGCTGCGAGCGCGCCTGCAGGGTCCCTTTCAGGACCGCGTCCACGTCCAGGTAGTGGCTGATCGCGCCGGTCGAGGCGAGCGCCACCTCGGCCTCGGACACGGCCGCGGCGGCGGCCGCCGCGCCCTGCGTCTTGGCGGCGTCGTCGAGTCCCCGCCCGCCGGTGGCGGCGTTTGCGCAGCCCGAGTTCGCGAGCACCGCCCGCAGTGACTGCAGGCGGCAGCGCCCGCGCGTGAGCAGGACCGGTGCGGCGGCCGTGCTCGAGCTGGTGAAGACCGCCGCCGAGGACGGCTGCTCGGCGTCGCACACCAACAGCCCGACGTCGGGATCGCCGCTCGGCTTCAGTCCCGCCGCCACCCCGGCGGCGCGGAACCCCGCGGGCAGCCCCGCGTCCCCGGGCAGCTCGCGGACGTGCCCGGGGGCGTCCACCCAGCGCGAGTCGAACACGCTCACGTTCGCCTCCTCGCCTGCGCCCGCACGCTCACATCAACCCCCTCGTCTCGGGGAGGCCGAACATCAGGTTGAGGTTCTGGAGCGCCTGCGAGGAGGTGCCCTTCCAGAGGTTGTCGATGGCCGAGAAGGCCAGCACCTTGCCGGTGTGCTCGTCGTGGGCGACGAACAGGCGGCAGTAGTTGGTCTCGCGCACCTCGAGCACACCCGGGGGCGCATCCACGACCTCGACGAACGGCTCCTCGGCGTAGGCCTCGGCGAGCAGCCTCTGGACCTCCGCCCCGTCCACCTCTCGGGCCGGGACCACGTAGCAGCTGACCAGCTCGCCCTGGTCGAGGGCCACGAGATGGGCCTGGAACTGGACCCGCTGCTCGCCCGCACCGGCGAGCTGCAGCTGCTCCTCGATCTCCGGGGTATGGCGGTGGGAGGCGACCTTGTAGGGGACGATGTTCTCGCCCGCCATCGAGTAGTGGGTGGTCTCGTCGAAGGTCCGCCCGGCACCGGAGATGCCCTGCTTGGCGTCGATCACGACATCCCCGATCACGCCCGCGCGCGCGAGCGGGGCGAGCGCCAGCAGCGAGGCGGTCGGGTAGCAGCCCGGGTTGGCGACCAGCGAGGCGCCGCGGATGTCCTCGCGGTGGAGCTCGGTGAGCCCGTATACGGCCTCCGCCATCAGGTCCGCGCGCGGGTGCTCCCCGTACCAGTGCTCATAGTTGGCCAGGGAGCGCAGGCGGTAGTCGGCGCTGAGGTCGACCACGCGCACGCCCCGCTCGCGCAGCGCGGCCACGGTCGGGGCGGCGGCCGCGTGCGGGTAGGCGACGATCGCCGCCTCCACGTCGGCCAGCGGCCCCTCGAGATCGAGCTCCGCCAGCGCCAGCGGGACGCGGTAGCGCGGGTATATGTCTTCCAGGCGCCGGCCCTGCTGGGAGCGGCCGGTCACGCCCGTGAGCTGGAAGTCGGGGTGGCGCCAAAGGAGGTATGCCGCCAGCGCCCCGGTGAAGCCGGTCGCGCCCGCGACCAGCACCCGCGGCGCCCCGTCGGCGCTCTGCTGGGCCGGGGTCCTAGCCACGCAGCTCGCCTCCCAGTGCCTCGATCGCCGCCACGATCCGCTCACGCACGGGCGCCACGTCCTCGTCGGTGAGGGTCCGCTCGGGGGAGCGGAAGGCCAGCGCCAGCGCCAGCGAGCGACGCCCCTCCCCCACCTGCTCGCCGGTGTACACGTCGAACAGCCTCACCTGCTCGAGGCTCTCGGAACCAGCCTCGCGGACGCGCTCCAGCAGCTCGGCGAGCGCGACCTGATCGGGGACGATCACGGCGATGTCCTGGCGCACCGGCGGGTAGGCGCCGAAGGCCCGGAAGCCCGGCACCGGCGGGGCGATCCGGGCCAGCCGGCCGAGGTCGATCGCGAACACGGCCGTGCGCGCGAGGCCCCACTCGCCGGCCACCAGCGGGTGCAGCTCGCCGAGAAGCCCGAGCCGCAACGGCTCGCCGCTGCCGCCGGCACCAGCGCCATCCGTGGTGCCGGCTGCGTGCGCAGTCACGGCCACACTGCGGGCAGGGTGCAGGAAGGGCCAGCTCGCGGCCTCGACGCTGAAGGGGACGTGGAAGTGATCGAGCAGGGATTCGAGCAGCGCCTTGGCGGCGAAGAAGTCCGCCGCGGGTGCCTGTCCTCGCCAGGAGGGCGGCGCCAGGGCGCCGCTCAGGAGGGCCCCGAGCGCGTGGTGTTCGTCGGCGCCGGCTCCGTCCTCGCGGGCGCGGTAGACCGTGCCCGACTCGAACAGGGCGAGGTCGGGCCCGTTGCGGTGGGCGTTGTGACGGGCGGCGTCCAGCAGCGAGCCCATCAGGGTGGGGCGCATGATCGAGAGGTCCTCCGAGAGCGGGTTCTCGAGCTCCACCACGCGGCGCAGCTCGTGACCGGCCGGCAGCCGCAGGCGATCGAGCAGGCCCGGCTCGGCGAAGCTCCAACCGACGATCTCGCTCAGTCCCCGCCCCGCGAGCAGGTCCTCGGCCCGGCGGCGCACCTGCTGGGCGTGGGTCAGGCGCCCGGCCGCGCCACGCCGCGCCGGCAACGTTACGGGCAGCCGCTCGAGGCCGTCGATGCGGGCGACCTCCTCGATCAGGTCGATCTCGCGGCTGACATCGTTGCGCCGCACCGCCGGCACGGACACCAGCAGCCCGTCCGCGGCCGGCTGGGACTGGAAGTCGAGCGCCGCCAGGATCTCGCCCTGGCGCTCGCGCGTCACCTCCACGCCGAGGATCGCCCGCACGCGATCGCTGCGCAGCTGGATCGGCGGGGGTGCGTCGGGGACGCCGCCGACGTCGATCGTGCCGGGGGCCACGGTCGCACCGCAGAGCTCGATCATGAGCTGGGTCGCGACCGCCTGGGCGTGCATGCACTGCTCCGGTGCGAGCCCCTTCTCGAAGCGCGCCGAGGCCTCGCTGCGCAGCCCCAGCGCCCACGAGCTGCGGTGGATGTTGGGGCCGTCCCAGGTGGCGACCTCGAGCAGCACCCTGCGCGTGTCCGGCTCGACCTCCGAGCGCTCCCCGCCCATCAGACCGGCGATCGAGGTCGGCCCGAGCGCGTCCTCGATCACAACCATCTCGCCGTCGAGGGTGCGGGTCTGGCCGTCGAGCGTCTGCACCTGCTCGCCGTCGGTGGCGCGGCGAACCGTCAACCTGGCACCCTCCACGCGGTCGAGGTCGAAGGCGTGCAGCGGCTGCGCGGTGAGGAGCATCGCGTAGTTGGTGATGTCGACGACGTTGTTGATCGTGCGCTGGCCGGCCCCGCTGAGGCGCGCTTTCAGCCACGGTGGCGAGGGGGCCACGGTGACGTTCTCGAACACGCGGGCGGTGAAGCGCGGACACAGGTCCGGACACAGCACCTGTACCTCGGCGCCCGCCAGCGGACCGATGCTGCCGGGGTCCTGCCCCCACGGCTCGGGCGCGAGCGGCGCCCCGGTCGCGGCGTGCAGCTCGCGGGCCACCCCGAACACGCCCAGGCAGTCGGGCCGGTTGGGGGTGATCTCCAGCTCCAGCACCTCGAAGGAGATCGGCAGCACCTGCTCCAACGGGGTCCCCGGCGCGAGCTCGGCCTCGATCGTCAGATCGTCGAGCACGAGGATGCCCTCGCCGCCGGAACCGATCTCGAGCTCGGCCTCGGAAAGGATCATGCCTTCCGAGCCGACGCCGCGGAGCTTGGCCTTGCGCAGCTTCGAACCGTCCGGCATGACCGCGCCCGGCTGCGCCACGGCGACCGTCTGCCCGCCCGCCACGTTGGGCGCGCCGCACACGATCGTGACCGGCGGCCCGCCGTCGCCGTCGAGCTGCACGCTGCATACCTTCAGGCGGTCGGCGTCTGGATGCTGCTCGGCGCTCAGCACATGCCCGACGACGAAGCCATCGGTCACGGGCACGCCGTGGTGATGGATCGCCTCGACCTTGGTCCCGGTCATCGTCAGGCGCTCCTCGATCGCGCGCGCGTCGAGACCCGGGTCGCAGTAGTCGGACAGCCAGGGCAGCGGGACCCTCATCAGAACTGCTCCAGGAAGCGCAGGTCGTTCTCGAAGTTCAGGCGCAGGTCGGGGATCCCGTGCTTGAGCATCGCGATCCGCTCGACACCGAGGCCGAACGCGAAGCCCTGGACCTTCCCGGGGTCATACCCCGGGGCGTTGGCCTCGGTCGTGGGCACGTATCCGTAGACGGCCGGGTCCACCTCGCCGGCACCGAGCACCTCCAGCCAGCCCTCGCCCTTGCACAGGTAGCAGCGCGAGCCGTCGCCCATGAAGCCCTTGCCCTCGCAGTGAAAGCAGGACACGTCGACCTCGACGCTGGGCTCGGTGAAGGGGAAGAAGTGGGGGCGCAGGCGCACCTCGCGGCGCTCGCCGAAGACCGCGCGGGCGAACTCCAGCAGCGTCCCCTTGAGGTCCGCGAGAGTGATGTCCTCGTCCACCGCGAGTCCCTCCAGCTGGTGGAACTGGGGTGTGTGGGTGGCGTCGTTGTCGGGCCGGTAGACGCGCCCCGGAACGACCACGTACAGCGGCGGAGGGTGCGCCTCCATGGCCCGCACCTGCATCGGCGAGGTGTGGGTGCGCAGCACCAGATCCTCGGACACGTAGAAGGTGTCGGTGCGCGCCCGCGCGGGGTGGGTCGGGCTGTGGTTGAGCGCGTCGAAGTTGTAGTGGACGGTCTCGATCTCCGGACCTTCCATGACCGTGAAGCCGAGCCCGAGGAAGATGTCTTCGAGTTGCCGGCGGGTGCTGCTCAGCACGTGCAGGCGTCCGACCGGCTGGGCAGGAGCGCCGGGCAGCGTCACATCCATGCGCTCGCCGGCCAGCTCGCGGTCGAGCTCCTGCGAAGAGAGGCCCTCGGCCCGCTCCTGCAGCAGCGACTCCAGCGCGCGGCGTGCTTCGTTGGCGGCCTTGCCGACGGCGGCCCGCTGCGAGGGCTCGAGCTCGGCGACCCCGCGCAGCAGCTGCGGCAGCTCGGCCTTGCGTCCCAGCCAGCGCACCCGCAGCTCCTCGAGCTGCTCGCTGGAGGACGCCGCCGAGATCTCCTGCGCGGCCTGCCCCCGCAGCTCTTCGATCCGCTCGATCATGACGCGCGGACCCTAGATGGTTTGCGGGTCAGCTCATACAGCGCCACGGTCGCGGCCATGGCCGCGTTCAGGGAGTCGCCCGCGATCGTGATCCTCGCCTGCCTGTGGCAGGCGTCCAGCACCTCCGCTCCTAGCCCCGCACGCTCGGAGCCGACGAGCAGCGTCAGCGTGGGTGCGATCCGCTCCAGCGGACCGCACAGCTCGTCGCATGCGTCCGCGCTCAGCCCCAACAGCTCGCCGGGGAGTTCCTCGAGCGTCCGCACGCGAGCCAGCGGAACGGTGAAGATCGCGCCCATGCTCGCGCGCACCGCCTTCGGCCCATAGGGGTCCGCGCAGCCGGGGCCGAGCGCTACGCAGCTGGCCCCGAAGGCGTGGGCGGAGCGGATGATGGTGCCGACGTTGCCCGGATCGCGCAGCGCGTGCAGGTACACGCACAGCGGCCCTTCGGGTGCGCTCCAACGCTGCTCGTAGACGGCCAGCACACGCGTGCCCGAGCCGAGCGTGGACACGCCCGCCAACAGCTCCGGGTCGACCTCGTGGAAGCCCGCCCACGCGGCCGCGGCGCCCACCTGGCCGACCTCGGCACCCGCCCGCCGGTAGCCCTCGACGGCGTGCCAGCCGGCCAGCTCGGCGGCGCTGAGGAGGTCCTCGCCCTCGGCCAGGAAGGTGCCGCTGCGCTCACGCTCACGCCTGCGGTGCAGCCGCCGCAGGGCCTTCAGGTGGGCGTTCTTCGAGGAGGCGATGGTGGTCAAGTGGTCGTTGCTGCGCTGCTGGTCGCTGTGTGGTGTCGGTTTCGGTGTTGGTGAGCGTGTCGGAAAAGCAGAAGGGCGCCGGCCCTGAGCTTTCAGGAGCGGCGCCCGTAAGGCGGTCGGTCTGTGGCCGGAGCCCGGTGTCGAAGAGGACCGGGTCAGGCAGCCGACGCCTCGCGGGCGGCATCGGCAAAACGTCGGAAGGTGTCGGCGTCGCGCACGGCGATGTCGGCGAGCACCTTTCTGTCGAGCTCGATCCCGGCGAGGGCGAGCCCGTGCATGAACTGGGAGTAGCTCATCCCGTTGACGCGGGCGGCTGCGTTGATGCGGGTGATCCACAGGCGCCTGAAGTCGCGCTTGCGGTTGCGCCGGTCGCGGTAGGCGTAGGAGTCCGCCTTCAGCAGCGCCTCCTTGGCGCGGCGATAGTTGGAGTGCGCCTCGCCGCGGAAGCCCTTCGTCAGCTCGAGCGTCGCCCGGCGCTTCTTGCGCGCGTGCAGTGAGCGCTTGACGCGGGTCATTTGGCCCCCAGCATCCGCTTCACCCGCGGGACGTCATCCTTCGAGAGGATCACGGGGCGTCCGAGGGCGCGCTTCTTCCCCGGCGACTTCTTCTCGAGGATGTGGCTCGTGAAGGCGTGCCGGGCCCGGACCTTGCCGCCGGCGGTCACTTTGAAGCGCTTCTTGGCGCCCGAGTGGGTCTTCATCTTCGGCATTGAGCGACCGATTATGGCACGCGACTGGGAGCGCTCGCCGCGGAGCTCTCCTGCGGCGGCGCATCGGCGAGCACCGGCTCCTGCGCGGCCGGCTGGGCGGCGGGAGCCTGCTGGGCCGCCGGCGCCTTCGGAGCCGCGGGGGCCTGCCCGCCGTCGGCAGCCTGCCCGCCGGCGGGTGGCGGGGCGGACGCGGGCGGGCTCTCGCTGCTCGACGGTGCGGCGCCCGGATCGTCCGCGGGCTTGCCCTCGGCGGCCACCGGCTGGCCGGCGGGCGCGGACTGGCCGGCGGGCGCGGACTGGCCGGCGGGCGCGGGCTGGCCGGCGGGCGCGGGCTGAGCGTCGGCCGCCGGCTCGCCCTCCTCGGGCGCGCCCTCTCCGTCCGCGCGCCCGGCGAGCACCGCTTTGGAGGGGGCCATCATCATCGTCATGTTGCGGCCTTCCTGCATCGGCCGCTGCTCGACGACGCCCAGCTCTGACAGTTCCTCCGCCAGCCGGTCGAGGATCGCCGTGCCGCGCTCGGGGTGGGTGACCTCGCGCCCGCGGAACATGATCGTGACCTTCACCTTGTCCTTGTGGCGCAGGAAGCGCTCGACGTGGTGCTTCTTGGTGTCGTAGTCGTGCTGGGCGATCTTGGGGCGGAACTTGATCTCGCGGACGGTGATCTGCTGCTGATGCTTGCGTGCGGCCTTCTGCTTCTGGGCCTGCTCGTACTTGTACTTGGAGTAGTCGAGCACGCGGCACACGGGCGGGCGCGCCTCGGGAGCGACCTCCACGAGGTCGAGGTCGCGTTCCTGGGCGAAGGCGAGCGCGTCGGGGGTCTTCATGACGCCGACCTGGTTGCCCTCCTCGTCGATGACCCGGACCTCGGGCACGCGGATGCGATCGTTGATCCGCGTCAAGTCCCGCTCGGGCGGGCGCCGGTCGAACCTACGTGGGACCGGCACTAGCTTGCTTTGCCGCGCGTCAAGTGGAGGTCAGGCGCGGCGATGAGAGTTTTGCCCGTAGATCAATGCGGGGGAGTATAGCCCCCGGCAAGACGCTCGAGAAATGTGTCCAGCGGCATGCTGCCGAGCTCCTCGCCGTGGTGCTCGCGGACCGACACCGAACCCTCGCTCTGCTCGCGCTCCCCGACGACGAGCATGAACGGGATCTTGCGCAGCTCCGCGTCGCGGATCTTGCGCGCCACGCTCTCGCTGCGGTCGTCGAGCTCAACCCGAGCCTGTCCTGCGCGCAGGCCCTCCGTGACGCCCGCCGCGTACTCGTTGAAGCGATCGGAGACCGGCAGCACGATCGCCTGCACCGGCGCCAGCCAGACGGGCAGCTCGCCGCCGTAGTGCTCGATCAGGATGCCGGTGAAGCGCTCGAAGGAACCCAGCAGGGCGCGGTGGATCATCACCGGGCGGTGCTCCTCGTTGTCCGCGCCGGTGTAGTGCAGGTCGAAGCGCTCGGGCATCGAGTAGTCCAGCTGGACCGTCCCGAGCTGCCACGAGCGCCCGAGCGAGTCGGTCATGTGCAGGTCGATCTTGGGACCGTAGAAGGCACCGTCGCCGGGGTTCAGTTCGTACTCCAGGCCCTCCGCCTCCAGCGCTCCAGCGAGCGCCCCCTCGGCGCGATCCCACATCTCGTCGCTGCCGATCCGTTTCTCGGGCCGCGTCGAGAGCTCCAGGTGAGGCTCGAAGCCGAACAGGTCGTACAGGAAGAAGCCGAAGCGCAGACACTGGACGACCTCCTCCTGGACCTGCTCCTCGGTGCAGAAGATGTGCGCGTCGTCCTGGGTTATGTGTCGCACCCGCATCAGCCCGTGGAGCGTTCCGGAGGGCTCGTGACGGTGCACGAGGCCGGCCTCGGAGAAGCGGATCGGCAGGTCGCGATAGGAGTGGCGGCTGTCCTTGTAGATCAGGATGTGGGCCGGGCAGTTCATCGGCTTGAGCGCCATCGGACGCTCCTCCACGTCGGTGAAGTACATGTGCTCGCGGTAGGTGTCCCAGTGGCCCGACTGCTTGAACAGCTCGACGTCGTAGAGGATCGGCGTGCGCACCTCCATGTATCCGCGGCGGCGGTTCTCGGTGCGCCACAGCTCGGTCAGCGCGTTCCACAGCGCCATCCCGCCCGGCTTCCAGAACGGGCTGCCGGGCGACAGCTCGGAGAACATGAACAGGTCGAGCTCGCGCCCGAGGGGGCGGTGGTCGCGCAGGCGGGCCTGCTCGAGACGCTCGAGGTGCTCCTGCAGCTCGGACTTGGAGAAGAAGGCCGTGCCGTAGATGCGGGTGAGCATCGTGCGGTCGGAGTCACCGCGCCAGTAGGCGCCGGCGAGCGAGTTCAGCTTGAAGGCACCCACCGTCTTGGTGGTGGGAGCGTGGGGTCCGCGGCAGAGGTCGGTGAAGGGCCCGTTGGTGTACAGCGAGACCGTCTGGAGGGGATGCTCAGCGGGGGCGGCGCTGACGAGGTCGTCGATCAGCTCGACCTTGTAGTCCTGCCCCTCGTTCGCGAAGCGCTCACGTGCGTGCGTGACGGGCACGTCCTCGCGGACGAACTCCTCGGCGGCCTTCACGTGCTCGCGCATGCGGGCTTCGATGGCCGGCAGGTCGGCCTCCGAGACGGCGGTCCCGGCGGGGAACTCGAAGTCGTAGTAGAAGCCGTCCTCGATCGGAGGGCCGATCGAGATCTTGACCCCATCGTAGAGCTCGAGCACGGCCGTCGCGAGCACGTGGGCGGCGTCGTGGCGGATCACGTCCAGCGCCGCCCGGCCGCTGCGGGGGGTGATGATCTGCACGTGGGCCCCGTCGGGGAGCGGGCGGGCGAGGTCGCGCACCTCGGGTGTCTCGCCGGCCTCGGGGTGACTCACCTCGATCGCCAGCGCCGCGCGGGCGAGCCCGGGACCGATAGCGGCGGCGGCGTCGGCCCCCGTCGCTCCGTCGGGCAGCTCGAGCGGGTTTCCGTCAGGGAGGGTGATCGTGACCGGCATCGACGGGCAGGAAGGCTATCCCGGCCCGGCGCGGAGGCTCACAGCGGCTGCCCGGCGAGCGCCGGCCGCCAGGCTCACACCGGCTGCCAGAGGGCGTCGTCGCCGAGCGGCGTGCGGCGGACCTCGCCCGCGGCCAGCAGCTCGACCATCGCCCGCTCGGCCGCGTCGCGGTCCGGGGGCGTGTTGTTCCGGGCCAGGATCGCGGCCACCTCGCCCGTCGCCAGACCGGAGGGGAACTGCGCCAGCGCCTCGAGCGGAGTCTCCGGGGGCGGGTGGCGCTCCAACGAGCGGTCGAGGTTCGCGATCAGCACGTCGTAGGCCTCGAGCGGCTGGAAGCCGCCCGCCTCGACGCGCACACCGGCCTCGCTCTGGAGCACCAGCGAGGGGGCCGAGTAGCGGACCGGCCCGTCGGTCCGCCGGGCCTTGCCCTGGTACTCGGTGGCGCCGCCCTCGGCGGTGCGCGTCTCGCGCCGGTCCTGCTCGTAGGCCTCCAGCGTGGCGGGATCGTCGATCGCGCCGACGACGGCCTGCACGTCGAGCCCGCCGAGCACCGACAGGGCGCGGCCGATGTCCTCGTCCTCGTCGAGCTGCAGCGGGGTGGTGAACCAGGCGAACTGCAGCGCCCGCAGGACGTCGCGCTCGCGCGGCGGGTCGAGCAGGCGGGTGGCCACGATCGCCCGGCAGGCCCGCGAGGTGGCGGCCACGCGAGGCCGGGGGACCGGCGCGAAGGGCATCCCGTAGCGGCGGAAGTGGAGCACGCCGGCGGACATCCTCGCGGGCGTGTAGCCGGCGTCGACGTAGCGCTGCGGGTCCTCGGTCAGCCCGATCGCCACGATCCGCCAGCGCAGCTGGTGGCGATAGCGCCACTGCAGCACCGCCAGCGCCGGGCTCGCGGAGTACGCCCACGGGCAACCGGGGTCGGTGTACTCGGTGACCTCGATCGACGCCATCAGGGATGGCGCTCCAGGAACTCCACCAGCGCCCTCGCGGTCAGCTCAGGCTCGTCCTCCCACACGAAGTGGCCGGCGTGCTCGAACACGTGCAGCTCCGAGCCGGGGATCTCGTGGTGGAAGCGCAAGGCCATCTTCGCGCCGGCGAAGCGGTCCTCCGCGCCCCACAGGATCAGCGTCGGGAGCCCCAGCTCGGCGAGCCGGCCCTCGTAGGGGGCGAGCTTCTCGAAGTCCCCTGAGCGGTACAGCTCGAGGTGGCCCTGGCGACGGGTGTCGTCCGCGAACCCCTTCCAGTACTCGGTCAGGGCCTGCTCGTCGATCCCGGCACACAGCTGGCGCATACCGGCGTCGAACGCCTCGCGGGTGTAGGTGGAGATGAGCTTCTCCCCCTCCCCCGGTGTGCGCATCACGTTGGCGAGGTCGTGCCAGCGGCGGTCGGCGAAGAAGCCGCCGTCGGAGATCGTCAGCGAGCGCACCGAGTCGGGGTGGTCGCAGGCCCAGCGCAGCCCCACGAGCACGCCCCAGTCGTGCGTCACGAGCGCCACCGGACCCAGTCCCAGCTCCCCCACGAAACGGTCGAGCGCCTGCATGTGGTGCTCCCAGCTGCCGGGCGGGTCCGGGGCCGAGTCGCCGAACCCCGGTAGGTCCGGGGCGATCCCGCGCCGGCCGGCGGCGGCGACCGCGTCGAGGGCCGCGCGCCACATGTAGGAGGACTCGGGGTAGCCGTGGACAAAAAGCGTCACGGGCGCCTGCGCGTCCCCGGCCGAGCGGTAGGCCAGGCCGGCCGCCGTGGAGATCTCGGGCGCGGGCACCGGCCGAACGCTAGCGCTACCCGGCCGGAGTGCAGTGGCGGCGCCGGGGAGGCGCTAAGCGGGCGCGACCTGGGCCGCGAGGATCGCGATGTCGTCGCCGACACCCGTGTCGGTGCCGATCAATCCCAGCAGCGCGTCGATTGCGTCCTGGGGTGAGCGCCGAGGGGCGCTGCGCAGCCGCTCGATCATCTGGGCCACCGACAGCACACGCGTCGGCGCGTGCGCCTCGGTGAGCCCGTCGGTGTAGAGCGCCAGGGCATCGCCCGGCTTGAGCACCGTGGAGGCCTCTTCGATGTCGGCCTCCGGGAACACCCCCAGCAGCTTTCCGGAGGCACCGAGCTCGCCGGCGTCGCCGTCGGAGCGGGCGATCAGAGCGGAGGGGTGCCCGGCGAGCGCCACGGTGACCTCGACGTCGCCGGGACGGAAGCGCATGCGGGTCAGGATCGCGGTCGCGAACAGGCCTTCGAAGTCCTGCTCGAGCATCGCCCGGTTGACGCGCGTGAGGACGCGTCCGGGGCGGTCGGTTTCGCGTGCGTAGGCGGCCGTCGTGTGACGCACGAAGCCGGTCAGGGCGGCTGCCTCGGCCCCCTTCCCGCAGACGTCGCCGACGATCAGCCAGCAGCCCTCGCGGTCGGCGATGACGTCGTAGAAGTCGCCGCCGACCTCGCTGCCGGCGCCCATCGGGCGGAAGTAGCTGGCCAGCTCGAGCCCCGGGATCGTGGGCAGGGCGGCCGGCATCAGACTGCGCCGCAGGGTGCGGGCGACCTGGGCGCGCTCGGCATACAGACGGGCGTTGTCGTAGGCCAGCGCGGCGCGGCCGCTGAGGTCCTCGAGCACCGTCAGCAGCCCGCGGTCGAACGGCCGCTCCTGCTGCGGGCGCCAGAAGCTGATCATCCCGTGGATGCGCCCGCGGGCGAGCATCGGGAAGGCGGCCTCGTAGACGTAGCCGGCGCGCTTCATCACGGCCTCGTGCTCGTGCCCGTCAACGATCTCGGTGATCGAGGCGGATGGCGTGCCGGCATCGTGGAGCCGCCGTCCCCCGGGATCGCCGGCGGCGGCGCCTCCGTCGGGCCCCTCGCCCACGGGCGGCTCGTCGAGCAGGCTGGCGACCCCGTCGAGGTGCATGTTCCCGCGCGGGGGACCGGGCTGGGAGGCCTCGATCTTCCGCGCCAGCTCGGGGTCCGCGGCGGCCGCCACGGTCGAGCCGATCGAGCCCGTCCCGTCAAGCGCGTCCACGACGCACACCGGCACCAGCTCGGGGACCGCCATGCGCGAGATCTCCCGCAGCGTCTCGGCGGGGTCCAGCGACCGGTCCAGCGACGCACTGGCGGCGCTCAGGACCTGCAGCCGACGGCGCTGCTCGCGGATCCGGTTGAGCGCGAAGTGGACCGCCGCGCTGGTCATCAGCGCCATCGCGATCCCGACCGTCGCGACCGCGGCGAACTCCGTCGAGACCCCCGTTTCGTAGACGACCGGGGAGAGGAAGGCGATCAGGCTGGCGAGCGCGACCGTGTACAGGCGCCCACGCGGCTGGAAGGCGGCGGCGTGGCCGATGGCGAACATGTAGATCAGCGCGAACGGGCTCGAGGTGCCGCTGCTGCCGGCGCACAGGGTCGCGATCAGCACGACCCCCCAGAGGTCGGCCAGGTAGGCGATCGTGAGCGTCCCGCGACCCTGGTGCCAGAGCAGCAGCAGGAGGCCCGAGGTGAGCATCGCCACGACCCCGACGGCAGCGATCGCAAAGGGCGAGCGCAGTTCCGGCAGCAGCGCGCCGGTGGCACACAGTAACCCGCCGACGAAGTACAGGCCGCCCGCGACCGCGACCGCCCAGTTGGCTTCGCGATCGGTCGGGTCTACCTCGATTGGAGCCCTGGCGCGCATCTCTTCCCCGTCTCCCCTGTACTTGCAGCAATCCTCACGTATCCATCATTCCAGGTGCCGAGCGGACACCCGGAAGCGGCGCTCGGACCGGGGCTTTCCCGGCCTACCCGACCGGGCCGGCCGACAAACCGCCGCCGGTCTCGTCGAGCACCCAGCGCAGGTACGGCTCGTGTCCGCCGGTCACCTGCGTGACGAGGATCTCCGGGACCTCGTAGGGGTGCAGCCCGGCGAGCAGCGACTCGACCTCAGCGGCTTTCGAGGCCGCTGTCTTCAGCAGCCCGAGCCACTCCTGCTCGCGCTCCACCCGCCCCTCCCAGCGGTAGCAGCTGTGGACCGGTCCGAGCACCTGCCCGCAGGCGATCAGCCGTCGCTCGAGCAGCTGCTCGATCAGTCCTTCCAGCGCGGAGCGGTCGGAATGTGAGACCTGGATCTGGCAGACGCCCGCGGTCACGCCGGCCACGGGCCTAACGGCGAGCGGTGACGCCGCGGCCGAGGAGCGTGACGGGCTGGTGGCCGCGGCCGTCGTCGCCGGCCAACACGTAGTGGCCCGTGAATGAGCCGGCTGAGGTGGGCTTGAAGGTGATCGCCTCGGTGAGTCCGGAGCGGGAGCCGATCGTGAGCCCCTCGGGGACCTGCTTGTCGGGCAGGAACGGTTCGGACGGCGGGATCGCGCGAGTGATCTCGAGGGGCACGTTGCCGGCGTCGAAGACCGAGAAACGCAGCGTGCGGCTCGAGCCCACCTCGACGCTGCCGAAGTTCAGCGTGCGTGGCCGCAGGGACAGCCGGGGGCTGCCCGCGACCGCCTTGCCGCTGAGGGCCACCGTGACGCCGCCCTTGTCGCCGGCAATCCTCACGCGGCCGCGGTAGGAGCCCGGCGCGGAGGGGTTGAAGAAGACGCCGACCGTCACCGTCTGGCGCGGGGCGAGCACGGTCCCGACGGCCGGCGCCCCGCTGACCACGTAGGCTCCGCCGGGCAGCTGCACGCCCGTGATCCTCTCCGGGCGCGTCCACGAGTTGCTGACCGTGAAGGCGAGGTACTTGCCGTTGGCGTGGGTGGCGATCTCGCCGAAATCGAGCGGCGGCGCCGAGCGGATCAGCCCCGGCGCGCTGCCGTAGCCGCTGACGGGGACCGTCCTCAGGCCGGCGCTCGTGTGGACCTGCAGCAGGCCCACGATCGGGCCGGGGTGGGCGGGCCTGAAGGAGACGCTCACGCCCAGGCTCTCCCCACCGGCGAGACGGTGCCCGCGCGAGGGCTGTGAGATCGCCAGCACGCCCGTGCCGAGTGGGGACTCGCTGGCGGGGATCTTCGTCGGCCCCGCCGTCAGGCCGTGCTTGGCCGTCACGTGGCTGAGCGCCTCCTGCGCGGTCAGCGGTTCCACCCCGGTGGCGGTGATCGGCGCCGTCAGCCGCAGCGAGCGGGTGGCGGCCAGCGACAGCTGGACGGTGCGGGCGTGCCCGACGGCGACGGTCCCGAGTTCCACCGGTGCTGCCTGCAGGGGGCCCTGGGAGGAGCTGCCGAAGGCCTCCAGGTCGCCGCTGCGGTTGCCGACGTAGACGCGACCTTCGGAGGCGGTCGGGACGGAGAACTTCGACGCCGTGCCGATCGACCCCGACCACAGCAGTGGCAGCGTTCCGCCTTCGGGGATCGCGCCGTAGGCGCGCAGCTGGGAGCGTCTGCCGTTTTCACCCTCGTAGATCCCCCACACGACCGCACTGCCGGCCGTGGTGCCGTCGCTGGTGACGAGCGGCGACCCGGAGGCGTAGCCGAACGATTCGGCGCTCTGGCCTTCCGGGACGAGCTGGGGTTCACCGTGCGGCCCGACGGTCGAGCCATATGCCGCGAGGCTGCCGCCGCCGGCGCTCTCGAGGATGTAGACCCACCCGCCCTGGCCGCCGTAGGCCGCGGGGTGTCCCCACACGCCGTCGAAGGGACCGAGCTGCTGCAGCACCGCGTCGGATTCTTCGGGGCCCTGCAGGTAGCCGCCCATGTTGTCCGCGTTGAGCAGGAACACGCGCCCGTCCTTGCCGACCTGGATCACGAGATGGGGCGCGCTCGGCGTGCCGAAGAATTCGGTGGGCAGGGCCATCGGGCCGCCCGAGCCGAAGTCCTCGTCGTTCTGGTCCAGCGTGGGGGCATCGGAGGGCGCGAAGAACTGCGAGGGGGCGATCTGCCCGTGGGCGCCGACGGTCAGCCCGACGACCGACTCCGACAGCGTCTGGGGAGGTTCGTTTGAGGCAGCGCGTGTGGGCGAGACGCCGTTGCCGGTCGCCAGGATGATCCGCCCGGGGATGTCGGAGACGAGTCCGCCGCCGCTCTGCCACACGCCGGCCATCGAGCCTTCGTCGGCGGCCGGGCCGCTCTCGTCGCTCCACATCGTGGTCATTTCACCGTTGCTCGCGTTGAAGCCGGCGACGATCCCGCGGTAGGGGTTGATGTCACAGTCGGAGGCGAAGGCGACATACACGACTCCTTCCAGCAGCAGCAGACCCGGTCGTTGCTCCTGGAAGGCTTCGTTGAAGGGGATTTCGGGCGTGTTGTACGGCGTCCCCTGGATCTGCACCGGGAAGCCGGGGCGCTCTTCGCCGGTGCTCGCGTTGAGCGCCTGCAGGAACCAGTGGGCGTTGGCCAGGCGTCCGCCCTTGTGGCCGGTGACGAGGCGGGTGGTCATGTACAGCGTCCCGCTTTCGGGGTCGATCACGGGCGTGGAGGTGGAGCCGAGGTTCGGCGTCAGGTCGGTGCAGCCGATGGTCGAGGATTTGAAGGCGGTGCCGAACGAGCGCTGCCAGCGGATCGCCCCCGTGGCAGCGTCGAGCCCGTATGCCCGCGCCTTCTCGGTGGTCGCGATCACGGTGCCTTCGTAGACCAGCGGCTGGGCATAGATCGAGCCGCTCAGTTTGGTCGAGAAGAGTCTCTGGAAGCCGGGCGAGCGCAACGCCGAGGGGCCGAGGCCGGGCTCGTTGGGATCCCAGCCGTCGCGCAGGTTGTTGTAGGCGGCGGTGGTGACGTTGCCGCCCGCCACAACGGTTGCCGGCGCGCCCGTGGCGCCCAGCGCGACGCTCCCGACGACGGCCGCGATCAGAACCCTGCGCTTACCCCGTCCCGCGAACATCTCAGCCCCCGCTCCCTCGCCTGCACCGCGCTCCCGCGCCTGTTGGCAGCCCCTGCCACGGCCTCGGGTGGCCGATGGTAGCGTCTCGGCGCCGATCCGTAGCGTCTCGGCGCCGATCCGGGAAACGAGGACCGATCCAGCCGCCAACCACCGCATACCCCAGGGCCGAGGACACCTGATGGCCTCGGTCCCGCCCCCCTCAGCCCAGGGCGCCGGCGCCAGCGCGCGCCTGCTGATGTCGTGTCCCGACGGCCCCGGCATCGTGGCCGCGGTGTCCGGTTTCCTGTTCGGGCGAGGGGCCAACATCATCGCCAGCGATCAGTTCTCCACGCACCCCGAGCGGGGCAGCTTCTTCATGCGCACGGTCTTCTTCCTGCCTGAGCTGGAGCTCGGACGCGAGGAGTTCGAGACCGCCTTCGGCGCGCTCGCCAAACGCTTCTCGATGAGCTGGCGCATCTCCTATCCGCACCGCCGCCGGCGTGTGGCCCTGATGGCCTCGAAGGCCGACCACTGCCTGCTCGACGTGCTGTGGCGCAACCGCCGGGGGGAGCTCGACATGGAGACCGTGTGCGTGATCTCCAACCACGAGCAGCTGCGCGACGAGGTGGAGGCGCTGGGTGTGCCCTACCTGCACGTGCCGGTCACGCCGCAGACCAGGCGCGAGGCCGAGCAACGCGCGCTGGAGGTGCTGGCCGGCGAGGTGGATCTCCTCGTGCTGGCGCGCTACATGCAGATCCTGTCACCGGAATTCCTCGCCCAGGTGGGCTGCCCGGTGGTCAACATCCACCACTCCTTCCTGCCGGCGTTCGCCGGGGCCCAGCCCTACCTGCACGCGTATGAGCGCGGTGTGAAGCTGATCGGGGCCACCGCCCACTTCGTCACCGAGGAGCTCGACGAAGGCCCGATCATCGAGCAGGACGTGGCCCGGGTGGGACACGACTACACCCTCGAAGACCTCGAGCGGGTCGGCCGGGACCTCGAGCGGGTGGTGCTGGCGCGCGCCCTGCGCAGCGTGCTCGACGACCGCGTGCTGATCCACGAAGGACGCACGATCGTCTTCTGAGCCAGGAGCGTAAGCTCACGGCACAGCGGCGACGGAGGCGAAATGGCGCAGTTCAGGGACAAGCTCGAGTACGGCCTGGCGAAACTGATGTCGGCGCTGCCGGCGCCCCTGCAGGTGGCGCTCTCCGGGTCGCCGCCGATCGAGCGCGACGGGCAGCGCCTGGCGCCCGAGCAACAGCTCTCGCTGGCGGTGCTCAACCGGCTGGCGGCAGCCGTCACCGAGGTGCCGGACCCCGAGCGCTCGCGGGTCGAACGCCGGCGCATGGCGGCGGTCTTCGGCGGGCCCCCGCAGCCGGTCGGCGCGGTCCGGGACCTCCTCATCGGAGCCCTCCCGGCACGTCACTACGCGCCCCCCGGGGCGCGTGAACCCGCCCCCCTGCTGGTCTACTTCCACGGTGGTGGGTTCGTGTTCGGAGATCTCGAGACGCACGACTCCCTGTGCCGGATGCTGTGCCGGTCCGCGGCTGCACACGTGCTGGCCGTCGACTACCGGCTGGCCCCCGAGAACCCCTTCCCGGCGGCCGTCGAGGACGCCCGGGCGGCGCTCGCGTGGGCGCACGAGAACGCCGAGCACCTCGGCGCCGACCCCGCGCGGGTGGGCGTCGGCGGCGACAGCGCGGGCGGCAATCTGGCGGCCGTGGTCGCGCAGCTGAGCGCCCACGACGGCGGCCCGGCGCCGGCGCTGCAGCTGCTGATCTACCCGGCCACCGACATGAGCGCCCGTCGGCGCTCCCGGGAGCTGTTCGCGGAGGGCTTCTTCCTCAGCAACACCGAGATGGGGTGGTTCGAACGCAGCTACCTCGGCCCCGCCTCCGGGACCGACGTGGTGCTCGACCCGCGCGTGTCGCCGATCCTCGCCGAGGACCTCTCGGGGCTCGCGCCGGCGATCGTGGTGACGGCCGGGTTCGACCCGCTGCGGGACGAGGGCGAGGACTACGCCCATGCCCTGCGAGCGGCCGGGACGCCCGCGGTGCTGCGCCGCTACGAGGGCTACATCCACGGCTTCGTGTCGGCCGCCGGCATCAGCCGCAACCTGCGCGAGGCCGTGATCGAGATCGGCGCGATGACCGGCGGCGCGTTTGCCCTCGCCGGCACTCCGGCGCCGCTGCAGAGCCTGACCTAGGCGCTCGAGACCGGCTCTACCTCCGGGCGCAGGCGCATCGTGCGCCGCATGCGTTCGGGCAGGTACCAGTTCCAGCGTCCCAGCAGCTTCATCAGTGCCGGCACGAGCAACGCCCGCACGACCGTGGCGTCGAGGAAGATCGCGATCGCCAGGCCGAAGCCAAACTCCTGCAGGCCGACGAAGGTCCCGCTCATCAGCCCCGAGAAGGCCGCGATCATGATCACCGCGGCGGCCGTGATGATGCGTCCGGTGCGCTCCAGCCCGTAGGCGACGGCGCGCTCGTTGTCGTGGAAGCGGTCCCACTCCTCGCGCATGCGGGTCAGCAGGAAGATCTCGTAGTCCATCGAGAGCCCGAACAGCATCGCGAACAGGAAGATCGGGATCCAGGCTTCGATCTGGGGTGTGCTGTGGAAGCCCACGACTTCACCCCATCCGTACTGGAAGACCAGCACCAGGGCCCCGTAGGAGGCGGTGATCGAGAGCAGGTTCATCAGCACCGCCTTGACCGGCAGGACGACCGAGCGGAAGGCGCGCAGGAGCACGATGTAGGTGGTCACGAGCACCGCCAGCAGCAGCCACGGGAAGGCCCCGTAGGCCTTGTTGACGAAGTCCAGCCCGAACGCGGGGGCGCCCGTGAGGTAGACGCGGTCGCCGGCGGGGAAGCCCGCTCGCGGGATGTAGGTGCCGCGGATCTTCCGTACCAGCTCGACAGCCGTTTCGGTGCCCGCGTCGGTGTGTCCGGCGGCGCGGATCTGCAGCACTCCCCCGCTGGGGTCGATCAGGTTGGCGCGCCTGGCGGCCGCGTAGGACAGGCCCGCGGGAGCGTCGATGGTGGAGGCCTCGATACGCGGATCGGCCCGCAGCTGTGCCAGCAGCCGCTCCTCGGCGGCGACGGTCGCCGGCGAGGTGGCCCCTCCCGGGCGGCCGGTGTCGACGACCACCTGGTGTGGTGCGAGCGGCCCCGGCCCGATCCGCGACTCGAGCAGCAACAGGCCGTTGGCGGCCTCCGTCCCCGGCGGCGTGTGGCGGTTGTCGCCGCTGGTGACGTGCAGCCCGAAGGCGGGGATCGCGAGCGTGAACATGACCGTCGCAGTCACGACCACGACGGCGACCGGCCGGCGCATGATGAAGTGGGCGAGCCTCGACCACGGTCCCGCCTCGCCGCTCGTGCGCCGCTGGAGTATCCGCCGAGGGATCACGCGCCAGCGGTTGATCCCGTGCCCCAGCACCGACAACAGGGCCGGCAGCAGGGTGACCGAGGCGGCCATCGAGACGAGCGGGATCAACACGCCGCCGGCCCCCATCGAGCGCATGAACGGCAACGGCATCGCCAGCAGCGCGGCCAGCCCGATCGCAACCGTCATGCCCGAGAACAGCGTCGCCCGTCCGGCCGTTGACATGGTCATCTCGAGCGCGTCTTGGACCTCCTTGCCACTGCTCAGCTCCTCGCGGAAGCGGAACACGACGAGCATCGAGTAATCGATCGCGATCCCGAGTCCGATCAGGGTGACGATGTTGGTGACGTACTGGGCGGTGCTGCCGAAGTGGGCGATCACCCACACCAGCCCGAGCGTCGTGGGCAGGGTCGCGAGCGCGAAGATGAGCGGCACGATCACCGCGCCGAGGGTGCCGAACATGAACAACAGCACCGCGACCGCGATCGGGACGGCGATCATCTCGCCCTTGCTGAGGTCTTTGCTGTAGATCGGCTGCTCGTCGTGGGCGAGCGCGGGGAAGCCCGTCAGGTATGTCTTGACCCCGGGGACGGCGCCGATCGCTCCTCGCATGGCCGTGGTGTGGTTCTTGGCGTCGGCCGCCTGCAGCGGGGTCTGGATCTGCGCGTAGTAGACCCCCGGGCCGGCCGGGCGCACGGGCAGCGCCTTGCCGTCGGGTAGCTTGGTGGCGGCGCGTTCCGCGGCCTGCTCTACGACCACCGGGCGCAAGGTGGGGCCGGTCGAGCGGGCGACCAGCGTGAAGGCCCCGTCGCCGCGCTCGTTGAAGCGCGACTCGAGGATGCTGAGCCCCTTTTCGGCCTCCGAGCCGGGCACGCTGAAGCGGTTGGTCAGCAGCTTGCCGAGGTTCGACGCGGCGTATCCGCCGAGCACGAACAGCACCAGCCAACCCGCGAGCACGGCTTTGCGGTGCGCGGCCACGCGCCGCGTCCAGCCCACCATGGGCCCGATTCTAGAAATGCCTCCGGGAGCCCTGCGAGAAGTCCCTCATCGGGCACCATTTTCGAGGGGCGGGCTGGTTGTTTCGGCCCAAGTCCGGGCCGTCAGAGGGGCCCGGCGCCAGCGCGCCCGCCCGGGCCACACGCGTGTGCCGACGCTAGTGACGCTAGTTGCCTGGACCGTCCCCGAGGACCTCTACGGCGGCCATGTTCCAGCTGTCGCCGGAGGGAGCCGTGTCGGCCAGCGCCACCACTTCGCCGATCGGGCCGGTGGTGGCCCCCTGGTACTGGGACCAGAACGTGTTCGCCTTGGCCGTGTCGAGGTCCTGCGAGAGCAAGACCTGGTTGGAGGCCAGGGTGCGCGCGGTCGCGTCGCTCGAGTCGTTGCCCACAGCGAACGCGAGCGTGCCGGCTTCGGTGGTCGTGAGCGAGACTTCGGCAAGCCCGCCCGGGGCCCCCGCGGCGGCCGAGGAGCCGACCCCGGCTGACATCTCCACCGCGATCACCGTCAGCTGCTGGTCATAGCCCTTGACCTTCAGCGACGACTTCACGAACTTGTTCTTGAGCGCCTTTTTGGCTTCCCCCGCCCAGATCTCGGAGGTCCCGGGCTGGGAGTTCGCGCGGCGCACGAGCCTCCACTTCACCCCCCCGCCGGCAACCTTCGCGGTCTGCGGTTTGCCGGTCGGCCCGCCGCCGGAGACGAAGGCGAACAGCTGCTCGCCCGCTTCGGCGGTGGTGAAGCGCGGGGTGGTGACCGTCTTCGCGCCCTGGGCGGTGGTCCTCACGTCCAGCACGAAACACGGACCCGGTTCGGCGGGGTTTTCGACCGTGACTTCGACCGGCGAGGAGGTAGCGGTGTTGCCCGAGGTGTCGGTGGCCAGCGCCGTGAGGTTGTGATGCCCGTTGGTCGTTTCGACCGTGTTCCACTTGATCGCATACGGGAGTTTCGTGACCGGGGCACCGAGCGGTTTGCCGTCGAGATAGAACTGCACCGAGGCCACCCCAACGTTGTCCGTCGCGTTCGCGCTCAGGTCGACCTTGTTTGACACGGTCTCCCCGCCGGTGGGATTGACGATCGAGACGGTGGGAGGTTCGGTGTCCGGCATTTCCGAGGCCGGGCGGACCTCGACCGCCGCGAGGTTCCATCGGTCGGAGCTCGGCGCGGTGTCGTTGAGGACGATCGGCTGGCCCGGCCCGGTGCCGGCGGCTGTCGTGTACTGCGTCCAGAAGGTGTCACCGGTGCCCGTCTCGAGGTCCTGGTAGAGCATTTCCTGGTTTGACCCGAGCGTCCGTGCGAGCGCGGCGTCCCAGTCGTTGCCGGTGGCGAAGCCGACAGACCCGATGCCGGAGGAGGTCAGTTCGATGCCGGGGGGCCCTTTGAGCTCGCCAGCGGCTGCGGAGACGCCCACGCCGGCGGCGCCGGAGAGCGCCGCGACCGTGAGCGTGCCGTGGTAGCCGCTGTCCGTGGCGCTTGCCTGGACGGTCTGTTTGCTCAGCGGGCCCGGCGCGGTGGCCGCCCATATCTCGGCGTCGCCGGCCTCGAGGTTCGCGCGCTGGATCAGGGTCCAGGTCAAACCCGCGCCATTGACGGTCATGCTCTGGGTGCCCGGCGACGGTCCGTCGGAGTCGGCGAAGGCCAGCAGCAGCTCGCCTGGTTCGGAGGTCGAGAGGGTGGGCGTGGTGATCGCGGATTCCCCCGTTTCGTGGACGACGTCGTCGATCGTGACCGAGCCTGCGCGGGCGCCCACGTTGATCGGCGTGTCGGGGGCGGTCCCGATGAAACCGCGGCTATCGGTGGCCTGGGCGCTGAGGAAGTGGCGCCCGGGGGAGGTGGCGCCCACCGTCCAGCTCGTCGTGTACGGAGGACTGGTCACCGGGGCACCGATCGGCCGGCCGTCAAGCAGGAACTGCACCGAAGCGATCGTGGCCGGGCCGTTGGCGGACGCCGACAGCGGGACTGTGCCGGAGGCGTTCGCTTCGGCCGCGGGGCTTTCGAGGACAACGGTTGGGGGCGTGGAGTCGGGTTTGACCTGTTCGATCACTGTCACCGTTTCGCCTTCGATCTTGATCTTGGTGTCGGTGATGTCGTTGGAGTAGCTCGACTCGAGCAGGTAGTGGTACGGGTCGACCTCCCCGCGCAGCCAGTAGGTGCCGTTGGGGAGATTCGTGATTTCGATCCCCTCCCCCCCGTCGGTGGCTTCGTACTGGTCGCCCCACCCCACCGTGAGGCCGAGGCGGCCTTCGGGTTCGGTGCAAGCGCTGCTGGGATATTCGTTTTCGCTGGGGGTGTTCGGCACCCCTCCGACGTAGGTGTCGGAGGTCATGCAGAAGAGGTCCTTCGGGCTCGTGGCCACGACGCCGCCGGGTCCCCCTTCCGCGTTCGTGCCCAGCAACCAGAACCTGTCCAGCGGGAAGTTGTAATCCGACGGCGGGGTCCACACCATCGGGCCCGCGAACGGAACGCTTTCAGCGAACTGCCACACCCCAGGGCTGGTCTCGGTGTAGAGCCCCTGGTAGCCCTGCGAGATGCCCGTTTCGGGGTTGTAGACGGGCCGCATCTCCAGCGGACCTTCGCCCAGGTCCGAGGTGATGTGGGTGAACTCGAGCAGCCTTTTGGAGCTTTTGTGGACGATCGAGATGTCGTTCGCCGGCATCAGCACCTGCAGATCCGGATAGGCGATCTTGCGCGCCGACGCCGGGGAGGGAACGAGCAGCAGAAGGAGCGCCGCGGCGAGCGCGAGTAAGGACACGAGCGTCCTCAGGCGACCGGTACGCCGCGCGAACCCCGTTGCAGATCCACCCCAGACCACTGGCGCTTCCTCCCTCCGGCGACGCTGCCGATCACCGCGCGAGCGCACCTGACGGGACCCTACCATCGGGGCCGCTCACGTTCTAGCGTGCAGCACGAACACCGGGATCTGCCGGTGCGGCGGCGACGCTCAGGTCCTCCGGACGCGCGCTCAGGTCCTCGGCGCGCCGCTTCGACCCGAGGCCTGGGTCGAAAGACAGGCTGCTGCGGCCCGAGCGCTGCCCGCGCCCCACGGATTCGTCCCGGGCCAGCGATGCCGATGCACCAAAGGGACTACACGCGTGTCGGCCTGTTTGTCCAACTTGCGGCTCGGCCGTTAAGTCGCCCATGCGCCGTGACGAAACGCCGTGCATAAAGAAAAACTGAAGGGGCAAACCCGGCGCGAGCCGGCGACGCAAAGCTAGAGGTCTCCCTGAGATAGCTCGGCTGCCACCGAAAGGGGAAGCGTCGATGTTTTCACTATCTCAGCCAGTCAAGAGGGCGCGCCGGTCGGCTCGCGCGCCCGCGCTCACCGGTCTCGTGCTCGCGTGTACGTGGGCCGTGCTCCCGGTCTCCGGGGCGCAGGCCGCAAGCACTGAAAAAGCGTGCCCGGAAACAACGCTCGTGCAGCCCTTCACCGCGCTTGGCGACAGCGGCTACTACTCGCTCGTCCCGGGCGGAAGTTTCGAGGCCGGAGAACCCCGCTGGGCGACGGCGGGACCGGCGATGGTGGCTCTCGGCAGCGAGCCCTACGATGTGACCCACGCGCCGGGATTGTTCTCGATGGCATTGGCCCCGGGCGGAAGCACGGTGTCGCCGTACATGTGCGTGGAACCGAACGACCGCACCTTCAGGTTCTTCCTGCGCGCGACAACCCCGACGGCGACGGTCTCCGTGAACCTCATCTACAGGGGCCCCCTCGGTCTACCGGTTGTCGTGGCTTCGAAGAGCCTCACGGTCGGTAGCGGCTGGGAACTCTCCCCGACGCTGCACACGGGCGCCGCGGCCGTCTCGAACGTCTCCGGCGGCTCGGCACAGCTGGCACTCGGGTTCGTCGCGACGAAGGGCACGGTCCGTATCGACGACGTCTACCTCGACCCACGGATGCGGCGATGAACCAGGGCGGACACCCAGACAGCCGGGACAGAAAGGTGGTCCGGCACTGCCAGTGCAGGTCCTCGCGTTCCGGGGCCTCCCTACGACGTTCGGCCTGGCTGTGCATCCTCTCCGCTCGCGGTCGGGCTGCAAGCAGAGGAGCCTGCGGACAGCGGGGCCCGGTTCTCAGGTGAAGACCGAAGCTCGCTGGCGCCACGCGGTCCTCATGCCTCAGGCCGGGTAGCGTTCGGTGCATGCCATCGCGACCCGGCCCGGTGCGCGCCGCGACCGATGCCGACATGCCCGCGGCCAGTCGCCTGTTGCACGATTTCAACGTCGAGTTCTCCGAGCCCACGCCGCCACCCGAGACCCTCGCCGAGCGTCTCCGGGAACTCGTCGAGACGGATGACACGGTCGTCCTGGTGGCCGGCGAGGAACCCGTCGGGATCGCGGTGCTCCGGCTACGGGACGCGATCTGGAGCCGCGGGCGCGAATGCCACCTCGCCGAGCTGTACGTGGTGCCCGGGGAGCGCGGGCGGGGAATCGGCCGGGCCTTGATGGCGACGGCGATCGACGAGGCACGCCGGCGGGGAGCCGAAACGATGGACATCGGCGTGGACGAGCCCGATCACGCGGCCCGCGGGCTGTACGAGAGCATGGGTTTCACCAATCGCTCCGGCGGCCCCGCGGGGTCACTCATGTTCGTGTACGAGCGCGAGCTGTGACGGGACGCGATTGGCCACAGATGTGAACGTATGACCAGATGTGGCCGCCCCTGCGTTCACGGCTGGTTCACACGATCGTTCCCGTTTTGTCACAGGACGCACGCTGCTTGCGTGGAAATCTGGCACTGTCATGAGCACCACCAAGGCCGTGCTCGGAAGGGATGAACAGCGAAGCCGGGCGGATCTTCACTGTCACTCGAGCGCTTCCGAGGAGTCCCGGCTCGGGGTACAGCGGGCCGTCGGCCTGCCGGAGTGTGCCACTCCGCCCGAGGAGGTCTACGCGCTGGCCAAGCGCCGGGGCATGGACTTCGTCACGATCACCGACCACGACACGATCGGCGGCGTGCTCCAGATCGCAGACCGACCCGACGTGTTCGTCTCGGAGGAGCTGACGGCGTACTTCCGCGATGAGCCGCAGGCGGTTCATGTGCTGTGCTTCGGCATCGACGGGGAGGTTCACGAATGGCTTCAGGCACACAGCGCCGACGTCGAACTGTGTGCGGAATACCTGTACGAGCTCCGGATAGCGTGCGCGCTGGCGCATCCCTATTACACGGTGGGGGCACCGCTCCTCCCACGCCACCGTCGCCGCCTGGCGGAGCTCTTCCCCGTATGGGAGGTGCGAAACGGGGCGCGGGCGCCGCAGCTCAACCAGCCCGCCGCCACCTACATCGCCACCTGCGAGGGCATCGGCATCGGCGGCAGCGACGATCACGCCGGGGTCGACATCGGGCGGACCTTCACAGAGGCTCCCCCGGCGGGGAGCCCGGGCGAGTTCCTCGACCACCTGCGCGAGGGAAGCGTGACGGCCCGCGGGGCGCAGGGCAGCGCCGCCAAGTGGGCCCATGCCGCGATCGCCCTGGCGGTGCGGTCGCTTGGCTTCTCCGAGACGGCCGGCGGCGGCCGGGTGGACCCGGCGCGGATCATGCGGATGGTGGGGCGGCTGCTGCGCGAGGCCGATGCCCGCCAGGGCCCGATCGGCAGTGACCTCACGCCCGAGGACGCCCGCTGCCTGCTGGACGCGTGGCGCGGGGCGGTCGGTCTGCAGGAGCTCGACGAGACGGGCCTGCTGGAGCTGATGCAGGAGGAGGGCTTCAGCCATGCGGCCCTCTTCCGCCGGGCCTCTCGAGCCCACGAGCGCACCCTGCGCCTGGCGATCGGCGAGCTCGTCACGACCGTTGCCGAGGGGCAACCCGAGGACGGCCCCGCCCAGGCGATCGGCGCCGTTCAAAGCGTGTTCGAATCCTGTATCGCGGTGATCCCGTACGCGCCGGCGGCGGCCTTCCTCGCAGCCGAGCAGACCAAGCTCTCGGATATCGCGTCGCCCCCCGTCGCAGCGGGCGCCCGGCGCGAGCGCGACGGCGGGGACGGGGCCCGGGTTGCACTGCTCGCCGACGGGATCGGCTCCACCCACGGGGTGACTCGGACGATCGAGGAGATACGCCAGCGGGGCGTCCCCGGCTTCGAGATCGAGGTCGTCGGGACCGACCCCGAGGTGGATCGCCGCCTGCCGGCGGTGGCCGAGATCGAGGTCCCCTTCTATGCCGGGCTGGGAATCGGCGTTCCGAGCCTGGCCGCCGCCGTGCAGGCGCTCGCGGACGGGAACTTCCAGGCGATCCACGTCTCCTCCCCGGGACCGGTGGGGATCGTCGGCGCGCTGGTGGCGCGGGCGATGGGACTGCCGCTGATCGGCAGCTACCACACCGAGTTGACCGCCTACGCCCAGATACGAGCCCGCAGCGAGTCGATCGCCTCCGCCGTGCAGCTCGCCGTGAGTGCCTTCTACGGCGCCTGTGACGTGGTCCTCTCCCCCAGCGAGGCTGCCGACGAAGCGCTGGCCGCACTCGGTCTGCCGGCCGAGCGTGTGATGCGCTGGGACCGGGGTGTTGACGGGCGGCGCTTCACACCCGTGAACCGCCCCCTCGGCCCGGCCGGGCCGCCGGCACCCGACGGCCCACTGACGATCCTCTACGCCGGGCGGATCACCCACGAGAAGGGCGTGGACCTGCTCGCGGACGCCTTCCTACTGGCCCGGGAACGGCGCCCCGGCCTACGGCTGGTCGTGGCCGGCGACGGCCCGGAGCGCGAGCACCTGGCCGAGCGGCTGGGAGACTGCGCCACGTTCCTGGGTTGGCTCGAGGGCGCTCAGCTGCCGGCCGCGTATGCGAGCGCCGACATCTTCGTGTTCCCGAGCGCGACGGATACCTTCGGTCAGGTCGTGCTCGAGGCCCAGGCGAGCGGCGTGCCGGTGCTGGCGGTGGATGCGGGCGGTCCACGTTCGCTGATCGAGCACCGCGTGAGCGGCCTGCTGTGCCCGCCCGAGCCGCAGGCCATGGGCGAGGCGCTGCTCGAGCTGGCACGCTCGCCCCTGCTGCGCGAGCGGATCGCCACAGCCGGGGCCACGGCGGCGCGCAAGCGCACCTGGGAGGCCGCACTGGAGCGTCTCGCCGACGGGTACCGGGCGGCGCTGCAACCGGCCGCGATGCAGCACCGCTCGCGGGCCGCCTGACGCGGCTTTAGCGCGCCGTGTTGACCGCGACGGCCGCCCGTACGAGCGCCTTGAAGGCCTTCTCGTCGAGCTTCTCCCCCTCGCGGACGTCGATCGCGCGCCGGGTGTTGCCCTCGAGGCTGGAATTGAACAGGCCGGCCGGATCATCCAGCGAGGCGCCCTTGGCGAAGGTCACCTTGACGACGCTCTTGTACGTCTCGCCGGTGCAGATCATCCCGTTGTGGGACCACACCGGCACCCCTCTCCATTTCCAGTCCTCGACCACCTCGGGGTCCACCTGCTTGATGAGCGCCCGCACGCGGGCGAGGGTCTCGCCGCGCCAGTCACCGAGCTCGCGGATCCTCGTGTCGATGAGCTCGGAGGGGGAGTCCCCCGCCGTCGCCTTGTTCGAACCCTTCTGGTTGTCGCTCATGGTCGGTCCTTCACCTGTTCGCTCGTTCGTGGGCGAGGCTGTGTCGGCCGCTTGCGACCGGCCGACATGATCGCATCCGCCGCACCCGCCGGGGCGGGCCGCGCCGCGCGGCGGGCGGCCGGGGACTAGTCTGAGAGGTTCCCCCGCCCAGCGACCACAGGGAGTCTGTGATGGCGCAGCAGGCCACAGGACCTGAAGTACCCGAGACCCACCCGGCCAGTCGTTCCTACCGCCTCTTCACGGGCATGTTCGTGTTCGGCCCGCCCGCCCTGCTGGTGGCGACCTTCCGCAGGCGCTGGCTGCTCGCCAGCCCCGTCAACCGGCGCATCTTCGGTGTCTTCTACATCCTCAGCGGGTTCGGTATCACGGCCGGCTATCACCGGCTGTTCACCCACCGCAGCTTCAAGACCTATCCGCTGATCCGAGGGATCTTCGCCGTGCTCGGCTCGATGGCGATCCAGGGATCGGTTCCCGACTGGGTCGCCGACCACCGCAAGCACCATGCCTACGCCGACGAAGAGGGCGATCCGCACAGCCCCCACGCGGGCCACGACGGCGGCCCGCTGCGGGGTTTCGTCCACGCTCACTTCGGCTGGCTGTTCGCCGACGAGAAGGCCTCGCGCCAGCGCTACGTACCGGACCTGTTGGAAGACCGGACGGTGATGGCGGTTCACAAGCGCTTCGGGCTGATCGTGATCCTGAGCTACTTCGTGGCTCCGTTCATGGCCGGTCTGATCGCCACCAGAAAGCTCCGGGGCGGCATCGGCGGGTTCCTGTGGGGCGGCGCGATGCGGGTGTTCTTCGTGCACCACGCCACCTGGGCGGTGAACTCGGTGTGTCACCTCTGGGGCTCGCGGCCGTTCAAGACCCGCGATGAGAGCCGCAACAACCCGATCGTGGCGGTGATCGGATTGGGCGAGGGCAACCACCACAACCACCACGCCTTCCCGAGGTCCGCGCGGCACGGCCTGCAGGCGTGGGAGCTGGACCCGACCTGGTGGCTGATCTGGACGATGGAGAAGACGGGCCTGGCGTGGGACGTCCAGCGCGTCACCCCGGAGGCGATGGAGCGCAAGCGCGTGGTCTCGCCGGAGCAGGAAACGCTCAGCGAGCCCATTCCCGCGCCGGTCGCCTGAAAGGGCCTCCCGGAGCCGCTGGATCTCGACGTCGAAGCCGACATCGGCTTCGCTCGCCGTGCCACCGTCCATGGCCCAGTCAGGGCGGGCTAGCGAACGCAGCGAGTGACACTCCGGAGCGCTACTTGCGGCACTCCGCACGGTCACTTGTTACGGCCGTTCACAAGTGGTGTCCGGTTCGCGCTCCGTCGCTTCCAGGTGGCGTATGCTCGCGCGCATCGGCGGGCCCGAGGGGGCTCTTGCAAACCCGGGAAAGGAGTCTCGAGTGAGGCTGCAGAGAGCATCCCTATGGGTAGGTGTGATGACAGCCTTCACACCGCTCGCTGCGGCCACGGCCGCGCAGGCCGAAAAACAGGCGTTCAACGCCGGCGGCGGCTCCCAGCAGACCTTCGAAGTGCCGGTGGGGGTCACCTCTGTGAGCGTCACCGCGACGGGTGGGGCCGGCGAAAGCTGCATCGGAGAGAGCGGAGGCGGTGGCGCCAAGGTCACCGCCAAGCTGGCGGTGGAACCGGGTGGCAAGCTGCTGGTCGACTTCGGCAGGGGCGGTGGCGGCACGCGCAACTCGTTCGGACAGTGTGAAGCCGGTTCCGGAGGGGGAAGCACCGACGTGCGCGTGGAGCCCGGATCGCTGGCCTCGCGCGTGATCGCGGCGGGCGGCGGTGGGGGTTCTGGATTCGGCGGCGGTGGCGGGGCGGCGTCGGGGACGACCGGCGAAACCGGTCACCCCGGCGGCTCGACCTCGCAGGCCGGCGGTGGCGGCGAAGGAGGAAACCTCAGCCACGGTGGCGCCGGAGGCCACGCCGGCACCTACTCCACGTACGAACTCAACAGCGAACCCGGCGGGGGCGGCGGCGAAGACCAGGGTGGAGGCGGCGCGGGGCCGCAGTTCGAAGAAGGGGGCCTGGAGATCTACCCCGGTGGTGGTGGTGGTGGCGGCTACTACGGCGGCGGGGGTGGCGGCAGCGGCTTCTTCGGCGGTGGCGGTGGCGGTGGCTCGAGCTTCGCGGGCACGCAGGCAAAAGAAGCCGCCTTCGGTGCTGCCGGCGGTGAATCCGAGCAGGTCGTCTTCACCTACACCGCGTCGGCCGATGGAACAACCGGCCCGACCGGGCCGGCAGGCCCGACGGGGCCGCAGGGTCCGACGGGGGCGCAGGGTCCTGCCGGGGCGAACGGGGCGACGGGAGCGACCGGCATGCAAGGGGTTGCGGGCGCCACGGGCCCAGCCGGGGCGAACGGGGCGACGGGTGCGACCGGCATCCAGGGTGGGTCCGGCGCCACAGGCGCGACCGGGACGCCAGGTTCGGCCGGCGAAACCGGTCCGACGGGTGCCACCGGAGCGACGGGGGAATCCGGGATGCAGGGCGTGGCCGGAGCGACGGGAGCGACCGGCGCCACCGGGACGCAGGGCGAACGTGGCTCCAACGGAGAAAACGGATCGGCGGGCGCGACCGGCGCCACGGGCGCAACCGGCGGACAGGGCGAAACGGGCGCCACCGGCGAACGCGGCGCCACCGGAGCAACCGGAGCAACCGGGGTGACAGGAGCAACCGGCCCGACCGGCGTGGCGGGTGAAAAAGGAGCGACCGGTGAACGCGGAGTCGCGGGAACGACGGGCGCGACCGGCGCCCAGGGCGGGAAGGGCGCCACCGGTGAACGCGGGACGACCGGATCAACGGGTGCACGGGGCGAAAGGGGCGCCGCCGGCGAACGCGGCGTCACAGGAGCGACAGGGCCGACCGGAGCGCATGGTGAAAAGGGTGCAACCGGGGAACGCGGAGCGACCGGATCGACGGGCGCCACCGGAGGAGTGGGCACGGCCGGCAACGCAGCCACCCTGACGTTCGCGAGCCAGGGGGGCGTGACGAGCGGCAACTGCCTGAACCTCGCTTACCTCTCCACGAACCAGGGGCAGGGCCCATGCCCCGCCCTGACCTCCGGGGTACCAACGACGTACTCGGGCGAGCACGAGCTGTCACCGCCGATGCCGGCGGGCGGGGCGAAGGTCAACGACCTCTATGCGGCCGAGGACGTCACCCTGACGGGAGCCGAAACGGTGCAGGTGGCGGTGATCGACGACACGACCGGTGCCACACTGCTGGCGTGCACGATCAACGCGAGCACCAGGAACCGCTGTGAAAACGGGGGCGCCTCGCCCACCGTCAACGCCGGCGATCTGATCGAGGTGAAGGTCACCGGCTCATCCAGGCCGTTGACCACCTGCAAGGCGATCGAGGCCACCTTCCGCTACTGACGACTGCCGGTCAGCCGGAGAGCCCCACCGAGTTGACGATCTCGGCACCGTGCTCCTGGGGCGGGCCGACGAGGCCGCCCTCGACCGGCATCACCGACATCAGCTTCTCGACGAAGCTCTCGCACGTGGACCTCGAGTCATACACGGCCGCGATCAGGAATCCGCCGTCGGCGGGAGCCGCGGCACGGGGAGCCACCCTACCCGAGCCCAAGTCGAGGCTCGCACTCCTCGCCGCCGGATCGACCCCCGCACCTGGGAGCAGCGCCCGCTCGGCAGCCCGTACCATCACGCCCGTGACGGCCCAACGGATGGAACCCGTATGGATCGTGGTCGATGACCTCGAGAGACTCGGCCTGGGCGGCCCCGATGTCGTTTAAGCGAGGCCACCTGCGCTACTTCGTGGCGGTCGCCGAAGAGGGTCAGATCACCGGCGCCGCGAGGAAGGTCCATATTGCACAGCCTGCACTGTCGCAGGCGATGGCGCAGCTCGAGTCCGAATGCGGCGTCGAGTTACTCAAACGCCACGCCCGCGGCGTGACCCTGACACCCGCCGGCGAGGCGTTCTTGGCGAAGGCGCGAATCGCGCTGGCCGCGGACGACGACGCGGCCCAGACCGCTCGATGGCTTGCACGGGCGGCCCGGGGCGCTATGGATGTCGGGTTCGTAGGGCCGCCGCCGACTCTCAACGCCCCGGAGCTGTTTGTTGCCTTCGAGGACTCCAACCCGGACGCCGAGGTCTCGTACCGCGACCTCCCGTTCCCGCGCGGCGCGACTCTCTCCTGGCTCGAGGAGGTCGACGTGGCCTTCTGCCATGTACCGGCGGCTGACACGGGCGTTGAAATACAGGCTGTGCGGCTCGAGCCGCGCGCCATCGTGGTGCACAAAAGTCATCCACTCGCCGGGCGAACGGAGCTCACGGTTGCGGAGGTGCTCGACGAGACTTTCCTCAGCTACACCCCGGATGTCCAGCCGACGTGGGCCGGCTTTCACAGCCTGGATGACCATCGTGGTGGGCCGCCCCGAGCGACAACCGTCGACCGCGCGGCGAACACGATGCAGATGGGCGGGATAATGGCTTCCGGCCGGGGGATCACGACGCTACCCCGGTGCGATGCGATGCTCGCTCAACAGGTCCTGCCCGTCGTCGCAATTCCGCTCAGCGATGCCCGTCCGGCCGTCATGTCGCTGGTATGGCGCCGGGAGATTCAGAACCCGAACGTCCAGGCCCTCGTCGCCTTCGCAGGGAACCTCGACGAGAGCCGACCCGCGGCCGGCTATCTGAGCCGCAACTGAGCTGGGGATCCGAGCGGCTGGCGCCCGTTACGTCGCTGCGGTTACGACCTGGAGCCCCCTGGGGCAGCCTGTGGGCAACCCCGGCGGGCTTGCCTCAGTCGCCGTGCTGCTCGAGGTTGTGGACCGTGAAGTCCTTGCGCTCCGGCGGGTTCGGAAAGCCTCGGTCGCCGAGCTGTTGCATGACTGGCATGAGCTTGTTCTGAGTGAAGCGCTCGAATGCCTCCGTGGACTCCCAAAAGTCGATAACGCCCCAGCCTCCATCGATCGGACCGGCTGAGTGAACGAGCAAGCCGTCGGCCCTGCCGAGCGGGCTGCTCGCGTTCACTGTGTCGTGCACGGCTTGGTACTGCTCCTGCGTTCCGCCGGCAAACTTGAGTCTTATCCCTACTGCCATCACGTGTCCTCTCCTCGGAGTTGCGGGCAAGCATATCCGCGGCACCCAAGCCGCGCACCATGGCCGAACGCGAACCCTGTGATGGCCGCCCGAGACTGCTCCGCAAGCCCGGCCGAGCAGCACGCAGCGCCACGCGCTCAACCGACGATCTGCGACAGCGTGTGTCGAGCGCCGCTCGGACTACTGCTTAGCCGTGGCGAAGGAATCGTCTCGGATCAACCATCCGACACGCCCGCAACTCGTCCGACTCAGGAGCCGGGGCGGTGTGTTCGGGAAGCTCGCATTGTGTGGGCAAGCGCTCGGGTCGGGCGTTTGCTGTCCTCGACCTCTCGCCGGACACCGCGTCTGATGGCTAAAGTCCCGCCGCGCCTTGCGTGATCGGGTCAGCCTGCCGTGAGCACCCGAGCTGTCCTGCCCAGCCCGACACCGTTCTTCCGTTGGTGGGAGGATGCCGCCTGTCGCGGGTGGAGTTCGGTTCGCCCGCTCTACCGAGGGGGCTTCGAGCATGTTTATCCGCAGACACCTGAGCTACGCAAACGTGGTCGCCACGATGGCGCTGGTGTTCGCCATGGGTGGCAGCGCAGTCGCTGCCCAGCACTATCTGATCACCAAGACCAACCAGATCAGCCCGAAGGTGCTGAAGGCGCTGGAAACGAAGATCGCAGCGAACATCCAGCCCGCAGCGACGGGCAAAGAAGGCGCCGCCGGCAAAGAAGGTAAGCCCGGGACGGAAGGCAAGGAAGGCGGAACTGGCAAAGAAGGTAACGCCGGGACGGAAGGCAAAGAAGGCCTCTCGCTGCTTTCCAAAGAAGAACAAGAACAGCTCAAGGCGGTGCTGCCGTACATGAAGCTCGCCGCGTCTGGCGTCGACGGGAAGCCCACGATCGTGTTCTCCGGCGTGAACGTGCAGGTCACCTCCGGTGAAACGAGCGAGGTAACGATCAACGGGGAGGGCAACCTCGTGGTCGGCGTCAACGAAGACCCCAAGACGCAGAGCGGCTCTAACAACCTCGTTCTCGGGAGTCGCGGGCAATCGTTCACGTCTGTCGGCGGATTCCTCGCCGGCTACGAAAACACCGCCAGCGCGCGATACGACTCGGTGAGCGGTGGCGACGCCAACACCGCCAGCGCCACTTTGGCCTCGGTGAGCGGCGGCGCCGAAAACACAGCGAAGTACGCCTTCTCCGCGATCGGCGGCGGGACCATGCTCGAAACGGCTGCGGAAAAGGAATTCAAGCCCTAGCCGGTAGCCGTCATGGTGCCCTGTGCCTACCGGCATGGGGCACCATGCTCTGCGGATCGCGTCGGGCGGCGGTTCTCGGGCCTCTGACGGCGGCCTGCGATGGTCACGCACCGGCGTGCTGAGGGGAAGCCAGCGTCGTCCTGAGCGACACTTTGGAGCGTGTCGGAGCGACGGGCGCTTCGTCACGGGAAGCAGCCATGACGTTTCGCGCTCCTGACGCCAACCGCCCCGCGGCCGCAGCGGCGACGACGCTCCCAAGCCTCGCCTCAGGTGGCCGTAGGCTCACCTGTGCCCGTGTGCGGAGGTCGGCAAAAATAGCAGCTCGCCCACCCCTCACTCGGTCGCTTGGTAGTCACGAGCGTCGCAGTGTGAACGTGCCGATGGCAGCGAACCCGGTCTTGCCCGTGGGTGTAAACGTTGCCTTGGCTGTGAGCTTCTGGTTCCGCGCGTGACGCAGCAGCTGCCGGCCCTTCGCCGTCAGCCTAACGTGCACCTTCACGGTGCCTATGGCCCCGACCTTGGCGGTTCCTGTCGCGACGAGTATGGGCTTGGCCGACGAGATGTGGGCGCCCTTCGGCACCTCGTACCACGCGATCGTGATGATGCCCGAGGTGGGGGCGGCGAACGCGACTATGTAGCCGCCGGCTTTGGTGATCGCGCCGAGCTTCGCGGCCTTGCCGTGTGGCCTGAGGACGGCGATGAGGGCGCTGTGCACGCGCGCGGCGATCGCGACTTCTTCTTCGGCGTGTTTCTTTGCCGCGGCTTCTTCTTCAACATGTTTCCGCGCAGCGGCTTCTTCCTGGCTGCGCTTGGCCGCCGCCGCTGCGACTTCTTCTTCGTGTTTCCTGGTTTCTTCGCCACTCGAGCTCGGCGTGGCGTAGGTGATCAGCACCTCCTGGGGGTCGGTTGAGTCGGCTTTGACGCTCGTGTTTGTCGCGCCGGGAGCGTAGTAGCTCGACCCCGCCCCGCCGCCGCCGGCGCCGAATCCGCCGCCGCCGCCGCCACCGCCACCGTAGTAGCCGCCACCGCCACCGCCGCCATCCCCACAATTATTGGACGACTGAGGTCCGCCGTTGCCTCCGACTCCTTCGCTGCCTTCAGATCCGGGGCATGTCGTGCCCGCCTCAGCGCCGCCTTTTCCCCCGCCGCCTTCTTTGCCGCCACCGCCCCCGGTGCCTTCCGCCCCGTTTCGGCCGAACCCGCATTCAAATTCCACGAGGCCGGTGGCGCCCGCTTCGCCTTCCAGAGCGCTGGCGCTCCCGCCCGCGCCGGCCTGTTCGCACATCAGGCCCGACGTTTCATACCTGACGCTGCTGCCACCCCCACCCCCGCCGCCAGCCACGACCAGCCGCGATTTCAGGTTGCCCTGTTCTGTGCGCACGTCTGAGGCGCCCCCCCCTTCGCCTGCGCCTTTGACGCAGGTTTCAACCCCGCCAATCCCGCCGCCGCCGAAATCGACGTACAGGGTTTTGCCTTCGCTCACATCCAGGGTCGCGGTGACCTTCGCGCCCGCACCTCCGGGGTAAGAGTGAGTAGCGACGCACACACTGCCCGGCTTGCCAGCGCCGCCGACGGCGGTGATTTGGATCTGCGTCACGCCCGCAGGGACCGGGAAGGTCCGTTCAGAGCCTTCTGTGGCCAGGAACGTCTTGGTTTCTGCGAATGCGCTTGTGCTGCAGGAGAGCACCGCCGCGATCATCAACACCAGCAGAACACCCAACCGTACGAAGCAAGCCTGAAGCTGCATGAGGCCTCCCTCCACCCTGTAAAGCCCTGAGCCGCGCTCCGGGCGGGTTAGCGCCGCTAAGCGCGCCGGAGCCTATCAGCACGCACGCGCAGCAGGAACTTCCCTCACGAGCATCGCCACGTCGCTCGCGGGCACCCACGATGTGCCTTCCCAGGTACCCGCAGCGCGACGAGCGACAGTGCTCTCCCTTCCACTGAGCAGGCGTCTCGACAACCCAGCCGCACGCAGCCGGTTCGGACGAAACCCAGGCGTCCGCTCGGCGATGCGCGAGACGCCTGCTTTTGCCAGAAGCGAGCGTCTGCGGGGGCCAAGTCGAGACGCCCGCAGCTCGTCCATCTCAGCACTCTTGGGTCGGTTGACGCAGACGCCCGCCTTGGAGGTGGCTGTCGCACAAAGCTCTGGCGGGCCCACTGAAGCGCTTCTATGGGCGGGGTCGAAGAAGCCGCGAGTCGTCGCTCGTCCGCGGCGCCTTCTGCTCGTCCTCGGCGCTGCGAGCCCCCTCAGCGACCGTCACCGCAACCACAGCCCAGGTCTCCACAGACGGGTTTCTGCGCCAGCCATCGTCCCGAGCGGGCGTCTTGTTGTGAGAGGCGGTTGCGGCGATCGCTTGCCGTAGCAGAGCAGGAGCCTGCGGCTGGCGGTGCGTGCGGCGTAAGGTTCGCGCAGTCACAAGGTTGCCCTGCCTGTTCGCGTGCGCGGCTCGTTCATCGGCGGTAGGGCTCTAGGCCAGGCGTCGGTGCGATAGGAGCGCCGCGCCGTAAAGCGATCTAGGGAGGTTCCCGATGAGACGGATGCGTGTGACGAGCGTGTTGCTGGTGATGCTCTTGACCATGGCGGGTGCGGCGTCGGCGTCGGCGTTCAAGCTATGCGTGCCGAGGAAGGGAGGCGCCGCCCTCGTCACGCCCAAGCACGGCAAGTGCGCGAAGGGCTTCAAATTGACGAGCCTAGGCGCAGAAGGCAAGGAAGGAAAAGAAGGCAAGGAAGGCAAGCAGGGCGCGGAAGGCAAGGCTGGGAGCACCGGGTTCAACAGCAGCGAACTGGAAACACTCAAGAGCCTGCTACCGCACATCAAGGTCCTCGACGCGGGTGTTGGCGGCAAGCCGACCGTGCAGTTCTCCAGCGTGAATGTGCAGATCGTCGACGGTCTGGGTAAGACCGAATCTGTCAACGGGGAGGGCAACCTCATCATCGGCTATGACGAAGCACCCGGCGCTCAAACTGGCTCGCACGACCTCATCCTCGGCAGCGCGCAAAGCTTTTCGAGCTTCGGCTCGATCCTCGCAGGTATCGAAAATACGGCCACCGGTGCGTTCTCCTCTGTGACCGGCGGCGCGCAGAACAGGGCTGAAGCGTCATGGGCGTCGATCACAGGCGGCAAAGACAACGATGTGCCCAGCACCGGCTTCTGGGCATCCATCACGGGCGGCCTTGAAAACCTCGCCAACAGCGAAGACTCATCCGTCACGGGCGGCAGACACAACCAGGCAGAGAACTTCGCCGCCGCCGTCACCGGCGGCCTCGTCAACACTGCGAGCGGCTTCTACGCGTCCGTCAGTGGCGGACGCGAAAACAACGCCACCGGCGAATCGACATCGGTCAGCGGCGGCAGCGCCAACGAAGCCCAAGGAAAAGCCGCGTCGGTCTCTGGCGGAGCACTAAGCAGCGCACCCGGCGCAAACGCATCGGTAAGCGGGGGATATCAAAACGCCGCCACGGGAAACGAGGCGTCCATCTTTGGAGGCAAATCGCTAACTGCAAGCAACGAATACGAAGCCATTCCGTAACCCCGAGAGCGACTCGGGCCACCCGCCGAAGTGTGCAACGTCCGTGGCCCTGACGCGGGGAAGATGACACCCGCGCCACGGGCCACGGACGCACCGCAGACCGTTGCTCGGCAGATCGCCTTGCCGCATCCGGCGGACTCCTCCTTCGGTCAGGGATGCGAGCGCGTCCCCGAGGACCGCCACGACTGCCGAGATGGACGAAGCCCAAGCGTCCTTCCGGCCTGTGTGCCCAGCCGCCTGCTTTCGGCCCGGAGGAAAAGCCACCCAACGGTATCTGGGGTTGGAGTCGGGCGACTTCGGTCCCTCAGGAGTGGGCGATACTGGTTAGAGGGCTGCGAACCGGCCCGCGTTTACGGGGTGAAGGCGCTCATGCTGCGCCCGTCCCGCGTACGCGGCGGCGCTCGGGGGCGCCCTGATCGCCGGCATAGGCCATCTTGAGTCGGTCTCTCGCCGCGTCCTCAGAGGGGTGACCGTAGCGCGCCATAACAAGAGCGCCCCCGTCGGTGTGGCCCAGTTGAACAGCGACGTCTGCGGGGCTGACGCCGCGTTCTAAGAGCATCGTCGCGGCGGCGTGGCGCAGCTCGTACAGGTCCAGGTCACGGCCGCCTGCGGCCTTCCAGCGGGTGACCACGGGGCGCCACAGGTACCACAGGTTCGCCTTCGTCAACCGACGCCCCTGGATTGAGTGAAACACGTAGCCGTCGGCAAGGCTCCGTGGGACGTTCGACAGCGCCTCGAGGGCGCGCGGTGGGATGGTGACCACGCGAGGTTTGCCGTTCTTCGGCAGCTTCTCCTGGCCAGTAGCGTCCAGGCTGCGGCGGACGTGCATCTCGCGATCCCCCGGAGTGAGGTCGTCCCACCGCAGGGCGCACAGCTCTCCCGGACGCAGTCCCGCGTAGGCGAGGGTCAGGACGAGCGCCCGGGCCTCCAGGCCGTAGTCCCCATGCTCGATTTCCGCGAGGTCCGCAAGCTGCTCGACCTCCTGCTCGGTCAGCGCAAGGATGTCCTTCCGGCCGCGGGACTGCGCCAGTCGCAGGTTCGACCACGGGTTCTCCTTGCAGATCCCGTCCCGCCGCGCGTCCTCCCACATCGTGCGCGCGACCGCGCCGGTGTTCCGGGGCCAGCCGTTCGCAAGCCTTCGCGCGCGGGGACGATCGACTTCGCTAAGGCGCAGCGCGCCAAGCTCGGCGGCGATCACTTTCACGGCCTGCCGATACACCTGCCGTGTCGCGGGCGCGGGCCGCGCGTAATCCGACAGCCAGATCCTCCCCCACTGCTCCACCGTCGGCACATCTCTCCCAGGCTTCAGCGCCGCGTCTCGTTCGGATTGCGCCGCTTCGGCTTCGGTCTCGAAGCTCCCGATCCATCGGTAGCGCTTCTGTCCGGAATCCCAGACCTTGACGCCGAACTTGCCGTTACGCGGGACGATCGTCATGGCCGCTTTATCTTGACGACCGCCGACGACATTGGGCGTGCGCGTACAGGCTTGTGTCCGCGTTGCCGCTCATCCAGCCCTTCGCAGTTCGGCCACCTGGGCCGTCAGGTCCGCGACCTGACGCTCCAACACCGCGACCCGGTCCTCACGCCTCGCACCTTTCGGTCGACCCTCGTTGAGCCATGCCTGGACGAGCCTTAGGTTGTAGCGACGCCGGCCGTAGCGATCGGTCGCCTGCTCCATCGGCATACCCTCCTTGACCTTCAGCTCCACCCAGCGCTCCGAGCGACCAAGGAGCGCGGCGAGCTGCTTCTTCGTCAGCAGCGTGTCGCCCCGAGACGGAAGGCTGACGACCTGACCGCCCATCAAAGCCACGGGGTCGAGTGGACCGCACCCATCTATGCCAAATTAGCAAAGATCCCCACAAGGCGTAGGGCTGGCGCCCGCCGGCCACCTAGCCTTCATCGCCGGCATCAGCCAGCGCATCGAGCAGCGCACCGGTCGTAAACACCTCGATGGCGGCGTCGGCCAGGTCCTTGTCCTGGGACCAGACGGGCAGGCTCAGCTTCAGTGCAAGTGCGACGGTCGGCCAGTCGTCGGGGTCGCCGCTCCTCAGCCTGCTCGCGGCGATCCTCATACTCACCTGAGGCCTTCCAGTCGACGGGCACGGCGCCGAGCGCCCCGAACATGAGCGCGGAGTTAAGACCCCGCTTGGCGGCCAGGCGTGGGACGTGCCTGGCGATCTCGAGCGCCACCGCCTCCGCGGCCAGACATCGGGGCCCGCGAGGAGAGGCGATCACGAGGCGGGCGCGGCCGCCAATCAGCGCCGAGAGGACGACGTTCGCGTCAGCGACGACTGCGGGAGGCAGCGAAATCGCCGAGTACCTCTGACTCGCTCACACCCTTGTGCTCGAGTTGCGCGCCGATCTGCTCTGAGAGGCGCAGGAACACCTCGCGACGGACCTCCACCGGCAATTCGGGCGTGTCCCACGGCAGGAAGACGCCGGCGGGAGCGCCGTCGCGGGTCACGAGGATCACATCCTCGGATCGGAACATCTCCGTGGCGTGGTCGCGGAAGTCCCGTACGGTCACGACCTTCATGTGGGCACCTCAGTGGTCGCACCTACATCGTAGAGAGGACCGGCGCGGTCGCTGGCCCGGGTGTCCCCGCTCCCGGTCCGCGGCCGGACTCAGCATGGCCTGTCGGGGTGATAGGTTGGATCAGCAAATGAGCAAAGACAGCGCTGCTGACGCTGATCAGCAGATCCTCAGTGACTTCAGGGGCGGGATGGCCAGGTGGGCTAGCGCGGTGCAGGCCCATAAGCAAGCGCCCCCAGACCTGGGCTTCGCAGCTCGCCTGGCTGCCCTCGCAGAGGGCGCGAGCGAGGCGGCGCGCGTCTGCCGAGCGGCGGGCGCTGCGGGCTTTGAGTGGCCGCCTGCCCGCAAGGCCGACAGCGAGCCACCGTACGAGCTGCGAGCGGGCACCGGACGGCGCGGACCGGCGGAGCTCTGGCAAGGCTTTGACCAGACGATAACGCGACTTGGCACGATGGCGGCAGGCGAAGACATGCTCGAAGTCGCGCGAGCTTATGAGGAGCTCGCGGAGATTGCCGGGGAGCTCGCGGAGGCCGTCAAGGCCGAAGACCGCACTAGCGTTGCGCGCCCGCGGGAGCGCGCGCGGCGCTCCGCCTGACACCGCAAGCGCGCCCTGCGCGCTGGCCCCGCTGGCCCTGGTGCGCCACCTGGCTGCCCGCACTGCTCATCTGAGCACGTGCGGGCGCCCCCGCGCTGAATAGGCGCATCGTCCGCAGATACACACAGGGGACGCGCTCCGCCCGGCCCCGTGTGTGTATCCGGGTCACGTCACTTCATGTGCATCAGTCAGCGACCGGCAAGTTGGATGGTCGTACATGCAGCAGCCCCTGCGCTCGCCGCCAACCCAAACGCCGTGCCCAGGCAATCAGCACGTGCACGTGGCGTTCAGCTCCATTTCTTCTTCGTTTACTTGTTCAATCGTCGCCTCCATGGCGACATGAGTCGGCGTCCCTTTATTGAGGCTCTGCTCGAACGGCGGAGGAAATTCGACGCCTTCGAATTTTTCAGGCATCTGTTCAAGGCCTCGGTGCATATATTTCAAGGACCACGATTTGCCCATTTTGTTGGGACCCGCAGGTGGCACCATGGAGATGATCGAACCGGTCAGCTTGCGGGTCGTGGTTCCGCCGCACGTCATCGTTTCAATAAAGGTTCCTCCTTCGCCGGCCGCGGCGTTCAGCTGAAGGCCGATTTTGTTGTGCTGTTCTTCGCGTTCGGCTTTCCAGACGCCAATCGCACCGTCGAGCGTTGCAGTCTTCACTTCCCCTTCGGTCCCGGTGTTGGTGCATCTGCTTTCAGCGCCGTCTTTACATTCCTTGAGAGTGAGCTGGACGCTGCCGACCTGCGTATTGCTCGTGAATTCGCCGCTGCCTTCCCCTTTGCCACAGGAAAAGGCCACGACTTCCGGTGCCTGGTAGACAGTCGCGGGTTCGCTGAGTTTGAGCGTAAAGCTCTTGTTACTGATTCCTTCACTACCAAATGCGGGGTGCCATTCCCATTTGCCGGTGGCAAATTGGCCTTCCTGGCAACCCCCACTGCGATATTTGCCCGTTTCGCCTGCAAGTTTTACGCATCGGCCAAACGAGGCCGCCGACGCACCAGAGGCGCCGATGGCCACACAAGCGAGTGTCAACGCGCCCGCCACGATGATTACGTGAACGCGGTTCATAAGTCCGCCCTACCTTTCCCGGCGTCCTCGGACGCCGGCTCGCACCCCGAAATACTGCACAACAGACACTACGACGGGGCTAGTCCACAGTGGACGGATGTTGGATACGGTGCCAGGCGTGTGCTAAGTGCCGGCGACTTGGAGTCTCTAGCTTTACGGACCTCGCGAGCCGCGGCAGTCAGGCGCCGCGTGGTTCGGCGAAGCCGCAGTCGCCGCCGGAGCGAGCCGGCGCCGCCCTGGAATCGCCCGCCCTCCACGGACGGGCAGTGCTGCGATAGGCTTTCGGGACGGGAGTGCTACTAGCAGGAGGGGCAGGGATGAGGCGACTGAAGACCGTGGGACTCGCTGGTGTCGCGGTGCTGGCGGTTGGAGCGATGGCGGCCGCCCCTGCGGGCGCGGCCAAGGCGAACTTGGTGCTCAGGGAAGGCGGCGAACACCTGTACGAAGGCCTAGACCCGGTTCTCGCGAACGGAGCCCCTATCGAAGCCAGTTTTCAAACCCCCTTGGGGGCTTGCGGGACGACGAAGCCCATCGTCGGAGAAATGAAGGCGAACAGCTCGCCCCTAGTGGCGTTCTACACCTCACCCGGTGGAGGCAAACAGGAAGGGGAAACTTCTTGCGCCGATGAATACGAAGGCATCAAGGACGAAATGAGCCTGCTCCTCCAGGAAGTTCCGCTGTCGTCCAAGGGCACGGTGAAGAAGATCAAGGGATCCCTCATCATCATCATCTGGGGACCCTACGGGTCGGAAAAGGAGTGCGGCTACAGCTTCAACTCCCTCACGAACGCCAAAGGCACCGTCCAGCTTCCCACGCCCGGGAAGGCCAGTGAAGCAGTCGTGAAGGGCACCGCGCACAGCGTGGGAAGCCACCAGAACAAGTCCTGCCCAAAGAAGGAGGACATCACATTCACGCTGACCCTCGCCGACAACGGCGGATACCCCCTCGAAACGACGCTAGAAGGCTAAGCCGCGCGACCCGGGAGGGGCGACCCTGGGGCGGCGCGCCCCTCGGTCGGTGCCAGCTCCGCACACCCTGACCAACCGGGCGCGTGAAGGCTGCTACTGCGTTTGCTTCCTGGGCAGGACGGCGCGAGCCGTCCCATCCCAGATAGACGGCTGCCGGCTGTGCTCGTGGCGGCGGTAGGGCATCCCGAGGGTCTCGGGGGCCCAGATGTCGCGATGGGTGCCGAGTGGGGCGGTTTCGCCCTCGTGTCGGCGCATCATGGCGTCGACGTCCTCGCGCCTTACGCGGTAGACGTGGCCGATCTTCACCGCCGAGAGCGCGCCGCTCTTGATCCAGTTTCTGATCGTCTGAGAGGTCAGCTGGAACTCGGCGGCGACCTGTTCGACGGTGAGGAGCTGCTGGTCACTCATGGTATTGGCATTGGCAACCTACGACCGTACGGCACAGACGTACCATAGTGGCGCTCAGAACCCGATCCCGAGATCGACATCGAGCTCGACCTCGAGATCGCGGCCGAGCTGGCGCTGGTCCCGCGCGATCGCCTTGCGGGCACGCTCCCAGCTGCGCTGCTGCTCGCGATGCTCGGGCTGGGGCCCGAGTGCATCGCCTGGGTCGGTGATGTCGTGCTCCACGCGGTAGCGCGCGGCGAGCCGAACACCGTGCTCCCACACTTGGGCGGCCCGCGGCCCATCCGGGCGCTCACCGAAGGTGGCTATGACCCAGGCGGGGCGGGTCTGTAATTCGCGCTCGACGAGCTCCACGCGGACCGCGGTTCGTTCCCTCATGGCCTCGCTGATCGCGTGCTCGAGCCCATCGCGCTCTGCGCGTACCTCGGGCACGTCGCCCAGCTCGCGTGCGAGCCGGGAGCGCCGCTCGAGGACGTTGCCGAGCGCGTCCTCGTTGCCTTGCAGTGCGTTATCGAGGTGGATGCGCTCGCCGACATGGGGGTCCTTCTCGCGTCCGAGTCGCCGTCGGGGCTCGGGTAGCTCCGCGAGCCGCTGCGCGTTTCCCTCCCGCCGGCTCATCAGGGTGATCGCCAGTCTGTCGAGGTCCTCGATGCGTTCAAGCTTGCCGAGCGGCAGCGCCCGAAGCTGCGCCTGCAGCTCCTCGACGCGCTCGCCAAGCTCCCGCAGCTGCGCGCGGGTCGCCGCGACCGGCCGCGCGGGCTCCGCGAGTGCGGCGCCCCGCTCCTGTGGAAGCTCGGCTGCGAGCTCCCGCGAGACCGCCAGCGCAGGGTCATCCGCACGGCCCGCGCCTGGCAGCTGCTCGATGGCGAGATCCTCGTCGTCTCGTTCGAGCATGTGCCGCCCCACTCGGGCGAGGAGATCGCTGCGTGCCGGCGTCTGAGTCTGCTCTAAGGGTGCGAACTCGCCTCGGCCCTCGGCGAGCTGGTGGTCGTGGATCAGAATGCGTGTCTCTCCCCTCGCGCGGGAGAGCGCCGTGTAGCTCCAGCCGGCGGTGAGATCCCGCGGAGAGGCCACGACCAGGGCTGTCTCGACGGTCCCGCCCTGCATGCCGTGACCGGTCAGCGAGTAGGCGTGCTCGAGGTGCTCTGCGACATAGGCGGCGGGCAGCTCGCGAACGAGCCCCGAGTCAGTGTCGATCACGACACGATCGCCGTCGACCTGGCGAACGCTCCCGCGCATGCCGTTATCGACATCGATCAGGCGATCGTTTCGCCGGCAGATCACGCGGTCACCGACCGCCACTTCAACCGAGCCGTAGGAGTACTCCTCCCCGAGCAGGCCGAGAGCCCTCCAAAGCTCTCGGGCTGCGCTGTTCAGCGCTGCGCGCGTCTCGTTGTCCCTGGCGATCATCACGGCCTGGGCGGGGCCGACCGCCTCGCTTGCGCGCTGCCACTCTGCAATCGCCTCTACGCACGCGCCGGCACGGTCGCCGAACGCGTCGATGCGTCCAGCCCGTGCAGCCCAGTCCAGATAGTGCTGGGGAAGATGCTCGTGCAGGGCGGCGAGCGCTCGACGCTCGGCCCGGTCGCGCTGGCGCATGACCTCCGTGAGATGGAGGGCTCCGAGCTCGCGGCCGACGGCGCCCAGCCAGCCGCCGGCCTGCACGGAGGCCAGCTGGCCGGCGTCGCCGATCGCGATCACCTTCGCGCCCGCCCGCTCGGCAGCCTCCAGCACGCGCGCGCTGGGCCGGGTGGCCGCCATCCCCGCCTCGTCGAGAATCAGAACGCATCCCTGTGGCAGCGCGTCGCCCAGCTCTTCCAGGTCGAACAGCAAACGCTCCAGCGTGCGTGCCGGCACCCCAGCCTGCTCGGTGAGCTCGCGCGCAGCACGGCCCGTGGGCGCCACTCCGAGCACCTCATACCCCGCGTTCTCATAGACCTCACGCAGCACGCCCGCGGTGTGGGTCTTGCCGGTGCCGGCGAGCGCCTGGATAACGGTGACCCCGTCCCCGGTGCTCACAGTCGCGTGCACAGCCATCGCCTGCTCCTCGCTCAGCGAACGCTCCGCGCGTGCGATCGCGCGCTCAGCGAGCGAGGCATCGACGACGCCGCTCCCCTCCCCCGCACGGCCGACCGCCGCTGCGATCAGGCGCCGCTCGCAATCCACCAGCTCCGCCGTCGTCATCTCACGATCCCTCGTTCGGATCACGTCTGGACGCTCGGCGAAGCGCTCGGCCCGGCCGCGCACCTCGCCCACCAGAGCGCCCTGCGTGGCCGAAGCCGCGAACTCCTGCAGCACCGCACGCCCATCGAAGGTGTTGCTCTTGGCCGTCAGGCCCTCCGGGCCGGCCAGGTGCTCGCCGAGGCTCAGCTCAGCCGCCTGGTCCCGCTCGATCAGGCCGCCGACGGGGCGCTCAGAGCCCTCCCTGAACAGATCGTCGAGCTCCTCTGCGCCCAGCCCGAGCTCCGCGGCGCGCGAGCGGACCGCCTCGCGCCACGTGTGAGTCTCGATCCCATACTGCTTGCGATCGCGGGTCGCGAGCGCCGCGGTCTCCGCCGCGGCCTTCGTCTCAAGGCCGATCCCGCCCCCTTCGGCTGCACGGAGCATCTCTCCTCGTCGCTTTGAGAAGTGCTCGATCACCGGGCGCTTAATTCCCTCGAGCTCTGAGACGCCCCTGTACACCTCTCCCCACCGAAGGCCGAGACGCTCGCGCACCAATGCGCGCAGGTGTGCCTGGTAGAGAAAGCCGGCGGTCTTCGCCGAGCGATACAGAGGCGCACCGTGCAGAGCCGTGAAGCGCCCATCGCTTCCACGCGCCAGGTTGGCGGCGACGACGTGGGTATGGAGCTGCGGGTCAAGCGCACGGCTCATCCGGTGCCGGTACGCCGCCGCGATCAGCCCGTCGGCGCGCTCGACGTGCTTGCCTGCCTCACCGCGGCGCACCATCACGGCATCTGTCTCCAGATACGAAAGGGCGGCTCCGACCGCCTCCTCGTGGCAGGCAACGAGCTCACCGGAGAGCTCCTCGGGTGAGACAGCGAACAGGACGCTGAGCGACTTCGGCGCAGAGAACGTGAGATCGAGAGCCGCGACCTTGGGGTCTCGCTCTGAGGCGCGCAGGCGCACCCTGGGATCCCTGGGATCGAGCCCCGCGATCAGCGCTCCGAACTGCTCGGCGCTCACACGCCCTGAGAGCCCGAGGGCCTCTGTCCCGGCCCCAACCCACTCTCCGGGCACCTCGCCACGGCCCGAGTAGTAGTCATCCTCGCCGCCCGCGACCTGCCGCTCGTAGTAGCGGTGCTGGCCGAGAGCGATCTTGCCGATGGAGAGCATCCCACTCGCAAAATAGCAAAGACAGCACTATCCAGTGCAACTGTGTGCCGCGACAAGGAGCGCAGCGACGAAGACGCGGCAGGGAGGCCCTTGCCTGGACAGCCAGGGAAGCTGGCGGGGGCACGGGCTCTCTAGTCGGGCGGCGGATGTCGGCAGGAGGAGCCGGTACAGACGCGCTAACGATGTGGGACCTAGACACGCAGGCGAGCGCCCGACTAACGGCCGCGGTCACAAACCGGAAGCCAAGACCGCGGCTGAGGATTCGTCTTGAGAGCGCCGATGGCCACCGCCCCAACCGTCTCACGTACCAGGCGTCGCACCTGCCCCGTAGAAGCGACCCGAGGGTCAGGAAAGCGCAGCATGGCCTCCCCGAAGCGCCAGCCGATCCACCCGGCGGCCGCGAGCATGCCAGCGATGAAGATAGCGGGGGCAGTGGGGCGGCGGAGGCGATTCATATGCCAAAGCGAGGAGGCAGGTCCGTCACGGTCAACCAGCGTCCGGGGACGGGACATTCCCGCGAGGCTCAGGTGGGCGAATGAGGCCGAGTTAAGTCGATCCAATCCGGGCCCGGTGGCGACCAGAGTAGGGATCGTTTCGGCCGCAGCCGAGGCAAGCTCCCTCGCAAGATGCTGCTCGGCGCTCACGGACCGCTCGGTCACGAAACCGCCAGAGAGCATCTGCCGCGTGGCTGCCCGGCCTGAGATGGCGCCGGCGAGGAGTCCGAGCTTCGTTGATCGCAGGTCAGGAGGCGCCGTAGGCGACAGCGGCCGCTGCGGCGCCCGACTGCCTCGATCTGTTCGTCGCAGGTGACTTGCCGGAGAAAGCTCGCGAGCGGAACTCTTGCCAACGGCGGCGGCGTCAGTTCCAGGATCTGGCCTTAGCCGAAGCTATGAGTCGCCACATCGAACGTCATCGTTGCGCCGGTGTCCGTTTCCAGCGTCAGGATGCCGCCGCTCGCGCGGATGATAGTGAGCGGCGTCCGTTCTGCTGCGGCCGACGGGTTCTCGGCGGCGACAAAGGTGTTGGGTTCAGCAGAGTCGGAACTGTCTGGCGTGTGGTACACAAGCACTTCTGCGCGTCCGTCCTCGGAATTTCCGGGGGCGCCGTCTTCTGGTGAGGTGCGTGCGCCAGCGTACACAACGTACCACTGGCCTTCTACTTGGCCCGTCCAGTGGTTTGTCGCCCGGAACGTTTCCTTCCGTCCCAGCGGCGCTTCGCGGCTGTCGATGATTCCTGTGACGGGCGAAGATTCTGGTTCCGGGTTCAGTTCACCGCGTTTATGACTCGCTCGAAATCGTTCTTTCGCTTCTGTCTCCTCGGTGGGCGAGATGCTTTCGTTGATCGCTGCTAGGTGTTCACATTCTTCGTCTTCTTGTGCAATCTTTTCTTTCAGCCACTGCGGGTCGGCCGCCCTTTCGCTCGTGCCGAACTTATTTGCACATTCTTGATAATAGGAGGTTTTTGTCGCGCCGGACGTGCCTAGGGCGATTCCAAGCACCAGTCCGGCCGTTAGCAGCGCGGCTAGAAGTATTAGGCCCGCGCGAACTCTTGTCGATCTGCCAGGACGGCGCAAGCGGCTCGACATTGTCGAGACCCTCCGCCTTGCGCGATTACGCCACGTCGTCATGATGCTAAATAGTGAGTGAGAAGATTATGTCGGCGTTGAGGCCGTTGGCTTCGAGGCTTTCCTCGAACTCGTACCACGCTTCGTGCGGACTGTTACTGCTTTCGGCTCCATCTTGGTCGAGTGGGCCCTCAAACTGAATCCCTCCGCCGAAGTGACCGTTGCCATATAGGGCTATCTCTGCCCATTGCTTGGCGTTTGCTAGATGGTAGATCTCGGGCGTACCATGTGCCCTGTAGATCTGCCAACTAACTTCATACTCGACCTGCTGGTTCCATTCCGCGAACCCGTTTTCGACCGCGCAAGGCCCGTTTTCGTGGCTGGTTTCGGGACATCCCCCTGCGTCGCCGTAGTTGACGTACGGCGAGTTTGTGTTTTCGCTGTATGACCTCGCCCAGTCGAGGGCCTTGCCTCCAGAGCTATATCCATCCTCGAGATCGTCGCCCCCGTAGATAGACACAACTTTTGTCTTTTCTTTACTTTCGAGCACGTAGTTGGCGACATTCTTGACGACTTCAGCCCAAGCCTTTCCACCCGCGGCACTCACAGCGTCGTAGGAGTTGTTGGTACCGATGTCAAGATGGACTGTCGCGTACCCGTACTCGCATTCGAAGTATCCATTCGCGAATTCCTTTGCGATGGCCTCTATCTGCGCGTTTTTGAATTTCGTTTTGCCGTTCGTCGACAAGGTGCCGGTCCGGTTTGCGAGCTGTCCGCCGAAATCCAGAATCACCATGCTGTTGTAGTCGAATTCCCCGTTGTCGAGCGCATCTTCGCAGCCCTCTTCCGCAGCGAGCGCTGTGCTCGTCGAATACTCGTAGTAGCTTTGCGCGGCCGGAGGTTCCGCGTATTTGAGAGCGAATGCTGGGCGAGGGCCGACAAAGAAAATTGCCCCGGCCGTTGCAATCGCGAGGCCGACCAGGGTAACGGGACGGCGCCGCCGCTTCGCTGGCGCAGCGCTTGAGAGACATGCGACAGCAGCGGAGAAAGATCTGAGGCCGGGATCCCGTGAACTTTCCCGTCGACTCATTGAGCGCCTCCCATTTCGGCTGCTCGTCCTACCCTCATTTGGCGCGGTGGTCGTAGTCCGACTGAGTCAAGTTTGGAGACCGCCGAGCGTCTTCACCGGTTCTACCACCGTTGAAGGGCTGTGTCAAGCGACCCCGCGGGCGCGACGCGCGAGGAGTTTGAACCTCGACGCGACCTTGGCCAACGGGCGATGACGATGGGGGACGCCTCCCGAACTCGCGGGTGCGCCTTGCAATCAGGCGGGCGCCGAACGCGTCCCGTGCGACGCGACAATTCCAAGCCGACAAGTCGCTCGCGGCACTCAGCTTCGCGTGCGCATCTACCTGACGCCGGCGCAACGCTGACGCCCGGGACATTGCGGACCGGACAGAACCGCCCGAGTGACCCTAGACGCGCTACTGCGGCGCTTCCCCTGGGGCGTCCTTGGTGCGTGCGTGTCCCACCGCAAGCTCACAATCCCCCGGGGGGTGCGCTGACTCGCGAGGACACGTTGAGAGGCGCCCCTCCAGGTTTGTGGCTTTCCGTCGACCGCGAGGCGATCATGGACTCAGCCTTGCGAGGCTGAAACAACCCGGAGTCGCGCAGCGCGATCGTCGCCCTCGGCTGCGTACCCCACGCCCCGCCAGGGACCGCTGTAGAGACATGAAAGCGGATTCGAGCGGATCCATGCGGATCTGGCCCAACCAGACACGCGGACCAAATTCCGCTCTGCAAAGGCAGATTCCCGGCGGTTGCGGGGATCTGCCAAGCGGGCGGACGCAGGAATCGAAACTGGCGTTGGGGTTTTTGAGATCTCAGCGTACGCAGCGTACGCCGCCCTGCGACCGTTTTACGTACGCTGAGCACCCTTGGGCCCGCAAATCAGCGGTTTCTCTTCACACCCTTTCGCACCCTTTTGAGCCAGCAAACCGGCATTAGGGTGCGAAGTTGGCACTACTTCGCACCTATGCGTGTCAGTGGGCGATACTGGGCTCGAACCAGTGACCTCCGCCTTGTCGAGGCGGAACGGGGCGGGAACGACAGGGCAGCGAGGGGCACGAAACGGCATGAACTGCCCGCAAACCCGCATCAGACGGGTTCCCGCGCTTACCCGGGCGTTCCCCTCGTTTCCCTACGAGGTGTGCGCCAGGTGTGCGCCACTCTGCAGTGGGGTCCCCGCGGGGATGGATTACAGTAGGTCCGAGGCTCTCGCCATGGGCCGCCGGTGCCATGTTCTAGAGGCTTCTGCGGACGGGGCCTGCAGACCAGCATCCAGCCGACCGCGGCGGCTACCAACACAACGGGTACGGCGTGCTCGGCCGCCGCCCATCGTTCGGACGCGATCATCGCGTCGTCTCCTACTGCCACACACACGACCCGATCTGCCACCGCCCCAGCGTCCGCGAACTCCTCAAGTACGGCCTGAAGCAGCACGAGGACTACCCTTCCGACGGCGCCGCCGCCGCAAAGCTCTACTAGCCGCCGACGCCGACACCCGTCGCTAGGTCCCGCTCGAGCGAGAGCGCCGCTGCGCTCACTGAGGGATTGGCACGCCGAGCACGACGTAAGATTCCATCAACACCGCGGCGCGTTCCACGTCCGGTCCCCTCTGAAGGTAGAAGCAGGCCCAGTACGTGCCTGGGGTGAGGTCTTCGATCGGATAGTCGAGCCCGGGCGGGTAGATGTTCTCGCCTGCCGCCACGAGACCGCCTCGCCTCGCCATCGCGGCCTCGGTCGACGCTGCGGCCGCGCCGCACGCGTGCGCGCCCACGACGTAATAGCCCTGCAGTCCGTCGTAGAACGCGTCCAAGCGCGGCTGCACGCCCCAGCCCCGCCCGCTGTACGGACCGATTGGCACGGCGTCGCCGGCGAGATAAATTGCGCCCGGTGGCGGGTAGTTTGAGCCGTCTTCGTACGCTTCCAACACGATGATGTTAACCTGCCACGACGTGAACGAGTACCTCGGGCTCGAGCAGACGACTCGGAGTTCGGGCACGTAGCCGTGATCAACTGTGACGAGGCGGTGCACGCCACACTTCCACGCCCCGGCGGAGAAGTGCTCACTAACGTGGAGGTGGAGCCGTCTCAGATCCTCGGCGAGCTTGACGCCCGTCTGACACGACACCGACAGGTGGCTGGGGGAGTACAGGGTTCGCAGCCGGGGCGTAACGGTCCACTCGACGAGGCCAAGAAGGAGCGTGCCTCGTGGCATCCGCGCGTAGCCGTTGCACGCCGCCTCGTCCGGATGCGCCGGCCTCGGAGCGACCTCTGTGACCGGCGGCCCCGTCGAAAACGTCGGCGGCGACACGGGACCGCTCGGCGCAACCGGTGCAACTTCCCGTGGTGGCGGCTTGGGGCGGAGGTACGGATAGAACGTGTAGCGGCCCCCGTGGGCCGTAGCCGTCGCAGTCATCGCGGCGACGACCACGGCCGCGAACAGAAGCGCAGACGCGACCCTTGGGGCTAGGCGGTGTCGAACCATGAGCCGGGAATCCCTTGCATGGCGATGGTCACCTAGAAGCCGAATCGGCAAATACTGTGAGCGCCTGACCACAACATCCACGACCCCAACGGCCCCCTGGGTACGACGGGACGCGGAACTGCAGCTGCGTGTACGCACGAGGCCCGCTAGCGCTGCAACGGCCGAGGACGTGCGCGCGTAGCTCAATCTTCGCGAGCTGGTGGTAGTAGCCGCCCTGCGGCTTGAAGATCGAGTTCAGCCCGTAGCCGATCGCGCTCGAACCACCCCAACTCGTCCAGTGGATGTGAGTGACGAGACCGCTCGGATCGCCACCGTTGAAGATCTTTGACGGCCTAACCGTGCCCCAGCCTTCGCCGTTCGGAGCGAACGCCCGCGCACCCAACACGACGCCACTCGAGCCCGCCGCCACCGGCACGACCACGCCTACGGTCCCAACCACAATCGCGGCGACCAACACCGCCCTGATCCTCGTCGCCGCTTTCCTCACCGTCACTCCTCCCATATTGCCTCTCACCTCCCGCTTGAGACGATTACGCGCACAGCCGTCAGCGGGAAGAGACGCGAATGCGCACGCGAGCCTAGCCCGACAACAGCACCACGTCGCACCCGCCTGCTATGGGAATGCACAATTACGGCGCGGCAGTCCGCGGCACTCAGAAGGTGCTCGACGTGGTGCACGTTCGCGCCACGGCTGACGGCTGGGACGACACACGGCTTACCAGCCGAAACGTCGATCGCGATCGCGGCCCCACTACCCAGCTTCGTCCCAGGGCGCGGATTGAGGCTGAGCACGCGGCCCCGGCCAACGCTCGACGAGGCCGCGTAGTGAACCGCACCGACCGAACACGAAGCCGCACGCAGACTGCCCTCGACGCTCCCGAGCGTCGAGGCGAACGCGAAGCCTGGCACCACGCACGGAGGTGGAGGCGGGGCGACGATCGTTTGCGCGCTCGCCGTGATCTCGGGCGGTGATTCCGAGTTCGGGTACTCGACGTACGCACAGATCAGATATGTCCCGGTTGTCTGGATCGCTTCGTTCTTCGTTTCCGTGAGCGGCCCGCCGGTGACGTTCCACGTGTCGAGGATGGTGCGCGACCCCGAGGAGTTGCCGGCCGCACTCGCGTTGGCGGGGCAACCATCACCGGTGCTCGGGATCACGTACTCCCATACCTGCCTTTCCGTCTCCGCCTGCGCGGTCGTCACGATCTGGAAGGTCTGGTTCGGTACGACCGTCGCTGGGGCGCTCACGCTGAGCGCGAGGTGGGGCGGGCGCACGTGGAACGTCGCTTCGTTGGCCGCGAGCACGTCTTCGGTGTTACCCGTCGTCACCCACGCGCAGACCCGGTAGTTGCCAGCGAGGCGGAAAGTCCAGTTCTGCGTAAACGGGACGGGATTCGTTTCCCCGGTCACGTAGTCGTTGATCACGCCTTCGCCTGCGTCCGCGTCGGGGTTCGCGCCGCAACCTTCGCCGCCGGTTGGCTTCACGTGCAGGAAGAAGTTGTCGTTACCACCGTTGCTGACCACGGCGCCGAGCTGCGTCGTGATCGACTCGACGGGTTCCGCACTGCCTCGCGTCAGTTCAATCGTCGGGTTCGCCTTAGCGGTGGCTACGCCGGCCGCCACGCTGCACAAGACCGCGACCGTGGCGGCGAGCGCTACGAACAGCACGCGCCTCATCGCCCGGCTCCTGGTTCTGGCGAGATCGTGATTTTGCCGTTGACGGACTTGCAAAACAGTTTCTCAATTGTCGTCGTGGGCCCGCTGCGAGTGTTGACGACCGTACAGATCGCGGTGCTCGCGGCGGAGCCGATGTGGTCGAGCTCCCAAGTTGTCGCTGACGTGGCCGCTCCCCCAATGACCGCGATCACCATACTCGTCCCGACCTTCGAGTTCAGCCAAGTCTTCCAGCCGCTGCGCTTCGTCTGCAGCTGCGAGTGCTTCCGCGGTCGACGCTTGGGCTTCTTCTTAGCCATCGGACCCGTGTTCGGTCGCGGTCTCCGAGGTCGGCGAGCTCGCAGTTGCGCTGCTCGCGGTCGGCGGCGATTCGTCCTCGGTCGTGAGGCCCGCGGCGCGGCGAGCGTCGCCCACGACGGAGGCGTCTGTGTACGCGCCTGCGTCGCGTAGCGCTGCCTCCGCGATCAGGGCCTCTTCTCGGGTTTCTGTTGCGAGCTGTCGCAACTCGTCTCGCTCGGGGCTTGTGCTGAGTCCGCGCATCAACGCCCTCGGCGTCGCTTTTGGAGCACTCTCCGCCGCTTGTCGGTAGCGCGCGATTAGCTCGAGCGCGTCGCTGCGCCATTCGTAGATGCAGCGTCGCCGGCGCTCCGCGGCGGACACGAGCCAGGCGCCGACAAAGACATCAACCACGATGAAGACGCCGACGACGATCTGCGGTGCGGTCGCCGCGCTGTGCGCGGCGATGAAGAACTCGACGATGAGGGAGACGAGGACGATCCCGAGCAGGGCACCGCCAGCAACGTAAACACTCGCTGGGGGTGGTACGCGTTCGCCCGTCGACGGGAAGAGTCCCGCGTCAGTGTCCTCTTGCTTCTCCTCCTCGGCCCCCATGCGCCGCAGCGTAAACGACGCCGCTGTTTGCAGGCACGACCGTCCGCGGTCGCTCAACAGTCTTATGGGCGCTGCGGCTCGCCGCGGTCGTCGTCCTCAGCGCTGCGACGAACGACCCGGAGTCTTCTCGGCGCCGAACGATCCGCTCTGAGCTCGGCCGCGCGCTCGCGCGCAAGCACCTCGTCCATGTGGTCGTAGTACGACACGGGTGGGTTCCGGAATGCTTGGAGCGCAAGCTCGAGCCGCTCGTCGTCGTCTGGATGTTGGATCACGACCTTGTTGACCGCGACGACCACGAAGCGGCCAACGAGTCCCGACGACCTGCCCGTACAACGTCAGGGCGTTGCTGGATTGCTTAGCGGAGCTTGGCCGCGAGGAACTTGTTGGCCGCACCGGGCCCGAGGAACGGCGAGAGCACAAGGAACGTGAAGTGGGGGAGGAGACCGGAGAGGCGCCTCGTACCGCCGGCGCGGACCTGGCTGTAGACGCTCTCGAAGATTGTCTTGATGATCGCCTCCAGCACCACTCGCGGTGGGCGCTGATCCGGGGACACGTGCTGGTAGCCCTCTTGGAGCAACATCGCGAACGCGTCGTCGCTGTTCTCCACGCGCTGGATCGCTTCCGGCCCGACCGCGTAGGCCTCGATGAATCCCACGTTTGCGACCAAGGGATTCGCCTCGAGAAACTGCGTGAACGCACGTCCAGCTTCCCAGTTCCGGGCTGGCCATGTCTTCCCGGAGAAGAACGCTTCTGCGGTCACGCCCCTGACCTGCTGCGAGCCGAACTCGTGCATCGCCATGAATGCCTCCTGCTTGTCGCTGAAGAGCGCGTAGAACGCTCGGCCGTCCACGCCCGCGCGTTTCGTGATGTCCTCGATCGTCGTCGCGTTGTAGCCCTTGTCCTCGGCGAGCTCGTGGTGCCAGCGTATAGCCGTCCGGAGTAGCGCCGTATCGGCGGGAGTTTCTGTGCGGCGAAGCCCGCGGAGGCGAGCGCGGCGAACGCCGCGTTTATAAAGGTCACGGGGAGTGCGCAGGCTGTTCAGGTTGCGGACGTTGTGATGCTCGCGATCACCTCCGTAACACTGTTCATCCTGCTGCCCCGCGGCTGGCGTGCCTTAGCGGCCCTGATCCCCGTCGGGTTGCCGATTCTGTTCGGTTACGCGGTGGCGGGGGTCAACGCGATCGTTATGGCGACGTTCTTGCTCGGCGCCGCATACCGCTGGACGGAGATCGGGAAGGGCGGCCGGTTGTCTCGGCACGACTGGATCAGCGGTGTTTGTCTCGGCCTGGCGATGGGCAGCAACCAGCTGGCATGGTTCCTCGCGCCATTCCTCGTCGTCGGCATCTACAGACTGCGGGCGGCGCAACTGGGTCGTGCGCGAGCCGTGCGCCTCGCGCAAAGCTACGCGGCATTGGCGTGCGGCGTCTTCGTGCTCGTGAACCTCCCGTTCATCGTCTCGCGGCCGAACAGTTGGATGTCAAGTGTCATCAGTCCGTTAACCCAGCATGCGATTCCCTATGGTCAGGGGCTTATCAGCGCAGCGCTATTCGTTCACGTCGGCGGTGGAGACTTGCGCCTATTCTCCTACGGCGCCGGCTTACTGTTCCTAGGCCTACTCACGCTGTACACGCTGTATTTTCGGAGGTTGGGGCGTGCGTGCTTTGTCCTTTCCGTCGTGCCGCTGTTCGTCTCAACAAGGTCGCTCGCTGAGTACTTCATGACCTTGATCGCTGTCTGGATCGTGAGCCTCCAAACGACCCACGATGCGGATTTTGAGCTGGTACCACGCATACGCTGGCCATCGCGCGCCGCTCGGCGTGCAAGCTATATCGCACCGCTCCTGCCCGCTGTCGTACTTCTCGGCCTCGCGCTGACGGCAACGCCTCCACTCAGCGTGCGGATCACGGGCGTCCGCACCACTGGTCAGCTGCAAAGCGTCTGGGAGATCCAGGTCGAGGTGCACAACGATTCAAGCGAAGCGCTGCACCCTCATTTCGCAACCAACGTCGTCGGGCAAGCATCGAGCTTCTGGAATCAAACAACAGGCCCGGCCCTCCTCGCTCCGCACATGACTGCCCACTACAGTCTCGTCGCACCCAACGTGGGCTCTATGCCAGGTATAACTACGCCGTTCCTCTTGGAGGCCATGACACACCGCCCCGACACGATCAGCACAGCGCGCCTGTTCACTCCGCAGCACTACTCCGTTCTCCTCGCCCCTAGCTATCTCAATCAGGTCATCACCCCGGGCGGTACTGCCACCATCTCGGCGCAGCTGATCTCACCCTTTGGTTACTCCGTCCACAAGCCTGGAGTCAGAGTGGCGCTTGCACAGTTGATCTACGGTCAGGATGCGCTTATCCCCTCCGAGGCCGAGGTCAACCGCGGGCAGGAAGGAGAAACGCCGGTGTACGCGGTCACTGATGCGGGAGGCGTGGCCCGTTTCCGGCTACGTGACGCCTCGCCGCAAGGTGAGCCCGTGTACTTCCAGGCGTGGGTGTACCCAAAGGGCGGCTACCCATACGGCTACTCAGAGATCGTTTCGGTGAACTGGCGATGAGGAAACAGAGCCGACCGACCCGCGCGCCGAGGGCGCCGGGGCGAACGCTGGGGGCGACGCGGGGATGCAGCAAGACGCGCTGGTCATTTATCGGGCTTCAGTGCGCCCCCCGTCGCGGCTCCCGAGGTGAGATGCGCATTCGCGGCCAAGCACGCGCGGCGTCGAGCGCGCGACTGCCGCGGACGACCGAGTTTCAGCCGTCTCATGATGTGCGCCGCGCACTTTCGCTTCGACGCTTCCGCTTCCTGTGGTGACTTGAAACTCGCACCAGGCACCGCAGAGAGGTCCCGCACCGCAGCGGGATCTCTCCGCAGCGCCGCGCGTTTCTTAGCTTGCGCCGATGACGTCGACGTTCACCGATTCGATCGTGAAGCGACGTTCGGTGCTGCCTCCTTCTGTCCCGCAGTCATCGGAGATCTTAACCGTCATGGTGTGCGGTTGCACCGTCCCGTCATCCACGAGACCCGTTTCAAAGGCCACGGGAATGGTGATGCTTTTCCGTTCGGCCGATTCGTCATAGCGGCCGATTCTCGCTACTTCGTTTCCATCGACGAAGATTTCGACGAACACCAAGCCAGCGAGTCCTGGATTGAACTTACACTTTGATTCAGGCGGCATCGTCAGCGAGACGCTCCCGACGAACTGCTCCACTTCCGTCGCGCCCTGACTCCACGTCGCGTCCGACAGCGGGTAGGCCTGCGCGGTGCCCGTAGTTCCGGTCGGCCCGTTACCGCGGACACGGGCCACGACGCCCCCTCCCCCTGGAGCACCCTGCGAGCCTTCTTTCCCCTGCGGGCCTTCTTTCCCCTGCGGGCCGGCCGCCCCTGTCGTTCCTCTCGGGCCAACGTTGCCCTTCAGCCGCTTTAGCACCTTTGGGTTGATCTGCTTGGTCGAGCTAATCACATAGTGCTGCGCGGCCAGCGCCCCGCCGCTCATCGCGAACACGAGCGCCACCAGCCCGACCGCATTGTTCCGTACAAATCGCATCGTCTACTCCCCCTTGCTCTCGAGAAATCGGCGCTAGCATCGCATCGAGCGCGACGCCATTCGCCCAGGGCGTAAGCGTATAGCGAACTCGCGAAGTGCGGGCAGCCGCCGCACAGCCTCTTCCCCATGCGAGGCCGTGGTGGCGCTCGAGGCGACCTTCGGAACCCACGAACGGTCCCTCCCCAGCCTCTCGGCCTCGACAACCGTGCTCGCCCGTCGGGAAGGCGCTAACGTCACAGCCGAACTGCTTTCCAAGGGCGGCACTCTCCACGACATCGCTACCACCCACATTGAACTTTCCCAGCCACGATAATCAGTCTGAGGCGCCGCCGCGACCCGCTGCGTTCTCAAGCACCATCGAAGCCAGCAGGCCTGAGGCCACCGGCTCTCACAGCCGGTGGCCCGATGGCTCATGTCTGCTCAGGACATTTCGCGAGTCTTCGCGCCAAGACCTCCCTCGCGAGGGCCGGCACGCATCAGAAGAGTCGCAGCAACGTCCCCTTGGGCGAGAGCGAACGGCCCAAAAGCACCGCTGTGACAAGACAAGCATCGTGCCTATCGTGCCGATCGCAGCCGCCAGGTCAACCAAGAGCCAACCGCTGGTCTGATCGTTGGCTTGCCCATTCAGCAAAAAAGGAGCCCAACACCGAATCGCTTGTAGTCGATCGCGATACTACTGACCTTTCCCCCTAATATGTAGATGCCGTTCCTGCCGGCATGCGACTTGCCACCTCGCGTGTTGATGCCCACGGATAGTGATGGTGTTGAGACCGAGACGCCCTGACCACATCCGCTTATATCCCGCTGATGCTCCCTCTTGGCGGCGAGGTCGGCCGACATCCCAACGTGCACGCGCCCGAACAGTAGAAACTCCGGTGCCGTCGTTTCGAAAGACTCGAGTCGCTGCGTGGTCTGACTGATGTAATAGTTAACAGCGCAGTGGGTTGCACCGAACCTTGGACCACAGTGGTAACCGAGCTGCCCGTAGTCAGGATAGCCCGACATCGCGGACCCGAGCACGTTACCGCTGGTCTCGTATCCAGGCTCACCCCATCGCTGCACGACATCGGCCGCCGACGACACGTTTAGTCTCAAGGATCCAATCGTTCCGGAACGCGAGATCGCGATCCAGTGTGCGTCCGCGGTCGAGGCGCCAAAAAGGAGCGCGATGCCTATCAGCATCACCGCTGCGGTTAGGCTTAGGCGAGCACGGGCGCGACACCCCATCGAGCGCAACCTACCATGCACCTCAGCGGATCACCAGTCCTTCGGTCAGCGAGCCAACTCGATACGGCGCAACGTATCCCGTTGGTCCGACAATTATGTGGCATCAGCACGCCCCAGGCCGCCATCTCGGTAAACACCTAACACCCGACCGGAGGGTGCCGCTATCTGCTGGAGTGGACCCCTGGGAGCGACATTCGCGGCGGCGGCGACGGACACCGCCAACCCTCGTGACGCAGATTTCGCCCGCTCCGCTCCGCCAAGCGAAATCGCCACCGGCGCTCACAGCGGATACCGACTCCCGGGTCTGGCGGCGTCCATACGGGGCAGAGCTGGCTTAAGTCGCGGCTCGGCGGGTACTCGATCGACACGCGCCACCGAGGGACGCGTCGCTCACTTCACAACAGCGAAGGCCTCCATAAGAGCGCCGGCGCGTTCCTGATCAGCGGTGCGTTGGAGGTAGAGGCAGGCCCAGTAGGTGCCAGGCTTCAGAGCGGCGACGGGGTAGTCCAGGGAGGGCGGGTAGATGCCTTGGCCGGCGAGCACGAGGCCCTTTTCGCGTGCCATCTCGTACTCCGTTACCGCGGCGGCAATACCGCATCGGTGGCGGCCGACGAGGTAATAGGCTTCAAGCGCGGCGTAAGCGGCATCTAGCTTAGGTTGCCACGCCCAGCCTGGCCCACTGTAGGGAACGAGTTCGACGGAGTCACCAGCGAGGTAGATGGCACCGGGCGGCGGGTAGTTGGAGGCCTCCTCCGTTTCGAGCACGATGATGTTGACCGGGACAGCAATGAACTCGTATCGCGCCGAACGACACGTCAACGTGAGTTCGACAACCTTTCCGTAGTGGCCGGTTTCTTGGACGCGGAGCTTGCACCCCCAATTCCGGAGGCGGAACCAGTTGCCGACGTGGATGCCGGCTCCGCGGAGCAGCCGGCTGATTTGTAGACCCCTACGACACGAAACGGATTGAAATCGCTCCGCGTAGCGGCTTGTCGCGAGCGGTTGAACGCTCCAACGGGCGAACCGGAGGAGCTCCGTCGATCTCGGGAAGCGAGCGTAGCCGGCACAAACGGCGCGATCTACGGGGCCGGTCGGGTGTGTGAGCCCGACTACGGGCGGCGCGAGGCTGACGGTTGGTGGCGTCGCTGGTTCCGCTGGCGGCTGGGGTAACACTTCAGGTGGCGGCGGCTTGGGGAGCGAAAACGGGTAGAAGAAGTGAGCGCGCCCATGATGTGTGGCGATGACGAAGCCGGGGTCTGTATGCTGTCGCGCGTACGAGATACCTGACCTTGCGGTGCGGGCATTTGCAACGGCCGCAGTCGGGCTCAGCAACGCCCCAGCGAGTGCCAAGGAGAGAGAGAACGCAGACCGCATGATCGAGATTCGGTGGCTAATCCGAGTCGCGTATGGGATAGACAGTGAAGCCATCGCGTTCCCTTCTCGGCATCGCTCGGATAGCGCCACCCTGTGTTAGAGCGATAGGGGCAGCCGAGGTCTCGCTCAACAACGCACGCCAGTGCTCATGGAGCAGGAGGATGCACGCCGTGAAATGAATTGGGTCGAAGTTGGGCAGCGGAAAGGTTTCTCCCGTGAACCAGTTTGAGTAGGGGTCCTCGACGACGATCTCGGCGGACTCCTCCAGCGATGCGAACGTGTGGGTCTGTCCGAAGCAGCGGTGTGTCGTCGCGTCAGCGAGCGAGACGCGCCACCGCCCGAGCCCGACCTTCGCGACCTTCGCGTAGATCTTGTCGCCCGGGCGCACGACGATGTTCGTGACGGTCCACTGCTGGGGAGGACTCCACTCGTACCAGACGCGTTCTTGTACATCGCCCGTAGGAAGCACGTAGGCCATGGTGCCGACCTGAGCGATGTTGCGCGCGTTCGCGGGCAGCCCCTGCCAACCACCAATGCCCACCCAGGTCGCAAGATGAGAGTCGATTGGGCCGCTGATGACACTTCGAGGCTCGGTCCAGCGCGCAGCTACACCGGTGACGCCAGGCACAGCCGCAGCGTACCCAGCCCAGTTCGTGCTGAGTGCGACCGAGAATGCTCCGCGACCACCAGACGCCGCGTTAGCCGCGCACACAGCGACGACCACGGCCACCAAGCCAATCATGTTCCCTTGCGCGAGCCGACGTCGGCGACCTGCACCTCGCGCGTGTACCACGCCCACCTGGCCCGCCCGATCCGGCATCAACCGTCGTCGCATTTCCGGGCGAGCAGTCTACGTGCGCTCGCGAGCCGCCGTCGTGTAGGATCGCCCTCATGCTAGGTGCAGGCCCTCGCGGTGATCGGGTCGATCGCTCAAAGCGTTCGCCGACCGCTCCTGGCTCGGACCAAGCAAGCAGGGCGGACCAAGCAAGCAGGGCAGTACGCATTACTAGGTCCCAAGCAGACACAGTGAGCAAGGGGAGTCTTGGCATGTCGCTCAAAGCCGGACGATTCTGGGTCGTCGGACTCGTTGTGATCACGTGCTATCTGCTGCTGACAGCCGCAGCCACCGGAGCGACACGCCATCCGAGAGCGCGGGTAGTGCTGCTTACGACCAGCACGAGAACATTGAAGCGCGGCCGAGCGGCGATCATCCAGGCGTCCGTCCCAAAAGGCGAGTGGTGTCGGCTGTCGCTTAGCCGACCAGAACAGGCGATTGTCAAGTCCGCTGAGTCAAAGGCCCGGTCAGCGCTCGCGCAGTTTCAGTGGACGGTGCCCCCCAATGCAGCTGGTGGACAGCAACTGGTCACGGTCAGCTGCGCTTTAAGCCGCGCGCAGCTTTCACGGGGCCTCGGGCTCGTCAGCCGCTCCGAACTGCTTTCGGTGTCTGGCCATGCGACACGGCGCGGCCCACGGACCGAGCACATCCGCGTCTTCTATCCGCTGTCGCACGGCCTGCCGTTCACCGGAAAGGGCGGAGGCAGCTACCCGGCCGAAGGCACGGTCCTAATCCGCGGCAGCGCCTGGCTTGACGGGCACGGGGTCAACGTCTACTCAGACGGCGCGGCCGGCGGCAGCGGCCACTACCAGTGCGTCGAGCTCATCAACCGTCTGATTACGACGCTGCATTGGAGCCCGGTGATCTGGGGCAATGCCAACCTGATCTACGGGGATGCGAGCACGGCCTATTTCCAGAAGTATCGGAATGGCAGCGGCTACAGGCCCGTTCCTGGCGACATCGTGGTGTGGGGCGGCGGCTACGGAGGCTATGGCCACGTCCAAGTCGTCAACACCGACAACGGCTCAAGCCTCACGGTGGTCGAGCAGAATTCGGCGCCGAGCGGCTACAACGTCGACCCGATCTCATCCTCCGGCACCATCGCGCCGCGCGGTAGCTACTACGTCGAGGGGTTCCTGCATGCGAAGGCCGACACCATCGGCCAGGCGCCGAAGCCGCCCTCCGCTCCTACTCCCACGTCGCCTCCTCCGACCTCCACGACTCCGACGTCGACTCCTCCCACGTCGACTCCTCCCACGTCGACTCCTCCCACGTCGACTCCTCCCACTCCCACTACCTATGTTGAGCATGCCGGACCGGCCGGCGCGACCACGTTCCTCAGCTACGTGCATGAGAGCGGTGTTGGCCCGCGTGTCGGTGACTATCAAGCGGTTCAGGTCACCTGCCGAGTCCAAGGCCTAGCGGTATCCGACGGCAACCGGTGGTATTACCGAGTCGCCTCGAGTCCTTGGAACAACACGTATTACGCGTCTGCAGACTCCTTCTATAACGAGCCTGGGGTAAGTTCGGGCAGCCTTCTCGGCACCCCGTTCGTCGATACCAATGTCCCCACTTGCTAGCTGTCCTGCCCACGACTTCCCCAGTGCTCGCCGTCTATGGTTAACACGCGGCGCAAACACGGCTAGAGTCGCCTGCGTGTCACAAGAGGGCGACGTCCAGAAGCGTTCCGGGTTGTCGGCGGCGTCGCTTGTGGTGTCTGCGGCGCTCCTCTTGACCGTGCCGGCGATTGTGCACGCCGAAGGGAAATCGATCGCCGGTGCGACCCCCCGTCACCTACGGGCAGCAGGCGTTCGGTAACACCAGCAGCGGCTTCAAGGACTCCGACGGACGTTACTGGTCTTGGTGGGCACTCTCTGTTACTTCTGGCGACGACGTGGAACATGGCTCCCACGGCCTCAGCTCGAATGGGCGTGGGGAAGAACGTGTCACTGCACCGAACACGGGCGTCATACCGATCGCGTTCGTCTCAGAGTCGTGCTGCTCGTCTGGAAAACCCGGACCCTACGACTTCACCGCGCCGGTCCTACGCGCTGTTGTCCTGTCAATTCCTAGCGTTTCAGCGTTGCCAGCCGCTGGCACCATCTCTGTCGGAGTGCATAACCCGGATGGGGCGCCGATCAACGATCCCGGTGGGCTTTCCGTCACGTTTGACATCATATCCGCCGGTTCCAGCGCCCCGACCCCAGTCGGCAGTGGTAAGGCGGTGAACGGAACCGCGACGATGGCGTACTCGGTCCCCCCAGTTGACGTCGGAAGCTCAGTAAAGATAGAGGCAACTTCCGCCGGCACAGCGTACCTAGCGGCGAGTAGCGCACCACAGGCAGTCTCCATCCAAAAGCCAATCGCACCGCCAGCGTGCGTGGTGCCGACGGTGCACCACGGTGAGACTCTCCGCCAGATGGAGCACGCTATCAGCCATAACCACTGCAGCGGAGGTCACATCCGTCGCGTCCGGAGTCACCATCGGCGAGGGCTAGTGATCGCAGTAAGTCCACGGCCTGCCACTCGGCTGGCGAGCCGGGCTCGGATCGGGATCGTCGTGTCACGGGGCCACTGAGCTGGCATTCGCGAGCTCGATCGCGCGTCGCTAACAAGATGAAAGTCGATCGCACAGGGGTGCGACGCCGCCGCTCGATCCCAGCGACGTGATGTCGGCCGGTCCCCGGGCCCGGGCCGATGTTTCGCGGGATTCCGGATCGCAGCGGCAACCTCACCGGTTGCAGATGCGACAGCAACCCTCGCAGCTCCAGAGATTCTTGCCCGATTACGGCGCGCAAGCCCGTCCCGCCCGCCACCGCCGATCGCCCTCTCTTGGACGCCGGTGCGGATGAGAGGGCTCCAACCCCGAAAGTGATGCCGCGGAAAGCGACACATTCAGCCAGACACCGCCTCGCAGGGAGTCCGGTTTTGTGACTCACGTGTGTGACCCTTGGACGCCTCCCCGACACGCCAACTGCACGACGGCAACGAGAAAGCAGTATGTTTCCAACTAATGCGCCTGATGCGGGCGAGAGGACTCGAACGTTCAAGGGCTCATACCCACCGGCTCCGCGAGCCGGTGGGTCGCACGAGAACCCGCGATGCTCACGCCTTGTCCACCGCGTTTGGGGCAACCGCTGCGACGCGGCAGGAAGCATGTACAGACCGGGACTGGCGCGACGGTTCGGCAGGCCAATTCAGATCCGTCGGCTCCGGAGATGCCGAACGAGGCTCAGGGGCCGTCGAGCGAGAAGCAAACCCCTCGCGTGCACGCCGTCCAGCGCCGTGCGTGCCATGGTGCACGCAGCGGTGATGCGCGAGGTCTCAACCCTTACGTGACGGATATCGCGGCGCGCCTACGACCCTTCTGTCCTGCTTCATGCTGTCCAGACTCGCCGGGCTGCCCGGATCCTCGCCTTCTGCCTCAAGTTCCCTGTTGCACCGTTCCCTCACTTCCACTAGCTCCTCGACGTCCAGGGTCTCGCGAATGACATGCGCCGGCGTCACGATGCCAACCCCGCTATTCATACGGGATTCGATCGTGCCTAAGATGTCGCCCGTCGTTCGTGCTTTTGCCCAGTCGTCGAAGTGGCGCGAGATTAGACCGAGCAACGTCGTAGTGTGCTCGACTTGAGTTTTAGAGCCGATTAGCGTCGTCGGATCGCTGTAGTGGATCGTCACACGGTCGTACTCCACGAAGCAGGGCGCCCCACTGAAGCCCGCGACTGAGCAGCAGTCGATTAGGTGCGCAGTGACGAGGCTCACCGAACCGTCGGGATTTTCTATCGGTACTTCGGGTTGGTCGAGGCGCCCTAGCCCTCCTGTCCGCACCATCGGGACGTTCTCTCGCCCCATCGCCGTGATCCCGGGCAGCCGCCCAATGAAGTAAACGCGGTCTCCGAGGGCAACCTGCGATCGGTCCTGCTCACGCTTCTCAGACTCAGGTTCAAGTGCGTGGCTGATCGAAACGAACTTTACGCGCAATCTCGTTCGATCGGTGATCCGAGCGACTGCGACATCAGCTGTAGGGTGAAGTGTCCATTCTGGGATCTCGCGATCCGTCAGCGTGCCATCCATTGCGTTCAGACGCACCATGATTGAGCCTCTCCACGCACTACATGTGCCGTGGTCACGAGGTATGGGAAGAAGCCCCCGACAGCGTTCGGCACTCCCACGACGAACGCGGTACCAATTGGCGTAGGACCAGCTTCGCCACGGACGCCGAGCACGAACACGACCGTTTGAGGATAGACGTCATCGAGCGGCACGCGCGCGCTTCTGTCGGCCGAGCCGACCACCTGAGCCTCAGCTGTTAGGGCGGTTTTTGAATCGCGCGTCTGAGTAGCAGTGCGCTTCGCCGTTGAAATACACGGAGAGAGACGGAAGCTGTGCGTTTGGCGGCTCAGAGACGCTGAGGTTTACGGCCCACGACTGACCGAGGGCTACGTGCGCTTCGACCGAGCCGACGCGGTCGGTCGGCGCTGTGCTCGATACCGGCTCGGCGGTCTCCTGGACGATGGTAACCGTGACTCGTCCTCCGTCGGGTTCTCCGCGATCGGGGACGAGTGCTTCACCTGCGAACTCGACATGTATCGCGTCACATCGGCTGTGTTCATCGCTAATGATGTCTGTCTCCGACGCTTCTCCTTGTGGGCCGTCGAACGGCAAGGCTTGAGGCAGCACGTAGGCAAATGTGGCCGTCTGAGTCGCATCAAGGCCAGTGAGGGGAGCTTCAAGAAGCGTCGAAAACGGGATCTGCGCAAAGATGCGGACCTGGCGCTCTCGTTGAGCGAGTACCTTCCGGTCGCGGATCACAGCGATCCTCAACGGATAGACCCCGAACGAGCGGTAGGCCGGGATCGTGAGGCTCCCATGGCTACCACCTAGCGGCGAAAGGAGCGGCTTCCAGACTCTTGCGGTGCCAACGGGCCTCTCGACGAGGACGCGGCTGCCCCGAGGCACGTGCGTTGCCGTCCATTGCGCCGATATTGGCGCTCCAGCTTCAGCACTCGACGACACCGACAGGGAGACGCGCGGTCGTGATGCGGCCAACGCAGGCACAGCACTGGCGGAAACGACCGCCGCCGTGAGCAGAAGCAGCCCTCGCGAACGCACACCGCGATCCTATCTGCCCCTCTCTGCCAACGTCGTGCGAGACGCTCGTGACCCAGGTATTACTGAGCCTTGAGGGCGAGAACGGAGTACGCGATGTTGGACGTGGAGAACAACGGTGCCGGTGGCCGCGAAGTGGAGCGAGCCGTGGGCGAGCGCAACGCAGTGGCCGCCGGGCGCGCCGCGCGGGCGGGGGTAGCGGACCCCGAGCTGGTCGAGCACGCCAAGCGGCGGCGGTTCACGGCTGAGTACAAGCTGGGGGTGCTGCGCGAGGTCGAGGCCTGCACGGCGCCTGGTGAGATCGGGGCGCTGTTGCGCCGCGAGGGCTTGTACTCGTCGCTGCTGAGTGAGTGGCGCAAGCAGCGCGACGCCGGGTTGCTGAAGGCGCGTGCGCGCCCGCGTGGGCGCAAGCCTGGTGATCCGCGCGACGCGCGGATCGCGGCGCTCGAGCGGAGGCTGGAGCGCACCGAGGAAGAGCTTCAGAAGGCGCGCAAGGTGATCGAGGTACAGGGAAACGTCTCTGCGCCGTTGGGCGAGTTGCTCGAGCCCAAGGGCGCGCAGCGGAGCACCGAGCGATGATCGAGCAGACAGTCCAGGAGATGACGCCGCTCGTCGGGACCAGGCCGGCGTGCCGGGCGCTGGGCGCGGCGCCAGCGACGATCTACCGGAGCCGCCGTCCACCAGAGCCGCGACCCAGGCGCCCCCGGCCGGTGCCGGTGAGGGCGCTCTCCGACGGCGAGCGAATAGCGGTGCTCGACGTACTGCACTGTGAGCGGTTCGTCGACTGCTCGCCGGCGCAGGTCTGGGCGACGCGGCTCGATGAGGGCCGCTACCTGGCGTCGGAGCGCACGATGTACCGGTTGCTCCAGAGCAACGGCGAGGTGCGCGAGCGCCGCGACCAGCTCACCCACCCCGCCTACGCCAAGCCCGAGCTGCTCGCCGAGGGTCCGAACGGGGTTTGGAGCTAGGATATCTCCAAGCTCAAGGGGACGGCGAAGTGGACTTGGTACAACCTGTACGTGATTCTCGACGTGTTCAGCCGCTACGCGGTCGGCTGGACCGTCCAGCAACGCGAGTCCTCGACGCTCGCCAAGGCGCTCATCGCCCAGGCCTCGAGCAGCAGCAGATTAAGAGCCGGCAGCTGACGGTGCACGCCGACCGCGGGCCCTCGATGCGCTCAAAGCCCGTCGCGTTCCTGTTGGCCGACCTCGGCGTCGCCCGCACGCATAATCGCCCCTACACCTCGAGCGATAACCCCTACAGCGAGTCATAGTTCCGCACCCTGAAGTACCGCCCCGGGTTCCCCGCCCGGTTTCAGTCGATCGAGCACGCGCGCGCCGTCTGCCGCGAGCTCTTCGACCACTACAACAACCATCACCGCCACTCCGGCATTGGCCTGATGACGCCGGCCGCGGCCCAGCACGGCCACGCCCGGGCGCTCCACGGCGAGCGTCAACGCGTCCTCGACGCCGCCTACGAAGCGACACCCGAGCGGTTCGTTCGCCGGCCACCGCGACCGCCGTAGCTGCCCACCGCCGCGTCGATCAACAAGCCAAACCACACAGGAGGTTGCTCACTAAATTCGACGACCAAGTGTCTCATTCGACTTGACAGGCGCCGCGCGAGGGAGCATTCCGATCCTCCGAATCACTACGAGTAGTACGGGCTGTCGCTGATTGTGAACACGCCGATGATCCTGCTACCGAGGAACCGCGTCGAGCAGGTCACCTTGGCGACCTTGGGCGCTTCCAGGCTCTTGCTCGTGCAGTGGTAGAGACCGAAACGAACGAGGCCGCCGGAGGTGCCCACGCTCACGTGCGCCGGCCCGGCCCCGTTGCCCCAGTAGGGCCACTTCTCCGAGGCGCTGGTAGCGATGCCCTGCGCGAGCAGACAAGGTACTTCGCGCAGCGGAATGTGCGTGTCGAACTCCTGCACAGGGAACCGCTTCAGGAGTGCAGACGCCTGCGGGTGTCCGTCCTCCATCTGGATGTGCCACGGACCGTTGACGACCCACGGTGTCTCGTTGTTGGCGTTAGACGTCCCCACGACCCAGCCGTCCTGACTGGTACCACACCAACGGTCATACGGCGATGCTTGCGCGAGCGGCGCAAACGCGAGGCACGCGAGCACGCTCACAGCGCTCGCCAGAGCTAGTCGTCTCATGGCTCTCCCTCTCGTCTCGCATCGCACTCCCTCATGTCAGCATTCTCCGAGTGTTCGACTGCCCATTGCGATGCCCTCGATGTGGAACTCATGCAGCACCCCCTGTGGCACGTATGGCGCGATTTCCGAGCAGCGCGCCCAGAAGCAATAAGTGGTGCAACCGTCGGCCCGAGCCGAGGTATGTGGGAGTAAGCGCGCGCATCAGCGCATCATCCTATGCGCGCGATAGCGGCGCTCCGCCGCGACCTCACACCTCGTCCGCTTATGGCGAGTCTTGATCTTGCGGCACTTTGCGAGCGCGAGAGCGAGACGGCTCAGCTTCTTCTTTGGTGCGGCGTGTGTGGCATTGCCCAGCACGCCCTGCGACGGGGTACTGTTCGTAGGTGGAACCACAGAGCTGTTGCTCGTGCCACTCGCTGGCGTCAAGAGCTCCGCGGGCCGCCGCGGAGTGCTCGTTCCGGCGGATCTCCTCACCGGTAGTGATGCTCGGCGGCTGAGACGCATGCGTGGTGTTTTGCGGGGTTGCGGATGCGTTTGCAGGCGGCTATCGCTTGCGCTCGCTCCCGTTGGCGGGCTGCTTGGAGTTGGTTCTCGTAGCGGCGTCGTGCCGCGAGCTCGCAGGCGGCTCGCGTCTTCGCGCTTCTGAGGTTGTGGCACGTGGCCAGCGCTCTTCTCAGGCGTTGCTCAGGCGTCAGCCGCGGCGCTGGCTTCGAGCCTTTGACACCCTCAACGCTTGTCTCGCCTGGTCCGGCGCTCGTCAGGGTCGCGGATCCCGTCCCGGGCACGTTGTCGTTGCCGGCATCGGTGCTCACGGGGGCGACTATGGGACCTATTGGCGCTGAGGTGGCGCTCGCGCTGCCTGCGGCGTTGGCGGCCGTAACCACGCACCTCAGCTCGTGACCGACGTCACTTTCTTTGGTCGTGTAGGTCGACGCTTCAGCCCCGGTGATATGGTTATCGTCGCGTAGCCATCCATAGCCGAGTTCGGTCGGTTCGTCGGATTCCGTGGCCCAAGCCGCGGGGGAGCAACTTAGGGTGGCGCCTGCCGTAGTTCCGCCCGTGATGCTCGGATCGCCAGTGGGGACCGGCGGATAGACTGCTTCCGCGGTCTGCGGTGCGCCGAGCACGGCCCCGTCGAAGTCCATGTTCCCTTCCCCGTACATGTACACCTGCGTCCGCAGGTCAGTAGCCGCGCTCGGCATCGTCGTCGTCACCTGCACCTCCTGCCACTCGTGCGTCAACGCCAAGTTCTTGCACGCATTCGTCAGCGAGTTCAGATCCCACACACACAACGCGATCACCTGCCCCGACAACCCCTGCCCCGGGTTCACGCGTGCCCAGATCGACGCCGTCGCCGAAGACTCCGCCGGCAGATTCACCGACGTATCCTGAAAGAGCGAGCCGCCACCAGTCGACGTGTTCGCCTCCATGTAGTGCGTCCCTTCACGCGCCAACGACGCATTTTCATACACCACATGGTTCGTCACCCCACCACCAGGCGGATTGATCGCCTCCCAACCAACACCCCCCCCCTGAAAACCACCATCAGACAACAAATCCTGCGTCAGCACGGCCCCGTCGAAGTCCATGTTCCCTTCCCCGTACATGTACACCTGCGTCCGCAGGTCAGTAGCCGCGCTCGGCATCGTCGTCGTCACCTGCACCTCCTGCCACTCGTGCGTCAACGCCAAGTTCTTGCACGCATTCGTCAGCGAGTTCAGATCCCACACACACAACGCGATCACCTGCCCCGACAACCCCTGCCCCGGGTTCACGCGTGCCCAGATCGACGCCGTCGCCGAAGACTCCGCCGGCAGATTCACCGACGTATCCTGAAAGAGCGAGCCGCCACCAGTCGACGTGTTCGCCTCCATGTAGTGCGTCCCTTCACGCGCCAACGACGCATTTTCATACACCACATGGTTCGTCACCCCACCACCAGGCGGATTGATCGCCTCCCAACCAACACCCCCCCCCTGAAAACCACCATCAGACAACAAATCCTGCGTCAGCACGGCCCCGTCGAAGTCCATGTTCCCTTCCCCGTACATGTACACCTGCGTCCGCAGGTCAGTAGCCGCGCTCGGCATCGTCGTCGTCACCTGCACCTCCTGCCACTCGTGCGTCAACGCCAAGTTCTTGCACGCATTCGTCAGCGAGTTCAGATCCCACACACACAACGCGATCACCTGCCCCGACAACCCCTGCCCCGGGTTCACGCGTGCCCAGATCGACGCCGTCGCCGAAGACTCCGCCGGCAGATTCACCGACGTATCCTGAAAGAGCGAGCCGCCACCAGTCGACGTGTTCGCCTCCATGTAGTGCGTCCCTTCACGCGCCAACGACGCATTTTCATACACCACATGGTTCGTCACCCCACCACCAGGCGGATTGATCGCCTCCCAACCAACACCCCCCCCCTGAAAACCACCATCAGACAACAGATTCGACATGGTCTCGGGCGGAGGAGGAGGCGGGCCGCTTTCGTGCGATAGTCGCACTCCGCCAACGAAAGGGAGTTCGTTTTCGACCGATGCGAGGGTCCGCTCGTGCACCCCGTCGGGGTAGATCCAGTAGGCGATGTCGGCATCCCACATCATGCCGCCACCCGCGTAAACACCGGCATGATCGAAGTCTCCGAAGCTGCCGCCGAAGTAGACGATATCGCCGGGTTGCAGTTCGGACTTGCTGTAAATTCGCTGCCCGCCGAAGGTGTTGACCGCGTCGGTCGCCTGCGCCGAGTCATGGGCCAGCGGGAGCCCCGTCGCGAACATCGTCAGCCCCGTGCAGTCGAACCCCACCACCCCCGGCCCACAGTCGGTCGCTCCTTCGACATCCCCGTCTCCGTGGGTCGGGCCAGACTGGTTGCCGCCATCCCAGCAGTACGGCCGCCCCGCCTGCGACGCCGCCCTGGCGACGATTTCGGCACCCGAGTATGCGCTGGCCGCCCTGGCTGCCGGCGCTGCCACTAGACCACAGCCAAGGGCGCCAGCGATCAACGACCCCAGCACAGGCGCGCTCACAAGCCGCCGCGACTGCTCGCGCCAAGCGTCGCCACATACACGGCCACCGAGGTCGTCGAGCGATCCACCTGACGGAGACTCCGAGCACCGTGAAGAGCCGGCGCACCTCGAGATCCATGCGAGCAGCGTCCCCGAACCGGTGCCGACCTTAAGCGCGCGCATCAGTGCATCCTCCTGTGCGCGCGATAGCGGCGCTTCGCCGCGGCCTCGCACCTCGTCCGCTTATGGCGAGTCTTGATCTTGCGGCACCTTGCGAGTGCGAGAGCGAGCCGGCTCAGCTTCTTCTTTGGTGCGGCGTGTGTGGCATTGCCCAGCACGCCCTGCGACGGGATAATGCTGGTAGACGGAACGACAGAGCTGTTGCTCGTGCCGCTACCCGCCGGCGTCGTAGTACCTGGAGACGGACTGGGGCTTGGCGATGGCTGCGGAAACGCCTCTAGGCCCACATCATCCACTTCGGTTGCTCCAGGGATTGGGGATGTTTGCCTGCGGAGTCCTTCGTTGAAGGTCCAGTAGGCCTGTGAGGGCAGTCCCTCCACGACCGTGCCGTTAACTGGCGTCGCCTCGAGGTGGGCCGCCGGGTTTGTTACGTTTTCGAGATCCCACTCGTCGACGGTGGTGTAGGGCTGCACTCCGCCGAACACGTTCCAGCTGCTTACAGCGAACGGGGCCCCGCCAGCCACGCGGTACACGCGACCGGTCGAGGTGTTCAAGAACGTTCCATCGGCCGGGTACGGGTTTAGGTGGGCTGCTGGTTTGTCGATATTTTCGATATCCCACTGGTCGATTGGGACAGACGGCTGGGGCCCCCCGATCGCTGCCCAGTTGCTCAGGTACAGCGGCGCGCCGCCGGCAACGATGAACACTCCGCCGCCGCTGGCACCAAGCAGGGTCCCATTGGCGGGGACGGCATTGAGGTGCGCCGAGGGGTTCGTGATGTTCTCGAGATCCCACTGATCGATGCTCACCGCCGGTCGTGCTCCCCCGATCGCCGTCCAATTGCTCACATACAGTGGCGCGCCACCGGCGATCTCGTACACCATGCCGGTCGCCGTACTGCTGATCAGCGTTCCGTTCACGGGGACCCCATTCAAGTGTGCCGCAGGATTGCTGGTGTTTTCAATGTCCCACTGATCGACCGTGACTCCCGGTTTGGGGCCACCGATCGCGTTCCAATTGCTCAGGTACAGGGGCGCTCCGCCCGCGACGATGAACACCCCGCCGCCCGAGGAGTCAAGCTGCGTACCGTCGGCCGGATACGCGCGTAGATGATTCCATGGCACACCACCGCCTGCGTTGTCGATGGCGGCTTCGTCGACGCCTATCCCCGGCTTGGGGCCGCCGATCGCATTCCAGTTGCTCAGGTACAGAGGCGCGCCACCGGCTGCGACAAACACTTTGCCGCCGGAGCCATCAAGGATCGTCCCTTCGCGCGGGTATTGCGGCAGGGCTTCAAATTCCGCGTTGCTCAGCGACCTTGTCGGCTGGGGGCCGCCAACCGCGCTCCAGCTGGATACGTAGATCGGAGCGCCACCGGCGATCCTGTAGACGAAACCGTTGTTGCTTACAAATGAGCCTTCGCCTGGCGGCCCGGCACTCCCGCTCCACAGTCGCACTCCGCCAACGAAAGGGAGTTCGTTTTCGACCGATGCGAGGGTCCGCTCGTGCACCCCGTCGGGGTAGATCCAGTAGGCGATGTCGGCATCCCACATCATGCCGCCACCCGCGTAAACACCGGCATGATCGAAGTCTCCGAAGCTGCCGCCGAAGTAGACGATATCGCCGGGTTGCAGTTCGGACTTGCTGTAAATTCGCTGCCCGCCGAAGGTGTTGACCGCGTCGGTCGCCTGCGCCGAGTCATGGGCCAGCGGGAGCCCCGTCGCGAACATCGTCAGCCCCGTGCAGTCGAACCCCACCACCCCCGGCCCACAGTCGGTCGCTCCTTCGACATCCCCGTCTCCGTGGGTCGGGCCAGACTGGTTGCCGCCATCCCAGCAGTACGGCCGCCCCGCCTGCGACGCCGCCCTGGCGACGATTTCGGCACCCGAGTATGCGCTGGCCGCCCTGGCTGCCGGCGCTGCCACTAGACCACAGCCAAGGGCGCCAGCGATCAACGACCCCAGCACAGGCGCGCTCACAAGCCGCCGCGACTGCTCGCGCCAAGCGTCGCCACATACACGGCCACCGAGGTCGTCGAGCGATCCACCTGACGGAGACTCCGAGCACCGTGAAGAGCCGGCGCACCTCGAGATCCATGCGAGCAGCGTCCCCGAACCGGTGCCGACCTTGCGTATGGCGCTGGCCACGTGCCCGTGTAACGCGCGTCGGGCAATGCTTGGCCACCGGCTTAGCGCGTGATTGTTGAGGCCAGGCAGTGCTCCGCGTCCCCCCGGAGACCATCGTCCCGTGAAGCTCAACTGCGCCACTCCTTTTCGCGTTGAAGCAAGCCTCGAGCCCGGCGATTCCCCCCAAGCGGCGGGTACCTTACACCAAGAGTGCCCAGAGAGACGTTGCCCCGCGCCTTTCGATGCTGAAGGCGCGGGGTCGCTGCCCAGACTGTGAGGCCGTCGAGGTCAGGGTTCCCGGCGGCCAACGCCACTGAATGCGGCACGCTCATCGTCCGCTCGAGACCAGGATGCGGACCTGGGTCAAAGGGAAGAGGTGAGAGCGCGCGCGGGGTCCGAGACCGACCACCGCGCCGCGGTGCACATGCCGACTACGGGCGCGCACAATCACGGATCGGCAGTGCGCGACAGTGAGGAGATCCGCGGCACGCCGGAGGCTCGCGCCTGCGTTGACCGATGGGACGACGCATGGCCTGCCGGCTGAGACATCGATCGCTACTGGTGCACCAATCCCAAACGTCGTGCCTGGCCTCCTGAGCGGGTGGATCGCAGCTTTGACAACCGCAATCCTCCCCGCCCAGGCGGACGCTTCCGCCCTCCCCCGCCACCACCAGCCACACCACTACTGACGAATGCGGGCTAGCGCGTGGCCTATTGCGGGCGTCTGCGGCCCCGTACCGCCGCTTGTCGTACTGAGTACTGTGAGTACGACTGAGCCATCTTCGTTCTTTGCCGCAACGGTGTCCAGAGCGTGTGTCGTGGAGGTTTCGATAATGTGCGCACCGGGGCGGATGAACTTCGATAGCTGCGCCCAATAGAAGTAGTCTTGATTGAGCTTGTATTCGCCGTTCTTGTCCACCGTGATAAGCGGCCTACAGTACTGGCATCCGCTGTAGTTGCCTTTCTTTTTCAAGCATGAGCCTCCCTGGTACTGAGGGCCGCATGCTTCGTTGAGTGCAAGGTTCCAGTAGATGGAGCCTCTTGCCCCTTCCCTCAGCGGCTCGATCAAATAGTGCTGCACCTCGTAAGGAAGATTTCCTTCAGCGTTTGACTGCGGCACTTCCCACTCGTGTGTTTTGCGGCTCTTGATTGGTTCGTTTTCGAAGCCTGAACTCTCAGTCTCATAGAAAGGAACTTCACGGAGACCCATAGGCATCGCAGTCAGTTGGTTAGGGAACCCACAGTACCCGTGGAAGCCAAGCGCTTCGACCCACATCGCGTTCTTCAGAAGTTCTTCAGGATAAGAGGTTGGTCCCTGTTCTTTGCATTGGCGTCCGGGTTCATTGTTGTAATCATTCCAGTTGTGGTCCCAGCCCAGGAGGGTTGGTGGCCTTGCGAGTGTTGTGGAGCGAGCTAGATCCTCGTGCAGGAGCGTTGAGAGGGCGGCCTCGTCTGACGGCTCCATCTTCATCGTCGGCATCCCCGGTTGGCAGTTGTGAGGCTCGTTTTGAAGCGAAAGCATCCAAAGGGGAATTTTGGCCGTTTCAAACAGTTCGGCGGCATGGGCGAGGAATTCGGCGTATTTGCCGTATGCGTCTTCTGCTAAGTAATCGTTTGAACCGCTGCACACGTTCGACCCGGTCAGCTTCTTGCCGATCTTCCATTCGCCAGGAGCGCTCCACGGCGTACCGAGGGACTTCAGTCCAGGCTCGATGGACTCGGCCGCCTGGAGCACGGGGACAACGTTCGTCATCTCGCTCGACAGGTACTGAGCCGCCTTGGGCTTCGGCTTTTTCGCGACCGTGAAGTCAGAGGGCCCGATGGGAACTCTCGCTATGTCGAAGCCAGCACCGCCGCCACCTTCTGGGGTCGGCGGGGAAAAAAGCCTTTCCAATATTGCTGTGGCGTTGGCTGATTCTTTGATGACGTACGCTGCGGATTCCGTCATTGCTCCACCAAAGCCGTCTATTTCTTGAGCTTCTGTTGTGCCAACGGAGATGGTTTCGCCGCAGGCGGTAGGCGTGCCTCGTGAAAGTGGCGGCTTTTTGATGACGCCTTCGGGCGTGGCCCTGTTCGCCTCTTCGGGGGTAGTGATCCAAGATTCGACTGTCGAAGATTCTGGTCTCCAGCGATAAGTGGCGACCGAGTGTGCTGGCAGCGCGGTCGTAAAGGCTTTGCCTTCCGCCGTAACCTGAAACGTCCCTTCAGGGCAGCCTTCTTTGGCGATGCAGGCCGCGCCGTCGTTGCTCTGGTCCGCTACCGGACCCGTGTAGTGGGTGAGCAGGGAGAAGGTCGGAGTGGCAGGGCTTTTGACTTCGATCTTGAAGATGCCCCCGGTGGCGTTGTTGGAGAATCCGAGGTCGCCGTTGCTGAAGGTCCAGGCAGCGCCGTAGTTGCCGCTTTCGACCCCGGAGGGGGCGGAATACGTGGTGACTTCGCCGCTGGAGAGGTTGAGCCGGTAGATCGTGGTTCCGGAGAGACCCCACATGTAGCCTTCGTAGTAGGAGAAGTCGATCGGCTGCCACGCTCTGCTGAGTTTGACCGTTTTGATCACTTCGACTTTGCTGATGTCGATCTCGTAGGCGACAGTCGAGCCGCCGCCGTTGGTGATCCAGTAGTTCCCTTCGGGGTCGAAGGCGCCGTCTGAGGGCCCGCCGCTTTCGGCCGGGTAGCCTTTGATGACCCCGAGGGCCGTGGCGGTCCCGGTGTTGTCGATTTGGAAGAGGGTGCCGGGCGTGCCGCTGGGTTTGACGTTCAGCTCGGTCGAGTAGAGGTAGTCGTTCGTTGGGTCGTAGCCGAGCGCGTCGTACGTCGACGAGGCGGATTTGGGATTGACTTCGTTGTATACGAGCCCTTCGGAGTTGAAGCCCGATTCGTAGACTTTGGTCGCTTCGCCGTCGGTGTGCGTCTGGGTCAGGAAGTCGATTTCGCTCTCGCAGGTGAAAGGCGATCCGACGGCACCGGCTGCCATGGACGCACCGATGAGCGACACGAGCGCACCGAGCATCAGTGCTAGTGTGATAGCGAGTACCAGCCTCCTAGAAGCTCTCCTGACGCTCGCGATGTGAAACGCAGCACTCCCTCCGCTCACGTCGGCCTCCTCTCCAGCGTCCCAAAGCCAGGAGGATATACGACGCGAGTCTCCCACGACCGGCCTGGTGGGGCTCGTCGTAGCAGGAGCGTCCGGTAGATCGGCTCGGCATCGAGGCGCTGGACCTGCTCACGCCCCACGAGGGCGAGAGCCCGGGTTAGGCTACTCTCGCGCCTGAGAACAGCGCTAGCGTCGGGCTTCCCCCAGCAGGCTCCCGACGCCGGACGCTATTCCCAGCTCCACTGGCGAGCCAGCACTGACTGAAACAGCCGGCTTACTTCGACCGTTGCTTCCTCGCGGGCAAGGCGGAAGGCGAAGCACGCCGCGCGCGGCGGCCTCCCTGGCTGTGTGTGCTGATCGAAGCGATGGCGGAAGTGGGTGTTCGGGAGTGTCCCTGCCGCACGCGTCCTGGCTCAGCCAGCCAGTCACGGCATCCGACTTCGTCATCTTCAAATACTCGAACGTCCATCACGCAAACCGCTAGCTGTCTTTCCGACGAGCGTAAGGGACCGGGTGCTTGCGGAGGGCGCGAGGCGAGATGATGCTGCTCATGATCACCGTCACCGCTGCGAGCTATGTGCCCTTCGAACCTCGCAACGACGCGCAGCGAACACTTCGAGCCGAGCTACGGCAACGCCTGGCCAGCCTACGCGCCAGTCCGGGACACGTGCTCTTCGGCAGCCTCGCTGGTCCGCTCCCGGTAGGTGCCGACGTAGAGAACGCGCTTTTCTACAACCTCGACGCGTCGGGAGTGTTCAGCGCGATGCGCAACGGTGCTTGGTTCGAGCGCGACCCGACGGGACCACCGGCTGGCGTGCGCTACGAGTACGACGTTGCCCGGGCCGAGCAGGAGTTCAGACATTGGCAGCAAGAGCGCCACCTGGCGACGGTCGCCGCGAGCCTGAATGCCCAACCGCCGACGCTGGCGTCGATCTGGTGGGCGCTGCGTTCGACGCCCGACGCGATCGCCGTCGCCGCACCGTCGCGTGCGCCCGGCGAGTTGTTCGTGATCCAGCTTCGCGTTCAGGGTCCGGTTCAGGCGCAGAACGACGCGTGACGTCCATCCGAGCCGCTTGCGCCGTCTCCTGAGCTTCAGCGGCGCTTCGCCGGATCACACAGGTTCGGGAGCCGCAACTCCCGCGTGCGGCCATGCCCGCGCGATTGTCGCACGCCCGTTGGGCGTGCCGCGCGTCCGGCATCGGCCTCACACGGGGTGGGGCCCTAGCGAAAGGACGGCCCATGTCTGGATCGGTTGCGGGCGCAGCTCCCGTGGAAGGCGGCAAGCGCGGCGAGTTGTTCGGCGGTGCTCTAACGGATGAAGCGCTCGATTCCTCCCGCAGCGTGCTCGCCACCACCCGCTTCGGTGACATGCGGGGGCTGCAGCAGTTCTACACGCCGCCCGAGGTCGCGGCGTTCATCAAGCAGGCGATCGACCCGCTGGGGCGCCTGCCCGTACTCGACCCCACCGCCGGCAACGGCGCGCTGCTTGCGCCCTGGCCGCGCGAACAGCGCTTCGGCGTGGAGATCGACGGCGATCAGGTCAGGGCCGGCGACTATCACGCGATCACCGGCGACGTACAGCGTGCGTTTCCGATGCTGCGCAAGCTGGGCGTGCAGGTCCCGCAGATCGTCGCCAACCCGCCCTTCGGGCTGACGTGGACCGACGGCGCCGGGCGCCCGGAGAACAGCACGGTCGCGGTGTGGCGGATGAGCCTCGCGCTGCTGGCCCCCCAGGGCGTCGGAGCGTTCGTCTGCGGACGCGACCGCTTCCGCCGCGAGGTTCTCTCGCGCGAGGACGCGGCAGGCGTGTTCGCCACGGTGGAGTGCGACGACCTGTTCGAGGGCGTGGTTCTGCCTTGCCTGATCGCGTTCTTCGTCGGGACGGATGACCGCAGCGACGACGGCGGCCTGGTGGTGGAGGCGGAGGCTTCCAAGGAAGAACTCGCCGAGCGAGTGCTCAGCCATGAAATCAAGACCGCGCTGCGCCAGGTTGGCCACTACTACCTCGGCGCGTTGTCCGCCCCGCCGGTAGGCCCGGCCGAACCGTGGCGGCTCGTAGGGCGCGAGGTTGACCGTCGGCGCCGCGAGGAGGCGAGCCAGCGGCCCACCTACGCAGTTGAACTGCGCGCCCGCGATCGACTTGCGATCCGGCCGGGTCCGTTCGTGCGCCAGGCGCTCGCAAAGGCCGGGCGGCTGAAGCTGGTCGAGACGCTGCACAACCAGCCGGTCGGGCACTTCGCGCTGAACGCGCTGGACTGGCGGCTGCTCGGCGAGCTGGAGCAGGAGTGCGACCTGAGCATCTCCCCCGCGGTGCGCGAGGCGGTCGCAGGAGTCGCCGACGTCGCCGAGCGCGAGGTCATCCCGCTGTACGAGGTCCGCCCGCAGATGCGCCTCGGATACCTCACCGACCTCGACTCGATCCTCTGCACGAGCTCACACCCCGAGCGCGGCTTTCAGGGAGGGCACGCGCTACCCGCTGCGCACGGACTCCCGGATCAACGTCACCAGCGGGCAAAAGGTCACGCGCAACAAGGACGGCGAGCCGGTCGTGCGCAAGTACGAGGTGCTCTCGCTGCTCGGGGTCAAGAACGAGGCGCTGCCCGTCCAGAACGTTCCGGTTCACGAGGACGAGGGCGAGCGCACAGTGCTGGACTCCAGCGAATTCTGCCCGGCCTGTCACGCCTCCCGGCACGGCGGATGGCAGACGGACAGCCCGCTGGTCTGCTCCGCGGTCTACACCGAGGAGGTCAAGGGCGAAGTCCGCAGCCGCACCTGCGGATATGTCCACAAGCGCCTGCGCATCAAGAGCGCCGCGCACCATCTCGCCGGCGCCTTCCGCGACGGCGTGATCTGCATCGACGAGGGCACGCTCATCAAGGGTGACGATTCGCAGCGCAGCAAGGCAATCCGCGGGCTACAGGCCCGCAACAAGCTATTGGCGACCGGCACACCGATCTCCAACTACGTCAACCAAATCTTCTGGCTGATGTGGTGGTGCCTGGGCGACTCAAGCCTGCGCTTCCCCTACAGCTACGACGGCGGCCTCGCCGCGTTCGAGGTCGACTTCTGCGTCCTTGAGTACACGTACGGCCGCCAGGGATCAGCCACCGCGCACCGGCGCGAGAAGCGCAAGGTACTCCCGCAGATCACAAACGTCAGCCGCTTCTGGCGGTTGAGCGCCGCAGCGATGATCCGCCGGCGCAAGCGCGACTTCGGCGAGCCGATCGTCCCCTGCACCCTGAAGACCGTCAGCGCCCCGATGGGCGTCGCACAGCGCGAGCTCTACGAGAAGTGGCTGAGCAAGTCCACGTTCGCGTCGTTCTTCACGTGGAAGTACCCCGACCACGCCCTGGTGGCGAGTGGCCAGATCGAGCGGTTCGCCGCCGCCTGTGGCCAGCTCACCAAGCTCGAGTACGCCACCACCGCCCCGGAGGCCGCGACCGACCGCGACTGGCCCGGCCTGGCTGGACTTGCGCATTCCAACTGGACGCCGAAGAACATGAAGACGCTCGAGCTGATCCTCCAGCACGTCCAGGCCGGCGAGAAGATCCTCGTCGGCTCAGACCTCATTGAGACCGGCCGCTGGCTCTGTGACCGCCTCAAAGAAAAGGGTGTGCGCGCTGGGCATATCGTCGAGGAGCGCAACGGCAAGCCCGCGACCGTGAACCCAAAGAAGCGCGCGGTCGTCATGCGCGACTTCCGCCACGGCAGCCTCCAGGTGCTGCTCTGCGGCATCCCCGCGATCCGGCTCGGACACAACCTCGACACGGCCTCGGTCGTCGTGGTCGACGGGCTCGTGTTCTCCTACGAGATGTTCGACCAGTTCATCGCTCGCGCCCACCGGCTGTCCTCCCGCAAGCCCGTCACCGTGTACGTGATGCTCACAAAGGGCTCACTCGACGAGAAGAAGTGGGCGCTGCTGTCCGCCAAGGCAGCCGCCGCGGACCTAGCGCTCGACGGGCAGCTCATGGACGAGCGCGAGGAGCCCATCTCCCTCGAGCAAGTCCTCAAGGATCTCCAGGCCAAGGGAGTTCCCCTAACCGGCGAGGAGATCGCAGAGGCCGAGCTGCGCGCAGCATGGCAGGCCACCTCGAACGTCGTCCAGCTGCCCCCCCGTGAGCCAGTCGCGCCGCTGAGCTCCTCCGAGCAGCTCGACCTGTTCGCGGCATAGCGCACCGTCCGCGCCGTTCGGTGTTGCTGCGTTCACCGTACCCCGATCGCCGGCCACGTGAGGTGGTCTGCCGAAGGTAGCTGCCAGTCGAGTCCAAACGTCACGACCCTGCGACGCAGCAGACGCCCATTCGCCGCCCACTCCTCAAGGATCGGCGGCGCGAGCAGGACACCCGCTGGGTGCTCGCCATGATCCAAAACGTCATCAAGCCAGCTAGTGACCGCTTCTGCGAGGGCGCCTTCGCTCGTTGAGTGGCCATCGCCGGGATCAAAGGACACGAGCGCTGGCGTGCCGAGCAACGCGCGAGGCTGGCGCTTCTCCGGCTTTGCGCCCATGCCCGCAGTCACTCCCATCCGCCCCGGCTGAATCGGCCATAGGTTCAGTGCCAGCTCATCAACGGCGAGGTCTCGCGGCCATGAGCCAGTCAAGCCGCTACGGCGCTCCCAGTGGTCGCGAATCCGGGACCAGTCGGTGTGCCCGGACACTTGGCCAAGCAGCTGGATCTTTGTCGGTGCTCCCGTGGTGGTCGTGGTGTACGAGCTCGCACGCACGAGCGCCGCTTCAAGCAAGCCCTCCGGCTTGCGACGAGTACCCCTCCAGAGCCTCATATCTCCAGAGGGTATGGCCCAGGCCTGAAATCTCCCGAGTTGGTCGCCATCAGCGCGCGGTCAGCCAAAAGGGATGCCTCACGGCGAAGGCCGCTGCTAACTGCTGGCTCGTGATCGAGCCTCGCGGTGACGCGGATTGCGGCATGCGCGGCCGTGCGGGGGCCCAGCTTGAAGCTTGCGCTCAGCCTTCCGCGCTTCAGCGCGAATGTCTTTGCGCCCGAGGCAACTATCCGGCCTCGCAAGCGGCCGGTGAAGGTCACGCGGACCTTTCCGCTCGCGGGTCCGGTGACATGCACGACGAGATCACGCCCTCGCAGCGTCTCGGTGACGTGGATCGTTGCCGTCAAGCTGTGACCGCCGGTCGTCGTCGCGATCGCCGAGAGTCCTGTCGGCGGCGGAGGAGCGCTGTTATCCACGGCGATCTGCTCCGAGGCTGCCGTTGACTGGTTGCCGGCCGCGTCCGTCGCGACGAGCGTGAGTAAGTGGGTGCCGTCGGAGAGCTGCGTCGTCGGCACTGTCAAGGTCTGTGTCCCCGTGGACGCCGGGCACGGCTGGGCGAAGGTGAAGTTGCACGGCGCCGTGTAGGTCTCCACCGGCCGTCCGTCTGCGGACAGGACGATGTTCGCTACGCCGCCTCCGACATCAGCTGCCGAGACGCTGACGCTTTCGGTGCCCTTGTGAAACCCGCCGGCTTCACCCGGCCCCCACAGGGCGCCCGAGGGCGCGCTGAGAGTTGGCGGCGTCGGATCGGAGAGTGTGAGCGTTGCGCCGTACATCGCCGCCCATGCAGCGTGCTGAGTCGCTCCTGTGATGCATTCCTCTTCCGCGGGCGCTTGGCACACGATGCCGAGCGACAGTTCGTGAGCCGACAGGCCCGTGATTTTCGCCGGTTCGCCGCCCGTGCCTGGTGGGCCACCCACAGAGCACGTCTCGCCGTTTTCGACCGAATCCAGGCAGGTTTCGCCGGGCACGATGCTTCCGTCGGCCCGCAGGGCCGGCGACCAAGAGTTCTTAGGATCGAGGGAGTGGCCGATATAGCGTTCGTAGGTGAGCCCGGTGATGGTGGTGCCCACCGGGGCAGTGAACGTCCAGCCGGCGCTCGTCCCCGGTGTGGCTCCGGTTGAGAGGCCGAGCGCATCGGTTGTCGATAGCCCGCCTTCCTGGTCGGCCTTCCCGCCGTCGCCTCCGAGGCGATATGGGCAGTTGGCGTGCTCGGCGTAGTGCGCTGGCTGCGCGGGATCGTTCGGCGCCCATGTCCACGAGTTGTTGGCGGCTTCTGGCGCGAAGTTGCAGGCGCTCACCTGGTAGCTCCCCGCCGCCAGTGCCTGCGACGGCCACAGCCACGCCACGACGGCCAGCAGGACCGTGATCGTCAGATACGACCGCCTCACCGTCCGCGCCGGGCCTTTATCGCTGCACGCGCGGATGCCGGTATGCGGAGCGTTGTCCACGGGCTCGCTCGTTCCACGTCGTAGGGGTCGGTATAGCGCACAGATACCTCGACGACGCCGGAGGTCGGGAGCGTCAGGCTCGTGAAGGCGCCGTGAAGCGTGCGCAGCACGCGCAGCCGGCGCGATCGTCCCCTGTGGCCGAGGTAGCGGACCTCCACCTGCGCTTCGCCGGGCCGTCCTGACAGAGCGAGCACGAGGCGGTGCCTGACTCGCTTCAGTCGCGCTTGCGGGCGGCCGAATGGCTGCGTGAGCTTCATCGTGGCCAATGGTGTCAGCGGCTGCGGAGACGATGCCGGAGTCGAGTTCGCTCCCGGCTCGGCCGCTTCGCCTGCCGCGACGATCGCTCCGAGACCCGCATTTCGGAATGCCTCTGCGATGTCGAGCACGCCGTTGTCACCTTCCGTCAGGTCTTTCTCAGCCGCTTCGGGCGACAAGCCTGGCTGGTAGGAGTCGAGCGCGTCTAGTGCCGCGGCCGCAATAGCAGATGCCTCGCTGGTGCCCTGCCAGTAGTCGTAGTTCGCGGCGCCAGTCGTGGGTTCCGCGCCGTCGAGGTCGCAGCCGGGCGCGAGCAACCGCAGCCCTTCGCCGCGGTTGGAGAACGAACAGAAGCCGCCGCCCTGCGTGTCCGTCGCGCCGACCGACAGCACCCCAGGGTACGCAGCCGGGTACTCCACGGCGCCTCCGTCATCGTTGCCGGCGGCTGCGACGACCGCAACGCCGTAGTTCATCGCACGTTCGACCGCATTCCCTACGAGTTCAGTGGCTTCCGCGGAGCGTCCTTCGGGGGCGCCGAGCGAAAGGTTGATTACCCGGACGTTGTACTTGTGCCGTAGTTCGAGGCATTCTGTGATTCCCGATGCGTAGGCGGTGTACGGGAACGTCGTCTGGCCGGGCTTGAGGATGCGCACTGAGACGATTCGGATCGCGTGCGGCGCTGTGCCAACCATGCCCCAGCCGTTAGCGGGCGCCCCCGCCATCATCGCGAGCACGGTCCCGTGCAGGCTGGGCGACACATCTTCCCCGGAGCCGCCGTCGAGCGCGGTTCGTTCGACCACGACGCCTGCCGTGTCCGGGTTGAGATTCACACCGGTATCAACCAGGCACAGGCCGGCGAGCTGCGCCGGCGCGGGAGCATAGGGCAGGAACGCGCCGTTGTCGGCGACTGCCTGGGCGGTGATAGCTGACTCGGCGCCGGCAGTCGCCGCGGGCACGAGCAGCGCAAGGAGCGCCGCGAGGATGCACGTCCGGCTGCGACAGAGCATCGTCAAGGCGCGGCGCGTCACCTCAGTTAGTGCTGACATCCACCGCCCGGCTGCTGCCGCTTGCGAAGGGAAATCCTGCCTGACCGCCGGGAACTTCCGCGCGGAACGGAAAGCGGCCGACACCGCCCTCGAATTGATAGACCACGCGAAAGCGACCGTGCGCGTTCGTTCGCGGTGTCCTGAACGGCTCCCAGCGGCCACGGTAATGCACGAGCAGGTCCACGAGCGCGCCCTGCTGCGGGATCGAGCCCTCGACGGTGCCGGATAGCACGATCGTCCCTTCGGGGCCGGTGCGGGTCGGGCTGACCCTGAGCCGCACGCCGGCGTCGACCGTCTCCTTGATTCCTACGACAGTCGCGTAGCTGGCGTCGCTCGAAAAGGCGCGGTAGCCGATCTCGATCAGCCGCGATGGACCCGCGTGCACTTGTACGCTGAACGTCCCGTCGGAGCGCGTCTGAGTGCGGGTGATGAGCTGCGGCGTAGTTGTGCCAACGATCTGCTGAAGCACATCGAGGGTGGCGTTTCCGATCGGCTGGCCCTGGCGGTCGAGCAGGCGTCCAGCGACTGCGAGCGCACGGTGCGCGTACGTGCGCGCGATGGAGTTCCTCAGCGCGAGCTGTAGTTGTGCTGTATCGCTGACGCCCGTCCCGTTTGGGGCCCCGTTGCCGGGGCCAGGAAGCGCCCCCAGGGACGACGCCGCGGCGTTCTGAACCGTCACCTCGCCGCTGTAGATGACGCTCGTGTTCTGCGCCGCGTCCTCCACGATGACTTCCACGGGATGCTGCCCGTTCGCCACGCTCGTCGTGTTCCAGTCCATCGTGTCGGAGACGCTCGGTGGGCAGGCTTGGAAATCGGTATAGGAGCAGCTCGCGATGTAGTCCTTCTCCGCCACGGGTTCGCCGTCCACTCGAAGCTGCACCAGCCGGACGCCCGAGCTGGCGTCTGTCGCTTCGTAGCTCAGCGATGCCGTGCCGGACACCGTGCCCGAGCCGACGAGTGTGCCCCCTGTCGCGCTCCCACTCGGCAGCGTCGAGTCCTCGAGCGTGAGCTGCGAGCCGAACAGTTGCAGGTCCGGATTCACCCCTGCGCCAAGGGTGCATCCATTCGGACCGTCGTCGCTGCTGCAGTAGTCGGCCAGCGTCAGCTCCGTCGTGTTCGACGGTAAGGTGAACACATCCGGGCTGATCGAGGCGTTCTTCGGCGTCGCTGCTTCCTCGACCACCCCTGTGTTCGCCGAGGCGATGGCGAACGTCGTTGCGCCCGAGATCTGTTGCGGAACGTACCACCATACGCGCGCTTGGCGGATCGTGATTCCGCTTCCCCCCGGCGCCGAGACTTGCACTCCGTCGATCGTGTTCGGGTTCATAAACCCGCCCTGCGGGCCGATCCAGTCGCCCGGCCCACCGCTGCAGGTCCCCTTGGTGTCCTGCGGGCTGCCGAATATCGTCCAGGGCCCGGAGTCACCGTTGTTGTCCGGCGCTGACGGGCAATTGTCAATGACGTAGGTTCCGGCGCTCGCGCCAGCTACGAACGTCAGGGCTACAACGCCGCTGAGCCCCATTGCGAGCGCCAGCCCGCACACACGTCGGGTGGGGCGCGCGGCCCTGCACCCGCGCTCGCTCGCACTCAACGATGCCGAGTTAGCCAGTGCTGACATCGACCGCTCCGCTTTCGCCGCTGCTGAATGGGAATCGTGACTGCCCTCCGAACGCCAGCGCTCGAAACGGGAACCGCCCGATTCCGCCCTGGAATTGGTAGACGACACGGAACCGCCCGCGGGAGTCTGTGCGTGGGTCGCGGAATGGCTCCCAATGCCCGCGGTAGCGAACGAGCAGCTCGACGACGACGCCCTGCGGCGGAACCGGCCCGAGGACCCGTCCGCTCAGCGTGATCGTGCCTTCCGGGCCGGTCCTGTGAGGGCTCACGGCGAGCTTCACGCCGGCGTCGACCGCCTCGGCGATGTTCGCCACGGCCGCGTAGCTCGTGTCCGCGGAGAACGCGCGGTAGGCGATCTCGATCATCCGTGAAGGGGCGCCCGGCACGCTCGCTGCGAACGTCCCATCGCTTCCGGTTCGGACGCGGCCGATCAGTTCGAGGGTCGCACCGTCGACCTGTTGCAGCACGTCCAGGGAGGCATCCGCGATCGGTAGGCCCTGGGCGTTGAGCAGGCGTCCCGTGACCCGCAGCGCTCGCTTGGCGTACGTTCGGGAGATCGGCGATCGTATGCCGAGCTGCAAGTGTGCTCCCTCGCTTGCGCCGCTCCCGTTCGGGCTACCGGCCGAGCTCGTCGTGCCGGGGCCGGGCAGCGCTCCCAGCGAGCTGACGGCGCCCGCCGCGTTGCTGACCGTGATCGAGCCAAGTGCGTCGTTTGTCACGTTGCCGGCTGCGTCGGTGATCGCCAGGCTGGCCGCATACGCGCCAGCGGCGAGAGCATCCGTGTTGACCGTGAAGCCGCTCACGGTCTCCGTGAGAGGGCAGGCGTTCCAAGAGTCGTAGGCGCATTCGCCGGAGAAGTCGAACGTGTGGACGTAGCTCGCCCCGCCGCTCAGGGGACTGAGCGTCAACGTTGCCGTGTGAACACCACTGCCTGCGTCGCTGCCCGTGAAGCTGATCGGCTGGGAGCCCGCGACGGGCGCATCGGCAGCTGCGGCTGCAGCGAGCGGCCCACTCACATTCTCCACGCTCGGCGGCGTGTCGTCTTCGAGGCTGATCGTGATGTTGGTGAGAGCGGGCACGGCGGTCGAGTCGGCGAAGTCGCACGTCGGCGAGCTGCGGTCGGTGCTGCAGTTCACGTATGCCTCGAAGTCGCGGGCCCCCTGCGGCAGCGTCCAGCTTTTGCTTGCGGTGTATGCGCTGCCCCCTCCGTAGGGCAGCTCCGATGCGCCCGGGAGGGACTGCCCGGCCGAGGCGAACTCGAGGAAGGCATCGTCGCCGGTGACGGCCGAGGCGATGACTTCCGCTTTGATCGCGTGGATCGTGACGCCGGGCGCGCTGCCCGGCACGTCGATCGCCAGCCCGACCTGGCTTCCGCTGTCACCGTTCTCGGTCACGGCGCCGGCCTGACCGTCCGTGAAAACGTAGTTGCCGATGCTTCCACCCGCCGAACAGGTGTTAGAGAGCACCGTGTTCGCGTTGGTGGCGTTGCCGAACACGCTCCAACCCGCCGACACGGCCGGTATGCCGGGCGCGCACTGATACATCGGATAGGTGCCGGCGCTCGCGCTCGGCGCGAGCACCAGGCCCGAAGCGAACAGCGCGGTGGCGGCGGCGATCGGAGCGCGGCGGGCGAGCCACCTGGCGATGGTGCTAGTCGGTGACGACATCGACCACCCCGCTCAGTCCGCGGCCGAAGTAGAAGTCGGCCTGACTTGGAGGAACTTCCGCGCGGAACGGGAACCGCCCGAGCGCTCCCTCGAACTGGTAGACGACGGTGAAGCGACCCGCGGCGTCGGTTCGCGGCGTGCGGAACGGCTCCCAATGTCCGCGGTAGTGGACGAGCAGATCGACGCTGACACCGTGGGGCGGGACCGGCCCGAGCACGCGCCCGGTGAGAGTGACCGTGCCTTCCGAGCCGGTGCGCTGTGGGGTCACGCTAAGACGCACACCCGCCGCCACCGACTCTGTGATGGTCGCCGTCGCGGCGTAGGCCGCGTCGGTGGAGAACGCGCGGTATCCGACCTCGATCGTCCGCGAGGGTCCAGCCGGCACGCTGGCTAGGAACGTCCCGGTCGAGCCTGTCTGAGCGTGCCCGATCAGCTTGAGATTCGCCAAGCCCCTGACCTGCTGAAGCACGTCCAGCGTCGCGCTCGCGATCGGGCGGCCCTGGCCGTCGAGCAGACGGCCAGAGACTCGAAGCGCACGGTCCGCGTAGCGGCGGGTGATCCTCTGCTTGAGTCCAAGGGTGAGCTGCGCCGTGCGGCTCGCCGTCGTTCCGTTCGGGGCGGCCGACAGTGAGCTGGCTGCGCTCGTGCCGGGGCCGGGCTGCGCTCCGAGGGAGTTCTCCGCCGGCTGCTTCGTCGAGATCGTACCGTCGTAGACGACCGCCGAGTTGCCCGCCGCGTCCTGCACCACGACCTTCAAGGTGTGCTGGCCGTTGGCAAGCGTGGTCGTGTTGATCGGCAGGTCGACCGACTCGCTCGCCGGGCAAGGCTGGCCGTAGTCGAACATCAGCGCGTCGCCGCTCGTCCCGACCGCGACGCACTTGCCGCCGTTGCTGTTCGGTGTGCCCGAGTAGACGGCTTTACCGTCGATCTCGACGATCACGAGATACACGCCGGGGCCACCGGGATCGGCCGCGTCGAGCGTGAGTTCCGCGGTGCCTTCGGCGTTCGGGCTCAGCAGCGTCCCGCCGACGCCGCTGGCGCCCGGTGTCGCTTCGTTCGACAGCAGGAGGTTCGCCCACCACAGCCGCACCAACGACCACGCGCCTTCGCTGCCGCCCGAGTTGCAGGCGTAGCCGGCCGCGCCTCCGCATCCGGCGCTGAGGTAGAGGTTGCCCCCACGGCCGCCGGGAATCCCGAGCACCCCAGCGAAGTCGTAGGTGCCGTTCGCGCATGGCGGCAGGCCCGACGCGCATTGGAAGAAGACATCCGAGGCGTCGTAGGCATAGTTGGGCGTGTAGGCGACGGCGGTGCCCGAGGCGTTGTAGCCGCCGCCGTCCGCATACATGCTCACGTCGACTGAGCCGCCGATCAGCGCCGATCCGCTCGGAGGCGTGTACTGAAGGGTCTCCGCCGAGCCGACACCCACGGCTGCGTCCGTGCTGAGAATCGCAAACATCGGGCTGCCCGGCCCGCAGCCTGTGCTGTTGTTCGATCCGTAGCCGCCGCCGGCGGCGAAGCTCGTCCAGCCTTCACTTGGGGCCGCGGATTGGCTCGGGTTCACGCAGGAGACCTCCATCCAGCTCCCGGCGTATGCCGAGCTCGCGGCCAGCCATCCGCCGGCAAGGACGAGCGCCAGCGTCAAGGCGAGTGGCAGCGCGCGGCTGGCGTGCCCGTTCTCATGCTTGTTCATCGTCGCGACCAATTCCTGTTCAGGCCCCGTTTTGGTGGGCTTCGGGGGTCTATGACCCCAACCAGCCCAAACCGGCCAACGAATTCTCTGGCCGGGCTCATGGGCCGAACGGCCCCCCGCCGCTCTGGTCTTCTGAGGCGCTCGCCACATGAGCCGGGGCGCTCGGCTGGCTGGTCGTCGTGGGGACGCCGAGGTAGGCAAACCCGCCCGGTTCGCGCTGCTCTGAAGCGCGCGCCGTGGCCACTTGATGGGTGGCGCCCAGCGTGCGGTGAGCGCTGGCACGGCGCTGTCGGGTGCGGCCAGAGGTATGCACGCTTCGGTGGGCGCTCGTGCTCAGCGCCGCTGGCGGCGGCGCGCTCAGAGGCGCTCCGGCGGGCGGGGCTGCACGGGGCGCCGCTATTGCGCTTGGCGCGACATGGCGAGCGTGAGGTGCGGGGCTCTGCTCGAGGACGTGCGTGGCGACTGCGCCACCGGCGATCACGCCGACGGTGATGACCCCCACGGCGACTTTCGCGCCGACCCCGCCGCCTGCCAGCAATGCGACGGTGCGTTCGCGCACGCTGCCCTGCCCGGTCGGGGCGCTGTCGATCCCGAGCCGGTGCGCCAGCAGCCTGGCTCGCACACCGAGCCTCGTGAAGCGGTCGAGATTCCCGATGAACACGGGTGGGAGCAGGGCTGCGGCCTGGTCGCGGAAGCTCCGTCGCAGCCGCGTGGCGTTCGTCTTGTGCTCCAGTCGGCAATGAGCGCAACTCTCAAGGTGCGCGAACGCGCGCTCGGCCAGCTCCTCGCTCGTGCTTTCCCCGTTCTGCAGGGCGTGGATCGTCTGTGCGCGATACCCGCACAAGCGGCCCGTGTCGTAGAGGAGCTGGAAACGCTCGCGCTTGCGGTCACAGGCGCGAGCGGTTTTGCGAGCCTCGTTCTCCGGGATGCCCAGCGCAGTGGCGACTGCCCGGTACGCCAGCCCCTCCACTAGCCCGCCGAAAACACGCCGCTCCTGCTCCGTCAGCTCGGTCGTGAACTCGCTCGCGATCAGGCGATCCTCACGGGTAAGGGCAGCCAACTCAGGCGCGCCTTCGCGTTCCCTGGCCTCGGCCATGACACGAAAGCCAGGCGTCCCCTGCGCGAGTATTCGCCCGTGACGGCGTTCATCGCGGTGCAACCGCAGAGCGCGCTTCTTGATCCCGTCCCGCAGGGCGTTGCGGAGATGTTCCTCGCTGTCATAGACCCGTTTGTAGAGAGCGAGCGCCGTCTCCTGGTAGAGGTCCTCGAGCTGCTCGGTGCTGAGCCCTCGACACTCAGCGAAGCCGCGAGCGATCCGCAGCTCTCGTTTCTGCCATTCGCCGAGAATCTGACCGGGCCGCTGCGAGGCAATCCCCCGCTGGCGACCCTGGCCGGGCGCAAGGCCGACTCCTTCCCCCGATTCTCCACCGGGCAATCCGGCCCCTGTGCGTTGCTCTCCTATATCCATCCTTGGTCTCCAGGTCAGCCGTGACCCAGGCAAAAAGCCCAGCAAAACCAGACGATTCTGTTAAGACAGATTGTACTTGCAATGTTTCTTGCAGGCACCCCGCGTCAGCTCAAGGCGGGTCTCATCGGTGGGGCACGGCGACGGTCTCCAGGGCAGCGGCGCACAGCAGAACACAGGCGATCAGCACGAACAGCCCGACCCCTTCGCTGGCGGTGAGCGCTCGTCGTCGCTGTAGGAGCCAGCCGCTCGCGCCGAGCGCGAGGCCGCCCCACTCCAGAGCCAGCTGCGGGATGTACGCCAGCACCGCCGTTCCGTATGCGCCGAGCGCCGCGCCCACGGGCAGCGTGTTGGCGATGATGCACGCCAGCAGTACTCCGTCTGCGACGTGCGTAGCGAGGCGATGGCGGTGGGCGCCCAGCACGCCGAGCAGCAGCGGCCATGCAGCGATCGGGATGTTGTGGGCGGCCAGGACGAGAACGTGCCCAACCTGGGGCGGCGGGTTGCGCTGCGCGCTCAGCGCGAGCCCCAACAGGCGACGTGCCGGCAGCGCGAGCGGACGCCCGACGAGCACGACGAGCGCGGTCGGAGCGAGCGTCGCCAGCCATACCCCTGCATAGGCGTGCAGCCACATGCGCGCCATGCCCGCCGGCAGCCATCGGTGCGCGGCCCGCCGACTTGCATCCGATGCAATAACCGCCATTTTGGTCAGCTCTGTGGCAGCCATTCGCTCACCGCATAGCCGCCGGGCAAGCGGGCGAGCTGCGCGAGGGTGACGTGGTAGGCCGCCGGCAGCCCTTCGTACTCGGTGGACCCGCCGGTCTGTTCGCTGGTGAGGATCGCCCAGGTCCCCGGCCGGGCGAGGTAGCTGGCGATGCTCACGATCTGCCCGCTGTTCCAGATCTGTCCGCGAGCGATCGTCGTGTCCGCCTCGCTCGACGCTGCGGCCTGTTGCTCGGCCAGTCGCGCCGCGCCGACCGACATCGCGGCCAGTGCTCGCTGATCGGAGGTCAGGGTGCGATACGTCCAGTTCGAGTAGAGCCGGCTGAACGCGGTGAGCGCCGCAAGCGGCGTGGGCTGCACGTCGGCGGGCGCCTGTGCCGCGGGCGACGCGGGCGCGGGCGCAGGCAGCTCGCCGGCATTCTGCGGGGCGGCGGGCCCGACCGTGTGCGGCCCAGTGCTGGGCGCGTCGGGATTCGTGCATCCGGCAAGCGCGAGCGCGCCCAGCAGCAGGCAGACAGCGATCAGCCCTTTGAGGGGGCGCCTGGTCATAGGCCGGGTGGATGGCGGACGGTCCAGCTCGCCCAGTCAGGGACTGATGCGGAGACGCGCCACTTTGGGCCGGGCTTGCCCGCGTTGGGGCCGCTGTCGTAGGCGGGGTCTTCTACGGTGTCGAAGCGCAGCCCGGCGACGTACATGAAGGCGTGCCCGGCGTTGGCGTAGACCGAGACGTAGCGGCCGGGGCCGGGTTCCCCGTAGGACTCAAGTTCGGTCGAGTCCTCCGCGTTTTCGCCGAACACGCCGCCGGCGTGCAGGACGTATGAGACGGCCGAGGAGCAGTCATACGCCGGCTCGAGCTGGCTGAGCGGCGTCCCGTGCGCACCGCCGTACAGGTAGCTCGCGCCGAACAGGCGGTTGCCGGCCGCCACCATTCGCTTGACCGCGGCGGGAGCTTCTTCACCGGCTGACGCAAGGCCGCTCGGCAGGATCTTCGTCCGTGATCCCGGCGTCAGCGGCAGCGGGATGTTCCCGGCGCCTTCGGCCACCGGACAGGACGTGCTCCCTTCCCCGGCGCCACTGGCTTCGGTTGACGACGGGAGCACGCCGAGCGTCGGCGCCGAGCCTGTCGCCGGCGCGAGTTGCACCTTCACGGCGCTCTTTGTGATCCCGAGCGGCTGGGCTGCCTGCCACCACACATCCAAGCGGTAGGGCTGGCCGTCCGCGATGAACTGGCCGGGTCCCTGTCCGTAGCCCGTGTCGCGCTTTAGGAGCAGGCTCTCGTGGCCGTCGTGGGCGACCCGCAGCGCCGTGAGATACGGGAGGTTGCTCAGCGCGTTAGCGTCGGCGAACGTGAACGTCCCGCCGGTCGCCGGGTTGCTGTCGAGCACCGATAGCTCGGCGAAGGACTCCGGGTGCGCCGGCAAGTAGGACTCGGGCGGATTGGGGATCGAGCCGTAGTCGCCCGATGTCGGATCGCCCGGCCCGCCGTACTCGGTCGCGCCGACTTCATACCAGCGGCTCGGCGCCAGTTCGAGCGGTGCGGCATAGAGGCCCTGAGCGAGCGGGCCTCCGCCGGCGGGCTGATTGACCGCGCCGATGCTCGCGCCGCCACACACGCTTTCGGCTTCCTGGGAGAGCAGGCCGGCCACCCCGGCAGCGACCAGCACCGGGAGTAGGACGACCATCAGCACCGCGACGACGAGCGCCGTCTGCACCTGCCGGTTTCTCAGCAGGGCTATTGCGACGCGCGCCTGCATCACGCCGCCAGTTCCAGCTCGTCGCACACAGCCTGCTGCCACTCCTCGCTTACGAGCAGCCTCAGCGCCGGCCAGCTCTGCTCGTGCGTCTCGCGAAGGGCGCGCTTGCGTATGTGCTCGTCGCGGGCGGGGTCGGAGCTCGCGATCCAATACTCCAACGCGCCGACGCCGATCTGCAGCGTGCCCTGTCCGCGCGACCCGTTCATCAGGTAGGCGGTCGAGAACTGGCCGCGGACGGTCTTCAGCGTCGAGATCGCCTCGATCGCCTCATCCGTGAGGTTCAGCGCGCCCTTGACGTATGCGAGCTCGCGCGCCTCTTGGCGCAGGAACAGCCGCATCGCGGCGTTCGCCAACAGCGCGCGGCCATGCTCGTTGTCGAAGTCCGAGAGCTGCTGGCTGATTGCGATGAGCCACAGCGCGTAGTGGCGAGAACGACGACAGAACTCGTTGAACCAGCGGCCGGTGGCGGGCCGCTCGATCAGCTTCCACGCCTCATCGACCACCAAGAAGCTCTTGCCTGCCCAGGCGTGCTTGGGACTCTCCCCGGCGAGATGCTGCTGGCGAGTGCGGGCAATCCGGCTCTTGACGTGCTCGCAGATCACGAACAGCGCCGCCGCAGCCTTCGCGTCGGGGATGCTGCGCGTGTCGAAGACGACCAGCGGCGCGTCCTTGGGGATCGTCGTTTCGCGGTCGGCGAGGTAGGCATACGGGCCGTCGCCGATGTAGTTGTTCAGACGCATCGAGAGGTTGCGCAGGCTCTCGGCAATTCCGACCGACCCCTCGCCGCGCTCCTGGTGGTAGCGACGCTCAAGCTCCTCCTGCAGCAGCAGCTCGCGCGGTTCCTCGCCGGTCAGCGCGCAGCGCGCATAGACCTCGGCGATGGCGAGCCCGAGCAGGTTCGCCTCCAGGTCTGAGAGCCCGTAGCTGTCACGCCCGGCGTGATGCTCGCCCAACAGCAGCGCGTGCAGCGCGAGCAGATAGTCGATCTTCTCCGCGCCCACCTCGGCCGGGTCCTCAACGTCCCACGAGTTGATCGCGTGCGCGCCCGAGCCGACCTGCAGCGAGGCGCCACCGGGGATCAGGCTGCACAGGAAGTCGAAGTGGCCTGCACGATCGATGATGAACCCGCTCGCGCCCTGCGCCAGCGCGCGGACCAACAGGATGATCGCGGCCATCGTCTTGCCCGCTCCGCTCATGCCGTTGATGAGCAGCAGATGGTTCGGGTGTGCCGGGTCGAACGGGTCCAGCCGCTCCAGGGTTCGTCCCGGAAGGGCGTAGCCGAGCGGGATGCCGTCGGGGCTCCCGCAGGAGGTTCCACACAACGGGAATGTGTCGCCGACGTTGCGGCTGACGTACTTGCGCCGGCGAGCGGCCACGTCGCGTCCGAGCGGCAGCGTCGACTGCCACAGCCGGCGTTGGGCGAACAGGCCATGCTGAATCCGCGCGTCGCAGGCCATCGTGACCTCTCGCCCGGTGCCCTGGCACAGCTCCTTGAGGGTTTCCGGGTCCGGGTCGGGGCCGGGCTCCGCCAGCGCGCAGTAGATGCTCACGCGGTAGATGCCCGCGCCGGCGCTCGTGGCCAGCTCGTCGTTCAGCTCGGCGGCCTCCTCCTCTTGCACCCGTGCGTCCGGGTCGAGCGGTCGTCCGCGCTGCTCGACGCCGCGGTTGACGCCGTGGATGCGCTTGTACCGGCGCTTCTGCGCCATCCGCTCGCGGTAGCGCTCGGTCGCCTGGACATGCACGCTCAGCACGAACGGCCGCGGCGCCTGCATCATGTGAAGCAGCCACCCCAGCCACGTCTGCTCCGGCGCCAAGCTGACGTAGAAGACCTCCTCCAACGTCTCACCCAAGCCGATGCGGCTGCGGTCGCAGAGACCAACCGGCGCCGTGCAGATCGCCTCGGCCAGGAGCTGCGCACGGCCGCTCGCCGCCTCCGCGCTCTCCCCCACGACCAGCGGCGCGACGACCTGCGGCGACATGAAGCTCGCCGGCAGCCCGCCCGCCAGGCCGCCATCCGGGTCAAAGCGGCGGTGCAACAAATCGAGCAGCTCGGAGCCCGCGAGAAGGCGGCCCGGGACGCCCATCGCCTCGAGGTCCGCGCGAACCCCTTCGCAATGGCGAAGGGAGTCCTGCCTTGCCCGCTCGTGCGCGGGGGCCTTCACCCGACGCGCGCTCCGCGAGCCGAGCCCGAACGACAAGACGCGGCCCGCCGGCTGCCACGGGCAGACGACGAGGTAGCGAAGCTCAAGCGGCGCGACCGTCAGCGCGTGGGTACGGATCGACTGCTCCTGGGCGATCCCAAGCCGCCGGATCGCCTGCGCGCGCTCGTGCTCGCCTATGTCTTCGGCGGCGCCCGCGGCCTGCTCGCAGTGGTGCGTCTCCGCGGCGAGAAGCTCATCGAGCGCCAGCGGCGTGCCCTGCACATAGAACTGAAGCGACTGGCGGTCGGGCAGCCGCGCCGCTACCTGACCGAACGCGGCTGACACGCGCTCGCCGTCGGCCGGTTCGAGCACGAGCGGATTGACAGCGCCGACCTCCAGCGCCCGGACATAGGTGCCGTCCTCGCGCACAAGTAGCCCGTCCGGCTCGATCGCCGCGACGCCGAGCAGGTCTGCGGCGCTGGCCCTGTCGGCCATCAGCCCCAGCGCTCCTCGGACAGCAGCTCCGCCAAGGACGGGTCATCGCGCCCTCCACGAGCCTGACGACCGGGCTCCTGGGCGCTTGAGAGAACCAGCAGTCCCCGGGCGCGCGGGCGCTCCGGTGAGGCAGGCGGGAGCGCGTGCCGGCTCCAGCGCCAGCGCCACATTTCGCGCAGCAGCACCCCCAGCTGAAGCCCGCCGCTCTCTGACACATAGGTCAGGGCCGCCGGAAGCCCGATCACGAACACGGCGAGGGTGATCGCTGGCTTGGTCGGCAGATGCGACAGGTGGATCAAGCCGAGCACCGCTGCGCTGCCGGCCATCAGCACGGCCCACTGCTTGATCGTGAACGCCACCAGCCGCGGCGCCTCATCGAGAGAGCGGAACGTGCGGTGAATCACTGTCCGCTCCGTCCTCGCGGCCTACGCTTCACCGGCACCTTTGATCCTGCCGGTGGCGCCTTCGGCGGCCTCGAAGCTCGCGGCACCGGGGCGCTCGCTTCGCGCTGTGCGTTGCGCGTGACCTTACGCCCAGGATGCGCCGTGCTCTGGCCGGTGCTCGCCGGCCGCGCCGGCCCTCCCGCTGCCGCACGGGGCGGCTGCGCGCGCGGCACCGTCCGCGAAGCGGGCGACGCGCCACCCGATGCACGGCGAGGGGCTTTCACCGCGACGGTGGCGCCCCCGGTGCCGCGCGTCGTTCCGGTCGCTACGCGCGCCGGCGTCTTGCCCGTCGGCGTTGCTGCCGCGGCGCGAGTACCGCCGGCTCGTGCGCCGCTTCGCGCTGAGGCTCGTGCTGCCCTGCGCGAGCCGCCGGCCATCGCCGCCCGCGCCTCGCGCGGCGCGCTGACGAGGATCATCCGCGCGTGCGCCAGGCGCTCGCGCGCCCCGCCCCGACCGCCGGGCCTTGCAGCGGCGCGAGCTGCACCACCGGCCGCCATGCCGCCGATCGCTCCGGCTCCGGCCGCGGCTCCTGTCACGCCGGACACCAGGCCACTGCGCCGTGCTGCGCCGGCCAAGCCTCTGCCCGCCGCGCCAAGCGGCCCGCCCTCCGGGGCGCCCATCGCCCCAGCGGCGCGACCCGCGCTACGGCCCAGCGAAGGGACTCCATCGGAGGCGACGCTGCGCAGCCGCGCGTGCGCGGCGCGCACCCGCTCGGCGCCCGGCATGGTGCTCTGGCCCTGCGCGCTACCGGCGCTGCCGCCACCGCGCAGAGCGCCGCCGAGGATGTGCCGCAGCTCCCCGAAAAGCATCAGCGGCAGCTTCACCGCAAGCACGAACGTGATAAGCCCCGCGAACGCGGCGGCGATATGCCCCGGTAGGCCACCCGCGCCGCCCGTGAAGCTGGTCGCGTCGAGCGTCAGCGCGCCCGCCGTCGCGAACAGGATCGTCCACCCGATCGGGACGAGCACGATCGCCATCAGCGCATGGCCCCACACTCTCGCCAGGTGCGACAGCTCAGGGATCGGCGCGAGCGCGATCAACGGCGGCCCCGCGCAGAACACCAGCGCCAACAGCACGGTCAGCGCCTCTGCGCAGGCGAACAGTCCGGCGGCGAAGACGACGCCGACGATCACCAGGAACGCGCCAAACACGCCGCCCGCGCCGGCGAGCAGCGCGCCGCCGAACAGGACGGTGATGATGCTCGCCAGGCCGTTGGCGACGACCGGGAAGCCGAGGATCGCGTGCGTCAGCGTGTTCGTCGCGGCGACGATCTCCTCCACCAGCCAGCGGTAGGCCACGAGCACCCCAGTAGCCCACGCACAGCGCGACAGCGCCGTCACCGGGTGAGCCGCGCCGCTCAGGCCCATCATCCAGTAGCGCAGCGTGCAGACCGCCAGCGTCACCGGCATCAGCGACATACCCAGGTAGGTCATGTCGCTCTCCAGTTCGCTTACGTGCCCCCAGGTCGCGGGGTCCGGCAGCGCGACGAGATGCTGGATCGTCGCCACGGTGCCGTGCTTGAGAAAACCAGGCACCAGGGCGCCCGCCAGGGCAGAGAAGAAGCCCTTCGCTATCGCTTCGATGATGCTGTGCAAGCTCGGCAGGCCCAGAAAAGCCAGCGGTGCCAAGTGTCCGCCCCCGCCGGTCGCGGCGGAGGCTGCCGGCGCGAGCACGAGCATGAGGCAAAGCGAGCCCGCAACCGCGGCCGGCAGCAACCGTGCGTGTCGGCGAAAGAGCACCCGCCACACGCCCCTTACGCGACGATCCCGCTGATCGACGCGAGGATCGCAAGGCCGACGAGCGTCTTGATCGCAACGTCGTGCGCCCGCGAATGCCCGGCCATGAACATGATCCCGACCACCGCGATCACCAGGCCCATCGACGTGCCGCCGAGCCATACCAGGCTGCCCTTGATCTTTTCGACGAAGTTCTGCACCCCGGTGATCGCCGTGCCTTTAAATGCACCGGCCGCGTTCAGCGCGTGCGCGTGCGAGTCGGGAAACACCGCGATCACGGCGACCCCGATTACCAATCCGCCCAGCGCGCCGACGGCCAGCAGCAGGCCCACCTGCCTTGTCTCTCGACAGGCGAATGCCCATCTGAATGTGAGCGCCATCACTGGCCTCACCTCCTTTGTGTTCGATTGCAAGCTCATGGCGAGAACAGGCCCCCTCCCCTCTGTTCAGGCGCCGCTGCGGGCGGCGCGCTCGCGGGAGGCGCCACCGGCGCTGACGCTGGGGGCGTTGGCGATTGCCGCACTGGCGCTTCTCCGACTGGCGCCACGGGCGGAGCGACCGCCTCTCTGACGGGAGCCGGTGCCGGGCGCCGGCGCCGGGTGCGAAGCACGGGATCTGGCGCCGTGTGCGCAGCCGATCGCGGCACCGCGCGCGGCGTCCTCGGGCTGGGCGCAGGCGCTCGCTTCGACGCCTGCGCGCGATGCCTCGTGGCGGGCCGCTCGCTACGCGTGATCGCGGTCGCGGCCGGAGTGTGCGGGTGCTGGCCGTCCAGCGCAGAGGCGAAGCCGACGATCGCCCACAGGAAGACCGCGGCGACGACTGCGCCGCCCGCCAACCGATGCTCGCGCAACCATGCACGAACACCGCGGTCGGCGCCCAGCTCGCGGGCCGCGCGCCGGCGCGGATATACCCCGCGCCACCTCGCCGGGCCGCTGCGACCGGCCAGCACATCCTCCACATGCACCACGAACTCGTCCCGCGAGAGCGCCTCCTCGCCCAGCTCCTCTGGCGCTTCGTGGTCGAGCGGTTCGCCATCCGGCTCGCCCTGCTGCGGCTGTGACTCCCACGGCGCCTCGCCCGCCGGCTGAGCGAGCACGACCGTAGACGGCTCGGACGCCGGCTCTCGATCGGGAAGGGCGGGCGGCGGCGGAGCATCGAACGTTGGCGCAGCTCGCCGGGCACGGCCCGGCTTGCGTCGCCGCACTCGCGCTGGCGCGCTCGCGGCCTCGGCCTGCTCCGCCTCGGCCGGCGCCAGCACCGCCGGCTCTGGACCGCCGCTCTCGACCCCAGCGGCGTCAGTCTCCTCGTCTATCGGCTCGCTTCCGGGTGCGGCGACGTACAGCGTCACCATCCCGTTGCGAGCCAGGCTGCTGCCGGCCGTCGGCTCCTGCGCGACGACGAGCCCGATCAGCTCCTCCTCAGAGCCGAACGACCGGTCAAGACCCGGGCGCAGCCCAGCGCGGCGCACGGCCTGGGCGGCATCGCCCGCCGGCTGCCCAACGTAGTCGCCGACCGCCTGGCGACCCGAAGGGCCACCTCGACGAGCGGACTTGGCGCGCTCGACCGCGCGGCCTGCCGATGCGGTTCTGTCGGTCATCGCGGGTTACTGACCTCAAGCGCCGCAAACCGGCCAACGAATTCATCTGGGCTACCGTTTCCGCAGCGACGCCCGACGGCGCAACCGGCGGAGTAGGATGGCGGCCGTGAGGCGAGCCGCCGTCTCCGCCGCCCTCAGTACCGGCCTTCTGCTGCTCTCAGGCGCGGCCGTCGCCGCGCGTTCCCCGTCGGGGCTGCTCTTCTCGACCGCCAGCAACAACGTGGTGCAGCCGCAGCCGCCGGCGGGCTCGTGCCACGCGATCGGCTCCGGGCTGTACTCGCGCCCGGACCCACGATGCACACCCGGCACGTTGAACCCGCAGGTGACACAGGCGACGATCGGCCGCACGATTTGCCGGAGCGGATGGACGTCGACGGTCCGGCCGCCCGAGAGCATCACCGAGCCCGAGAAGTTCGCGAGCATGCGCGCCTACGGGGCGCGTGGCTCCGCCTCCGACTACGAGTACGACCATTTCGTGCCGCTCGAGCTGGGCGGGGCGACGAACGACCCGCGCAACCTGTGGCCCGAGCCCGGCGCCTCGCCGAACCCTAAGGACGCGGTCGAGGACGAGCTCAACCGTGCTGTCTGCGAGAAGCGGATGACGCTCGCCCAAGCGCAGCACGCCATCGTCAGCAACTGGGTCGCACTGGCGCGGAAGCCCGCGCCAGCCGCGCCGAAACCACAACCGAAACCATCCCCGCCCAAACCGAGCGGCTGGTGCTCCGCCAGTGCCGACTACAACAGCACCTACAGCGACTACGACGTGTACGTCGAATCCAACCAGCCCGACCAGGACGCGACCGTTAGCGGCGACGGCAAAACCGCGAGCTACTACACGAACAGCTCCGGCTACGCAGACGTGTACTTCTACGCCGGGCCGTCCGCGGCGGGAGATTCGGTGAGCGTCGAAGTCGGCGACGCCACCTGCTCGACGACGCTCTGAGCCGTTTGTCGCTCGGGGTGCGCGCTCATCACGCCCCCTTTGCGATGGATGCGAGCGTCTCGCGCAGCGGCGAGCATACGAGTGCTTTTCGTCTCTATGAAGGAGGGCTGGTTGTCAAGTAGCGATCGGTAGTTCGTTCTCGTTCCTGTCGCGTTTGGGGTTTGGAGCGACGCTCATGTCTCTATGGCCTCCTCGTGGGAGGATCAGGCGAAATTGGATGTTCGCTCGGGCGCAAGTCCAAAAAGGGCGGTCAGGCCGCCAGACGAAAAGCGGCGCCTCGGGGAGCGAACTTTTCCTTGCGGGAAAGCATGTGCCAGATCGCGTGGGCGAGTCTTCGCGCGAGGTCGACCTGGGCGACTTTGGCGCCGCGCTGTTTGCCGAGGCGGCGCTTGGTTCGCTGGTAGCGCTCGGCGTAGGCGGGGTGCCTTAGCGCGTGCATCGTGGCCTCCAGTAGCGCCCAGCGCAGGTAGGTCGGGCCAACAAGCCCTCCGAATCGGCTCACCGGAGGGTTTTGTGTATGGCGCTGGCTCTGGTGCTAGTTCCGCCGAGCGCAGTCGCTTGCCCATCGCTTTATATTCGCGTCGAATCTGGCTCTCGCGCGGGCATCATGGCTGTTTTCCTCAGCCTCAAGTCCAGCAAATGAATATGCCGCTTGGCTCTTTAGGACGATGCAATGACAGAACGTTGCGGTCGCGTGGTCCTGCTCGCAGCCTTCTAGGGCGGCTTTTTGATCCGCCGTATCCCAATTGCCCTTGGGCGATGCGCATTCCGACAGCCATTTCCTGTCGCGGGCTTCGAGCCGCGTATCGTGGCTTGTTTCCGCTGCTTCAAGTTCGACGCCTGAATAGACAGCCTCTGTCCTCCGGGCCACGCAAGCACACTCGGAGGCGATGCCGGGTTTGCCAGCGGAACAGTGTGCGACAAACTCTTTTTGCTCCACCAATTCCCATTTCCCCTTAGGAGCGGAGCATTCATGAAACATTCTTCTGGTTGCGGGAGCCCGTCCGCCAGTTTTGATAAGTTCGTTGTTCGAGTGGTAGACGGCTTCTGCCTTCGCCAACGTGCAATGACAAGCAACTGAGGCTGACGCTTCGCCTTGTTCACATCCCGCTAGGAAACCGTTCCTATCCGCCGCCGTGTATCCCCTTTTTGACGTGGGAGAGACTGCCGTGACGATGCCTCCGGCGACAAGTAGCACCGCGATAATTCCTGCAACGACCGTGTAGCGCTTCCGTTTCTTGCTCACTGTCGGCTCAGCGCCCGCCGTGTGATCCGGTCATCCTGCTCGGGGTCTTGATCCGGCCAAGGCTCACTGTCTTGAGGATTGGGAAGGGGTGGCTCGGGCAGCTCGGCTGACGATCTAGAGAAGCGCTGCTCAGCTTTGATTATCTCGTCGTCGTCGTACCAATGTCTAGCCCAAAACGAACCCGGCTTGGCAAGCCGTATGGCACAGAACGGCAAGGCGAGGATCACGATGGGGAAAACGAAGCCCAAGAACGCGACCCACCACTTGCCCTTTATCGCGCAGACGACGATGCAGCCGATGGTGAGTCCCGCAACAACTACGCTAGCGCCAGCGGCAAGGGAGCTTGCGAGCGGAATATCCAAATGCGTAAACGACATTGGCTAGGCAGGTTTCAATTCGCTGCGCCGGTGGCTCCCGCCTGTGCCCTCTTTGTCGCCCTCCTCATAGGTCACATGGAATCCGTCGCGGCCTAGCTTGCGGGCATCGCCGGGGTTAGAGGCGCGACAAGCGCCACAAGGATCGGCTCGCCGTCGATGTCTACGTGATATTTGTCTCCGGGGCGGAACATGGGGAAGCCAGAATTGGCGATGTCCGGTTCCGTCCGTTGCACGCTTTGGGTACCTTTCGGTACCGCTATTATCGGCTCTGCCGTGGGAACCTTTAGGGCCCTGCCAGCAGCCAAATACGTGGTCTATGCGGCAGCGGAACGCTACCTAACGGCGTATCACTAGGCGAGATTGTCGGCGCTAGGCGGTTCTCAGCGTCTTATGCCCCGTCGTGTGAGCTTGTCCTGCTCGGCCATCTCTGGCCCGGCCACGGTCCGCTGTCCCGAGGGTTCGCAAGCCGCTCGTCCTCGCGCGGGCGCATAGCCGCTGCTGCAGCCAATTCCGCCTCCGAGGGAGAGACTGCGGCGGAGATACGTACTAACGCAGCCTGCGCTTCCGCCAAGTCTAAATCCTTGTGGTTCTTGTCAGCGACGTAGCGCTTCATCTTCGCCAACAAAGTAGCTTCCGCACACTTGGCATTGCCAGGTGTCGGGTATCCGACCCGATGCGAGCACTTCAATCGCGTCCATTTCCTCCAAAGAGAGAGCACCATACTCAGCGGCCATGTGTGGTGGTCCTGTCAACGAGGCGAAGTTGACGATGATTGCAAATGGGTTCCGAACAAACATGGCGAGTAATCCCCACCAGCCCGTTACCAGGGTCAGTGCTTGGTACTTCCGAAACATCGCGCCTCGACAGGGCTTGCAGAAGTAGCCGCTGTAGGTATGAACTTTGTCCATGACCGCTAACCCGATTACCTGTCGGTAGCGGCGAAACTCCAAATCGTCAGATGCGCCACACCGGTGACAGCGAACTTCGTGCGGTCCGTAGAAGGCAATCACGGTTCCCCGCTTGCCCTGCAATCGAGCTTGAGCGTCGGACCCGCAGGCGCAAGTTTCGCCGCGCTCGACCTCCTGCCTGCAATTCATGCAGACGACCATGGAAACCTACGCTTTCCTCATTCGCTGAGTGCGAGGAAGCCTCCGCCACCGCAGGCGCGTTGGCCGCATCATCGGCTGCGAGGCTACTTGCCCGAGCAGACGCCGAGGCTCCATCGTGGACGAAAAGCCCGCAAAAACGGCCCTCACGGACGCCCACAGACCGACATTTGACATTCTAGAGCCGTTTACAGGCGCACTGAAGAATGCTTGACAACGAGCCCAGTCCGCGTAGATCGAGCGCACGAGGTCCAGGTTCGCCGAGGAACATCGATCAAGTATCCCCGCTCGAGCGGGATGGAGGCCTTGCCAGCCCTGGGCATAGCACGCCTCCAGATTTGTGCTTTTGCGCAAAAGGAGGCGTCGTCGTCACGGCGCGTGCGCTTCCGGATTGGACGAGCGACGGCAGTCCTTCCCGTCTCGCAGCTCGCTCTTGCATCCGACGCGGAGCAGGCACCCGACGGCGCGATGCCGAGGACCGCAGTAGTTGGCGGCAGAGCGTCAGCCGTGTGCCGCGAGCAGCCGGGCGTACG
>CAWGDS010000002.1:0-347272 GCA_963821425.1 uncultured Solirubrobacteraceae bacterium
AACGAGCTCGCCGCCCTGCCCTCCCTGCACATCGCCTGGGCCTCGTGGTGCACGCTGGCGGTGTGGCGCGCAACCCCGCGCATCTGGGCGCGGGTGCTGGCGATCGCCTACCCGTTCATGACCACCTTCGCGGTGCTCTCGACCGGCAACCACTTCGTCCTGGACGTACTCGCCGGGGTGCTCACGTTCGCCGCCTCGGTGGCGATCGTGGAGCTCGCCGAAGGCGCCCTGGCGCGCCGCCGCGAGCGCTCCGCCCGGGCCGGCGGGACGCAGGAGAGGGTGCGCGCGGCGAGTCCCTAAAAGCCCTGGAAAAGAGCCCTCTCCGGGCCCGTGACGGTTGTCACAAAGTTGTTACGAAGTCCCGGAGCGGATAGACTGGACAGCGCCGCCAGAGAGGTATTCGAGGGAGCACCTTCGACGGCCCCCCTCCAAGGGAGCGCCTGGACCCTCGCGTCTGTAGGGTGGCTCGACCCATGCAAATTAGCCATATTCAGGACGATCACGCACGCGTGCCCGCAGACGGTTTGGGGCGGCGGATCCTGGCCAATCTCGACCTGGTCGTGCTGGTCCCGGCGGTCATCATCGCGCTTGCGCTCGGTGCTCCGGCGTTCGGGGTGCTCGTCGGCGCGGGGGCGTGGCTGTTGCAGCGGCTGGCCGCCGTGGTCGACCGCCGCGCGATCAACCGGGCGGCCGAGCCGGGCTCGCGGCTGGGGCTGAACTTCATCGACTCCTTCGCCCGCATCTGGCTGCTCGCCGGCGGGATCGTCGTGGCCGGCGCTGTCGGCAGCCACGAAGACGGTCTCGCAGCGGCGCTCGTGATCCTCGTCGCCTACTCGATCGCCTTCGCGGTGCGGATCGGCAGGGGGCGGGAGGCGGGTCCCGGTTCATGAGCGCCGTCGCCGGAGCCCCACCGATCACTCCGCGCCCGGCCGGGACGCCGCCGGGGGCCGGGACGCCGCCCGCCGAGAAGCAGGGCATGAGCCAGGCGCGCAAGATCGGCTACGCCGTCCTCGGCGTGTGGGTGGGTGGGATCGCGCTGTTCGTGATCCTCTTCGGCGTCGCCGCGCACAAGGCCCCCGAGGTCGCCAGCAACGTCTTCACCCCGATCGACGAGTTCAAGCTCGACACCTGGTTCAAGCTCGGCCCGATCGCCGTCAACAAGGGGGTCCTGTACCTGCTGCTGGCCGCCGGCATCACGATCGGGCTGATGACCTACATCGCCAAACGCCTGAAGGAACGCCCCGGCCGCCTGCAGGTCGCCGTCGAGTCGTTCTACGACTTCACCCGCAACATGACGAGGGAAAACTTCGACTCGCGGATGGAAAAGAAGTACTTCCCGCTGATCGCGACGATCTTCATCTTCATCCTCGTCTCGAACCTGATCGGCTACATACCGCTACCGGTCAACTCGACCGAGAAGTTCAGCCTTTTCGGCGCCCACATCCCCTCTTTCCAGATCTACGCGGCCGACACGAACGTCGCCTTTCCGCTGGTGCTCTCGCTGGGAGTGTTCGTGCTGTTCATCAACGAGGGCGTCAAACACCATGGGCCGATCGGCTACCTGAAGAGCCTCATGCCGGGCGGCCTCAAAGGGCCGATCGTGCTGCTGATCTTCCCGATCGAGATCCTCTCGATCTTCCTGCGCCTGATCTCGCTCACGGTCCGGCTGTGGGCCAACCTGCTCGCCGGCCACCTGCTGATCGCGTTCATGGGAGGTACGCTCGGGGTGCTCGTCGGCCTTCAGCTCGTGTCCTGGTTCCTGCTTCCGTTCGGGATCGCGATCTTCCTGTTCGAGGCCGTGCTGATCGCGGGCCTGCAGGCCTTCATCTTTGCCATCTTGACCGCCATCTACATCGGCGGAGCGGTCGAGTCCCACTAGAGAACGAAAGGAGCCGACGATGCTTCATGCACTAAACGCAGTAATCGCGGCGACGGGGGAACCCATCGAATACGGTAAGGCCGCGGGCCGCGCGATCGCGCTCGGCGTTGGCGCGGGCGGAGGCGCCGCGGGCGCCGGCGCCGGCATCGGCGCGGTGTTCAACGCCTCGATCCAGTCCAAGACGCGCCAGCCCGAGCTGCGGGCAGACATCGAGCGCGACCAGTGGCTCGGCTTCGCCCTGACCGAGGCGGTCTTCTTCTACGGCCTGGTCGGCGGCTTCATCGCCTTCTTCCTGTAGGCCGCCATGTTCGCCGCCGCCCTCACCCCGCTCGCCAACGGCTCGTTCCTGATCACCCCCAACGTGGGGATCATGATCTGGACGATCGTGGTGTTCACGATCTCGTTCCTGGTCCTGCGCAAGTGGGTGTTCCCGCGCATCGGCGAAGCCCTCGACGAACGGGCGAAGAAGATCGGAGGCGAGATCGACGCCGCCGAACACACCCGCGCCGAGGCCGACAAGCTCCTCGAGGAATACCGCGAGCGCCTGAAGGAGGCGCGTGCGCAGTCCGAAGAGATCGTGCAGCGCGCCCGGCAGACCGCCGAGAGCCATGAGCACGAGTCCAGGGAGCGTGGCAAGGAGATCCTCGCGGAAGCCGCTCAGCGCGCCGAACGCGACATCGAGGTGGCCAGCAAGCGCGCGCTCGATGACCTGCGCCGTGAGGTGGCCGACCTGACGATCATGGCCACCGAGAAGGTCACCCGCAAGTCGCTCGACAGCGACGACCAGCGCCGGCTGGTCGAGCAGGCGCTCGACGAGCTCGACCTGTCGGGCCTGTCCTCCGGGGCGTCCAACAACTGATGGACGAGCTCGCCCGCGTATACGCCCGTTCGCTGTTCGAGGTCGCCCTCGAGCAGGGCAAGCTCGACGTGCTCCGGGAACAGCTCGGCCAGCTCGCGGACGCGCTCAACGACAACCGTCAGCTGGCGGTCTTCTTCTTCTCGCCCTACTTCTCCACCACCGAGAAGCAGGACGCCCTGCGGGGCGTGCTCGACGGGGCCGACCCCTCGTTCCTGAACTTCCTCTCGCTGCTGATCGAGAACCACCGCATGCCCGTCATCTTCCGCGTCCGCCAGCAGTACGAGCGGCTGTGGGAGGAGGAGAACCGCATGCTCCCCGTCGAGATCACCAGCGCCGTGGCCCTCGACGAGAAGACAACCGAGGAGCTCGGTCGTACGATCGGAGAGCGCGCCGGGCGCCGCGTCACGCTCAACTCGCGCGTGGACCCCGACATCCTCGGCGGGATCATCCTCAGGGTCGGCAACTCGATCCTCGACGCATCCATCCGCAACCGGCTGGAGCAGCTGCGCAGGCACGTTGCCCAGGCAGCCTCCTAGGAGAAAGACCATGCAGATCAACCCCGATGAGATCACCTCCATCCTCAAGAGCCGCATCGAGGGGCTCGACAGCGGCAGCGCCGAGCTGACCGAGGTCGGCACCGTGCTGTCGGTCGCCGACGGGATCGCGCGCCTGCACGGGCTGGAGAACTGCATGTCATTCGAGATGCTCGAGCTGCCCCACGGCGTCACCGGGCTGGCGCTGAACCTCGAGTCCGACAACGTCGGAGCGGTGCTGTTCGGCGAGTGGGAGCGGATCTCCGAGGGAGACACGGTCCGGCGCACCGGCGAGCTGCTCGACATCCCCGTCGGCGAGGAGCTGCTCGGGCGCATCGTCGACCCGCTCGGGCGCCCGCTCGACGGGAAGGGCGCGGTCAACACGACGCAAAAGCGCCCGGCCGAGTTCAAGGCCCCCGGGGTGGTCCAGCGCCAGCCCGTCAAGCAGCCGATGCAGACCGGCCTGAAGGCGATCGACGCGATGATCCCGATCGGGCGTGGCCAGCGCGAGCTGATCATCGGTGACCGCCAGACGGGCAAGACCGCGATCGCGATCGACACGATCATCAACAACAAGGACAGCGGCGTGATCTCGATCTACGTCGCGATCGGCCAGCGCATGGCGACCGTCGTCGGGCTCGCCCAGACGCTCGACGAAAACAACGCGCTCGACAAAACCATCATCGTGGCCGCGCCCGCCGACGAGGCGGCGCCGATCAAGTTCATGGCCCCCTACGCCGGCTGTGCGATGGGCGAGTACTTCCTCTACAACGGCAAGGACGCGCTGTGCGTGTACGACGATCTGACCAAGCACGCCTACGCCTACCGCCAGATGTCGCTGCTGCTGCGCCGGCCCCCGGGACGCGAGGCCTACCCCGGTGACGTCTTCTACCTGCACTCGCGCCTGCTCGAGCGGGCGGTCAAGCTCAACGACGACCTCGGCGGCGGCTCGCTGACGGCGCTGCCCGTGATCGAGACCCAGGCCGGCGACGTGTCGGCCTACATCCCCACCAACGTGATCTCGATCACCGACGGGCAGATCTTCCTCGAGTCGGCGCTGTTCAACTCCGGTGTCCGCCCCGCGATCAACGTCGGCATCTCGGTCTCGCGAGTCGGCGGAAACGCACAGATCGGGCCGATGAAGAAGGTCGCCGGGCGGATCAAGCTCGAGCTCTCCCAGTACCGCGATCTGGAGGCCTTTGCCCAGTTCGGCTCCGACCTCGACGCCGACACGCAGCGCACGCTGGCGCGCGGAGAACGGCTCGTGATGACGCTCAACCAGAACGAGCGCGAGCCGCTGCCGGTGGAGGACCAGGTGATCCAGATCTACGCCGCCACGAACGGGTTCCTGGACCGCATCAACGTCGAGCGGGTGACCGAGTTCCTGACCGAGCTGACCGAAGGAGCCCACTCCCAGCTGGGCGATGTCCGCGCCAAGATCGCCGGCGGAGACTGGTCGGAGGAGACCCAGAAGCAGATCCACGACTTCCTGGAGCGGTTCTCGGCCGACTTCGGCTTCGACCTCGACGAGGAGGGCCAGCCCCTCGAGGAGGCCCACGCGGCCTGAACGGCCGGATCAGCTGATGGCTTCACAGCGCGACGTCAAGACCAAGATCGCCTCGGTCAAGAACATCCAGAAGATCACGCGGGCGATGGAGATGGTGGCCGCCGCCCGCCTGCGGCGCGCAGAGATGCGCATCGAGGCGCTGCGGCCCTACGCCGACGCCCTGCGGCGGATGACCCGTCAGGCCGCCCAGGCGGCCGGCTCCGAGGCGCTGCGGGTGCCCCTGCTGGCCGAGCACGAGCACGTCGAGCGCGTCGGGGTGCTGCTGATCACCGGCGACCGAGGCCTCGCCGGGGGCTTCAACTCGCAGATCATCCGGGCCGCCATCCGCCTCGGCGCGGAGATCTCCGACGAAGGCCTGAAGAGCAACTGGTACGTCGCCGGCCGCCGCGGCGCGTCTTCGATGAGCTTCCGTGGCTATGAGCTGAGCGGCACCTACACCGGCTTCTCCGACCGGCCCGCGCACGCCGACGCACGCGTGATCGCCGGCGACCTCGTGACCGCCTACGTCGACGGTCACGTCGACCGGGTCGAGGTCATCTACAACACCTACATCTCACCGCTGACACAGAAAGTGACCCAGGAGCGGCTGCTGCCGCTCTCGCAGGCGACCGTCACCGGCGGCCAGGACGCCGAGGATGCGGCCGCCGAGCCCTCCCGCCCCGGCTCCGCGACGGGCGAGCAGGCAGGCTCCGCGCGCGACCCAGGCGAGCGGGCCGCCCCCGCTTCGGCCGTCGACTACGAGCCCGACCCCGAGAAGATCCTCCACCGCCTCGTGCCCGACTACGTCGAGCTGTCGATCTACCGCGCCCTGGTGGAGTCCACCGCGGGCTTCTTCGGCGCGCAGATGACCGCCATGCGCAGCGCATCCGAGAACGCAGGAGAAATCATCACCGACTACACACTGCAGATGAACCGTGCCCGCCAGGCCGAGATCACCCAGGAGATAATGGAGGTCGTCGCCGGCGCGGAGGGTCTCAGCTGACGCGCGCGAGCTGAGCGCCCGCCACGACACGACGATCGAGAACAGGAGAAAGCAACATGGAGTCCAGCACCACAGCAGCTCCCACCGGCAGCGCCGGGGGGACCAACGCGCAGGGAAAGCGCAACCTGGGGCGGATCGAGGAGATTCAGGGCGTCGTGATCGAGGCCACCTTCCCCGATCGTCTGCCCGAGATCAACCACGCCATCACGATCCAGCGCACCGCCTCCAACGAGGAGGAGGAGGCCGCGGGCGTGAGCGCCAGCTCAGGCGGCGACCTGCTCGTCTGCGAGGTCCAGCAGCACCTCGGTGACGACCGCGTCCGGGCGGTGGCGATGGACACCACCGACGGTCTCGCCCGCGGCCTGGAGGTCGTCGACACGGGCGGCCCCATCACGGTGCCGGTCGGCGAGGTGACGCTCGGTCGCATCTTCAACCTGCTCGGCGAACCGATCGACCTCGGCGAGCCGCTGCCGGCGGGCGTCGAGCGGCGCGGCATCCACCAGGATGCGCCCCGCGTGGAGGACCTCTCACCGGCGGTCGAGATGTTCGAGACCGGCATCAAGGTCGTCGACCTGCTGGCCCCCTACGCGAAGGGCGGCAAGGTCGGGCTGTTCGGCGGCGCCGGCGTCGGCAAGACGGTGCTGATCCAGGAGCTGATCCACAACCTCGCCACCGAGCACGGCGGGTTGTCGGCCTTCTGCGGCGTCGGCGAGCGTTCCCGCGAGGGCAACGACCTGTGGCTGGAGATGAAGGAATCGGGCGTCATCGACAAGACGATGCTCGTCTTCGGTCAGATGAACGAGCCCCCCGGGGCCCGCATGCGCGTGGCTCTCTCGGGACTGACGATGGCCGAATACTTCCGCGACCAGGGTCAGGACGTGCTGCTGTTCATCGACAACATCTTCCGCTTCGTGCAGGCCGGCTCCGAGGTCTCGGCGCTGCTCGGTCGGATGCCCTCCCAGGTCGGCTACCAGCCGACCCTGGAGACGGAGATGGGTCAGCTGCAGGAGCGCATCACCTCCACCCGTGAGGGCTCGGTGACCTCCGTGCAGGCGATCTACGTGCCCGCCGACGACCTCACCGACCCGGCCCCCGCGTCGGTGTTCGCCCACCTCAACGCGACCACCGTGCTCTCGCGGGCGATCTCCGAGAAAGGCATCTACCCGGCGGTGGACCCGCTCGACTCGACCTCCACGATCCTGAAGGCCGAGATCCTCGGCGAGGACCACTTCCGCGTCGCCAACCGCGTCAAGGAGATCCTGCAGCGCTACAAGGAGCTCCAGGACATCATCGCGATCCTCGGCATCGACGAGCTCTCCGACGAGGATCGCCTCACGGTCAACCGGGCACGGCGCATCGAGCGCTTCCTCTCGCAGCCGTTCTTCGTGGCCGAAGAGTTCACCGGCACGCCCGGCGCCTACGTGAAAATCGAGGAGACGATCCGCGGTTTCGAGGAGATCATCGACGGCAAGCACGACGAGGTCCCCGAGAGTGCCTTCTTCCTGAAGGGCACGATCGACGAGGTCGTCGAGGCGGCGAAACGGTAGGGCGAGGATGGCGCACAGCAAATTCCCCGTCGAGGTCCTGACTCCCGAGGGCGAGGTGTTCTCCGAGGAGGTCGAGATGCTCTCGACCGTCACCGCCATCGGCTCGATCGGGATCCTCGCCCGTCACGAACCGGTGCTGGCGATGCTCGAACCCACCGAGCTGCGCCTGTACCGCTCCGACACCGAGATCGTGCGCTTCGCCCAGGCCGAGGGCTACCTGCAGTTCGTCGACAACCGCGCGCTCGTGCTGGTCGAGGAAGCCGTGCCCCCCGAGGACCTGGACCGCGAGCTGCTGCAGGAGGAGCTGAGCGAGGCCCGGGCCGCGGCCGACCGGGCCGAGGAGGGCAGCGAGGAGCGGGCCCGCGCCCTGCGCGAGATCGCCCGCTGCGTAGCCTTCCTGGCAACCGGCAGCTAGCCGCCGGGCGGGCCCGATAGCGTCTGTAGGGCGATGGACGGATCAAATCCGGCAACGGCCCATTTCCAGAGCAAGCAGCCCGGCTGGTTCACCCGGCGCGTGTTCAACCCGTTCATCGGGCTCTTGACCCGCCTGGGCCTGCCGATCGCCGGGTCACGCGTGCTCGAGGTCCGTGGGCGGACATCGGGGCAGCCGCGCCGCACCCCCGTCAACCCGCTCGACCTCGACGGACAGCGATACCTGGTGTCCCCCCGTGGTGAAACGCAGTGGGTCCGCAACCTCAGCGCCAGCGGCGAGGGCATCCTGCTCTCCCGCGGCCACAGCGAGGGCTTCACCGCCAGCGAGGTCGCCGACGTTGACAAGCCGGACATCCTGCGGGCCTACCTGAAGCGCTGGAAGTTCGAGGTGGGCGTCTTCTTCGATGGCGTCGGCCCCGACTCCACCGAGCAGGAGCTGCAGGCCGCCGCCCCCAAGCACCCCGTCTTCAGGATCTCAAGCCCCGCCCGATGAGCGACCCTGGGCGCCGCGAGCGCGAGCCGATCGGTGTGATCGGCACCGGCTATGTGGGACTTGTCACGGCCGCCGGCTTCGCCGAGCTGGGCAGCGAGGTGTGGTGCGTGGACATCGACGCCGCCAAGGTCGACCGGCTGCGGGCGGGGGAGACGCCGATCTACGAGCCGGGCCTGAAGGAGCTGCTGGCGCGAAACCGCGAGCGCCTGCACTTCGACACCGAGCTCGACGGGGCGCTCGCCGGCGCGCGACTGCTGTTCGTGGCGGTCGGAACCCCGCCCACCTACTCCGGCGACGCCGACCTGTCCGCCGTGCACGCGGTCGTGGAGGCGATCCCGGGGGCCGAGAACCGTGCGCTGGTGATGAAGTCCACGGTCCCCGCCGGGACCGGGGCCACCCTGCTGCGCGCCTTCGCCGAACAGAACAAGCAGGTGCTCTCCTACGTCTCCTGCCCGGAGTTCCTCAAGGAGGGCTCGGCGGTGGGCGACTTCATGAACCCCGACCGCGTTGTGATCGGCGACGACGGGGGTTGGGCGGGGGACGCCGTGGCCGACCTCTACGCCCCCCTGCCGGCCCCCCTGGTGCGCACCGACGTCGCCAGTGCGGAGATGGTCAAGCTGGCCTCCAACGCCTTCCTGGCCACCAAGATCTCGTTCATCAACGAGATCGCCAACGTCTGCGAGGAGACCGGCGCCGACGTGGTCGAGGTGGCGCGGGGGATGGGTCTCGACGAGCGCATCGGAGCCAAGTTCCTGCAGGCCGGCATCGGCTTCGGCGGCAGCTGCTTCCCCAAGGACGTGGCCGCGCTCAAGCAGCTGGCGGGCAACTCCGGCTACCACTTCCAGCTGCTCACGTCGGTGATCGAGGTCAACGAACTGCAGAAGCGCCGCGTGGTGGGCAAGCTCCAGCGCCACCTCGGTTCGCTCGCCGGCCGCCGCGTGGCCCTACTGGGGCTGGCTTTCAAGCCCGACACCGACGACATGCGCGAGGCCTCCTCGCTGGTGCTCTCCGCCAGGTTGCTGGCCGACGGGGCGAGCGTCAGCGCGTATGACCCCGTGGCCGAGCAGCAGGCCCGCGAGCTGATGAGCGGGATCACCTACGCCGCCTCGCCGCTGGAGGCCCTCGAAGGTGCCGACGCGGCCGTGCTGGTGACCGAGTGGAAGGAGCTGGTCGGGCTCGACTGGGGCCAGGTGGCCGCCGCGATGGCCGGTGACCTCGTGATCGACGGGCGCAACGCGCTGGACCCGGGGGCCGTGCGGGCCGCCGGCCTGAAGTACGAGGGCGTCGGCAGGCGGTGAGCCCATCCAGGCGGTGATCCTGGCGGGTGGTGAAGGCACGCGCCTGCGCCCGCTGACCTCGAACGTCCCCAAGCCGATCGTGCGGCTGGTGGACCGGCCCTTCATCTCGTTCATGCTCGAGTGGCTCCGCGGCCACGGCGTCGACGATGTGATCCTCTCGTGCGGGTTCATGGCCGAGCGCGTGCGCAGCGTGCTGGGCGACGGCTCGGGGCTCGGGATCCGCCTGCGCTACGTCGAGGAGCCCGAGCCGCGCGGCACCGCGGGGGCCGTGAAGCTGGCCGAGCCGATGCTCGACGAGCGCTTCCTGATGCTCAACGGTGACGTGCTGACGGACATCGACCTCGGCGCCCAGATCGCCCAGCACGAGGCCACCGGCGCCCGTGCCACGCTGGCGCTGGTTGCGGTTGACGACCCCAGCGCCTACGGCCTGGTGGTGCTCGACGAGCAGCAGCGGGTGAGCGACTTCGTCGAGAAGCCGAGCTCCGGGAGGCTGCCCTCGAACCTGATCAGCGCCGGCGCCTACGTGCTCGAGCGCGAGATCTTCGAGCTCGTGGTCCCCGACCGCAAGGTCTCGATCGAGGGCGAGATATGGCCGCTGCTGGTCGGCGACGGCCTGTACGGCTTCCCCTCGGAGAGCTACTGGATGGACATCGGCACCCCCGGGCGCTATCTGCAGGGAACCTTCGACCTGCTCGAGGGCAACGTCTCCTCGGCCGTACGCGAGCGCCTCGGCGAGGGCTGGCTGGCGATCGACGAGCAGGCCCGCGTCCACGGGCGGGCGATCCCGCCGGCCCTGATCGGCCCCGGCTGCGAGGTCGCCGCGGGGGCCCGCGTGGGCGGCCTGGTGGTGCTCGGCCGCGACGTCAGCGTCGGCGCCGGCAGCACGGTGGAGCGCTCCGTGGTGCTGGACGGGGCCCGGATCGGGGCCGGCTGCGAGCTGCGCGACTGCATCGTCTGCGCCGGCGCAGAGGTCGGCGATTCGACCAAGGTCACCGGTGGCGCGGTGCTCGGCGAAGGCGTCAGGATCGGGGCTGACAACGTGGTGACCCGCGGGGCGCGTATCTTCCCCGGGGTGGATCTCCCGGACCGCGGGCTGCAGTTCTAGCCCGCCGATGCCGATTCCCACCTGCAAGGCCCCACCCGAGCACCACGGACGAGGAAGGCAACGATGGCAGCCATCACCCCCGACGGCAACGCGCAACCGCACCCCGGCGGCGTCAGCGAGCTGACCCGCTCGGCGATCGCCACGGTCGACGTATCCGACCAGCTCGCCGACGTCCTCGCCCTGCCCGAGCACCTGCGGGACGCGCTCTGGCGGGCCGAGTCGGCGATCATGGAGGAGCGCGACGCGCCCGCCGGCATGGTCGTTGCGGGTATGGGCGGCTCGGCGATCGGTGGCGCGCTGGCGCGCGCGGCCCTCGGAGACCACTCCACGAGGCCGATCTTCGTGACCCGCGGCTACGGGCTGCCGACCTGGACGACCCCCGACACGATGGTGCTGTGCGTGAGCTACTCCGGCGACACCGAGGAGACGCTCGCCTGTTACGAATCCGCCGGTCTGCTGGGGGCCAAGCGCACGGTCGCCACCACCGGCGGTCGCCTGGCCGAGATGGCCCGCGCCGACAACGTCCCCGTGATCCCGCTCCCGGGCGGCCTGCAGCCGCGCGCGGCGGTCGCCTACATGATCGTCGCCTCGCTCGAGGTCGCCGCGCTCTGCGGCGTGGGTCCGCGCATGACCTCCGAGATCGACGTGGCCGCCTCCCACACCGAGCAGCTGGTGGCCGAGTGGGGCCCGGACGCCCCGGAGGACTCGCTGGCCAAGAACGTCGCCCGCGGCCTGCACGGCACCACCCCGCTGATCGTCGGCGCCGGCCTGACGACCCCGATCGCCTACCGCTGGAAGACCCAGATCAACGAGAACGCCAAGCAGCTGTGCTTCTCGAGCGAACTCCCCGAGATGGACCACAACGAGATCGTCGGCTGGGAGGGAGCGGCCGCCCAGGGTCGCTTCTCGGCCGTGTTCCTCGACGACTCCGACGCGCATCCGCGCCTGAAGGAGCGGATGGCCCTCAGCGAGAGCGTGATCGCACCCAACGCGGCCGCCAGCTATCGCCTGGAGACGCGCGGGCAGACGGGCATCGAGCGGGTGGTCTCGCTGGTGCTGCTCGGCGACCTCGTGTCGATCTATCTGGCCGCCCTGCGGGGGGTCGACCCCGGCCCGGTGCGAGTGCTCGACGAGCTCAAGGCGGCGCTGGCCGACCGCTAGGCCTTGTGCTAGCGTTTTTCGCGGCCGAGGAGCGCTGCGACGGGCTGCGGTCCGCCACGCTCGGCCGCCCACTCTGCAGCAAGGGCGCTCTCCTAAGTTCACAGGAGGTTTCTCCGTGTCAGCAATGACCACCACGGCCGCCCGCACCGCCGACTTCAAGGTCGCCGACCTCTCCCTCGCCGAGTTCGGGCGCAAGGAGATCACGCTCGCCGAGCACGAGATGCCGGGGCTGATGGCGCTGCGGCGCGAGTACCGCGACGCCCAGCCGCTGAAGGGCGCCCGCATCACCGGCTCGCTGCACATGACCGTCCAGACGGCCGTCCTGATCGAGACGCTCACCTGCCTGGGCGCCGAGGTTCGCTGGTGCAGCTGCAACATCTTCTCCACCCAGGACCACGCCGCCGCCGCGGTGGCGGTCGGTCCCGAGGGCAGCGCCGAGAGCCCCCGCGGCGTGCCCGTGTTCGCCTGGAAGGGCGAGACGCTCGAGGAGTACTGGTGGTGCACCGAACAGGCCGTGCGCTGGCCCGACCCCGAGACCGGCGAGACCTCGCTCGGGCCCAACATGATCCTCGACGACGGCGGCGACGCCACCCTGCTGGTCCACAAGGGCGGCGAGTACGAGCGCGCGGGCTCGGTGCCGGACCCCTCCAGCAGCGACTCCGAGGAGTTCGCGATCGTGCTCGGGCTGCTGGGCCGCTCGCTGGGCGAGGATCCGCAGCGCTGGACCCGGATCGGCGAGGGCCTCATGGGTGTCACCGAGGAGACCACGACCGGCGTGCACCGCCTCTACCAGATGGTCGAGCGCGGGGAACTGCTGTTCCCGGCGATCAACGTCAACGACTCGGTCACCAAGTCCAAGTTCGACAACCTCTACGGCTGCCGGCACTCGCTGATCGACGGCATCAACCGCGCCACCGACGTGATGATCGGCGGCAAGGTGGCAGTCGTGTGCGGCTTCGGCGACGTCGGCAAGGGCTGCGTGGAGTCGCTGCGCGGCCAGGGCGCCCGCGTGCTGGTCACCGAGGTCGACCCGATCTGCGCCCTGCAGGCGACGATGCAGGGCCTGCAGGTGGTGCGCCTGGAGGAAGTGATCGAAACGGCTGACATCTTCATCACCGCCACCGGCAACCGCGACATCATCGGCGCCGCCGACATGGAGCGCATGAAGCACCAGGCGATCGTCGGCAACATCGGCCACTTCGACAACGAGATCGACATCGCCGGTCTGGCCCGCGTGCCCGGGATCGAGCGCGTCAACATCAAGCCCCAGGTCGACAAGTGGGTGTTCCCCGACGGGCACGCGATCATCCTGCTGTCCGAGGGCCGGCTGCTGAACCTCGGCAACGCCACCGGGCACCCGAGCTTCGTGATGAGCAGCTCCTTCACCAACCAGGTGATCGCCCAGATCGAGCTGTTCACCAAGAACGAGGAGTACGAGAAGCGCGTTTACGTGCTCCCCAAGCACCTCGACGAGAAGGTCGCCCACCTGCACCTGGAGGCGGTCGGCGCCAAGCTGACGCGGCTGAGCGACGAGCAGGCGGCCTACATCGACGTCCCCGTCGACGGTCCCTTCAAGCCCGACCACTACCGCTACTAGCCGCACCCCCGGCGGCGGCGCCCGGAAGGCTCTCCAGCCGATGCGTGCGATGGTCCTGGCGGCCGGTCTCGGTACGCGCCTGCGCCCCCTGACCTACGAGATCACCAAGCCGATGGTGCCGGTGCTCGACCGCCCGGTGATGGAGCACATCCTCGACCTGCTCGACAGCCACGGCTTCGAGCAGGTGATCGCCAACCTGCACTACTTCCCGGACACCATCCGGGAGTTCTTCGGCGAGCGCCTGTCCTACCACCACGAGCCGGAGCTGCTGGGGACCGCCGGCGGGGTCAAGGCCTGCGCTGAGTTCTTCGGCGAGGAGGCCTTCCTGGTGATCAGCGGAGACGCGCTGACGGACATCGACCTCGGCGCCTTCGCCGCCCGCCACCGGGCGGCGGGCGGGATCGCCACGCTGGCCGTCAAGGAGGTCGCCGACACGCGCGAGTACGGCGTCGTGCTGCACGACCGCGAGGGGCGCATCACCGGCTTTCAGGAGAAGCCGGCCCCGGAGGAGGCCCTCTCGCGGCTGGGCAACTGCGGGATCTACATCTTCGAGCCGCAGATCTTCGACTACTTCCCGCCGCGGGACTTCGTGGACTGGGCCCAGGACGTGTTTCCGACCCTGCTCGAGAACGACGTCCCCTTCTACGTGCACGAGATCCACGACTACTGGAACGACGTCGGCTCGCTGGCCGAGCTGCGCCAGGGGACCTTCGACGCGCTCGCCGGCGAGCTGCGGCTGGCACTCGACGCGCGCGAGCTGGCTCCGGGGGTGCTGGCGGCGGGCGGCTCGGAGCTGCCCACCGACACGGAGCTGGACGGCGCCGCCTGGATCGGCCGCGACGTCCAGATCGGCTCGGGCGTGCGCCTGCAGGGGCCGGTGGTGCTCGGCCGGGGCACGACCGTGGGGGCCGGCTCGCAGCTGCGCTCGAGCATCGTGCTGCCCGGCACCCGGCTGTCGGAGGGGTCGATCACGATCGACGCCATCCTCGGCCACCAGGGGATCCTGCAGAGCCTTCAGGACTAGGTGGCGCCGGGCGCCCGGTCCGCGTGGCCCGGCTGTGGGTGGGCAGGCGTCCCCTGGGGTGGCTCGGGAGCGAACCCGTCCTCGACCGGTTCCAGGCGTTCGCGGCGCTGCTCGGCGCGCTCGGACTCCGCCAGCGCTCCGAAGAACAGCACCACCAGCGCGATCCCCATCACCAGCGACTGCTCGACGGCCATGATCAGCCCGGCGATCGACTGGTCCTCGCCGGCCGAGATGCCCCAAACGCGGGGCTGGTTGGCGTAGAACGGGTACAGGGTGCTGGGCGCGAAGGCGAGGAACATTCCAAGTGCCCCCACGAACAGCTTCGTGGAGCCCATGTAGGCCAGCGGCCCGAGGCCCCCGAGGCGCATGCGGGCGCGGATCGGGGACAGCAGGTGCCACCAGTACAGCGAGCCGGCCAGCAGGAAGCTGAAGTGCTCGAGCGCGTGGATGCCTTCGTGTCTGGCGGCCTCGTCGTAGGCCGCCGGTATGTGCCAGGCCCAGATCACCGCCACGTATGCGACCACCGCGAAGGCCGGGTGGGCGAGCGGCCCGGCGCGCCGCTCCAGCGTCGAGACCGAGCGCGTCAGCGGGCGCAGGATCACCTTCGTGAGCGCCACGATGGCGAGGATCGGGACGATGTCCAGCAGCAGCATGTGCTGGACCATGTGCATGAAGAACAGCTGCTCGGCGAGCGAATCGAGCGGGGAGATGAGGGCGCCCAGCAGCACCACCAGCGCCGCCACGGCGCAGGCCAGCCGCCAGACGGGCGCCTCCACCGCGCGGCGGGGCCCGGCGGCGCGGCGGACCGCCCGCCAGCGCCACACGTAGACCCCGATGAAGATCGCGCTGGTGGCGAGGATCCACGGAGTCGGCGACCAGGACAGGTCGGGCTGCATGCTCGCCGCGATTCTCGCACGCTCGGGGCGGCCGTCCAAAGCCGTCCACGCGGTCCATTTACATTCGCCGAAGGCGGGCGTAGCATCGTGACAAAGGACGATCGAAGGGAGTCAAGGTGCAGATCGAGATCAAGGGCAGAAACGTGCCCGTAACCGACGAGCTGCGGTCCCACACCGAGCGCCGGCTGGGCAAGGTCTCCCGCCAGGTGTCCGAGCTGGCGAGGCTCGAGATCGAGATCTTCAAGGAGCCCAATCCCCGTGTCACCGACTGCCAGGTCGCCGAGGGGACCCTCTACCTGAAGGGCGTCACGCTGCGCGCTCACGACGCCTCCCCGGAGATGCTGCACTCGCTGAACCTGATGGTCGACGAGCTCGCCCGCCAGGTCAAGCGCCATCGCGACAAACTGCGCCATCGCCGTGAGGCCCACGCGGCCGCCGAGCGGGCCGCCCGGGCGACCGCCCAGGAAGGGCCGCTGCCCTCCACCTAGCCGGCTCCACGGCAGCTGCCGTGGCCGGGCGGTTCGCGCGATTCGCCACCCCGGCGGGAGCTATCCTTGGCCCATGCCATCCCTGCTCGACCGTGCGCTGAACGTCGGCGAGGCCAAGAAGTTCAAGATCTACCAGAAGCGCGTGGAGCTGATCAACGCCTTCGAGCCCGAGCTCGAACACGACAGCGACGCTGAACTGCGCGAGCGGATGGACGAGCTGCGCGGGCGGGCGGCCGCCGGCGAGGACCTCGACGGGCTGCTGCCGGAGTGCTTCGCGATCGTCCGCGAGACCGGCAAGCGGACGATGGGGATGCGCCACTTCGACGTGCAGCTGATCGGCGCCATGGCGCTCCACGAGGGCCACATCTCGGAGATGAAGACCGGCGAGGGCAAGACCCTGACGGGCACCCTGGCGGTGGTGCTGAACGCGCTCGCGGTGCACCCGCCCGACCCCTCCGAGGCCGACGCCGAGCCGCTGCGCAAGGGCGTCCACGTGGTGACGGTCAACGACTACCTGGCCCGCCGCGACGCCGAATGGATGAGCCCCATCTACGAGGCCCTCGGGGTCAGCGTGGGGGTGCTGCAGAACATGCAGGCCTACGAGGAGAAGCAGGCCGCCTACGCCTGCGACGTGGTGTACGGCACCAACTCGGAGTTCGGCTTCGACTACCTGCGCGACAACATGGCCAAGGACCTCTCGGAAAAGGTCCAGCGCGGGCACCCCTACGCGATCGTGGACGAGGTCGACAACATCCTCATCGACGAGGCCCGCACGCCGCTGATCATCTCCGGAGCCCCCGAACAGGCCGCCGACCTGTACGTGAAGTTCGCGCGCCTGGCGCCGCAGATGAAAGCCGGGAAGACCCCCGAAGGCATGGACCCGCGCATGAAGAAGCAGTTCATGGCCGACTTCGACTACGAGATCGACGAGAAGCACAAGACCGTCTCGATCACCGAGCAGGGGGTCGAGAAAGCCGAGCGCTTCCTCGACATCGACCACCTCTACCGGGCCGAGAACGGCCACCTCGTCAACCACCTGATCCAGTCCCTGCGCGCCGAGTCGCTCTACAAGCGGGACGTGGACTACGCCGTGATCGACGGCGAGGTCAAGATCATCGACGAGTTCACGGGCCGCATCCTCGACGGGCGCCGCTGGTCGGAGGGGCTCCACCAGTCGATCGAGGCCAAGGAGAAAGTGGCGATCCAGGAGGAGAACCAGACGCTCGCCACGATCACCTACCAGAACTACTTCCGCCTCTACGACAAGCTCGCCGGGATGACCGGTACGGCCCTGACCGAGGCGACCGAGTTCATGAAGATCTACAAACTCCCGGTGGTCCAGGTCCCGACCAACAAGCCGATGGTCCGCGACGATCGCAACGATCAGGTCTACAAGACCAAGGACGGCAAGTGGAACGCGGTCCTCAAAGAGATCGCGGCCCGCCACGAGAACGGCCAGCCGGTGCTCGTGGGGACGATCTCGGTGGAGGTCTCCGAGCTGCTCGGGGAACGCCTGCGCAAGCTCGGCATCCCGCACACGGTGCTGAACGCCAAGCCCGAGCACGCCGCCCGCGAGGCCGACATCGTCGCCGAGGCAGGTCAGCCGGGCGCGGTCACGATTGCCACCAACATGGCCGGCCGCGGCGTGGACATCAAGCTCGGTGGCAACCCCGAGCATCTGGCGGCCCAGCGGCTGGCGCGTGAAGGCTTCGAATCGGAGGACCCGCTCGAGCGCGAGAAGCGCGTGCTGGAGGTGCTGCCCGAGGTCGAAGCGGAGCTCGAGCAGGCCCACCAGCAGGTGCTCGCGGCCGGCGGGCTGTTCATCTGCGGCACCGAGCGCCACGAGTCCCGCCGTATCGACAACCAGCTGCGCGGGCGCTCCGGGCGCCAGGGCGATCCGGGCGAGTCGCGCTTCTTCCTGTCCGCCGAGGACGACCTCGTGAGGCTGTTCGCCGGTGACCGCATCTACAAGATCCTCGACCGTCTCGGCGGCGTGGACGAGGAGGGCAACGAGGAGCCGATCGAGGCCGGGATGCTCTCCAAACAGATCGAGAAAGCCCAGCGCAAGGTCGAGGAGCAGCACTTCCTGGCCCGTAAGCAGGTGCTCGAATACGACGACGTGATGAACGAGCAGCGGCGCGTGATCTACGCCTACCGCGACGAGGTGCTCGAAGGCAAGAGCCTGGGCGAGGAGGCGCGTCGCGAAGTCGCCGCCGTGGTCGAGCGGATGGTGGACCAGTACACCCCCGGGGACTTCCTCGACGACTGGGACATCGACGGCCTGTTCACGTCGCTCGGCCAGCTGTTCCCGCTGGAACTGACCCACGAGGAACTCGACGCCGGGCACACCGACCGGGTGTGGCTCACCGACCGCATCGTGGAAGAAGCGATGGCGCGCTACGACGCCCGCCTGGAGGCGCTCGGAGAGGAGCTGATGGGGGCCCTGGAGCGCTTCCTGCTGCTCCAGATCATCGACGAACGCTGGCGCGAGCACCTGTTCGACATGGACTATCTGCGCGAAGGGATCCACCTCCGCGGCTTCGCCCAGATCGACCCGCTGGTGGCCTACAAGAACGAGGCCTTCACGCTGTTCGGCGACCTCATGAACAGCGTCTGGACGGACTTCGCCCGCATGATCTTCAACGTCGAGGTCAATGTCGAAGAGCAGAACGGGGGAGGCCCCCAGGGCCCCTCCTTCCAGGCCTCGGGCAACGCCACCCGCGGCGGTCGTGTGTCCTACTCCGGCGGCCACAGCGTGGCCGGAGCCGGAGCGCTGGCCTCGGCGGCCGCCTCTGCGGGTGTCGGCGGGGCGGCGGTCTACGACGAACCCGACGAAGAGATGCCGGTCATCGAGCAGCGGGTGCTGGGCGACGACCAGCAGGTCGGACGCAACGACCCCTGTTGGTGCGGCAGCGGCAAGAAGTTCAAGAAGTGCCACGGCGCCTGAGCGCCGGCTCACGCCCCTGCTAGCGTGCCCCGCATGGCCACCGCCGCACCGAGCGAGTCCACCCCCCAGCGGTTGGCCGCGATCCGCGAGCAGATGAAGCTGCTGGCGGACTATCTTTGACCCGCCCGCGCTGAGCAGCCGTGTAACGGAGCTCGAGGGGCAGATGGGCGCCGAGGGCTTCTGGGAGGACTCCGAACGGGCCGCCTCGGTGAGCGCCGAGCACGCCCGCGCGAGCCGGCGCCTGGAGGTCTTCGAGGCCCTCGCCCGCGACGTCGAGGATCTCGAGGGGCTGGCCGAGATGGCCGCCGAAGACACCAGCGTCGCGGCCGAGGTCGACGAGCAGATCGCCTCCGTGGAGGCGCGCCTGGGAGAGCTCGAGGAGCAGCGGCTGTTCTCCGGTCGCTACGACGCCGGCGACGCGCTCGTGACCGTCAACGCCGGGGCCGGCGGGACGGACGCCCAGGACTGGGCCGAGATGGTACTGCGGATGCTGATGCGGTGGGCCGAGCGCAGGGGCTTCGAGGTCGAGCTGCTGGAGGTCAGCCCGGGCGAGGAAGCGGGCATCAAGTCGGCGACCTTCCGGGTGAGCGGCGAGAACGCCTACGGCCTGTTCGGCGCCGAGCGGGGGGTTCACCGGCTGGTGCGGCTGTCGCCCTTCGACTCCGCCCATCGGCGCCAGACGAGCTTCGCCGGCGTGGAGGTGGCCCCGGTCGTGGAGGACCGCGGCGAGGTAGAGATCGACGAGGACGACCTGCAGGTGGACACCTACCGCGCCTCGGGCGCCGGCGGTCAGCACGTCAACAAGACCGACTCGGCGGTGCGCATCACCCACCGGCCCACCGGGGTCGTGGTGCAGTGCCAGAACGAGCGCTCCCAGTCCTCCAACCGGGCCACCGCGATGGCGATGCTGCGCGCCAAGCTGCTCGAGCGCCAGGAGCGCGAACGCCAGCAGGAGATAGCGCGCGAGAAGGGCGAGGCCCAGGACGTCAACTTCGGCTCGCAGATCCGCTCCTACGTGCTCCACCCCTACTCGATGGTCAAGGATCACCGCACCGGCGAGGAGGTCGGAGACGTCCAGCGCGTGCTGGAGGGCGACCTCGACGGCTTCGTAAGGGCCCTGCTGCTGCAGCGGGCGGCCTCCGGGGAGTAGCGGTGCAGGAGGATCTGGTCGCGCTCGTTCGGGAGGAGCTGCAGGAGGACCTAGGCTCCGGCGATGTGACCACGACCGCGACGGTCCCGCAGGGGGCCAGGGCAGAGGCCCTGATCATCCAGAAGCAGCCCGGCGTGATCTACGGCCTGCGGGCGGCGGAGCTGGCCTTCGAGCTGCTCGACGCGGACCTGGAGGTCACGCGCGAGGTCCAGGAGGGCTGCTGGGGCGAGCCGGGAGACCCGGTGTTGCGCCTGCGCGGAAGCGCCCGTGCGCTGCTCACCGGAGAGCGCACGGCGCTCAACTTCCTGGCCCACCTCTCGGGCGTGGCCACGGCGGCCGCGGGGGCCGTGAAGGAGCTGGAGGGGACCTCGGCGAAGGTGCTCGACACGCGCAAGACGACCCCCGGCCTGCGGGCGCTCGAGAAGGCCGCGGTGAGTGCCGGCGGCGCCCACAACCACCGTGCCGGCCTGTATGACGCGGTCCTGATCAAGGAGAACCACATCGCCGCGGCCGGCGGGATCGCCCAGGCGATCGAGCGCGTACGAGCCGCCGCGCCGGAGCTGGCGGGGACCCTGGAGGTCGAGGTTCGGAACCCCGACGAGATCGAGCAGGCGCTCGCGGCGGGCGCCCCCAGGCTGCTGCTGGACAACATGGACGAGCAGCAGCTGCGCGCCGCGGTCGCCCAGGTGGGAGGGCGCGCGGAGCTCGAGGCGAGCGGCGGTGTGACGCTCGCGACGCTCCGGTCGGTGGCCCTCACGGGGGTAGAATGGATCTCGTTGGGTTCGCTCACGCACTCGGCCCCGGCCCTCGACCTCTCGATGCAGCTGAAGGCATTGCCATGAACCTCCCGATGGCACGCTCCCAGGCACCCGCGGCGGGTCTCTCCGCGCAGGAGATCTCTGAGCTGCAGCAGCAGGTGCGGGCGCTCGCGGCGGAGCGCGGCGCGGTGATCCTGGCCCACAACTACCAGCTGCCGGAGATCCAGGACGTGGCCGACTACGTCGGCGACTCGCTCGGCCTCTCCCGCCGGGCGGCGGCCGCCGACGGCGAGACGATCGTCTTCTGCGGCGTGCACTTCATGGCCGAGACCGCCTCCGTGCTGTGTCCCTCGAAGACCGTCCTGATCCCCGACCTCGACGCCGGCTGCTCGCTGGCGGACTCGATCGACGCCGAGCAGCTCGCGGCCTGGCGGGAGCGCTACCCGCAGGGCGTGGTGGTGATGTACGTGAACACCACCGCTGCCGTGAAGGCGTTGAGCGACTACTGCTGCACCTCGGCCAACGCCGTCGAGGTGGTGCGCCACATCTACGCCACCCACGGACCCGACACGGAGATCCTGTTCGGTCCCGACATGTGGCTCGGGGCCTACGTCGAGAAGGTCCTCGGCCGGCGCATGCACGTGTGGGACGGCGAGTGCCACGTGCACGCCGGAATCCGCCCGGCGGACCTCGAAGCCACCCGCGCCAGCCATCCCGGAGCCGAGCTGCTGGTGCACCCCGAGTGCGGCTGTTCGACGAGCGTGATGGAGTACGTGGCGGCCGGGGACGTGTCCGGCGAGGGTGTCCACATCCTCTCCACCGGCGGCATGCTCGAGCACGCCCACGCCGTTGAAGGCGCCGACGGCGAGGCCGGCGGCCCGCGCGAGGCGGTGGTGGCGACCGAGGTGGGGATGCTCTACCCCCTGCAGATGGCCGCTCCCCAGGTCCGCTTCATCCCCGCCAACGCGGAGGCCTCCTGCCGCTTCATGAAGATGATCACGCTGCCCAAGCTGCGCGACTCGCTCGCCCACATGCGCTACGAGGTGCGGGTCCCCGAGGACCTCGCCGAGCGCGCCCGGGTGCCGATCGACCGCATGGTCGCGATCGGCTAGCTGCTCAGAATTCGTCGGCCGTGTGCGGGCCCACGCAGGCCACGGCGAGCTCCTCGCCGATGCCCTGAGCGATTTCGGCCACCTCGTCGAAGGTGACCGCGTCCAGGGCCGCGATCGCCGCGTCGGGGTCGCTGCTCTGGCCGAACACGATCTGCTGGGTGGCGGCGTAGCGGGCGACCGCGCCCGAGTTCTCGAACGCCAGCACCAGCCGCCCGGCCGCGTAGGCCCGGGCGCGGGTGACCTCCTCGCCGGTTGGCCCCTCGCTGCGTAGTTCGTCCACGATCTCGCGCATCCGCCCGTAGGCCTCGACGCACTTGTCCGACTCCAGGCCCGATCCGAGTTGCAGGATCGGGACGTCCGCGAAGGCGTGGTTGATCGCGTACACCGAGTAGCAGAGGCCGCGCTTCTCGCGGATCTCCTCGAACAGGCGTGAGCCCATCGAGCCGCCCAGCAACGTCGAGTAGATCACCAGCGCCGCCCGCTGGCGTTCATCGGCGACGTCCACGTCGGGCCTGTAGATCATCCGCAGGTGGGATTGGTTGGTCTCGCGCCCCTCGACCAGGGTCTCAGGGACAAATCCTCCAACCGGCAGGTAGGGGTCCGGTTCCGGCAGCTCCTCGAAGCGTGAGAGCGCCTCGTGCAGGTCCTCGTCCGGGGGCAGGTGGTCGAGGTTGCCGGCCAGGAACGCGCCCCCCGCGCCGGGTCCCCAGCGGCGGTCACGGAAGGCGAGGATCCCCTCGCGGCTGAAGCTGCGCAGGTTCTCCTCGGGGCCCAGCACGGTCCTGCCGAGGGGGTGCTCGCCGAAGGCGGCGCGGTCGATCAGGTACTCGGCCACGGTGGAGGGCTGGTCGTAGGCGCGGTTGATCTCCTGGATCACGACCCCGCGCTCGCGGTCCAGCTCGCCGGCGTCCAGGCGGGCGCGCCCGACGAAGTCGCTGAGCAGGTCGATCGCCTCCGGAGCGCTCTCGGCGCGAACGGTGATGTGGAAGGCCACGAGGTCGTGGCTGGTGTAGGCGTTGAGCACGCCCCCCAGCCGCTCGGCGGTCTCGTTGACGTCCTTGTAGGTGGGGTACTTCTCGCCCCCCTTGAACACGAGGTGCTCGAGGAAGTGGGCCATGCCGTTCTCCTCGGGGCGCTCGTTGCGGGCCCCGGCGTCGAAGGCCAGGAGCACGGTCAGCGCGCGCGTGCCGGGCAGCTCGAGGCGGTGCAGCGGCATCCCGTTTTGGGGGACGGTGCTCGTGCTCAGGCGGGCCATTCGCCTGCCACCCTAGAGCACCCGGGTGTGCTCCTCCTGGTGGCGAAGGCCGCCAGCCGCTCGACTACGCTGGAACGCCAGGAGATGAACGCCCCCGCACGCACCTCCCCCGAACGCAACCCCCGCCGCGCCCGCTGGCTGGCGGGCGTGCTCGTCGCGATCGCGGTGCTCCTGCTCGGCATCTGGCTGGGCGGGCGCCCTGAAGACCTGCCCGGATTCATGCGCTCGTTCGCCGGCGCCAGCAACCAGAAGGTGGTGGTCCAGGAAGCGATGAAGCGGATCGCCCGTGACTACTACCGGCCGATCTCCGAAGCGCAGCTGTCGAACTCGTCGGTCGCCGGAATGGTGGCCGGCCTGCACGACCGCTTCTCGCACTACCTCACCCCGAACGAACTGCGGGAATTCGACCTGCCGCCCCACTTCGCGGGGATCGGAGTGGAAGTCGGCGATATGCGCCGCGGCCTGGAAGTCGCGCGCGTGTTCGACAACTCGCCCGCGGCCCGCGCGGGCCTGCAGAGCGGGCAGGTGATCGTGGCCGTCAACGGCCGCCCGCTGCAGGGTCTCTCCCGCAACCAGGCGGTGGCCCTGATCAAGGGCATGCCGGGCACCGATGTGATGCTCCAGATCGAAGGGGCCCACGGCAGCCACACCCACCCGGCGTCCCCGCGAACCGTGAGGATCACGCGGGCGATCGTGTCCGAGCCGGTGGTGGCCTCGGCCACCGACACCTTCCACGGCAAGAAGCTGGGCGTGGTCGCGCTCGCCTCGTTCACGCCGGGGGCGCATGTGGAAGTGGGGCAGGCCGTCCACCAGGCGCTCAAGGAAGGCGCCCGCGGGATCGTGCTCGACCTGCGCGGCAACGGTGGCGGGCTGGTCGAGGAGGCCCAGCTGATCGCGAGCATCTTCATCCCCAGCGGCGTGATCGTGACCACCAGCGGACGCACCCAGCCCCGCCAGACGCTGATGGCGACCGGCGGGGCGATCAGCCCCACGATCCCCGCGGTCGTGCTGGTGGACTCCAACACGGCCTCGGCGGCCGAGATCGTGACCGCCGCGCTGCAGGACCACCGGCGTGCGACCGTGGTCGGCAGCCACACCTTCGGCAAGGGCGTCTTCCAGGAGGAGGAGAAACTCGCCAACGGCGGTGCCCTGGACATCACGGTGGGGGAGTACTTCACGCCCAACGGCCGCAACCTCGGCGGGGGCGGCGTGCGGCAGGGGGCGGGGGTGAAACCCGAAGTCCTCGTCAAGAGCGGCCTCGACGGGGCCGAGGGGCTGAAGGTGGCGCTGGAAACGCTCGCTGCCAAAGTCAGGTGAGCGCCGGGCCCCGGGGCGGGGCGAGTGACTCCAGACAGGGCTCGGCGCGCGCTCCGGGCACCTACGTGGCGCTGCTCGAGCGGCGTGGACGCTTCCTGACGGCAGAGCGGATGTTCCCGGGCGAGGACCCGGGACGCATGCCGGGCCGGCGGGGGGCTTCGGCCAGTGTCGTGGTGGGGTCCGCGCGTGGCGGCGGTGGCGCTGCCAGGGCCGGTGACATCGTCCTCGTCCAGGCGCGGGGACGCAGCGGCTCGGGCCCCCGCGTGCTGCACCGGATCGGCCGCCCGGACAGGGCCCGTGACGTGATCGAGGCGCTGATGCTCGACCGCGGCCTGCGCAGGACGTTCTCCGCCGAGCTCGAGCAGCAGGCGCGCGATGGGGCCCGCACGGCGGCGCGTTCGGCCGGCGAGCGGCGTGACCTGCGCTCGCTCGCCACCTTCACGATCGACCCCGCAAGCGCGCTCGACTTCGACGATGCGATCTCCGCCGAAACGGCCACCGGCGGCGCCTGCAGGATCTGGGTCCACATCGCGGACGTCTGTGCCCATGTGGCGGAGGGTGGCGGGCTCGACCGCGAGGCCCGGCGCAGGGCCACGAGCGTGTACGTACCCGGGACGGTCGAGCCGATGCTCCCGCACGCCCTCTCCAGCGACGCCTGCTCGCTGATGCCAGGCGCCGAGCGGCTGGCGGTGACCGTCGAGCTCGAGCTGGAGCTCGAGGGCGGACGCGTCCGCAGCAGCTCTTTCTATCGCTCGCTGATCCGCTCCGACGCGCGGCTGGACTACGACGGCGTGGATCGCATCTTCGCCGGCGTTGAGCGACCCCAGGACGTGTGGGCGCAGCCGCTGGCCTGTGCCCGGGCGGCCGCCGCGGCGCTCGCACGGGCACGGGAGCGCGCGGGGGCCCTGAAGGTCGAATCGCGGGAGCCGCAGTTCAGCTTCGACGAGCACGGCGAGCCGGTTGCGATCGAGCCGCGAGAGCAGACGGAGTCCCATCGCCTGATCGAGAACCTGATGATCGCCGCCAACGAAGCCGTCGCCTCACTGCTGGCCGCCCGCGGCACCCCCTGCCTCTACCGCGTGCACGAGCGACCCGAGCCGGCCCGCATCGTACGGCTCGTGGATCAGCTGGCCTCGCTCGAGGTCCCGACCCCGCCGCTGCCCGAGCCGATGTCCCCCTCCCAGGCGGGGGAGCTAGTGGGCGAGATCTCACAGGCGGTGGAGCGCCACACGCGCAGGGCCGGGCGCGGGCGGATCGCGCTCGGGTCGCTCGTGCTGCGCTCGCTCAAGCAGGCCTACTACTCGCCCTCCAACCTCGGTCACGCCGGCCTGCGGACGAGTACCTACTGCCATTTCACCTCCCCGATCCGTCGCTATCCGGACATCGTCTGCCACCGCGCCCTGCTCTCCACCCTCGGCCAGGACGAGCACGCGCCGCGGGCGGCGGAGCTGGGAGACCTCGGCGAGTGGACCTCCGAGCGTGAGCGCGACGCGGCCACGATCGAGCGCGACGCCGACGACGTCGCCCGCTGCTTTGTGCTCGAGCGGTTGATGCGAGCCGAGGGACCGGGGCAGGCCTTCGCCGGCGAGGTGGTCGGGCTGATCTCGGCGGGCGTGTTCGTCGCCTTCTCCGGCGCCCGAGGCCCGCAGGCCGAACTTCCGTTCGAGGGCATGGTCCCGGTGCGGGTGCTGGCGGCCGCCGGTGCCCGCCGGGACTGGTGGGAGCTCAACGAGGAGGGAACGATCCTGAGCGCTGAGCGCAGCGGCTCGAGCATCCGTCTCGGCCAGCCGCTGAGCGTGCGCGTGGAGCGCGCGGAGGCGATCCGCGGCCGCGTCGATCTCGCGCCGGCCGGCTAGCGCGCAGCACCGTGCAATCAACCATCTAGGCTCAGCGACAGCCGATGGCAAAGGGAAAGGGCAAGCGCAAGATCGGTGCCGGCGACGTGGCGTCCAACCGCTACGCCAGTCACCGCTACCACCTCAGCGAGCGCCTGGAGGCCGGGATCGTGCTGGAGGGCACCGAGGTCAAGTCGCTGCGCACCTCCGGAGCACAGCTGAAGGACGGCTACGCCTCGATGCGCGACGGGGAGCTGTGGCTGCACTCCGTTCACATCCCGCCCTACGCGCCGGCCTCGCGCGAGAACCACGACCCCGAGCGCCCGCGCAAGCTGCTCCTGCACCGCCGCGAGCTCGAGCGGCTCGGAGCACAGACCGCCGAGCGCGGTCTCACGATCGTCCCCACCAGGATCTACTTCTCCGGTTCCAACGCCAAGGTCGAGATCGCCCTGGCTCGCGGCAAGGACCTCTACGACAAGCGCCAGACGATCCGCGAGCGCGAGACCAAGCGCGAGATGGAACGCGCCGTCAGGGAAGCCCGGCGCTAGATCGAGTGCCGGCCCGGCCCGGCGGCCGCTACGTCGAGCCCGTCTGCCTCCGCACGGCGTCCGCTAGATCGAGCTGAAGCTGTGTGAGCCGCTCGAGAGGACGTGCGCCTCGTGCATCCCGAACGCGAGCAGGACCACGAGGCCGATGTAGACGCCGGCCACCATCAGACGGTGGCGGGGGGCCACGCGGTAGTAGGCGGCCTGCTGGAGCGAGCCGCTTTTGCGCATCTTCCAGCGGCGGTAGGTCTCGTAGCCGGCGAACACGACGATGATCAGCAGGATCGGGTTGGGGACCACCAGCACCATCGCTACCAGCACGCCGAAGCCCAGGAACCACATCCACGGCGACATCGCCGCCATCGCCCGCCCGCCGTCGAGTGGCACGACCGGCAGCAGGTTGAACAGGTTCAGCAGGAAGCCCACGTAGGCGAGGGCCCGCAGCATGTCGCTGTTGGTGGCCTCGCCGATGGCCAGGCAGACGGCCGCTCCGAGGGTTCCCAAGATCGGTCCGGCCAGCCCCACCCGGGCCTCGGCGACGGCGTTGTCGCCCAGTGAGCGGGCGCTGATGACCGCTCCCATGAAGGGCACGAACATCGGCGCGCTGGCCTTGATGCCCTCGCGGCGCAGTTGGATCACGTGGCCCATCTCGTGGACGAAGATCAGCAACACGAAGCCGGCGGCGAAGGTCCAGCCCCAGAACAGGGAGTAGGCGGCCACCGACACCAGCGCGGTGCCCGACGTGGTCAGGAGCTTGGCTTTCGGGAGCAGGATGATCACGCCCTTGATCGCAGCCCAGAACTTGGCCACCGCCGCCATGATCGCGGCGGCTGCGCTGCTCAGCCGCTTGCGGATGCCACCCCCCGCCCGCTGGCGTGGGGCCCCGAAGGCCTGTTCTGGGCGCTCGCCCGCCGTCGAAGGCGGCGCCGCGAGCGTCTGTGAACTCTGCGCCGGCGCCGGCACGGTTGCCCATGTCGGGTACGTCTGCGTCGCTTGCGCCACTCCGGGCGCGCCCGGCACGGTCGGGATCGTCAGATCCTCGTTGTCCATCCAGACCATCTTCGCAGGCTCGCTAAGGGCTTCCTCAACGTCGCAGCTGTTACGCGAGCGCTCGAGCGGTCTCGTCGGGACTTCGCCGGGGCGCGGCGCGGCTGTGCCGGGGCCCTGGACAGGGCACATCCGGGTCCGCCACGACTGCGGGCGACGACTTTTTTCGGACGGTGCGGGGAGTAGCTGCGCGCGCCCCTTGACGAACGTCCCAGGGCACATCTAGGTTGCCTTGCAGACGCGGAACCGGGCTAGATAGAAGAGCGAGGCCGACGAGGTGTGAGGCCGCGCCGCCCAGCGCCGAAGGGCCTAACAGCCCGGAGGACTGGGCCCTCGAACTGGCTCGGGGCCGCGTCTGTTTTTGTGCGCTCAGGAAGTTGCCCCGGTGACGCCGGGGCGCACATTGCTGCGCCGCGCTCGGGGCCCCAGGCGTCCGTCCCGCGGGCGTCCCCGCGCGGGCGCAGCGCACATGCGCCGCTAGACTCCGAGCAGACATACACCCTTGGGGACGACAGGCTTCGACGTGGCTGGTTCCGTGAGGGTGGTCGCGAGTCGAGGTTCCGGGAGGCCTCGTAAAACCCCCGGAAAACCATAAGTGCGGACTCTCACGAGTACGCCCTCGCCGCTTAGTCAATAGCTAAGCCGTGAGGTCTCGGCCCCCGCTCGCCTGCGGCGGAGAAAACCGGGATCAGATAGCAGGCTAACCCACGGCGGTCCGCCTCCGCCAATGCGGGGAAATCTCAGGAGGCTGGCCCTTCGCAACCCCGCCGGCGTGGCGAGCGAAGGGTGAGATCAGAGCGCCGGATACGCTCGTAGAAGCCACTCTGACGCGGTCACGGACGCGGGTTCGATTCCCGCCGTCTCCACTATTCCCCGAATCTGGCCTTGCTTCGGCTAGACGCTGATCGCGGCGAGGACGGTGCGGCACTCGGCGACTTCGCGGGTGACGCCTTGCGCGCCCAGGCGCCCTCTGCCAGCGCCGCGGGATCGCCCGCAGCTCGGGCGATCCCGATCGCCTCGTCGGCCAGCTCCCGGCACCGCGCCGGGTCGCCGCTGTAGTGAAGCTCGCAACCCAGCAGGGCGAGCACGCGCGCTCGCCGCGGATCATCTTTCGGGAGAGCTCCCGCGGCGGCCTCGAGCGCCTGCACACGCTCAGCGTCAACGGCGCCGATCTGACTGGCGTATCCGCGGCTGTTGGCGAGCACGGCTCGCCCCAGGCGATCGGTGTCGCCGAGCTCCTGCGCGAGCGCTGCGGCGTCGAGGAGCGTCTGCCGGAACTCAGGGTTCCCGACCTGGCGTTGGGCCTCCCCGAGGCCGATCAGGAGCTCTGAACAGCTCTGTCAGCCGCTCGCGCTCTGCCGCCCTTCCCACGTAGGGAGAGGCGGGTGATGGGTCGCTGCGCGTGGTGTTGATCGGCGTCGCCGGCAGCTCACGCAGCCGCTCGGGCAGCGCGAGCCCGATGATCGGCTCCCACCGGAGCTCAAAGGCCTCCACAGGCTCTGAGATGCCCTTCAGCTCAAGCCCGCCGAGGGAGTTAAAGCTGTGGCCGTCGCGTGATCCGCCGAGCCGGCGCACAAGATCATTGACGATGATCTGCGCACCCTCGGCGTGGGCGCACAAGCGCGCGGCCTCAACCACCGGCTCACCGAAATAGTCGCCGTCTTCGACCGTCGCGTCGCCAACACTCACGCCGATCCGTACGCCGAGCTGCTCCTCGGCGCGACGGTTGTGCGCCTCGACAGCCTGCTGCATGGCAACCGCACAGGCGAGCGACTGGGCCGCGCCGTCGAATACCACCATCAACCCGTCGCCGAGGCTCTTGACCTCACGGCCCCCGCTACGTTGGAGCGCCCCCCGCAGCAGGCCGAAGTGGTCCTGGCGCAGCCCCTCAGCGACCGCGGGGACCGACCCGGTCGGCCATCGCAGTCGAACCGACCAGATCGGTCATCAGGACCGACACCGTCTTCGGGGCGCTGACGCTCATGCGTCAAATGATCCACCCTCCGGGTAGCTGGCGCACAAACGGGGCGTTGTGCTCCTTTCGCAGGTGAGCGAGCGGCCGAGGATGGACGACAATCGCAGCCGCAAAGGACGATGAGCACTCGTCTGCGCTCCGGCGCGCGAGACGCTCGGTTCGCCATCGCGAAGCAGCAGTGACGGGCACGCGGGATACTTGCCTGTCTGATCCCTGAGGAGTCCACGATACCCGACCATGTGGAGCGCAGATCGTGGGAGCGCTATGGCTGGGTGGCCGGCATCGTTTTCGTCATCGCGCTGGTGGCTGAGATCGTCGTCGCTGTTGGCGTCGAACTGAGCCAGAACGACTCGGCGACGAAGATTGCGAACGGTCTTCACGCCCACGAAACGCGGCTGATCGCAATCGCATGCCTGTCCGTCGTCTATGCGGTCATGTTCGTGATCTACCTGAGCGCGCTGCACAACCTGCTGCGCGGGGACACTGATCGCACGCGGTTCCTTGGTTCGTTGGTGTTGGTTGGAGGAGTGCTCTTCGTCACCCTCCATGCGGTCAGCGACATCGGGATCACCGGATTGGTCGGAGCAAAGCTCGCCTCGTACGGGGCCCGACACGACCCGGGCGCGTCCTACACGCTGTACCTGATGACGTTCGCGCTGGAGAGCGTTGGCGATGTCTTCGGCAGCCTGTTTGCTTTCGCAACAGGCGCGCTTGTGCTTAGGAGCGGGCTCTTGCCGCGTTGGCTCGGCTGGGTGTCGATCCTCGTCGGGACCCTGCTGTTCCTTCAAGGGTTCGGCCTCGGCGGCGTCATCGCCTCGTTCGGGTTGGTGCTGGACCTGATCGGGTTCGTGCTTCTTCTGGTGGTCGTTCTCGTGAGCAGCATCATCTTGCTGGCTCGGGAGGACTCGATCCCCATGTCGGAGCAGGCGTGACGGCCAGCGCAGTCGAGACGCCTCGTATTCGTCCCGAGCGGGGGTGGGAGATTCGGTGCTCGACACGATCGCAATGGCTGTCTATGCGCAAGCGCGCCAGTTGGGTTCGGAGATGGCGTTGCGCGCTTGCTCGTCCCACACCCGTCTACCCGCCCTCGATGACTTGGATGATCGTCTTCCCGGACGCATGGCGGGCGTCGGGGCCGAAGGCGGCGGGCGCTTCGGCCAGCGGTCGCACGGCCCCCACATTCGAGGTCAGGCGTCCGTCGCGCAGTCGCTGGGCGAGCTCGACCAGCTGGGAGCGATCGGCTTCGACGACAAAGAAAGTCGCTCGCCCGTTCTCGGGCTGGATCGTGGGCGGTTCGATTGTGGTGACGAGCGTGCCGCCGGAGCGTAGAAGCGCGATCGAGCGCTTGAGGATGTCACCGCCGATCACGTCGAGCACCACGTCGGGCTCGCCGACGCCCTCGAGCCCGGCGGTCTCCAAGTCCACAAACTCCTCGACGCCGAGGCTCAACGCACGGTCCCTATCGGCGGTCCGACCGGTTCCGATCACTCGGGAGCCGGCCTGACGGGCGAGCTGCACAGCGGCCGAGCCGACGCTGCCCGCCGCGCCGTGGATCAGTGCGGTCTGTCCGGCGAGGAGGTGGGCGTGGTCGAACAGGGCCTGCCATGCGGTCAGTCCGGAGATCACCGCACCGGCGGCGACGGCATGGTCTACGTCCGCTGGCAGCGGCGCCAGGTTGCGCGCCTCGATCGCCACATACTCAGCCAGCGCGCCGTTGCGGGTCCAGTCGGCCAGTCCGAACACTCGCTGCCCGACGGTCAGGCCAGTCGTCCCGTAGCCCAGTTCCGCGACGACACCCGACACCTCATGTCCAGGCACGCTTGGCGTCCGGTCACGGCCGCTGCGATCAGTCCACGTCCCTGCCCAGGCCAGCTCCCCCGGAGTGAACCCCGCGGCGTGCACGCGCACGATGACGTCGTTCTCGGAGGCGTGCGGGTACGGCAAGTCTGTCAGGGACAGCCCAGCCAGACCAGCGTCGCGGTCGCGGACGGCGATGGCTTGCATGGAAGTTCCTTTCTGATCGTCGAGATTCCGTGTCGATGGGCGTAGCCACGGCTTTGCGCGGAAGGGAGGCGTTCGAGTTAGGCCGGCGAGCGTAACCTCCTACACGTGGAGCGGTCGTCCGTGCCGAACGGCTGAGCACCAACGCCGAGCCTAGGCGTGACCCGCGCGCGTAAACGGGCCTGGACGGCCGGGCCCGACGGGTCTAGGCTGTGGGCGCTGGAGCGCTTTCAACGAGGGAGGGTCCGATGTTCGCTTCTCGTCGACGTTCGGCAGCAGCGTTGCTCTTGGCGGTGTTTGCGGTCCTGCTGGTCGTCAGCTCGCCAACCCAAGCGGTGAAACCGCCCCGGATCAAGTTCGCGGGACTCAAGTCGGCCACAACATGTATCCCCGGCCCGGTGAGGGAGGGGGAGGCGACCAGCTACCACCTCGAATGGGAAGCCGCCAAGGCCAAAACGTCCCGGCGCAAGATCGTCTACAACGTGTATGAGGCGACCACGCGGGGCGGCGAGAACTACTCGCAGCCCACATACACGACGGCTCCGGGGGCTACGTCGTTCGACACGCCCCAGCTCCCGGTCGAAGACACCTACTACTTCGTCGTACGCGCGAGGGATCGGATGGGCAACGAAGACTCGAACACCGTCGAGCGCGAAGGGCAGGACCTGTGTGAGTAGGGGTTGGCCTGCGGACTGACGGTCGGGGATCGCTCAGATTGAGGCGAGCGGGATCGGAGCCCGGCATGGCCTCGACGATCAGGAACTCTGCCTCTCCAGCAGCCCGCGCCAGCGCTCGGCGTCGAGCGCCGCGGGCTCGGTCGAGTCCATGAAGTCGACCAGCACGTCGATGAAACGCTCGGGCTCGTCCAGCTGCGGGAAATGCCCGGACCGCTCGAAGACCTCAAGGCGGCTGCCGGGTACCTGGTCGCGCGTCGCGCGACCGTGCGAGACGGGGATGATCGAGTCGCGCTCACCCCACAGCACCAGGAACGGGATGTGTTGCGCCAGGTACAGGCGATCGGAGGCATCGACGCGCTGCCCGCCGGGCTCCACCACCGAGCGCAGCGTGTGCACGAAGGCCGCCCGGGCTCCGGAGTCCGAAAGCGTCGCGTGACCACGGGCCATCTCCTCCAGGTCGGTGCGGACCCGCAGCCCGACCCGGCCCAGCAGCCCGGCGACGAACTCACCGGCATCGAGCAGGCGGGTGGCCGCGAGGAACGGCAGCACGAACTCCGAGCCGGGCAGCGTGGCTGCTCGCAGGAGCAGACTCACTTCGCGCCCGAGGCCGCCGCTGTCGACCAGCACGAGCCGCTCGCAGCGCTCGGGGAACTGGTAGGAGAACTGCATCGCAATCCCCCCACCAAGCGAGTGCCCCACGATGCTGGCGCGATCATGGCCCAGCGTGAGCAGCAAGTCGCGAATCGCGCTGGCGTGTGCGCCGAGCGAGTAGTCGCCCTTTGGCTTGTCCGATCCACCGTGACCCGCGAGGTCCGGTGCGATCACCGTAAACCGGCGCGCCAGCGAGGGCATCACCCGGCTCCAGGTCCTCGAGTCTGCCGTGATCCCGTGAATCAGCACCATCGTCGGGCCGCTGCCGGCCTGCCGGTAGGCGACTCGGTGACCGTGGAGGGTTACGTGTCGGAGGTCGGGCTGGGAGTGCTCCCGGTCGATCCCCTGACAGTAGCGCCCCGTGGGCGCTCGAATTGCTGAGTCACATCGCCGGCCCGACGCCAAGGGACTCCTCGTCCCGCGCCGTGCCGGAGATCGCCGTGACGCCGGTTCGCAGGAGCATCGGCGCAAGAGCGCTCTTGCCGGCGACGTCACCGCTTCCGCCCAGCCCCCAGCCCCACACATTCCCGTGGGAATCCAGCCCCATCGAGGAGGAGCCAGATGCCACGACGGATTCGAACTTGAGGCCCGTTCGGACCGGCAGCAGCTTGTTTCCCCCTCCGCCATCACCGATCTGCCCGAACTGGTCGGCCCCCCAACCGTAGAGTTCGCCGCCGACGAGCGCGAGGCTGTGGCCGTCACTGACGAGGTTGCCGCCGCACGAGACCTCGCTCGCGGGACCGGGCAGCGCCACCCGCACGGGCACGTAGGAGTCCGTTTCGGTGCCGTCTCCAAGCTGGCCGTTGCCATTCCCGCCCCAGTCCCACACTTCCCCGGTCGCGGTACGCGCACACGAGGTCAACTCGCCCGCCGAGACTTCAACGACGTTCGTGAGCCCGACCACGTGAACCGGCGTCGAGCTGTTTTCGTGGCTGTTGTCGCCGAGTTCTCCATGCTTGTTGGTTCCGCACGCGACCACCGTCCCGTTGGCAAGTACCCAGAGTGTGTGGGATTCCCCTCCCTGCACCATCACCGCGTTCTGCACATGCGTCTCCACCGGTGTCGAAAGGACGGTCCCCGGCGCGCACATGGCTCCGTTGGGGTTCAGCCCCCATACCCACCCGTGCCCTTGAGTATCGATTGCCGCGCCTGAGCCCTCTGCCTCACCCAGCGATACGACCTTTACAGGCAACGCGACCCGCACAGCTGTGCCCTGCTCTTCTCGTTCCTTGCCCAGCAGCCCGTCCCCGAGCTGACCGTGGTCGTTGCGCCCCCACGCATACGCACTTCCGTTGACCAGCGCGTAGCTGCTGGAGTTGCCCGCCTCGATTTCTTCTGCCCCTTCAAGCGTCAGCGCAGTCGGGGCAATCCACGGCGTCCCGCTGCCGAAATTCCCCCAGTAGTCGATCGTTTCCGCGGACGCGGTCGCGGCGCAGACGAGCGCCACAAGACCCGCGGCTACTGCTATTCGGAGGCATTTGCCGGTGAGTTTGCGGGATGTCCCGCAGCCTGCTGTCGCCAGCCCTTCCAAGCAACGCATATTTGCCTGCTTTCTACCGCTGGTTCTTGCCGAGAGGCAAGCCGCACCGCCCGAGCGGGAGTGTAGTCGCGCGGCTGGTTGGACCGGGCTCTCCAGCAGCGCTTACCTGCGGACGCGGAACCGCAGGATGCTGGCGCTGCGCGACCGCGTGGTGCTGAGCGGTTCCAGGTCGATCCGGGGGAGGCTCGGCGGCGAGAGTGGGATGCCGTCTCCGAGCAGTACCGGCAGTACGTACACGAGGATCTCGTCAAGCAGGCCCGCCTGCAGGCACTGGGCGGCCACGTCGGCGCCGAGGACCTCGACGTCCTTGCCGCCGGCGGCGCTGCGCGCCGTGGCGACCGCTTCGCCGATGTCGCCCGAGAGGTAGGTGATGCCCCGAGTCGGTGACTCGGGTGGCCGGTGGGTGAGCACGAACACCGGCCCGGTGAAGGGGTAGTCGACGCTGCCCGGCTTCTCGGCCTCCATCCTGGCCCCGACGTCGGCCGTCCGACGGCCCACGAGCATGGCGCCGGTGGCCGCTGCGATCTCGTGGAAGTCGTCCGGGTCGACGAAGTCGGCGAGCTGGCGACCGTCGCCCCAGTCCATCACGTGGCCGGCGGCGGCGATGAAGCCGTCGAGCGACATGCACCTGTTCACGACGACCTTGCCGCCATCTCCGCTGCTCGTGTCGCTCATGCCCGTTCCTCCGAGGCCGTTGGGACATCTTCGCGATCACGCCGATCGCGGGCTCGCGGGAACTTTTCGGGCCCGCCCGGACAATAGGCAGCAATGGGGTGTCCCGCCGCCGAACCCGGATTGCCCGGCAACGAGCCGTCAGACAGCCCCCGGCCCGAGGACGCACGGTCCGACGGCGCCACGATCGCCGACTCGTTCGAGCGCCCCGAGGAAAGGTCGAGGGCGGCCCCCCCGGTCCGGCCGAGGCCTTCACCCAGGTCGGCGATCTGCTGCGCGAGACCGACGCGCCGCCCGCGCCCCGGGCCGCTCTCTACCGCGCCGCGGCGGGACTGTCCGGGGTCAAATCGCTCGGCACAGTGCATGACGAGCTCGGGCGCAGCGCGGTCGCGCTCGCGATCGACACCCACGGGGTCCGCCACGAGCTGCTGTTCTCGCTCGGCTCGGGCGTGCTGCAGGCCAAACGCGACGTCCTCGTCGGGCGCGGGCGCGGCACCCACGCGGCCCTCGGCTCGACGCTCGACTGGTCCACCTACTCGGTCCCGATGGTGCTCAGCAGTCTCCCGGCCCCGTCGCCGCTGCCGCTAACGCCGGCGTGCGTGCGCGGAGGCGGGAGGGGCCTGTCGGTACCCGGGCAGCCCGACGACAGCGTCATGGTCGGCACCGGCGGCCCCGCGCTCGGGCGCGCGGCGCCCGCACGCTGAGGCCGAGAAACACCGGCGCCCGCCCGCCGAGACGGTCGAAGCGCAGGCGTCCGCCCGTCAGACGCGGTCGAAGCGCCCGCGTGAGGTGAGAGGCGTTTGCTGCGCCACTTCGGGGAGGTACTCGTCCAGGAACACGCGCGCGACGAGCTCGTGGCGGGAGGCCACGCCGAGCTTCTCGTAGAGGCTCTTGACATGATCCTCCACCGTGTGGGGCGACAGCACGAGCGCCTCGGCCATCTCGGCTCGCGAAAGGCCACGGGCCAGCAGGGTGGCGACCTCGCGCTCACGGGCGGTCGCCCCGAATGCCTCGAGCCGCAGCGTCGCCGACTGCGCGCCACCGGCGCGCTCGAGGACGATCGCCACACGACCGTCTCCGGGCGTGCCGGGGAGCGAGGCGTGGAGCGTGATCCAGCCGTCGCTGCCGGGAACGGTGACGACGTTCGATCCTGCCTGACCGGCCTCGGGGGCGCGGCGGACGAACGAGGCCAGCGCGAGCACGGGCGAGGCCATCGCATCCTCGGCGTAGGCCGGCTGATCGGGGAGCATCGAGGCGAGCAGCTCTCGCGCCGGCGGTGTGATCAGCTCGACCCCGTCCTGCGGCCCGAGCACGACCAGCCCCGGCGCTTCCACACCGCTCACACGTCGCGCGGCGTCGAAGCGCAGGGACGCCCGGATCCCCCGCGCGATCGCACTCGTAACCGCCGCGAGCGCGTCCGCGTCGCGCTGCTCGAACGGGCCGCTGGCGCCGCGGCGCGCGATGTGGACGGCGCCCCACACACGCCCCCGGATGACGAACGCGGCGCGCAGCTCGTGAGGGATGTCCGCCGGGAGCAGCAGGTCGCGATAGCGCGCGCTGCGCTCCGGGGCGCCGCGTGTGGTGTGGTCGAGGATCCCGACGGAGGTCCGGCGTGCGGCCAGGTCGGCGAAGGTGTTGGCGTCCTCGATCACGTACTCGCTGCGCAGCAGCAGTTCCCCGGCGGCCTGTGTCTCCTCGGGGGCGAATACGCCCCGCTCGACCAGCTCGTGGGGCGAGTCGCTGGTCATCAGGCGCGTGTGCGGATCGAGCGTGTGCCAGCAGCTGGCGTCGTTGTCGATGACCTTCCGCAGCCGCGGTGACAGCTCCGCGAAGAACTCCTGACGCGAAAGTCCCCGGGAGCCCAGCAGATCGACCTCCTCGACCAGCCGCTCGAGCGATCGCTCCATGTGCGCCAGTGTGGCACGGGGTGCGAGAAAGATCCCCGCGCGCGGGGGATGGTGCGCAGGTGCGGCGGCGGTCACGCTGCAGGCATGCAGTCGACCAACACAGGAGGCACCGTGCCGAGCACCTCACAGCAGACCCCCCTCGGACCTATCGCCCAGGCGTCCGGAGCCGGAGAGCACCTCTGGTTCTTCGGCGGGCTCACCACCATCAAGGCCGACGGCGCCGACACCGGCGGTCGCGTGTTGGTCACCGAGCAGCTCTCCCCGCGCGGCAGCGGCTCGCCGCTGCACGTCCACCACAACGAGGACGAGTGGTTCTACGTGCTCGAGGGCGAGCTCACGATCTGGGTAGACGGCAGGACGGTCGTCGCGGGCCCCGGCGCGTTCGTGTTCGGTCCCCGAGACGTCCCACACACGTTCGTCGTCAGCTCCGAGCAGGCCCGCTTCCTGCTGGTCACCGAGCCGGCCGGCTTCGAGGGCTTCGTCCGCGCGCTCGCGCAGCCCGCCACCGCGCCGGAGATCCCGCCGGCCCCGACCGCGCCGCCGGACATGGAGCCGGTGCTGCGCGCCGCCGCCGAGTACGGGCTCGAGATCCTCGGCCCTCCCGGGATCCCCGCGTAACGAGCTACCCGCCCGCCGCGAATGTCTCCTCAGCGAGCCACGTGCGCCGGGCTGAGCGTCTCGTTCAGCCAGCCGATCATCGCCGGGATCACCTCTGCGAACTTCGACACGGCGCAGTGCCCGGTGTCAGCCAGCAGCTCGACCCGCGTTTGGCGGCGGTCGCGGAAGACGAGCGTGTCGGCCTGGGGGACGTGGATGTCGTCGGCCCCGTTGACCACCAGCATCGGTGAGTTCGCATCCTGGTCGAGGAGCGGCCGCAGGGACATACCCGCGCGGCGCTCGGCCATCTCCTGAGGGCTCGGCGAATGGTCGAAGCCGAACGCGTTGCCGACGATGTCCGCCATGCCGAACCGGAACGAGCGCCCGGCCGCGAAGGCCGCCTCGACGGGGCCACCGAGCACGATGGCCGCATCGACGGTGCCCGCGAGGCCGGTCGCGGCGGAGAAGTAGCCGCCCATCGAGATGCCGAGGTGGCCGACGGTTCCGTCGCCCATCTCCCTGGCGTGGGCGACGAGCGAGTCGACCAGCTCCACCGACTCGCGGCTCAGCGGTATCGGGCACTCGCCGGTGCCCGGGATGTCGAACGCGAGCACGCGTGCACGGTAGTTGAGGGCGAAGGCGACGAAGATGTTGTGGAGATCCATCTTCCACGAGTCCACGCCGCCGCTGGCGATCAGCACGGGCGCGTCGGCGGGGAGGCCGGGTGCGGCGAGAAGGTGGACGGGCAGGCGCGTAGTCGAGCCCTGGTAGGGCAGCTCGAGGAACCTGCGCTCGAAGTCCACCGGGAAGTCCTCGGCCGCGAGCAGGTAGTGCTCGACCTGGAGCCTGAGGGCCTCGCGCTTGGCGTCGTCGGCGAGGGCCGGGAATCTAGCCCAGCCGTACGCCAGCGTGGCGAGCGCCTCGTTGCCCTCCGCGGCGTAGCGGGCTCCCAGCCGTGACCACTCGAACACCCACCCTCCCGGTGCGTCGGCCCACATGTCGGTGATCGCGGAGCGCATCGCGTCCGCGTCCTGCGCCGGCACGCCGGTGTTGACCATCTGCGGGTAGCGCTCGACGAACAGTTCCTGGGGATCCAGCGGCCACCTGTATGACATGTCTCACTCCTCTGACGCGGGGATACCGAACCAGCGCGCGCGGCGGACCGCGCCGAACTGCTCCTTCTCGGCGGCGAACTCGAGCGAGGGGTCGTTGCGCCGGGCGTCGGGCGTGTCGCCGCGGAGGAAGTTGACCTCGACCTTGCTGACGAGCCCGCCGCCGAACTCGGCGTAGCACACCCCCGAGCCCTCATACGGGGCCGGTGGCTCGGTGCCCGCGATCGTGGCGGCGATGTCGTCGGCCACCACCCGTGCGGCCGCCTCGGCGAAGATCCCTGCCTTCGGAACCGTGCGCGGTCCGCTGCACACGTCGCCGAGCGCATATACGCCGGGGAAGCCGGTCCTGAGGTTGGACTGGTCGACCGGCACCCAGTTCTTCTCCACCAGGCCCGAGTCGGCGAGCACGGCCGGGGCACGGTGGATCGGGATGCCGACGAACAGGTCGTAGGGCAACGTCTCGCCGCCAGCGAGCTGTGCCGTACGGCTCGCCGGGTCGATGCCCGTGACCAGATGTTCGGGCAGTTCTTCGACTCCGCGCGCGGCGAGCCCGTCGCGGAACATCTGCGAGACCTCGCCAGTGACCGGCACAGGGCGCCCCATCGGGAACGTCGTCGCCATCTCCACCGAGTCGCGGATCCCCTGCTGCTTGAAGTGCTCGTCGAGCATGAAGGAGCCCTCGAACGGGGCCGGCGGGCACTTGAACGGCTGCCCGAGCACCGACACCAGCACCCTGCCGCCCTTGAAGTCGCCCAGCGCGTCGCGCAGCCGTTCGGCGCCGGCGAGCGAGTAGTACTCGTGCCCTCCCTCCTGCAGGCCCGGGGTGGCGGCGAAGTCGTAGTCCGCGCCGAGCGCGACGACGACGAAGTCGGCGTCATAGGAGCCGGCGTCGGTGGCGACCCGGCGGGCGGCCGGATCGACACCCGTCACCGTCTCCCGGCGGAACTCGACGCCGTCCTTCACGAAGTCGCTGTAAGGGAGTTTGATCTCCTCGGGCGACTGGCGGCCGAGCATCACCTCGAGCTTCGAGAAGCCGAAGAAGAACGAGTCGTTGCGGTCGATCAGCGTCACGCGAACCGCGTCCGCGCTCGTCTCCGACAGCCGGGTCGCGAGCTCCAGCCCGCCGAACCCGGCTCCGAGGATCAGGACGTGTCTGAGCACGGGCGCCACGGTACTTCACGCGATGGCAGAGGGGCGTGTTCGCGTCGCCGCGGGGTTGGCGTAATCTGTGCCGTTAGGATTAACAAAGAAGGGGGCAGTTGGGGGCATGGGATCGGGCGCCGCGGCGCTCTGGGGCAGCCGGGAGACGCTCGTGGGGGCTCTCGCCGATCCCGATCGCCGCGTGCGCGTGGTGTTCCCGTTCGTTGTGGCGCTGTGCCTTGCCGTGACACTCGTGCTCGGCGCTCCGTCGTTCTCCTCCCGCACCCATCGCCCGGCTGGGGGTGCGTCTCGGGCGGAGAGCGTGAACGGTGGTCTGCAGACGGCCACATCCGCTGCTCTCGGGGACGCGGGTACGGCCTATCTCGTGCATCCGGATGGCGGGTCCCTCAACGCAGCCAACCCCGCCCAGGGGCTGCGGGTGCGATTTGCCCGCGACGGGGTGCAGGTGCGGGCGGCTCACGCGACCATCGGCCTCGCGCTCCGGGGGATCGGGCGGGGCTCCTCGCTGCAGGCCGTCGGCACAGTGGCCCCTCGCTCGCGATCCAACCGTGTCGTGTACCGGCACCCCGGCTTCAGCGAGTGGTACGCGAACGGACCCCTGGGACTCGAGCAGGGGTTCTCGGTCGACCGCGCGCCGTCGCGCGCCGGCCGGGGCCCGCTGACGCTCGTGATGGAACTGTCGGGCGGGATGCGCGGCACCCTCCTCGATGGCCAGCGCGGGCTGGTCCTCGCGGGGCCCCACGGAGCACTGCTGCGCTACGACGGCCTGACGGCGACCGACGCACGGGGCCACGAACTCCCCACCTGGCTTCAGTTGCGGGGCGATCGACTGATCCTGCGGGTCGACACTCAGCACGCGAGCTACCCGATCCGGGTCGATCCCTTCGTCCAGCAGGGCGACTCCCTGACAGGCGGAGAATCGTGGGACGGGGGCAACTTCGGCGCCAGTGTCGCGCTGTCGGCCGACGGCGACACGGCGCTCGTCGGTGAACCCGAAAGCAACGGCCGCGTCGGTGCGGCATGGGTGTTCACGCGCTCGGGCTCGACCTGGGTGGAGCAGGCAAGGCTCACGGGCGCGGGCGAGAGGGGTCTGGCTCAGTTCGGGACGGCCGTCGCGCTGTCGGCGGACGGGAACACCGCCCTGATCGGCGGGATCGGCGACGACAAAGACACCGGCGCGGTGTGGGTGTTCACGCGGTCGGGATCGACCTGGTCCCAGCAGGGAGGAAAGTTGGTTGGCAGCTTGCCGGAGGCCGAAGGGCGCTTCGGGCAGAGCGTGGCGCTCTCCGGAGACGGGGCCACCGCGCTCGTCGGCTGCGGCCCGTTCTACGGTCACGGCGGCGGGGTCTGGGTGTTTACGGGCAGCGGCTCGACGTGGTCCCAGCAGGGTCCGCGAATCAACCCGAGCGGTGAGGTGGGCGAAGGCGAATTCGGCTCCAGCGTCGCGCTCTCATCAGATGGAAATACCGCGCTGATCGGCGCATTGCGGGACGACCACGGCGTGGGCGCCGCGTGGGTGTTCACGCGGGCGGGCCAGGAATGGGGACAGCAGGGCGCGAAGCTGACCGGCGGCGAAGAGAGCGGCAGCGAAGGGTTCGGATCGGCTGATTTCGGGTCCAGCGTGGCGCTCTCGGGTGAAGGGGACACGGCGATGATCGGTGGGCCAGCTGATACCAACGAGTCGGGAGCCGTGTGGGCCTTCGTACGGTCTGGATCGACGTGGTTACAGCAGGGGCCCAAGCTGACAGCAGGAGAAGGGGTCAGCGGCTACTACGACGGCCTCGGCGGGAGCGTGGCGCTGTCGGCCTCCGGAGACATCGCTGTGGTGGGTGGCGACGGCATGGTGCTCGAGCGCTCGGGCTCGACGTGGCAGGAGGCGCAACGGCGGCTGTTCGTCGGTGAAGCGACGGAACGGGAATACGGCGGAGACGTGGCCCTCTCGGCCGACGGCACGACTGCGTTGATCGGCAGCCCGGGCGCAGCCGTCGGTAATGAGGCCAGTGAGGGGCGAGCGTACGTCTACACGACCGTGCCCGAGCCGCCGAGGACCGTCACCGGTGCGGCCACGGCGGTCGGCACGGGTTCGGCGACCCTTTCGGCCAAGGTGAACCCGGACGCAACCAAGATCAGCGCGTGCGAGTTCGAATACGGGACGTCGCTCCCCTACGAACACTCGGTCCCGTGCGAATCGCCTCCCGGCAGCGGCGAATCGCTCGTCGCGGTGTCGGCCGCCGTGGGCGGCCTCAGCCAGGACACGAGCTACCACTTCCGGCTGGTGGCGACCAACGCCGTCGGTACGACCGATGGCGAAGACGAGACCTTCCGGACGCGTCCGCTCGTGCCCTCGTTCACCTGGTCGGGGGGCTTCCCGCGTTGGCGGGAAAACCCCTTCGACTGGTCGCTCGCGGCGAACTGGCTGGAAGCGGAGGCGCCCAACTCGGAAGAGAAGGTCAGCACGCTCTCCTTCCCGCGTCTGCCGTTCTGTGAAGGGGAGACGCAGTACGAAGCCTGTTACGACTCCTTCAACAACCTCAGCGGGCTGAGTGCCGAATCGCTGCGGCTGGACGACGCCGACGACTACGAGATCGCGGGCAACGGGATCTCGATTGGCAGCGGAGGCTTGACGGCGGCACCCGCCAGCGGGTCGCTCGGGCCTGCGGGCGACCTGATCGCCACGCCGCTCGAACTCGGTGCCTCGCAGGAGTGGCACCTCAGCGGGCGCGGATCGCTCGCCGAAGAAGCAGGGCTGCTGCTCGCCGGGAGCGTGACGGGCACCGGCAGCGCGCTGGAAATCGGACTCGCCGAAGACCCGGTCCTGTACTTCGACGAGAACGACACCGAGGTGGGTCCGCTCACGATCGCCGGCGCCGACCCGTCGCAGCCCGGTGCGCTCAACGGGGTCGTGGGGCTCCTCGGGGGCGCCGTTAACGCGACCGATCGGCAGGCGGTCAACGTCGACCACGTGTTCCTGGCGGGCAGCGGCGCGCTCGGAGGGCTGACCACGCTCGATTCCGAACTCGAGGTCGGCGCTCCCGCCGGAGCGATCGAAGCGACCAGCGCCACGCTCGACCCGGGCAGCCGCCTGACGTTCAACGTCATCGGCTCGGGTGCGAGCCCGGGGACCGACTACTCGCATCTCGTCTCGGGGGGCGCGGTGACGCTCGACAGCGCCCAGCTGAGCGTCGCGGTCGGGCCTTCGAAGGCGGGCGCGGCATGTCCCACCCTCGCGCGCGGACGCATCTACACGTTGATCTCGACGACCGGCGGGCTCACCGGCGCGTTCGCCGACGCGCCCGTGGGTGGCCCCGAACTCCCCGTCAGGTACGCCGAAGCGTGCCCGCAGAGGTCCCAGACGGTGCGGGTGGGCTACCACGAGAGCGGGCCGGTCCAGACCGTCACCGCCACGGTCGAAGAAGCCGCCGTCGGTGCCGAAGAAGATGCGGCTGCCCGGCGCGGCGCCGAAGCGGGAGGGGCCCGGCGCTGGACGGCGGAAGAAGCCTTCGCCGACGCGCTCGGCGAAACGGTGCTGACCCCCGGGGGCCGCGCCGAAGAAGCCGCCGCGCGGATCGCCGCGGCGGCGTCGGTCGCTGCACGGGGGCACGCGGCGACGCCCACGACGGGCGTCGCGGCGAAGGGCGCGCAGGTCGGCCTGGCCTCGACCACGTTGCTCCCTAGCCGCAGCGGCTACTTGAGCGCGAAGCTGAGCTGCCCCGCCGGGAGGTCGAGCTGCGTGGGCGCGCTCACGCTCCAGGCCTCGAACACCGCGGCCGGGCGCTCCGGCGCTCGCTCCGTCCCCGCGCGCGCAGGCGAGCCACCGGCGACGCTCGCCGACGGGCGCTTCAGCCTCGCGCAGGGACGCACCACGACCGTGCTCATGCGCCTCACCGCTGCCGGGCGTCGTCTCCTGAGCAACCATCCGGAGTTGCGCGCGCGCATCACGATCGAGGTGCGTGACCTCAACGGCGCCTGGCAGGCGAGCGTCGCATCCGTTGGGGTTGCTCTTCCGAGGCCGCGATAGTGCGGGCGCCTCAGCACTCCGCCGGGCGCCGTCGGTACGGGCCTTGGTTGCCGGCTGCCGCTGCGCTGGTGCTCACACAGCTCGCGCTGCTCACGTGTGCGTCGGGGGCGTTCGCGGCGGCCCCCGAGATCACCGGCACCGTGACGAGCGCCGCCACCAAGGCACCGCTCGACGGCGCCGAAGTCTGCGAGTACCCCGACGAAGGCGGCGACGGTCGCGCGTGCGCCCAGACCAACTCCAGCGGCGACTACGTGCTGGAAGTCAAACGCGGGGGCAGCTTCGTTGTCAGCTTCCACACGACCGTAGAAGGTCTGATCCCGCAGACCTTCTACAAGGGCGTGTTCACCAGCAGCGAAGCCACACCGGTGACGGTCGCCGAAGGGGCCACGCTGACGGGCATCGACGAGAAGATCGAAGAAGGCGGGCGCATCGACGGCAAGGTCACGGACATCAAGACGAAGGCGCCGCTGGGAGGCATCGAAGCGTGTGCGGAATTGCCGAACGTGGACCAGTCGTATGTGGAACCGCACCGCACGTGCGCCACCACGGGCGCCGGAGGTGAATATGAAATCGAGGGCCTGACGCCCGGCGAGGGGGTGCCCGAAGGAGGCTACGAGGTCGAATTCACCAGCGCGCTCGACTACATCCGGCAGTTTTACAACGACCAGCGCGAACGCTATGAAAGCAAGCTGATCCCGATCCAGGCCGGTAAGACCGTGCACGGCATCGACGCCGAACTGGAACAAGGCGGCGAGATCAGCGGACGGATCACGAGCCAGGTGCACGGCGAACCGATCGCCGGCGCCGAGGCGTGCGCGGGCGCGGGGTCGTCGAGCTACTGCGCCAAGACCAACGCCGCGGGCGAATACACGATCATGGGGCTCCCGAGCGACGAATATGAGGTCTACTTCAGTGGTCCCGGCGGCCTGCAGACGGAATACATTGGTCAGGCCTACAAGGAAAAGGAATCGCCCGAAGCAGAACCGGTGAAGGTCACGGCGCCGCAGAAGGTGAGCGGGATCGACGCGGCGCTCAAGGAGTACGGCCGCATCAGCGGAACGGTCGTCGACAAACACACCAAGCAGCCCCTGCAGGGAGTGAGCGTGTGTCTCGGCGGAAGCAACTGCCAGGAAACCAACGCCGCCGGCGAATACTCGTTCGCGAAACTGCTCGCGGGCACCTACGTGCTCGACTACTACGCGAGCCGCCTCAACGAAGAAACCGGCGCAGACTACCTGAGCCAGTACGAAGCCAACGAATACATCGTCCAGGAAGAGCTCAAGGCTCGCAACCCGCTGGCGGGGAACGTGGTGGTCACAATGGGAGGCGACGCCGTCGTGGACGACGACCTCGAACAGGGCGGGCGTATCACCGGCACGATGCTGGAAGCCGGAACGGGAAGCCCCGCGGACCTGTGGCCGTGCGCGGAAGACCTGTCGACCGGCCACCCCGAACACGCGGAGGTCTGCCCCCTGTCCCTGTCGGGTGATACGTACACGATCTCCGGACTGCCGCCCGGGCGCTATCGAGTCGGGTTCGGCAGAAGCCTGCCGGCCTACTACTTCACCCAGTACTACGACGACAAGGATCTCGAGAGCGAAGCCGGGGAAGTGGTCGTCGAAAGCGGTGAGACGGTCGAACACGTCGACGCTCGCCTGATCCGGAACCCCGACCCGTGGCAGGGCGCGATCGCGGGGAAGGTGACCGACTCCTCGAGCCAGCAGGCGGTCGCGGGGGTCGAAGCGTGCCCGATTCGCGTCGGCGCGAGCGGTTACGCGGCGAGCTGTGCGACCACCGGGCCCGACGGCGAATATCTGATCGTCGGGCTGGAAAACGGCGAATACGAAGTCGAATTCCGCTCCCCGCCGAACGGACCGCTGAACTACGTCCACCAACGCTACCGTGCCGGCACCCCGGTGACGGTCGTGTGGGGGAGCATCGCACCTACGATCGACGAACAGCTCGCGACGGGCGGCGGGATCGCGGGCGTCGCACAGAACGCCGTCACCGGCGAGCCCGCGAGCGGCGTGTCCGTCTGCGCCTACACAACGCTGGGTGCAAGCGAAGGGTGCGCCACGACCGAGCCGGATGGCGCCTACCGCCTGTCGGGGCTCGCGGCTGGCGATTACGAGGTCGGCTTCGACGTCAGCGGCGGCGGAGCGTACTTCGCGCAGTACTTCGACGAAGCCGGCGCCGCCTCCGGCGCGCGCGGCGTGCCCGTCGAGGTCGGATCCACGACGGCCGGCATCGACGCCTACCTGTTCACCCAGTCGCCCCCCGGCGACGGCGCGATCGCGGGGCTCGTCGGCGACGCCAAGACCGGAGAACCGCTCGGCGGGATCGACGTCTGCGCCTATCAGGCAGGATGGGAAGGGCTCTTGGGCGAATGCACCGTCTCGAGCGACGGCGGTCGCTACCTGCTCGCCGGCCTGGCGCCTGGGGAATACGAACTCGAATTCGACTCCCCGCCGAACGGCACGCTCAGCTATGTGGGGCTGCTGTACGAAGACGGTGCTCCCGTGACCGTCGCCGCGGGTGCGGTCGCGGGCGGGCGCGATGCCCGCCTCCAAGCCGGCGGCTCGCTCGCGGGCGTGGTCACGAGCACCGCCACCGGCCACCCGGTGCACGGCGCGCTGGCGTGTGCGAGTGACGAAGCACGCGAACCGCAGGCGTGTGCCCCCTCGACGGCGGACGGCAGCTACACGATCACGGGTCTGCCGAGCGGCAGCTACACCGTCCTCTTCTACGGCGCGGGGGCGGGCCTCGCCAACCAGTACTACGACGAAGCAGACACGCTCGCGGGCGCGAAGACGATCGCGCTTTCCGCGGGTGAGACCGTCGGCGGCATCGACGCACGGCTGCGGGCGGGCGGCTCGATCAGCGGCCTGGTCACGAGCGTCGGCACCGGCAGGGCGCTCGCGGGCGTGCTCGTGTGCGCGCTCGGCCCGGAACAGGCGGTGGTCGAATGCGCCGAAACGAACGCCGCTGGTGAATACACGATCACGGGCGTCCCGCCCGGGGAATGGCGCGTCGGCTTCGACGCGGGCGGCGGCTATCAGGTGCAGTTCTACGACGGGACCGGCGAATTCGGCGCCGCGCGAGCCGTGTCCGTCGCCCCCGGGGCAGCCGTCACCGGGATCGACGCCGCCATGCACTGGCCGCGCTCGCAAGGCCCCCCGCCCCAGAAAGAACCGATGCCCGTGCAGGTGCAGGAAGTCCTGCCCGTCCTGGCACCACAGGAAACTCCGTCCTCCTCGCCGCCGGTCGGCTCCACGACGACGCCCGGCTCGGGCGTGCTCGGCACCACCACTCCGAAGGCGGTCGCGTGGATCTCGCTGTCGAGCTCGACGATCGAGCTCTCTAAGGGCGCCCTGCGGGTTCGCGTCGGGTGCGGCGCGGCGACCTGTAGCGGCTCCGTGGTGGTGACGGCGCCCAACCCCGTCCACGGACGCTCGCGCGGAAAGCACCACGAGGGCACGCAGAGGATCGTGCTCGGGCGTGGTTCCTTTACGCTGGCAGCCGGAGCTCGGGGCAGCGTGCGGATGGAGCTGACGCGGGCCGGCGGGCGAATTCTCCGGCAGCTGCGGGGACATCTCGATGCGACGCTCTCGATCGCGGTCGACGGCGGCTCCCTACTCACGCGGACGGTGACCGTCAAGCGCTCCTAGAACTGCTGCGCGGCGACGGGTTCGCCGGCCGCGGCGCTCGTCGCCAGATAGCGTGCAGCCGGCATGGGGCGGGGAGCACTGACGGGCGTGGTGGCTCAGATCTCGCGCAACCGTGCCCTCACACGGCTGCTGATCGCCTATGCGCTGCTGGTCGTCGCGGAGTGCGGTGAGTGGCTCGCGCTGATCATCTACGCGTATGCCAGGGGCGGCGCCTCGGCGGCCGCCGTCGTGGCGATCGTGCAGCTGATCCCCTCGATGCTGTTCGGGCCCGTGATCACGGCCCACCTTTCGCGTCTGGGCGCTGCGCGGCTGTTGCGGCTGGCCTACATGGCCTCGGCGGCGACGCTCGCGTGCTGCAGCGTCGCGATTCTCGCCGACGCATCCGTGGTGGTCGTGTACGGCGCGGGGATCGCCTTCGGGCTGGCCCTCAGCGTCGCTCGGGCAGTGCACCCGGCGCTCCTGCCGCAGGTGGTACGCCACCCCGACGAGCTGACCGCGGCGAACGTCGCGACCAGCTGGTCCGACGCCCTCGGAACGCTCCTCGGCCCGGCCGCCACGGGCGTGCTCGTCAGCGTCGACGGACCGGGCCTCGCCTGCGCGGTGCTGGCCGGACTTCTCGTGGCAACACCGCTGCTGGCCGCCGTTGGCCACGTGTCCGCCGCCGAGCAGGACGAGGCTGTCGAGGAGGGGGGCGCGCTCAGCGAGCTGTTCGCCGCCGCGCGCGTGATCGCCTCGCGCCCGAGTACTCGCTCGCTGATCGCCTTCCCCGTCAGCTCAGCCGTGATCGAGGGCGCGATCGACCTGCTCGTGGTCGTGCTCGCGGTGCGGGTGCTCAGCCTCGGGTCGGGCGCCTCCGGCTTTCTCAGTGCGGCCTTCGGCACCGGCGGGCTGATCGGTGGCCTGGCGGCGATCGTGCTGGTGGGTCGGCGCCTGGCCGCGCCCCTGATGGTGGCGGCGCTGGTGGGCGCGCTCGCGCTCGCGGCGCTGGCCCTGTCGTCGACCGTGGTCGTGGCCGTGCTGCTGTTGGCCGTCGTCGGCGGCGCACGGACGGTCCAGGCGATCGCGGCCCAGACGCTGCTCCAGCGCTCCACGCCCCTGGAGGTGGTCGTGTGCGCGTTCTCGCTGGTCGAGTCCCTGCGCGACGCCGGTCTCGCGATCGGCGCGCTGCTCGTACCGCTGCTGATCGGTCTGGGCGGGGCCAGCGCGGCCTTTGTCGGCCTGGCGGCATTCGTACCCGCGGTCGTGCTCCTCACGGCCAGGCGCATCCGCAGGATCGACTCCGAGGCGACGATCCCGGTGGTCGAGATCGGCGTGCTGCGCAAGCTCCCGATCTTCGGCGCCCTGCCCGCCGCCGCGCTGGAGACACTCGCCCGCGAGGCCCGCTATGCGACCTTCACGCAGGGCACGGCCATAGTCACCGAGGGCGAGGAGGGCGACAGCTACCACGTGATCACGCACGGGGCCGTGGAGGTAACCAAAGGCGGCCACGAGATCAGGCAGATGGGAGAGGGGGAGGGCTTCGGCGAGATCGCCCTCCTGCACTCCGTGGCGCGCACCGCCACGGTCCGCGCGACGGACGAGACCACCGTCCTGACCGTCGGGCGCGAGCCCTTCCTGACGGCCCTGCAGGCGAACCCGGCGAGCCACGCAGCCGGCATGAGAATCGCCGCTGGGCTGGTCGAGCACGCGGGCTGAACGCGGCGCTGGTGGCGATATGCTCGACCCACCAGGACCGCTCGGGGGCGGTCGTTCGAGAGGGAGGTTCCAGATGCCCGAGCTCACCGATCTGCAGCAGCGGACGCTGCGAGCGGTCTGCGACACGGTCGTCCCGTCGATCCCGCGCGCGCACGATCCCGACGGCTTCTTCGCCAGGCGGGCAACCGACGTCGGCGCCGACCAGGCGCTGTTGTTGGCGCTCGACGCGCTGCCGCCCGAACAGGCGGCGGGAATGCTGCAGTTGCTGGACGCGCTCGCGGCACAGGGCTTCAACGACGCCAGCCAGCTGTCCCGCGAGCAGCTGTTCACCAACATCTCACTCGCCTCCACGGAAGCGGCCTTCGGGATCGCCGCGCTCGTCGGTCTGACGCTGCTGTTCACCTACGGGAACGTGGATCCAAAGACCGGCAAGAACCCGGCCTGGGCGACGTTCGGCTACCCGGGCCCGATCGCGGCCCCGAACGCGGCCGCCGCCCGGCCGATCGAGCCGATCGTCCCGGACGGCGACACCGTGATCGAGGCCGACGCGGTGATCGTCGGCTCCGGTGCCGGGGGCGGGGTGATAGCCGCCAAGCTGGCCGCTGCGGGCCTCAGCGTGGTGGTGCTCGAGATGGGTGGCTACCACACCGACGCCGACTTCAACCAGCTCGAGCTGTGGGCGTGGCAGAACCTCTACTGGCGCGGCGGCCCCACGCCGACCGCCGACATGAACGTCACCCTGCAGGCCGGCTCCGGGCTGGGCGGGGGCACCGTCATCAACTGGACCAACTCGCTGCGCACGAAGGACTGGGTGCGCCGCCAGTGGGCCGAGGACTACGGGCTCGAGGACGTCGCCACCGAGGCCTTCGACCGCCACCTCGACGAGGTATGGGAGCGGATCAAGGTCAACGACGAGTGCTCGGAGTACAACCGGCCCACCCAGGCGATGCAGCGTGCGGCCGAGCGGCTCGGCTGGTCCTTCGCGAAGGTGAACCGCAACTGGGACCCGGCCAAGCACGACCCGGCGACGGCGGGCTACATGGGCTTCGGCGACCTCTCGGGAGCCAAGCAGTCCACCGACCGCACCTACCTGCTCGACGCGGTCGAGCACGGGGCCCGGATCATGGTGGGCGCGTTCGTGGAGCGGGTGCTGGTCGAGGACGGCAGGGCGGCCGGTGTGGAGGCGCTGTGGAGCGATGCCGCCGGGGCGAGCGCGCGCGTGACCGTGCGCGCGCCGCGCGTGGTCGTGGCGGCGGGCTCGCTCGAGTCCCCGGCGGTGCTGCTGCGGTCGGGCATCGGCGGCCCGGCGACGGGCGAGTACCTGCGCCTGCACCCTTGCACGGCGACGCTCGGCGACTACGGCGAGGACATGCAGGGCTGGTGGGGGGCGCCCCACACAGGCTTGATCAACGAGTTCGCCGACACCGGCGACGGCTACGGGTTCCTGATCGAGGGGGTCCAGTACACGACCGGCCTCGGCGCCTCGGCGCTGCCGTGGACGACCGCCGCCCAGCACAAGGCCGCGCTGGCCGACTTCCGCGGGGCGGCGACCTTCATCGGCCTCGTGCGCGACCACGGGCACGGGCGCGTGACGATCGACGAGCAGGGTATGGCGATGCCCTGGTATGAGATGACCGACCCCGTCGACCTGCGCAACACGGCGCACGCCCTCGAGGTCCAGATCCGGGCCCACGAGGCCGCCGGTGCGCGCCGCATCTGGCTGCTCGCCCAGGGCTCCCCGGAGTGGCGGGTGGGCGACGACCTCGACGCCTTCGTCACCCGCGTACAGCGGATCCCCGCCCGTGCCGGTGGGCTGCGCATGTTCGCCGCCCACCAGATGGGCTCGTGCCGCATGGGGCGCGACCCGCAGACGAGCGTCGCCAGGCCGAGCGGCGAGTTGCACGACACGCCCGGCGTTTGGATCGGCGACGCCTCGGCGTTCCCGACGCCCTCGGGCACCAACCCGATGATCACGATCATGGCGCTCGCCTCGCGAACCGCCGCGAACATCATCGAGGCCGCGGATACCGTCGCGACCTCGAGCCGACAGGAGGTGACGGCATGACCACGACTCCCACGTTGATCGAGCGCGAGCAGCTCTACATCGGCGGCGACTGGGTGAAGCCCGCGTCGCAGGCCACGATCGAGGTCGTCAACGCGGCCACCGAGGAGGTCATGGGTAGCGTCCCGGAGGGGACCACCGAGGACGTCGACGCCGCCGTGGCGGCCGCGCGAGCGGCCTTCGAGGACTGGGGCACCACGCCCCTGGAGGAGCGGGTTGCCCTCACGACTGCCATCTCGGCCCGGCTGCAGGAGCGCCAGGAGGAGATCGCGGGTCTGATCGCGCAGGAGCTCGGGTCCCCGATCACGCTCGCGATGATGGTCCAGGCGGGCCTCCCGATCATGGACTTCGGCTCGATGCAGCACCTCGCCGAGCACATCCCCTGGGAGCAGCAGATCGGCAACTCCCTGATCGTGCGCGAGCCGGTCGGGGTGGTGGGTGCGATCACGCCGTGGAACTACCCCCTACACCAGATCGCCGCCAAGGTCGCGCCGGCGATGGTGGCCGGCTGCACGGTGGTGCTCAAGCCGAGCGAGGTCACGCCGCTGAACGCCTTCCTGCTGGCAGAGATCTTCGACGAGGTGGGGGTCCCCGCCGGCGTGTTGAACATCGTCACCGGCTACGGGCCCGTCGTGGGTGAGGCGATCGCCGCCCACCCGGGGGTGGACATGGTCTCGTTCACCGGCTCCACGCGCGCCGGCAGGCGCGTCAGCGAGCTCGCCGCGGCCACCGTCAAGAAGGTCGCCGTCGAGCTCGGCGGCAAGTCCCCGAACATCATCCTCGACGACGCCGACCTCGAGAAGGCGGTCGTCAACGGCATCCAGAAGTGCTACCTGAACTCCGGCCAGACCTGCTCGGCCCTGACCCGCATGCTCGTTCCTCGCGAGAAGCTCGAGCTGGCCGAGCAGATCGCCGCGGCGGCCGCCTCGCAGACCGTCGTCGGCGAGCCCTTCGACGAAGCCACCCAGCTCGGCCCGCTCGTCTCCGAGGTCCAGCGTGAGCGCGTGCGCGGCTACATCCGCCGCGGCGTCGAGGAGGGCGCGAAGCTCGTCTGCGGCGGCGCCGAGCCGCCCGAGGGACTCGACCAGGGGTACTTCGTGCAGCCGACCGTGTTCAGCGACGTCACGCCCGAGATGACCATCGCCCGCGAGGAGATCTTCGGGCCGGTGCTGGCGATCATGCCCTACGAGGACGAGGAGGAGGCCCTGCGGATCGCCAACGACAGCGACTACGGCCTCGCCGGCGGCGTGTACTCGGGCTCGGAGGAGCGTGCCAAGGCGCTCGCCCGCCGGATGCGTACCGGTCAGGTGGAGATCAACGGAGCCGCCTTCAACCCGCTGGCGCCGTTCGGCGGCTACAAGCAGTCCGGCAACGGCCGCGAGCTCGGCCCGTACGGGATCGAGGAGTTCCTCGTGCTGAAGTCGCTGCAGCTGTAGATGGCGAAGGTCTGGTTGATCACCGGGGCCTCGAGGGGTTTCGGGCGGGTGTGGGCCGAGGCGGCGCTCGAGCGCGGCGACAGCGTCGCCGCCACCGCACGCGATCCCGGCACGCTCGAGGAGCTCGCCGCCAGATACGGGGAGCGCCTGCTCGGGCTCGAGCTCGACGTCACCGACAAGGCCGCGATCGACCGCTCGGTGGCCGCCGCCCACGAGCGTTTCGGGCGCCTCGACGTGGTCGTCAACAACGCCGGCTACGGCCAGTTCGGGGCGATCGAGGAGGTCACCGAGGAGGAAGCGCGCCGGCAGATCGAGACCAACCTGTTCGGGCCGCTGTGGGTGACCAAAGCCGCGATCCCGATCCTCCGCGAGCAGCGCTCGGGGCACATCCTGCAGGTGTCCTCGATCGGCGGCGTGCTGGCCTTCCCGATCCTCGGCCTGTACCACGCCTCCAAGTGGGCGCTGGAGGCCTTCAGCCAGTCGCTCTCCGAAGAGCTGGAGGAGTTCGGCGTCAAGGTCACGATCATCGAGCCGGGCGGCTACCGCACCGATTGGGCGGGGTCATCCGCCGGCCGCAGCTCCGAGCTGCCGATCTACGACGGCGTCCGTGAACGGCGCTTCCGGCGGCTGGGGCCCGTCCGTTCCCAGCCGGGCGACCCGCAGGCCACGGGTGCAGCGGTGCTGGAGCTCGTCGACGCCGAGGATCCGCCGCTGCGCGTGTTCTTCGGCAGCAGCGGCCTCGAGATGGCCCGCCGCGAGTACGTCGGGCGCCTGGAGAACTGGGAGCGCTGGAACGGCCTCTCGATCCGCGCCCAGGGCGACACGCAGGAGCCCTGAGGGGCGACTCACAGCACGAACGGGATCAGCATCTTCGTTCTGGCCCGGTAGCTCGGATACTGCCTGGGGAAGGTGCGCATCAGGTTGCCTTCCTCGATACGTGCGCTGTAGATGAAGTAGGCGCCGATCAGGACGCACGCGATCAACCACCACAGGCTGATCGCCAACCCGGTGCCGACCATCCCGAGCAGGATGCCGGTGTAGATCGGGTGGCGCACGAGGCGGTAGGGGCCGTCGGTCACCAGCTCCGGTTCCTGCTTCTCGGTCATCGGCATGCCCCAGTTGCGCCCCAGGTGGACCCGCGCCCACACCGCCAGCAGCAGCCCCGACGCGAACACGATCGCTCCGATCACGCCGAGTACGAGCTCGTGGTTGGTGCTGTAGGAGGTGTTGCCCCGCACGACCCGCGCCAGGATGAATGCGAGCACGATGATGCCGAGCCCGGGAGGTCGCCGCCGCCGGCTTCCCGAGCTCTGCTTGGCGCCCGCGGCCGCGACCAGCCAGTAGATCCAGAAGACGACCCAGCCGATCCCGATCGCGATCTCGATTGCGTGCATCCCCCGGCTGGACTAGCAGATAGGGGCGCGGGGAGGGGCCAGCGGGTGTCGGATAGCGTGCCGCCCTACTGACAGGCTCAAACGCGCCCAGGCGCGAGAAGGGGGATGTACCGATGGCACTCGGGTTCTACTTCGTGCACAAGGGCTTCACGCCGGAGAAGTACAAGCAGGCACTCAGCCAGCTGGACGCTGCCGGCGCCGGCGCGCCAGCGGGGCGCGAATACCACGTCGCGCTGGAAAACGACGGAGAAATACAGGTGTTCGACATCTGGGACTCGCAGGAGAGCTTCGACGCCTTCGGCGGGACCCTCGTTCCGATCCTCGAAGGGCTCGGGGTCGAGCTCTCGCCGCCGATGGTCGCGACCGTCCACAACGTGATCGAGGGCTGACACCCGCCCGCGGCTTGAGGGCGCCGTCCCGGCCTATCGGCGTGTGGCGGCGCTCTGCCCTGAGCCGTTGCCGTCGGCCGCCGCGTCGCCGGCGGCCGAGCTGCCGTTGCCCAGTGGCGGCGAGGTCTCCTCCTCGGAGTGGGCTCGCCGATGGGCCTCGTGATCTCGCAGGACGGCCTCCGTCGCAGCCGCGACGTCGCGCTCGGGGCGGGGCCCGTCCCAGTCCAGGTACCAGTGCCTGGTCACACTCAGCAGCCAGGTCTCGGCCGTCGGCATCATGCTGAAGCGGGTGATGGTCCGCTGCTGGCCGATCTGGTCGCTGTAGAGGAGTTCGAGGGTCAGCGGCTCGCGTGCCTCGATCGCGTCCGCGACCGCTGCCCGTGCCGGGTCGTCGGGGTTGCGAAGGGCTCCCTGCCACATGCCGACGTCGCCCGAGGGGACGTACAGATCCCGCGTCTGCATGCGGAAGTCCTCCTCCGGAGCATGGGTGGGCGCGGTGCCCGAGTACAGCAGCCCGGCGTGGATCGTCCAGCCCAGGCAGACCCCGATCCCGCTGCCCACGTTCCTGAGGCTCGCGGCCAGGTAGACGCTGCCGTCGATGTGCTCGGCGGCCCCGTGCCCGCCGGTCGCCCGGACCCAGTGCTGGTCCACGAACATGATCTTCTGGGCCGGGTCATCGAGACGGGACGGGACCAACAGCGGACGGCGCTGCTCCTGCAGGGCGGCCTCGGCGATGCGGGCCGAGCGATTGGACGAGCGCACCGAGGCGAAGGTGGCGATCGCCAGCACGAGCGTGCCGGCGCCGGTGGTCATCGCGGAGACGGTGGCCCAATCGGTGGCGAGCGGGAGCATCATTGCCAGTCTGCCAGGAGTTTCCCGTTCTTCGGCCTCGCCGAACGGCCGTTGCGCGGAATGGTCCTGGGCCGCGGCGGGTGCGGCTAGCCGGCGGGGGTGATCTTCAGGGTCCAGCCGCTGTCGCTCTGGACTTCGAAGTTCGCGTAGCTGCCGGAGGCCAGCGAGTCGGTGCCCTTGTGGCCTTCGGAGCTCAGCAGTTCCCCGTTGGTGCTGGTGATGGCAAAGCTTTCCCCTTCGCTGGTCCAGCGCAGCGTGGAGGGGACGGTGACCTTGACCGTGCCGAGGTTCTTGCTGCCGCTGCCGCTGAAGCTCTGGGCTTCACCGCCGCCTTCTTTGCCGCCTTCGCCCGAGCCTTCCTTGGTGACCGTGACGGTGTGGGTCGACGTCACCGTCTGCGTGTGCTGGACGGTGTCGGTGGTCGTGTGGGTCACGGGCGGATTGGTGGCGCTGGTCGTGGTGGTGCTGTAGGAGCTCTTGCCGATCGCGAGCCCGCCCCCGAGCCCGACGATCAGGGCGACCACGGCGATCAGGGCCAGACCCCAACCCTGCTGCCACCAGGGCCCCGGCGGGGGCTCTTCGGAGCCGAGCACTTCGGTGGGCGGTGCCGCGGGAGGGGGCACGGGCGGAGGCGTCGGGCGCCGCGGCTGGATCGGGTCGCTCATCGAGGTTCATCGTTCCAGGGTCCGGCCCCGAGGCCCGAGTCCCGGCTTGCAGCCCCGGCCGGGCCGCATGCCCACTTGCGGAGTGCATGGCTGCTGCGCGATCCGCCGGCGGCTCCCGCGGCGTTCTCAGCCGACGACCATCAGGCTGTTGCCCTCGGGGTCGCGCAGCCAGAACAGCGGCGGCACCGGGCCACCCATGCGGCTGACCTCGGCGTCGACGTCCACGCCGGCGGCTTTCAGCTCGGCGTGGAACTCGTCGATCCGGTCGGTCTGCAGGCCGATGCCGGTCTCGCGGTTGCCGGTCGGCCGGCCCTCGGGCGGCGGCGCCAGGGCGATCGTGGTTTCGGCGTCCTCGAGCGCCACTTCCGCCCAGCGGTAGCCGTTGCCGAAGGGGATGTCGGTGCGCTTCTGGAAGCCGAGCTTCTCGACGTAGAAGGCGATCATCGCGTCCTGATCGGAGACCGGGATCACGATCGTGTTGATCTTGTTGATGCGGGTCTTGGTGCTGGTCATTTGGCTCTCCTTGTGGGGGACGCGCTCGGACGACGCCGACTGACAGGGCTCGAGCGCCGGAAACTCATCGGGAGCGTCATCGTGCCAGAAGGTCGTTCCGCCGCGGACGGAGCCAGAACAGGACCGGGAGGCGCCGGCTCGATGTCGGCCTGCGGCTCGATCTCAGGCAGCCGGCCCGTTCGGGTCGATGTTCTGGTTCAGGCGCAGCACGTTCGTGGGGTCGTACTGGCGCTTCAGTGCTGCCAGCCGCTCGTAGGTCTCCTGCCCGTAGGACGTCCGGGCCGTGCCGGTGTCGCCGAGGAAGTTGACGTACGTACGGCCCGTCGAGGCGGCCTCGGCGGCCTTTATCACCGCCCTGGCCCACTCCCTGTGGGCGGCATCCGCCTGTGGGTCCTGCCAGCCGGTGACCGCGTTCAGGACGAACTCCATCCCGCGCTCGGAGAAGGCCGTCTCGCGTTCGCCGACGCGGGCCACGGTGCCGCCCATCTGGTGGATGTGCATCTCGCACTGCGGTCCGGGGGCCGCCAGGTGCAGCTCGTGCAGCCGCGCGATCAGCTCGTCGTCGAGACGGGCGAGGTTGGTGGCCTTGAAGTAGGCGCTGATGCCCTTCGGCCACAGCGGGTCGAGCAGCGTCTGTATGGCCTTGTAGGGCATCGGCCCGAGCAGATCGGCCACCGGCTCGGCCGCCTCGCGGAATCCGCGCACCTGCTCGGCCGCCTCGTCGGGGTCCCCGGCCGACACCGCTATCAGGGCGATCACCTTCTGCCCGTGCCAGCTCTCCGGAATCACCGGCAACGGAGGTGCGGTCGTCAGGTTCAGCGCCGCGGTGATGTCATCCGGGACGCCCGGAGCCCAGTCGCGGAACAGCCGCATCAGCTCCACGTCGTGCTCGGCGGAGAAGAACATCGGCCCCGCATAGACGAGCGGTCCGACCGGCTGCAGGTCGAGCTCGAAGCGGGTGACGATGCCGAAGTTGCCGCCGCCGCCCCGCAGGCCCCAGAGCAGGTCGCTGTTCTCCTCCTCGCTGACGTGCAGTAGGCGTCCGTCGGCCGTGACCAGGTCGGCTGCGCGGAGGTTGTCGCAGGCCAGGCCCTGCTTGCGCATCAGCCAGCCGATGCCTCCGCCGAGCGTGAAGCCGGCCACGCCGGTGCTCGACACCAGCCCTCCGGTGGTCGCCAGGCCGTGAGCCTGCGTCTCGTGGTCGACGTCGGCCCAGGTGGCTCCGCCTCCGATCTGCGCACGCCTGTTGCGCGGGTCCACCCGCACGTCGCGCATCGCCGAGAGGTCGATCACGAGGCCGTCGTCGCAGGTCGAGAACCCGGCGATGCTGTGGCCGCCGCCACGGACCGCGACGGTCAGGTCGTTGCTGCGGGCGAAGCCCAGCGCGGCGATCACGTCGGCGGTCCCGCTGCAGCGCACGACCACGGCCGGGCGCCGTTCGTCGTAGACGCCGTTCCAGACCCGCGACGCCTCGGGATAGCTCTCGTCGCCGGGGCGCAGCACCTCACCCCGGACCGCCTCCCGCAGCTCCTGCACCGTCGCCTCTCCGAGTGTGGTCGTCATGGTCGCGCTCATCAGTGCCTCCGTCGGTTGGTGGTCGTGGCAGGTGCAGTCCTACGAGGCTTCGCTTTGCGACGGCTTTGCGCCGCGTCTCCGTGCATTTGCGCCTGGCGCTCCAGGGCCGCCGCGCCGGCCGCGTCGCCGGCAGCGAGACAGCCATCGCGGGCCTGCTCGAACAGGGCCTCCGAGCGCGCATGTTCGCCGCGCAGCGCGGCCACCTCGGCCTGCATCGCGATCGTCACGTCGATCCATCCCCGGCGTTCGGTCGTGTCGACCACGACCCGAGCCGCCTGCAGCGCCTCGTCCGCGTCCTGGAGCTGCTGGCGTGCCAGCGCGAGCTCGGCGGTGCGCCACAGCGAGCTGACGAGTCCCCACCGATCCCCGGCGCGCCGGAACAGCTCGCGGGCCGCTCCGAGCTGCCGCTCGGCCAGCTCCAGCTCACCGCTGCGGATCCCCACCAGCCCGAGGCCGACCATCGCCATGCCGGCTCCGCGGCGGTCGTTCAGCCGCCTTCTCATGTCCAGGGCCCGCTCGAGGCACTCGTGCGCCCGCGCGGCCGACCCGGTCGCGAGCTCGAGGTAGGCGCGAGCCACCAGCGCCGCGGCCACGCCCCGCTCGTCGCCGCCGGCCTCGAACAGGCCGCGGGCCTCATCGAGCAGACGGTGCGCCGCCGCGTGATCCCCGCGCAGGCGGGCGATCGTGGCCTGGCTGGTGAGGACGTATGGGATGGTCCCACCGAGCGAGAGCTCGAAGAACGGCTGCAGTGTCTCCTCGAACACAACCCGCGGCGCCGGCGGCGTCGAGGCGTCGCCGGGACGCGTGTCGGAGATGTTCAACGGCGAGAGCATCGGCCCCGCATCGCCCGCGAGCGAGCGCAGCGACTGCGCGGCGGCGGCGATCAGCTCTTCGGCTCCGTCCAGGTCTCCCGCGCTGCGGCGTGCCACGCCGAGCGAGTAGACCGACAGTGCCTCCTCCGCGGCGCGGCCCTCGCGCCGGGCGAGCCGGCGGGCCTGCTCGAAGTGCTTGGAGGCGGGAGCCGCTTGGTCGCGGCCGATCGCGAATTCGCCGAAGCGCTGCAGCGTTCGCCATCGCAGGCTCCGCACGGCCGGCTCCTCGGTGATCGCGTGGGCCTCCCGCACGTGCGCCTCGCCGCACGTCAGCGCGCCGGCGCGGTAGTCGATCGCGGACACCGCCAGCAGGGCCTCGGCCCGCTCGCGGGTCGGCTCGGGAACGCCCGCGAGCGCCGCCAGAAAGCGCCGGTGTGCCTCCTCGAGATCGATGCGCCGCAGCCACAGCGGCAACAGGGCCACGCAGAAGCGGAGCCTCTGCTCTGCCGAGAGCGGGTTGTGGGCCGCGCGCAGGTTGGCCACCTCGCGGTCGAGCTGTCCGTGCTCGCCCTCGCGCTCGGCCAGCACCAGTGCCCAGAGCGCGTGTCCCCGTACAAAGTGCTCCTGCTCCCCGGCCTCGAGAAGCCGCTCGCCGGCGAACAGGCGCACGCTCTCGAGCAGCTGATAGCGGGGGATGCGAGCGGACCCGTCGGTAGTCACGAGCGACTTCTCGACCAGCCGCGCGAGCACGTCGGCGATCGCCTCGCTGGGGAGCTGCTCGTCGGCGCATACGTCCTCGGCCGCGGCCAGCACGAAGCCGCCCGCAAACACGGACAGGCGCCGCAGCAGTACCTGCTCGGGCACCGTGAGCAGATCGTGGCTCCACTGCAGCGTCGCGAGCAGCGTCTGCTGGCGTGTGGGCGCCGGACGCGAGTCGGTGCGCAGCAGCCTGAAGCGGTCGTCCAGGCGCTCCGCGAGGGCGCTGGTTCCCAGACCGCCGAGCCGCCCGGCCGCCAGCTCGAGCGCCAGCGGCAGACCGTCGAGCCGGAAGCAGATGCGCGCCACATCCCTCGCGTTGTCGTCGTCGACCGCGAATCCGGGTACGGCCGCAGCGGCGCGGTCCGCCAGCAGCCGGACGGCCTCGTACTGCAGCAGCTCCTCGGCGTCGTGGTCGCGCTCGGGGTCCGGGATCGCCAGCGACGGCACCCGAAATACGACCTCGCCGTCGACCCGCAGCGGCTCACGCGTGGTGGCGAGGATCGTCAGCCCGGGCGCCGCTCGCAGCAGCTCGTCGCAGAACGCCGCGCCGGCGGCGAGCAGGTGCTCGCAGTTATCGAGCACCAGCAGCGCCCGTCGTGGAGCCAGGAACTCGACGACCGCCTCCAGCAGCGAGCGTCCGGGGAGGGTCGCGACTTCGAACACGGCGGCGGCGGCGTTCACGACCAGGCTCCCCTCCTGGACCCCGGCGAGCGCCACGAACGCAGCGCCGTCGGGATACTCGGGCTCTCCCCGGCGTGCGAGCTCGAGGGCCAACCGTGTCTTACCCGCGCCGCCGGTGCCGGCGAGCGTCAGCAGGCGGCAGCTGCGCAGCAGCGCGGCCAGCTCACCGAGCTCGTGCTCGCGTCCGATGAACGAGCTCGCGTGCGCCGGGAGCGTCCCGATCGGTGCTCGCCCCGGGACCAGTCGCGCCAGCTCCTCCGCCAGCTCGCGGCGCAGCGCCTCGAGCTCCTCACGCCGTCCGCTGGCCCAGCCCTCGTAGCGGTTCTCCGGCAGCAGCTCGCCGGCGTAGATGGCCAGCGCCGCGCGGTAGGCGCCCGCCGAGCCGGCCTCGCGGGCCTGGACCGAGCCGCGCTCGAACTGGTCCACGTCGATGGTCGCGTGCAACGTCAGCAGTTCGTCGCGCAGCTCGATCGCGTGCGGGCCCAGCACCCGGCGTGCGGCGTGCACGACCTGGTTGAGGTTGTTCGCCGCGGCGGACGGATCCCGGCCGGGCCACAGGGCCTCCATCAGTTGCTCGCGGTGCATGCGGTGGCCGGGTGCGAGGGCCAGCATCTTGACCAGGTCGCGCCCCTTGCGCAGGCGCCAGGCTCCGTCCGGGAGCGGCTCGCCGGCGGCCGCCGCGGCAAAGCCGCCGAGCAGCTTGATCGAGACCTCGACCTTGGTGGCGAGCTGGGTTGCGCTTGTTGACTGCACGCGTCCCCCGGTCGCGGGTCACACGGGGCCTGCGCCCGGTCTGACCCGGCGACGCCGGGGATCAAGGGTATCCCCGCGGGCGCCCCGGACGGACCCCTGGGCGGCACCGTGGTCGGGCTCGCCGGCGCGTTCGGCTAGCCTCGGCTCGGGCCCGTGGCGATCTCGCTCTCCTCCCGCGACTCGTTCCTGTCGATCGCAAGCGACGGCTCGCTGCTGTCGATCGGCTCGGTCGGCTCGGTGCTCTCGATCGGCTCGATCGGATCGGCCGGCTCGGCCTTCTCGGTCGCCTCCGCCGGCTCGGTCGGCTCGCTGTTCTCGGCCGGCTCGGCGTTCTCGGCCTTCTCCGCCGGAGCCGAGGACGTCGTCTTCGGCCGCCCCGCCGTCGGTGGCCGGCCGGCCCGTGCCGCCATGGTCCTCGCGGTCGCGCTCGCGGTGCTCGTGGTGCTCGTACGCGGCCGCTCCCGGGAGCAGCGCAGCGACTAGCATGGCCGTCCGCGGACGGAGTGTCCGCGGCGAGATGCCACTCCCCGGCGAAAGGAGCGAACGATGGCGCTGACCGCCACCAAACCCCACGGCGAAGCTCACGGCGTCGACGGCCTGACGGCGCTCAAGGACGAGATCGTCGGCCCGAGCGAGTGGCGCGAGGTGACCCAGGAGATGGTCAACACCTTCGCCGAGCTGAGCGGGGACGACCAGTGGATCCACGTCGACGTGGAGCGGGCCGCGCGTGAAAGCCCGTTCGGGACCACCGTGGCCCACGGCAACCTGACGTTGTCGCTGATCGACGGCCTGCGCCGCGACCTGACGACCTTCAGCGGCTTCAAGCTGGGGGTCAACTACGGCTGGAACAAGGTCCGCTTCCCGGCACCCGTGCCGGTCGGGTCGAGCCTGCGTTGCTACGCCCAGATCGTGGAGGTCGACGAGGTGGGCGGCGGCTGGTACCAGGTGGTCACCCGCTTCACGGTCGAACTGCAGGGCGGGGAGAAGCCCGCCTGCGTCGCCGACAGCGTGGGCCGCGTGCTGGTCGACGACGGCGCCTAGAGCAGCGCCGCCGACTCTTCTTCGAAGGCGAGCGACAGGGCTTCGCGCAGCGGCGCCCGCTTGCGCAGCGCGTCCTGGGCCCCGTACCACCAGAAGTAGCCGCCCACGTAGTAGGGCAGCTGGGGGTTGAGCGAGTAGGCCCAGTGCATGATCTGGCTCGCCTGCGAGAGCGTGCGCCTGCTCGCCGGCCGCGGCAGGCCCACCTCGCCGAAGCCGAGCAGCGCTTTGGGGAACACGGCGTGTAGTTCCTGCAGTTCCGTCGCCAGCGTGTCGGCGCTCGGCTCGACGCCCCCGCACTGGGTCGGGTAGTAGGACAGCAGCACGTAGTCGAGCCCTTCGGCCACGCTCGCCGGGATGTAGCGGCGCGCGTACTGCAGCGGCGTCGGCTCGGATTCGCCGTCGCCGCAGTGTTCGGAGCCGAAGTCGTTCTCGTACAACGTCAGCGCCGTCCGTCCCCCGGCCGCCACCACGACTTCATAGGCGGCGTCGAGCTTTTCGGCCACTGTGGCCGGGTCCCCGGTCCAGTTGCCGTTGACCTCGTTGCCGACCTCCCAGATCGCCACGTCTCCGCCCAGCGCCTGCACGTACGATTCGGTCCGCTGGCGCATCCCGGCGGTTGTGATCGCCTGCTCGTCCGAGGAGTCCAGCAGCTCGCCCATCACCTGTCCGACGCCTGCGATCCTGGCCACCGGCGTGGCGTAGGAGCTGGCCGCTTCGTGCACGTCGAAATACACCCGCACGGTCGGCGGCTGGGGCAGGGTCGCGAGCGTGGAGAGCATCGGCGTGAGCCCGGAGATGTGGTCGACGGTGACCCCCCACAGCGGCGATCCGGGCAGCTGAAGCGGCGGCGGGGGCGGTGGCGGCGTCCTGCGGGCCGCCGCGGGGACGGCGGCGGTCGCCGACATCACGGCCGCCCCGAGGATCGCCACGAGCGCAGCACGCATGCGGGACATGCAGGTGAAGATAATGCCGCGGTGCTGATCGAGGACGCCCACGAGGATGATCTCCCGGGCATCCTGGAGATCCTCAACGAGGTGATCGCGACCTCCACGGCGGTCTTCAGCGAAGCGCCGGTGACGCTCGAGGAGCAGCGCGAGTGGCTGCGCCGCCGGCGCGAGAGCGGCTTTCCCGTGCTCGTGGTCCGCGAGGCAGACGCCGTGCTGGCGTATGCCAGCTATGGGGATTTCCGGCCCCACTCCGGCTATCGCACGACCGTCGAGCACACCGTCCACGTGGCCCCTGCCGCCCGTCGCCGGGGGATCGGCCGCGCGCTGGTGGTGCGCCTGCTCGAGCTCGCCCGCGAGGACGGCCGCCACGTGATGGTCGCCGGCGTGGACGCAGCCAACGCGCCCTCGATCGCCCTGCACGAGCAGCTCGGCTTCGTCGAGGCTGCACGGATGGCCGAGATCGCGAGGAAGTGGGACCGCTGGGTCGACCTGGTGCTGCTCGCTCGGCGCCTGTGAGCGGGGCCGAGCGTCAGGCCGCCGGCACCGCGGCGGGAACGCGAGCGGCGCAGTGGCGGATCACCTCGGCGCAGGCCGCGGGGTCGTCGTAGAACGGGACGTGCCCGGTGCCGAGCGTCACGTGCTCGGCCCATGGCAGCATCGTCCGCGCCCGGGGGGCCTGCAGGTGGTAGGGCAGCAGCCAGTCGCGGTTGCCCCAGGCGACCGTCACCGGCGTGCTGCGCAGCTGCTGGGGGGAGTGGAAGCTGTAGTCCGCGAACGCAGCCAGCGTCCCCTGCAGGGCGGGTGCCGCCCAGGCGTCGCGCAGCGTGGCCACGGCCTCGTCGGCCGGGAGCCGCTCGGGGTACCCGACGATCTGGCTGAACAGCATCCGCCGCCCCAGCCGGGTGCGGGCGAGGGCCGCCACCGGCGCCCTCAGGGGCGCCGGGGTGAGGGCGAGGAGCAACAGTGAGAGCCGGCAGTAGCGCACCTCTGTGCTGGTCCAGAAGCCGATCGGGGAGAACGCCGTGGCCGAGCTCGCGGCCCCGGCGCGGGCGAGCTCCAACGCCAGGCCGCCGCCCATCGAGTTGCCGGCCACGTGGGGGCGTTCGAGGCCCAGCTCGGCGAAGAACCACTCGAAGGCATCCACGTAGGCAGGGATCGTCGGCTTTATGCCCGCCGGCAGGGGCGCCGAGCGCCCGAATCCGGGCGTGTCGCAGGCGATCACCTCGAATTCTGTGGCCAGGCGCTCGATCACGGGCTCCCAGGCCTGCCAATGGTGGCCGACCCCGTGGAGCAGCACCAGTGGCGGGCCGGAGCCCGTGCGGTGGTGGTTGATCGCGACGCTCACGCGCGGCCGCGGATCAGGTCGGCGGCGCGCTCCGCGATCATGACCGTGGGCGCGTGCGTGTTCCCGCCCACGATCGTGGGCATGATCGAGGCATCCACGACCCGCAGCCCCTCGAGGCCGTGCACGCGTAGCTGCGAGTCCACCACGGCGTGCTCGTGCGTGTCGCTCATGCGGGCGGTGCCGACGGGGTGGTAGATCAGCATCAGGCGCCGGCGCAGATCGGCTTCCAGCTGCTCTCGAGACTGGGCCTCGGGGCCGGGCTTCAGCTCCTTGAGGACCACCTCGCGCACAGGCCCCTGGGCTGCGATCTCGCGCGCCAGCATCATGCCGGCGACCATCGATTCGAGGTCCTCCGGCTCGGACAGCGTGTTGGTGATGATCCGCGGCTTCGCCCGCGGGTCCGACGAGCGCAGCCACACCTGCCCGCGGGCCTTCGGAGACACCAGCACCGGTGCGATCACGGCGCAGTGCCCGTCGTAGGTCTCGGCGCCGTGGTCTTCGAAGTAGGCGGCGCCCATGTGGAACTGGATGTCTGCCGCCGGCAGGCCGCCGCGTGTGCGCGTGAAGGCCACCACCTCCGCCACCGTGGAGCTCAGCTTTCCGGTCCGGCGCAGCAGCCACTCCGCCAGCGAACGGGGCTTGTCGGCCCCGTACAGCGTGTTCTGGTCGGAGACCTCCCACATCATCGTCACGAACGGGTGGTCCTGGAGGTTGTGCCCCACGCCGGGAAGCTCGTGGCGCACCTGCACCCCGGCGGCCCGCAGCTCCTCGGGCGCGCCGACGCCCGACAGCAGCAGCAGCTGGGGCGAACCGATCGCGCCGGCGCTCAGCAGCACCTCCCGCTCGGCCTGTACGAGCTCCTCGCCGCCCCCGCGGCGGCGAGCCAGGCGGACCCCGGTCGCGCGACCGTTCTCGAACGCCACCCCGAGCACGGTCGCGCCCGTGCGCACCTCCAGGTTCGGGCGTGACCGGACCGGGCGCAGGTAGGCGTCTGCCGCGCTGAAGCGCTGGCCGTTCTTCTGGGTCACCTGGAACATCGAGACGCCGTCCTGCTCGGGGCCGTTGTAGTCGGGGATTCGGCGGATCCCGGTCGCCTCGGTGGCGGCGATCAGGCGCCGGCCCAGCGGCCGCGGCGAGCGCTGCTCGCTGACCCGCAGCGGGCCGCCCGCGCCGTGGTACTCGGATGCCCCGCGGACGTTGTCCTCGGCCTTGATGAAGTACGGGAGCACGTCCCGGTATCCCCAGCCCGGGGCCCCCTGGGCCTCCCAGCCGTCATAGTCGAACGGCCGTCCGCGCACGTACAGCATCGCGTTCATCGAGCTCGAGCCACCGAGGGCCTTGCCGCGGGGGATGTACAGCTCGCGCCCGTCCACGTGGGGCTCGGGATCGGTGGCGAAGTCCCAGTCGAGCTTGGTGTGGAACTGTTCCGGGAAAGCCGCCGGGATCTTGATTTTGAGCGACCGGTCGCGGCCACCGGCCTCGAGCAGCAGCACGCGCGCCGAGGGATCCTCCGAGAGCCGGTTGGCCAGGACGCACCCGGCCGAGCCGGCTCCCACGATCACGTAGTCGTACACGCGCCCGCCGGTTCCCGCTTCAGGCCGCCACGCGCTCGGGCAGGGGGGCGAAGGTGAACTGCGCCTCGTCGAGCGACTCGGTCATCTGCAGGTAGTCGCGCATGTAGCCGGGCCAGTTGGCGACGATCCTGCCCCCTTCGTCGCGGTACCAGGACTGGCAGTCGAGCCACGCCGTGCCGGCGAAGCGCTCCTGCACGGAGCGGTCGCTGGCGGCCTCGACCTCGCGACGCACCTCGATGGCTCCGGCGCCGCGGTCGCGCAGGCGCTGCAGCGCCTGGCGCAGATACCGGGCCTGGGCCTCGAGGTAGACGATGATCGACCCGCCCGAGGTGTTCGTGTTGGGCCCGTACATCAGGAACATGCTGGGAAAGCCGGGAACGGTCATGCCGAGATGGGCGTGGGGGCCCTCGGCCCAGCTGTCGCGCAGGCTGCGACCGCCGGTGCCGGTGATCTCCATCGGGAACATGAAGTCGTTGGTCTTGAAGCCGGTGGCCCAGATCAGGCAGTCGACCTCGTGCAGCCGGCCGTCGGCGGTCCTCAGGCCCTTGGGCTCCACGCGCTCGATCGCCTCGGTCACGAGCTCGGTGTTGGGGCGCTGCAGCGCGGGCAGGTAGTCGGAGCTGAACAGGATCCGCTTGCAGCCGAAGGTGTAGTCCGGCCAGGCTTTGCGGCGCACCTCGCGGTCGGGTAGCTGGGAGCGCATGAAGGCCGCCGAGCGCAGCCCCATCAGGCGTCCGAACGTGTGCGGCTTGCGGATGCTCAGCGTCAGCGACTCGGTGTACCAGAAGAGGAAGATCCGCCGCCAGGCCTGCAGGCCCGGGACCCGTTCGACGGCGGCCTTCATCCAGCTCGGATAGACCATGTTCTTGCGCGGCAGGAACCAGTTGCCGGTGCGCTGGAAGACGCTCAGCCGGCCGACCCGAGGGGCTATCTCGGGGACGAACTGGACGGCGCTCGCGCCGTTGCCCACGACGGCCACGCGCTTGCCGGCGAGGTCGTAGGCGTGGTCCCACTCGGCCGAGTGGAAGACGTGGCCGGCGAAGTCCTCTGCGCCGGGCAGGTCCGGGACCGAGGGCTGGTCGAGCTGGCCGGTGGCCACCACGATCGCGTCGGACTCGTAGCTGTTGCCCTCGCTGTCGAGCACCGTCCAGCGGCAGCGCTGCTCGTCCCACGTGCAGCTCGTGACGGAGGTGTTGGTCCTGATCAGCGGCTCGATGCCGTGGTCGCGGGCCACGTCGTGCAGGTAAGAGTGGATCTCAGCCTGCAGGGAGCACAGCCGCGACCAGTCCTTGCGCTGTGCGTAGGAGAACGAGTACAGGTGGCTGGGCACGTCGCAGGCGCAGCCGGGATAGCTGTTGTAGTACCAAGTGCCCCCGAGGTCGCTCGCCTTCTCCAGCAGCCTGACCGAGCGGATCCCGTGGCGGCGCAGCTCGATCGCGGCCGCGACCCCGCCGAAGCCGGCGCCGATGATGATCACCTCGAGCTCCCGCGCCGGCGGGCGCCCGTTCCTCCCGCTTACCGCTTGCAACATGCTGGCCGCTGGCTCCCTCCTCCGCGCTCTCTGCACCCCGAACCTTATGCGCTTTCGCGGGCGGCGGAGGCGGCCATCGTCTGTGCCAGCCACTGGCTCGCGAGCGGGAGGTGGCGGGGGTCGATGTGGTGTGAGCTCTCGAACTCGTGGTAGGAGACCGACAGGCCCGCGTCGAGCAGCCGTTGGCGGGCCTCGCGGGCGAACTCCACCGAGATCACGGGGTCGCGGGTGCCGTGGGAGATGAACACGGGCAGCCCCCGGCGCTGCTCCAGCGCCGGCTGCCAGCCCTCGATCGTGGGCATGAAGCCCGAGAACGCCAGCACCCCGGCGGGGGCAGGCCGATCGCCGCCGAAACCGAGTGCGTAGCTCATCACGGCTCCCATCGAGAAGCCCCCCAGGACCGTGCGCTCGGCCCCGATCCCGGTCCGCTCCCAGAGCTCGTCGTGGAACTCCGCGAGCGCGCCGTAGGCGGCGGCGAAGGTGGCTGGATCGGGGAAGCCCACGCGCGGGACCAGGTACCAGTGGTAGCCGGGGGATCCCTCCGGCTGCAGCGGGGCCCGCGGGCTGACCACGTGCAGGCGGCGGGCGGGGTCGAGCACGTCGGCCAGCCCCAGCAGGTCGAGCTCGTCCGAGCCGCGGCCGTGGTGGAGCACGAGCAGGCCCTCGGGCTCACCCGCGGGCTCGCGCTCGCGGTAGTGGAGCGTGCTCACCGTCAGGCCGGCGCCGCGGCGGGCTCCTCCCGGGATACGTAGGGGGCCAGCTCGCGCCGCGCGATCGAGAGCTTGTGGACCTCGTCGGGTCCGTCGGCCAGGCGCAGCGTGCGCAGGTGGGCGTAGGCGCCGGCCAGCGAGAAGTCGCCGGACACGCCGCCGCCGCCGTGCACCTGGATCGCCCGGTCGAGCACGTTCAGCGCCGCGTTCGGCGCCGCCACCTTGATCGCCGCGATCTCGGTACGGGCCTGGCGGTTGCCGACCGTGTCCATCAGCCAGGCCGCCTTCAGCGTCAGCAGCCTGGCCATCTCGATTTCGATGCGGGACTCGGCGATCCAGTCCTGGATGTTGGCCCGCGCCGCCAGCGGCTGGCCGAAGGTAACCCGCGAGACTGCCCTTTCGCACATCGCCTCGAGCGCCCGCTCGGCCGCTCCGATGGCGCGCATGCAGTGGTGGATGCGCCCGGGCCCGAGGCGAGCCTGGGCGATCATGAAGCCGTCGCCCTCGCCGGAGATCAGGTTCGCGGCCGGCACCCGCACGTCCGCGAAGTCGATTTCGGCGTGGCCCTCTTGGTCGTCGTAGCCGAACACGCTGAGATTGCGCACGACCGTCACGCCGGGGGTATCGAGCGGGACGAGGATCTGGCTCTGCTGCTTGTGGGTCGGACCCTCCGGGTTGGTCTTGCCCATCACGATCATGATCCGGCAGTTGGGGTGGTAGGCGCCCGAGATCCACCACTTGCGCCCGTTCAGCACGTACTCGTCCCCGTCGCGCTCGATCCGCAGCGCGATGTTGGTCGCATCGGAGCTCGCCACCGCCGGCTCGGTCATCGCGAAGGCCGAGCGGATCTCGCCGTCGAGCAGCGGCATCAGCCAGGTTTCCTTCTGTGCCTCGTCGCCGAACTGGTGCAGCACCTCCATGTTGCCGGTGTCGGGGGCCGAGCAGTTGCACGCCTCCGAGGCGATCCGGGCGCGGCCGAGGATCTCCGCCAGCGGGGCATAGTCGCTGTTTGACAGACCCGCGCCGTGCTCGGCGTCGGGCAGGAACATGTTCCACAGGCCCGCGTCGCGGGCGGCGCCCTTCAACTGCTCCATCACGGCGGGCTGGTGGTGGGGGTTGCCGGACTCGGCCAGCTGCTGCTCGTATACGGGCTCGGCCGGGTAGACGTGCTCCTCCATGAAGGCGTGCAGGCGCTCGGTGAACTCGCGGCAACGCTCACTCGGCTCGAAGTCCATCCTCTACTCCTCTCTCGGGCAATGGGCTTAGGATCATCCCCGATGAGCGCAGAGGGCGCCAGCTATCGCGACGCAGGCGTCGATTACGACGCGCTCGACGCCGCCAAGCGTCTGGCGATGCTGGGCGCGCTTTCGACCTCCGCGCTGCTCGGCGCCCATGGCGGCCGGGCCATCGACGACTCCCGCGGCGAGCCGGCGTTCGTGTTCGAGCTCGGCGAGCGCACGCTGGGGCTGGTGCTCGAGGGGCTCGGTACCAAGTCGCTGATCGCCCGGGCGGTGCTCGAGCAGCAGGGCGTCAACCGCTTCGCCGACGTCGCCTACGACGCCGTCGCCGCGATCCTCAACGACCTCGTCTGCGTGGGCGCCCTGCCGCTGGTCGTCAACGCCTACTTCGCCACCGGCGACTCTGCCTGGTACGAGCACCGGGAACGCTCCACGGCGTTGCTCGAGGGCTGGCGGCGCGGCTGCGAGGACGCCGGCTGCGTGTGGGGCGGGGGCGAGTCCCCGTCGCTCCCGGGGATGCTGGCCGCGCAGGAGATCGAGCTCGCCGGGGCGGCCGTCGGCGCCCTGCCCGAGGGGGTCGCGCCGATCCTCGGCGCCGGACTGGCCGATGGCGACGAGATCGTGCTGGTGGCGTCGAGCGGCCTGCACGCCAACGGGGCCTCGCTGGCGCGGCTGCTGGCCGAGCGCCTGCCCCAGGGCTTCGCCACGCCCCTCGTGTCGGGACGGACCTTCGGCGAGGCGCTGCTGGACCCGACCGTGATGTACGTGGGGCTGGTGGCCGAGCTGTTGCGCCGCGGCGTGTCCGTCAGCTACCTGAGCCATGTCACCGGCCACGGGCTGCTGAAGCTGATGCGCCCGAGCGCCCCCTTCACGTACCGCATCACGGCCCTGCCCGAGGTCCCGCCGGTGCTCGCCTTCCTCGCATCCGAGGCGGGCATGGACGCGGCCGAGGCCTACTCGACCTTCAACATGGGGGTCGGCTACGCCGTCTACTGCCGGGCGGGGCAGGCCGAGGCGGTGCTCGGCGCGGCCGGTGACCTCGGCCTGGAGGCGATCGTGGGTGGGCGCGTCGAAGCCGGTCCGCGGCGGGTGGTGCTCGAGTCGCTCGGCGTCAGCTACGACGGCTCGCGCCTGGAGCTGTCGGTCAACAGTGGCTGAACGTCCGCAACCGGCGGTTCAAACTTGAAGGCGCTGGGTAGGGCGAATAGTGTTCATCGACAACTCGCCACGTTCCCCGGTCGTGGGGATCTCGATGTCGCCGGACCGTCAAGGTGCCGGAGCTACCCGGATCGAGGCGGACCTGTTCATCAATAGAGGAGAGACATAGATGCGCAGAGCATCCTCAGTACTCGCTGTGCTCGTCGTCGGCCTGCTCGCACTGCCGGCCGTAGCCGGGGCGGCCCCGACGGTCAAATTCAAAGCGGAAGCCGTGCCGATCCCGGGCGTTCCCGCACACGGGGAACATCCTCGGCGCCGGCGCCGCCGTGCATGCGGAATACAACATCGAAGGGACCGAATACGGCGGGTTCCCGCCCCCGATCGTGGGCGTCAACTTCTACCTGCCCTCGGGCACCAAGCTGCACACGACCGGCTTCCCGACGTGCGCCAAAAGCGTGCTCGAACAGACCGGCCCCTCGGCCTGCCCGAAAAACTCGGCAGCCGGCCCGGTCGGGAACGTGCTGGGGATCGTCTCCTTCGGCTCCGAACGGGTGGAAGAGAAAGCGACGCTCGAATCCTTCTACGCGCCCGGCGGCGGCCTCGAGTTCTTCACGAACGGCCACTCGCCGGTGTCGCTGGAAATCCTGTCGGCCGGGAAGTACGTGAGCCTCGGCGGAGCCGGCGGCTTCGGCCCCGAGCTCATCACCCAGGTCCCGCTCGTCTCGACGGTCCCGGGCGCGCCCTACGCGTCGGTCAAGTCGATCAACGTGAAGGCCGGCTCGGCCTACAAGAAGGGCAAGGAATGGGTCCCCTACGGCCGCGTCCCCAAGAAGTGCCCCAAGGGCGGCTTCCCGATCAAGACCGAAGTGATCTTCGACGAAGGCGGAGCCAACCCGCCGGTGCCCGAGCCGGTCACGGCGACCTACAAGTCGCCGTGCCCCAAGAAGTAGGCGATTAGCGCGCCTTTTCAGCGCGCGAGGGCGTAAGCTCGAGTAGTGCAGAACCAGACGGGCGGCCCCACCACACGGTGGGGCCGCTCGCGTCTAGACCGCAAGGAAGGATGAGGGTGAGGAAGGAGAGGCCGGGGGGAGCAGAGCGATAGTCGGGGTGGCGGGAGCCATGGGCCTCGTCGCGCTGGTCGCCGTCGTGCTGCTTGCGACCTCCGCCGGAGGCTCCAACGGCGCCTACACCGTGCGCGCGATCTTCGACGACGCGGCCAACATCATCCCGGGCGAGAACGTCGACATCGCCGCCGTCAAAGTCGGCACCGTCCAATCGGTCGAACCCACGCCGACGGCCAAGGCGGCCGTCGTGCTCAGCATCGGCAACCCCGGCTTCCAGAACTTCCGCAGCGACGCCACCTGCACGATCCGCCCCCAGGGCCTGATCGGCGAGAAGTACGTCGACTGCATCCCCACCCAGCCGCGGGTCGAAGGCGCGCCGCTGCCGCCCCCGCTGAAGAAGATCCCCTCCGGCCACGAAGGCGCGGGCCAGTACTACCTGCCGGTCACCAACACCCACAGCCCGGTCGACCCCGACCTGCTCAACGACATCAACCGGCTGCCCGAACGCCAGCGCTTCACGATCATCATCAACGAACTCGGGCGCCGGCCTGCTGGGCCGCGGCAGCGACCTCAGCGCGGTCATCCGCCGCGCCAACCCGGCCCTGCAGGAACTCGACAACGTGCTCAAGATCCTGGCCGGCGAGAACAAGGTGCTCGAAGAACTGGCGGTCAACTCCGACAAGGCGCTGAAACCGTTCGCCGCGGTCCGCCAGCACGTCGCCAAATTCATCGCCGAAAGCGAAAAGACGGCCGTGGCAGGCGCCAACACGCGGGCGTCCCTGGCCCGCAACCTGGAACTGTTCCCGAAGTTCCTGGAAGAGCTCGTGCCGGCCGTCGAACGGCTCGGCAAGTTCGCCGAAGCGACCACGCCGACGATGCAGGACCTCGGCCAGGCCGCGCCCGGCATCAACGAGGCCTTCACGAGCCTCCCCGGCTTCTCGGCGAGCTCGGAAAAGTTCTTCAAAAGCACCGGCGCGACCGCGAAGCTCTCCGGCCCGGCGCTGGTGGCCACCAAGCCGCTGCTGGCGCGGCTGAAGAAGCTCGGCGCGGCGGCCCTGCCGGCCTCGACGAACCTCGAAGGCCTGTTCGGCGGCTTCCGCAACACCGGCGGCCTCGAGCGCCTGCTCGACTTCATCTTCCTGGGCACGGGCGCGGCCAACGGCTACGACTCGCTCGGCCACTTCCTGCGCACGGAGGGCCTCGGCACGATCTGCACCGAATACAAGACCGCGCCCACCAGCTCCTGCGCGCGCAAGCTGTTCTCGACCGGGTCCTCATCCGGGACGGAAGCGTCCGCGTCCGCCTCGGCGGCGGCCTCGGCGTCGAGCGTCTCGGCCGGCATCGACCCGTCCACCCAGGGGGTCGTGATGGCGCGCACGCTGGCGGTCATCAAAGGCGACACGCCCGAACAGGCGATCGCCGAATACCCGGGCGAAGAACAAGGGTCCAAGGCGGCGACCAAGGCCTCGGCCCACACCGGCGGGTCTTCGGCGTCCAGCGGCGCCGCGCACGGGGCGCAGGCGGGCTGGGACCACGCTGAAGGGCGCCGTTGGGGCCTCCGAGAAGGAAGCCTCGGCGGGACGGCTGCTGCTCAACTACCTGCTCGGCGGTGAATGATGGCCATCACCCGGCCGCCCACACCGCCCTCCGTTCCCCCGCCGCCCGAGCAGCCGGCGGTTCCGCCCGCCGGACCTCCGCCGCGGCGTGTACGCAGGACCATCGACGCTGGGCCGGGCGCTGCCGGTGGCGGCGCTGGCGGTGGTCGTGCTGATCATCGCCTACCTGATCTTCAGCGGCTCGGGCACCACCACCTACCAGCTGATCCTGCCCAACGCCTACCAGCTCGTGCGGGGCAACACCGTCCAGGTCGGGGGCGTGCCCGTGGGCAGCGTCACGAACATCGTCCTGACGAAGAACTTCCAGGCGAGGGTCACGATCCAGATCAAGTCCTCGCTGGCGCCGCTTCACCACGGCACGATCGCCGAAGTTCGCACGCCGTCGCTGTCGAGCGTCGCCAACCGCTACGTGGACCTGACCCCGGGGCCGCAGAGCAGTCCCGCCTACCCGACCAGCGCGCCACTTCCCGTGACGGTGTCGAAGACCGTGACCGACCTCGACGAAGTCTTCAACACCTTCAACCCCAAGACCCTGAAGGGCCTGCAGGGTTTCCTGCAGGGCAGCGCCGAACAGTACGCCGGCGCCGGCCTGCAGCTCGGCAGGTCCACCGAACTCTTCGCTCCCGCGCTTTTCTGGCCACGAACCACGTCTTCGAACAGCTCACCCTCGACCAGCCGGTGTTCACCAAGTTCCTCTCGAAACCGCCAAGGCGCTGACGATCATCGGCGCCCGCCACGAACAGCTCTCGGACCTGATCGAAAACGCCAACACCACCTTCAAAGCCGTCGGCGACCAGCAGGACGGAACTCAGGGAAGGCCTGAAAGAGCTCCCGAACACGCTGCACGAGGGCAACGAAGACATTCACCGAACTGCCGCCCACGCTGGCCGCCCTGGAAGAACTGGTGAATACCTCCAGGCCGACGACCAAGTCGCTGACGCTGCTGCTGGAACGGCTGCGCCCGCTGGTCGTCACGGCCACCCCGGTGGTCAAAAACTTCGCCCTCAGCTTCAGCCGCCCGGGCAAGAACAACGACCTCACCGAACTGGCAGAGGCGATCCCGGCGCTGGCCAAGGCGCTGGAGACGGCCTCGCCGGCGACCGTCCAGTCGCTGAAGGAATCGATTCCGATCACGGCCCCGTTCGGCCCCTACTCTCCAGACCTCGCGGGGACGCTGCGCACCTTCGGCCAGTCGGCCTCCTTCTATGACGCCGACGGGCACTACGCGCACGTCGCGCCGGTGTTCCCGAGCTTCGACCTGGGTGAAAAGAACAACCTCACGCCGAGCAGCCCGCAGAGCGCGCTGGCGAACCTCAAAAGCGGTCAGCTGCGCCGCTGTCCGGGCGCCGCCACCGAACCGGCGGCCGACAAATCCTCGCCGTTCGTGGACGGCGAACCTGCTCAGCTGCGACCCGACGCAGGTGCCCTGATGGGGCGCCGCCGCAGCAGCTCGATCGCCGGCAGCCCGCTGCTGATCGGCGCCGTCACGACGCTGATCGTGGTCGTCGCCGTGTACCTGTCCTACAACGCCAACAACGGGCTGCCGTTCGTCCCCACCTACAACATCAAGGTCGAACTGCCCGCAGGCCTCGGGCCTGCAGGACGGCAACCAGGTGCGTCTCGGGCGGCACCCGCGTCGGGCACGATCAGCGCGCCTGAGCCCGCACTTGAACCCGGCGACCGGCCGCACCACCGCGATCGCCACCCTGAAGCTCGAAAAAAAAGTCGAACCGCTGCCGGCCGACACGACCGCGGCCGTGCAGTCGGTCTCGACGATCGGCCTGAAGTACCTGGAACTGAAGCGCGGGCAACTCCTCCGCGACGATCAAGGGCGGGCAGACGATCCCGGTCAGCCAGACCCGTGAACCGGTGAACATCGAAGAACTCTTCAACATGTTCGACAAGCCCACGCGGACGGCGATCAAGATCAACACCAACAACTTCGGCGACGGCCTCGCCAGCCGCGGCGTGGGGCTCAACCAGGTGATCCACGAACTGAAGCCGCTGGTCACCAACGCCGTGCCGGTGCTGCACAACCTCGCCTCCCCCCAGACCGGGCTGCACGAGTTCTTCGTGGCCTTGAACAGGGCCGCGTCAGAGAATGCACCGGTAGCCCAGCAGAACGCGAACTACTTCACCTACCTGGACAAATTCTTCACCGACTGGGCGGGCGTGTCGCGCTCGATCGAAGAAGCCAACACCGGCGGCCCGCCCTCGCTGGAACAGGCGATCTACTCGCTGCCCCACGAGGCCAAGTTCTACGAAAACGCGACCCAGTTCATGAACCTGCTCCACCCCAGCGCGAAATCGCTGGTGAAAGTGGCCCCCGAACTAGGCCACGCCTTCAAGGTCGGCACCACCAACCTCGCGGCCGCCGTCGAGCTCAACAAAGCGTTGCTCGAATCCTCCCAGGCGCTGGCGGAATTCGGGGCCAATCCGATCGCCCAGGTGGGGCTCGAAGAATTCACCAACACGCTCGAAATCGCCAACCCGCTGCTGGCCGGGATCGCGCCGAGCCAGGCCTACTGCAACTACTGGACGCTGGCCTTCCGCAACCTCGCGAGCCTCGAGACGGAGAACATCGGGATCGGCACACTGGCGCGCGCCGGTTTCATCCTGGCGCCGTCGGGGCCGAACAACGAGGGCTACCCGGCGTCGGCCCCGGCCAACGGGCCCTCGGAAGAAATCGAAGCCTTCACCCAAGAAGGTCGTCGACAAGCACAACAACCACCTGCACGCGAACATGTACCCGAACACCGCCGGGCCCGGCCAGCCGCAGGTCTGCGAAGCGGGCAACGAGAACTACATCCCCGGCGTCGACCACGATCGGCAACCTGCCCGCGGCCGACGTCACCAAGAACCGCGAATTCACCACCCGCGAACAGAACGTCTACGGCGAAAAGTACCCCGAAGCGACGCTGCAAGGCGCTCGGGCTCGCGAAGCCGAAGTCGTCCTCGAAGTCGAAGGGGAAGGGCAAGTGAAACTTCGCTTCTGGCGCCGCCACGACGAAATCCCGGCCGCCGAGCTGAGCCGGGTCAACCCGATGCGCGCCGGGGTGATCATGCTCGTCGCGATCGCGGTCGTCGTGTACTTCGGCTTCACCAAAAAGATCCCGTTCAAACACGGATACACGATCCACGCCGAGTTCGCCTCCGCGCTGGACGTCCACGCAAAATCCCCGGTGCGGGTCGCGGGCGTGAACGTGGGCCAGGTCACCTCGATCAAGCGCGAAGGCAGCACCGGCCTGGTGACGATGGAAATCGAACCGAAGGGGCTGCCGATCCACTCCGACGCGACGATGAAGATCCGCCCCCGGATCTTCCTCGAAGGCAACTGGTTCGTGGATCTGCAGCCGGGCAGCCCGTCTGCGCCCGAACTCCACTCGGGCGCCACGATCCCGGTAACGCAGACCGCGGACCCGGTGCAGATCGACCAGCTACTCGACGCGCTCAACACGGACACGCGCGAAAACCTGCAGCACTTCCTGATCTACTACGGCGAAGGTCTCACCGCCCTGCCGGGCCCGAAGGAAAACGCCGAACAGGAACCCGAAGCGCGCGGCCTGAACGCCGCCCAGGCGCTCAACAAGACCTACCGCATCGCACCCCCCTCGCTGCAGGGCACGGCCGTCGTGCAGCAGGCCTTCGGCGGGGTCACCTCCGACGACCTGTCGAAGTTGGTCGACCTCGATCGGCAAGGTCACGGCCGCCCTGAACGTCCACGAACAGGCGCTCGGCGAACTGATCGGCAACTTCAACACCTTCTTCGCCGCCTTTGCGGCCGAATCAAAAGGCCTCACCAAGCTGGTTTCCGAACTGCCCCGCAACCTGCACAACATCACGGAAGCCTTCGTGGCGCTGCAGTCCTCCTTCGGCCCGACCCAGACCTTCGCCCACGACATCATCCCGGGCGTCAAGCTGACCAACGCGACGGTCGCCGCAACGCTGCCGTGGATCGAACAGGTGAAGGCCTCGCTGGGGCCGCAACGAACTCGGCGGCGTGGCGGCCGGGCTGGTGAAGGCGGTCCCGCCACTGGCCCAGCTCGAGGCCGAACAGGTGCCCTTCTACACGCAGACCGACCAGTTCAACAAATGCCTCACGAACGTGCTCATCCCGGCCGGCAACACCAAGCTGCAGGACGGCAACGCCAGCTCGGGCGTCGAAGCCTACAAAGAATTCTGGTACGGCCTGGTGGGCCTGAACGGGATCGGGCAGAGCTTCGACGGCAACGGCTCACGCACCAAGTTCCTCGTCGGCAACAGCGGCCAGACGCTCCGCTCGCAGCCGACCTCGATCCTCGGCAGCACGGCGAAGGGCAACCGCCTGCTGACACGCTCGCCGCTGACGCCGCTGGGAACGCGACCGGCGTTCCCCACCGAAGAGCCCCCATATGAGCCGAAAGTGCCCTGCTCCACGCAGAAGCTGCCGGAATTCAACGGCCCGCTGGCGAGCGGACCGGCGGACGGGACCGGCTGATGGCGCCCGAGCCCACGCCACACCCGCACGAGGGCACCCGCGGCGTCCGCGAGCAGATCGAGCGTTACCGCTCCTCCTTCATCGCGGTGGTGACGATGGTCCTGCTGGCCGTCGCCGTCGGCGGCTACATCCTCGCCCACCAGAACCTCCATCTTCCCGGGTGGGTGCCGGTGCTGGGCAAAAGCACGTACACGCTGAAGGCCCGCTTCCAGACTTCCCAGGCGGTCACGCCCGGCCAGGGCCAGGCCGTCACGATCGCCGGCGCCAAGGTCGGTGAAGTCGCGAGCGTGGAAGTGCAGGGCGGCGTGTCCACGGTGACGATGAGGGTCACGCCCAAGTACGCCCGCTTCTACAAGAACGCGACCATGCTGGTGCGCCCCAAGACCGCGCTGGAGGACATGACGATCGAGGTCAGCCCGGGCACGCCCACCGCGGGCAAGTTGCACAGCGGCGAAACCCTGCCCATCGAGCAGACGGCGTCGAACATCGACTTCGACGAATTCCTGGCCGGCCTGGACACCGAAACGCGCTTCTACCTGCAGGCGCTGCTGGCGGGGGCCGGGGAAGGCCTCAACCACAACGGCAGGGCGCTGTCGGCCACGCTCAAGCGCTTCTTGCCCACGACCCGCCTGGGCACCGAAATCACCCACGAACTGCAGCGCCGCCACACGAACATCGCCCAGTCGATCCACAACTTCAGGCTGCTGGTGGAAGCCGTCGGCGGCAAGGACCAACAGCTGGCCGAGCTGGTGAGCGCCTCCAACGCGGTGTTCGCCACCTTCGCCAAGGAGGACGCCAACTTCCGCCGCACGCTGCACCTGCTGCCGGGAGCACTGGAAAAGACCGGCAACGAACTGGCCAAGGTCAAGACCGCCTCCAACGCGCTCGGGACGACGCTGACGAAGCTCGAGCCGTTCGCCAAGGCGCTGGCGCCGGCGCAGCTCGCCACGCAAAAAGCTCTCGCTCGCCACGACGCCGATCATCAAGAACGAGATCCGCCCGTTCGCGCGGGAAATCCTGCCGGTCGTCAACGAACTCGAGCCCTCGACCGAAGACCTCGCCAAGGCCTTCCCGAAATTCACCGTGACCTTCGGGGTGCTGAACGAATTCTTCAACGAGCTCGCCTACAACCCGGGCCCGAAGAAGGCCGGCTTCCTGTTCTTCCTCGACTGGGGCAACCACGACCTCAACAGCGTCGTCAGCAGCTCCGACGCGAACGGGCCGCTCGGGCGCAGCCTCGTGTACTTCAACTGCGAAGTGCTCCCGATTCTCAAAGGCGTGGCCGAAGTGAACCCGACGGTGAAAGTGCTCGTCGGACTGCTGCGCCCGCCGACCAAGCCCGAATGCCAGGCGGAGGGCCTGATCGGCCCGGGCGCCACAAAAGCCAGCGCCGCGAGTGCCAGCGCCGCCTACAGGCACGTCGCCGCCGGCACCGCCGCCGCCGGATCCGGCGCCTTCTCCTTCCCGCTGCACAACACGAGCTTCTCGCAGCTGACGCCGGTCAAGGCCGGCAGCTCGAGCGCCACCACACGCGTGGCGCGGCGCTCCGGTGGCACCGCGGCCCGCTCCGCCGCCACGCACTCCGCCGGGACGGCCGGCGCCCGCGCGAGCGGGACGGGCAGCGGCACGGGAGCGAAGGGCTAGGCGATGCAGAAGCGCGCTCCCACGCTCGGCAACATCTTCGTGATCATCCTGTTCGCGCTCAGCTGCTTCGGGCTGCTGCTGTTCCTGTGGGAGTCCTTCGGCGGGCCGCTGCCACTGAAAACGAAGGGCTACCGCTTCACCGTCTCGTTCCCGCGCACGCTGGTGCTCTCAGAACAGTCCGACGTGCGCATCAGCGGGGTCAACGTCGGCCACGTCGTGTCGCTGAAGCTGAACAAGCAGCACTCCACCGACGCGACCATCGAAATCGCGCACCAGTACGCGCCGATCCGCGCGGACACCCACGCGATCCTGCGCGTGAAGACGCTGCTGGGGGAGACCTACGTGCAGCTCAACCCGCAGGCCCAGAAGGGGCCGTTCCTGCCCGACAACGGGCACCTCGCCGACGCCAACGTGGAACCCACCGTCACGCTCGATGACATCCTCGCGGCGCTGGATCCGCAGACGCGCAAATACTTCCAGGTCTGGCAGCAGTCGGTCGCCGTCGCGATCCACGGCCGCGGTGAACAGATCAACGCCGACTTCGGCGTGCTCGAACCGTTCGTGGAACACACCAACCGCCTGCTCACCATCCTCGCCGGTCAGGAAGGCGCCCTGCGCGAGGTGGTGCACAACACGGGCGTGGTGTTCAACGCCCTCGCCGGCCGCGACCACCAGCTCGAAGGGCTGATCGTCAACGGCGAACACACCTTCCACGCCGCCTCGGAGGCGAGCGAAGCCTTCGCCCAGGCGTTCCGGGAACTGCCACCGTTCGAGCACAACTCGAAGGTGGCCCTCGAAGCGACCGACAAGTTCGCCGAGGTGGCCAACCCCTACTTCGAAGAATTCACCGAGGCCGAGCGCCAGCTGTCGGCGCTGCTGAAGGCCGCCGAACCGTTCGCGCCCCAGTTCAACAACTTCCTGACCTCGCTGGGCCCGCTCACCGAGGCGGCCAAGGTCGGCCTGCCGCAGGTGAAGACGACACTCGACCAGACCGTCCCGATCCTCGAAAACCTGCGCCCGGTGCTGCACAACCTGGATCCCTTCCTGCAGTTCACCGGCGAGTACGTGCCCGAGGTGCAGGCCTTCTTCGCCAACCTCACCAGCGCCACCCAGGCGAGCCTGAAAAACGGGAACCTGCCCGAACCGGCGTACACCAAGAGCCCCAAGCTCCACTACCTCACGACGATGTCGGTGCTGAGCCCCGAAAGTCTCTCGGTGTATCCCTCGAAGGTGGAAACGGGCCGCAACAACGCCTACCCGCTGCCCGGCACCTACGCCCAGCTGGCAAACGGGCTGCCTGTCTTCCAGGCCACCAACTGCTCGGGCGGCGCGCCGTCGGTCAGCGGTCCGCCGAACGAAAGCACCGGGATCACCGAAGAACTGATCCAGCAGATCCAGCAGTTCAAAGTCGCCAACGTGCCCGAAACCGCCAACGACGTGCCGGCGCCGGCCTGCAAGCAGCAGGGCCAGTTCAACTACAACGGGCAGACGAGCCAGTACCCGCACGTGGTGTACTCCGAAAAATGAGCGCCGCCGACGACTTCCGCTACCACGCCGCCGACCTCGACCTGCTGGGGGACCCCGACGACGAGCGCTGGTCGATCCGCTGCCTGGACGTGCACAAGCGCCTCGGCGGGGTGCCGGTGCTCAACGGCCTCAACGTGGCCTTCCCCGAGGACACGATCACGGTCGTGCTAGGCCCCTCGGGGACCGGCAAGAGCGTGCTGATCAAGCACCTGATCGGGCTGATGTTCCCGGACTCGGGCAACATCGTCGTCAAAGGCCTGTCGGTGCCCACCCTGACGATGCCCGACCTGCTGGCCCTGCGGCGCAAGATCGGGGTCCTGTTCCAGGACGGGGCCCTGTTCGGCTCGATGTCGGTGTTCGACAACGTCGCCTTCCCGCTGCGCCAGCACACGGACCTATCGGAGAGCCAGATCTCCGAACGCGTCTCCCAGCATCTGGCCGACGTGGGCCTGCAGGCGGCGATCGACGACGCCCCCTCGCAGCTGTCGGGTGGCATGCGCAAGCGCGCCGGCTTCGCGCGGGCGCTGGTGATGGAGCCCGACGTGGTCATCTTCGACGAGCCCGACTCGGGCCTTGACCCGGTGCGCACGGCCCTGCTGTGCGAGCTGATCCAGGAGATGCACTCGATCTACAAAGGCACCTACATCGTCGTCACCCACGACATCGCCTCGGCCCGGCGGATCGGGGAGTACATCGCCCTGCTGTGGCGGGGACGGATCGTGGAAGCGGGTGACGCGAAGCGGATGTTCTCCTCCGACAACGAATTCGTACGCCAGTTCCTGAGCGGATCCGCGGAGGGGCCCCTCACGATGGATTGACCCGCGGGCGACCCTATGCGAACATACGTTCGCATGGTCGTGTGCGTACACCTCCCGCGGTTCGAGCTCCTGGTGGCGGCCGGGGAGGGCTCTCGGGTGGGCCCCCAGACGCTCCGCGGGCGTCCCCTGGCGGTGGCTCCGCTCGCGTCCGTGAAGAGCTCCGCTTCCAGCGGGGCGGCCGGCGTGGGGGAGGTCTCCCAGGCGGCCGAAGCGAACGGGGTGAGGAGGGGGATGGTGCTCGGGGAGGCGCTGGCGCGCTGTCCGGAGCTGGTGCTGCTGGCGGCCGACCGGGTGAGGGTGGCCGAACGGTGGGAGGCGGCCCTGCAGGCGCTCGAGGGGATCGGGGCGGCCGTGGAGCCGGCGCGGCCGGGGCTCGCCTACTTCGAGGCGGATGGGCTCAGGGCGCTCCACGGCTCGCTCGCCGACACGCTCGAGGTGGCTCGGGGCGCGATCTCCGACCCGGTGCGGATCGGGGCGGCCCCGACGCGCTTCTGTGCCCTCGCGTGCGCGCTCGCGGCCCGCTCGCGCCGGCCGCTGGTGCTCGAGGGCGATCACGCCGGCCGCTGGCTGTCCTGTCAGCCGGTGGATCTGCTCGGCTACCGCGAGCAGACCGCGGTGCTCCTGGAGCCGCTGAGGAGGCTGGGCGTGCGCACGCTCGGGGAGCTCACCCGCCTGGGACGGGGGGCGCTGAGCGACCGCTTCGGTGAGGCCGGGGTCCTCGCCCACGGGCTGGCCCGCGGTCAGGACCGGGCGCTGCGGCCACGGCGACCCCAGGAGCGCCTGGAGGAGTCGCTGGAGGTGGGGGATGCCAGCAGCGGCCTGGCGCTGGGGCGGGTGCTGGAGGTGCTCGTCCGGCGGCTGCTGGCACGGCCCCAGCGGGCGGGGCGGTCGCTGCGCACGGTCGTGCTCTCGGCTCAGCTGCTCGCCGGGGGCGGCTGGCGCGAGCGCGTCGTGTTCCGTCAGGCGCTGGCGGACGTGGAGCGGATCAGGCTGGCGCTGTCGGTGCGCCTGCTCGCACTCCCGGGCCCCGCCTGCAGGCTGGGCCTGAGCGTGGAGTGCTTCGGGGCGCCGATCGCCGAGCAGGGGGTGTTGGAGGACCGCGACGCCCACGCGGCCGGGGCCCAGCGGGCCGCACGGGCCGCCCTGCTGCGGGAGGCGCTGGCACAGGTGCGCTCGCTGGCCGGAGCCCAAGCGGCCCTGCGCGTCGTCTGCGTGGATCCCGCCTCTCGTGTCCCGGAGCGGCGCGTGGTGCTGACCCCGATCCCCGAATGAGCGCCCGTGCGCTGAACCGCCCCCGGCCCGCCCGCGTGCGCTGCGGCGGCCCACAGCCGGTGGAGGTGGACGGCGAACGGGTGCAGTCGCTGCGCGAGTCCTGGCTGGTGGAGGACCGCTGGTGGACGGCCGAGCCGCTGCGCCGTCGCTACTGGGAGCTGGTGGGGGTGGGCGGGCGCAATGTCGTCGTCTTCCACGACCTGTGCTCCGGCGGCTGGTTCCGCCAGCGCGCCTAGCGGTACCACCTGGGATGCCGCCGCCGACCCCTCCATACGCCGAGCTCCACTGCCATTCGGCCTACTCCTTCCTGGACGGGGCCTCCCTGCCCGACGAGCTCGCCCAGCGCGCGGGTGAGCTCGGCTACACCGCCCTGGCGCTGACCGACCACAACTCCGTGTGCGGCTCGATGGAGCTGGCCCAGGCCGCTCCCGAGCACGGGGTGAGGGCGATCCAGGGCGCCGAGCTGGACGTCCTCTGCGGCCAGGGGCCCTCCCATCACCTGACCCTGCTGGTGCGCGACGGGCGCGGCTGGAGCAACCTCTGCCGGATCCTCACGCTCGCCCACGCCCACACCCGCGAGGGCGGCTCTCGCAGGGATCTCGGCGAGGCCCACGTGGACGTGCAGGGGCTGCTCGACCACGCCGGGGGCCTCGTCTGCCTGAGCGGCTGCGCCTCGCGCTCGGCGCTCCTGCGCCACGGCGTCACCTCGACGGGTCCTGGAGGACTCGACGAGCCCCTCGCCCGCAGGCTGCTCGACGGCTTCGGCCCGGAGGGCTTCTACGTCGAGCTCCAGCGCCCGTTCCAGCGCGACGACCGCGCTCGCAACCGCGCGCTGGCGGCGCTCGCCAAACGCCTTTCGGTGCGCTGCGTGGCGAGCGGCAACGTCCACGCCCACGCCCGCTGCCGGGCCGAGCTGCAGGACGCCTTCGTGGCGCTGGCCAACCACGCCACGCTCGACGCCTGCGAGCCGGAGAGGCGGGGCAACCACAGCCACGTGATGAGCTCTCCGGAGGCGATGGCACAGCGCTTTAAGGAGCATCCCGAGGCGGTCCGGGAGACTCTTCTGCTGGCCGAGCAGCTGACCTTCGACCTGCGCAGGGACCTCGGCTATCGCTACCCCGGGGCCGAGCAGCAGGGCGCCGCCAGGCGCCTGGCGGAGCTCTGTCAGCAGCGCCTGTGGGAGCGCTACGGCGACGGCGCTCCCGCCGGCGCCCGGGCGCTGCGCGATGAGGCCCACGCGCGACTGGAGCAGGAGCTGGCCGTGATCGGCCACCTCGGCCTGGCCGGCTTCTTCCTGCTCCACCACGACATGATGGAGCTCGCCGGAGAGGTGGCCCTGGAGGTTCGCGGGCCGGACTCGGTGCGGGCGCTGCTGGCGGCGGGCCGCGGGCGTGGCTCCTCGGTCTCCTCGCTGGTCTGCTACCTGACGGGCCTCTCCCACATCGACCCCGTGCTCGGCGGGCTCGCCCTGGGGCGGTTCCTGCACGAGGACCTCCACGGGCTGCCGGACATCGACCTCGACTTCCCGCGTGACGTCCGCGAGCGGCTGATCCCCCGCGTGCACGAGCGCTATGGCCACGACCGCTCGGCGCTGGTGGCGGCCTTCCCGACGTTCCGTGCCCGCGGGGCGATCCGCGAGCTCGGCAAGGTGCTGGGGCTTCCTCCAGGAGAGATCGAGCGGGCGGCGCGGGGCGCCGACCCCTACGCCTCGGCCGAGGGTCTCCGCCTCCGCGGGATTTCCGCGCCCGGCGGCTCCGGCGCCCCCGGCGGTACCCGTCGGGCTCCGCTGCGCTGGCGCTGGCTGGAGCGCCTGGTGGAGCAGGCCTATGGCCTGCCCCGGCACCTGTCCCAGCACTCCGGCGGGATGATCGTCTCCACCAGGCCGCTGATCGACTGCTGTCCGGTGGTCCCCGCGGCGATGGAGGGCCGGCAGATGGTCCAGTGGGACAAGGACTCCTGTGCCGACGCCGGCTTCCTGAAGATCGACCTGCTCGGCCTGGGGATGCTCTCGGCGGTCGAGCGCTGCGTGGAGGAGGTGGAGCGCGTGCGCGGCGAGCGCATCGACCTGTCCCGTATCCCCTTCGACGACCCCAGGACCTTCAGGGCGATCCGCGCCGCCGACACCGTCGGGGTCTTCCAGATCGAGAGTCGCGCCCAGATGCAGTCGCTGCTGCGCACCCGCCCCATGGACCTCGAGGACCTCACGATCCAGGTGGCGATCGTGCGCCCGGGGCCGATCCAGGGCGGCGCCGTGAACCCCTACATCGCCCGTCGCCAGCGCCTGCGCGAAGACCCCTCCTACGAGGTCCCGTTCGATCACCCCGCGCTGGAGCCGGTGCTGCGCGAGACGCTCGGGACGATCATCTTCCAGGACCAGGTGATGCAGGTCGCCGAAGTCTTCGCCGGCTTCGGCCCCGGGGAGGCCGACGGCCTGCGCCGGGCGATGAGCCGCAAGCGCTCCCACGACCGCCTGCTGCGCCAGCGAGAGCGGTTCGTGCAGGGCGCGATCAGCCACGTCGGCGCCGACCGCGCCCTCGCCGAGCGGGTGTGGAAGATGGTCGAGGGCTTCGCCGGGTTCGGCTTCCCCAAGTCCCACAGCGCCGCCTTCGGGCTGCTCGCCTACCAGTCCACGTGGCTGCGGGTCCACTACGCCCCGGAGTTCCTGTGCGCGCTGCTCAACGAGCAGCCGATGGGCTTCTACGCCCCCGACAGCCTCGCCCACGAGGCCCAGCTGAAGGGCATCGAGCTGCGGGGGGTGGACGTCAACGACTCGGAGGTCCAGTGCACGGTGCAGGAGGGCGCCGTGCGGCTGGGCCTGCGCTACGTCAAGGGAGCCCCCGAGGCAGAGCTGGCCGGGCTCGTCGCCGAGCGCCGGCGTGGAGGTCCCTTCGGAGACCTGTCCGAGCTGGCCGCCCGCACGGGGGCCAGGCGCACGACGCTCGAGCAGCTCGCCTGGGCGGGGGCCTGCGACAGCCTGGCCGAGGACGGCCAGCGCCGCACGGCGCTGTGGCAGCTCGGGATCGCGGCCCCCGCCCAGGATTCCGCCGACGAGGCCGGGACCCGGCAGACCCAGCTGGCGCTGCCGCTGGAGCTTCCCCCGGCGCCCGCCCTGCGCCCGCTGGGGCGCTGGCAGCGGCTGATCGCCGACTACTCCGCCACGGCGGTCACCCTGCAGGAGCACGCGCTGGCGATCCTGCGTCCCCGCCTGACGGTGCCGATGCTCGCCACCAGCGCCCAGCTGGAGCGCCTGCCCAGCGGCGGTGAGGTGGCCGTGGCCGGCCTCGTGATCGCCCGCCAGCGCCCCGCCACCGCCTCCGGGACGATGTTCCTGCTGTTCGAGGACGAGTTCGGGACGATCAACCTGATCGTTCCCGAACAGGTGTACGAGCGCCACCGCCAGCTGGCCCGCACCGAGCCCCTGCTGCTGGCCCGGGGCCGCCTGGAGCGCACGCAGGAGCCCACCCCGCTGCACGGAGCCCCCGCCGCCGGTGCAAAGGACGGTCTCGGCCAAGAGCTCCTGCGCCCCGTGATCAACGTCGTCGTACGCGAGCTGGCCTCACTCGAGCGCTTCCTCGCCGGAGGGCTGGAGGGCGCCGAGGAGGGTCCCGGCGCGGGCGTGCGCCACCTGCACCGCCCGCCCGCCGGCGGGCGGACGGAGGCCGAGGAGCCGGGCGGGGAGGAGGTCGCCTCGAGCATGCGCGCAGCCGGCCCCTCGGTACAGAGCTTCGGCATGGGCCGCCGCCGCTGAGCCCCCCGCCCGGCGCCCGCTGCCGGCGCTCAGGAGACGGGGATGGCGAAGGCGAGCGTCTGGCCGTCGGGGTCGCCCACCAGCAGCCTGCCCTCGAGCTCCCGGGGTTCATCGCCGCGGTCGGCCAGGCGCCGCTGCAGCTCCTCCACCGCCCCCTCGTCGCCCAGCTCGAAGAGCACCTCCCGCAGTCCCGGGGCGGTGTCCGGCGAACGCGGGGCGCCCGCGCTCTGCCAGGAGTTCAGGCCGATGTGGTGGTGATAGCCCCCGGCGCCCAGGAAGGCGGCCGAGGGCAGCCGGGCCTGCTCGTGGAAGCCGACGTCCTCGCCGTAGAAGCGGCTCGCCCGCCCGACGTCGGCCACCTTCATGTGCACGTGCCCCACGCCCGTCCCGGCGGCGATCGCATCCGCAGGCTCGCCGCTGGACTGGGCCAGCAGGTCGTCGAGGTCCAGCGGCAGCGTCACGATCTCCACGCCCCCGTCCGGCGTCCGGGCCCAGCGCTCGCGGGGCCTGTCGGCGTAGACCTCGATCCCGAGCCCGTCCGGGTCGCTCAGGTAGACGGCCTCCGAGACACCGTGGTCGGAGGCCCCCTCGAGCGGCCACCGCGCTCGGGCCACGCGCCGCACGGTTTCCGCCAGCGCGGCCCGCGAGGGGTGCAGCCAGGCGACGTGGAAGAGGCCGCTGGCAGCGGGTGACAGGACGGTGGGGTCCTCGATCCGATTGAGGATCAGCGCCGGCTGTCCCGCGTCGGTGCCCAGCAGCGCGGTGCCGTTCTCGCGTGCGATCAGCGGCAGCCCGAGCGCCCGCTCGTAGAAGTCCGCGCTGCGGGCGAGGTCGCTCACGCCGAGGGTGACGGAGCGGATACGCAGATCCGGGTCGATCCCGCTCATCGCCCTCAAGCTTACGCCCGCGGGCGCAGTTCACGACGCCCGTCGCCGCCGGCCGGCCGGGGGCGTCACGAGGCTTCCCCCGCAGTCCGGCTAGGGTTGCCATCTAATGCGCCTGCGCAAACTCGGCTGGACGGACGTCGAGGTCTCCGAGATCAGCCTCGGCTCCTGGCTGACCTACTCCGGCGGCGTCGAGCGCGAGCAGGCACGCCGCTGCGTGGACGCCGCCTTCGAGGCGGGGATCAACTTCATCGACACCGCCAACGTGTACGGCCGGGGGGCTTCCGAGACGTTCCTCGGGGAGGCGCTTGCCGCTCGCGAGCGCTCCTCCTACGTACTCGCCACGAAGGTCTACTTCCCGATGTCCGATACCGACCGCGGTCTCTCGGCGGCGCAGATCCACAAGCAGATCGACGCCTCCTTGAAGCGCCTCCAAACGGACTACGTGGACCTCTACCAGTGCCACCGCTACGACGACGAGGCGCCCCTGGAGGAGACGATGACCGCCCTCAGCGAGGTCGTGCGGGCTGGCAAGGCCCGCTACATCGGCTTCAGCGAGTGGCCGGCGGAGAAGATCTCCGAGTCGCTGGCCCTTCCCGGCGTCGAGCGCTGGGCCTCGAGCCAGCCCCAGTACTCGATGCTGTGGCGCAGTCCCGAGGCGGAGGTGATCCCGCTGTGCGAACAGGAGCAGATCTCCCAGATCGTGTGGTCGCCGCTCGGGCAGGGGGTGCTGACGGGCAAGTACCGCCCCGGCCAGGCGCCCCCGGCCGACTCGCGCGCCGCCAGCGAGAGCATGAGCACCTTCATCGGCCGGCTGGTCCAGGACGACGTGCTGGAAGCCGTCGAGCGGTTGCGCCCGGTGGCGGACCAGGCGGGCCTGACGATGGCCCAGCTCGCGCTCGCCTGGGTGCTGCGCCTGCCGAACGTGGCCTCGGCGATCATCGGCGCGAGCCGCCCCGAGCAGGTACACGAAAACGCCGCCGCCTCGGGCGTGACGCTGAGCGCAGACGTGCTCGAGGCGATCGACGCGGCGCTCGGCGACGCGGTCTACCGCTAGCGCGCGACGGCGCTCGCGCCCCGCATGCAGGTGCCGCTCCGGCGGGCTCCGGCTCTCAGGAGGCGTGGCGCGCCAGCAGCGCCGTGATCCGGATCTTCACGGTCTCGCCCACCAGGGCGTCGCCGTAGCCGGCCACGGCCGGGAAGCGCAGGCCATAGTCGCCGCGATCGAGCTCGCCGTGGGCACGGAGCACGACCTCGTTCGCGCCACCGTCCTCGCCGCGTCCTTGCGCCGCGTCCTCGACCTCGAGGCCCAGCGGCCGGCTCGTTCCCCTGATCGTCAGCTCGCCCTCGAGCTGGAAGCTTCGGCCGGACCCGACCGGCGCAGGGCCGCAGGCGAATTCGATCAGCGGGTGGTTGTCGGGGTCGAACAGCTCCGGCGCGGTGCGCAGGTAGTGGTCGCGGCGTGCATCTCCGGTCTCGACGCTCCCGACCTCCACGGCGCCGCGTGCGGACACGGTCGCGCCGCTGACCTCAACGCTCCCCGTGAAGCGCGTGAAGCGGCCTCGTACGCGAGCCAGCCTGAGGTGCCGGACCTCGAAGCCGACCTCCGAGCGATCCGCGTCGAGCACCCACACGCCCTGTGGCAGCACGGTGTGCGCTAGCCGCTTTCGCCGCGCTGCCAGGAGAACCCTCTGATCGCCAGGAAGATCCCGATCGCCGCCCACAGGGCCAGCACCGCGAGCAGATCGAGGTTATCGCCGATCGGCGACCCCGTCACCATCGCCCCCGAGAGGCCTTCGATCAACGGCAGCAGCGGCAACGCCTCGGCGATCGTCTTCAGGAAGGCCGGGGGGTTGCTGGCGTCGAAGACGTAGAACGACAGGATCACCACCGGCAGGAAGATGGCGTTGACGTATGCGGCGGTCGACTCGAAGTTGGGGATCGCGTGCGCGAAGGCCACCCCCAAGCCGGCGAAGGTGACCACGCCGACGAGCACCCACGCGATCAGCGAGAGCCACTCCGGCGGCCAGCCGAGACCGAACAACAGGCGCCCGGCGAGCACCACGAGCGCGATCTGCAGGGCCGTGTTGGTGACCGCGTTGGCGGCCACGCCACCGAAGTAGGAGCCACTCGGCAGCGGGGCGCCTCGGATCCGCTTCAGCACGCCCCGATCGCGCAGGTAGACGATGTTGTAGGCGAGCGCCGTGAAGGTGGTGGACATCACGCTCATCCCCGCGATCGCCGGCAGCAGCTTGTTGAGGTCGTGCTGTTTGCCGCTGAGGATCGCGCCTCCGGCGAGCAGGATCACCAGCGGCAGCAGGAAGTTGAAGAAGGCGGCGCTCGGGTTGCGCCAGAACATGCGCCGCTCGAGGCGGTACTGGCGCCAGCCGAGCCGCAGCGTCTCACTCATCGGCGGTCAGCTCCAGGTACACGTCCTCGAGTGTCGGTCGGGCCACGGAGAGCTCCTGCAGGTGCCCCCCGCGAGCCAGCGCCTCGGCGGTCAGCTCATGCAAAACGGTCGTGGGGTCGTCGGTGTCGAGCGCCACCAGCTCGCCCCCGGGCGAGCGGTAGGAGATGCGGTAGCGGGGGGCCCCGGCACCGAGCTCACGCGGGTGCCCGTCGGCGAGGATGCGCCCGTCCTTGACGATCGCGACGCGGTCGGCGAGCTCCTGGGCCTCCTCCAGGTAGTGGGTGGTGAGCACGATCGTCTTGCCGAGGTCGCGCAGGGAGCGGATCGTCTGCCAGGCCGAGCGCCGAGCCTCGGGATCGAAGCCGGTGGTGGGCTCGTCGAGGAAGATCAGCTCGGGATCGCCCACCAGCGCGATCGCGAAGTCCAGGCGGCGCAGCTGGCCTCCACTCAGCCGCCGGGTGCGCGTGTCGGCCTGCTCGGCCAGGCCGGCCAGCTCGATCACCTCCTGCACGCTGCGAGGGTGGGGGTACAGGCCCGCCCAGTAGTCCAGGGCCTCACGGGGGGTGATGTGGGGGTAGATGCCCCCCGACTGCAGCACGATCCCGATCTGCCTGCGCAGCTCCAGCGAGCGCTTGGCGGGATCGTGGCCCAGGACCGTCACCGTGCCGGCCGTGCGGGCCCGGTAGCCCTCGAGGATCTCGACCGTCGTGGTCTTGCCGGCTCCGTTGGGGCCCAGCAGCCCGAAGACCTCGCCGCGGGCAACCGTGATGTCGATCCCGCGCACGGCCTCGTACTCCCCGTAGCGCTTGGACAGGCCCCTCACCTCGATCGCGGGGGCGTCACTCACGATCCTGCTGTGTGGCTGGGCGGCGCGGGCGGTGTCCGCTACCAGTGCACGCCCCTGGTGAGCGTCGCCATCGCGATCTGCTCGAAGGAGACGTGCTCCTCGGTCTCGTGGTGGTGTCCCTTCGAGGCCGCCGAGTCGGGGAACACGCGGTAGGCCAGGTGCAGCAGGCGATCGACCGCACCCGGGTTCAGCGAGTAGGCCACTTCGCCGAACTTGCCGATGCGAGTGCCCATCTCCTTGGGCCGGCCGCGCATCGCCTCGCAGATCATGTCCGCGGCCTCGTCGGGGCTGATCGCCGGGAATGCGTCGTACATCTTCGTGGGCGCGATCATCGGCGTGCGCACGAGCGGCATGTGGATCGTGGTGAAGGTCACACCGTCCCCGATCACCTCAGAGGCCACCACCCGGCTGAAGGCGTCCAGGGCCGCCTTCGAGGCGACATAGGCGGAGAAGCGCGGCGGGTTCGTCTGCACGCCGATCGAGGACACGTTCACGATGTGGCCCGAGCCGCGCTCGCGCATGTGCGGGAGCAGCCCGATGATCAGCTTCACGGCGCCGAAGTAGTTCAGCTGCATCGTCCGTTCGAAGTCGTGGAAGCGGTCATAGCTGAGAGCGATCGAGCGGCGGATCGAGCGGCCCGCGTTGTTGACCAGCATGTCGACGTTGCGGTGGTCGGCGAGCAGGCGTTCCAGCAGTCGTTCGATCGACTCCATGTCGGAGATGTCGGCGGCGTACACGTAGGCGGTCCCGCCGGCGGCCACGATCTCGGCCCGCACCTCCTCGAGTTTCTCCACGTTGCGAGCCACCAGCAGCGGCACCCCGCCCGCGGCGGCGACCTTCAGGGCGGTCGAGCGCCCGATCCCCGAGGAGGCCCCGGTGATCACCACGTGCTTTCCCCCCAGCGCCTCTTTCAAGGTCCTGCCGCGGCCGAAGTCGCTGTCCATCTCCCGCTCCCAGTACTCCCACAGGCGGCCGAGGTACTCGTCCAGCGGGGGTGGCTGTTCCAGTGGCGTCCCGGTCAGCGCCTGGGCCGTCTCGCGGGTGCTGAAGCGCGGCACCAGCTCCATGTGCTCGAGCACCTCTTCGGGGACGTCCAGCTCGCGCAGGGTGAGCGACTTCAGCTGCCGCCAGGGAGGCAGCGCCAGGGCCAGTCGCAGCGGCCACTTCGGCAGCGGGTCGGTCAGGCGTTTGTCGATGGTCACCGCAAAGCGGGGTGCGCGCGCGATCGTGGCGATCTGGTTGATCACGTCGTCCACCCGCTGGGGCCGTGGGTCCACGAGGTGGAAGGCCCTGCCGTCGAGGCCGGGCTCGTGGGCGATGTGCTCCAGCGCGCCGGCCACCCAGTCGACCGGCACGATGTTGGTGTAACCGAGGTCGGGCCCCACCAGCGGCACCCACTCGGGTAGCAGGTGGCGCAGGCGCTCGATCGCCTTGAAGAAGTAGTAGGGGCCGTCGATCTTGTCCATCTCGCCGGTCCGCGAGTCGCCGACCACTACAGCCGGGCGGTACGTGCGCCAAGGCACGTAGGGCTGTTCGCGCACGATCCGCTCGGACTCGAACTTCGTGCGGTGGTAGGGCGAGGGCAGCCGCTGGCCCTCGTCGAACATCTCCTCGGTGAAGACGCCGTGGTAGGTGCCCGCGACCGCGATCGAGGACACGTGGTGCAGGCGCTTGGCGTCGATCGCGCGGGCGAGTTCGACCGCGTGCGTGGTGCCGCCCACGTTGACGGCGGTGTTGCGCTCGGCCGGGGCGGTGAGGTCGTAGACGGCAGCCAGATGGAACATGTGGCTGACCTTGCCGCGGAGCTCCGCCACCTGCTCCTTCTCGACCCCGAGCAGCGGCCGGCGCAGGTCACCGATCACGGGCTCGATGCGATCACCGGCGGCCGGGCCGACGAGCATCGTCCAGCGCTCGATCAGCTCGTCCAGCCGGCCCCTGGCGCTCTCCCGCATGAGCACGTAGATCTTGCCCTGGCGGTTTTCGAGCAGGCGCTCGATCAGATGTCTGCCGATGAAGCCGGTAGCGCCAGTGACGAAGTAGGCCATACCGTGGGAGAGCCTACCGCCTAGGCGCCCGCGCCAGCGCCCCCGCGACCCTCCCCCGCGGCGAAGCGGGCGGCGCCACGGGCCCCGTCCTCGAACACCTCCGGCCCGGCCCGGGCCTCGAACTCCAGGCCTTCGGCGAGGGTCAGCCCGAGACCCTCGAGCGCCGCCCGGCGGTCGGCCAGCATGGTCGCCTGGGGAAAACCCGCCAGACCCTCGGCCAGGGCCAGCGAGCGCTCGAGGTGGGCGCCCGCGGGCACGACCTCGTTCACGAGGCCGATCGAGGCGGCCTCCTGGACGTCGATCATGCGCCCCGTGAGGATCAGGTCCAGCGCGCGACCGAGCCCGACCACGTGCGGCAGCCGCTGGGTGCCCCCGTCGATCAGCGGCACCCCCCAGCGCCGCTCGGGGAAGCCGAGCATGGAGCCCTCCGTCGCGATTCGCAGGTCACACCACAGCGCCAGCTCCAGGCCGCCCGCCAGGCAGAAGCCGGAGATCGCCGCGATCGTCGGCTTGGTCGGCGCCAGGCGCGTGAAGCCCATCGGCCCCTCGGCGCTCATCAGGCGCTCGCGCATGGTGTCGGTGGCCTTCAGGTCCGCGCCCGCGCAGAATGACACCCCGCCGGCGCCGGTGAGGATCATCACGCGAGCATCGTCGTCCTGCTCGAAGCGCAGATAGGCCTCGTGGAGCGCTGCCGCGGTGGGGCCGTCGACGGCGTTGCGGCGGTGCTGGCGATCGATGGTCACGACGGCCGCGGCACCCTCGCGGCGATAGCCGACGGCAGGGCTCGCGGCGGGCGCCTGCTCGCTGTCGCTCACGCCTTGGCGGCGGCTACCAGCCGCCGTGCCAGTGCGTGCCCATGGCTTCCTTCTCCGCCGCCTTGCGCCGTTCCTTGCGTTTGTCGAGGCTGCGCTGGAGCATCGTCATCAGGAACACGAACAGGACGAAGCCGACGATCAGGATGAAGCCCGCGTCGGTTACCACTTTGTCGTTGGTGGCCCCGTAGAAGCCGCGGCCGTCGTTTTCCGCGCTCGCGACCGGCGCCAGCACGAGCGTCGCGAGCGTCGTCAGAAGGATCAGCTTCGGCAGCGGTGAGCGGGTCATCGGTGCGCGGTGATGCTATCTCAGCCCGGCCCCGGGTCGGTCGGGGCGAGCGGGGGCGACCCGGTGGGGGCGAACGGGGAGGCTCTTACCATCAGCTGTCGATGGCCCTGTTGACAGCATCGGATCTCCGCAAGGACATCGCCGGGCAGCCCCTGCTGCGCGGCGTCTCCTTCAAGCTCGAGCGCCGTGAACGGCTCACGCTGGCGGGTCGCAACGGGGCCGGCAAGACGACCCTGCTGAGGATGCTGGCGGGGGAGGGCTCGATCGACGGCGGTGAGCTCAGTGTCGCGAAGGGCACGAGGATCGCCCTCCACGACCAGCGCCCGCCGCGCGAGCGGGGCGGGACGCTGCAGGACTACCTGCTGTCGGGCTGCGCCGAGGAGCTGGCGATCGAGGCCCAGCTGGCCGAGCTCGAGCGGGCGATGGCCGACGGCGCGGGAGACGAGCCCACGCTCACCCGCTACGCCGCCGCGCAGGCACAACTGGAGACCCGTGGCGGATACCTGTGGCGCAACCGGGCGGGCGACACGGCCCACGGTCTCGGCTTTCGCGACGACGACCTGGGCCGCACGCTGGACACCTTCTCCGGGGGTGAGCTCACGCGGGCCTCGCTGGCGCGGGCGCTGGCCACCGGCGCCGACGTGCTGCTGCTCGACGAGCCCACGAACCACCTCGACATCGCTTCCCTGGAATGGCTCGAGCAGGCGCTCGCGGCGCTCGATGCGGCGGTCGTGCTGGTCGCCCACGACCGCTGGTTCCTGGAGGCGGTCGGCACCGCCGTGCTCGAGCTGCGGGCCGGGCGGTCCCGCTTCTTCGCCGGTAGCTGGCACCACTGGCGCCGCGAACAGGCGGCCCACGAGCTGTCGTTGGGGCGGGCGATCGCCGCCCAGCAGGCCGAGATCGAGCGCACCGAACGTTTCATCGAGCGCTTCCGCTACAAGGCCACCAAGGCCCGCCAGGCGCAGTCCCGGGTCAGGCGCCTGGAGAAGATGGAGCGCCTGGAGCGCGATCCCCGCGACGAACGCGGGCTGGAGTTCGCCTTCAAGGCGCCGGAGCGCTCCGGCCGCGTGATCTTCGAGCTCTTGGACGGCCGCGTGGAGGTGGGCGCGGACCCGCCCGTGACCCTTCTGCGGCACGCCGAGCTGTGGCTGGAACGGGGCGAGCACGTGTCCCTGGTGGGTCCCAACGGGGCCGGTAAGACGACCCTGATCGAGGTCCTCGCCGGCCGCCGCGAGCTGCCCGAGGGCAAACTCTCGGTCGGCCACAACGTGGAGGTCGGCTACCTCTCCCAGCACGCCGAGGAGCTCGGCGCGGGAGGGCAGCCGGAGCAGACCGCGCTGGAGGCCACCCAGCGGGCCACCGGTCTGACCCCCGGCAAGGCCAGGGCATTGCTCGGGCGCTTTCTGTTCTCCGGCGAGGAGGCCGAGAAACCGCTCGCCGGGCTCTCCGGCGGGGAGCGCAGGCGCCTGTCGCTCGCCGTGCTGGTGGGGGGCGCCCACCCTCCCAACGTGCTGATCCTGGACGAGCCCACCAACCACCTGGACATCGACAGCCGCGAGGCGCTCGAGGACGCCCTGCGCGCGTTCACGGGGGCCATCCTGCTGGTCTCCCACGACCGCGCGCTGCTCGACGCCGTCGGCACCCGCACCGTGGCCGTCGAGGACGGCACCCTGCACACCTATCTCGGTGGCTGGGCCGAGTACGCGCGCCTGCGTGAGGAGCGTTTGGCCGACGGCGGGGCCGCTGCCGAGGGCGGGGCGGGCGCAGACGGCGGGGTGGGCGCCTCGCGCGGCTCGGCCATCGGTGCCGCGCGCAACGGCGCCGGCGGGCGCTCCGGGGCGGGCGCCCCGAATGCCCTGCGCGTGGCCCGAGGGGCGGGCGCGGGCGCGGCCCAGACGAAGCCCAAGCCGAAGCCGAAGCCCAAGCCGAAGGGCCCGTCCAAGAACCGGCTCAGTGCCCAGCAGAAGGCCGAGCAGGAGGTGGAAGCCGCCGAAGCCTCACTCAGCGGGCTGGAAGCCGACCTGGCGCAACCGGAGGCGTGGGCCACGCCCTACGAGTCGGCCAAGTCCGAGGCCCGCCACACGGCCGCCCGGCGGGCCGTGGAGGCCGCCTACGAGCGGCTGCAGGAGCTCAGCGAGGACGGCTGATGCTGCTGCGAGCCTCCGCGCCGGACGGCGGTCGCAACCGGGCCGCGCGACGGCGACTAGCCTTGGTGATGCCATGAAGGCCGCCCGCAACGTCGCCATCATCGTCGCGATCGCCGCGGGCGTGTACTTCATCCCCGGGAGCGGGCGCGCCACCAGCACCGTGGAAGCCGTCATCGGGGTGGCCTTCGGCTTCGCGATCGCGGTTCTCGGCGTGCGCCTGTACCGCGAACACCGCGTCGCCATCCACGGCCTCGGGGACCGCCACCGGGCGCTGCTCTACGGCGCCATCGCGGTCGGTGTGTTCGCCGCCGAGGCACGGGGCCGGATGTGGGAAACCGCCATCGGCGAGCTCGCCTGGTTCGTGCTCATCGGGATCATCGTCTACGCGCTGATGGAGGTCTACCGGTCGTACAGGTCGCTGGCGTAGCGAAGCCGCAGGGGAGCACTGCCCGACTCCGCCTCGCCGGCCGGCGCCGCGCCTGACAGCCCTGGACGTCGCGTGCCACCTCGCGCTAGTCTTGGCGTGAGCTAGAAGGAGCGCCAGCGGGGCCGCGGGCGCGACCGAGGAGGAATAGGGGTGCGGGAACCGGCACGGTTGAGGGACACCTCGCTGAACGCAACGCGCGGACGGTTACGCGCTGCGGTCATCGATGTAGCGCTCCTGGCAACGGTGGCTTGCCTGTGCGTGACGGCCAGCGCGGCCGCTACGAGCTCGAAGCCGGCGATCTCGCGTTTCAAGGCCGCTCCTGCGCACGTCGTCTCGGGCGCTTCGATCGTGGTCAGCGCCACGGTCTCGAATGCGACGGAATGTACGCTGTCTTCCAACGAAGCCGTTGTCGGCCTGCCGGTGAGCTTCGCCTGCGAATCAAGCGCGGGCGAACGTCAGCAGATCGAACGTCAGCAGACGGCCCCGGCCGACACCGGCAGGACGGCCGTCAAGTTCAAGCTCCAGCTAACCGCGAGCGGGCCGGGTGGGAAGGCCGTGGCCAACACCACGATCGCAGTGGCACCCGGGCCGATCCAGCTCAGCGCCGGCTCAGAGAGCACTTGTGCGCTGCTCTCGAGCGGCCACGTCGAATGCTGGGGACACAACCAGGACGGGCAACTGGGGGATGGCAACGAAACCGATTCGGACACTCCAGCCGTGGTGAAGAGCGTCGGCACGACTGTCCAGATCGCAGCCGGCACCGACCACACCTGCGCACTCCTTGCGAGGGGCTCCGTCGAGTGCTGGGGCTCGGCGACATGGGGGGACATCGGCAAAACCACCCAGGTTGACGCCGACAAGCCGATTTCGGTAGTCGGTGCCGGCAAGGTTGCCCAATTGACGGCCGGCTTTGCGCATACATGCGCGCTGATCCTCGGCGGCCACGTCGAGTGCTGGGGCAGGAACAACGACGGCCAGCTCGGAAACGGGACCACCAGCGAAGAACAGCGCACGCCGGTTGAAGTGCAGGGTGTCACCGACGCGACCCAGCTCAGCGCCGGCGGCAACCATACGTGCGCCCTGCTCTCCGGTGGCCACGTCGACTGCTGGGGCGAAAACAAGTACGGCCAGCTCGGAAACGGGACCACCAGCGAAACGCAGAGCACGCCGGTTGAAGTCCAGGGCATCACCGGCGCCACTCAGCTCAGCGCCGGCTACTTCTACACCTGCGCGCTGCTCTCGAGCGGCCAGGTCGACTGCTGGGGCGAAGGCTTTGCAGGCGGTGGAACGGCCGTGCCGCTTGAGGTGGAGGGCGTGAGCGACGCCACCCAGGTGGGCACCGGCTATTTCCACGCCTGCGCGGTGCTTTCCAGCGGCCACGTCGACTGCTGGGGCTGGAACGAATTCGGACAGCTCGGAGATGGGACCGCCGCCAAAGGGCCCGAAGCTCCGGTCGAAGTGCAGGGGGTGAGCGATGCCACCCAGACGACCGCCGGTTACGGACACACGTGCGCGCTGCTCGCCAGCGACCGCATCGTCTGCTGGGGCGAAAACAGGTACGGCCAGCTCGGGGACGGGACCGAAACCGGATCGGACCTCCCGGTTGAAGCGCTCGATATATAACGGGCAGCGCCCGGCTCCCCGCTGACGAATGGCACACTGGATTCGTTGCGGTGGGCACGATGGATGACAACAGCGCTCCCCAAGGTCTCCGCGCGTGGTGGAAGTCTCCCCCGCGGACCGGCATGCGGCTCCTGATCGTGCCCTGGGAGTACCGGCACCTACGTGCCTGGGCGCGCGTGCGCATTGTCAGCGGTGCCGTGCTGGCCGCCCTCGGCCTCGTCACGCTCGCCCTCGGTGGCGAGGACTGGAAGACCTACGGGTGGACGATCTTCTTCCTGGCACTGGCAGCCGCGAGCTGGGCGTTCGCCGGCTGGGAGCTGAGCATCGCTCGCTCCGAAACTGCCGAGAACTGAGCCTGGCCGTTCAGCCGGCAGCGGCCGGTCAAACGAACCCCGGATGGCGCGTCCTATCCTCGGTCTAGCCATGGCCGCGACCGACGCCCCGACGCGCGAGGAGGCCGGCGGAAGCCTGCTGGAGCAGCGCCGCTCTCTCCCCGACCAACCCGGCGTCTACCTGTTCCGGGACGGCTCGGGCCGTGTGATCTACGTCGGCAAGGCGAAGTCGGTGCGCAAGCGCGTCGCCTCCCACTTCTCCAAGGCCCAGGTCCCGAGCAGTCCCGGCCACGCCGAGATGATCGCCGCCGTGGCGCAGATGGAGTGCGTGGTGGTGGCGACCGAGGCCGAGGCGCTGCTGGCCGAGCAGAGCTTCATCAAGCAGTACCGGCCGCGCTTCAACATCCGCCTGCGCGACGACAAGTCCTACCCGTTCATCGCGATCTCGCTGGACGAGGACTTCCCGCGTGTGTACTTCACCCGCGAGCGCCACCGCGGCAACCGTGTCTATTTCGGCCCGTACTCCAACGCCAAGCGCGTGCGGGCCACGCTCGAGGTGCTGGCGAAGGTGTTCATGTTCCGCTCCTGCACCGGCCCCGAGCCGGGGCGGCGCAGCGGCAACCCCTGCCTCGACTACTACATCAAGCGCTGCGAGGCCCCCTGCGTGGGCTACGTCACGCGCGAGGAATACCGCGAGAGCATCGAGGGGGTCGTGGACTTCCTCTCCGGGCGCTTCGCCAACATCGAGCGCGAGCTCGAGCGGCGGATGCTGGAGGCGGCCGCCGAGGAGCGCTTCGAGCAGGCCACGGTGGAGCGCAACCGCCTGCAGGCCGTCCGCTCGCTGCTCGAGCGCCGGCGCGTGGCGGGCGCCTCGCCGAGCACCTTCGACGCGGTCGCCGTGGCCCTCGACGGACGCGACGCCAACGCCCAGGTGTTCCAGGTCCGCGACGGAATCCTCAGCGACCGCCAGTCGTTCTACCTCGAGAACGCCACCGAGCGCGAGCCGGCCGAGGTGGCCGAGGAGTTCATGCTCCAGTACTACGGCGGCGGGGCCGCGATCCCGGCGCTGCTGGTGCTCCCGAAGGAGCTGGCCGGGCGCGAGGCGCTGCGCGACGCGCTCGCCAGCCGCCGCGACGGACCGCTGGAGATGCGGGTCGCCGAGCGCGGCGAGAAGCGGCGCATCCTCGAGCTCGCCCAGCGCAACGCCGTGCTGGCCCTCGACCAGGAGCGCCTGAAAGCCGAGCGCCGCCGCCAGACTCGGGTGGAGGCGCTCGAGGGCCTGCAGCAGGTGCTCGGCCTGGACGCTCCGCCGATCCGGATCGAGTGCTTCGACATCTCCAACCTCGGCGGCACCCACACGGTTGCCTCGATGGTCGTGTTCGAGGGCGCCGCGCCGAAGAAGTCCGACTACCGGCGCTTCACGATCCGCACCGCGGCCGGGTCCTCCGACGACTACGCGGCGATGGCCGAGGTGCTCTCCCGGCGCTACGCCCAGTGGCAGAGCCAGCTCGAGATCTCGCCCCACGATCCGGCCTACGACGCCAGCTTCGCGACGCTCCCCAACGTCGTCGTGATCGACGGGGGCAAGGGCCAGCTCGGCGCGGGGCTGGCGGTCCTGGGGGGCTTTCGCGAGCAGGGCGTGTGCGTGATCGCGCTGGCCAAGCGGATCGAGGAGATCTTCATCCCCGGCCGCCGGGCCCCGCTGGTGCTCGACCACTCCACCCCCGAGCTGCAGCTGCTGCAACGCGTCCGCGACGAGGCCCACCGCTTCGCCATCACCCACCATCGCAGCCGCCGGGACAGGGCCATGACCAGCTCGGTGCTCGACGAGCTGCCCGGCATCGGGCCCGCCCGCAAGCGCGCCCTGCTACGGCACTTCGGCTCCACGGAGGCCGTGCTCGCGGCCTCTCGCGAGCAGCTCCAGAGCGTGCCCGGGCTGCCCCCGAAGGTCGGCCGCGAGCTGTACGGCAGCCTGCGGCGGGCCGGCTAGGAGCACGATGGTGCAGCCCGCCGACGCCCGCCACCGGCACGGAAGATTGCGGCCCGCGTCCGCCGCCGACGCCACAATCAGCCCGAGATGGCCGTAATCAGGCCCTTGCGCTCAGCGAAATCGGCGGGCGGGCGGACGGGCGCGGCCCGGTCCGAGAAGCTCGTCATCGAGACGCGCCTACAGGAGCTCGTGGTGATCACGGGCTTTTCCGGCGCGGGCAAGTCGACCGCCATGAACGTGTTCGAGGACGCCGGTTACTTCTGCGTCGACAACCTCCCGCCCGAGATGATCCGCTCGCTGGTCGAGCTGTTCGTGCACCGCGGTTCGAAGGTGGAGCGGGCGGCCGTCGTCTCCGATGTTCGCGGGGGGGTCTACTTCGAGGCCCTGCAGGCCGTCGTGGACGACCTCGACGCGCTCGGGCTCAACCACAACGTGCTGTTCCTCGAGGCCTCCGAGCAGACGCTCGTGACCCGCTACAAGGAGACCCGCCGGCGCCATCCGCTGGCCCCCGAGGGCAGCATCTCGGCCGGGGTGGCCTCCGAGCGCTCGCTGCTGGAGCCGCTGCGGGTGCGGGCGGACGTGGTGATCGACACCACCGGGATGTCGGCCGCCACGTTGCGGGAGCGGATCGCCAGCGAGCTGCTGCCGCACAAGCCCGGGCGCCTGTCGGTGACCTTCATGAGCTTCGGCTTCAAGCACGGTCCCCCGCGGGAGGAGGACCTCGCGTTCGACGTGCGCTTCCTCGCCAACCCCCATTACGAGCCCGAGCTGCGCGACCTCACGGGCCTCGACCCGGCGGTCGTGGACTACATCGCCCACGATGGGCGTCTGGAGCAGCTCTATGAGCGCCTGTACGCGCTGCTCGACTTCCTGCTGCCGCAGTACGTGGCCGAGGGCAAGGCGCACCTGGTGATCGCCGTCGGCTGCACCGGCGGGCGCCACCGCTCGGTCGCGATCGCCGAGCATCTGGCCGCGCGCTACCGGGGCGAGGGCGACCTCGACGTGGCGGTCGCCCACCGGGACATCGAGAGCGGCCGCCGGGGCGCCTGAGCGCCCGGCCACCGTGGGGCCTGACGGCCCGGGGCCCGCTCGCTGCCGACCCTCGGGGTCCCGTCCGTCCGCGGTCCGCTGATAGCCTCCCCGCCGCACTAGGGGCCGCAGGCTGAGTCTTTGGAGCCCCGACCAACCTGCCCCGGAGAGAAGCTTGCCCGTACGAGTTGGCATCAACGGATTTGGCCGCATCGGACGCAACGCGCTGCGCGCTGCCGCGGCTCGTGGCGGGTCCTCGGAGATCGAGTTCGTGGCCGCGAACGACCTCACCGACGCCCGCACGCTGGCCCACCTGCTGAAGTACGACTCGATCCTCGGCCCCTACCCCGGCAGCGTCAGCCAGCGCGGCGAGGACGCGATCGAGATCGACGGCCGCGAGCTGAAGGTGCTCGCCGAGCGGGACCCCGGGGCGCTGCCGTGGGGCGAGCTGGGGGTGGACGTCGTGCTCGAGTCCACCGGCCTCTTCACCGACCGTGAGAGCGCCGCCAAGCACCTCGCGGGGGGAGCTCGGAAGGTCGTCATCTCGGCGCCCGCGGAAGGACCGGACGCGACCGTCGTGCTGGGGGTCAACTTCGACGAGGTCTACGACCGCGAGAAGCACGAGGTGATCTCCAACGCCTCCTGCACGACCAACTGCCTGGCGCCGGTGGCGAAGGTGCTCAACGACACGGTCGGGATCGTGCACGGGCTGATGACCACGATCCACGCCTACACCGCCGACCAGCGCCTGCAGGACATGCCCCACAAGGATCTGCGGCGGGCGCGGGCGGCGGCGATCAACCTGATCCCGGCCTCCACCGGTGCGGCCAAGGCGATCGGGCTGGTGATCCCGGAGCTGCAGGGCAAGCTCCACGGCTTCGCCGTCAGGGCCCCGGTGCCGACCGGGTCGGTCGTCGACCTGACGGTCGAGTGCCCCCGTGAGACGAGCGTGCAGGAAGTCAACGACGCGCTGCGGGCCGCCAGCGAGAGCGCTCCGCTGAAGGGCATCCTGGAGTACACCGAGGACCCGATCGTGTCCACCGACATCATCTCCTCGCCGTTCTCCTCGATCGTCGACTCCCAGCTGACGGCCGTGATCGACGGCACGATGGTCAAGGTGGTGGCGTGGTACGACAACGAGTGGGGCTACTCGAACCGGCTCGTGGACCTGCTCGGCCGCGTGCTGTAGAGCTCGCGGCGTGAGGGGCCTGGATGATCTGGAGGTCACGGGCCGGCGGGTGCTCCTGCGGGTGGACTTCAACGTCCCCCTCGCGACCGGTCCCGACGGTGGCGTGGTGGTCGCCGACGACACCCGTATCCGCGCGGCCCTGCCCACGATCGAAGAGCTTCGTGGCCGGGGAGCGCGGCTGATCCTCGTCTCGCACCTCGGGCGCCCCGGCGGCAGGCCCGACCCGGCGCTCTCGATGGCTCCGGTGGCAGCCCGCCTGCGCGAGCTCGTGGGGGCGCCCGTGACGCTGGCGCCCGCCGTCGTGGGAGAAGCCGTCAGAGAGCTCTCCGAAGGGCTCCGGGACGGCGAGCTGTTGCTGCTCGAGAACGTCCGCTTCGAGCCCGGCGAGGAGCGCAACGACCACGAGCTGGCGCGCGAACTGGCGGCGCTCGCCGACGTGTACGTGGACGACGCCTTCGGCGTCGCCCACCGGGCGCACGCGAGCAACGAGGGGGTCACCCACCTGCTGCCCGCCGCCGCCGGTCGTCTGCTGGAAGCGGAGGTGAAGAGCCTGTCGGAGATCCTCGAGCGCCCCGCCCGGCCCCTGCTGGCGGTGCTCGGAGGAGCCAAGGTGGCCGACAAGATCGGGGTCATCGAGCGCTTCCTGGAGCTGGCCGACGCGATCCTGATCGGCGGGGCGATGTGCTTCCCCTTCCTGTGCGCCGGCGGTCACGAGGTGGGCGCCTCGCTGTGCGACCCGGATGACGTCGAGCATGCTGCCCACGCGCTCGAGCGTGCGGGCCGGGAGGGCACGGCCACGATCGAGCTGCCGCTGGACCTGGTGATCGCCACGGAGCTGTCGGCCGAGGCCGAGCACCGCGTGCTCGACGGCGTCGACGTGCCGGAGGGGTGGACGGGGCTGGATATCGGCCCCCGCACGGTGGCTGCCTACTCCGAGCGGCTGGCGGGCGCCGGAACGGTCTTTTGGAACGGCCCGATGGGCGTCTTCGAGCTGGAGCCGTTCGCGGCCGGCACCCGGGGAGTGGCAGAAGCCGTCGCGGCCAGCCCGGCGCTGACGGTGGTCGGGGGTGGGGACTCGCTGGCGGCAGTGAGGATGCTGGGCCTGCAGGACTCCGTCGACCACCTCTCCACCGGGGGCGGCGCCACGCTGGAGCTGATCGAGGGCCGCACCCTGCCCGGCGTGGCGGCCCTGCAGCCGGCGGAGACCGCACCGTGAGCGCCCGCACCCCGCTGATCGCGGGCAACTGGAAGATGTACAAGACCGAGCAGCAGGCCGAGGACCTGATCCAGGCGCTGCTGCCGCTGGTGTCCTCGCTCGACGGCGTCGACCTCGGCATCTGCGTCCCGTTCACCGACCTGCGGGCGATGACCGACAGCGCTCGTGGCTCGCGTGTGGAGGTGTACGCCCAGAACATGCACCACCAGCCCGAGGGCCCCTTCACCGGCGAGATCTCCCCACCGATGCTGGTCGAGCTCGGGGTCTACGGGGTCGTCCTCGGCCACTCCGAGCGTCGCGAGCTGTTCGGGGAGACCGACCGGGCACTCGCGCTGAAGGTGCCGGCCGCGCTCGACGCCGGGCTGGCGCCGATCCTGTGCGTGGGCGAGACCGAGCAGGAGCGCGACGAGGGCGCGACCGAGCGCAAGCTTCGCCACCAGATCCGGGAGGACCTCGGGGGTGTCCCCACCGAGCGCCTGACGGAGGTCGTGATCGCCTACGAGCCGATCTGGGCGATCGGGACCGGTCGCGTGGCCAGCCCCGAGCAGGCCCAGGAGGCATGCGCCTTCATCCGCGCCCTGATCGCCGACCGCGGCGCCGGCGCCGGCGCCGTGAGGATCCTGTACGGCGGCTCGGTCAAGCCGGACAACGCCGACGAGCTGCTGGCGCTCGAGGACGTGGACGGAGCGCTCGTGGGCGGCGCCTCGCTGGAGGCGCGGTCGTTCGCGGCGATCGCCCAGTCGGCTGCGGCCGCGGGTCCGGGCACGAGCCGCTCGTGACGCTCCCGCAGGGGCCGGGAACGCTGCCCGCCCCGCGCGCCTGCCTGGTGGTGCTCGACGGCTGGGGGCTGGCCGCGCCGGGCCCCGGCAACGCGATCTCGCTGGCCGAGACGCCGGTCTTCGACGAGCTCTGGCAGCAGTACCCGCACACGACGCTGACGGCCTGGGGACGCGCTGTGGGGTTGCCGGAAGGGCAGATGGGCAACAGCGAGGTGGGTCACCTGAACCTCGGCGCGGGTGCGGTTGTGCGCCAGGACCTGACGCGCATCGACGACGCGCTCGCGGACGGCTCGCTGGCGGCCAGCCCGCTGCTGCGAGAGGCCTTCAAAGACGCCGAGCGGGTGCACCTGATCGGGCTCGTCTCCGACGGCGGGGTGCACTCCTCGCTGGAGCACCTGCGCGGCCTGGTGGCGGTCGCCCGCGAGCTGGCGGTGGCGGACCTCGTGATCCACGCCTTCACCGACGGGCGCGACACGCTGCCCCACGCCGGGATCTCCTTCCTGCGCGAACTCGACGCGCTTCCCGGCGCCCGCGTCGGTTCGGTGGTGGGCCGCTACTGGGCGATGGACCGCGACCGCCGCTGGGACCGGACCCAACGTGCGTATGACCTGCTCGTCCACGGTGAGGCGCCCTACCGCGCCGAGAGCGCCGCCGACGCCGTGCGCGACGCATACGACCGGGGCGAGACGGACGAGTTCATCGAGCCCACGGTCATCGACGGGGAGGCCCGCATCCGCCCGCAGGACTCGGTGCTGGCGTTCAACTTCCGCCCCGACCGCATGCGCCAGCTGACGCGGGCGCTGGCCGAGCCGGGCTTCGGCGAGGGCGGCGAGCAGCTCCCGGGCTGGGAGGGAAGGGGGGGTGCTGCGCCGCTGGAGCGCTACACGACCCTGACCCGCTACGAGGAGGACTGGACCTACCCGGTGCTGTTCGAACCCGAGCGCCCGGGGAGCACGCTCGCGGGCGTGCTCGCCGACGCGGGAGCCTCGCAGCTGCACGTCGCGGAGACCGAGAAGTACCCCCACGTGACGTACTTCTTCAACGGCGGCGAGGAGGCCCCCGAGCCGGGCGAGCGCCGCGAGCTCGTGCCCTCTCCGCGCGACGTCCCCACCTACGACCACAAGCCGCAGATGAGCGCACCGGAGGCCGCTGCGGCGTTCGTATCCGCCTGGCGGGCCGACGCTCCCGGGTTCGGGATCATCAACTTCGCCAACGCCGACATGGTCGGCCACACGGGTGTGATCGAGGCGGCGGTGGAGGCCGTCGAAACGGTCGACAGCTGCCTCGCGGACGTGGTCGCGGCCGTCCACGAGAGTGACGGCGTGTGCGTGGTGACCGCCGACCACGGAAACGCCGACCACATGCTCGAGCCCGACGGCTCGCCCAACACCGCCCACTCGATGAACCCTGTGCCTCTGATCGTGACCAGCCGCGCGCGCCGGCTGGCGCCAGGACCGGGGATACTGGCCGACGTGGCCCCGACCGTGCTCGAGCTGATCGGCATCGACAAGCCGCCCGCGATGACGGGCCACTCGCTGCTGGAGGAGGCCTGATGTCACGCGCCCTGCTGGGTATCTCCTTTATCGCGGCGGGCGTCAACCACTTCCGGGCGCCCCGTTTCTACGAAGCCATCGTGCCGCCGAGCCTGCAGTCGCGCAGGCGCGAGGTGGTGGTGGCGAGCGGGATCGCCGAGATCATCGGCGGCGCGGCCGTGCTGGCACACCCGACCCGTCGCATGGGCGGGCTGTGGCTGATCGCGGTGCTGGTCGCGGTGTTCCCCGCGAACCTCTACATGGCGCGCGAGCCCGAGCAGTTCGACAGGTACCCGCGCTGGACGCTGTACGCCCGACTGCCCTTCCAGCCGCTGATGGTGTGGTGGGCCTGGCGGGCCACACGCTGAGCGGCGCGATCGCGCAACAGCGCACTCGCTGACACGGCCCGGTGGCATCGCGGAGGGGGGTGGCGATGGGCGGGATCGCCCACGAAAGCGCTGTCGACGCTGCTATGTTCGGGGAGGAGAGGGAGCCTGGAGAGGCCACCAGTTGTCAGCCGCGACCGACGTCAATCTTTCAGCTCAGATCCAGGATCCGCTCACCTATGGCGAGCTGAGAGCCTGGCGGGGATTGCTCCGTGCACACGCTTGCCTGGCCAAGCGGGTGGACTCCGAGCTCGAGCGGGCCCACCACCTGCCGATGACCTCCTACGAGGTGCTCAACCACCTCCATGAGGCGCCCGCCGGACGCATGCGGATGTGCGACCTCGCCGAGCAGGCACAGCTCTCGCGCAGCGGCCTGACGCGCATGGTCGACCGGCTCGAGCGCGACGGGCTGCTGTCCCGGTGCACCTGCGACCACGACGCCCGTGGCGCCTACGCGTGCCTCACGGACGCCGGACGCGAGCGCCTGGAGGCGGCGCGGGGAACCCATCTGGCGGTGATCCGCCAGCAGTTCCTGTCGCACTTCAACGAGGCTGAGCTGGACCTGTTGGCCGACATGTGGGAGCGGATCGCTCCCTGCAACGGCCACCCCGACGCCTGACGCGCAACCCGCTGGTCATCCCTCCGCTGCGCCGCGCCGCGAGGGCTCGGTTGCCGGTGGATCGTCCGGCGGCTTGGCCGCTGGACCGTGGCGCCGTACGCGCCGGTGCCAGGCCAGAAAGGACACGATTGCGATCACGACCGCGATCAGCCCCCACAGACCGAAGGCTTCGAGGGCTCCTTTAGCCGAGCTGCCGAGGATGTAGGCGATCGTCCCCACGATCACCGCCCAGCAGATTCCGCCGAGCGCGTTCCACAACGCAAAAGAGCGCCAGGGCATGTGTGTGGCCCCCGCCAGCCAAGAGGCCCACACCCGCAGGCCGAGCACGAAGCGCCCGAAGAAGACCGCCTTGGGGCCGTGGCGTTCGAAGAACGGCTCGCCGCTGGCGAGTACCTGCATGCGCCCTTTCTGGAAACGCCCCGGGCGTTCCAGAATCCAACGACCCCCCTTGCGTCCGATCAGGTAGCCGATGTTGTCCCCGACGATCGCGGCCGCCGCGGCCAGCGCGATCACGACCTCGATCTGCAGGGTGCCCTTGCTCGCCAGCAGCGCGGCCGCGATCAGGGCCGTCTCGCCGGGGATCGGCAGGCCCGAGGTCTCGGCCATCACCAGCAGGAACAGCAGCGGGTAGCCGGACACCTGGACCAGGTGTTCGACATCGAGGATCGCTGCGAGCATCGCCAGAGCCATCACATCCGTCCCCCCTCAGCATGGCGCACGCCCGGCGGGCGGCTGGAAGTTAGGGCGCCGGAGGTGGCGCGAGCCGCCCGCTCGCGGCCACGAAAGCGGCGCCTACTGCGTGTTTTCGGCGACCAGCCGCTTGAGTTCCTGGGTGCTCTTGTGGATGTCCGAGTAGACCACGTTGCGGAGCACCACCTTGGTGGAGCCGGGTGCGGTGGCCACGATCGCGGCGGCGGCGGCCGCTGCGATCAGCACCACCACGGCCAGCACGAGCACCGCCCGCGAGCCGCGGTTGCGCCGCCGCTGCGCCGCGGGAGCGCTGCGGGCCGGGCGCGGGGCCGGTTGCTCGCGGGGTGCCCCGCGACGCGGGCTGCGCTTCTGCACGGTGGCCCCGACGGCGCCACCTGCGCCGCCCACCAGCACGCTGGTGGCCTGGGTCGGGGGCGACCCCGTGTTGCGCGGGACCTCACGCTGGGGCGGGATCTCGCGGGCGCCCTCGTTCAGCCCGAGACGCATCTCGCGGGCGGTGGTGTAGCGGTCACGGGGGTCCAGCGCGAGCGCGATCGCGATCGCGTCGGAGAGCTCCGGACACACGGCTGCCACCAGCGTGTCGAGCTTCGGGGGATGCTCGTTCTGCTGCTTCAGGGCCAGCTCGGTGAGCGAGCTGGCCTCGTAGGGAAGCCTGCCCGAGATCAGCTGGTAAGCGACCACCCCGAGCGCGTACAGGTCGGCGCTGGGGCCGGCCTCCTCCCCACGTGCCTGCTCGGGCGCGAGGTAGGCGGCGGTGCCGAGTACCGAGCCGACCTGGGTGATGCTCGACTGCTCGGTCGCCTTCGCGATCCCGAAGTCGGCGAGCTTGACCTGGCCTTCGCGCGCCCGCAGCAGGTTGCCGGGCTTGACGTCGCGGTGGACGACGCCGTGGCGGTGGGCGTAGTCGAGCCCCTCACAGGCCTGTTCGATGATCGACAGCGCCTCGGCGACCTCGACCCAGCCCTCGTCGCGCAGGATCTCCGCGCAGGAGGAGCCTTCGATGTACTCCATCACGATGAAGTACTGGCCGGTTTGCTCGTCGGTCCCCGAGTCGTAGACCTGGACGACGTTGGGGTGCACCAGTCTGGCGGCCGCCTGTGCCTCCCGCTGGAAGCGGGAGACGAAGGCCGGGTCGTCGGCGAGGTGCTCGGCCAGCAGCTTGACCGCCACCTGGCGCTCGAGCCGCAGGTCGAGGGCGAGGTGCACCGTCGACATGCCGCCGAAGCCGAGCCGGTCCTGCAGGCGGTAGCGCCCGGCGATCTCGACGGCGTTCATTTCGAGCCTTCCGGGGCCCCGGCCCCGCCGGCCGCGCCGCCCGGCCCGGGTTCTTCGCTCGAGGGCGGTTTTTCTTCGCCGCCGCCGGCGCCGGTCGGACCCTGGGATTCTCCCGGGGCGGGCGTCCCGCCGCCGCTGCTTGGCGGCGTGGTGGTGGTCGCGGGCGGCGTGGTGGTGGTTTTCGGCGTAGCGGGGGTGGTGGTCGTCGGGGTCGTGTTGGTGGTGGTGGTTTTGGTCGTGGTTTTGGTCGTGGCCGTGGTGTTGGTTCCGGATCCGGGCGGCTGGGAGCACAGTTCGTGGGCCCGGTCGTGGAGGTTGGCGATGCCCTGTCGCAGGTTCGCCCGCAGGCCGCGGTCGAGGGTCGAAGGCAGCGCGCGGAAGTCTTCTTCGGTCTTGGCGAGCGCGGCGTCGGTGGCCGAGCAGTTCCCGCCGCCGCTCTGGGCCGCCTGCAGGACGGTTTCGAAGTCGCCCACCAGCGGCCCGGCGTTGGCGGATGGGATCAGGCCCTTGCCGGAGCTGCCACAGGCGGCCAGGGCGAGCGCGGCGGCGAGTCCGAGCAGCCCTGCGGGCAGCGCCCGCGCGTGGCCCCTCGGGCCGGTGGCGTGCACCCTTCGGCGGCTCATCTCACTGACCGTACTCCAGGCGCTCGGCGAGCGAGTCGGGAAGCCGGGCCGCACGGATCGCGGCGGCGGCGCCGTCCACGTCGTAGGGCACCCGATGGAAGGTGGCCTCGAGGCCGTCGAGGTCCAGCGCGAGCCAGGCCGCGCGGGGGTCGCCGTCGCGCGGTTGTCCCACGCTGCCCGGGTTCAGCAGCCATTCGCCGTCGCCCAGGTTCAGCACGGTGCCGTCCGGCCGTGGCTCGCCCGTTGCCAGCTCGCCGTCGTGGCGCTCGAACGAGAGCGCCACGTGGGAGTGGCCGATCAGACAGATGCGGTGCTGCTGGGCATCCAGGCAGAGGTCCGCCAGCAGCGTCGAGAGGACGTACTCCCAGACCGGGTCGCGGGGGCTGGCGTGGTAGAGCCCGACGGTGTCCTCGCGTGCCAGCGGCTCCAGGCCCTCGAGGAACGCGAGGTTCTCCGGTGCGATCACGTCGCGGGTCCATTGGGCGGCGACCATCGCACCCCGCGAGAACTCGTCCATCGGGATCCCCCCCGTGACGGCCAGGTCGTGGTTGCCGGCCAGGCAGACGGCGGCGTGCTCGCGGGTCAGCTCCACGCAGGCGTCGGGATCGGCCCCGTAGCCGACCAGGTCTCCGAGGCACCACAGCTCCGATGCGTCGGAGTCGGCGATGGCCTCGAGCGTCGCCTCGAGCGCCTGGCGGTTGGCGTGGATGTCGGAGATGACGGCGACCTTCACGGAAGCAGGGTAGGAGTGGGCTCGGGCGCATCGCCCGGCAAGAAGCCACAGCTGACCGGAGCCGGCGCCCGGGCGGCGCGATCGCGGCTACTGCTCGGGCTCGGACGCGGCCTCGCCGCCGCCGTACTCGGGAAGGTTCTTGATCCCCTCCCGGGTGCGCCACTTCGAGTAGTTGTCCTCCATCGCGTCGATCAGCTCGCGCATGAAGCGAGGGGACAGGTTGACTCGGGACACCACTACGCCCGGGACCTCCTCGGACTCCACCTCGTGGTCCACACGGGCGAACGTCACGGTGAACTCGTAGTCGGAGTGGCTGACGTTGGCGAAGTTCGCGTATACGCCGCCCATGATCTCGGGGGACAGATGGATGTTGATATGGCGCTCTGCGCCTGATTCTTGATCGGTCACGCAGCTAGTATCGCAACCCGGCTCACTCCCACCGATGACACCCGACGACAGCTCCCACCAGCAGCCCGGGGCGGCGGAGCCGCTCGGTGTCCTACGCGCGGAGCTGCTCGCGGCCGTACGCGAGGTGGCCGCCGGCGGGGCCGAGGCGAACGGCGAGAACGGCGGGCAGGGCGGAGCCTCTGGGCTGCAGGCGCTGCTGGCGGAGGACGGTCCGGTGACGCTCGAGCGTCCCCGGCGGGCGGAGTTCGGGGACTACTCGACCAACGCCGCGCTCGTGCTGGCCCCCGTGCTGGGGTCCAAGCCGAGGGAGCTCGCCGAGTCCCTCGGAGGGGCGCTGCACGAGCGGATGTCCGGCGAGCTGGAGCGTTTCGAGGTGGCGGGCCCCGGCTTCCTGAACCTGTTCCTGTCCGACGACTGGCTGACGGCGGCGCTCGCGCGGGTGCTCGCGGCGGGCCCCGGTTACGGCTTCGGGGGGGTTCCGGCGTCGCAGCGGATCCTGGTCGAATTCGTATCGGCCAACCCGACCGGGCCTATGCACGTCGGCCACGCTCGTAACGCCGCCTACGGGGATGCCCTGGCGCGCATGCTGGCCGCCTGCGGCTACAGCGTCGAGCGGGAGTTCTACGTCAACGACGCCGGCGCCCAGATCCGCCGGTTCGGGGAGTCGGTGAGCGCGGTGGCGCGGGGGGAGGAGCCTCCCGAGGACGGCTACCACGGCGACTACGTGGCCGAGCTCGCGGAGTCGATTCCCGGCGCCCGCGAGGGCGACCCGGCCGACGTCGGCCGCGTGGCGGTGGCCCGCATGGTGCAGAACATGCAGGACGTGCTGGCGGCCTTCCGCGTGCAGCCGTTCGACCACTGGACCTATGAGAGCGAGCTTTACGCGGGCGAGCCCAACCTGGTCGAGCGCACGCTCGCGGCTCTGGCCGAGGCCGGGCACACGTACGCGAGCGACGGGGCGCTGTGGTTGCGGACCACCGAGTTCGGCGACGACAAGGACCGCGTGCTGGTGCGCTCCAACGGAGAGCACACCTACTTCGCCTCCGACATCGCCTACCACCAGAGCCGTCGTGAGCGGGGCTACGAGCGCCAGATCGACATCTGGGGGGCCGACCACCACGGCTACCTGCTGCGGATGAAGGCCGCCTACGCGGCTCTCGGGGGCGATCCCGAGCAGCTCGAGCTGCTGATCATGCAGCTCGTGCACCTGCTGCGGGGCGGCGAGCGGGCGCAGATGTCAAAGCGGGCGGGAGAGTTCGTGACGCTCGAGGAGCTCGTGAGGGAGATCGGGGTGGACGCCGCCCGCTGGTACCTGCTGGCCCGCTCCCACGACACGACCGTGGACCTCGACCTCGACCTCGCCCGCGAGCAGTCGGCGGAGAACCCCGTCTACTACGTCCAGTACGCCCACGCCCGCATCGCCTCGATCGTGGCCAAGGCCGGGTCGGCCCGCTTGCAGGAGTCACTGGCGGCGTCGTCGGCGCCAGCGGGGGCCCGGCTGCATCCCGCCGAGCGGGGCCTGATCGAGCAGTTGCTCGCCTTCCCCGGCGAGCTGGCCGAGGCGAGCGAACGGCGGGCTCCCCACCGCCTGGCGGCGTACGTGCTCGAGCTGGCTCAGGGCTACACCGCCTTCTATCGCGATTGCCGGGTGCTCGGGGCCGAGAGTCACGAGCTGGAATCGCTGCGGATCGCCCTCTCGGAGGCCGCCCGCATGACGATCGCCAACTGCCTCGGGCTGCTCGGAGTGAGCGCGCCCGAGGAGATGTAGCCGCTCAGTCGAAGCGCGAGAGGTCGGCCTCCAGGCGGGAGGCATCGCCGGCGCTGAGGGGCGCGGCACCGTCCTCCCCGCCGCCCGGGCCGCGGCCCCGGCGCCGCCAGCGGGGCAGGAGGATGGCCAGCAGCGCCACGAGCACCGCCACGACCGCCACGGGGACGATGTACACCGTCAGGTCGAAGCCGCTGGCCGGCGGCAGTGCGAGCACCGTGGTTCCGTACTGGCCGACGAGCGCGTGCTTGATCTGGGCTTCGTCGCGGCCTTCGTCGATCAGTTCCCGGATGAAGGCCCGCTCGCGGTTCGCCTGTGGGGATTCGGCGACGTTGAGGGGGATTTTGCAGGTCACGCACATCACCTGGCGTTCGATGTTCGTCAACGAGGCCCGCTGCGGCTCGGTGGCGAGCGCGGTTGCGGCGGCGAGCACGAGGCCCGTGGCGATCAGCGCAAGGCACATCGCGGGTAGGGCCAGGGCGCCCGCCGTCGGCCGGGCGCGGATCGCGGCGCCGGAGTGGGAGGGTGGGGGAGGGGCGGAGCTCATGTGCGCTGGGCCAGCGCCAGGGCCTGGTTGAGGAAGCCCTGGTCGATCTCGCCGCGGGAGATGGCCACGATCCGGCCCTGACGGTCGATCACGAAGCTCTCGGGCAGCTGGTCGGTGCCGTACGAATGGGCGAAGGAGCCGGTGTTGTCGCGCAGGTTGGGATAGCTGAGGTGGTAGTGGCGGACGAAGCTGCGCGAGTCGGGGCTGGCGTCTAGATAGGTGACCCCGAGCACGGTGCCGCCGCTGTGGGTGAGCGTGGTCTGGGTGCGCTCGAGCAGCGGCGCCTCCTGCTCGCAGGGTTGGCACCAGGAGGCCCAGAAGTTCAGGACCACGACTCTTCCCTTCAGGGAGGCCAGCGAGCTCGTGCCATGACCGCCGAGGACCGGCAGCAGGGTCGAGGCGTTGGGCGCCGGTGGGTAGCGGCCGGTGGCCACCAGCTCGTCCAGCGTGCGGCTGGCCGCCTGGTGGGAGACGCCATAGATCAGGAGCGCGACCACACCGGCCCCCACGAGGGCCGCGATCGCAGGCAGGATGCGGCGTTTCACTGCGGCACAAGGGTAGTGACGCAGCCTGCACCGCACGCCGCAGGCGGGCGTGAGGGGTCGGCAAGGGCCTCCCGGGACCCCGGCGCGGGGGCCCCGGGAGGGGGGGTCGGGGGCCGGCCCCGGTAGTTCGTTCTAGAAGGCCGGCGTCAGGCGGCCTGCAGTCGTCGCCGCGGGGCAGCGGGGGAGATGAGGCCGAGCTCACGGTCCCCGTCGGCGTCCTCGACGGCCCACACCAGCCGCTCGATCACCTGGAGACTGGAGTGCCGGTTCTCGAGGTGGACCTTCTGTACCTGCTCATCCATCAGGATTCTGTGGCCGGAATCGTCGGTGACTACCACGCGAGCCATATGCCCGTCCTTCCGTGTTGTGGTTTGCCGCTCGCGGTGCGGTCTTCCCGCGCTGTGCCGGACCTAAACAGCGGAGCCGTCAAATCGACGTCCGGCTAACAGGATCTTCACGGTCGAGTCCCTGGGGGAGGCACTCAGCAGAACGGCAGCTCGTCGAGCAGGCCGGTGACCTCGAGGGTTTTTTCGGCCGGCGCCGACATCCCGCGTTCGATCACGTAGCCGCAGCCGCTCTCCTGGCAGATCTTGCGCCCGCTGAGGAGGGCGTAGATGCCGGAGGAGTCCATGTGGCCGACCTCGTGCAGGTCGAGCATCACGCTCCGGGCGCCTTCATCGCACGCCTGGCGAAGGGCCTGGATCAGGTCCTGCGAGCTGACCAGATCGAGCTCGCCGCGAACGTTGAGCCTGCGGTGCCGCGCCGGCCCCTGGAACTCGATCTCGACCGTGCCCTCCACGCACCGATTGTTACCCGTTCGGGGCCGATCGCTAAGCGAGAAGGACGTTCGGATCGGGCCAGGCGAAGCGGAGCCGCCACGGGCTGCCGTTCAGACGCGCGGGGTCGCCCCCGGGAGGAAGGGTCGGGGCGCGCTCGACACATGTCCCGCCGAGGGCGCCGTAGAACGCCTGCCCGGCCGTGTTCTGCTCCAGGACCCAGAGGTGGAGGCCCTGTGTCGGTGCGCGCTCGAGCACAACCTCCGCCGTGCGGGACATCAGCTGCCTGCCGACCCCGCTGCGGTGCAGCCAACTGGACACGTGCAGGTTCTCCAGCAGTGCGCCCCATCTCGGGTCCTCGCCGAGGATCGTGTGGGCGAAGCCGACGATCCCTTCGCCGGAGTCGGCCACGAGCGTGCACGCGTCCCCCGGCGGGGTGAGCAGCCGCGCGGTCCACACAGACATGCGGTCGGCCAGGACGTCGTTGTCGAGGAACGCATCGGAGTAGGCACCCCGATAGTGCTCCTGCCAGCTGCGGGCGTGGAGACCGGCGATCCGGGGGGCGTCGGCTGGGGTCGCTGCTCGGTAGTCCACGCCCGGGAAAGGCTAAGCAGCCATGCCCTGTGGCGCAGCTGGGCTCGCTCGTCTCAGTGAGGGCGGCCGGCTTCAGCCGCTTCCTTGCAGAGCGCCGACTCCTCCAGGCCCACGACCTCGAGGGCCTCGCGGTATGAGGTGTAGCTCTGGACGTGGATCGCCCTGCCGTCGTGAATCGTCCATATCTGCCCGACGTGTTGCTCGACGGGGATACCGGTGAAGCGACCTTTCGCGCTGAGGCGCAGCGAGACGACCACCGACGTGCCGGCCTCGCGGAATCCGGTCGGGTCGAAGCGGATCTGGTCCATCGCCTCGCGGAAGGAGTCGAAGTAACGGCGGACTCCGTCATAGCCGCGATAGACGTCGGGCTCCGGGGAGAGCTCGGGGCCCACGGACGTTTCGAACTCGGGATGCAGCAGAGCGAAAATGCGCTCCATGTTCCCGCTGTTGATGGCTGCGTTCACGCGCCGGACGATCTCGAAATTCTCCTGGGGCATCAGCTACTGCATAACGCCGGGATCGGCAGGTTCGTGAGTCGTCTACTCCTCCAGCCCTGCCGCTCGCAACGCCTCGTCGTGATCGAGGAAGGAGTGCATCCGCGAGATCCTTCCATCGCGAAGGGGCGTGGCACGGTGACTGCAAAATGGCGAACGCCCACGTACCGAGGAGCCGGCGGCGCAACGTGAGAGCCGAGAATCAGCGCCCGCTAAAGGGCGAGGAGGGACGCCGCGCAGCAGTCCGTGCGGTCGAAGCTCGACCCTGGAGGGGGCTTTGGGCCGAGCGAGTCGCAGGCGCCCCCCTCAACAGTGACCGTAGCGAGTGGATCAGATGAGATCCCTGCAGGCCCACTGAGCTTGAAAGTAGAGTCACGGCGTTGTGCGGGGGCGTCGTTCGTTTATCGGCGGGGCGGTGGTGCTGGTCGTGATCAGCGCTGCGATAGCGGGCGGTAGCATGGGCACACGAGACGAGAGAAAAGAACCGGAAGCCACCGAAGGGCTCGCAGCATAAGACCAAAAACGTAAGATTTGCAGGTAGTTTGTAGTACGCGCGGCGATAGCTCAGTTGGTAGAGCGCAAGCTTCCCAAGCTTGAGGTCGCGGGTTCGAGACCCGTTCGCCGCTCTCGTCGATTTGCAGGGATTTTTAGTCGCAATCGGTTCCAAAATGTTCGAACGATATCGGCTGTACCACAGGTCGGTACCACAAACTGGATACCTTTGGATACGCCCGGTGGCTTCTAAGCCAGGTTCGACTGCCGATACATGGCGAGATGAGGCACCACAGGTCAGCTCTACTCGCGCTCACTGGAGCGGTGCTCCTCGCGTCGTGCGGCGCCCCGTCTCGCGAGCAGCGAAAGGCCGCCGCTATCAACCTCCGCAGCGGCGACCTCCCAGCAGCGAAGCAGGTCGCGCCCGTGATTCAGCTCACGAACAAAGCCGTCACCCCATGCGCGGGGGTCGCGGGCCGCTTCTACCGAGCACCGTCGAAGACGTTCCTGCTTGGCAAGAGCCAACAGGAATACTGGGCGATGGGATCGGCGGTCGACGTGTTCCCGACGCGTGCGGCGGCGCTCGCCTACGTGTCGGCGCTAACGGCGCCCGCGGTACAGCAGTGCTGGGTGCAGAGCAGCATCGCAGCGGGCTTTCCGTCCGTCTTGGGCGCAGAAGCTCTCGCATCTCCCGCTGCGCTCGGCCGCGGTGGAGTCGCACTTCAAATGAAGGTGCAATTCCAAGACCCGCGGCCATCCCAAACCACTGTGCGGCTCTACGCCTTCCCCGCTGGTCACACGGTGGTCGAGCTCCTGGCTCAAAGGCCCAACGAGCCCACGGAGTTCCCGCTCTCTGATGAAGCCGTCATTCGCCACGCTCTCGGGATCCTCAGAGCCCGAGCCCAGCACGCGTCCTAGCCGGTGCTCGGGGCCCACGTGGGTGCCAGAGCCGACCCGGCTCGTCAACCCCTCCGGGGTCGCGGCCTTGCGGCCGCTTGACGGGCCGCACCGGCTCCGGCGGTGCAGCAATCAGGTCGGCAAGCCGACCTCGCCTCGAGCGGAGGCGTGCGCATCCCAGACCCGAGGTCATTTGACAGGCGGTGCTAAGGCGGGTCGGGAGCGCCGCTGTTCCTCCGCGGAGCGGATCGCCTCAACAGCGACCCAGCCAACGCCGAGCTCGTCACCGCCGGGCGCACCCCTAAGTGCCCCTGCGCGAGCGTGAGCCGAGCGCCAGCGGCCGAAGCGGGGGATACGATCGATTGGCGATCAGGACGGATATGAACCACAGGGAAGACGGGCGTTTCGACACCCCCCGCTACACGACCGCCGAAGCCGCGCGGTTCGTCGGCGTTCCGACGTCGACGTTCTCGACCTGGGCCAACGGCTACGTCCGTCGGCCGCTGGGCCGGCCCGAGGTCATTGGCCGCCCCATCGTGAGCAGCGTCGCAGCGGATCGTGGTTACCCGTCGGTGCCCTTCGTCGGTCTTGCCGAAGCTATGGTGCTGGCCGCCTTCCGACGGGCCGGCGTCAGTCTCCAGCACATCAGGCAGGCGGTAGCGATCATCAGTGACGAGATCGGCCTCGAGCATGCCCTGGCGTCGCGGCGGCTCTTCAGCGATGGGGCCGTGATCCTCTACGACTACGCGGAGGCCGAGCGTGACGGCGAGCTCGGGGGCCTGACCGAGGTGGTCTCGCGCCAGGGCGTTTTCGCGCCGATCGTCGCGGAGTATCTGAAGCGCATCACCTACGGCGGCGACGGCTACGCCGTTCAACTTGTCTCGCCGGCGACCAGCAGGCCGTTGATCGCGGCGGACCCTGAGCGGGCGTTCGGGCAGCCGATCTTCATCCATGGTGCCGCGCGGGTCGAGGACGTCCTCGATCGCTGGCGCGCCGGCGAGCCGCTGAGCGAGGTCGCGGAGGACTTCGGCGTCCCGCCCGAGGACGTCGAGGACATCCTCCGTGTCACGCTTCCCGCAGCAGCCTGAGTTCTTCGTCGATCGAAGCCTCGGCCGTCACCGGGTGCCTCAGGCCCTGAGAGAGCGCGGCTGGCTCCTTCGCACCCACCACGAGGTCTATGGCGAGCGGGACGAGGAGATCCTCGACGTCGAGTGGCTCGAGCTGTGCGGGCGCGAGGACATGCCGGTTCTCTCTAAGGACCGTCGGCTTCGCTATCGCCCAGCCGAGATCGACACGATCCGGGGTTTTGGGGTGCGCGCCTTCATCCTCACCGCTGGCAGCCTGTCCGGTGCAGAGCAGGCCTCTAGGTTCGACCGGAGTCGGGCGAGGATCGAAGAAGCCTGCCTCGACACGGGCCCATTGGTTTACAAAGTGCACGCGAATCGGATCGTCCGAGTCTTCCCGTCGCCTCAGTCGTAGGGGCGGCGATTCTGGCTACCTCGCCGCGGACCGTTGTGTGTCCTTGGACGGCGAATCCGCGCCATCAGCCCCGTCAGCCTTCGAGGGGTGCGCGTAGGTTGCCGACCGACGTCACGGAGCTGCCCGCGGCGGTCGGAGGGCTAATGGCGCGTACCAGTCCGCCAGTGTTGTCGAGCCATTCGATCTTCGTGGGCTCGGTTTCATGCACGGTCTTGTCCCACTGCAACGTGACGCGGCGGCGCTGGGCCCGAGTGAGGTGCGTCGCGAAGATTGAGGGTTCCAGGCGTTTCAGCTCGGCCTCGACACGAGGAGTCGGTGGGGGTGGTGTGAACAAGAAAGCATTTGCGTTGGCCGGCACGACGATCGAAGGCGTTTCCCGATAGGCGATGCGCACCGAGGTGACGCCATCGGGCACCAGTTCGACGATCAGTTCCTTGGTCAAGTCCGGCTGGAAGACCCGCCCAGCTTCGTCGATCGCCGCGAACGGTTCACAGCCGGGAGGAGATGCGTTTTCGCCGCCTCCGACCTCCACGATGCAGTCGACCGGCTCGACCAGACGCCGCCGCTGCTCTTCGACGAGCACGCGTCGCTCACGCTGCCCGGCCGGCAGACAGTGCGCTGGGAGCACCGCTTCGGGGCGCCCGTACGCCGGGATCACGAAATAGCGCCTCCCATCGGGGAGCCTGGTCAGCTGACGCACATAGGCCGGGTAGTAGCCCGAGAGCTCGTAGACCTTGGAGAGTTCGCGCTCCAGCCCGTCGCCATCCGGTTTCAGCCCAGAAAGCTGGTCACCCGGCAACGCTGATCTACGAAAGACAGCGAAGTTGGACAGGATTGTCGCGTCCAGCGGGGTCGAGAGTTCCTTGGGGAGCGCCGGCCGGGCCCCAAACAACCTGAGTGCGGCTGGCATGCAGGATGACGACCGGTGCGTCACGCTCGCTGTCGCCGTCCCTGTGGAGGAACCACAGGCGCTGAGGACGAGGCCAAGCCCTGCAATCAGTGCGACCAGACCGCTTACGCCGGCGGACCGCCGCCGGGCGCGATCCTGGCAGAGCAACTGGTTACATGTCTCGCCGAGTGTCGATGCCACGCATGGAAGTTACCGCGGAGCCAGCAACTGCGCGCGCGAGAGCCGTCCTTTAACGGCGGGGTGGCTGGCATTTTCGGGCGGGACGCGACCGTCGGACTCAGGACACGCTTGCAACGGCTCAGGACCAAACCCCGGGCTGAGCCGAATCGCGGATTGGAGGTCGGATTTGACCCCGGATCCCAAATCCGAGCCGGAGGCTGGCGTTACGGGGGTCGGTGGGCTGGCTTGGTGCTCGACCTCGAACCCCCTACGTGTGTCCGAGGTCGAGCACCAAGCCAGCAACAAGCAGTAATGAGAACGAAGGAAGGGAAGGCATGGAGGGAAGGAACAAAGAATGAGTAGGAGGTAAGGGAGAGGAAGAAAAACAACGCCGCCCGCCGCCGCGCGCCACCGACGACACGAAAGAAAAAAGAAGAGCAGAAGAGGGGAAGTAAAAGAGGGCCTAGAGACGCCACGAACGCCGGAACGCCCGGAGCCGTCGGGGTAGAGTCCCGAGCGTGGACCGAGCCGCTAGAACACGCATCAAATTCGCTTATGCGCTGTTCCTTGCGGGAGCCGTACTGGGTGTCATCGCCGGTGCGTCCGACGCTTCCGAACATGCTCGCGCACTCGCGGGTGCGATCGCCCTTCTGCTGCTGATCAGCGGCCTGAGGCTCGGATTGCGCGGGCGCGGGCAGCCGCCGGGCGGAGATTTCTGGGGCGGAGGTCCACCGAGCGGCGGTCACCACGGCGGCGGTGGTGGCCACGGTGGCGGTGGGCACTAATAGGCGCCGCCGCGGACTTTCGCCTAACCCCTGCTAGGGGCGCTCAAGGAGATCGCGGCTCTGCTCGATTCAGGGTTACGCTCTAGCTGCCATGCGCCAGGGTGCCCTCATGCTCACCAAGACCCAACAGCTTCTCGTGAGCTTCTCCGCCACGGTAATCGGCCTAGTGATCGCGGCACTAGTCGATGCTGGCTTTCTCGCCGGCATCGGCTTGATTGTGGTGGCCTACATCGTCCTCGGTCTGGGGCTCGTGGCCGTGCGACGCTTCCGCGCTACCTGACGGGCCGGGCACTACCCGCTTGACTCAGGAGGAGCGGCCGGTGGTGCTCGCCTGCTCGACGAGCCCGCTGAACGCCTGCCCGAGCAGCTGCGCGTCGGACGTGCGGTCCTTGTGGTGCAGGTACCGCGCCGTGGTACGCAGATCGCGGTGGCCAAGCCAGCTCTGGACGGCGACCAGGTCGGCGCCGCCGGCCACAGCAAGCGACGCGAAGGTGTGCCGCAGGGCATGGAACGGCAGCGGCCGCAGGCCGGCCTTGTCGCGCGCTGTGACGTAGCGTCGCCGCAACGCCGAGCCGTCGAGCTTGCCGCCGAGCTCGCTCGGGAACACGAGGTCGTCATCATCGGCATCGTCGGGTCGCCAGGCGGCGAGCGGGTGGGCCAGCTGCGGCGCCATCGGCAAGGTCCGCGCGCTCTGCCACTTCGGCCGCGCCCGTTCGTCCTTGTCCACACCCATCGACTCTGCGATGTACAGCGAGCTGCGCGTGAAGTCGACACGGCCCCATCTAAGGGACAGCACCTCGCCGCGGCGTAGCCCGGCGAAGGCGGCGGTCTTGAAGATCAGCGCGTCCCGCTCGCCGGCGTTTCGCGCGAGCGCCTCGATCTCCTCGACTGAGAAGAACGGCGGAGCGTCGTGGTTGATTCGTTCGGAGTGGCGCTTGATGCCGTGCGTCGGGTTGCGCACGAGCCCGTAGTCCTCGCCCGCCCACGAAAGGATCGCCCGCAGCTCGCTGTGAAGGCGGTTGGCGTTGCGATTGCTCACCGGCCCGCCCTCGCGGCGCGGGCTATGCAGGGCGCTCCACCAGGCTTTGACCTGCTTGGGCGTGATCTCGGCGGCCGGCGTCTCTCCGAACGTCGCCGAGAGGGCCTTGACGGTGTAGCGGCGGTTGCGCAGGCTCATCGGAGACCAGCCGCCCTCGGCTTCGCCGTACTCGAGCCAGCGATCGGCCACGAGCTTGAACGGTGCTCGCGCGTTGTCTTCGAGCAAGTCCTCGCTTGCGGTGAGCTTCGCCTCCTGCTCGTCCTTCAACTCAAGGGCGCGAGCGTTTGCCTCCTGGATCGTGAGGGCGCCCTCGGGGCGCTTGCCGCGTCGGTTGCGGTAGCCGTCTCCGTAGCGCTCCGCCCACACGAGGCCGATCCGCTGCGTGCGCTGCGAGCCGGTCGTGTCTCGCCAGCGCGCGTAGGCCACCAGACCCTCGGAGCGCTCGCGGTAGGCGATGACCACTTCGGCGACCGTACCACATCTGTACCACGAACTACCCTCACTGAACCCCATCCAACACGGCTCAGATGCGCCTATTCATCCCAGTTTTACTGAACTTCACTTTCCAACGCGTTTTTCCCAAGCTTGAGGTCGCGGGTTCGAGACCCGTTCGCCGCTTCCGTTCATCTGCGGGGACTTGAGAATCCAAACCGCTCTTTGGCTGACGGCGCCGGCCGGGAGGAGGCTCGCGGCGCAGCCTGTCTGACGCGTTGAGACGGCTGCCACTATGAAGTGTGTGCCGGGAGTTCCACGGGTAGCCGCTGTGCTCGCGACCGCAGCGGTGGTGGCCGTCGTGGGCGCGGCGATGGTGGCGTCAGCGGCTGCTGAAACACAGGCGCAGTCGCCCGCAGGGCGGTCTCAGATCGCGCTAGAAGCAGCCGTATCGACGCTCCGGCTCGTCAAGCCCGCGCGAAGCTGGACTCGTCTGCCGGGCGTCCCGGGCCGCGAGCGGCGGCTGATCGGCTCAGGCGCGACGGAAGACGACAACCTGAGCCGCGAAGAGCGCGGGAAGCTCCAGACGCGCGCGACGCTCTGGGCCACGAGGTCGGCGCCGCCAGCGATCCTGGCCTACGTCCGCTCACGTCTGCCCCGCGACGCTACAGCCCAGGGGGAGTCGAGCTCCGGGACCTCGTACACGCGGCCCGGCCCGCCCGGCCCGACAACGAGCGCGGAAGTCCAACGCAACTACAAACCCGACCTCTGGAGGCAGGAATTCACCCTACCCCCGGTGAGCGGCGTGCTACGTCGCCAGGCGCTGACCGTGTGGGTTGCGAAGGCGAAGCACGGCCGATTTGTGATCCGCTTGGAAGGCAGCGCGGTCTGGGAGGGCGTGCGGCCGAGCTATTCGCTCCTTGGCGCCGAAGTCCACGCGATCACGATCACCAACACGTTTCCAACCTCGAGCAAGGTGGGCCCGAGCCCGGCGGTGGTCTCCAATCCCTCGCTCGTCCAAGAACTCGTGGCACTCGTCAACGCGATCCCGATCTTCGAAGACAAAGGCGCAGTGTTCGGCTGCCCAGTGGAGAAGCCGCACCCCGGAAGCTTCGTGGTGACGTTCGCCGAACAGCTTGGCGCGCCCCCGGTTGCGACTCTCGAAGGCGAACCCTACGGCTGCGGCGAAAGCTTCCTGCCGATCATCTCCGTCCCGGGGCATCCTCCGCTCGAACTGGACGTGGAACCGGCGCTCACCAAGATGATCAACAGGATCGCGGGCCTGCACCTACCGAATGGCTGAATGAAAGCGTCTCTCACGCCTGGCGCGAGCGCTTCCCCCGCCGCCCCGCCACACGCGAGACGGAGATCCACAGCAGCGCGGGTACCGCGACGGGGAGCAGCCACCACGCGTTGACCGACAGTTCCACGAGCACCGCGACCGCCCCGATGGCGATCGCCACCCCGAGCGCCAGGCGCCAGTCGTCGCCGACGATGAACTGCCACACGGCTGTGGCCGCTCGCACGAGGTGTCTCATCGACGCACCGCCACGTGATCGCCGTCGGCGGACTCCTCCGCCTGTGCGGGCCCGGCCTCCAGTGGTCGGTCGTGCGGCACGCCGACACCGGCCGCGGCCGGCTGCGCTCCGCGCAGGCTCTTGGCCATCGCCCAGGCGCACAGCAGGACCGCGGGGATGATCACCAGCAGCGCCGCCTCGCCACCGGGCCATGCGGCGCCGGCGCCCTCACCGCTCCAGAACATTCCGAACGAGGTGAGCATCACACCCACGAGCAGCTTGAGGGTGTTCTCCGGGACGCGGGCGAGCGGCGCCCTGACGGCCGCCCCGATCGCGATCACGACCACCACGGCCACGGCGGCGGCGCCCGCGGCGAGGCCCAGGCGATTCTGGTTGGCGCCCACGGTGAGCACGATGAAGGCGACCTCCAGGCCCTCGAGCAGCACCCCCTTGAAGCAGACCGTGAAGGCGTATCCGTCGAACGACGCGGTGGTCGGCGTGTGTGCCCGCGCTGCAGCGGACTCCTCCTCGAAGGCGAGCAGCTCGTCGTGCATGTCCTTCAGGCCCGCCCAGCGCAGGACCGCCTTGCGCAGCCACTGCAGCCCGAAGATCAACAGCAGGCCCCCGATCAGGACGCGCAACGTGTCCAGCGGCAGCGAAGTGAGTGCCGGCCCGAGGCCGGCCACGAGCACGGCCAGCGCGAGCACGGCGGCTCCTGCGCCCGCCAGCGCCGAGCGCCAGCCCCGCGTGGTCCCCAGTGCGAGCACGATCGTCAACGCCTCCACCGCCTCCACGGCACAGGCCAGGAAGACGGAGATCGCGACGCCGAGCTCCGCTCCACTCACGGCGGCGCCACCGTCGCCCTCGGCGCGGCCTGCTGGGCGGCCGTATCCGGTGTCGGGCTGTCGGGCGCGCCCCGGCGCTGGGTGAAGATGAACCAGATCGCACCGGAGAGCGTCAGCAGGCACGCGACCCAAAAGTTCAGACGCTCGCCGAGGATGTAGTGGGAGGGGTCCACGCGCAGGGACTCCTCGAAGATCCGGAACGCCGAATAGCCGGTCACGTACAGGGCGAAGATCCCGGGCGGGCGGATCCTCCCCCGCAGCACCAGCCCGGACAGCACCGCCGCGAGCGTGAGGTCCCAGATCAGCTCGTACAGGAACGTCGGATGGAAGGTCGAGTAGGCCAGGTATCGCGCGGGGCGGTGGGCGGCTTCGATTTCCAGGCCCCAGGGCAGGGTCGTGGGACCCCCGAACAGCTCCTGGTTGAAGTAGTTGCCGATCCGACCGAACGCCTGCGCGGCGAGGATGCCCGGGGCGGCCGCGTCGAGGAAGCTCGGAATGTGGATCTTGGCTTTGCGGAGCGGGATCATGCCGCCGAGGACACCGCACACGATCCCGCCCCAGATACCGAGACCTCCTTCCCACACGGCCAGCCAGCCGTACCAGTTGTGGGGGACTTCGTTCCAGCTGGTGATGTCGTGGTAGAGGCGCCCGCCCAGGATCCCGAACGGCACTCCCCACAGCGCGACCGTCAGCACCAGGTCGGGGTCGCCGCCCTTGGCCCGCCACAGCCGCCGCGCGATCATCACCGCGGCGGTGATGCCGACGACGTAGCAGAGCCCGTAGAAGTGCACGAACAGGGGGCCGATGTGGAACCCGTTGCTCGACGGGCTGGGGATGAAGGCCGACATCGCTACAGCGCCAGGCTAGAGCAGGGGCCGAACGTCCCGCGGCGGGCGGGTGGGCGCTCCCGGGCGGTGCTCGAGCGAGGGGCGCAGGCCTCGGCGGACGTGCTCTAACCCCCGTAGGAGCCCGGCGCGGGGGGGTCCGCGCGGGTGTCTTCGATCAGCGCCAGCAGCTGGGGACCGCTGGTTCCCCCGAGCACCCTCAACCGGTGCGCCCGGTAAGCGTCTTCTGTGCGGTGGGCCCATCCCGGTACGACGGTGGTGGAGCCGCTGTAGCCGGCCGCCTTGACCGCCGCGATCACCGCCGCGTCGTAGTGGCCCGAGGGGTAGCAGAACCAGTTCACCGGCACGTGGTAGCGCCGGCGCAGCTGTTCGCGGGGTTCCTGTACCTGTTCACGCAGCGCCGCGGGGCCGAGCGTGATCAGGTCGGCGTGGCTGAGGCCCTGGGTATCGAGCTCCCACCCGGCGGCGATCAGTCCCTGGATTTCGGTGCTGCTGAGCCCTCCCTGGGAAGGCGGCAGGCCCGTCAACTGGATGTTCTCGTCGCCCACCCAGCCGAGGTTCCTCAGCACCGGCAGCGCCTGCGAGTACTGGGAGTGGTAGCCGTTGTCGAAGCTCACCACGACCGGCTTGGCGCCCAGCGGGGCGCCGTCGCGCCAGTTGGCCGCCAGCTGATCGAGCGTGACGGCATGCCAGCCGGCCGCCGCCAGCGCGTGCATCTGTTCGCTGAACTCGCTCGGAGGGACATACAGGCCGGGGAACGGCGCTCCCGCCGGCGGGGGCGCGATCACGTGGTACATCAGCACCGGCACGGAGGCGTTGCCGGGGTGCCCGCTGGCGTGCCCGGCGACGGTGGAGGTCCCGCCAGCGTGGGACGCGCCAGCCCCGCCGCCGCCGGCGCTCGCCCGGCCAGGACCGCGTGTGCCGGAGGCCCCTGCCCTGGCGCCGTCAGCGCCCGTCGGCGAGCCACCGCTGCCCGAGCTCCCGCCGCCCGAGCCCAGCGCCACCGCGACCACCGCCGCCACCGCCACCACCGCCGCGGCGACGATCAGCAGCCGCCGGCGCCGGGTTCGGGTGCGGCGGTTGTCCTGGCGGCGCTCCCGCAGGGTGTCGGCGTCGAGCGGCTCGTGCACGTCAGTCGCCGGCCAGGCTGGTGGGCAGCGGCTGGCCGGGAGCGGGAGGATCGTCGGCCAGCAGCTGCGGGACCGTCACCGGCTTGAGTCCTTTCGCGCGCAGTTCGCGGATGATGATCGGGAGCGCTTCGACGGTCTCGGTACGGGTGCCCCCGGCGTCGTGCATCAGGATGATCGCGCCGGGGCGGGCGCCCGCCAGCGCGGTGTGGACGATCGCCGCCACCCCCGGCTGCTGGTAGTCGTCGGTGTCCACCGACCACAGCACCATCAGCATGTGCAGCCGCTGCAGCTGGGCCATGGTGGTCGCGTTGAACGACCCGTAGGGTGGACGGAAGAGGTCCGGGCGCGGCGCACCCTGCAGTTCCACCCGGGCCGCCTGTTCGAACAGCTCTTCGTACTGTTCGTGTGCCGGCAGCTGGGCCATCGGTGGATGGGTCTCGGTGTGGTCGCCCAGCACGTCCCCGTCGCGTACCTCCCGCTTGGCCGATTCGCCGAAGTACTGCAGCATGCGTCCGATGATGAAGAACGTGGCGTGCACCCCGTAGCGCTCCAGCACGCTCAGCACGGCGGGCGTATACGGGCCCGGCCCGTCGTCGAAGGTGAGCGCCACCTCGGGCTTGCGGGCGGTGCCTTCTTTGATGAAGGGCGTGTAGGCGAGCACCGACGCGACGGCCGCCTGTTTGTCGTTTTCGGGTAGCGGGGTGGGGGCGGCATGCGCCTTCAGTGCCGACGAGGCAGTCGGCGCGCGGCTGTGCTTGGAGGTCGACCCGTGACCCTGGGACAGGGTCAGCGCGAGGACCACCACCAGCGCCACGGCGACGGCCACCGCCACCGCACGGCGGCGGCGGATGTGGACGCGGTGCCCTGTGCCCTCGTGCTCGCCGGGCGGCTCGCTCGGCGGCGGCGGCCCGGCGGGTCGAGTGGCCGTGGAGGACACCCGGGCCCGCTCGTCGTCCTCGAAGTCCCAGTGCCAGCGGTCTGCCACTGCGAGCAGATGCTAGAGGGCGCCCAGCGGGAGGTTCACACCACGCTGACGGGCCCGTGCGCGGCGATCGTCACCGGCGCCCCGGCGGGGAGAGCCGACTCGCCGTGTACCCGGGCCAGCAGCACCGTCACGCGGGGGTCCTCGGGACGGATCCGCAGCAGCGCGTCGTGACCGTAGTAGCGGCACTCCTCGACGCGGCCCTCCAGGCGGCCGCCGGGTCCGCCACCGCCACCGGTGTCGCCGGACGAGCTGCCGGCGGAGGGCTCGGCGCGGAGATGGACCTCGAGCTGCTCGGGGCGCACCATCACGAGCGTCGCGCCGGCCTGCCTCGAGGCCTCCTGACCGCCGCGCAGCGGCAACGGACCCAGCGGCGTGCGCGCGGTGGCTCCCTCGATCTCGGCGTCGATCAGGTTCACGGCTCCGAGGAAGCTCGCCAGCTCGTGGTCCACGGGCGCCTCGTAGAGCTCGCTCGGAACGTCGTGCTGGACGATCTGCCCGCCCCGCAGCACAGCGACAGAGTCCGCCAGCGAGAGCGCCTCCTCCTGGTCGTGGGTCACGAGCACGGTCGTGGCTCCCTGCTCGCGCAGCAGCTGATGGACCTCCTCGCGCACCGTCCCCCGCAGGCTGGCGTCCAGCGAGGAGAACGGCTCGTCGAGCAGCAGCACGTGAGGCTTGCGCGCCAGCGCCCTTGCCAGTGCCACGCGTTGCTGCTCGCCGCCCGAGAGCTCGTGGGGGAGGCGCTTGGCGAGCGCGGCGATGCCGACCATCTCCAGCAGGCCCGACACGACCGCTCCGCGGCGCTCGCGGCGGGGCAGCCCGAAGCCGACATTCGCCTCGACCGACAGGTGGGGGAACAGGGCCCCCTCCTGGGGGACGTATCCGATCCCCCGCTTCTCGGGTGCGATGTTGACGTGCTCGTTCTCGAGCGTCCGGCCGCCGAGCACCACCTCGCCGTGCTCGGCGCGCTCGAAGCCGGCGATCACCCGTAGCAGCGTGGTCTTGCCGCAGCCGGAGGGGCCGAGGACGGCGGTCAGCGTCCCGGGCTCCACGACCAGGTCGAGCCCGCGCAGCACGGGGCGCTCCTCGTAGCTCTTCCACAGGTCCTGGATCCGGAGCTGGCTCATCGCGTCCTCTGCGCCGGGGCGCCGCGGCTGACGCGACGGCTGATCAGGTAGGCGGGTACGGCCGAGACCGCCACCATCATGGCCGCGTACGGCGCCGCCGAGCCGTAGGAGAGTTCGGCCGTGTACGCCCAGAAGCGGGTGGCGAGCGTGTTCACGCCGGTGGGACGCAGCAGCAGGGTGGCCGTCAACTCGGTTGCCGAGGATATGAACACGAGCGCGAACGCCACCGCCAGGCCCGGGGCGATCAGGGGCAGCGTCACGCGGCGCCACACCGCTGCCCGGCCGGCGCCGAGCGAGCGCCCGACCTCCTCCAGGCGCTCGGGCGCCTCGCCCATCGCCGAGCGCACGCCGACCACCGCCAGGGGCAGGAACAGGATCGCGTAGGCGACCACCAGCTCCAGCGTGCTCTGGTAGAGGGCAAAGGCGTGGTTGATCGTGAACGACACGAGCCCGAGCGCGACCACCACTCCCGGCAGCGCCATCGGTAGGTAGCTGAGCCGCTCCAGCAGCACCGTGAAGCGGTTGCGGTGGCGCGTGACGAGCATCACGACCGGCACCGCGAGCGCCGTCGCCAGTGCCGCCGCGGCCGCGCTGTAGGCGGCGGTGTGACCGATCGCCGAGCCGACCGAGATGGCGGGCAGGGTGCTCGTCCCTCCCTGGATCAGCCAATACACGAGCGCGCCGCCCGGAACGCCGAGTGCGAGCGCCGCCACGGTCGCCAGGCCGGCCAGCGGAAGTGCGGTCAGCCGGCCCAGCCGCACCCTCGGTGCCGGCCTGCGCGGGCCACGGGTGCTGCGGCGCGCCTGTGCCGGCCCGCTGAGCGCCAGCTCACCACCCAGCACCGCGATGCTGATGACCACCAGCACCAGCGCCAGCACACACGCCGCGGCTGTGTCGAAGCCGAGCTGGAACTGGGTGAAGATCGCCACCGTGAAGGTGCGGTACTCGACGATTTCAAACGCGCCGTACTCCGCCAGCAGCGCCAGCGCCACCAGCAGGCAGCCCCCGAGCAGCGCTGGGCGGATCTGGCGCAGTGTGACCCTGGTGAAGGTGCGCCACGGTCCCATCCCGAGGCTCCTGGCCGCCTCCTCGAGGGTTCCGTCGAGGTGCCTCAGGGCGCTCGCCACCGGCAGGTACACGAGCGGGTACAGCGACAGCGTCATGATCATTACCGCCGCCGGGTAGCCGCGCAGGCCGGGCGCGATCGAGACCCACCCGAAGCCGATCACGAAGTCGGGGATCCCGAGCGGGAGCACCAGCAGCACGGCCCATAGTCCGCGGGCGGGCAGAGTGGTTCGCTCCACGCACCACGCCGCCGCCACCCCGAGCACGGCACACAGCAGCGTGCACGCGACTGCCAGCCGGGCGGTGTTCCACAGCAGCACCCCGACCGTGTGGCGAAGCAGCAGCCGCCGGACCTCGCCGAGACCCGGGTGGAGGGCTTCCACGACCAGGAACACGAGCGGCAGCAACACCAGCCCGGCGGCGATCAGCGCGCCGGCGAGCGTCCCCAGCGGCCAGCGCCCGCGCGCGGACCACGAGCGGGCCAGGCTTGGCGGACGGGACTCGGTTGCGGTTGCGCTCACGACGCCTGCCTAGAGGAGTCCAACCTTCTGCTCCAGCGCGAGGGCTTCGCTGCCGTCGCCGAGCTCGGAGGGGGTCAGCGACGCGGGCTGGAGTTCCGAGAAAGGCCGCAGACCGGCCGGCGGCGTCACCCCGGGGCGCAGGGGATACTCGTAGCTGTCGCTGCGGGCGAGGACTTCCTGCCCTTCCCGGCTGACGAGGAATTCGAGGAAGCGTTGCGCCGCGGCCTTGTGGTGGCTCGACTTCAGCACCGCGGCCCCGGAGACGTTGACCAGGTAGCCCGGATCTCCGGGGGCGTAGTAGTGCAGGGCGGAGGACATGTGCCCGCCTTCCGCGCGTCGCAGGCGGTACCAGTAGTAGTGGTTGATCGGTCCCAGCGCGCTCTGCCCGGAGTTCACCTCCGCGGTGATGGTCTCGTTGTCCGGTAGCTGGCGCCCGTTTTCCTTCAGTCCCTCCAGCCAGGTTTCGGCGGCCGGCCTGCCCTTGAACTTGACGATCGAGGTGACCAGCGGCTGGAAGTCCGTCTCAGATGGGGCGAAGGCGAGCTTGCCCCTGTAACGCGCGTCCGCGAGTTCGAGGATCGAGCTGGGTAGCTGCGACGGCTTCAGCTGGGAGGTGTTGTAGACCAGCACCGACACGCGTCCGGAGACCCCCACCCAAATGCCCTGCGCGGAGTTGTAGCGCGCGGGGATGGAGCTCAGCGCGGCCGGCGCGGCAGCGGCCAGCAGCCCGTGCTCGCGTAGCGCTTCCAGCGGCGGGGTGTTCTCGGTGTAGATGACGTCGGCCGGGGAGTTGGAGCCCTCCTGGATGATCTGGTTGGCCAGCGTCGCCTCGTCGTCGCTGCGCACGGCGGTCGTGATCCCCGTCTTGCGTTCGAAGGCCTTCACCAGCGCGGCCGTCGTCTGTTCGTGCTGGCCGTTGTAGACCGTCAACGCCCCGCTGCCCGAGCTCGAGCTGCAGGCGGAGATCGCCGGCAGGAAGCACAGCGCCGCCATGATCGCCAACGCGATCCGAGGCCGGGTCAGCGGGCGAGGAGCGGTCCGGGGGAGGGCTCTGGGGCGGGCCGTCTTCAAATCCGATCTCATAGGTCGGGATGGGCCGGTCCACGGTACCACAGGAGTTAGGGTGCCCTAACACGGTGTCGTGCGGCCCCCGGCCGCCCTATGCGGAACAATCTCCCCAATGCACGTGACCGCCAAGGCCGATTACGCCGTACGGGCGGTCATCGAGCTGGCCGACAGCTCCCAGGACGCGCCCCGCAAGGTGGACGACATCGCCACCGCACAGAGGATCCCCGTTTCCTTCCTGGAGAACATCCTCACCCAGCTGCGCTCCGCGGGCGTGGTCCGCAGCCAGCGGGGACCCGAGGGCGGCTACTGGCTGGCCCGCCCCGCCGAGGAGGTCAACCTCGCACAGGTGATCCGCGCCGTCGAGGGTCCGCTGGTGGGCATCCGCGGCCAGCGGCCCGAAGAGATCGAGTACGTCGGCTCCTCCGAGGCACTGCGCGACGTGTGGATCGCGCTGCGGGCGAACCTGCGCAAAGTGCTCGAGAAGGTCACGGTCGCCGACGTCGCCGAGGGCAAGCTGCCAAAGGACGTGGTGGCCCTCACCCGCCGCGAGGAGGCATGGCGGTAGCGCTGGACGGGTAATGGGGTGGCAACCGCGGTGTCGGGGTAAGTTGACATCGCGGGCTGATTTGTCCGTTAGATTGACAGCAGTCGGTACTCTGTCACGAGGCCAGCCAACCCAAGGAGCACTCGATGTCGACCCCCACCCTGTCCCCTGATTCCGACGTGCCTGCGCCCGAGCAGCTCGCCGAAGATGCCGTGCCCGCCGTCCAGGAGGGCGGCTTCTCGCTCGAGCTGACCCAGGACCAGAAGGACATCCGCGATTGGGTCCACGGCTTCGCCGCCGACGTCGTGCGCCCGGCCGCCCACGAGTGGGACGAGAAGGAGCAGACTCCGTGGCCGATCATCCAGGAGGCCGCCAAGATCGGGCTGTACGGGTTCGAAGGCCTGGCCCAGTTCTTCGCCGACCCCACCGGCCTGACGCTCCCGATCGTCAACGAGGAGCTGTTCTGGGGCGACGCCGGGATCGGGATGTCGATCATGGGCACGGCCCTGGCCGTGGCGTCGATCTTCGGGCAGGGCAGCCCCGAGCAGATCGGCGAATGGATCCCCCGCTGCTTCGGCACGCCCGATGAGGTCAAGGTGGCCGCCTTCTGCTCCTCTGAGCCGAACGCCGGCTCGGACGTCTCGGCGGTGCGGACCCGCGCCCGCTACGACGAGGCCGCCGGCGAGTGGGTTCTCAACGGCCAGAAGGCGTGGGCCACCAACGGCGGCATCTCAGACGTCCACGTGGTGATCGCGACGGTCGACCCCGAGCTCGGCTCCCGTGGCCACGCGGCCTTCGTCGTGCCGATGAGCGAGGCGAAGGGGATCTCGCAGGGGACGAAGGTCTCCAAGCACGGCCTGCGGGCCTCCCACACCGCTGACGTGTTCCTCGACGACTGCCGCATCCCGGCCGGCTACGTGCTGGGGGGCAAAGAGCGACTGGACGAACGCCTCGCCCGTGTACGCGAGGGCAAGCGCAGCAGCTCCCAAGCGGCGATGCAGACGTTCGAGGCGTCCCGTCCGACCGTCGGCGCCCAGGCGCTGGGGATCGCGCGGGCGGCCTATGAGTACGCGCTGGAGTACTCCAAGGATCGTGAGCAGTTCGGCCGCAAGATCATCGAAAACCAGGCGATCGCGTTTACGCTCGCGCGCATGAAGCTCGAGATCGACGCCGCCCGCCTGCTGGTCTGGCGGGCGTCGTGGATGGGTCGAACCGGGCATCGCTTCGAGAACGCCGAGGGCTCGATGAGCAAGCTCAAGTCCGGCGAGGTGGCGGTGTGGGTGACCGAGCGGGCGATCCAGATACTGGGCGGCAACGGCTACACCCGCGAGTACCCTGTTGAGCGCTGGCACCGCGACGCAAAGATCTACGACATCTTCGAGGGAACGGCCGAGATCCAGCAGCTGGTGATCGCACGGGCGATCAGCGGCCTGCAGATCCGCTAGCCCCGCCGGCGGCCCGCGCCCCGGTGCGGCCGCTCGCGCTGCTGGCCGTGCTCGCCCTCGGCGCGGCCTTCGTGGTGCTCCTCACCGCCTCGGGCCCGAGCAGCCGCGCCGCGAGCGCCCCTGCGAGTGCCACCGGGGGAGGGGAGCTCGTCTACAGCAACCGCCCCCCCGACACCCATGGGCTGCCGGTGGCTCTGTTCGAGTCCTACGCCATCGCGGAGTTCGGCGGCGAGGTCGAACTGGCCGGCAGCAGCCGCTCCAAGCCCGTGGTGAGCGTGCTGATGGCGAGCTACGCCTGCCAGCACGGCCGCGCCGGCAGCTGCCGCACGAGCCCCGGCGCGAGCTTCAGCTGGCCTCTCACGCTCGAGCTCTACCGGGCGGGCCCTCGCGACTCCCGTGGCACCCTGCTGGCGCGGACCACCAAGACCTTTCAGATCCCCTACCGGCCCTCGGCCGCCAGCGCCTGTCCCGACGAAGGCTGGACCCAGGGATTCGGAGCCGGCTGCGAATTCGCCCAGCTGCACGCCGTCAGCTTCAGCTTCCCGAGTCTAACCCTACCGTCGAGGGTTATACTTGGCCTTGGATTCGAAACCCAGGACTACGGAACCGAACCCATCGGCAAGCCCGGCCCCTACAACGACCTCGGCGTGGCGGTGGCCGCCGATTACGTCTGCCGGCGCCCCCACGGCAGCCGCGACTGCCTGCCCGGCGGCTACGTAAACGCCGCCCGCAGTGCTCCGAGCGTCGGCTCGGACCCGCTGCCCGACCAGGTTTACATAAGCACCAACTACGCGCCCCTGCCGTGCGGGGGCCTGGCGGGATCGTTCGGCGTCAGCGGGCCGTGCTGGACCCACGAACAGCCGGTCGTGGAAATCCGCGCCTCCGGCGCCTGATCGACGCGGACGAAGCCTGCCGTGGCCGCCCGGCGGCTACCAGGCCTGGCCCGCCCCGCAGTGGGGGCAGGTGACGCTGGTGGACACCGGCGCCTGGAACCACAGCCCGCATCCGCAGGTGTAGCAAGCCCTGTCCAGGGGCCCGCCCGCGTCACGGACGCGCTGGGCGGCGTGGTCGCAGCGGGGGGCCGCCGTGACGATCTGGACGGCCTCCTCGCCGCCGCGGCGGCGGCCGCGGTGGTTGGAGCGGCGCAGGGGGAGGGTGCCGGGCAGACGTCTCAGACGGGTCATGGTGTCTGTCTGTCTAACGTCCGGCATCCCTCAGGGTTTCGCCCCTGCCGCGAGATTTCCTCGCTCGCACCCGCCGGCGGGGTGTGGCGACGGTGCGGCATCACGGCCGGGGCCGTTTGGAATACTGCTCTGGTTGATGTCCCCCGCGCGCAAGCGAACCGTGCGCCTGGTACTGGCACTGAGCGCCGCCGTAGTGCTGGCCAGCGCTCTCATCTACACCAGCTTCACCGCCGCCAGCCCGGCGCTGACGCCGACCCAGCTGCTGCACGAAGCACAGCCCGGACGCAGCTACCAGCTCACCGGCACGGTCGTCCACGGGTCCGTCCACCGCGAAGGCCCGGTGCTCGACTTCAGCGTCCAGGACAGGGCGGGGACGCGGGCGGTGGCGCTCGCCTACACGGGCAGCGTTCCGGATCCCTTCCGCGAAGGCCGCGAGGTGATCGTGACCGTGCAGAAGCAGGGCTCGCGCTTCGTCGGCGAACGCGACTCCCTGATCACCAAGTGCCCCTCGAAGTACAAGACCGCTCCGCCGAGCGAGAAGCAGAACCTGTAGGTGCTCCGCGCCGGCGCCCCGCACCTGAGGTGCGCGCCCGCGTGGGCGGCTAGCCGCTGATGGCCGGGCTCGGCTTCTGCTGCCTGGTGCTGGCGCTTGCCGTCTGCGCCTACGGAATCGCCGCCTCGATCTACGGCGTCCGCAAGCATCGCCCTGAGTTCGTCGACTCCGGCCGCCGCGCGATGTACGCGCTGGCCGCCGTGCTGACCGTCGCCGGGCTGGTGCTCGAGGTCGCCTTCCTGCGGAACGACTTCTCCTTCAACACCGTCGCCGACACCTCCAGCCGCACCACCCCCACGCTCTACCGGGTGGCGGCCGTGTGGTCCTCCCAGGAAGGCTCGCTGCTGCTGTGGGCGTGGCTGCTGTCGATCTGGTCCAGCCTGGCGCTGCTGGTGACCCGCAGGCGCCTGCGTGAGATCGCGGCCTACGCCACCGCCATCCTGCTGGGGCTCGGGGCCTTCTTCGTGTCGCTGATGGTCTTCTACGCGAACCCCTTCAGCACCACCACCCCCGCCCCCGCCGAAGGCGCCGGCCTGGATCCGCTGCTGCGCTTCCCGACGATGATGATCCACCCCCCGATGCTCTACTCGGGCTACACGCTGTGCATGATCCCGCTGGCGTTCGGCTTCGGGGCCCTGCTCGCGCGGCGCCTGCAGGCCGATTGGATCGGGGCCATCCGTCGCTTCGCCTTCGCCGCCTGGTTGTTCCTGGGCATCGGCATCCTGCTCGGCGCCCGCTGGTCCTACTCGGAGCTCGGGTGGGGGGGCTACTGGGGCTGGGACGCGGTCGAGAACGCCTCGCTGATGCCGTGGCTGACCGCCACCGCCTTTCTGCACTCGCTGATGATCCAGGAGAAGCGGGGGATGCTGAAGGTATGGAACGTCTCGCTGGTGCTCGCCACCGGCACGCTTGCCGTGATGGGGACGTTCCTCGTGCGCAGTGGGATCCTGAACTCGATCCACGCCTTCGGCGGCCACACCCTGGGGGTGCCGTTCGTGATCCTGATCGGGGTCCTGATCGGAGCTTCGATCTACCTCGTGGTCTCGCGGCGGGAGCTGCTGCGCTCCGAGGCCCGGCTCGACTCGCTGCTGTCCCGGGAGGCGATGTTCCTGGCCAACAACCTCGTCCTAGTGGCGCTCTGCTTCGTGATCTTCTGGGGTACCTACTTCCCGCTGATCTCTGAGGCCATCTCCGGGCGCGAAGCCTCCGTCGGGCCGCCCTGGTTCGATCGCTACACGGTCCCGCTGGCGCTGGCCCTGGTGCTGCTGAGCGGCATCGGCCCGGTGATCGCCTGGCGCCGGGCGACGTTCGCCAACGCACGGCGCAACTTCCTCGTTCCGATCGGCGCGGCGCTCGCCACGCTCGCCGGGCTCGAGCTCAGCGGCGTCACCCACAAGCCCTTCGCGACGGCGATGTTCTGCTGTGCGGCGTTCGTGCTCGGCAGCGTCGGGCAGGAGTTCGTGCGCGGCACCCGTGCCCGGCGGGCGATCGCCGGAGAGCCGGCGCCACGCGCCCTGCTGGCGCTCGTGCGCCGTAACCGCAGGCGTTACGGGGGCTACATCGTGCACCTCGGGATGGCGGTGCTGTTCGTCGGCGTGGCGGCCTCCTCGTCCTTCCAGCACGCGGTCGAGCAGGGGCTCTCGCCCGGCCAGTCCGCCCGCGTCGGCGCCTACACGGTCCGCTACGTCAAGCCGACCGCGTCCGTCACCCCCGCCAACGACGCTGCCCACACCGGCGCGCTCCTCAGCCTGGGTGCGCGCCTGCAGGTGCTGAAGGGCAAGCAGCGTGTGGCCACGCTCGAACCGAGCGAGGGCTACTACCCCTCGGGCGAACCGGGACAGGGCACCGTCGGCAGCCTGATCGGGGGCCAGCCGGTGAGCCACATCGCGATGAACGGCGGCATCACCCGCGACGTCTGGAGTGCGGTGGAGCCGGACATCGAAGCCCCCGCCCTGCAGAAGATCATCAGTGCCGGCAACCGCACCCTGCCGCCCGCAGACGCGCTCGTCGCTCTAGGGGTACTGGCGCGCCAGTACCTGCAACACCCGCCGCCGGCCCAGTTCCACTTCATCGTCTCGCCGCTGGTCATGTGGATCTGGCTCGGAGGCCTGATCGTGCTCGGCGGGGCGCTGATCGCCCTGTGGCCGGCCCCCAGCACGGTGCGCCGCCGGGTGGCCGCCCTGGAGCGCCCGCGGGCGCTGCGCGGCCTGGCTCGCGTCTAGGCGAGCCCCGGCGCTCGGAATCCGGTGGACATCGGGATCGCGATCCTCGCGCTCACGCTGCTGGCGCTGGTGGTCAACTTCGTCGGCGCCCCGTTGCGCGCCCGACGCGGCCCCGACGCGGACGCCGACGCGGAAGCCGACGCCGGCGAGCGCGAGGCGCTGGAGGCGGCCCGCGAGGCCAAGTACCGGGAGATCCGCGACCTCGACATGGACCTGCGGACCGGCAAGCTCTCGCCCGAGGACTACGAGGCGATCAACACCCAGCTGCGCGCCGAGGCGATCGAGATCCTCGACCGGCTCGAACCGTCGGACGGTGACCGGAGCGGCGCGGAGGACGAGGCCGGCGGGCCGGGGGCTGGGGCCTAGGCCCAGGGACGCTTCAGCAGAATGACCGCGTTCACGAAGAACAGCACCGCGAACGCGACCGTCCAGCGGTTGAGGTTGCGCTCGACCATCGAGCCGCCGCCGAGGGGGCCCGCTCCGGTGCCCACCCCGAACGCTCCGGACAGGCCTGCGTCCTTGCCCGAGTGCATCAGGATCAGCAGCACCAGCACGACCGAGATGGCGACCTGGATGATGGAGTCGATCGTTTCCACGATCCGTTAAGTTAGCGATCCCGGCGGGCAATGTGGCTCGAACACCCCCAGGTCGGGGTATGGCAGGAGGAATGGAGGGAGTTCCGGCGAACGGACGCGAAGAGGACCCAGTGCGACATTCCGCTCTTACGACCGCTACGGTGCACAGCCACGCCCTGACGCAGGCGGCACCAAGGGGAGTCCGCCGGGGCGGGTAACGAATGCTTTACGTATTCCAGCGCATCTGCCGATATGACTTCGGGTGGGCCTCCCCCGGAAGCCTGCGTTAGCCAGGTTCGATCACGACATGGGAAGACCCGAGAGCGAAAAAGCCTCAAGCAGCGCCGGGCGCGTGGCGGCCGGCGCCGCGGGCTGGCAGCGTCGCCGGCTCGTACGGGCCCTGCTCTCGGCCCTCGCCGGCGGCGGGCTGACGGCCGCAGGGCTCGGCGGAGCCGCCGTCCAGAGCGCGCTGGCCGCGGGCCCGCGTGCCTCGGCCGAAGGCCTCCCCAGCGGCGGCAGCGTCCAGGCCACGGGCTCGGAAGGCACGGGCACCGGCACCACGGGCGCGTCCGAAACGAGCACCACGCCGACCACCACGAGCACCACCCCCACGAGCACCAGCACGACGCCTTCGCCGAGCACCACCACCCCCCAGACGACGACCACGCCCCAGAGCACCCCCGCGCCGAAGCACAAGGCCGGCGTGGAAGCGCCGAGCGTGGTGGTCAAGCGCAAACAGAAGTCGAGCGCCGGAGCCAAGGCGCGCAGCGAACAGGCGAACGCCGCCAACGCCAAGGCGGCGGCTGAAAAGGCGGGACCCAACGGCGTCGCCGCCTCGCCCCAGTCGGTCGCCGACACGGCCGCCCTGGAAGCGATCCTCAACTCCAGCAACGCCTCCGCCGCGGCCCTGAACTTCTACCGCGTGCCCCTGTTCCTGCTGCCGATCTACAAGGCGGCCGCGGTGCAGTACGGCGTGCCGTGGCAGATCCTGGCGGCGATCAACGAAATCGAGACCGACTACGGCACCGATCTGTCGGTCTCCAGCGCCGGGGCGGTCGGCTGGATGCAGTTCATGCCGGGCACCTGGCTGCAGTACGGGGTGGACGCCCTCGACGCCGGCTACGCGGACCCCTACAACCCCGTCGACGCGATCTTCGCCGCCGCCCGCTACCTGCGCGCCGCCGGCGCGGCCAGCAACCTCAAAGACGCGATCCTGGCCTACAACCACTCCGAAGAATATGTGAGCTCGGTGCTGCTGCGGGCGAAGCTGATCACCACCTACCCGAAGGGCATCGTCGCCACGCTCACGGGACTGATCGACGGCCGCCTGCCGGTGACCGGCAAGCAGCTCTCCTGGACCACCCCGGACGGCAGCTCCTCGAGCAGCCCGAACGGCAGCTCGAGCGCCACCGCCGGTGCCACCCAGACGAGCGCTGGGACCCCGACGACCCCCGCAGGCTCGACGACCGCGGCCACCGCCCAAGCGTCCACTCCCGGCTCCACCGCCCCGCCCACGCCGGCGGCCGCCGCGGCCGGCACCGGCAGCGGTCACCCGCTGCAGCTGGCCAGCCTGAGCACCTCTCCCAAGGCCAGCGTGGTGGCCGTCCAGGACGGTCGCGTGATCGGCCTCGGGGCATCACGCAAGCTGGGCCTGTACTTGATCCTCCGCGACGTCTACGGCGACGTCTTCACCTACTCCGGGCTGGGGGCCATCGCACCCACCTACACGACCCCCAAAACGCCCGCCGCGGCGTCCAGCACGGCCGTCGCAGCCGCCGCCAGCGCGGCCCCGGCCCCGAAGGGTCCAGCCAGCGCCGGAACCCAGCCGCAGACGCTGAAGGTGAGCGCGCCGAAGCCCTCGAGCTCCCCCTCCTCGGCCAACAGCGGCAAGGTGACGATCACCCCGGTGGCCGCCGCGGGGGTTCCCGCAGGGATGGGCCGGGCCCGCCTGTACGCGCACCCGGACAACCCCGACGCGCGCGCAGCGGTGGCCGCGAAAGCCGCCGAGCGCGCGAGCCAGGCCCGTGCCACGACCCACATCCCGCTGCGCAAGGGTTCGGTGGTTGCCGCCGGGACCGTGCTCGGCAAGGTGACCGTCGCCCCCGAAGCCAAAGCCGGCAGCCTGCGCTTCGCGATCCAGCCGGCGGGCGACTCCGCCACGATCGACCCGGGAGCGGTGCTCGCCAACTGGGCGCAACTGCAGGCGGCGCTGCACCCCGAGGGGGCGAAGGCTTCGAACCCGCTGCTCGGCGCGACCGCCAGCGACGTGCTGCTGCTGTCGCGCTCGCAGCTGCAGCGGGCTGTCCTGTCCGACCCGGAAATCTCGATCTACGGGTGCGGCCGGCGCGACATCTCGAGCGGCCTGATCGACCGGCGCACGCTTGCCGTGGTCGCCTTCCTGGCCCGCAGCGGCCTCGAGCCCACGATCAGCGCGCTGCGCTGCGGTCAGTCCGAGTACACCGCCGGCGGTGCGCTGTCGGCGGCCTTCGACGGGCGCCAGGTGGACATCTCGGCCATCAACGGCGTCAAGATCGCCCACCACCAGGGGCCCGGCACGATCACCGACCTGACGATCCGCACGCTGCTGACGCTCCCCCAGCAGTTCGTGCCCCACGAAATCCTGAGCCTGATGCGCTACCCGCAGTCGTCCAACACCCAGGCCAGCAGCACCTACTGGAGCCACATCCAGCTCGTCTTCTCCTCCTCGCAGCCCGCGGCCCAGGCAGCCGGCGCCCAGGGGCATGGCTCGGGCGCGGCGCCGCCGGCCACGACGAACCTCGGCGGCGGCTCGCTGAACACCTCGCAGTGGGAAGCGCTGATGGGGCGCATCCAGGCGCTGCCGTTCCCGGCGGTGCCGACGAAGCCCAGCTCCTCGGCGATACCCGACCCGCGCCGACCGCACTAGCCGCGGGCGCCCGCCATGGCCAGCTTCGGGGGCATCGACCTCGGCGGCACCAAGATCCAGGCGGCGATCGTCGACGACGACAGCAACGTGCTGGGCTCGGCCCGGCGCCCGACACCCACCACGGGTGGCCCCGAGGACGTGGCCCGCGAGATGGGCACCGCGCTGCGCGACGCCGCCCTGGCGGCCGAGACCGAGCCCTCCGAGCTGGCCGGGGTCGGGGTCGGCTCTCCGGGAACCGTGCGCGGCGGCGAGGTCACGAGTGCCCGCAACCTGCCGGGCTGGGAGGGCACGTTCGCCCTCGGCCCGGAGCTGGAACGGATGCTGGGCTGCCCGGTGGCGCTCGGCAACGACGTGCGGGTGGCGACGGTGGCGGAGTTCGAGCTCGGCGCGGGCCGGCTCTACAAGTCGCTGCTCGGGGTCTTCTGGGGGACCGGCGTGGGCGGCGGGCTGATCCTGGACGGGAAGCCGTGGGTGGGCCGCGGAGCGGCCGGCGAGATCGGCCACGTGGTCGTCGAGATCGATGGCGCCAAATGCACCTGCGGACGGCGGGGCTGCATGGAGGCCTACGCCGGGCGCGCGGCGATGGAAGCCCACGCCGAATATCTCCATCACGAGAAGGGGCGCCGGACCGACCTCTTCAAACTGATGCGCGAGCGCGGGCGCACGCGGGTGACCAGCGGCGTGTGGGCGAGGGCGCTCGACCACGGCGACAAGCTGGCGGTGCACATGATCGACCGCGCCGTGCGCGCGCTGGCCGCGGGCGTTGCCTCGGTGCTCAACGTGCTCGACGTCGAAGGCGTCGTGATCGGGGGAGGCCTCGGCGTGCGGCTCGGGCACCCCTACGCGAAGCGGATCTCCGAGGAGATGCTCCCGCACCTGTTCGCCGACTACGACCCGCCGCCGGTGCACGTGGCCGCCCTCGGCGACCTCGGCGGTGCGATCGGCGCCTCGCTGCTGGTGCGCGAGCAGGGGCCCGGCGGTGCCGCGGGCGTCACCGCCGCCTCACCGGCCGCGGCCCGTGGACGCTGAAGCGGCCGCGGCCCCCGGACGCTGACGCGGCCGCAGCCGCTCGAGCCTGAGCCCCCGCGCGAGCGACGGTTGCCTTCCAAGCGCGGGCTTCGTGCCCTCTATGTTGGACGACATGCTGTCGTTCTGGCCCTCGATCGTGCTGCTGTCGATCGTGCAGGGGACGATCGTGGCGTTGCCCGCGCCGCTGCGGGACAGCCGCCTCACACGGCTGCGCAGTGGCCGCTGGGCGGTGATCCCGCCGCTGTCGGTGGTGGGCTTCGTGTTCGTCACGCGGGCCGCGGAACACGCCAGCGCGGACGGCCTCACATACCTGGCGCTGGTGGCCGTTCCGCTGCTGGCGGCGCTCGCCCTCGGGGTGCTCGCGCGCGGCGCGAGGGGCTGGGCGGCGGTGGCCGTGATACCGCTGTTCGCGCTCGCCTGGGCCGACCGCGGAGCACTGCCCGGGCAGGCGGCGGCGCTGTGCCTGACGGCGCTCAGCTGTGTCTCGCTCGGCGTCCTGCTGGCGGCCGTGACTCCGCCGCGGTGGCTGGCAGGCGGGATCATCCTGATGGCGCTCGCCGACGCGGCGCTGGTCACCTCCGACCTGCTGCAGCAGCCCAACAACGCGCTCAACGCCGCCCACCCCGTGGCGGGCCTGCCGCAGCTGCAGAGCGCGGTGCTGGGCTCGGCGGTGATGGGCTACGGCGACCTCTTCATCGCCGCCGCACTGGGTGGACTGCTGGCGAGCGAGCTGGGCCTGGCCGAACAGCTGCGGGGCGCGCTGCTGGTGGCGGCGCTGGCGATACTGTTCGACCTCCTGTTCCTGGCGATCGACGAGCTGCCTGCGACGGTGCCGGTGGCGCTGGCGCTGGTTCTGGTTGTGCTCAGGCGTCGGCGGAGAGGCCTGCAGCCATTGCCGGCAGCGCCGTCTGCTCGCCGGCTGCGCCCGCCACGGGCGGATCCTGTGCGGCACCCACTCGCGCCGTGATCTTGCGGGCTCCGACCTCGATCCCGGGAGGAGCGTCCACCTCGCGCCCGGAGCCCGCCCCCGCCTGCTCGATGCGGCGTACCTGGGGCATCACGCGCTGGTCGAAGGATCCGACCGCGTCGTTGTAGGCGCCGACCGCCGAGTCCAGCTGGCGGCCGAGCTTCGAGAAGGGCTCCACGAAACGGCCCAGTCGGTGATGCAGCTCGCGCCCGCAGTCGGCGATCTCTCGAGCCGACTGCGCGATCAGCTCCTGACGCCAGCCGTAGTGGACCGCCCACAGCAGCCCGATCAGGGTCGTGGGGGTGGCCAGCAGCACCTGCTGGGAGACCCCGTACTCGATCAGTGCGGGATCCTCCGCGAGGGCGGCCTGATAGATGCCGTCGGAGGGGATGAACATCACCACGAACTCCGGTGAGAGCTCGAGTGCCCGCTGGTAGCCCTTCGAGGCCAGTTTGGTGATGTGCTCGCGCGTCTGGCGTGCGTGGCGCAGGGCGTGGATCTCGCGCTCCTGCTCGGCGGAGGCCTCGATCGCCGACAGGTATGCGTCGAGTGGCACCTTCGAGTCCACCACCACGACCTTGCCCCCGGGCAAGCCGCACGAGCATGTCGGGGCGCAGGTCACCGTCCTCGCCCGCGATCGTCTGCTGTGCCAGGAAGTCGCAGTGCTCGACCATCCCCGCCATCTCCACGACGTTGCGCAGCTGGAGCTCGCCCCAGGCGCCCCTGGTGGCCGGACGCCTGAGTGCGGAGGCGAGGTTGGAGGCCTCCTCCCGCAGCGTCCCCACGCCCTCGCCGAGCTGGCGGACCATCTGCGCCAGCTCGCCCTGGGCCTTCACGCGCTCGCGCTCCAGGCGCCCGATCTCGTCCTCCATCCGCACCAGCCGCTCCGCGACCGGTCCGACCACGCCCTTGATCTCCTCCGTCCGCCGCGCCATCTCGCCGGCCGCACGCTCCTCCTCGGCGCGGCGCGCGTCGGCCATCCTGCCGGCAAGCGACTCGCCCGTGCGCGACAGCACCTCCGCCGAGACAGCGGTCAGCTCCGCGCGCATCCGCTCGCGGCTGCGCCGCAGCGCGACGGCGGCCACCGCTGCGCCCGCGAGCAGGCCGCAGATCAGCACGAGCGCGATCAGCATCCGACCTTCGCGTCCTTGGTCCCGTGCAGCATGGACCGACCATCCTCCCAGCAGGTCCGGATGGACTCTGGAGCGCGGCGAGCCCGCTCGACCCCGCTTGACACGCTCTCATCCGCAGGTCTATCGTCAGGTCCGGACCCCCGGAATTTTTACTGGCACACAGGGGTCTACACAGAGGGATGACAACTGAGGGGGCCGTGCCTGCGGGCATGTCCCGCAAGCACTTATAGGAGGAATTAAATGCAAGCCAAGAACGGCTCTGCAGCTGCCCGCCGCATGCGCGGCCGGGCGATGACGTGTCTGCTGATGCTGGTGCTCGGCGCCTCGGCGCTGGTCTTCGCCCCGGCAGCCGCGAACGCCGAAGAAACCGCGCCGCCCCCCGCCGGGCCGATCTACATGGCGCTCGGGGACTCGATCAGCTTCGGGTACAGCGCACAGAAATACGCCGAAAACTACCCAACCGAGTCGCCCTCGCGATTCGAAGGCGGGGTTGCCAACGACCTCACGAAGTCGCTGCGCAAGAGCGTCGGCAAGAACCTCGACCTGGTCAACCTGGCCTGCCCGGGGGAGACCTCGAACGGGCTGATCGGCGAAAACCCGCTGCTCGGTGGAGAAGTCTCGACCGAAGCGGAAGACCCGCCGGCCCACTTCCAGGGCGCGGGTGACTGGCACCCGTGCGCCTGGCACAACGCGGACGGCTTCCCGCTGCACGCCGGCTTCGGCAAACTCTCGCAGCTGGAAGACGCGCTCAGCATCCTCACCGAACCGAACAAAATCACCAAAAAACCCAACGAAGTCAAGGCGATCACGCTGAACATCGGCAACAACGACGTGCTCGGGTTGCTGAACCAGTGCACCTATGAAGTCACGACCGAATACGAAACCGAAGGAAAAAGCAAATACGGCTCGCCGCCCAGCCTGGCGATCCTGATCTGCTTCAAGGACCACATCGGAGCGACCATCGGACGGGTCATCGCCAACATCCGCGACACGCTGACACAGCTCGAAACCGTCTACAAAGGCCCGATCGTCCTGTTCGGCGGCTATGACCCGTTGTCGTTCGTGGACCGCGGCTTCGACCAAATCGCGGTCGGGCTCAACAAAGAACTCGAAAAAATGATCCCGTCGGAATTCCCGGACACGACGATCGCGAACCCGTTCCCGGTCTTCGACAAGGGCTACGTCGAACCGGAATCAAACCAGGGCAAAAAGGAAGCCGAAACGCAGCAGAAGTCGATCTGCAAGTACACCGAAATGTGCAACCCGAACGTGCAGGCACCGGGCGGGACACCGACCGGTAAGGATGGCGACATCCACCCGAGCGCAAAGGGTTACAAGGAGCTGGCCACGCTGGCCAACGAAGCGTATGAAAAAAACCCCGCCAAATGATCGGCTGATCCGGTAGCCCGCGAGGGCCTCCGAAAAGCTGAACTGGCGTAAAGCGGGGCGTCCGGTCATCGACCGGGCGCCCCGCTGCGTTCAGGAGCGGCGTGGGGACGGTGGACCGGGCGGGCGGACCGCGCGTAAACGGCCACTTCCGGCCCCCGGCGGTGGGCGGCGCCTGTGGGGGCCGCTCAGGCGGCCAGCGGAGCGAGCTCGTCCGGGAGGCGCCGGGCGGCCTCTTCGAGGATCCCGAGCATCGCCGGGGCGGCCGGCACGAGTCGGGCGCCGGCGGGGGCCAATGCGATCACCTCGCGGGTGGGAGGAGCCGGGGCGAGGGCGCGGATGACGATGTCCTCGCGCACCACCGACAGCGCCAGCTGGGGGATCAGGGCCACGCCCACGCCCGCCGCCACGAGCCCCTGGACGGTCTGGTAGTCGTCGCTCTCGAAGGCCACCCGCGGGTCGAAGCCGGCGGCCAGGCAGCTGCGTACGACGTGCAGCGCGCACGGGCTCGAGCCCGAGGTCTGCACCCAGGCTTCCTCGGAGAGCTCCTCGAGGCGGATCGAGGAGTGCCGCGCGAGCCGGTGCTCGCGGGGCAGCGCGAGGTGCAGCGGGTCCGAGAGCAGCAGCGCGCGTGTCTCTCCGGGTGCCGAGAAGGTCTGCCCGGGGAACTCGAACAGCAGCGCCAGGTCCAGCTCGCCGGCTCGCAGGCGGGGGAGGATGTCCTCCGGCTCACCCTCGGCGAGCGTCAGCTCGACGTCCGGGTAGGTGGAGCGGAAGCGGGCGATCGCCAGCGGCATCAGGGTGGCGCCTGCGGTCGGGAAGGAGGCCACCCGCAGGCGGCCCCCGCGCAGGCCCGCGATTGCCGCGAGCGCCGCGTCGGCGGCCTCCAGGCGCCCGAGGATGCCCTCGGCGTGGCTGACGAGCATCTGGCCCGCCGCCGTCAGGCTGACGCCGCGTGGATGGCGCTCGAGCAGGACCATCCCGGCTTCGGCCTCGAGCGCCGCGATCTGCTGGGAGACGGCCGACTGGGTGTAGGACAGCTCCGCCGCCGCGGCCGACAGGGAGCCCCGGTAGGCGACCTCCGTGAGGATCCTCAGACGGGTCACATTAAGCATTAGCTATTCTTATAGCAGCCCTAAACACTCTTACTTGGACTGATGGCAGGAGCGTGCCACCATCAACACGAAGACCAACGGGAAACCAAGACCACCGAGGCGCCGGGCCGTCCGGCGCCGCGCATCAAAGAAGGAGCAAAGACATGGCCAGCAAGATCATCGTTTCCTACGACGGGACCGCGAACGAGGACGACGCACTCGCCCTCGGCGGGCTGTTCGCCCGTGCCGGCGCAGAGGTTGCCCTCGCCTACGTGCGCCACAACCAGGAGACCGTCTCCGACGCCGAGGGGAAGGAGCTGCTCGCCCGCGGAGCCAAGCTGTTCGGCGACCCCGCCGTCGAGACTTTCGTCGTCAACTCCACCTCCACCCCGGAGGGGCTGGCGGCGCTCGCCGAGGACCAGGGCGCCGAGATGATCGTGTTCTGCTCGGACTCCCACACCGCCAAAGGGCACATCGGCGTCGGCAATTCCGCGCAGCGTCTGATCGAGGGCGGCTCCACCGCGGTGGCGGTCGCGCCGGCGGACTTCGCCGAGACCAGCCGGAACCAGGCCCTCGGCACGGTCGTTGCGGTCAGCGACGGCGACGGCGGGGCCCGCGAGACCGCGGACTCGCTGGCGGCGGCGCTCGGCGCCACCGTGGCGCCGGTCGTCAACGACGACGCGGGCCTCGTGGTGCTCGACTCGCGCGCGGAAACCGAGCCGGGCAAGGTCTCGATCAGCTCCTCGGCCGGCTACCTGGTCGACGTCGCCCGCTGCCCGGTGCTGGTGCTGGCGCGCGGCCGCGCGATCTCCTTCGGCGGGAGCTCCGCCGCTGCGCACGCCGCCTAGCGGCTCCCGGCGCAACCCCTACGATCGCCCAGCGCGGCCTCCCGCGCTGGGCGCCCGGCCTCCCCGGTCTCCTCTCCCCGGGGCCGTCTAGCGCGAGCGCGAGCGCGAGGCGCGGCCGGCCCACAGGGCCCGCCCCAGCGCGACGGAGAAGTCGATCACGCCGCCCAGGAGGTGACCCAGCGGGCCCGTCCAGAGCCACGCCTCCAGGCCGCGCATCCTCGAAAAGCGAGCCCGTCTCGGCACCCGGCGCACGGTATCGTGGCGGCGTGGCTGTAGCCCTGAACACACGGGTCACCGAGCTGGCCGACTCGCGTGTGCGGGTCGAGGTGCAGGTGCCGCCCGACGAGATCGAGCAGCGCCTGCAGGTGACCGCGCGCCAGCTCGGACGCGACCTGAAGCTCCCCGGGTTTCGCCGGGGGAAGGTGCCCGCGCCGCTGGTGATCCAGCGCGTGGGACGCGAGGCCGTGCTCGAGGAGGCGGTCCGCGAGACGCTCTCGAGCTGGTACTCCGACGCGATCGAGAGCGCGGGAATCGTGCCCGTGGGCGACCCCAAGGTGGACCTCGGAGAGCTCCCCGGAGCGGGGCAGGCACTGAGCTTCTCGATCGAGATCGGGGTGCTGCCGAAGGCCGCCCTGGGCGAGTATCTCGGCGTCGAGGCCCCACGCCGCGAGCCGGCGGTGGACCCCGAACAGCTCGACGCGGAGCTCGAGGCCATGCGTGAGCGCCTGGCGCGCCTGCAGACGGCCGAGCGCCCGGCGGCGTTCGGCGACTTCCTCGTGATCGACTACGTCGGCCGCCTCGGGGGCGAGCAGGGGAGTGAGGGGCAGGGCGAGGCCTTCGCCGGGGGGGAGGCCCGCGACCAGCTCCTGGAGCTCGGCTCCGGCAGGCTGATCCCCGGCTTCGAGGAGGCGCTCCTCGGCGCCTCCGCCGGCGAGGTCCGCGAGGTGCCCCTGACGTTCCCGCCCGACTACCCCAACGAGCAGCTCGCGGGCCGGCAGGCGAGCTTTGAGGTGACCGTCAAGGAGGTCAAGGCCAAGGAGCTGCCTCCGCTGGACGACGACCTCGCGCTCGACAGCGGCTTCGACGACCTCGAGCAGCTGCGGGCCGACATCTCCGAGCACCTGCTCGCGGCCGACGCGGCGACCGCCGAGGCGGAGTTCCGCCAGTCCGCGCTCGACGCGGTCGTGGCGGGCGCCCAGGTCGAGCTGCCCGCGGACCTGATCGAGGCCCGCGCCAAGGAGATGTGGGAGCGGATGCTGCACTCGCTCTCCCACCGCGGGATCACGCGGGAGGGCTACCTGCGCCTGAGCGGCAACCGCGAGGAGGAGGTGCTGGCGGAGCTGCACCCGGAGGCCGAGCTGGCGCTGCGGCGAGAGGCCGTGATCACGGCCGTGGTGGCGGCCGAGAAGATCAGTCCCGGCGACGAGGACGTGCTCGAGGCGCTGGCGGCGGCCGCCGAGCGGGAGGAGGTGGAGCCGGCGGAGCTGCTGGAGCGTCTGCGGGCCACGGGGCGCCTGGAGGAGCTGCGCGAGGAGCTGGCGGCGCGCCAGGCGATCGACCTGATCGCCGAGCGGGCCAAGCCGATCGAGCCCGAGCGGGCGCGCGCCAGGGAGCAGTTGTGGACGCCGGAGAAGGCTTCAGAGGCCGCCCCGGGGGCGGGGGAGGCCGACAAGGCCCCTGCAAGGCTGTGGACCCCCGATCGCTAGCCTCTAGAGGAATCCGGTCGGCGAAGTGAAACAAAGGCGAGGATCATGAGCCCACTTGTCCCAATGGTTGTCGAGCAGACCTCGCGCGGCGAGCGTGCGTTTGACATCTACAGCAGGCTGCTCAACGAGCGGATCGTCTTCCTCGGCACGCCCGTGGACGACCAGATCGCGAACCTGATCGTGGCGCAGCTGCTGCACCTGGAGTCCGAGGATCCCGAAAAGGACGTGTCGGTGTACATCAACTCGCCCGGCGGCTCCGTGTACGCGGGCCTGGCGATCTACGACACGATGCAGTTCATCAAGCCCGACGTGCAGACGATCTGCGTCGGCATCGCGATGTCGATGGGGGCCCTGCTGCTGGCCGGCGGAGCGCACGGCAAGCGCATGGCGCTGCCGAACGCGAAGATCCTCATCCACCAGGTCTCCTCGAGCTTCCAGGGCCAGGCCACGGACATCGAGATCCACGCCAAAGAGATCATCGACGTGCGCCGGCGGCTGGATGAGATCATCGCCCTGCACACCGGCAAAGACCTCGAGGATGTCCGCCGCGACACGGAGCGCGACTACTTCATGAGCTCCGAGGAAGCCAAGACCTACGGCATCATCGACCGGGTGATCTCCGAGCACTAGCTCAGAGGACCAGGGCAGCACCGACGGGGAGACCGAGAGCGGGAAATGGCACGGCCGACAGATTCCAACGAGCAGCTTCTCTGCAGCTTCTGCGGCAAGTCCCAGCGCCAGGTCAAGAAGCTGATCGCCGGGCCCGGCGTGTACATCTGCGACGAGTGCATCGATCTCTGCAACGAGATCATCGACGAGGAGCTCGCCGCCCCGCCGTCCTTCGACATCGAGAACCTCCCCAAGCCACGGGAAATCTACGAGGTGCTCGACGAGTACGTGGTCGGGCAGGAGCCCTCCAAGCGGACCCTCTCGGTGGCCGTCTACAACCACTACAAGCGGGTCCAGATGATGATGTCCGGGGACACGGACATCGAGCTGCAGAAGTCGAACATCCTGCTGCTCGGCCCCACCGGCTGCGGCAAGACGTTGCTCGCACAGACGCTCGCGCGCACGCTCAACGTGCCGTTCGCGATCGCCGACGCCACCGCCCTGACGGAGGCCGGCTACGTCGGGGAGGACGTCGAGAACATCCTGCTGAAGCTGATCCAGGCGGCCGACTACGACGTCAAGAAGGCCGAAACGGGGATCATCTACATCGACGAGGTGGACAAGATCGCGCGCAAGGCCGACAACCCGTCGATCACGCGCGACGTCTCCGGCGAGGGCGTCCAGCAGGCGCTGCTGAAGATCCTCGAGGGCACGCAGGCGTCGGTCCCGCCACAGGGCGGGCGCAAGCACCCCCACCAGGAGTTCCTGACGATCGACACCACCAACGTGCTGTTCATCTGCGGCGGCGCGTTCGCCAACCTCGACCGCGTGATCGAGCGGCGCATCGGCCACAAAGGGGTCGGCTTCGCGGCGGCGATCGAAGCCAAGGCCGAGCGCGACGCCGGCGAGGTGTTCGAGCACTGTCTGCCCGAGGACCTGATCGAATACGGCCTGATCCCGGAGTTCATCGGCCGCCTGCCGGTGATGTCGGCCGTCCATCAGCTGACGCGCGACGACCTCGTCTCGATCCTGGTCGAGCCCCGCAACGCGCTCGTCAAGCAGTTCCAGCGCTTCTTCGCCTTCGACGGGATCGAGCTGGTGTTCGCCGAGGACTCGCTCGTGGCGGTGGCCGAGAAGGGGCTCGAGCGCGAAACGGGCGCCCGCGGCCTGCGTTCGATCATCGAGGAGATCCTGCTCGAGGTGCAGTTCGAGCTGCCCTCCCGGCGCGACGTGAAGAAGTGCGTCGTGACGAAGGAGACCGTCGAGAAGGGACTCACGCCGACGCTCGTCACCGAAGCGGCCCCCGAGGAGCCCGAGGAGCGCTCGCTGCGCGAGGAGTCGGCGTAGGTGGCTGATTGCACGGCCATCTGGATGGCTGGGCCCGTCAGCTAGCCGCCGGGCGCTAGCATCGCCGCCATGGCAGGGTCCTCCAGCAGAGCTTCGAAGGCCGGCGAGCTGCTCGAGTCGCTGCCCCTGGCAGAGATGCTGCAGGGGACGATCGCGGCCGCCAGCCGCTGGATCCGGCTCTCGGGCAAGGAGCGGGCGCGGTTGCTGGACCTCCTGGTCGAGTCCAAAGGAGTCCTCACGAGGCTCAGCCCCAAGGAGCGCAAGGAGCTCCGCCGGCTGCTCGGCAAACTCGATCTGGGTGGGCTCTCGCGCGAGCTGTCGGGGCTCGCCAGGGACTGGCGCAAGCGCGGCGGACGCGGCTTGCGTCGCTCGCGGTGAGCTCCCCCGCGGGGCAGTGAACGCCAACGAGCAGTCCACCACCGCGGGCGCCGGGGCCCGCACCCGTCAGGAGCAAGCCGAAGGCCAGCTGCGCTCGCTGGAGCTGTTCGGGATGCGCTTCGGGCTGGACCGGATGCGCCGCATGATGACCGCCCTGGGCTCGCCCGAGCGCTCCTTCGAGACGGTCCACGTGCTCGGCACCAACGGCAAGTCCTCGACCACGAGGATGACCGCCGCGATCCTCGAGCGCCACGGCCTGCGCACCGGCGCCTACCTGTCACCACATCTCGTCTCCTACTGCGAACGGGTGCTGGTGGGCGAGCAGGAGATGAACGCGGACGGTTTCGCGGACGCCGTCTCGCGGGCGGCCTGGGCGGCCGAGCGGGTCAACCGCACCCTCGCCGGCGACGACCACGTGACCCAGTTCGAACTGCTGACGGCGGCCGCCTTCTGGCACATGGCCCAGGAGGGTGTCGAGGTGGCCGTCGTGGAGGCCGGGCTGGGGGGGCGCTACGACGCCACCAGCGTGGTCGATGCGCCGGTCACGGTGCTCACCAACGTGGGCCTCGAGCACACCCGCTGGCTGGGGCCGACCGTTCGCCACATCGCCGAGGAGAAGCTCGCGGTCCTCGCCGACGGGGCCGTGCTCGTCCTGGGCCCGGAGCTCGACGAGCAGGCGCTCGCCGTGGCCCGGCGGGTGGCCGGCGAGCGGGGGGCGCGGATCGTGCAGGCAGGCCCTCCCGAGCAGGGCCTGAGGCTGGCTGCCCCGGGCGAGTTCCAGCAGCGCAACTTCGCGCTCGCCCGCGCCGCCGCGGGGGCCTACCTCGCACACGCCGGCGTGCCCGAACGCGAGCAGGCGGTCCTGCGGGCGGCCGCCGAGACCCAGATCCGCGGGCGCCTTCAGGTGCTGAGCGAGGACCCGCTCACGATCCTCGACGGGGCCCACAACCCGCACGCCGTGTCCTCGCTGCTGGCGTCGCTTCCGGTGCTGCTCGGAGAACGCCCGCTGGGGCTGGTGCTGGGCGTGCTCGAGGACAAGGACGCCGTGGCGATGCTCGAACCGCTGCTGGCCCGCACGCGGCGGGCGTGGTTCGTGGCGCCGCCCAGCCCCCGCGCGCTGCCCCCGGCGACGCTCGCCTCGCTGGCCCGCCAGCTCGGCTTCGATGCCGCCGAGTCCGGCTCGGCCACGGGGTCGGCGCTGGCCGCGGCGCAGGGGTGGGCACGCGAGCACGACGGCGCTGTGCTGCTCACGGGCTCGGTGTACCTCGTCGGAGAGGTGCTCGCAGAGAGGCTGGGCGGGTGAACCAGCAGGGCCCGTCGGTGCTGCGGATGGTCGGCCTCGTGGCCGGCGTGGTGGCCCTCGTGATCCTGGTTTTCTTCGCCGCCGGTTATGGCTTCGGCCGGTTGTTTCTCTAGACTTCTTTGCCGTCGATGCCCCCGCTCGCCTACTTCGGGATCGAAAGCAGCGGCTTCAGCCTCGCGGTAAACCTGCTGATCCTGTTCGTGGTGGTCCTGTACTTCTCGCTGATCTACTGGACCTTCCAGGACGCACGGCGGCGGATCGCCGACCCGGTCATGATCGGGCTCTCCACGTTCGTGGCCTGTTTTCCGTTCGTGGGACCGATCATCTACATGATCCTGCGCCCGCCCGAGTACCTCGAGGACGTGCACGAGCGGGACCTCGAGCTGCAGACGGCGGAGGCGCGGCTGGCGCAGGTCCAGCGGGGCCAGTGCCCATACTGCGACTACCGCATCGAGCGGGACTTCGTGCGCTGCCCGAGCTGCCTGCGCAAGCTCAAGGAGCGTTGCGCCAACTGCTCGCGCCCGCTCGACCAGGCATGGACCATCTGCCCCTACTGCGAGGCCGACGTGCCCGGGATCGCCTCTCCGCGGGTGCGCCGCCGCCGCGGCGGGGCCGTCGAGGAGGAGCTGTCGCCGCCGTATGAAGCAGCACTGGCCTCCGAGGAGGCCGCCGCCGAGCCCGCGCTTACGAATGGGGATGCCCCGGCGGGCGCCCCCACCAGCCCTGCCGAGCGGCGTGCTGAGCGGCGGGCGGCCGAACGCCGGGCCGCGGGCAGCGCTCGCACAGCGGCCGGGCGACCACGCCCCGCCCCCTAGAGTCCCCGGCCGACACCGACCCCAGGAGCGCAGATGAACGTGCAGCGAACGCTGATCCTCGTCAAGCCGGACGCCTTCGCCCGCGGGCTGACGGGCGAGATCCTCGCCCGCTTCGAGCGCAAGGGCCTGAGGATCGCGGCGCTGCGCTCGCTGACGCTCGAGCGGGAGCTGGCCGAACGCCACTACGCCGAGCACGCCGAGAGGCCGTTCTTCGGCGAGCTGGTGGACTTCATCACGTCCGGCCCGCTGGTGGCGATGGTGCTCGAGGGCCACGAGGCGATCGTCGCCGCCCGGCAGGTGATCGGGGCCACCAACCCGCTGGAGGCGGCGACCGGCAGCATTCGCGGCGACTTCGCCCTGCAGACCGGCGAGAACATGGTCCACGGCTCGGACTCGCCGGCCTCGGCCGAGCGCGAGACGGCGCTGTTCTTCCCGGACCTCGCCTAGCCCGCTGGCCGGGCCCCGTCCCCTCGTCCTGGCCTCGGGCTCGCCCCAGCGGCGGGCGATCCTGGAACGCGTCGGGGTCGAGTTCAGCGTGCGCGTACCCGCGGTGGCCGAGCTGCTCCAGGGCGAGGCCGTGGCCCTTACGCTGGCCAACGCGCTCGCCAAGGCGCGCGCCGTGCAGAGGCCGCGGGAGCGCGAGACCGTGCTTGGGTGCGACACCGTCGTGACGCTCGAGGGCAAGGTCTACGGCAAGCCTGCCGACCGCGAGCAGGCGGAGCTGACGCTGAGGGCGCTGGCCGGACGCACCCACGAGGTGGTCAGCGGGCTGGTGCTGCTCGACGGCGAGCACTGCCGCCGGATCCACGCCCGCACGAAGGTCAGCTTCCGCGAGCTCGACGAGCGCCTGCTGGGCTGGTACCTGGGCCTGGAGGAGTGGCGGGGGAGGGCCGGCGGATATGCGATCCAGGGCGCCGGCAGCGCCCTGGTGTCCTCGCTGGCGGGGGACTACGAGAACGTCGTCGGGCTACCCCTCTCCGGATTGCTCGACCTCTGCCCCGAGCTGCTCGGAGGCGAGCCCTCTGGCATACCTCCCGATTCTGGTCAAACGTGAGAAATCGCTGCAAAAGGGCGCCCATAGTGATCGCTGCTTCGCAGGCGTTCGCTAGACTGCGCCCCCGGGTGCGCCGAGGTACCGCCCCCCGGGACGCCGCGCCACCGGCGACGCGGCCTCACCGGCTCCCCGCGCGTGTGCCCGCTCTCCGAATATGGGCATGCTCAGCTATCTGACAGGTTTTGGCGGTCGCGACATGGCGGTCGATCTCGGCACGGCCAACACGCTCGTGTACGTCCGCGGACGCGGCATCGTGCTATCCGAGCCGAGCGTGGTGGCGATCGACTCTCGCACCGGCGAAGTGCACGCGGTCGGCATCGAGGCCAAGCGCATGCTCGGGCGCACCCCGGGGACGATCCAGGCGATCAGGCCCCTGAAGGACGGTGTGATCGCCGACTTCGACGTCACCGAGCAGATGCTCAGGCACTTCATCCAGAAGGTCCACCAGAACCGCTGGGCCCATCCCCGCGTGGTGGTTTGCGTCCCCTCCGGCGTGACCGGCGTCGAGAAGCGGGCCGTCGAGGAGGCCTGCCTGTCCGCCGGGGCCCGTACCGCGTACCTGATCGAGGAGCCGATGGCGGCCGCGATCGGGGCCGGGCTCCCGGTCGGGGAGCCCACCGGCTCGATGGTCGTGGACATCGGCGGGGGAACCTCCGAGGTGGCCGTGATCTCGCTCGGCGGGATCGTGGTCTCGCAGTCGATCCGTGTCGGCGGCGACGAGATGGACGAGGCGATCATCAACTACGCCAAGCGCGAGTACAAGCTCCTGATCGGCCAGCAGACCGCCGAGGAGCTGAAGCTCGAGATCGGCTCGGCCTGCCCGATGGCCGAGGAGCTGCAGGCAGAGATCCGCGGCCGCGACATGGTCGCCGGGCTGCCCAAGACGGTCGTGCTGACCAGCGAGGAGATCCGCACGGCGCTCGAGGAACCGCTCAACCAGATCATCGACGCCGTCAAGGAGACGCTCGACCGCACCCCTCCCGAGCTGGCCTCGGACATCATGGACCGCGGGATCATGCTCGCCGGGGGCGGCTCGCTGCTGCAGGGCCTCGATGAGCGCCTGCGCGAGGAGACCCAGATGCCGGCCCATCTCGCCGAGTCGCCGCTGACCTGCGTGGCGGTCGGCTCCGGACGCTCGCTGGAGGAGTTCGAGGCGATTCACCGCTCCAACCGCAACTCCCGCAACCGCCGGCGCCGGTGAGTCGCCAGGTGGCGGCTCGACCGCCCGCCACGGGGGTACTCTTGTGGTTGAACGCTCCGGAAGGTTCTCTCGGTGCATGACAAGACCGTACGGAGACGCCGGGCAGTGCTCGTACTGCTCGTGGTGCTCTCCCTGCTACTGCTGACGGCATATTTCGGTGAGGCCCCCAGCGGGCGCCTGCACGGCGTGCAGCGCGCCTTTCTGACGGTCGTCTCGCCGATCCAGAACGGCGCCAACAAGGCGCTGAAGCCGGTCCGGGACACGATCGGCTGGTTCGGCGAAACGCTCAGCGCCAAAGGCCAGCGCGACAAGCTCAAGCGCGAAAACGACGCCCTGCGCAAGAAGCTGGTCGCCGATCAGAGCGAAAAAACCGCTCTGCGCCAGCTGCAGGCCCTCTACCACCTAGACCAGCTCGGGGCCGGCGAATACCACCCGGTGACGGCCACGGTGGTGGCCAAATCCCCCAACATCTGGTACGCCACCGTCACGATCGATGCCGGCAGCAACGCGGGCGTGCGCGTCGATGACCCGGTCATCAACGGCGAAGGGCTGGTGGGGAAGGTCGCCCAGGTCGCCTCCGACGGCGCCCAGGTGGACCTCGTCACGGACAGCTCGATGGGGGTCTCTGCGCGCCTGGCCAAAAGCACGGCCACCGGGATCATCCAGCCCAAGGTGGGCGAACCGGGAGACCTGCTGCTGCAGTACCTGCCCTCCACCACGCAGCCCAACACGGGCGAATTCGTGGTCACCTCAGGCACCGTGGCGAGCCCCGACGACTCCCTCTACCCGCCGGGGCTGCTGATCGGGCAGGTGAGCTCGGTCAACGAAGAAACCGGCTTCAAGTCCGTCAACGTGCATCCTTCGGTCAACCTCCAGAACCTCGACACCGTCCAGGTGCTGACCTCCAGCGCCGGCTCGCGGGCGACCACCATCGCCAGCCTCGCCGCCCAGCTGCCCGCCGGCAAGGGCGCCTCCGGCAGCGAAGCGGGGGCCGAACAGTACGCCTCGAACGGCAGCGGCGGATGAGCCCCACGCGGACCGCTTCGCTGCCCCTGCGCCTGGCGGCGATGGCGGTGCTGGTGACGTTGGTGCAGGTCGGCGTCGTCTCGGAGATCCCCGTGTTCGGCATCAACGCCGACCTCTCGCCCCTGCTGGTGGCGTTCGTGGGCCTGCTGTGCGGCTCCACCATCGGCGCCGCCTACGGCTTCGCCACCGGGCTGCTGGTCGACCTGCTGCTGCTGCAGACGCTGGGCCTGAGCTCGCTGATCTTCACGCTCGTGGGCTACTCCGCCGGGCGCCTGCGGGAGCTGCGTGACCCGCAGGCGGCGCTGACGCCGCTGCTGGTGGGCGCCGCCGCGGCCGGGGCCTCGCTTGTCGGCTACTCGCTGATGGAGTTCATGCTGGGCGTGGATGCGCCCGTCAGCCTCGAGCTGCTGCGCCAGATCCTGCTGATCACCGTCGTGGACGCGGTCATCGCGCTGCCGCTGTGGGCGCTGGTGCGGGCCTGGCTCGAGAGCGCGCTGCCCGAGGATCCGCGCCGGCGCCGGCGCCGGCGCCGGGCCTACACGACCGGCGGGCTGAGCCCGCTCTCGCGCTCGTGAGCGCAATCGAGCCGGCGGGCGGCCGCGAGCCCCGGATCCCCGTCTCGCCCCAGATGGCCCTGCGCGTGGCGATCATCGGCGGCGTGGCGATGGTGATGTTCGGGGTCATCTTCTTCCGCCTCTGGTACCTGCAGATCCTGTCCGGCGAACAGTACGTCCAGCAGGCCAACGCCAACCGCGTGCGCGACCTGCCGATCCCCGCCCCGCGGGGGGAGATCATCGACCGCAACGGCCAGACGCTGGTCTCCAGCCGGGTCACCAACGCGGTCCAGATCGTGCCCTCGGCGCTGCCCCCGGCCGGCCCCGCCCGGCTCGCGCTGTACGTCAAGCTCGGCCGCCTGCTGGGGATGAGCCCCGGCCACGTGCAGGCACTCGTGATCCGCGGGCGCACGCAGCTGCCCTACGCGCCGATCACCATCAAGACCGACGCCGGTCCGGGCGTGCTGACGGTGCTCGGGGAGCGCGCCAGCCAGTTCCCCGGGGTCCTGCAGAAGCCGGTCTCGATCCGCGACTACCCGTGGGGGGAAATGGCCGCCCAGGTGCTCGGGTACGTCGGCGACGTCTCCCCGGCGCAGCTCAAGCTGAAGGCCTTCCGCGGCGTCCAGGGGGGCACGATCGTGGGCCAGGAAGGGCTCGAGTACTACTACGACCGCTACCTGCGCGGCACCCCGGGGACCGAACGCGTGGAGGTCAACGCCAACGGCTACCCGGTGCCCAGCCGGCTCGCCCCGACCCAGCCGAAGGCCGGCCATGGGCTGCAGGTGACGCTCGACATGGGCCTGCAGAAGGAGAGCGAAAAGGCGCTTCTGCAGGGCATCGACAACGCCCGCGCCAACGGCAAACCGGCGGTCGCCGGGGCGTTCGTGGCGATGGACCCGCGCAACGGCGAAATCCTCTCGCTCGGCTCCTACCCCTCGTTCAACCCCAACCGCTTCGCCAAACCGCTCACCCAGCATGAATACGAACGGCTCGAGGGCACCGGCTCGGCGGCCGGGCCGCTCACCGACCGGGCCGTCAACGGCACCTATCCGACCGGCTCCACGTTCAAGCCGATCACCGCCATGGCGGCGATCGAAGGGGGCGTGATCACGCCCGGAGAAGGCCTCGGTTCGGGCCAGTGCATCTCCGTCTCCACCGAGCAGTTCTGCAACGCCGGCAAAGCCGACTACGGCGCCGTCGGGCTCGTACAGGCGCTGAAGGTCTCCTCGGACACCTACTTCTTCGAAGTCGGCGAGCGCGCCAACGGCTACGGCGACGTGATCCAGAACAAGGCCCACGAGCTCGGGATCGGGCAGGCCACCGGCGTCGACCTGCCAAGCGAGTTCGAAGGCGTGGTCCCCGACGCGGCCTGGCGCCAGCGCGAGAACCAGCGCCAGATCGCCTGCGAACACGAACACCCCCACGGCCCCTGCTCGATCGTCAGCGAAGTGCGCCCCTGGAGCGTCGGCGACGACATGCACCTCGCCGTCGGCCAGGGCGACCTGCTGACCGACCCGCTGCAGATGGCCGTCGCCTACTCGACCCTCGCCAACGCCTACATGAACGAAGGCAACGGGGAGGTCGTGACACCCCACATCGGCAAGCAGATCGACGAATCCGGGGGCGGTCTGCTGCAGAGCCTCAGCTTCCCGCCCAAACGGCACGTGCACCTGAACGCGACCGACCTGGGGCTCGTGATGCAGGGCATCCACGAGGCCGCCAGCGAACCCGGGGGCACCTCCGCCGACGTGTGGGCGGGCTGGAACCAGTCCGCCCACCCCGTGTACGGGAAGACCGGTACCGCCCAGCACGAAGGACTGGAAGACCAGTCCTGGTACATGTGCTACGTCGGGGACCCCCAACGCCCGATCGTCATCGCGGTGACCGTCGAACAGGGCGGTTTCGGCGCCGAAACCGCCGCCCCGATCGCCCGCCTGATGGCCTCCCAGTGGTTCGGCGAGCCGCTCAAGTTCGTCGCCGGCTCCTCCAAGACGCTGTGAGCCCGCTCAGCCCGATCACCGCCACCCAGGAGCGCACCACGGCCGAGTCCACGGGGCTGCCGCGGATGCCGCTCGACCCGCTGCTGACGCTGGCCGTGATCGGCCTCGGTATCTGCTCGGTGCTGACGCTGAGCGGGTCCACCCGCAACCTGATCCCCGGCGACCCCAGCTACTACACGACCCGCCAGGGGGTCTACCTCGGGATAGGGCTGGTGCTGATGGTCGCCCTCTCGCGGCTGGACTACTCGCACCTGCGACGCCTGAAAGTGCCCATCTACGCGGTCCTGATCGTGAGCATCCTGGCGGTGCTCGGGGCCGGCCACGCCAGCAACGGAGCCCAGCGTGCGATCAACTTCCCGTTCTTCTCCTTCCAGGCCTCCGAGCTCGGCAAGGTGCTGCTGATCGTCGCCCTCGCGGCCCTGCTGGTGGATCGCGCGCGCTCGCTGCGAGATCGCGACACCACCGCCCGGGTGATGGTCGCCGCGCTGATCCCGGCGATGTTCGTGATCGCCCAGCCCGACCTCGGATCGGGCCTGGTGTACATGGTGATCGCGGCCATGCTGCTGTTCGTGGCCGGGGCGCCATGGCGGCACCTGGCGACGCTGGCGGCGATCGTGGTGCTGTCGGTCACGTTCATCCTCGTGGCCGCCCCGGCCGTCGGCGTGCACGTGCTCAAGCCCTACCAGGTTGACCGCCTGACGGCCTTCCTGCACCCGACCTCCAACCCCCAGAAACAGGGCTACCAGCAGCAGGAGTCGAAGATCGCGATCGGCGCCGGGCAGAAGACCGGCTGGCACGGGGAAGGCGGTCAGATTCCCGACGGTTACGTGCCGGAGAGCAACACCGACTTCGTGTTCGCCGCCGTCGGCGAACAGTACGGGTTCGTCGGCGCGGGCCTGGTGCTGCTGCTCTACGGGTTGTTGATCTCGCGCGCCCTGCGGATCCTGCTGATGAGCAAGGACCTGTTCGGCTCACTGATCGCGGCCGGGGTAGCGGCTATGCTCATGTTCCAGGTCTTCGTCAACGTTGGGATGACCATTGGAATCATGCCTATCACCGGGGTCACGCTGCCACTCATGAGCTATGGCGGCTCGTCGGTGATCACGATCATGTTGGCGGTCGGCCTGCTGCAGTCGATCTACGTGCGGGCGCGCGCCTCAGCCGCTCTGAAGGGCCGGGTGCCGCGCCTCTAGGTCGCGAGAACAAGATGCGAATCTCAGCTGAGCAATTCCACCCCGGCCGCGGTTTCAGCCGAGCGCGTCGCATGCGCGCGCGCCGGCACCCGGCCGCCTGCTCGGCATCCTCCCCCATCGAAAGATTGGTTCAAATTGAAAAAGCAAGTACTTGTCAGCGTGGACCGCGCGGAGACGCGCGTCGCGCTCATGGAGGCCGCGGGGGCACCGGCGGCCGCCCGATCCACCTCCTCACGCCCGCGCAGCCGCGCCGGCGCCAAGGACCCATACCGCGTAGCTGAGCTGTACATCGAGCGCCGCGGCCAGCGCTCGATCGTCGGAAACATCTACAAGGGCAAGGTCGACAACGTCCTGCCCGGGCTGGAGGCCGCCTTCGTCGACATCGGCCTCGAGAAGAACGGCTTCCTGCACGTCGACGAGATCGTGCTCCCGGGCGTCGAGGCGCCCCGGCGGGGGCGTGGCGGCGGGCGCAAGATCTCCGAGCTGCTGAAGCCCGGCCAGGAGATCGTCGTGCAGGTCGTCAAGGACCCGCTCAAGTCAAAGGGCGCGCGCCTGTCGATGGAGCTCACGATCGCCGGGCGCTACATGGTCTACGCCCCCACCGGCGAGGGCGTGGGCGTCTCTCGGCGACTGGAGGACCGCGAGCGGGCCCGCCTGCGCCGCCAGACCTCCGGCCTCGAGCTGGGCGACGGGGGCGCGATCATCCGCACCGCCGCCCACGGGGCCAAGCGCGAGGACTTCGAGCGCGAGCTCAAGTACCTGCACAAGCTCCACGAGGTGCTCGAGCGCCGCGTCGAGGACACCCCGGCGCCGGGGTTGGTGTTCCAGGAGGCCGACCTGTCGGTGCGCGTGGTGCGCGACATCTTCTCGGCCCACTTCGAGCGCGCGATCGTGGACGACGAGCAGCAGTTTCACCGGCTCGTGTCCTTCTTTACCCGCACGGCCCCCGAGCTCGTCGAGCGCGTCGAGCTGTGGAAGGAGAGCGAACCGCTGTTCGAGGCCTTCGGCGTGGACAAGGCGATCGAGGGGGTGCTCTCGCGGCGAGTGGACCTCCCCAGCGGGGGCTATCTGATCGTCGACTACGCCGAGGCGCTGACGGTGATCGACGTCAACTCCGGCAGCTTCATCGGCCGCGGCAAGGGCGCCGGCCTCGAGGACACGATCACCAAGACCAACCTCGAGGCGGCCGAGGAGGTCGTCAACCAGCTGCGTCTGCGCGACATCGGCGGGATCATCGTGATCGACTTCATCGACATGGCCCGCGCGCGCAACCGCGACGCGGTCATGAAGGTCCTGCGCAAGACGCTCGACGAGGACCGCACCAAGACCTTCACCGCCGAGATCTCCAAGCTCGGCCTGGTGGAGATGACGCGCCAGAACGTCACCGAGGGCGTGCGCGAGATCATGAGCCGCCCCTGTCCCACCTGCGAGGGCGAGGGTGTGATCCGCTCCGAGGAGACGATCGCGATCGAGTTCGAGCGCCGGCTGCGGGACATCGCCGCCGAACACCCCGAGGCAGACGCCTTCCTGCTGCAGGCCAACCCTCGGGTCAGCACCCAGTTCACCGGTCACGGCGCGCGCGTGCTGCACGCGCTCGAGGCCGAGACCGGCAAGTCGTTCCTGTTCGAGGGCTCCGAAGGGCTCGCCCTGGACCACTTCGCGATCACCTTCGTGGGCACCCGCGAGGAAGTCGAGGAGCGGGCGCTGCCGTTCCGCCCCGGCGACGAGGTGCTGGTCGAGATCGTCGAGCCCCACATGTACGACGAGGACGACGCGGTCGCCAAAATCGACGGCTACATAATCTCGATCGCGGGCGCCGCCGGCAGCGTGGGGGAGAAGCGAATGGTGCGCATCGACCAGGTCGGCAGGACGGCTGCCACGGCCCTGCTGCTGGACGAGTCCGGTGAGGTGGTCACGGCCCCGAGCCGTCCCAGCCGCCCACGCTCCCGGCCCCGCCGGGAGGGCCGCTCGCAGGCCGCCCCGAAACGCTCGACGACGCCCAAACGCGAGCCGGCCCCGGAGCCCGAGATCACTGCCTCCGAGCAGGAGCCGGTCGAGGACCCGGAGCAGGACGTCTCGGCCAACGGCGATGGCCTACAATCCAAACCTCGGCGTCGTGGCCGCAGAGGCGGACGGCGCCGTTCCGCTGCCAAGGCGAAGGCCACGCCCGAGTAGGGCGCGCCCTGCCCGCCGCGGCGGCCCAGGCCACGCCAGCTCCCGACCCCAGGACCCACGCAAACGACCATGTACGCGATCGTCAAGACCGGCGGCAAGCAGTACCGCGTAGAGCGCGGCCAGAAGCTGCTGGTCGAGCGCCTGAAGGCCGATGAGGGCGCCGACGTGACGCTCGAGCCGCTGCTGTTCCGGTCCGACGATGCCGTCTTCGACAAGGACGGCCTGGCCGGCGTGCAGGTGACCGCGAGGGTGCTCGGCCACGTCCGCGGGGAAAAGCTGCGGGTCGCCAAGTTCAAGCCCAAGCGGGGCTACAAACGCCGCACCGGTCACCGCCAGGAGCTGACCCAGATCGAGGTCGTGGACATCTCCCACGGGTCCAAAGCGGCTCGCAAAGCGCCGGCCAAAGCGAAGGCCGAGGAGCCGCAGACCCAGGCGGCCCCGAAAGCCGAGGCGGCCCCCAAAGCCGAGGCGGCCCCGAAAGCGGCCAAAGCCAAAGCCGAGCCGGCCGCCAAAGGGGCGGCCAAAGCCGAGCCCGTGAAAGCCAAAGCGGAGTCTGCGAAAGCCAAAGCCGAGCCCGCCAAAGCCAAAGCCGAGCCGAAAGCGAAAGCCCCCGCCAAACCGAAAGCCAAAGCCGACGCCAAAGGCAAAGCCGACGCCAAAGGCAAAGCCGCAGTGAAACCGAAACCGGCGAGCCCGGCCGAGGAGGACAAACCCGATGGCTCATAAGAAGGGGCTCGGATCGAGCCGTAACGGACGCGACTCCAACGCCCAGCGCCTCGGCGTGAAGACCTTCGCGGGCCAGACGGTGAGCGGCGGGGAGATCATCGTTCGCCAGCGGGGCACCCGCTTCAAGCCCGGCAACGGCGTCGGGATCGGCAAAGACGACACCCTGTTCGCGATCGCCGCTGGCACGGTCGAGTTCAAGACCGGCCGCCGCGGGCGGACGGTCAGCATCGTCCCCGCGGCCGAGTAGCGCCGCCGGCCGGCCGGCGGCCGCCCGCCGCCGTCCCCCGGTTACCCCGCCTGGGCGGTGGGGCGGATCAGGACCTCGTTGACGCTCACGTGCTCGGGCTGGTTGGTGGCGTAGATCACCGCGCGGGCGATGTCGTCGTCCTGCAGGGCTTCCCGGGGGCGCTCATCGAAGAAGGGCGTGTCGACCATCCCCGGCTCGATCGAGGTGACGCGGACGCCCTTGTCGTGGAGCTCCTGGCGGGCGGCCTCGGCCATCGCCGTGACGGCGTGCTTGGTGCACGAGTACAGCGAACCCGGCAGCACCCGCCGGCCGGCCACGCTGGAGGTCAGCAGCAGCTGGCCGCGGTTGGTGATCAGCTGCTCCATCGTGGCCCGGATCGTGAGCGCCGCCCCGAGCACGTTCGTGAGGACCATGTCGCGCCAGTGCTCCGGGGTGTCCTGCGGAGAAGCCCCGCTTGCCGCCGAAGCCGGCGTTGGCAAAGGCCACGTCCACGCGCCCGAAGGCCTCCAGGGCGGCGGCCACCATCGCCTGCTGCTGCTCCCACTCGGTCACGTCGCACCGCACGGCCAGTGCCTGCTCGTCCCCGCCCAGCTCCGCGGCCAGGTCCTGCAGGCGATCGGTCGAGCGGGCGGCCAGCACCACGCGCCAGCCCTCCTGTACCGCCCGTCTGGCGGTCGCGGCGCCGATCCCGGATGAGGCACCCGTGATCAGGAACACGCCGCGGTTCGAGGTTGCTGGGTCGCTCATCGCGCTTCGGCCTCCTGTGTCTCGAGGGTCGCTGCTCCGGCTGGGAGGCATCTAGCAGATCGCCTGCCCGGAGCCGTGCGCGGGCCTGTCACGATTGCTCGCAGGATGCTCCACGACCGTGCACGGATCCATGTCCAGGCCGGGGCGGGCGGCGACGGTGCCGTCAGCCTCCGCCGCGAAGCGCACGTGCCCCGGGGCGGGCCTGACGGCGGCGACGGCGGACGCGGCGGGGACGTGCTGGCCGTCTGCGACGCCTCCCTGCGGGACCTGCAGAGCTACCGGCGACGGGCCCGCTACAAGGCCGGCCGCGGCGGTCACGGCTCCGGCGCCATGCGCCACGGCGCCGACGGGGAGACGCTCGAGCTGGCGGTTCCGCCCGGCACGCGGATCGAGGCCGACCCCGAGGAGGAGGGGCCGCTCGCGGGCCGCAGCTGGGAGCTGCTCACGCCCGGCACCAGCGTGGTGCTGGCCCGCGGGGGTAGCGGCGGCGCCGGCAACAAGCACTTCGCCACCCCAACCAGGCAGACGCCCAGGTTCGGCGAGCGGGGACTCGTGGGTGAGGAGGGATGGCTGTCCCTGCAGCTGCGCCTGCTCGCCGACGTGGGCCTCGTCGGGCTCCCCAACGCGGGCAAGTCCTCGCTGCTGGCCCGCCTCACGAGGGCGGCCCCGAAGATCGCCGACTACCCCTTCACGACGCTCTCGCCGGTGCTCGGCGTGCTCGAAGCCGACGAACGCCAGCTGGTGATCGCCGACATCCCCGGCCTGATCGAGGGGGCCAGCGAGGGCGCCGGCCTGGGCCACGAGTTCCTGGCCCACATCGAGCGCACCCGCCTGCTCGTGCACGTGCTCGACATCGCGCCGGAGCTCTCACAGGGACAGGGGGCGGACCTGCTCGCCAACCACGAGACGATCGAGCACGAGCTGGCCGCCCACGACCGTCGCCTGGCGGAGCTCCCGCGGGTGCTGGTGCTGTCGAAGTCCGACCTCGTGGACGAGGCCACGATCGCGCGCGAACTGGCTGTCTGGAGCGAGCGCCTCGGCCCGGATGTTCCCGTGCTCGCCTGCTCGAGCGCCACCGGGGCGGGGCTGGACCGGCTGGCTCGCGAGCTGCTGCTCCGCGTCCCCGCCGAGCCCGGCCCGGGCACCGAGGCGCCGGCCGAGGACGCCGCGGGATCCGACGCCGGGGACGCCTACGAGCTGGCCGAGCACATGCTGTTCCGGCCCCGCCCGAAAGAGGGCTTTCAGGTCGAGCGCCTGCAGGAGAACGCCTTCGCGGTGAGCGGTCGCGGCATCGAGCGGCTGCTCGAACGTTTCGACCTCGACAACGAGGAGGCCCTCGCCCACCTCGAGGAGCGTCTGCGCAGCATCGGCGTGATCAAGGCGCTCGAGAAGGAGGGCTTCAAGCCCGGGGACGAGGTCGAGATCGCGGGCGTGACGTTCGATCTGGATCCCCGATAGCGGTGCGGCGCCCGCCGGCAAGGGAGAATCCCCGCCCATGAGGCGGATCGTGGTCAAGCTCGGCTCGAGCGTCGTCGCCGACGGCGAGGGTTCGCTGCGCACCGACGAGCTGGCGTCGCTGTGTGACCTGCTGGCCGGCGCCCACCAGCAGGGGGACGAGATGGTGATCGTCACCAGCGGGGCGATCGCGCGCGGGATGCGGGTCATGGAGCTGCCCCAGCGCCCCACCTCGGTGGGCGACCTGCAGGCCGCCAGCGCTGTCGGGCAGGGCAAGCTGTACCGCGTCTATGACGAGCTGCTGCGCGAACGCGGGGTGACCAGCGCCCAGCTGCTGCTCACCTTCTTCGATATGAGCGCCCGCACCCACTACCTCAACGCCCGCCAGACGCTGAGGACGCTGCTGGAGTGGAGGGTGCTGCCCGTCATCAACGAGAACGACACCACCGCCACGGACGAGATCTCCTTCGGCGACAACGACTTCCTGGCCGCCCAGGTGGCGGTCCTGATCTCCGCCGATCAGCTGGTCCTGCTGACCGACACCGACGGCCTCTATACGGCCGATCCGCGACACCACCCGGACGCCCGCATCATCAGCGAAGTGAGCGACTTCACGAAGCTGGAGGACCTCGAGATCGGGCACACCACCTCGCCCCTGGGGTCGGGCGGGATGCGTTCCAAGGTGGTGGCCGCCGAGATGGCGACCGCCGCCGGCATCGCCACCGTGATCTGCAACGGTCGCACCCCCGCGGCGTTGGCGGCCGTGCTTGCGGGTCAGCGGGGCGCCGGCGCGGGGACGCTGTTCCCGGCCCGCGACGCCCGCTACAGCTCCTTCAAGCTGTGGCTGAAGTACGCCAAGCCCTCCCGCGGCACGCTGGTCGTGGACGACGGCGCCGCCCGCGCCCTGCGGGAGGGGAGCGCGAGCCTACTGCCGGTGGGGGTGGTGGAGGTGATCGGCGAGTTCGACGCCGGCGATGCGGTCGAGATCGCGGCCCGCGCCGGAGATGGCGGGGGCCGGGGAGGGACGCTCGCGAAGGGGATCTCCAACTACACCGCCGGCGAGTTGCAGCAGGTGGCGGGGCTGAAGTCCGAGGCCGTGAGGGAGATCCTGCCGCGCGCCAGCGATGAGGCCGTGCACCGGGACTACCTCGTGCTCGAGTAGCGGGCGGCGTACCCTGTAGCGGAGATGGCCACCGCCGCCCCAGCTACCACGAGCGACGCGCCGGCCGCACCCGCGGGCCGCGTCGCCGGGATCTGCGCCACCGCCAAGCGGGCCGCCCGCGTGCTCGCGCAGAGCGACACCTCGCTGAAGGACGCGGCGCTGGCTGCGATCGCCCGTGCGCTGCGCGAGCGCACCCCCGAGATCCTGCAGGCGAACGAGCGCGACATGCAGGCCGGCGAGCGCGACGGGATCGGCGACGCGCTGCTCGACCGCCTGCGCCTTGACGAGGGCCGCATCGAGGGCATCGCCCTGGCGGTCGAGGAGATCGCCTCGCTGCCCGACCCCGTGGGCGAGCTGATCGACGGCCGGCGGCTGCCCAACGGCCTCGACCTGCGCAAGGTGCGGGTCCCGCTCGGGGTGGTCGCGGTCGTGTACGAGGCGCGACCGAACGTGACAGTGGACGCCGCCGCGCTGGCGCTGAAGTCGGGCAACGCGATCGTGCTGCGCGGCTCGAGCACGGCCGCCAACTCCAACGCGGTGCTGGCCGAGATCGTGTCCACGGCGGCCGTCGGCGCCGGACTCCCCGAGGGCTGCGTGAGCCTGGTGGCGGGCGGGGGGCGGGAGGAGCTGGCCGAGATCGCCACCCAGACGGGCACCGTGGACCTGATCATCCCGCGCGGGGGAGAGGGCCTGAAGGCGGCGCTGCAGGCGGTCGCCACGGTTCCCGTGATCTACGCCGCCTCGGGCAACTGCCACATCTACGTGGACGCCGGCGCCGACCTCGAGCAGGCGCTCGCGATCGTCCTCAACGCGAAGGTCCAGCGCCCGGGCGTGTGCAACGCGGCCGAGACGCTGCTGGTGCACGAGCGCCTGGCCGACGAGTTCCTGCCGCTGGTCCTCGAAGGCCTCGGCGACGCCGGTGTCCTGGTACGGGCCGACGGTGACGCGATCGCACGGGCGGGGGGCGACCCGGGGGCCGGCTCGCAGCAGCTAGCCGGGGCGCTGGTGGAGCCCGCAAGCGAAGAGGACTTCGCCACCGAGTACCTCGCCCCGATCATCGCCGTGGGGATCGTCCGCGGGCTCGAGCAGGCCCTCGAGCACATCGCCCGCCATGGCAGCGGCCACTCCGAGGCGATCGTCACGCGCGACGCGGCGTCGGCTGCGGCCTTCCGTATGGGCGTGGACGCCGCCTGCGTGTACGTCAACGCCTCCACCCGCTTCACCGACGGTGGTGAGTTCGGGATGGGCGCGGAGATCGGCAATTCCACCCAGAAGCTCCACGCGCGCGGGCCGATCGGCCTGCGCGAGCTGTGCACCTTCAAGTACATCGTCGAAGGCGACGGGCACGTCCGCTCTTGAGCGCGGCGCAGCGCCTCCGCAACGGGTGTCGATCGGGGTCCTCGGGGGGACATTCAACCCCCCGCATCTCGGGCACCTTCAGATCGCCCGTTGCGCGCTGGCGCAGCTGGTGCTCGAGCGGGTGCTGCTGATGCCGGCGCGAATGAACCCGCTGAAGCCGGCCGAGCACGACCCCGGACCGGAGCATCGGCTGCGGATGTGTGAGCTGCTGTGCTCCGGGGAGGAGGGGCTCCAGACGTGCGCCGCCGAGCTCTCCCGCGAGGGGCCCTCCTACACCGTGCAGACGCTGCGCGAGCTGCACCGCTCCCACCCCGATGTCGGCTGGGCCTTCATCGCCGGTGCCGACGCCGCCGCCACGCTGCCGCACTGGCACGCCCCGGCGGAGCTGCTCGGGCTCGCCCGGCTGGCGGTCGCCGGCCGCGGGCAGGAGACCCGCGAGCGGGTGCTGGGCGCGGTGGCACAGGTGAGCGCGCAGGACGGACTGCCCGCCGGCGCGATCGGCGATCAGGGGGTGCGGCCGGGGCCCGAGGTCAGCTTCCTGGAGATGGCCCCGATCGAGGTCTCCTCCTCGCAGGTGCGCGAGCGCGTGGCGCGCGGCGAGCCGGTGGCGGAGCTCGTCGGCGAGCCCGTCGCCCGCTACATCGCCGAGCAGCGGCTCTACCGCGTGGCGGCATGAGCGAGCGGGGCGGCCCTGTCGTCGGCGGCGACCCGCTGATCGAGGAGATCGCCCGTTACGCGACCGACAAGAAGGCCCTCGACGTGGTCGAGCTCGACCTGCGTGGGGTGCTCGGCTACACCGACTACTTCCTCGTCTGCTCCGGGCGCACGGGGCGCCAGGCCAAGGCGATCCACGACGGGATCCTCGAGGGCCTCAAGCACGAGCACGACATGCTTCCCCGCCGCGTCGAGGGCTCGCCGGGCGGCGGCTGGATCCTGATGGACTACCTCGACGTGGTGGTGCACATCTTCACCCCCGAGAAGCGCGACTTCTACCGCCTGGAGCAGCTCTGGGGCGAGGTGCCGGTGCGCGCCGCGGGCGGTGCACCTTGACCGCCGTCCTGCTGACCGATTAGGGTCGCCCGCGGGGGCCGGCGAACGCGCCGTCCGCGCAGGTCGCGGGGGCTCGCCGCACCCACAGCGTTCCAACACGACACGACATGGAGGGGAGACCATGAACCACGCCTTCGCGCGGCCTCGACCCGCGCGCCTGCTCACCATCGCCGCCGCCCTGACGGCCGCCATCGCGCTGCTCGCCGCCGCCCTCAGCCCGCCCGCTCACGCCGACGGCCCGGGCTCCGGGTCACCGTGGGTGGCCAGCCTCGGCGACTCCTACATCAGCGGCGAGGCCGGCAGATGGGCCGGGAACACGAACGAAAGCTCTTCCAAGGTCGACGCGCTGGGCTCGAGCGCCTACTACGACAACGCCGGCGGGACCGGGGAAACGATCGAAGGCTGCCACCGCTCGAAGTCGGCTGAGGTGTACATCGGCGGCGGCGTCAGTGGCGTGAACCTCGCCTGCTCCGGCGCCAAGACGTCGAGCTTCTCGACCGAAGGGCTGTTCAAGCCCGGCCTGGACTTCTACAACTCCGGCGGCCACGAAGGCCAGGCGCTGATGCTCCAGCATTTCGCCTCAACCCACAACGTCAAACTCGTGGCGATCTCGATCGGCGGCAACAACTTCAACTTCGCCGGCATCGTCCAGGACTGCATCGAAGACTTCCTGATCTCGCCCGAATGGTGGCCGGACTACTGCAGCGAAGAAAGCTACGTCACGAAAAACTTCAGCTCCTCGAACGTGGCCACGGTCAAGTCGGCGATCGCGGGCGCGATCAAGAACGTCGCGCAGGCGATGACCAACGCCGGCTACTCGAGCTCGCAATACTCGATCGTCGTCCAGAACTATCCCTCGCCGATCCCCAGCAGCAGCGGCTTCCGCTACTCGCAGAGCGGCTACACGCGCCAGTCGGTCGGGGGCTGCGGCTTCTGGAACAAGGACGCCAACTACGCCAACTCGACGATGCTGCCGACGATCGACAGCACGGTCCTCGCCGCGGCCGCGGCGAGCGGGCTCTCGAACGTCAAGACGATGGAACTGGCCTCGGCCTTCAACGGCCGGCGTCTGTGCGAAAAAGGCGTCGGCCTGCTCGAGGAAGAGGGGCTGTCGAACTGGAAAGCGGCTGAAGCGCCGAACAAGAGCGAGTGGTTCAGCCAGGTCCGCACCCTGACGACGCTGTTCGGACCCTACGAGCTGCAGGAAGACCTGCACCCCAACTACTGGGCGCAGCTGGCCCTGCGCAACTGCCTCACCCAGGCCTACAGCGGCGGCGTGCCGCGAGGCGGGACGTGCACCATCTCGGCGAGCGGGCTGAATTCTGCCGGCGAGCCGAACATGTCCCTGCACTAGCGGCACAAATCCGGACAGCGAGGCCCCCCGGAGCGCGCCGGGGGGCCGAGCGTCCGCGGCCGGCGTGCCGGATGGGCCGAGCGTCCGCCTCGACCGCGCCAGAAGTGCGGGCGTGCGGGGCTAGTGTGCCTGTTCGCCCGCCAGTCGCGGCAGCGGCTTGGCCGCCGCGCGGCGCGAGACGAGCAGCAGCGCGACTCCCTGGGTGGCCAGGGCGAGCGCGGTTGCCAGCGCGAACGACGCCCCCGTGGGGATGTGGCGAAGTGTCACGGCGAGGGTGAAGAAGAACAGGGCGAAGGCGGCGAAACCGCTGACCATCCCCCGCAGCATCGGTACCAGCTCGCCCGTACCCCGCTGGACGTGGGTGAAGACGGCCAGCACGGTGGCGATGATCGGGAACGGCGCCAGCAGCCCGCTGAGCTGGGGCCCGAGCCAGCCGGCCACGGCCGTGAGGCTCAGCACCAGCGCCAGCGCGCAGCCCGCTCGCAGGGGCAGGTCCCAGCTCGGGTGCGGGGGCGGCGAGTGGGGCAGGGCGGGGGGCCGCGGCAGCAGCAACAGCCCCGCGGTGACCGCCGCCAGCGCCAACGGCAGGGCGGCCTGGACGGGGATGTCCAGCTCGCTGAACGCGGCGGTCATAGCGATGAACACCAGCCATCCGGCGAGCATGGTCGCGGCCCACGGGAAGCGGGGCGCCAGACGGGCGTACACGACCACGAAGGCGATCAGCGAGACCAGCCCCAGCAGCGTGCCGGCGGCGGCGTTTGCGGCGAAGTGGCTGCCGTGTGCAATCGCGTAGGCGAGCAGGATCGGGCCCGCCACGACCGGCAGGCCCGCGACCAGGCCACCGACCCGCGCGCCGAAGCGCCGGGCCGCCAGCGAGGCGCCCACGACGAAGCTGGGCGCGAGCAGCACCTTCACCGCGATCAGGGTCATGTCCTGATGATGGCGTACCGCCTTCAGGCGGCGACTGGCTGCATGCGGCGGATGACCCTCTCATCGCCGCCGAACTCGAGACCCTCCGAGCGCGCGGTGGCGAGATCGAGGCGTCCGCTGAGCACGCCGAGCAGTGTCTGAGGAGTGCCGCTGAGCCAGGCATCCGGCTCGCTGCCGTCACTGGGGCGGGTTTGGATCGTGCCCCCGGAGATCTCGAATACGACCGGTTCGTCGCCGGCGCTCAGCTCGACCGTGACCGGGGGCGCATCCGGTTCGCCGTCGGTGAGGAGCAGCGCGGCGGGCCACGCCAGCCAGCGGCTGCGGAACTGGTCCTCCTCGCACGGGCCCCCGGACATGTATGGCGCCCCCCAGCGGCCGAGGGCGAGCAGCACCGGCTCCAGCTCGCGGCCGCGCTCGGTCAGCTCGAAGACCGTCGCCGCGACCGGCGGGGGGGTGTCCCGGCGGCTCACGAGGCCCTCGCGAATGAGTTCTCGCAGGCGGTCGGCGAGCAGGTTGGTGGCGATCCCCGGGACCCCCTCGCGGATGTCGGTGTAGCGGGCCGGGCCGCGGACCAGCAGCTCGCGGATGATCAGCAGCGTCCAGCGGTCCCCGACGACATCCAGGGCCTTGGCTATCGAGCAGTACTGACGGTACGTTCGCATCGACCTGCACCTCCCCGCTGAGGTTCCCGTGCAAACCGGCGCCATAAGCTCGTCCTATGGGCCACGCTTGATTCTCGCATGCCTACTCGTCGGCACGTCGCGGCGCGTTCGGCAGCACCGGGAGGCATAGGCTTCAGCTCCGATGTGGTCTGACGCCGAGGACGAGATCATCGGGGGCGACCTCACGGCCGCTCTCGCCTACCTGACTCCCGCCGCGGGCGGCGTCGTCACCCCGGTGGCCCCGATCGGGCTGCGCGACCGGGCGGCGGGAACGGTGACGTTCACCACCTCGCTCGGGTTCGGGCGCAAGCTCGAGCGGATGCGCTCCAACCCACGGGTGGCGCTCGCCTACCACGCCCGCGAGCACGGCTTTGCCGACGGCGGGGGGTACGTGCTCGTGCAGGGCGACGCCAGCGCCGAGACAGACCCCGACCGGGACCTGCTCGAAGGGCAGATCGGTCCCGCGTCCGAGCGCTTCATGGGCCCGCCCAAGAGGGGTGTCTTCTGGGACCGCTGGCTCGACGCTTACTACACCGATCGGGTGCTCGTGACGGTCACGGTCAAGCGCGTGATCTCCTGGCCCGATGCGGCCCTGACGGGCGAGCCGACCGTGACGGGCGCCCCACCGGACTCCTCGCCGCCCCCCTCCCAGCAACCGCCGGCGAAGGGAACCGGGCCGCGCGTGGACGCCGGACGGGCCGCCAAACGGCTGCGCAAGCTGCCGCACGTGCTGCTGGGTTACGCCGGGTCGGACGGCTACCCGGTGATCGTCCCGGTGACGATCGCCGGCGACGACGCGAACGGGATCAGGCTGGACGGCCGCCTGCCCGCCGGCGGCCGCCGTGCCGGCCTGCTCGGCCACCGCTACGAGTCGAAGCTGATCGGCCTCGAGGCCCGCCAGTACACGGGCTGGCTGCAGGACGGCCTCTATGCCCCCCACACCGAGAGCGGCTTCCGCGCGCCCGCTAACAAGACCGTCCTGCTGCTCGCCAACGGCTTCCTGGCCAAACGCGGACTGAAGAACGCGCGCGGCGCAGGCGGCGGCCCCCGCCTAGCGTCTCAGCCCGGCGGCTGCCCGCGGGCTGCGGGCCTCATTCGGCCCGCACCGGGTTGGTGACCGTGCCGACCCCCTCGAGTTCGACGTCGACGGTGTCGCCGTCGCGCAGGAATCGGCCCTGGGCGCCGCCCACGCCGGCCGGTGTTCCGGTCGCGATGATGTCTCCCGGCAGCAACGTGATCGTGCGCGACAGCCACGCGATCAGCTCGGCCGGCCCGAAGATGAGGTTGGAGGTCGTGCCCTCCTGGAACTGCTCGCCGTTGATGCGCGTGCGCAGCGTGAGGCCGCCCAGGTCGCCCAGCTCGTCGAGCGTCACCAGCGCCGGCCCGCACGGAGCGAAGGTGTCGATCGCCTTGCCGCTCGTCCATAGCGGGTTCTGCAGTTGCAGGTCGCGGGCCGTGACGTCGTTGAATGGCATCACGCCGGCGATGTGATCGAGCGCCTGCGCCTCGGGAATGGAGTGGCCGGGGCGCCCGATCACGAGCGCGAGCTCGGCCTCGTAGTCGACGTAGTCGGGGTGGGCCTTCGGCAGCACGATCGGCGCCCCGCTGCCGATCAGGGAGTTCTGGAACTTGGCGAACCACATCGGCGCCTGCGGGATCTCCTGTCCGGACTCTTCCGCGTGGTCGCGGTAGTTGAGCCCGATGCAGATGATCTTCTGAGGGTTGGGGACCGGGGCCGCGAGGGTTGCGGCGGACAGCGGGGTGCGCGGCGCGCCGGAGCCGGCGGCCCGCTCGCCGAGCTGTTTCAGCGCGCCGGCGTCGAGCTCCGCCAGCAGCTCACGGACACTAGCGGGGGCATCCAGCTCGGCGGTGGGAACGATCTCCTCGCCCACCAGCACCCCGGCCGCCGGAGCACCGTCGGTGATCTGGCTGACCAGCCGCATCGCTACTCCTGCCCCGGGATCTGGATCGGCTGCGCGGGACTCAGCTGACCGGCCATCGCGTGGGCATGGATGTCCTCGAAGGAAGTGCCCGCGGCCGCCTCGGAGGCGATCTGCTCGGGCTTCACGAACACGCCGATCGGGTTGGCGTGGAACTCGGGGCTGGTGCGCATCCAGTCGCGCGAGGCCTCCCAGTCCCCGAACACGTCCACCTGCAGCTCGACGTGGTTGCCGTCGGGGTCCTTGTAGTAGTAGGACAGGGTCATCCCGTGGTCGATGCAGACGTCGGGCTCGATGCCGCGCTCGCGCAGGCGCAGGTAGCTCGCGTTGAGGTCCTCGAAGCGCTCGTACTCGAAGGCGCTGTGGTGCATTCCGGTGCGGGTGTCCTTGTCGGGGTCATCGACGAAGCCGGGGAAGGCCAGCAGCGCGATGCGGTGGTTGGCGGCGTCGTTGGTCAGCCACGCCCCGGTGGCGTCCTGGAAGGTCACCTCGGCGCCTACCACGACCGAGTACCAGTCGATCAGCTCCTGCAGCCGGGTCGTCTTGAGGTTGAAGTGATGGAACCTGGGTCTGATGGTTTGGTCGTTCATGAGGCGAGCCTCTCCTCGTGGTGGTCGGGTTCGGTCAAAGCCGCCCGCAGGCGGTGCACGAGCGTGCGTGTCTCAGCGGCCGTGGTGGCCGTCCCGAAGACATAGAAGTCGGGGCGCACGAGCGCGATCGTGCTGGCGTGCGCCGCGAACCAGTCGCGGTAGATCCGCTGACCCTCGTCGGTCTGCTCGAGCGCCACCAGGGCGCACTCCAGCTCGCCCAGGTACGCAAGCGTGTCGTCATCGAGCAGCTGCCGGGGGTCGGCGTCGAGGGCGTAGAGGGCGAAGCCGGGGGAGAGGATGTCTTCCATCAGCCGGCCGCCGGGGCCGGTTCGCCCCTGAGGGAACAGCGACCCCGCCGCCTCCTGGCCGCCGGCGCCCTGCGCGCCTTCGTGGATGCCCGGACCGAGGTTGGGGGCCGGCGGCTCGACGGGCGGCGCGGTGGGATCGGCGGCCACGCTCAGCAACACCTCGTCGCGGGCGGCGGCCTCGCTCTGGTCGCTGATGCAGATCACCTTTCCCAGCTCGACCGACATCGCGATCGCGTGCTGCAGGTGCCCGCGGCGCTCGCTGGTGTAGGCGTCGAGGGTCGACTCGGCCGCTCGCCCTTTGAGCACGAGGTCGAGATGCCACGAGAGCGTGAAGGCGTCGCGGATGCCCGAGCACATTCCCTGTCCCGCGAACGGGGGCATCAGGTGGGCGGCGTCGCCGGCGAGCAGCATGCGCCCCTCGCGCCAGCGCTCGGCCCAGCGCGCGCGGAAGGTGTAAACGGTATGGCGCTCCAGTGCCACCTCGTCGGGCCCGATCCCGGAGCGCGCCAGCAGCTCCCACACCGAGTCGGGGTGTTCGATCCGCTCGGCGGTCTCTCCCGGCAGCAGCATCCACTCCCAGCGCCGGCGCCCCGGTCCGCCCGAGACCAGCGTCGTGGGCCGCGCGGGGTCGCACTGCTGCAGGTTGACCCCGGCGAGCAGGCTCGGGTCGTGGGGGATGGTGTCGGCGATCAGCCAGTCGAAGGCGAAGCCGAGATCCTCCACTGGCGTGCCCATCCGCTCACGCACGAGGCTGTTGGCGCCGTCGCAGCCGATCACGTAGGCGGCCGTCACCTCCCGCTCCTCGCCGCTGGCCCGCCACCCTCGCTGCGGGTCCTCGCCCTCCCCGCGGCGCACCCGCAGGCGCACGTGCGAGCCGGCGTCCCGGGCGTCGACCAGCTCCCAGCCCTGGTGAACCTCGACCGATGTGAGGAGCTTGGCCGTGCGGTCGAGCAGTTCCTCGAGCTGGGGCTGGCAGAACATCGTCGCCCCCGGCCAGCCCGACGGGCCCGGGCGGCTGCGGTCCAGCAGCAGCAGTGTCCTGCCGTCCGCGTTCTGCCACTCGTAGGTCGTCGCCGGCTCGGTGATCGGCTCCAGCTGCTCGGAGATCCCGAGGCGCTGGAAGATCCGAGCGACCTCGTCGTCGTAGTGCACCGCCCGCGGCCGTGGGTACAGGCTCGGCCAGCGCTCGAACACGCCGACCCGGTAGCCGAGGCGCCCCATCAGGATCGCCGCGGTCTGACCGACCGGCCCGTAGCCGACGACGGCGATGTCGTAGTCGAGGGCCGGCGAGGGCGAGGAGGTGCTCACGGGGCCGCACCCTAGTCACTAACTGATAGCTTTGTCAACTATGAGTACATCATCTGCTCAGGCGCCGGCAACGCCCCTGTCGCCGGCAACGCCGTTGGCGCCGGCGCCCGTCCGCGATCGTCGCGCCCGACGCCGGGACGCGACCCGCCGGAGCCTGGTCGAGGCGGCCAGGAGGCTGTTCGCCGCGCAGGGCGTGGAGAGCACTCGCATCAACCAGATCACCGAGGAGGCCGACGTCGGCTTCGGCTCCTTCTACAACCACTTCGAGTCCAAGGACGCGATCGTGCAGGCGGTGCTCGCCGAGGCGGTCGCCGCCCAGGGCGCAGAGCTCGACACGCTCACCGCCCGGCTCGAGGACCCGGCCGAGGTTGTGTCGGTCGCGCACCGCTACTTCGTGCGACTCGCCCGCGCCGACCCCGACTGGGCGTGGCTGCTGGTCCGCCTGGACGTCTCCCACAACGTGATGCTGGACGCTCTCGGCCCGTTCGCGCGCCGGGACCTGGCTCGAGGCATCGCGGCGGGGCGCTTGCAGGTGGCTGACAAACGCATCGCCCTGTTCGCCGCCGGCGGTGCGCTGCTGGCGGTGATGCGGGCGGTACTCGATGGTCAGGCCCCGAAGCAGGCCGAGCGCCACCACGCCGAAGGGGTCATGCGCCTGTTCGGTCTTCCCCCGGAGGACGCCGCCGAGGTGGCCGCCCGCCCGATGCCCGGCGGCACACGGTGATGGCGTCGCCGTAGGCGCTGAGGTCGTAACGGCCGTCGAGCCCCCACGAATCGAACTGGCACTCGACCCGCAGTCCGCGCTCCGTCGCGAGCCCGGTGAACAGCGGGCGGGACATCGGCGATCGCCATCCGGAGCGTGATGGCTGTTTGCCGCGGTTCCAGCCGTCCGAGTGGTGTATGACGGCGACGCCTGCGGGTGCAAGGACGCGCGAGATCTCACTGAGATATCCGGCTTGGAGGTCCGGTGGGAGATGGACGAAGACGTCGAACGACCACACGGCCTCGATCGAGCCGTCTTCGATGCCGGGCAGATCGCTGCCGGACGAGCGCACGTACTCGATGCGCTCGTCATCCCCGAACCGCTCCCGGCACAGCTGCAGCGGACGCTCGCTGACATCGACGAGCACCAGCCGCGAGGCGCGCTCGCTGAGCGCCTCGGTCCAGCGGCCCGCACCTGGGCCGATCTCGAGCACGGCTGCCCCCGCCCGGACCCACCTGACGAGCACCTCCTGAACGAGTCCCTCCTTCCAGTCGGCCGACGCGGTCCACTCCTCCCCCCGACCGTGCCAGTCATAGTCCGACCAGTACCGCCCGTGGTCGACGGGCGGGCGCCAGCCGCGATGGGCCGGTCCGAGGACTCCGCGGCGCTGCTCCCGGGTCAGTCGCCGATCCTCCATTGCCCAGCCGAATCGGGCGACCGCGTGTCGGGTCCTCGCGGTGAGCTTCGCCAGCACGAGTCCCGTCCGGTTCCCTAGGCCGGCGCCGGGGGGTGGGCCGGCCTCGAACGGTGGATCTGCTGCTGCTCCTGCGGCTCGGAGGCGGCCGCCGTGGCGACGTCGGACGCGAACGTGACGCGCGCTTTGTAGAGCAGGATGCCGCCGGCGAGCAACGCCACGAGCATGATCAGGAAGCTCACCTGTAGCCCGGTGGCGGTCCCCGTGCTGGGGACGTGAGGATGGGTTCCGATCGGGGCCTGCTGGGGAACGATCCCCTCGATCAGCTGCGACATGCCGCCGAACAGCAGCGGCGCCAGCGCCTGTGCCAGCGATCGCACCACCGTGAGGGCGCTCGACGTGCGCCCCCACAGGCCCGCCGGCACGATGTCCAGCCGCGCGGCCTGCACGGGCGGGTTGGCGGCGAAGATCAGCGCCGCGCCGCCGATCACGAACCACAACGCGGGCGTGAGGCCGGATTTGAGCAGGCCCACCGCCAGCAGTCCGGCCGCGGCGATGTAACAGAGGCCCGGAAACCAGACGCGCGCCGCCAGGTTTCCCCGCCTCAGCATCCAGTCCCCGATGCGCCCGCCCACCACGGTCCCGATCACGGCGCCGACCACCAGCAGCGCAAGCACCAACTCGGCTTCGGCCTGGCTGGCGTGATAGTGGCCCTTGACGAACAGCAGGGCGAACGTGGACAGCCCGGCGAAGTAGAAGTAGCCGAGCGAGGAGCCGAAGATCATCAGCCGGTTGGACGGGATTTCGAACAGGTAGCGCACCGACCGCCACAGGCCCATCTGGCTGGGGTCCTCGTGTAGGACCATGGCCGGATTCGGGACCGCGCCCGCGCGTTCTGCGGCTTCGCGGGCAGCCCAGGGGCCGGGCTCGGCCTCCGGGCCCATGTCCGCGCCGACCGGCTCTCCGCGTTGGGCCCGTTCCTCGGCCAACGAAAGGGCCGCACCGAGATCCGTGGTCCCCACCTCGAGGTGGCTCTGACCGCCCCGTAGCGGCTCCGGAACGGTGCGCCACAGCTCTCGCGCCACGAAGAAGCCTGGGATCGACAGCACAACGAAGGCGGCCTGCCACTGGAACGCGCTGGCCACGAAGCCGCTGATGATGAAGCCGAAGGCCGTCCCGGCGGCCTCGCCCACGAGGATGTAGGACCAGATCACCCCACGTTCCTTGGCCGGGAAGTAGTCGCCCGTCAGCGACGAGATCGCCGGCCCTGCGGTCGCTGCCACCGCTCCCAGCGCGAGTCTCGTCAGCAGCAGGCTCGAGAAGCTGCCCGCGAAGGCGCTGAAGAGCGTGGCCAGGCTCCAGAGGACGATCGAGATCGCCAGCAGCGGCATGCGCTTGGTGCGGTCGACCAAGAGCCCCACCGGGATCGTGAAGACCGCCCCCACCAGCAGCGAGACCCCGCTCAGCAGGCCGATGTCGGTGTTGTTGATGTGCAGCCCCGACTCGAGCTGGGGCGCGATCGCTCCGACCGTCGACGCATCGGCCCCGTTGAGCGCCAGCACGAGCGCGAACAGGACGATCACGCGCGCCCGTGCCGGTCCTCCGACGCGCTTGACGACCTCGCCCTGGGCGAGGCTCCACAGCCAGCGTGCCAAGCGTGCGAACAGGCCGGGCCTCGGCTGGCTCACGCCTGAGGAGGATCGCTCGGCCAGCGCGACGGCCCGACCACTGGCACCGAGGCCGGCGGGCACGAGCGGGTGGCCTGGAGGAGGCGCCATGCCGGCGCAGGCTTTCACAGCGGACGCCGGGTGGTGCCGACCGGGAGCGATCCGCCAGTCGCGGGGGCCGGCAGGCGGACCGCCAGCCGGCCCGCAGGAGCGCCTGCGCCGCGCGCGTCAACGGCCAAACCGCCCGGAGTGCCCGGAGCCCCGATCTTCGCGACTCTGCGGGCGATGAACCGGTTTTTCATGGGTACCGGGTGACGCCTCGAAGTGGAGCTAGCCGGGCTCGAACCGGCGACCTTCGCGCTGCCAGCGCGACGCTCTCCCAGCTGAGCTATAGCCCCGGGATGGTGGCGCAGAGTTTAGCTGGCCGGTTCGTGGCCGGCCAGCGAGGCCGTGGCGCCCAGCGAGCGACGACCCGGCGCTCGGGGAGCGGGCGATCGGCGCCCGGTGACCTAGGACTTCGGCAGGAACTCGGGTACGTCGAGCTCGTCCGAGGAGCCGTTGTCCGGCTGGCGCTTGCCCTTCTCGCCGCGCTTGGCGGTCGGGGCGGTGTCCGGGACCACCTGGTCCAGGCGGGCGGTCATGCCGCCGTGGGCGAGGCGCACCCCCCGCAACAGGCGCTCGGCGTTGGTGTGCAGCGACTGGGAGAGCTCGTTGAGGTTGTGGGAGATCTCGGTGCCTTCGGTGAGCACCTCGTGGGCCACCACATGTGCCTCGCTGGTGATCTCGCGGGCCTCGGTGCGGGCCTTGGCCAGCGCCTCGTTGGCCTGCTTCTCGGTTTCGGCCTTCGTGCGCGCAACCTGCTCCCGTTCGACGCGCAGTTCCTGTTCGGTCTTCTGGGTCAGCTCGGTGGCCACCCGCTCGGCCTCCTCGCGGGCGTTGCTGATCATCTTGTCCGCTTCGGCGGCCGCGCTCGCGCGCGAACGCTCGGACTCGCTCTTGGCGGACGCCCGTAGCTGGTCGGACTCGCTCTTGGCCGATGCCCGTAGCTGGTCGGACTCGGTCTTGGCGGCGGTGCGCAGCTCCTCGGTCTCGGTGCGGGTGGCCTCCCGCAGCTGCTCGGTCTCGGTGCGCGCCGCTGTGCGCATCTGCGTCGCCTCGCCCTCGGCGGCGGCCCGCATCTCCTCGGCGTCGCTCTCGGCGGTTGCCCGCATCTGCTCGGCGTCCTGCTTGGCGGACTCGACCGCCCGCTCGGCTTCCGCTTCGGCGCTCGCCCGCACCTCCTCGGACTCGGAGCGCGCCTCGGCGAGCTGGCGCTCGGCCTGCTGGCGGGCGTCGGCCAGTGCCTTGACGGCCTCGTCGCGGGCCCGCTCGAGCTCGCCGGTCATATGGGCGACCGTGTCGGAGGCCTCCGCGGTCATCGCCTCAGCCTGGGCGCGGGCGGTGGCCAGGAGCTCCTCGGCCTCCTCGTCGGCAGCCGCCACACGGTTGTCCGCCGCACGGTCGGCTTCGGCGATCCGCGCGTTGGCCTTGCTCTCGGCGTGCTCGCGGAGGTCGGCGGCCGCGGCTTCGGCGGCCGACACGATGCTCGCCACCCGGCCCGGAGCCGAGCTCAGCGAGTCGGGATCTCCGCCGTACTCGTCCTCGCCGTCGGAGAAGTCAGGGTCGTCCATGCGGCTAGATGCTAGTCACCTGGGCGGGGGACTGTAAGCCGCCCCCCGACGAGTGTTCGGAGGGTGCGCAAAGGAGAATTCGCGGCACGCCCGGGAGACCGTTTCCTGGCTGCCCGGCGGACCGTTCCCGGGCTGGGCGACGGAGCCTCTGGAGGCGTGGCCACGTGCTCCCCGGCGCCAGGGTGCATGGCAGGAAAAGTGGGAGATTGGTCCTTGCGGACAGACGCTCGGTGGGCCATCATCGATCTCGATGGAACCCGTCCCCGAGCCCCGCCGCGTGGCGATCCTGGTGTATCCCGGCGTCCAGAGCCTCGACGTCACGGGCCCGCTGGAGGTGTTCACGGGTGCCGACAGCGCCATCTCATACCTCGCTCGCGGAGAGAACGCTCGCCAAGAGGGCCCTCGCGGCGCCCCGGGCTACGAGGTCACGCTCATCGGCCGTGACGGGCTGACGAGCACTTCCAGTGGCCTCGCGATCGCGCCCGGGTGCAGTCTCCAGGACGTCCCCATGCCGCTCGACACCTTGATCGTCCCCGGCGGCAGCGGCCACCGGCGGGCGGCGGCCGACGAGGAGCTCGTCGCCTGGATCGCCCGCACCGCTCCCACCGCCAGGCGCACGGTCTCGGTGTGCACCGGCGCCTTCCTGCTGGCCCGCGCCGGACTGCTCGACGGCCGTCGCGCCACCACCCACTGGGCCTCCGCCCAGGAGCTCGCAGAAGCCCACCCCCAGGTCGAGGTGGACCCCGACCCGATCTACATACGCGACGGCGAGATCTGGACCTCGGCCGGCGTGACCGCCGGCATGGACCTCGCGCTGGCGCTCGTCGAGGAGGACCACGACCGCGAGCTGGCGCTCACGATCGCCCGCCACCTGGTCCTGTTCCTGCGCCGCCCGGGAAGCCAGTCGCAGTTCAGCGCCACGCTCAGCTCCCAGGAGCCCGAACGCGAGCCCCTGAAGGAGATCCAGCGGTCCGTGATCGAGGATCCCGCCGGGGAGCACACAATCGAGGCGATGGCCTCGCGCGCGCACATGAGCCCGCGCCACTTCGCCCGCGCCTTCCGGGCCGAGACGGGCGTGACGCCGGCCCGCTACGTCGAGCGGGTGCGGATGGAGGCGGCCCGCCGGCTGCTCGAGGACACCACGCTGGCGATCTCGGCGGTGGCCTCTAGCGCGGGGTTCCCCAGCGCTGAGACGATGCGCCGCGCGTTCGTGCGGTCGCTCGGAGTCTCTCCCGCGGAGTACAAGCGCCGCTTCCACGGCGGCCCACGGCTGGTGAGGGCCCGCAAGGCGTCCGTGCCGCCGCGCAAAGACGCAAATCGAAAGGACGTCGCACATGGACATCGCGATCGTGCTGTACGACAGGTTCACGGCCCTCGACGCGATCGGGCCGTATGAGGTCCTGAGCCGACTCCCGGGTGCGAACCTGCGCTTCCTCGCCGAGGAGCCGGGACCGGTGAAGACCGACAACGGAGTGCTGACGGTGCTGGCCGAGCACGGCCTGGGTGAGCTCGAGCACCCCGACGTGGTCGTCGTCCCGGGTGGCCCCGGCGAGGTGGACGTCCGCGCCGGCAGCCGGGTGCTCGAGTGGCTCCGCGTCGCCCACGAGACGAGCACCTGGACGACGTCGGTGTGCACCGGCTCGCTGATCCTCGCCGCCGCCGGGCTGTTGGAGGGCAAGCACGCCACCTCCCACTGGCTGGCCCTCGACCGCCTGAAGGAGCTGGGCGCGCTACCGACCGAGGAACGGGTCGTCTACGACGGCAAGCTGGTGACGGCCGCCGGGGTGTCCGCCGGGATCGACATGGGTCTCTCGCTGGTCGGCAGGATCGCGGGCGACACGGTCGCCCAGGCGATCCAGCTGGGCATCGAGTACGACCCCCAGCCGCCGTATGACAGCGGCTCACCGCGCAAGGCGCCCCCCGAGGTCGTGGAGCTGCTGCGGGCCCGCAGCCGCCACCAGGAGGCGGAGGACCAGACTCTGGCCGGCTCTCGCTAGCAACCCCCGGTCGCGTGTCCGCCCGCCGCGGGTCCGCCCGCAGGCCGGGCGATAACCTGCGATTCCGGATGCCCGAGCACCGCTATGACCCGCACGCGATCGAGCGCCGCTGGCAAGAGCTGTGGGCCCGCGAGCGCACATGGGAGGTGTCCAACCGCGACCCCTCCCATGGCCGCGGCTCGCGCTCCCGCACGGGTGGGGTGACGGGTGCGCCGGGTCCCGATGCGCCCGACACCTACGTCCTGGAGATGCTCCCCTACCCGAGCGGAGAGCCCCACATCGGCCACCTGAAGTGCTACGCGCTGGGCGACGCCATCGCCCACTACTGCCGCCGCCGCGGGGCCCGCGTGTTGCACCCGATGGGCTATGACGCCTTCGGGCTCCCGGCCGAGAACCACGCCATCCGCACCGGCGTGCACCCGCGGGTCTCGACGGCGGAATCGATCGCCTCCTTCCAGGAACAGTTCCGCTCCTGGGGTATCTCGATCGACTGGTCGCGGGAGCTGGCCACCAGCGAACCGTCCTACTACCGCTGGACGCAGTGGATCTTCCTGGAGCTGTTCCGGGCGGGGCTGGCGTATCGCAGCGAAGCGGCCGTCAAGTGGTGCCCGAAAGACCAGACCGTGCTCGCCAACGAGCAGGTGACCGCCGAGGGGCACTGCGAGCGCTGCGGGGCCCTGGTGGAGATCCGCCAGCTCGAGCAGTGGCTGCTGCGCATCACCGACTACGCCGAGCGGCTGCTGAGCGACCTCGACGGGATCGACTGGCCCGAGCACGTCAAGACGATGCAGCGCAACTGGATCGGTCGCAGCGAGGGCGCCGAGGTCACCTTCCGCTGCGAGGAGATGGATGTGGACTACCCGGTCTTCACCACCCGCCCGGACACCCTCTTCGGGGCGACCTTCTTCGTGATGGCCCCCGAGCACCCCGACGTGCTGCGCCTGGCGGAGGGCGGGCCCCACGAGCAAGCGGTGCGCGAGTACGTCAACCACGCCCTCACGGAGAGCAACGAGGAGCGGGGCAACGCCGAGAAGCAGAAGACCGGGGTGCCGCTCGGTCGCACGGTCACCAATCCCGTCAACGGCGAGCGGATCCCGATGTACGTCGCCGACTACGTGCTGATGGAGTACGGCACCGGCGCGATCATGGCCGTCCCCGCCCACGACGAGCGCGACCACGACTTCGCCGAGGCCTTCGGGCTGCCGATCAGGCGCGTGATCGCTCCCGCCGATGAGCCCGACGCGGGCCCGGAGGAGCTGCCCTACACCGGCGACGGGGTGATCGTCGGCTCCCACCCGGACTTCGACGGGATGCCCAACCGCGAGGCGCTGGGGGCGATCGTGCAGTGGCTGGACCGCGAGGGCAAGGGCCACGCGTCGGTCAACTACCGCCTGCGCGACTGGTTGATCTCGCGCCAGCGCTACTGGGGCTGTCCGATCCCGATCGTCTACTGCGAGCGCTGCGGGGCCGTGCCGGTGCCCGCGGAGGACCTTCCGGTCGTGCTCCCGGACATCGACGACTACCAGCCCAAAGGGCGCTCCCCGCTGGCGGCCGCCGAGGACTGGGTCAACACCCGCTGCCCGGAGTGCGACGGTCCGGCCCGGCGGGAGACGGACACGATGGACACGTTCGTGGACTCCTCCTGGTACTTCCTGCGCTACTGCGACGCCCGCAACGACGAGGCCGCCTGGGACCCGGCGGCGACCCGCGAGTGGATGCCCGTGGACCAGTACATCGGCGGCGTCGAGCACGCGATCCTGCACCTGATGTATGCCCGCTTCTTCACCAAGGCGCTGGCCGACCTCGGGCACCTCGACTTCCAGGAGCCGTTCACCGCCCTCTTCACCCAGGGCATGGTCACCAAGGACGGCGCCAAGATGAGCAAGTCGCGCGGCAACGTCGTCTCGCCCGCCTCGATCGTCGACCGTGTGGGCGCCGACACGGCCCGCTCCTACATCCTGTTCGTCGGTCCCCCCGAGCAGGACGCGGACTGGTCGGACGACGGCGTGGACGGGGTCTTCCGCTTTCTCGGGCGGCTGTGGCGGCTGGCGGCCGAGGTGGCCGAACGGCCGGGCGGGTCGAGCGGCCAGGTGTCCTCTCCGGTCGGCCCGGAGGGGGAGGACCTGGCCCTCGCCCGCAAGACCCACTGGGCGATCGAGAAGGTCGGCTCCGACGTGCGCCGCTTCGCCTTCAACACCGCCATCGCCGCCGTGATGGAGCTGTACAACGAATGCTCCCGCCTGCGCGAGACGGCCGAGCTGCAGACGCTGCGCTTCGCGGTCGCCAGCGCCGCCTCGCTGCTGTTCCCGTTCGCCCCCCACGTGAGCGCGGACATCTACGAGCGGCTGACGGGCGAGCGCGTCTGGGAGCAGCCCTGGCCCGACGCCGACGAGGCGCTGCTGGAGACCGACTTCTACGAGCTCGTCTGCCAGGTCAACGGCAAGGTCCGCGACCGCGTCCAGGCCCGCACCGACGCCCCCGAGCAGGAGCTCAAGGAACTCTGCCTGGCGGCCTCCAACGTCCGTGCCCACGTGGACGGGCGCGAGATCGTCAAGGAGATCGTGCTCCCCGGCAAGCTCGTGAACCTGGTGGTCCGCTGATGGGCGCCGGCACCCGTTGACCGCCAGGCTCGGCCCCCTGTACCTGATCCGCGGCGACGATCACGGGGCCATCGCCGCCCGCCGCTCACGCCTGCGCGCGCTCGCCGAAAGCCAGTCCGACGGCAGCGGCCTGGAGCTGCTCGAGGGGCCGGAGGCGACACCCGAGCGCACCGCCCAGGCGCTCGCCAGCATGACGCTGGCCCTCGGCCACCGTGTCGTGATCGTGGACGGCGTCGAGCGCTGGCGGGCGAAGGACGTCGAGGATCACCTGCTCGGCGCCATCGTCCAGATCCCGCCCGACACGACGCTTGCCCTGTTCGCCCGCGAGGAGTCCCGCGCGAAGGTCCCCGAGGCGCTCGTGAAGGCGGTCAAGGGGGCCGGGGGGCAGCTGGCGGTCGAGGCGGCGGTCAAGCCCTGGGAGCTCCCCGGCTGGACCCGCGAGCAGGCCGGGCGGCTCGGCCTCTCGCTCGACGGCCGCGCGTCCAAAGCCCTCGTCGCCCAGGTCGGCGAGCGCCCCCAGCGGCTGCTGCGCGAGCTCGAGAAGCTGGCGCTGGCTCTGGATGATCCGGCGCCGCGCGGGGCGGAGGACCCGGGTGGGACGGGAGGCTCCGGCGGCGCGGGGCCGCGCGAGATCAGCGAAGAGGACGTGCTGCGGCTCTGCGCCCGCTCGTCCGAGCAGCGCGGCTATGAGCTGGCCGACGCGCTGTTGGAGGGCGATCGCGCCAGGGCCCTGTCGCTGCTCGGCACGCTACGGGCCCAGGGGGAGTCGCTCCCCGGCCTCGTCTATGCGATCACCCGCCGGCTCCGCGACGGCGTCTCCGTGGCCGACAGGCTGGCCGCGGGAGAGGCGCCGGCACAGATCAAGGACTCGCTGCGTCCGATGCCCCCGCGCGCGGCGGAGCGCTTCATCGCCGCCGTCAGGCAGAGCGACCCGGCTCGCCTGCGGGCGGCCCTGGGGGTGCTCGCCGATCTCGAGCTCGACACCCGCGGCGGCTCCCCGTTGCCCGCCGCACGCGGACCGGAGAACGGCCTCGAGGAGGACTCGCTGGCGCTGCGGGCGGTGGAAGCGATCGCTTCCTGAGGGTTGCTACTTGCCGGCGAGCAGCCGTGCCGCGCGGGACTTCTTGCGGGCGCCGGTGTTGCGGTGAAGCGCGCCGCGCTTGACGGCCTTGTCGATCGTGCTGACGAGCTCGCGGTGGGTGGCCTGTGCGGCCTCGGCCTCGCCGCCGGCAAGCTGCGACTCCAGGGCCCGGAAGTGGGTCTTCACAGTGGAGGTGTAGAGACGGTTCTCCGTGCGCTCTCTGGCAGAGCGCAGGATCCGCTTCTTCTGGGAGTGGATGTTGGCCATCGGAAAACCGCCGCTGCGCCAGGGAAAACCAGCCCGGACGCGCCGCGCAGCGCCGTACTATAGCGGCCTTGCCCGGCCCGGCCGAAACGCATGTCGAGGTCGCGCCCGTCCCCGAGAGGCCAGAGCCGGGGCGCCTCGGACGTAACACCGCGATCTTCACGATCGCCACCGGAATCTCACGGGTCGTGGGGTTGGTGCGCGAAATCTTCTTCGCGGCCTACTTCGGCACCCACGGGCCGGCGTCGGCGTTCACGATCGCCAACCTGGTACCGAACTTCGTGGCCCAGCTGTTCGCCCAGTCTGCACTGTCGGCGGCGTTCGTTCCGGTGTTCACGGACCTGCTGCAGAAAGGCAAGCGCAAAGAGGCCCTGAGGCTGGCCTCGACGCTGTTCTGGATCATGCTGATCGCGCTCGGGGCGCTGGTCGCGTTCTTCATCCTCGCGGCCGGCGTGATCATGCCGATCTTCATCGGCCCCAAGTTCAGCAGTGAGCTCGTCGACCTCACGGTGGGCCTGTCGCGGGTGCTGTTCCCGATCATCCTGCTGCTCGGCCTCAACGGGCTGCTCGTGGGGATCCTGCAGTCCTACGACCACTTCACGATCCCCGCCATCTCACCCGCCGTGTGGAACGCGGTCATCATCGTCCTGCTGGTGGTGCTCGCGCCCCACTTCCACGGCGACGACAGGATCTACGCGTTCTCGGTCGGGATCCTGGTCGCGACGGTCGTGCAGCTGGGGATGTCCTTCGGAGCCCTCGGCCGGATCGACTTCCGCCTGCAGATGAGCATCGACTGGCACGACCCCCGTATCAAGCAGGTGTTCATGCTGATGCTGCCGGTCGCGGTCGGGCTCGGCATCGTCAACCTCGACCAGGTCATCAACGCGGGTTTCGGGAGCCTCGTCTCCGAAGAAGCGCCGCGGGCGATCGAAAATGCCTTCCGCGTCTACATGCTCCCGCAGGGCCTGTTCAGCGTGGCAGTGGCGACGGTGCTGTTCCCGACGCTCAGCCGTATGGCCTCCCGCCGCGACCCCGACGCGATGCGCAACCTGATCGGCAACGGGATGCGCCAGATCAACCTCTTGATGATCCCAGCGATGGCGTTCCTGCTGGTGCTCGCCGAACCCGTCGTGCGGCTGCTGTTCCAGCGTCACGAGTTCAACCACACCGCCACCCACCTGGTCGCGATCGCGCTGTTCTGGTTCGCCCTGAGCCTGCCCTTCGGCGGCATCAACCTGCTGCTGACGCGCACCTTCTTCGCGGTCCAGCGGCCGTGGATCCCGACGCGTCTGGCGGGCATCAACATCATCGTCGACGTGATCGTGAGCCTCAGCCTGTACAAGCCGCTCGGCGTCGCCGGGCTCGTGATCGGGACGGTCGCCGCCAACGCAGTCATGACCGGCCTGCAGCTGCACAGACTGCGCATCGGCCTGAACGGCCGCCTGGAGCTCGGGCAGACCGTGATGATCACGGTCCGCATCCTCGTCGCCTCGGCGCTGCTGGCGGGTGTCTCGTGGGGCGTGTGGAAGCTGCTCGAGAGCCTGCTCGGCACCTCCCTGATCGCCCAGATCGTGAGCGTCGGCGCCGCCGGCCTCGCGGGCGTGTTCGTGTACGTTCGCGCGGTGCTGATCATGCACGTCCCCGAGGCCCACCAGGTCCGGCGTCTGATCCGCACCCAGCTCGGGCGGGCGTAGGGTCGATGGTTCGGCCAATCGCCGGGCTCGGGCCGCGGGTACCGCTGGCGGGTGTCCTGCTCGTGGTCGTGCTGGCGAGCGCCGCCTGCGGCGGCTCCTCCCAATCCCCGGCCGGTCAGGCTCGCGGGGTGGTCGAACGCTTCTACTCGGACCTCGAGAGCGGAAGGGGAGCGGAGGCGTGCACGCTCTTGACGCCCGCGGCACGGGAACAGGTAGTGGGCCCGCTGCGCCCGTCCGCGAAGGGCCACAAGCTCAGCTGCGAGACGGTCCTGGGCGGCTACTCGCAGGCGACGGCCCGCGACGCCGCGTCCCTCGGGGAACTGAGGGCGACGAGGTTCGGCTCGGTGTCGGTGATCGGTGGCCACGCGATGGTCGTCGTGAGCGTGCCGCACGTGGGCCTTCGCGCGGCGCCGCTCGCTCAGACACACGAAGGCTGGCGCATCAGCCAGTTCAGTCTCAGCACCCCCAAGCCGATCTCCGGCTGAGCCGGTCCAGGCGCGGCTCGAAGCGCTGACGGCGTGCGGGCACAAGAAAGGCCGGACGAGCTTTTGGCCCGCCCGGCCTGCCGGTCATGGATCACCGCTGCACTGCTATGCCCCAGGACTTAGTGTCAGTTGCCTGGGTGGCTTGACACTCCCAGCCACCTGGACAGGCCGCCCCCCGAGGGGGCGCGTTGCCGCGGCTGGACCCCGAGGGGTCCATTGGCCGGGTGGGTGATCCGCCGGAGCGCAAACGCTAGCGCTTCGCGGGGCGACCGTGGGTGCGGGTGGCCACATCCGCCTACGCGCTCGGTGGAGCCGTCGCATCCGGCGCGGGACGCCCGGGGGTGGCCCGCGCGGGGCGGGCCCGCACCCACGGGCTCCGCGGGCGGCCATCTACGCTGTAGCGCGGACGCATGGACCAGCAGCACATCCGCAACTTCTCGATCATCGCGCACATCGACCACGGCAAGTCGACGCTTGCCGACCGCATCCTCGAGCTGACCCACACCGTCGCCGCGCGGGAGATGCGGGCGCAGCTGCTGGACTCGATGGACCTCGAGCGCGAGCGCGGGATCACGATCAAGGCCCAGGCCGTGCGCGTGTTCTTCACCGCCAAGGACGGGCAGACCTACCAGCTGCACCTGATCGACACGCCCGGGCACGTGGACTTCACCTACGAGGTGTCCCGCTCGCTGGCCGCGTGCGAGGGGGCTCTGCTCGTGGTCGACGCCTCCCAGGGGGTCGAGGCCCAGACCGTCGCCAACACCTACCTGGCGGTGGAATCGGGACTCGAGCTGATCCCCTGCCTGAACAAGATCGACCTGCCCGGAGCCGAGCCCGAGCGGGTGGCGGGCGAAGTCAGCGAGCTGATCGGCGAGCCGCCGGAGTCGATCCTGCAGATCAGCGGCAAGACAGGCGAAGGCGTGGCGGAGGTGCTCGAGGAGCTGATCCAGCGGGTGCCGCCACCAGGGGGCGACGCCGACGGCCCTCCACGGGCGCTGATCTTCGACTCGGAGTTCGACCAGTACCGCGGCGTGGTGGCCTACATCCGCGTCGTGGACGGGGTCTTCCGCAAGGGCGAGCCGATCCGAGCGATGGCCACGGGCACGGAGGCGGACATCGACGAGGTGGGTTTCTTCAGTCCCCAGATGATGCCCACCGACCAGCTCGCCGCGGGCGAGGTCGGCTACCTGATCACCGGGCTCAAGGACGTCACCCAGCTGCGCGTCGGCGACACCCTCACGCGGCGCGCGAAGGCGGGTCTGCCCGGCGCCGAAGCAACCGAGCCACTGCCCGGCTACCGCGAGGTCAAGCCGATGGTCTTTTGCGGGCTGTTCCCGATCGACTCCGACGACTACCCGGACCTGCGCGACGCGCTGGAAAAGCTGGTGCTCAACGACGCTGCGCTGTCGTGGGAGCCGGAGACCTCCGACGCGCTCGGGTTCGGCTTCCGCTGTGGGTTCCTCGGTCTGCTGCACATGGACATCGTGCGCGAGCGCCTGGAGCGCGAGTACGACCTCGAACTGCTGGCCACGATGCCCTCGGTGGAGTTCGACGTGACGCTGACCAACGGCGAGGAGCTGGTCGTACACAACCCCTCCGACATGCCCGACCCGGGCCGCATCGAGGAGATCCGCGAGCCCTACATCCGGGCCTCCGTGATCACCCCGAAAGAGTTCGTCGGAGCCGTGATGGAGCTCTGCCAGGAGCGCCGCGCCGAGCACGCCGGGATGCACTACCTGTCCCCCGAGCGCGTGCAGTTGACCTACGACATCCCGCTGGCGGAAATCGTGCTCGACTTCTTCGACCAGCTGAAGTCCCGCACCCGTGGATACGCCTCGCTGGACTACGAGCTGCAGGGGCTGAAGCCCTCCGACCTGGTCAAGCTCGACGTGCTGCTCGCGGGCGACCCGGTGGACGCGCTCTCGATGGTCGTCCACCGCGACAAGGCCTACGAGATGGGCCGCACCCTGACGGAGAAGCTGCGCAAGCGCATCCCCCGGCAGCAGTACGACGTCCCGATCCAGGCCGCGATCGGCGCGCACGTGATCGCCCGTGAGACCGTCAAGGCCTTCCGCAAGGACGTGATCGCGAAGTGCTACGGGGGTGACATCACGCGCAAGAAAAAGCTGCTCGAGCGGCAGAAGGAGGGCAAGAAACGCATGAAGCAGGTGGGCCGCGTGGAGGTTCCCCAGGAGGCCTTCCTGGCCGTGCTCGAGCTGGGCGAGGACTGAGCGGGCGGACGGGAGGGTCGTGCGGCTGCTGTTCGTGTGCCTGGGCAACATCTGCCGCTCCCCCACGGCCGAGGGCGTGATGCGCTCGCTCGTGATCCGCGAGGGACTCGAGGAGCAGATCGAGCTCGACTCCGCGGGAACCGGCGCGTGGCACATCGACAGCGCTCCGGACGACCGAGCCCGCCGTGCGGCCGCCGAGCGGGGCATCGAGCTCACCGGACAGGCGCGCCAGGTCCAGCCGGAGGATCTCGAGAGCTTCGACCTGGTGCTCGCCATGGACCGCGAAAACGAGCGCCTGCTGAAGGTCCTCGCCCGTGACGAGCAGGAGCGCTCGAAGGTGAGGTTGCTGCGCGAGTTCGACCCCGCCAGTCTCGCCACCGGCGAGCTCGAGGTGCCCGACCCCTACTACGGGGCCGCGGAAAGCTTCGAGGAGATGCTCGAGATCGTGCTGGCGGGCTGCGAGGGGCTGCTGGCGGAGATCCGAAGCGGCGCGTTGGCGTGAGCCTGCCCTCCGGGGCCCGGGTGCTGGCCGGTGTCGGCGGCGGCGACATCAACCAGGCCTTCCACGTGAAGCTCGCCGACGGCCGCGAGGCGTTCGTGAAGACGCGCCCCGATGCCGCTCCCGGGGAGTACCGGGCGGAGGCCGCGGGCCTGCGCTGGCTGGGCGAGCCGGGAGCATTGAGGGTTCCCGAGGTGATCGAGCTGGGGCCGGACTACCTGGCGATCGAGTGGATCCCCCGCGGCGGCCTCGGCCGCGACGGCGAGGAGGAGCTCGGCCGGGGCCTGGCGGCGACCCACGACGCGGGCTCGCCGGTCTTCGGGCTGCAGGCCGACGGCGACGGCGACGGCGAGGCCGCCGGCGGCACGCACCCGGCGCGGTTCGGCTCGCTCGGCCTGCCCAACGAGCCCACCGAGGACTGGGCCACGTTCTACGCCGAGCGGCGGCTGAGGCCGCTGGCGCGGCGCGCAGCCGAGGATGGCGCCCTGTCCGCCTCCGGGGTGGAGGCGGTCGAACGGGTGTGCGAGCGGATGGCCGAGCTGGTCGGGCCCCCGGAGCCTCCGGCGAGGCTCCACGGCGACCTGTGGGCGGGGAACGTGATGGGCGACGAGGAGGGACGCCCGTGCCTGATCGACCCCTCCGCGTTCGGCGGTCACCGCGAGGTCGACCTGGCGATGCTGCGGCTGTTCGGCGGCCCCTCCGAGCGGATGTTCGACGCCTACCGGGAGGCCCATCCGCTGGCAGACGGGTGGCGCGAACGGGTGGAGCTCTACCAGCTGGCCCCGTTGCTCGTGCACGCGCTGCTGTTCGGCGGCTCCTATCGCCAGGCCGCTGAACGGGTCGCCTTCGGCTACGCGGGGGGGTGACGCAGGTGGTGGATGCGGGCGACTCAACTCGCCGGGCGGCGCCGCGTCACGGCGGGCAGCGGGCGTCGGAGAGGTGGACATGCGCCCGCGTACGCACGAGTCGCGCCGACGGCTGTATCTGATGGCTCGGGTCGTGATCACCCGCCACTACCGACAGCCGCTGACGCTCGCGAGCGTGGCGCGGGCCCTGGCCAGCTCCCCGCGGCAGATCCAGCGGGCCTTCGAGCAGTTCGGCGGAGCCTCCTTCTCCGAGCAGCTGATGGAGCGACGCCTGAGCGTTGCCGCCGACGTGCTTCTCGAGCAGCGCTCGATCGCGGTGGCCGACGTGGCGCGCCTCGTCGGCTACCGGCAGGGCTCGCACTTCGCGCGTGCGTTTCGTCGACGCTACGGCGTCTCCCCGGCGGAGTTCCGCGAGCGCAAGCCGGAGGTGTTTCTCGAGGCGGCCTGAGCGTCCGGGAGGGTGCATGGACCGCCGACCGGGTCCGCTCGGGGCGGGCGACTGGTACAACGGACGAGATGAACCCCGACGGCGTCGCCGAGCTCGCAGCCCGCGTGGGCGCGAACGTCGCCCGCGCCGTGACGGTGCAGCCGGCGGTCCTCGAGCAGCTGCTGGTGGCGCTGCTCGCCGGTGGCCACGTGCTGATCGAGGACTACCCGGGAGTAGGCAAGACCGCGCTGGCGCGTGCGCTGGCGGCTTCGATCGGGTGTGAGTGCTCGCGCATCCAGTGCACCTCCGACCTGCTCCCCTCGGACATCACCGGCGCGAACATCTACAACCAGGCCAGCGGTCAGTTCGAGTTCCGGCCCGGGCCCGTGTTCGCCAACCTCGTGTTCGTCGACGAGGTCAACCGCGCGCCCGCCAAGACCCAGTCGGGGCTGCTCGAGTCCATGCAGGAGCGTCGCGTGACGGTTGACGGCTCCACGCACGAGCTCGCACAGCCGTTCATGGTGATCGCCACCCAGAACCCGATCGACTACGAGGGCACCTACCCGCTGCCCGAGGCGCAGCTCGACCGCTTCATGGTGAAGCTCACGCTCGGCTATCCGGAGGCGGACGCGGAGGCCGGCATGCTCGCCGATCACGCCGCGCGCGACCGCGTGCTGGAGCTCGCCTCTGTGAGCGACGTCGAGGACGTGCTCGAGGCTCAGCTCGGGGTCGCGGCGGTGCATGCCAGCGAGGCGATCTGCCGCTACGTCGTCGCGATCCTCGCGTGCGCCCGCAACGACCCGCGCGCCGAGATCGGCCCGAGTCCCCGCGCCGGGCTGATGCTGCTGCGGGCCTCGATGGCGAGAGCGGCGCTGCGTGGCCGCGACCACGTGCTGCCCGACGACGTCCAGGATCTCGCGGCGGTCGTGTTGGCGCACCGTCTGCTGCTCGCGCCGGGGGCCGGCGAGACGGAGCGTGGGGCGGTGATCGCAGAGGCGCTCAGCCGCGTTCCGGCGTTATGAGGCGTTCGCTCGCCGTGGCGGCCCTCGGCGTCGTGTTCTGCCTGCTGGCCGAGCTGCTCGGCGTGCCGGCCTTCCTCGTCCCCGGTGTCGCCTTGATTGTGCTCGCGCTGGCCGCGCCGGTGGCCGTGGGCCTGATGTGCCGGCGGGTGCACCTGATCCGTGAGCCGCTCGCGATCAGCGTCGAAGAGGGAGCCCGCGTGCGCGTGCGCACGCGCCTGGAGGGCCCACGGGCGCTGCGGCACAGCGGCCGGCTCGCGGCGCTGGCAGACTCCGAGCCGCGGCCGCGGGGGCGCCATCAGAGCGACGCCCGCGAGGTCACGGTGCTCGCGCGCCGGCGCGGGCTGCACGAGGTCGGGCCCTCGCTGCTGCGCTTCTGCGACCCCTTCGGGATCTGCGAGCGGAGCCTGCTATCCGAGCCCACGCGCCTGCTCGTGCTGCCACGTGTGGAACGCGTGGAGCGCGCCGATCTCGCACGGCTCGCCGGAGGGGCAACCGCGAGGCGAGTGCTCGCGGCGACGGCCGGTGAGCTCGGCGACCTCCGGCGGGCGGACTCATACGCGAGCGTCGATCGCATCCACTGGCTGACCACTGCGCGCACGGGCACGCTGATGGAGCGACGGCTGCGCCCCGAATCCGACGCCAGGCCGCTGGTGGTACTCGACGGCCGCGACTGCGCCGGGGCGGACGCCTTCGACGCGGCGGTGCGTGCCACTGCCTCGCTCGCGCTCGCGCTCGCGCGCTCCGGTGGCTGCACGCTGCTGCTGGCGCCCGAGCGTCGCCCGCACAGGCTCGACCGCACGCTCGCGTCGTGGCCGCGGATCCACCAGCGGCTGGCGCTGATCGAGCCGTCCGAGACGCTCGCCTGGGACGCGATCCGCAACGCCTCCTTCGTGCTGTGGGTCAGCGCCAGCGCAGATGCGCACGCGCTCGCGCATACCGGTGGCGGTTCGTGTTTTGTCATGTCACCCTTCCCGCGCGCCCACACCGACGTGCTGTTCAGGGTCTCGGGATGCGCCGTCCAGCGCCTCGACCGGCGCGCCCGGGCGGCGGCCTAGATGAGCGCCTGGACCGAGGCCCGGGTCGCGCCCGCCGCCGTCTGGGTTGCACGCGAGGAGCGTCGACTGGCGCCCCTGTGGGTGCGACTGCTGATCTTCTTCGCGGGCACCACGATGGCCGCGCTCGCCTACGTGCACCTGCTGCACGAAGCACCGGCCGAAGTGGCGGTGGCCATGGCGGCCGTCGCGACCGCCTGCGGCGGTGTCCTGTCGCTGGGGCTGGGGGCGGTCGGCCGAGCGCGGTTCTCGAGAACCGATCCGCGGCGGGCGCGAATCGCGCGCGTCGCCGTGGCCGTGGTGGTGACGGTGCTCGCACTCGAGCTCGGCCTGCTCGCCGTCGGCGTGCCGGTCCACCTGATCGCGCCCTGGCACTGGGGGGCCCTCGGCCGCGCCGTCGACGGCGGGCTGGGGCAGCTCGGGGCCTGGATCTGGCCGTACACGGGCGGCTCGGAATGGGCGCGCCTGTCGGTGCTGATGCTGCTGGTTCCCAGCACCGCGCTGATGGCGCTGCTGTTCTTCTGGCCCGCCCGCGAGGGCGCCGGCGGGCGGCGATTCGGCGCCCTGGCGATCGCCGTGGCGCTGGCGCTGTGCGGCATGAGCAACACACACGGCGGCGGCTGGCGCGAGCAGGGCCTGCTGCTGGCGGTGCTCGTGTTCGCCTGGCTGTGGCTGCCGACCCTGCGCAGCTCCGAATTGGGGCGGGCCCTCAGCTGGACGGTCGCCTGCGCGGTGGTCGCGCTGATAGCCGCGCCGCTGCTGGGCGCCTCGCGCGGCTGGATCTCCTTCGAGACGGCTCTCGAAGGCGGCCTCGAATCCGCCCACCGGGGCCAGCCGGTGGCGGCCGCCAACGACTTCACCGGAACGCAGGGAATGCTCTACGGACCGATCGAGAAGTCGCACTCGCTGGAATCGTTGCTGACGGTGCAGGCGAGCGAGCCGCCCGGGTTGCTGCGTGTGACCTCGCTGGATCGCTTCGACGGGCTGCGCTTCATCCGCTCTGACACACCCCCGGAAACATCCGCCACCGACATCGCAGCGGGTGCCGATGCGAGCTGGTACGGCGGTGCGACGATGACCGTCGGGGGGCTTCGCTCTGACCTGCTCGTCGGCACCTCGGGCATCACCACGCGCGTCAGCTGGGCCGGGCACCGGGCTCTGGCCGTCAAACGCGCCGCGGACGGCACGCTCTCGCTGGCCACGCCGCCGGCCACGGGGGCGAGCTACACGGTGGCGTCCTACACGCCCAAGCCGACCGAGGCGCAGCTGCGCGCCGCGCCGAGCAGCTTCCCGGGCTCCTACGTCCCCTACACCGAGCTCGAACTGCCGCTGCCGTCGGCGAGCGCGCTGGCCGCGCCGCAGCTCGCGCGCGAGGCCGCCGCCGCGCCGCTGAGCGCCCAGCTCGTGCGCGCGCCCGCGCTCGGGTCCGGCGAAGAAGCCGCCGCCGGGCAGTCGCCGGCCGCGGGAGGGTCGGCGGTCGCGGGGCGCATCCTCGCCTCCCCGTACGGGCCGATGTACGGGCTCGCCCGGCACCTGGCCGCGGGCGCCGGCTCCAGCTACGAAGTCGTGGCCCGCATCGAGCGCTACCTGTCCGTGGGCTACACCTACGACGAACAGCCCCCGCTCGTGCGCTATCCGCTGGAGGCGTTCCTGTTCGACAGCAAGCGCGGGTACTGCGAGCAGTTCTCGGGTGCGATGGCGCTGATGTTGCGCATGGACGGGATCCCGGCGCGCGTCGGGGTCGGCTTCAAGCCCACGCTCACCGGCACGGCCAAGAAGACCGCCGGGGGGAGCTCGGCGGGTCTGGTGTGGACGGCACTTCCGCAGGACGCCCACGCCTGGGTCGAAGTCTTCTTCAGCGGCATCGGCTGGGTGCCGTTCGATCCCACGCCGGCGAGTGCCAGCGGCGGGGGCGGGGCCGGCAGCGCCGCGTTCGGGCGCCTGGCGCAGGAGGCGCTGTCCCCGAGTGCCGGCTCCCACACGCGCATCACACGCGTGAAGGTGCCGGTCACGCGAGCCCGCAGCGGCCACCACGGCGGCGGCTCCTCCAACCCGGCCGCGTGGCAGTGGGCGCTGTTCGCACTGGTGCTGGCCTCGGCGCTCGGGGCGCTGCTGTACGCCCGGGTCGCACATGGCCGCACCCGCGAGCGCACCGGCGGCGGCGGCGGGGCCGGCGCCGAGACGGCGGTCCGCGAGCTCGAACGGGCTCTGCGCGGGTCGGCGTGGCCGCTGCTGCCCGGCATGACGCTGACGCAGGTCGCAGAGCGCCTGGAGCGCGTGGCCCAGCCGCAGGCGGCGGCCTATGTGAGGAGGTTGCAGGACCGGCGCTTCGGCCGTGCGCCGGCGCTCACCGCTGCGGAGCGCTCCGACGCACGTTCTGAGCGCCAGGCCCTGCGACGTGCGCTGGCCCGCGGGCGGGGACTGCGTGGCAGGCTGCGCGCGCTCCGCCTGCTGCCGCCGGGCGCTCCGAGCATCTAGCCACGGTCCGGCGCCGGCGGGCCTCCGAGCCCGCCCGATCCGGGTAGGGAGCTAGCGTGGGAGACGTGGCGAAAGACACCCTGAGCGGGGGGGAGAGCCCGCCGGAGACCAGCAGGGGGGACGCGGACGCCGCGATGGCGGCTCAGTCGCGGACGCTGCGCAACAGCATCATCAGCCTGGCGGTGTTCTTCGTGTTGACCGTGGGGCTGCTGCTGGCGGTCCCCGGGCTGCGGACGGCGGGCGAGCAGATCACCGACGCGAACCCCGGCTGGCTGTGCGTCGGCATCGTGCTCGAGCTGCTCTCGTGCGCCAGCTACGTGATGCTGTTCGACCTCGTGTTCGGGTCGCTGGCGCGGTCGCTGACCTCGCGCCTGTCGCTGGCAGAGCTGGCGGTCAACTCGGTGGTATCGGTCAGCGGCCTCGCCGGGATCGCGCTCGGCGCCTGGGTGCTGCGCACGCGGGGCTTCGCGGTCGAACGCATCGCGAGGCGCTCGGTGCTGATCTTCGTGCTCACCAGCGCGGTCAACGTGGCGGCCGTGGCGGTCATCGGAACGCTGATGTGGCTGGGGATCGTGCCCGGGTCGCAGGACCCGCTGCTGACGCTGTTGCCGGCGGCGGCGGCGGTGCTGATGATCGCCGTGACCCTCGGTCTCGCCAGCCGTGCCCGCCGTGCCGCCGCGGCCAGGGAGGACAAGGGAGGCAGGGCGGTGGTGGCCCTGAGCGCCATCGGAGGAGGGGTGCAGGACGCGCTCGTGCTCATCCGCCGGAGAGACCCGAAGCTGTTCGGGGCGGTCGGGTACTGGCTGTTCGACAACCTCGTGCTGCTGGCCACGCTGGCGGCCTTCGGCGCCACGCCGACGTTCTGGGTGGTGGCGATGGCCTACCTGGTAGGCATGTTGGCCAACTCGCTGCCGATCCCGGGAGGCTTCGTGGCGGTGGAAGGGGGCCTGGTGGGGATGCTGGTGCTGTTCGGCGTGCGCCCGGCGTCGACGGCGATCGCGGCGGTGGTCGTCTACCGGGCGATATCGCTGTGGCTGCCGGCGCTGATCGGGACGGTGGCGTTCATCAGCCTGCGCCGGGAGATCGTGGCCCCGGCGGTGGCCGGAGCGGCGGCGGGCTACGGCGAGGTCGAGCCCGACCGCTTGATCGATTCCTGAAATTCGACCTCTCTGAGCGTCTTCTCACAGACGTGGTGAGGGAGGTTCGCCAGCACCCTCGCCTCTTCCAGCCCGACGGGCCCGTACACGCCGGGGCAGTACACGGGCGGGGGCAGTGGGCCTTTGTTGGAGCCCGGGGCGTTGATCGGATACAGCTGCTGGCTGCCGCGCAGGGCGTGTTCGAAGGTGTCCGAGAAGACGTCGATGGCGACGTGGCCGGAGTACAGCTCGAGGCTGCGACCGCCGTCGTAGACGACCGCCGGGACGCCGCGGATGAGGATGTTGCGCTGAGACCCGAGGCCCTGGTTGGAGTGGCGGTGGTAGACGACCGTGGTGACCTGCAGGGGCAGCCGGCAGCTGCCGCCACCGAAGATGCCTTTGCTCTGGACGCAGTTGCCGTAATAGACGCTGTCCCCGACCGAGCTGATGTAGCCCGAGAGGCCGTCGACGGCGCTCAGGGGCAGGCCGCCGAAGCTCGGCCCGACCCAGTAGATGCGGTAGAAGGGGAACGTCTGGGCCGAGACCAGTTCGTAGCCGTGGACCTGGCCGGGACGGCTCGTTCCGCAGCCCGCGAGGACGAGCACGACGAGCAGGATCGGCACGCAACGGCGGGCTGCGCCGGCGGCGCGGCGGCGGCCGGCGGGGAATCCGTTGCTCATCACCGTCATTATCCAGGGCGGTGCCGCGCGGCGACACAGCTACTTCCGGGCCCCCCACCGGTTTAAGGAGACACGTATCCGCCATACCGGCGGAGGTGCCGAGGTCCGGTGGGGTAGCACACCGGACCTCGGGTAATTCTTCTCTTGTGGAGCCCCAAGGTGCCGAATCGACGACCGCGGGGCTGACGCTGCAGGCAGCGGTGGCCACCCCCGCCGCGGTCGAGTGGCCGCTGGGGGCTCCGCTGCCGGCGGGCGCCGGGGTCACCGAGCGCCTGCCGCTCCACGGCGACCAAGACCAGGCCGCCGGGGCCTCGATACTCGCGGCGCTGGCGGCGGTGGCGCTGCTTGCAGTGCTGACGGCGATCTGGCTGATCGTCGATCCGCGGACACCCGACATGGCTGCGGCCAGCTACCGCGTGAGCCTGTTCGCCAGCCACGGCTTCAGCGTGCTCGACGCGAACTGGTACGGCGGCCACGACCTGCCCGGGTACAGCCTGCTGTTCCCGCCGCTCGGGGCGTTGCTCGGTCTGAAGGCTATTGCTGCCCTGTCGGTGATCGCCTCGAGCGTGCTGTTCGCGCGCCTGGCGCGGTCGCTGTACGGGAGCGCGGCGGCGTGGGGAACGGCGGTGTTCGTGCTGGCGGCGATCGGAGACGTGTGGCTGGGGAGGATCGCGTTCGCCTTCGGAGTGCCGTTCGCGCTCGGCGCGGCGCTGGCGCTGAGGCGCGGCCATCCACTGTTGGGGGCGGCGCTGGCGATGCTGTCGGCGGCAGCCAGTCCGGTGGCGGGGGCGCTGCTCGGGCTGGTGGGTCTTTCGCTCGCCCTCCACCAGCGCTCGGCGCGGCCCCTGCTGGTGCTGGCACTGCCACCGGCGCTGCTCGTGGGCGCGCTCGTCCTGCTGTTCCCCGAAGGTGGCTATGAGCCCTACCCGCTGCTCTCGTTCCTGGCCACGGCGGTGGTGGTGATCGCCTTCCTGGTGGCGCTGCCGAAGCAGTCGCGGGCGCTGAGGGTCGGGGGCCTCATGTATCTGGCGGCCTGTGTGGGGTGCCTGCTCGTGCATTCCCCGATGGGCAGCAACATCGAGCGCTACGCCGTTTTGCTGGCCGGGCCGCTGCTGCTGTGCGAGTGCATGGTGGAGCGCGAACGGGGTTCTGCGCGGGCTGCCTGGGGGCGGCGCTCGGCGCTGACGCCCGCCGCCGGGGTGGCGCTGACGGCGATCGGGGTGTTCGTGGTGTGGGGCCCGGTGAGGGAGACGCTGGCGGTGGCGGGGAGCGACGCGACCAGGCCCTCCTACTACGCGCCCGTGACGCGGTTCCTGGAGCGCCACAGCGCCGGTGAAGCGATTCGGGTGGAGGTGCCCCTGACGAGGACCCACTGGGAGACGGCGCTGCTGGCGAACAACGTCTCGCTGGCCCGCGGCTGGGACAAGCAGTTGGACGAGCGCTTCGACTCGGTGCTGCTCGAAGAAGGCCTGACGGCGAGGGCATACGAGGCCTGGCTGCACCGCGAGGGGGTCGCCTACGTGGCGCTCCCCGACGCGCGCCCGGACCCCTCCAGCGAACAGGAGGCGAGGCTGATCGAGAAGGGGCTGCCGTACCTCCAGAAGGTCTACTCGAACGCCCACTGGCGGGTCTTCCGGGTGCGGGGGGCCACGCCGCTGGCCTCCGGTCCGGGGCGCCTGACGAGGCTGGCCTACGACTCCTTCAAGATCCACGCCCGCCACGCCGGGAGCTTCCTCGTGCGGGTGCACTACTCCCCCTACTGGGCGATCAAGAAAGGGGCCGGGTGCGTGACGCCGGGTCCGGGGGGCTGGACGCGAGTCACCCTCGACGGGTCCGGCAGCGCGGTCGTGGAAGCGAGCTTCTCGCTGACCCGCGCGCTCGAAGGCGGGGCCGCCTGCACGAGCGGAGCCGCTCCCTAGGCCTTCTTCGCGAACGCCCCGCCCGTGGGCCGGCGGCGGCGTCCTAACGCTTCTTTGTGGTCGTGGCCTTCGTGGTGGTGGTGGCGGGCTTTGGCTTCGAGGCGGCGGCTGCCAGCGGTTCCATCCCGAACAGTCCCGAGTAGCCCGTCAGGTAGACGTCGTGGCCGTCGCTGACGGCGGGGTCGAAGGCACCGGTGCCCATTTCGAAGTTCTTGTGCCCGGTGGAGATGCCGAGACCGTAGATGCGTCGCAGGCCGAGGTCGGCCAGGTACACGGTGCGGCCGATGATGGTGGCCGAGCCGGAGATCTTGCCGCCGGCGGGGAAGCGCCACGCGATCTTCCCGGTGCGGGCGTTGATGGCGTAGAAGATCCCGTCGTAGGAGCCGAAGTAGACGGTGGGTCCGAGTCCGGGGGCGTTCGTGACGGCCGGTGAGGCGTACACGTAGGCGCCCGTCTGGACGGCCCAGTCGAGCTTCCCGGTGTCGGCGTCGTAGGCGTACATGCGCCCGTCGGTGTTGCCGAGGAAGACGCGCCCGTAGAGGACCGCGGCGGTGGAGTAGAAGGTTCCGCTCCCCAGCAGGGCCCCTTCTGAGCTGCTGTGCCACAGCTGGCGCCCGTCGGACTCGGAGATCGCCTGGACCTGGCCGCCGTAGTCGCCGAAGTACAGGACCCCGCCCGAGAGGCTGGGGCTGGCCTTCACCGAGCCGGCCGCGTGGTAGGTCCAGATGACGCCGCCGGTGCGGTCGTTGAGGGCATACACCGTTCCGTTCTGGGAGCCGAAGAAGAGGCGCCCGTGGTCGAGCATCGGCGAGGACTCGCTGGCGCTGGGAAGCCTGCGCGACCAGCGGATGGCGCCGGTCTGGGCGCTCACCGCCACCACCCGCCCGGGAGCACCGGAGCGGCCGCCGTTGAGCAGCGTGACGTAGACGGTGTTGGACGTGACGGCGGGGGTGGATGCGGACAGCTCGCCGAGCCGGTGGGTCCAGACGGTGTGACCGGTTTTGGTGTCGAGGGCGATCAGTTCCGCGTCGTCGGCGAGCTGGTAGATGCGGTCGCCGTAGATGACCGGCGGGAACTCGAGCAGGGAGCCGGCGTTGTGGACCCACAGCTTCCTGAACGGTGGGCGGACCGTTTCCGGGGCGGGGAAGAAGCGGGTGTGGTTCTGGGTGTATCCGTAGAACGGCCAGGTGAAGGGTGTCGGGCCCTTTTTCAGAGTGGGGGTGGGCTGGGCCACGAACGGGGCGTGGGGGTGGTAGATGCTGCCGGTGCGGTCGTGTTTGTAGATCAGGGCACCGGCGCCTGCGGCGAGCAGGAGCACGACGATCACCAGGACGATGGCGCGCCGTTTGCCCAGGGGTGCGCGTTTGTGTGGCGGCGGGCCGCTCACGGCGCTGCCCCGGTGGTCCTCAAGCGGCGAGCTTGCGAGGAGGTCGCTCGCGGTCGGCGGAGGCCACGGGGACCTGAGCCGGCTGGGCCGCCGAGGATCGTGCTGCCGTGGGTCGTGGAGCTGGGACGGCGGCCGCCGTCGCAACCGCCGCCGTCGTACCGGGCGCCGCGGCCACGGCGCCGCTCCGCCGCGCCGTGCGGGAGCGTGAGCGCCCGCTGCGGGTTCGTGACAGGTGGGTCAGGGGCGCGCGGACTCCGCGGGCCAGCAGGCGCACACAGGCAAGGCCGACGAGCCACATCGAGGCGACCAGCAGCGGTGGCAGCGTGAGGCCGGCGACGATCGCGAGGACCGTGTGGGGAGCTGTAAGCGACCAATGCCACAGCAGCAGATCCCCAAGGGTCAGTGCCGGGACGGTGACCAGCGGCCGGCGGGACACGCACAAACCGTAAACGGCAGAGAAGACGGACAGCACAGGCGCCCGCCGGAGGCGGGGAAGCGCGATGGGAACCATATGATCGCCGCCGGATGAACAGAGTCTCCAGCCAGTCGCAGATCTTCGCGCCAGGCCTGCTGGATGGGCAGGTGGCCCTGGTCACCGGGGGCGGGACGGGCCTTGGCAGGGCGACGGCGCTGGAGCTGAGCCGCTCCGGCGCGAAGGTGACGATCACCGGGCGCCGCGAGGAGGTCCTGAGGGAGGCGGCCGAGGAGTGCTCACGGCTCGCCGGCCCGGTGGAGGCGCTCGCCGGTGACGTGCGTGAGCCCGAGCAGGCCGGCCGCCTGATCTCCTCGCTGCTCGAGACCCACGGTCGCTTCGACCTGCTGGTGAACAACGCCGGGGGCCAGTTCTTCAGCCCGGCGGAGCTGATCGCCTCGAAGGGGTGGCAGGCGGTTTGGAGACTGAACGTGGAAGGGATGCTCAACATGTCCGAACGGGCGCACGAGCTGGCCTTCTCGGGTGGGGGAGGGGGGACGATCGTCAACGTCACGCTGTCCCCCCACCACGGGATGCCGGGGATGGCCCACTCGGGTGCGGCCCGTGCCACGGTGGAGGCGCTCACGAAGGAGCTGGCCGAGCGGTGGGCTGCGGATGGGGTGGCGGTGTCGGCGGTGGCGGCGGGAGTGTTCGAAACCGACGTGCTGGCGAAGTACCCGGAGCAGGTGAGGGCCGGGATGTCCAGCACCGTTCCCCTGCAGCGGCTCGGCACCGTCGAGGAGCACGCATGGCTGGTGACCCTGCTCGCGTCCCCGTTGGGAAGGGGCTTCAGCGGCTCGACGATCACCCTCGACGGAGCGCGGGACAACTGGTGGGGCGCGTGGCCGCCCCCGGGTCTGGTGGACGAGACCGGGACCGTGCCCGTGGAGGAGCGCAAACAGCGCTGAGTGCGGCGGGCCCGCGCCCGCCGCGTGCGGACGGCGGGTTCCCACACGAGGTAGCCTGGCTCGTAATGGCGTTATCAGACGAGCGCTACATGCGGCTCACGACCTTCCGCAGGGACGGCACCCCGGTGTCCACGCCGGTGTGGGTGACGTCCTTCGGAGAGGACGGCGTGGCCTTCTGGACGAGCTCCGGCTCGGGCAAGGCGAAGCGGCTCGCTCATACCCAGCGGGTGATCGTGCAGCCCTCCGACGCCCGCGGGAGGGCGAAGCCCGGAACGGATCCGATCGAGGCCACAGCGCGGCTCGTGGAGGGGGACGAGCTCGAGCAGATCACCCGCCAGGTCAAGGCCAAGTACGGCTTTCAGACGAGGATCACCAAACTCCTGGGCACGATCGGGGGGATCCTCAAACGCAACCGCATCCCCTACGGGGACCGGGGCGTGGTGGTCACGCCGGGTAAAGAGCCGGCCCCCGGCGGTCCCGCGGGCGCGTAGCGGGTCGCGCCTCCCGGGCCCATCCGAGGTGACCGGCACCCCCTCGCCTACCCGGCCGGACGGCTGGCGTAACATGGGGGCCGCGGTCGCCGGTTGGCCGCCGATAGCCACGGGGAGTGGCGCAGTCTGGTAGCGCACCCGGCTGGGGGCCGGGCGGTCGCAGGTTCAAATCCTGTCTCCCCGATCAACACAATCACCTGCAACTGGGGGCTTTTCGGCTTCCGGTTGCGGTATTCGTGGTGGCAGTTGGGGTCCAATTTGGGGTCCAATGTTCTGGCAGCGTCGCGCGGCGGGCTTCGTGTCGGGTTGGGTTTGGCGAGGTCTGTACCGCGTGGCGCGAGCTGCTGGCTTTAGGCCGGCGCGCTTGAGGGCGTTCCTCCAGCTGCCGAAGCGACGCCGCGCGGTGTGCGAGGTCGGACGGTCGGGGTCGCTTCCGTACCACTCGGTGATCTTCGGGCTGCGCCCGTGCTCCTCAGCCCATGCCTGTAGTGCCGCGAGTATCTCTGTGTCTTCCCAGGTCCTGTGGAGGTGCCCGTGGCGACTTTCAGGTGCGTAGCGCTCGGAGTCCCTTCGGTCGAAACGCTCCTCGACGGTCGCGGGCGCGCCGTCGTTATGCCGGTGCGCCGCGATCGTGATGGCCCGCTTGTCCATGGCGAGGGATACGGAGGAGAAGCAGCCGCGTAGTAGCCGATTGAGCTCGCCGGTCCGGGCGCGGGAGGCGTCGGTTCGACCCGTGTGCTCCTGCGCGGCCCAGCTCTGGATCTGACGTGCGAGCTCGAGCCGGCGGGCGAGCCGGCTTGATGCCGCCATTCGTCGGAGCACGATGACCTCGGGCGCCATGCGCGCGAGAAGTGCTTCAAGTGCCTCGTCTGTGGCTATGTCGTCGCCCGCGAGGAGGGCGTCGAGGACACGCTGGCGCTCAGGTGAGTCAGACCACGTTCCCTGGAATGGAAGACACTCACCGGCTTGGATGGTGGGCTCCAGCTCCTCTCCCTTGATCAGCAGCGAGTGGATCCGTGAGGCGAACATGGCCTCGACGATGTCGGCATCGAGCCTGGGTGCCGGACAACGGCCCGACCCAGTGCCGCGATCGTGACTCCAACAGCAGTAGGTCCGGATGAAGCTGCCGTCTTTGCGCTGCTCGCCAGTGTGGCAGTGCACCCCGGTGCCGCAGTAGCCACACTTCGCAAGCCGTGAGAGCAGGTATGGCTCCCGTCTGCGTGGGGTCGTGGTCGGTCGAGGTGCCGCGAACCGTGCTTTCAACTTGTAGTACTGGCGCTCGCTGACGTAGGCAGGCCACTGGCCGCGGCCGAGCACCTGCCCCTTGCTCGCGGACAGCCCCGCGTACCGTGGGTTCTGCAGGATGTCCAGCACGCTCTGCAGATCCCAAGCTTTGGGTTGCTGGCCTCTGGCCAGCGGTTTCGTCTGCCATCCGGCATCGTTGACGGCCCGCGCGATCGCCGCGGTGCCCTTCCCGCGCAGCGCCAGCGCGAACATCAGCTGAATCAGCGGACGCCGCGCGGGGTCGATGTCCAGCCGCCGCTTGACCTCGCCGGCCTCGTCTACCTCCACGACCCGCATATAGCCATCCGGCTTGGCGCCCGTGTACCACCCCGTTCGACCGCACGACGGCGGCCAGCCGCACTTGCGAGCCCTTTCCGACGCGAATCCTCATGGTTGCGCTGGCCAGTTACGACCGCGTAGAGCAGATCGCGAAAGGTCTCGGGGTCTTGGACCGTCCGGACGGCGACGTCCTTCTTGAGCGCCCACAGCGCTATCTCGACCGCGTGCCTCGCCGCGCGTCCGTCGCCGCGAGCAAGCCTGTCGCTGTGGAGTGCCCATAATTCCGCGGCGCCGCCGTCCCTCGCGAGCTCCTCGACATGCCGCATCGCCTCGGAGAGCCCCTCGCCTCGGCTGCGTGTAAACGCCGAGACCGCCTCGTCGCTGTACTCGGCGATGACCGACCGACCAGGCTCACGGCCGATTGCCGCCCGGCAAGCCTGGAGCTGGTCAGGGATCGACCCGCGGCGATCCTCCGTGCTCTTCGCCGCGTACACGACGCATGAAACCGCAGGCGTATCGATCATGCCTCGCGGCCTTTGTACCAGGCGCCCGGGGCTATCTCCCGTTCAGGCGGCGAGCCGCCTGCACTGTCCAGAGTGCGTCGACCCACATTCAGATCGGGGATACCCGCGAGTGGGAGTCCTATAGATGCCAAACGCTGCTCGAGGACGAGGGGCCGGATCGGCCGTCGGAGGCAGGTCAGAGCCACAGGCCGCACGACTGAAAATCGCTGTCTCGGGCCCGGCATTCGCCCTCGTTATCACTGTTGTCAAGGGGTCTTTCGAGCGGTCTGAGACGTGGTCGGACGCCCTGGGTGGGCCCACAGGTGGGCCTATGGGAGAGCACCCGACTTGTAGGCCCACCCGACCCGAGAGCTAGAAGCCGGTCTGCGTTGGTCCGACGGTGGCACGAGCCTGCCTCACCTTGGCTCAGTCTCGCTCGCGGTGCGGCCGATACTGCTTTATGGCGTCCCACGGGAGCTCGGCGCGCGCTGGCGCCTACGCCTTGGGTCGGCACAGGCGCGCTCTGCGCGACTGGCGGTCGCGAATACGCCTGATACTTGCCGCCTGCTTTGGTCCGTTCATCGCGGTCGGGTTGGCGGGCCTGTTCATCGAGGGTCACGCAGCGGCCTGGATCGCGGGAATGGTGTTCGGAATCGGAACCGGAGTCTTGATAGCGATCCGGGAGTCACCGCCGGCATACATCGAAAACTGGAAGCTCGGTGCGGAAGGCGAGCGGAAGACGGAGAAGGCTCTAGCGTCGCTCGAACGGCCGCGGTGGCTTGTCCTCCACGACGTCGAGTGTCCTCGCGGCAATTATGACCACATCGTCGTCGGCGCCGCGGGCGTGTTCCTATTGGAGACGAAGAACCTGCAGGGCACTGTGCACATGCGCGACGGCGAGCCACACTTGCGCCGCCGATCCGATCCGGAGGCAGACAAGGTGTGCTCGTGGATCCGGTCCGCCGCGCTTGGCGGCGCGGCGGAGCTGAAGAAGGAGATCGAGCGGCGCACGGGCCGTCGCCTCTGGGTTCAGGCGGTTGTCGTGCTCTGGTCAGGGTTCGAAGAGGGTACGCACGAAGATGAGAAATGCGTTTTCCTGCACGGCTCGCGGTTGCTCGAATGGCTCAGCCGGCGCCCCGACGTGTTGGACACGGCGACAACTGCAGAGCTATGTGCAGCCGTTGAGGCGATCGCGAGCGAGACAGGTTCCGAACAAGCGTGAGCGAACATGCCGGCGGGACAGGTAGGCCAAGCCGGCGCGGGAACGTCGAGCTCCGTGCGGCGCGGTGGTCCCGCACACGTCGAATCCTCGGCGAGCGCGGCCATTACTCGTAATCACGGTCGCGACGCGACGCGCCCTCCACGTATCACGGTCGTCAAGGGCGCGTTCGAGCGGTCCTGAGCGCCTTGGCGCTGTCCGCGACGCCCAGGGTGGGCCCACGTCACATGCGAATATTCAGGTCGGCTGTCCCACGCCTCGGTGGCCGGGGTGTGCCTACCTCGGCTCGTTTCGCCGACTACGGTCGGCTCGCGGACACGCTTGCTGTTCCGCGAAAAGCAGGTGCGAGACCGGCGCCGCCCGAGACGGCGGCGTCTCGTCCGCAGCGAAATCGGGCAACGATCACGGTGCGACGCACCGTGATCGTTGCCCGATTAGTAATAGACAGCTCGCCAGTCGACACTCTCCTGATCGAGACGCATGGGCAACTGGTTTCGGACTTCCTCGCTGAACACGGCATCGAGGCCCCACAGGCGCGGCACACCGCCTCCGATCGCGAGCATTTCAAGTGCTTGGAGTCCGGCGATCATCGGCAACAGGGTCGGATCCGTGTATGAGAGGCTCCTGAGGAGATGGTTGACGCAGCTTGCGACTGGCACCGGGGAAAGCTCGGGGTGGGCCGCAATGCGCGCGGCATGGGCCTTTGGACTCTCTCCCATGTCGACGAAAGGAGACCGCGACAAAGCCCAGGTGCCAAGGTCGGCGACGCAAATGAGGTCGAGGCTCTCGCGCGGATGTCGGACCAGCTCGGTTTCATGCTTCGTCGCCGCGGCCGTCACGTTCTCGCTCGGCGTCGAGCCGGCGCCTTGCCAATCATGCGAGTGGGCAAGCAACCCGACGGGAAACGGACCAAGCAACTCGCCACGGATCGTTCCGTAACGCGGCTTTATGTGGCGCCGTATCTCAACGGACCGCTGTGTCGCGTCGCGAATCCCGTCAGCATCGAGCGTCAGCCGAACGCTGAACGCTGCCGCGACACCCCCCGCGATCACCTCCTCCTTGCCCCGAAGGGACTCCGGGTAGCCCGGACCGTAGATGACTATGTCGGTCTCGCTCGGCTCTGGGGCATCCTCGGTCTCGGGGAGGATGTACTTGCGAGTCGCGACCTCGTAGCTGCTTGGCAACCATTTCTCAAGCAGTGTGGCCCATGTGGCCTCGCCACCATGTCCCGCCTTCTGAGGGTCTCTGCGGGCTGCCGCATGCAACCGGTCCCAGTCCGCTTGGACTTCCTGAGCGACCTCCTGAAACCAGTCCTCAATGCGATGTGGCACGTCGGCAAAGGCTACGAGTTGGGAGCCTAATCTGCGCGCGGGGTCGTAGCGCGCCGACCGCGACACGGCCCGCTCGCCCCCCGTCCAAGGGCGTCGGCGGGGGTGTGGCGCCTGCTTTCCTGCGGGACACCGTAGCGGGGTGGGTGCGGGTCGGAGTGCTGCTTGTCGTCCGTTCCGATCGTCTGTGCGGCTCTTGCTCGGACGCCCGCTCACTCTGCGAAGCAGCGGTCAAGGTGTCCGCACACATAACCGTCGGCGCGGCGCCCGCGGTTTTCACGAAGGCAGAGCCGCGCCGAGCGGTGTTCCGGGATTCGCGCGGACCTGCAGTGGCTCACCCTAGCCAAACAGGCAGGCCCCAGGTGCAAGCCTCGTACCGTTCGCGTGGTTTGCCGTCGAATCACACAGGTTCGTCACTTGCCAAACTCCAGCCGGCTTGGTCATCGTCGCGTAGAGTTCAGTCCGTTCGTTATGGCCTTCGTCGTTACGGAACGGGAACAGGAAGTAGACGTCGGCTCCGGTAGATGTGCCCGTGACGTGAGACAACGTCGCTTGGGAGAGCTCTTCTTTGAAGCGCCCTGGCTCAGCTAGGGCGGATGTGATGACGGCCGGACAATCGCGCTTCGTCAGACTCTGGTTCACCATCTCATCGTATGTCCCTTCCCACACACTGTTGGTCACATGCTCGCATGCAACCGTCGCTTCGTGGGCCAGCAGAGCAGACCTCAGCGCCAGGAGGGATTCCGACGCGCCGGCCACGGAGCTCGATGACGAGCTCGAACTCCCACCGCACGCGGAGATGCCAGTGGCCGCTACGAACGCGACAAGGATAGGAGTGAGGCGCCTGCCGAGTCGTGAGACCGCGACTACAGGGGCCGTTGGGTCGGACTTCGTTGACTGCTCCTCGAGGGTATGCGAGCCCAGGATAACCACATGCTCTCATAACGACGCGAGAACCGTTGGCCGCCCGACGCATGATCGCGACGCGAGGATCCCCCTTCTTGCAAGAGCAGGCGTGTGTCGATGTCGAGCCCGGCGCTGTCGCTGGGGACGAAACCGGGCACTGAGCTTAGGTAGTCAGCTATCCTCTGAGACGCCCTAGCGCGGTGCTGACGCCGCTGCCCGCGCTCGCGATATGCCAGCGGTAGACGGCTTGGGGGTGCCCTCCCGAGTCATTATTGAGGAGACCACGCAGGGCCACGCCGTCCTTCTGCCCGACTCGCTTGTCGGCGGGCGCGTTGGCAGAGACTCTGATCTTGCAGTGGTCGTAGAGCCAGCGCGCGCTGTGAAGTCGGGATGAGTAGGCCGCCGCAAGCTCGATTGGAACGGCCGCAGCTACCGAGTCAACTACCACTGCAACGACAGTGAGACGGCGCCTAACGCGCTTACCGCGTTCGCTGAGCATAGTGTCCTCCCCTTTGGTCGCGGGGAATATACCCCGCAGAGGGTTGCCGCCATTCCCCAGGAGGCTCACCAAGTGCCCGCCATCGTCGGAATCACCGTCGCATGAAAAGTCGCGGTTTAGCCCACGGCTCTATCTATCAGTCACCCGTGGCATATACGGCGAACTCACCCATCTACTTGTCTGCGTCCAGATTGTTAACCGTGTGGTCGGTGTATTCCCCGCCTTCGGCTGACTCTGAGGTCGGCCTAAGAGCGATTTCCCTGCTGGGTAGGGACCAACTGCCCGTTATGCCGCAGAACTGGACTCCCTTCGGGATATGCCAGTGGTAGACGGACTCTGGGTGCCCTCCTGAGTCGTTCTTCGGGACGCCACGGAGGCTGACGCCGTCCTTTCTTCCGGCCAGTATGCGACTTGACACGTTCACAGTGACTCTGATCTTGCAGTGGTCATAAAGCCAGCGTGCGCTGTGCAGTCGGGATGAGTCGGCCGACGCCATCTCGCTCGGAGTAGTCCCGGCTAGAGTGCCGGCCGCCAGTGCGCTGATGGCGATACAGCGCCCAACGCGCTTGCTGTGTATGCGTGACATAGATGTCCTCCGCTTGGTCGCCGCGAGAATATACCGACTACAGAAAACCGGCCGCTTCCACACACACACACACACACACACGGCTGCAAAGCGTCGGCACGCGACGGCGTGCACCCGACGAACAACCACGCCAAGCGTGTCCTTCGCTGCGGTCATGTACCGCACGCTCCTGCTCGGCAGCCGAGCCAAGACGGCGAGCAGCGCGTCGCAAGACTAGTTCCGTAACACCAGCTGTCTTGTGATGGTCAGCGGCTTTCCGCCAGACGGCGTAAAGCTCGACTTGACCAGGATCGGCAGGCTCCACGCGGCCTTCAGAAGACGCCGACCCTGAGTCGTCAACGTGACGTGGACTTTGGCTGCCCCAACGTGGGAAAAGACCAGTCGCCCTGAGGCCACCAAGATCAGCGCCTTGTGTTTCGCGCCCGACCCCTTCGGTCGGTACAGCCACTGGATAGAAAGAGTGCCGGCCTCTGGGGCGCTGAAGCCCACGCTGGTCCCCGCATGCTTGAGCAGCGCTCCGATCTGCGCTGCCTTGCCTTTCGCCGACAGGACGGCTTGTAGAGCGGCAGCGATCTGTGCGGGAGTGACGACGTTGGTCGCCACCAGGGGCCCGGGGATGATAGGACGCTGAGGCGGACCATCCGGCCCGTCGGTTTCGAAATGGGCGCCTTGCTGTGGTGGTGGCGGGGGCGCTGAGCCTTCAATGACCCGAAGTTCTCCGACGGGCGATGTTGATCCCCGCAAGCTTTCGTCTCCCGAGTAGACGGCCCTGATCTTGTGACCAAACGGTTCGGTGTAGCTGGTCTGGCAGCTGACGGTGGTCTGTTCACCAGAAGCCACGATTGGCTGGAAGCCGCAGATCGGTCCGCCCTTGATGCCTTCGTAGAAGGCGACCGCACCTTCATTGAGGACTCCGCCACCCAGCTGCTTGACGGTGGCCGTATAGGTCACGGTTTCTTGTTCGTAGGGAGCCGAGTTGGAGATTGCCAGCGTGGTGGCGGTTCGGCCACGGCTGCCGGAGTCGAGACAGTCGGTTTCGTTTGTGCTGATCGGTTCACTGGCTTCGTGGTTGAAAGCAGCTTCAGCCGACCACACCATTTTGCCCGAACAGCTGCCTGGCGACGTTACGCTCCAGGCTTCATTGCCGCCTTCTTCTCGGGTCGCCCCTAGTTCGAAGAACAGAGAAGTCAGGCTGACAGCTGGCCCGCCGTGTTCGGTTTCGATGAGCGGCGCTTCCAGCACCAGCGCTGGCCCATGCGGTGCGCTGGCCGGGACGATGTGGCCTTCGATCAGGAATTCCAGCCCGAGGGGGGTGTGCCCTTCGAGAACCAGCAACAGCTTTTCTTCAGGACCAAAGATTGGCCAGACTTCACCGGTCTCGCTGGCGGCTCTCCCCTCGAAATGGACGACAGCCGTGAATGAGCCCACCCGACCACCGGCGACGGACCCGAGCGGACAGGGGCCGTCCCACCAGATCTGCACCTGAAGAACTTCGCTTGAGCACGTCGGGAAGCCGGCATCGCTCAGGCCGCTCCCGGGCGGGAAATTGATCGTCAGCTTCGTCAGCGGGGCTACCTCCCCGTGATATTCGGTCCCGGCGAAGTTGACTTCGGTCCCCATGGTCGCGCCTTCGCCGAGCCGGCTGAACGGTAGGAATTCGGCCCCGAAGGACGCTGTGCGGGCCTCGGCGCCGGCTGGAGCCAGCATCTGGGATGTAGCCAGGATCACCGCGGCCAGCAAGCCGACACGGGCCGCTTTCTGGAATGGCCTTCCGCTAAGCCTCATCCTGTCCCCCTTCACGGTCTGGTCGCCCCCGGAGCGGCCCGGCGATCCTACACGAGGGAGGCTCGTTGGAGCCGAGCGGCGACCGCGACGACGTCAGCCCAGACTGCCTCCTGCGGGCGCATGAGCTTATGGTCCCAAATCCGCTACTGGCTGTGGTTGGCATATGGCTATGTGACTTATCTTCTGCCGAGCGAAATGACGACGCTCACGCTTGCGCCGCTCGTCAGGATCGAGTGCGCGTGTGGTGTGAGGGCGACTATTCCTCCGTGCCGGATGTGTCGGCTGCGCGTGTAGCGCAGTCTGCCCACGCGGCAGTGTGCCGCCACGATGCGGCGCTTGAGTGCGTTGAGCGCCGTGTCTGTCTTGTAGTTTGGGACGACGCACGCCGGCGGAAGCGGAGGCGGCGGGGCCGGTGCTCCGACTGTGAAGATGACCGACTGCGGTCCAGCGATTGCGGGCGCCGCGCTTGGTCCCGAGGCGAGCCATGCGCAGAGCTCGTAGGTTGCCGCTTGGCTACCGTTGTGGGTGGCGTGTTCGGCGAACGCGCCGTTTACGCTGGCTCCGTCGATCACGCTTTCGCCGCTGTCTGTTTCATACGAGGGCGCGCAGCCTGCGCCGCCAGCGGGCTTGACAGTCGCGAAGAGCTCTGCGGGCGCTTCGCTTTGTCCAGTGATCATGAATTCGGTGACCCGCCCGACGCTGAGCGAGGCGGGTGTGACGGTGGCGTCAAGTGTTCCTGTTGCAGGCCGGAACGTGATGAGCTGGGAGATCGGCGTCGTCGGGTCTTCGCTCGATGGCTCGAGCCAGATGCAGAACATGGCCGTTCCTGAGCTGGGCCAGGTTTCGACATAGGAGAACGTGAAGTCGCCATTTACTTCGGCGCCCCACCAGTCCCAGTAGTGGAGTTCGTTCCCGGAGTCGCTGTCGGCGCTCGGGGCACACGGCGCGCCACCGGGAGCCCGGTCCTTGATGTAGAGCCTCTCTGGTATAGCGGCGTCGCCGCTGACCGTGAACACGCGCGGGAGATCGGCCGCCGGGTCTATCTGGCCCGCGGTGTTCGTGACGGTTAGCGAGGCTGTGTCGGCGTTCGCCGCACCGCAAAGGAGTGCAAAGCAGGCGATCGTGAGCAGGAGCAGCGTCCCGAATGCGTACCGCCGCTGACCCCGTGCGCCGACTCGGTCGGCCACATCAACTTCCGTTGCCAACATGACATCGTCCCCTCTCATCTCGGGATTGGTTGGTTCAGCCCTGCTGCGATGATCATGGCTTGGCGGGTTACTTTCGACTATCACCCAGGGGCTAGAGGCGTTACCCCTGCAACGCCTGGCGTCGCGACACCGGGCGATGTCGTCGCGCGGCGGGGCTGCGGACGACCACTGCGCGACGGGCCTCCGCGCGCCCGGTCGGATGCGCTCCAACCTGCTACAAAGGCGGGACCCGAGTAAATTAGTGGGGACGCCAGCCGCGCCCCGCCGTATCTGTGTAGTACTGGCCGGCCAGCGAGACGCTTCGCTTGTCCGCCACGAGGTTACGGAGCCACACCCGCCTTTCGCTGCACGCCCTCGAATCGGGCGCACTTGTCCGAGATCCGTCAGCGGGTGCCGGGGCCGACTGTGCTCATGCAGCGGCCTGTGGTGCCCGACCTCCGCCTGGCAGGGTCCGAGCAGAGTGACCCCCTGTGTGCGTGTGCGTCGGAGCTAGTCGCGTTAGAGCTTGATGGTCTCTGAACCCACGACTGTTCTGCTGCCTGCCTGAAGGCTTACCACGAGTTTGATCCGCTTGTGGGCGCGGCGCGCGGCCTTGCCGGCCTTCGTCAGCGGGACCGTTATCTCATGGGTGCCCGCACCTAGGCCCTTGAGAGTCTTCTTTAGATCTCGACCGGTGATCGTCGCCGTGCCTGGCAGCGACTCCTTGATGGTTACGACGACGGCATCCGCGCTGATCTTGACCTTCACGATCTTGATAGACAAGGTCTGGGGCGCCGGGATCATTTGGTGAGTCCCAAGCACCCCTTGATTGGCGGCTTCTTCTTCGGCCTTCTTTTTCGCGGCGGCTTCTTCTTCGGCTTTCTTCTTGCTGGCGGCGGCTTCTTCTTCGGCCTTCTTTTTCGCGGCGGCTTCTTCTTCGGCTTTCTTCTTGCTGGCGGCGGCTTCTTCTTCGGCCTTCTTTTTCGCGGCGGCTTCTTCTTCGGCCTTCTTCTTGGCCGCCGCTTCTTCTTCCTTTTGCTTCGTCGAGGGCACTGCGGCGAGGTTCCAGAGGCTGCAGTGCGTGGTGAGGACCGTGAGCTCGACACCATGGCTGGCGATGGGCGCGCGACTCTCGACGCACGGGTCCGGGCTTGCCGTCCCCTGCACGCCCGTACAGTTCGGCGCTGGCTCCCCGTTGCGAAGGACCGTGATCGCGGCCTGTTCGGTTCCTGCGGGAATCTCGGTGCCGGCAACGTCGAAGGTGAGCGTGATCGGATCTTCGATTGTGCCGCTCAGTGGCGTGCTGCTACCGGGTTCTGTGGCCGAGATGTCGAGCTGTTTGCCGAAGACGGTGTAGCCGTTTTCGCTCGGGGTGGTCGCAGGTTCCTTGGTCATCGTGACGGTTCCCGCGCCGGGCAGCCTGGCTTCCACGACGACTGGGTCTGAGGCGGAGGGGCCTTCGCCGGGGTTGGAACTGACGGTCCCGCCGCTCGGCACAGAGCCTTCTGAGGTGCTGTTTGGTGAGCTCGGGTCAACGAGCCACGTGACCGACGGCGGGGCAGGGTCGGTGTTCCCATCCGCAGAGGCTCTGACCGTGAACGTGTGCTCGGCGCTGCTTAGCGTGCCCGTCGTGTACGGCGAGGTGCAGGCCGTGTACGGCCCGGCGTCGAGTTTGCATGCGTAGGTCGACCCCGGGATTGTCGAGGTGAACGCGAACGACGCGGTCGTCGCGCTCGAGGCGGCATCATTTGCCGGGCCGCCCGTGATCTCGGTCACCGGCACGTCGTTGACGAGGTGGGCATTGATGCCGCTGAGCGGTTCCGTCAGCGTGGGTTTCAGCACCGTCGCCGCGGCGAACGTGCTGGATTCGTCGTAGTACTGGATCGCATATGCGCCGCCGAGGCAGTCGGAGAACTCGACCTTGAACCCTTCGCCGGGCGCTAGGTGCTTGAGCGTGTAGGAACCGTCGGTCGCTGTGTAGTCATAGGCCGCCTCGGCGGTGGGTTCGTTCGCCGGGTATGCGTCAACGCAGACGTCAGAGAGAGGATTCGCCTTGGTCGGCGAGCCGTAGACAAACCCGCTGATCGAAGTGGCCGGGGCCAATTCGACGTCGATCCCACCGTGTTCGCCGCCCAAGGTGGCTTCCACTGGTGTGGCCGAGTAGTAGCCGCTGGCGCCCTTGTAGTACTGCGAGACATCGTTGCGGGAGGAGAAGGAGCCGTCGCAGTCTTCGAAGTGGACCGCGTAGTTGCCCGGAGACAGTCCGCCGATCGAGTATTTGCCGCCTTCGCCGCTTGAGGCGTACCCGTAGTCGTCGTACGGGTGTGCATCGGGGTTGCCGTCTTCGTAGATACGCGACAGCGAGATACAGATGTCATCAGCCGTGATCGGGCTGCCATCCGCGCTGACGACGCCGGCGATCTTCCCTCCCACACTCAGGTGGGCATCGATCCCGGTCGCGGGCGAGTCCACTGTCGGCGTCAGGACAGTCGCGGCCTCGGGTGTCGATACGCCACCGTCGAATTGGGTGAGGTACTGCTTCGGAAAGTCGCAATCGCTGAACTCAACGACGTACTCAGCGCTCGGCGCGAGATGCGCGACGCTGTACGCCCCTTCGCTGTTCGACTCCGCCTCGTAGTAGTCGGCCAGTGGGCCAGAGACCCAGTTCGGGGGGCCGCCCGAGGGCGACTGTTGCGCGGAGACGCACTCCGCGGACTTCGCGACAGAGTTGTTCGAGGAGGAGTAGGCGTGCCCCGAGATTGAGGTGCCGGCCGCGAGTTCAGCGCCGATGCCCGTCTTCACGCCGCCAGCAGAAAGCACGACAAGGCTTGCAGAGCTCCAGTGTGTGGTGCCGCTGTAGTACTGGGGCACGTCATCGCGGGCACTGGCCCGGTAGCCCGAATCGGATTGGTCGCAGTCGGCAAACGCAATCTTGTACGAGCCGGCCTGTAGCCCTGTGATCGCGTATTCCCCGCTTGCATTGGTGACGGCGGACTGGGAATAGCTCCACTCTTCGTCCTCTCCGCTCACTGGTAGGTACGCCTGCACGCAAACGTCTTCGCTAGTGATCGGTTCGCCGTTGGCGTTCTTCACCGTTCCGCTGATCTCGCCGGCCGCGAGCAGCGCCGCGTCTATTTCCGATGTGGTAGCGCCAGCCGTCACCGAGACCGTGTTGGCGTTAGCAAGCGAGGATTGGTCGTTGTAGTACTGCGTCTGGTAGTGGGCCGGAGAGGAGAACTCGACCTTGTATTCGCCCGTGCCCAGGCGCGTCAACCCGTATTGGCCCGTTGCGTTCGTCGTAGCACAGCCGTACTCTTCGCTGCCCGAAATCGCGCAGACCTCGACATCTGCGAGGGGTTTCTTGCTCGTCGCGGAGGTGACGGTTCCTGTTATCTCCCCGCCGGTCAGCAGCGCCGCGTTGATCCCGGAGGTCGTCGATCCCGCGCTCACTGCGACCTTAGTTGCTTCCGCAAATGCAGCCTTGTCATCGTAGTATTGCGTGAGATAGTTGCCATTCGTGCCGTAGGAGTAGAACTGGACACCGTATTCGCCACTGGTCAGACGCACAATCGTGTATTCACCGTTCGCGTTTGTGGCGGTGCATTCATCGTTCCCTAATTCATCGCTGCCGCTGGTCGCGCATACCGCGATCTTCCCGAGGCCCTCCTTCGTCGTCGCAGAGGTCACCTTGCCCGTGATCTCGCCGCCGGCGATCATCGCCGCGTTGATCCCGGGCGTTGGGTCTCCCGCCGTCACAGCGACTTTTGTCGCTTCACTGTAGGAGGACTTCCCGCTGTAGTACTGCTCGAGATAGTTGAGGCTGCTTTTGTATTCGGGGTAGAACTCGACCACATATTCGCCGGTGGGGAGCCCTGCGAGCGTGTATTCGCCGTCTGTGCCGCTGGTGGCGCAACGTTCGCCGTTCGTGTCGCTGGCGCAGACTACGATCCCTTCGATCGCCGCTTTGCTCGCCGCGGAGGTCACCTTGCCGGTGATCTCACCCCCGGCCAACAACGCCGCATTGATCTCAGCGGTCGTGCCTCCGGCGTTCACTGACACCTTGCCGCCGTAGTACTGGAAGAGGTAGTTGAGGTTGCTGTCATAGGGTACCGAGAACGCGACCGTGTATTCCGCCGTCGGCAGCGAGGCGATCGTGTAGCTGCCGCCGGGCCCGCTCGTGGTGCAGCGTTCTGCGAAGACTTCGTCTGAATCCGAGTTGGCGCACACTTGGATGCCTTCGATCGCCGCGCTGCTGCCCGCCGATGTGACCGTGCCGGTGATCTGTCCGCCGATCAGCAGCGCTGCGTCTATCCCTGGCGTTGTGCTGCCCGTGGCGACCGTCACCTTTGACGCTTCCTCGTATGATGACTTGTCGTTGTAGTACTGGCCGAGGTAGTTGAGCGTGCTCTTCAACGGCACACCGAAGTTGATCTCATACTGACCGGACGGGAGGCCAGCCAGCGTGTACTCACCGCTGGCGCCCGTTTTGACGCACCGTCCTTCGCCGCCTTCCGTGGTCGCGTCGGCGCAGACTTCGATCCCTTCGAGGGCTTCCTTACTTGCGGCGGAGGTGACCTTGCCGGTGACCGCGCCGCCTTCGGACAGCGACGCGTCGATCCCGCTCGTGGGAGCGCCGTCGGTGACATCGACGGTGTCGGCTTCGAAGTAGTAATGCTGGTCGTTGTAGTACTGGGCGAGGTAGTTGAGCGTGCTCTGTTCCGGCGCGAAGAATTGCACGACATATTCGCCAGTCGCGAGCCCCGGCACCGTGTATTCGCCTGCCGCGTCAGTTTTGGCGCAAACCCCCATGAGCTCCTCGACTTCTTGTGCTTCTTCGGAATCCGGGTACGCGCAGACTTCGATCCCTTCGATCGCGCCCGTGCTGGCCGCGGCGGTGACCTTGCCGGTGATGCTGCCGTTGGCAGCCGTCTGCGGCACGAGCGACGATGCACGACTGGCACGGCCCGCGTTATGGCCAGACGGCCTCGCGGGGGGAGAAGCCGCTCGGGCCATTGACGCGAGCGCTAGCGACATGATGATTGAGGCGAAAACCAGCCCCACGAGGGCTGACGGTCCGGTTGGTGCCCTTCGAATCATGCTGTCTCCCCCTTATACCTTCGGTCGCGCGCGCAGCCGCGGCGGCGCGCATTCTATACGGGGCTTGGATCGGCTGTCAACAGAGCGTGGGGTGTGTGCTCCACGCGATCGGCCAATGCCGTCGTGCACTACCGCAGGGCGACCCGTGCGCGCCGTGGTAGTGGGAGTTTGTTTGGCCCCGGCGCGACGAGACCTCCGGTCACGCGTTGTGGATCGCGATATCGCTGACGACTCCGTCTGGGTCGTCCGGCACGCGGTCCTGGGTTGATCGCAGACTTGGGTCATCGCAGATCGTCCTCGCTCCGTTGAGGCGGCCACAAGGGCCCCATGTGAGGATCGTGGCAGCTGGTCTATTTATTCGCCACCACCCTTGGGGTATGAGTGATTACCCCTCTCGCACGACGACACGCGCCCATCCAAACTGGTGGCCCTTTGAGCCCGGCTCGGAGTTGGGTCCAACCGATGCGGCGGTCGCCCTTCGTGCGACGGATGGCTTCTGGTGGCCGACGACACTGGGTGCTTGGGGGACCACGAGTCCGCTGAGAGTGAGCTCGGGCGAGGGCGGCGACCGGCGGTGGAACACAGCTCTAGGCTTTGTGCGTGAGAGCTGCGACGTAGCGCTGGCCCGCCGTGAGTGTCTTGGTCTTGTGGTTGATGAGGTTGTGTACTTGGACCCTTCCCTCGGTCACCTGCACCTCGGACCTCATGCATTCGTCCTGGGTGAGCCAGTGCGTGCCCTGCACGACGGTGCTGACGTAACGCCCAGTCGTGCCCCACTTGCCGCCGTTCTCCGAGACCCACAGACGGCGCGACGTCGGCCCAGAGCGGTGCTTGGGACGCCGTGCTATCGCCGCCGAGGAGCCGGCGGGCAGGGCCGCGCGAGCACAGCCGGTGAGCGGCAGGGAGAGCACAAAGTCCGTGAACCCCCCGTTACCCCGTGACTGCTCGATCACGAACCGGCCCCCGTAGACTTCCGCGGTCTGCGTCTGTCCGGGTGTCGTCGTGGCGACCGTGATCACGACCCGGCCCTTGTTCGCGTCAACTTCGACGCCGTTGGACAAGATCTCCGTTCCGGTGAGCGCGACGAACCCGCTCGTGCCCTCCACGCGCACACGAACCGACCCGCCCGACCCCCGGACGCTCTCGCTCTGACCGACGGTTAGCGTGGGACTGAGCGCGTTATCGCAACAGTCGACGACAAGGCCACCGCCACCGCCGCGGGGGCCACCTTCGCCGGGTGCTTTCGCGGCGGCGATGATGCCGGTGTGTTCGCTTTCTGCGGGCGCTCCCGCTCCCTCAGCGTTCGATGCGGTCTCAACGACGCGCAGCGTGGAGCCAACGTCAGCGCTCGTAAGCGCATATGTACCGCCGCTCGCGACCACGCTGCAGGCCGATCCGGTCGCGTCGCAGCGCTTCCACTGCACCGTGTATTCGGTCGGCGAGTTCGCCCATATGCCGGGGTGCTCGGTGAGCGCCTGGCCTTCTTCGTCGATCCCCGTGACGGTCGGCGACGCCGTGTTCAGGGGTACGACGGCGGAGGGGTTGCTGTAGGTGAGTGCGTAGCCATCTTCTTCAAGGAGCACGCAGAGGCTCGGGCTGCCGCAGGCTAGAGCCCAGGGTCCGCCGTCTTCGCCGGTCAGTTGCGTGGGGGTGCTCCAGGTCGTGCCGTTGTAGTCGGAGACGATGCGCACGTCGTAGCTCTCGACGGCACAGAACGATTCGGAGGTGCAGGAGATGAGGCTCCATCCTTCCTTGCCAGCGATGGCGACGGGCGTGCCCCACTTCCCGTTGCTGTACGTGACGACGCGTTTGCCGCCTTCGGTAACGGTCGCGCAGAACGTTGTGGTTGGTGCGCACGAGAGGTTGTTTTGGCTGCTTCCAGAGAACGCGACGTGTGTGGGTTCGGGTGTGCTCCACGACGAGCCGTTGTAGACGAGGGTTTCGCCGTCTTCGTCGGCGGCCATGCAGAACGATTCCGTGGAGCAGGAGATCACGTCGAGGGCGTGGCCTCCGGTCGGGCTTGCCGAGGGTCCCGTCCACGTCCCTCCGTGATCGACCAGGTAGCCGCCTTTTTCGTCCCCGGCGACGCAGAACGCAGGGCTCGTGCAGGAGATCGTGAGGAGCCGCGCCGGGTCTGTAAGGCCGCTAACCGTCGTCCAGGTGGCGCCGCTATAGACGACGACATGTTCGCCGTTGGCGGCCGCGCAGAATGAGGTCGTCGGACACGCGATTGGACGGGCGTAGCCGCCGCCCGGTAGTACTTCTTCGCGTTCGCTCCATTCGCCCCCCTTATAGGTGAGAACGTGGCCCGTTTCGTCGGTTGCGAAACACTCCGTGCCCGCACAGGAGATGTTGCCGAACTCGCCGGTGAAGTCTTCAGGCGTGCTCCAGGTGCTGGTGTCGTAAGTCGAGGAGTAGCCGCCGTAATCCGTGATCGCGCAGAATGTCGTACCGAGGACGCAGGACGCAGCATCTCCTTCGACACTCGTCCCGAGCGCCCAGGTTCCGTTGGAGTCGGCAAGCTCCCCTTGATGTTCGGCAGCAGCGACGCAGTCGCCTTCTGAGTAGCATGCGACGGAGTAGAGCTTCGTGGCGCCGTCGATGTCTCTTGCCGTACTCCATTTGCCGCCGGTGTACGTCAGCTCGTTGCCGCCGTTGTCGACCGCGACGCAGTAGCTGCTCGAAACGCAGTCCACAGCGTCGAAGGAGCGGCCAGCGTCGATGGTTTCCGCGCCGCTCCATTTGCCGCCGCTGTACGTCAGCGCGCCACCGCTTTCGTCGACCGCCGCGCAGAATTCGCCGGCGCAGGAAACAGATCTGAGAGCGGCGGAGCCGTCGACGTCTTCTCGACTCCCCCATTTGCCCGCCTTGTAAACGACGGCGTAACCTTCTTCATCGGTTGCCGCGCAGAAGGCTTCGGAACCGCAGGAGACCGAGCGGAGCCGATCGCCGCCATCGATTGTTTCCGGTGCGCCCCATTTCCCAGCGGTCTCGACAACAACTTGGGAGCCGCCGACGGCGACACAACGACTTGTCGACGGACAGGAGACGCCCTCGAGCTTTTGTACGCCGCTTACGGCGGTGCCGAGCGACCAGTTGCTGCCGTCGAAGGTGGAGGCGAGCGCGTAGTTCCCGAAAGCGCTGTTGCCGACCGCAACACAGTCGCTCGTCGACGCGCACGACGCGCCCGAGACCGCCCACCACGGGTCGAGCAGGACAGGGCTGGACCATTCGGTAGCGGCTGCCGCCGGGCTCGCGCCAACAGTGAAGCCAAGTAGCGCGCCGAGCACCATCAGCAGACAAAAAGAACGCCTCAACCGCACCGGGTCCTGTAGTTTCCCACGACAACTGGGCTCGACCGAAAACACCATCCCTCCTAAGCGTTGTGGTTCAGCACTGATTCTCATCCAACCCTCCGAGCTCGTTCTCTTAGATGCCTCTGTTGTCACGGCCGGACGCCCGTGCGCTTCTGTGGCGCTGCGCGAACTCTAATCGGATCGCGACGGATGAAGCCGGTCGTTCATGATTCTCCATGGTCGCCAGTCTTGCCGAGCGCACCTCCCGCCGGTGCGCCCCACTATGCGATCCTTCGGCAGGCCGCTGTATACGCTTGGGGGCATTCGTGCTCACCCTACGCGACGAAACCGGTGCACCGGGGATCGGTGGCGGTAATCACGACGCCGACCAATGCGCTGCTACGGCACCGATGTCAGGAGTGCGCGCGTAACGGCCAGCCACGCAGAGCCGTTGAGCGCGCCGGCCCTGGAACAGCGAGCTTCGAGGTCCATTCGCGACGCGGTCACGCATCGCAGGGCCGATCGAGCATCCGAAAAGTAATGCGGTGTACGAGGCCGCCGATGACGACGGCCTCCTCCACGTCGTGATGCGTGTCGTCGATGGACTCGGTCTCGTACAGCCTGTTCGACGGCGTCGGGCCGCTGGCGCCCAAACGCTCGACGCGTGTCGTCTCCCAGACGGGCGCGCCGCTCGACGTGGCGTAGGTTCTCGGGCTCGCGCCGCAAAGATCAGCCTCGGGTTAGACATCTCATACTCGCGTAAGGCACGTCAGCCTGCCGACGGCACTGCTCGGCAGGCTGACGTGTCGCTGGTGACGATCGCATCGGCTCTGAATGAGCCGATGCGATCGCGCCTCTCAAAGCTTCGCTTCAAACGCGCTCGCCGTCTTGAGTTCCTCGCCTGCAAAGATCGCGGAGAGTTCGCCGAGTGCGGTGTTGTCGTACCCGCCGCTTACGGTCGTCTTGGTGCCTTCGGCCCAGTTGTCTTCGCCTCCGCCGACGCTGCTGTACTTGCCGACGGCGTAGCTGTGGAAGCCACCCGTTATCGATGACGTTTCGCCGGTCGCTCGGTCTTCCTCGCCACCGCTGACACTACTCCACTTCCCGCCAGCCGAGTTGAAGCTGCCGCCGCTCACCGCTGCGGAGAAACCGTACGCCACATTTCCTTCTCCTCCGCTCACAACGGCGCGCGGTCCATCAGCGTCGTTGTTGTAGCCCCCGAGCACCGATGCGTATTCGCCTTCGATAGCGTTGTAGGCACCGCTGACGATGCCGCCGACGCTTGTGTACTGATGATACGGGCCCACGATGAGATTGTGCGACCCGGTCTGTCTGCGGCCGGTCGGGTTTTCGTCGTACCCGATCACTAGATTGCCCTCGCCATTGGTGCTCTGTGTCGCCCCTTCCCCGTTGACGACCTGCACGTTGACTCCCGAGAACTGGATCGTCGGCTTCGCGCCGACGCCCGAAGCCACGTATGTGATGTGCGGCAGGATGCGTTTCAGCACCGCTTCTTCTTCAGCGCTAACGCTGGAGCCGCCGAGTTCTGTCAGTCGGTAGCCGTGCGGGCAGACACCGTGCTTCGGCTGCTTAATCGCGCCGCCTTCCTTTTCCTGGAAGCACATCGGTGTGACGCCGTCTGCCCAAGCGACCCCCGTATTGACGAGAACCACTGTTGCGGCCAACATCGCGGCAGCCATGCCCAATGTGATGGCCAGTGGAGTGGCGCCCCTCCTGGTGCCTGCGCCTCTGATGGAAACGGCAGTGCTGTTCACGACCCGACCTCCTCGTTGAGCGTTGGCTTCGCTTCCGAGTCTCCCGGTTCAGTCGCGCCGAGCGCGCTCCCCCAGGGGTAATAGCGGTCACCCTCGTCGCCGAAGCGTTCCGGCTGCGGCCTGACGTCGCTACCCGAGCGAAACGGCTAGCTGTGTCGGCCGTTCGCCGTGTGGCGCTGTCCGACGGCGACCTGTCCAATTATCAAGGGGCCCTAGGCTCTGCGAGAACCCGCGTTCGTCGCCCCGCCGCCTTATCGCTTCAGCGTAAAAGCCTTTGACGCGGTCACAGGCGCTTTTCCGGGTGGTGTGAAAACTCCCTTAGACGTCAGGCGGATGCTCCTCGCGTGCTTGAGCAGCCGCCTGCCCTCGCCCGTAAGTCGGACCTTGACCTTCTTCGTGGCATTCATCACGAACGCGGCTTGCCCGCTCGCAAGCAGCACGGGCTTGGCTTTCGAGAGGTGGGCGCCTTTCGGGACCTCATACCAGGAGATCACGAGCGTTCCCGCCGTGGGAGCTTTGAAAAGCACAGTCAACCCGCCTGCTTTGAGTAGGGTCGCGAGGTCGGCCGTCTTACTCGAAGGGGCGATCGCCTTGTCGAGCGCAGCGACGATCGACCTGTCCAGAGCTTCTTCCACGCGCCTAGCCGCTTCTTCTTCGGCTTTCTTTTTCGCGGCGGCTTCTCCCTCGGCTTTCATCGTTGCGGCGGCTTCTTCTTCGGCTTTCTTTTTCGCGGCGGCTTCCGCCTCGTTCTGCCGTCTGCGCTGAACTTCTTCCGGGCTGACGCCGGGACACGCCGCTTCCGCCGCCGTTTCGTAGGTGTGAGGCTGGATGGAATTAGCCCCGTGTTCATCAAGAGTTACCGCCGCTGCCCACAAGAATTCGCCTGTCGCGCATTCGCCAGGAAGTGTCAAGCCGGACTGCAGGTGGCTGCTTGCTTCTTCGGAGGGGCTTTCGCCGATCCGAAAGCCGAGCGCCTCAAGCGAAGCGTACGGTGCACCCGGGACCGTGGATACAAGAGGAACTTGGACGGTCACGACATCATTAACAACCGTCGCACTCATGAGGATTTCGAGTGATACCGGCGAGTGCCCATTGACAAAGAAGCTCAGGCCGCCACCCGGTGCAAAAAACGATTCGATCGTCGCCGTCTCCTCGATGCGTTCGGCCCCAAACGAGACGACGGCGAGTACTTGGCCAACGGGTCCGGCAGTTGAACCCGCAGGGCATGCTGTCGGGCCGACCAGTTCAAGCGTTTCTGTTGCGCAGGTCGAATGATCGCCTACACCTATCGAGGTACCAGGCGGAAGCTTCAAAACGATTCCGGTGACGGGGTCAGGAAACCCCCCATATTCAGTACCAGCCACATGGACGGTCAGATTGATAGCGCCGCGCCCGGCCAGCCCGCCTGAGGATACTTCGGGCGTCAATGTAACAGTCGCGGCGCGGGCACTACCTGCCGTGCCGGCAAGGATGAGGAGCGCAAGGATAGTGCCGCCAAATGCAGTCGTCAATGAGCGCCGCGCCATTTGTCAACCCTCCAAGGTAGTGGTTCGTTGTGCCTGCCGCGAGGCCGCGTGCAGTAAGCAGTCGGTCGTTTGGGTCCGCATCCAGCGCTTTCCTTTCGAGACGTAGGTGTGCTAGCCGGGCCGACCGTTCGCGGTGTAGTGCTTTCCGGTTGTGAGCTCTGCGGTCTTGTGTGTCACGAGGTTGTGTACCTGAACCTTGCCCGTTACAACCCGCACCTCGGACCTTGTGCATTCGTCCTGGGTGAGCCAGTGTGTGCCCTGCACGACGGTGCTCACGTAACGCCCAGTCGTGCCCCACTTGCCGCCGTTCTCTGAGACCCACAGCTTCCGCGACGTGGGCCCCGAGGGGTGCTTGGGACGCCGTGCTATCGCCGCTGAGGAGCCGGCGGGCAGGGGCGTGCGGCCGCACTCGGTGAGCGGCAACGAGAGCAAGAAGTTCGTGAAGCCGTTGCGGCTCTGCTCGATCACGAAGCGGCCGCCGTAGACTTCCGCGGTCTGAGTCTGTCCGGGTGTCGTCGTAGCGACCGTGATCACGACACGTCCCTTGCTCGCGTCGACTTCGCTGCCGTTCGGCAGCATCGTTGCTCCCGTGAGCGCGACAAACCCGCTCGTGCCCTTCGCGCGCACACGAACCGACCCGCCGGCAACCCCGACGCTCTCCCGCCGACCGACCGTTAGCGCCGGAGTGGGCACGTCGCAACAATCCACGACAGGGCCGCCGTTGTTGTTGCTGCCGCCCCCGCTGTTCCCGCCGCCGCCGACACCACCGCCTTCCGAGTCCGGGGGTGTTGCAGTCAGCACCTGGCCAGCACTGTCCACGGCCGCGCAGAACGTCGCGGCCGGGCATGAAATGCCGTTGAACTCGGCGGTGCCGTCTACGTTCGCGCTTGTCCATGCACTCGGCCCACCGCCTGGGCTCGTGCTCACGTAGACGGAGCCGGTCAGGTCGGTTGTGGCACAGAAGCTGCTGCTAGGACAAGTCAGGGCGAACAGACCCGCGGCAATGTGGGCCGGGATACCCCATGCGGCGGCGCCGCCCGTGGGGTTAGATGAAACGATCACGTCGCCGGCGGAGCCGCCAATTTCGGTGTAGAAGGGGCCGTCGACCGCTACGCAAAAGTTGTTGCTCAGGCAGGAAAGCGCATTAATCGCTTCGCCAGCGAGCTGATCGGGTGCGGCGATCTCTACCGGCGCACTCCAACTGCTGGACCCGGCACTCGGATCCGTGGACGTCTGCACGTCGCCGAACCCCGTGCCAAGTACGCAGAGCAAAGGCGAGGCGCAAGAAATCGCATTGGGCAGGGTGCCGATAAAGCTCGAGTGCCAAGCCGTGGCGTCGCCTGAAGGTTCGCTTGTAGTCTCCACCGAGTCGCTCTCGACGACCGCACAGAAGTTGGTGCTCGGACAGGACACGTGGGAAGGGCCTGGGCTTGCGACCGCCACGCTATGCCACGCAGTGGCACCGCCACTTGGATTCGTGGAACTCAAGACGTTGCCGGCTTCATCCACGGCGACGCAGAGCGAGGACGAGGGGCAGGAGATGGCGGTCAGCGGCTGCTGGCCATCGATGTCCGCGGACGACCAGGCGCCGACACCTCCGCTCGGATCCGTGGAGGTCAGCACTTTGCCCCCGTAGTCCACGGCGGCACAAAAGCTCGTGCTCGGGCACGACACACCGAACAAGGCGTCTTCGTCGACCCGCACTGGTGGGCTCCAGGACAGTGCGGCAACGGCGGAGGGCGCGAGCGCGAGGGTAAGCAGACAAGACAATGCAACGAGCGTGCCTCTCAGTCGTCGGTTAGTGACTCGCATCGTGATCGATTGCCCTTGTTCATCGCCCTTGTAGGGGCTCTTCGGTGTGCGAGCACTATGCCGCGTTACGGAGCGAGCTTTTATACGCCTTGGGGTACTTTCGCTCACCCGAACGCTTTTGGCCAGCGGCGGCGCGAAGGCGCGGCGCCGACCGCCGCGCCCATGGGCGGTAGAGTTGTGCTGACCTCCCGACGCCCGGTAGACTTCGCCCACGATGCTCAGGGGGTCGCGCAGGGGAAAGGCGCTCGTCCTCCTCGCAGCGGGGCTGCTTGCCGTCGGCGCCGGACTCGGCACCCATGCGACCGGCGCGCTCGACTGGCTGCAGGAACGCACAGTGGACGCACGCTTTTCGCTGCGCGGCTCGGAGTCGCCACCCAAGAACCTGGTCCTCGTCGGGATCGACAACAAAAGCATCGGCACGCTCCCGAACTACCCATGGTCGAGACAGCTGGACGCCCGAGTCCTCGAAAACCTTCGCAGGGCCAGTCCCCGCTTGGTCGTGTATGACGTCGCGTTCGACAGGCCGACGACCGAAGCCGCGGACTGGGCGCTGTTCGAAGCTGGTCGGCGCGCCTCGCCGGTTGTCTTCGCCACCTCGCTGATCTCGCCTGCCGGCGAAACCGAGGTCCTGGGCGGCGACGCCAACCTCACGAGCATTCACGACCGCGCTGGCGCCGCCGAACTTATGCCGGACGCCGACGGCGTCATCCGTCACCTCGGTGCGTCGGTTAGCGGCCTGCCGACGATCGCGAACGCGGTCGCGATCAGTCTCGGCCACGACCCCCTCAACAACCACGACCTCCACGGCGGTTGGATCGACTTCCGAAGCCCGCCGGGCACCATGCCCGCCATGTCATTCGCCGACGTGCTCCACGATCACTTCAACCGCGCCGAGGTGCGCGGCAAGATCGTCGTGATCGGCGCGACGGCACGCAGTCTTCAGGACCTTCACACCACGTCGGTCGGTGGCCCGATGTCCGGTCCAGAAGTCCAGGCCAACGCGATCGCGAGCGTGCTTCGTGGCTTCCCGCTCAGGAGCGCGAACTGGACGGTGACGCTCGTCCTCATCCTCGTGCTTGCAGCCATCGTGCCGTTGGCGGGCCTGCGCCTCGGAACACTCGGCTCAACCATAACCGGGCTCGTGGTGCTTTGCTGCTGGTCGTTTGCGACGCAGCTCGCGTTCAACGCTGGAGTCGTGCTCGATTACAGTGATCCGCTGGCCGGGCTGGTCGTTGGCACCACCGGAGCGGTGCTGATCGCGATGTGGGCGGATACACGTGAGCGCAAGCATCTGAGGGAAGCCTTCGCCGCGGACGCCGAGGATCTCGTCGATCACGTGCTGAACCGCCCAGACGACCGGCCGATCGAGCCCACGGCGATCATCGCCGGTTATCAGCTTGAGAGCGTACTCGGCCGTGGTGGCATGGGGGTCGTCTACAAGGCGACGCAACTTGATCTCGACCGTGCTGTCGCTATCAAGCTGATCGCCGCCGAGTGGGCCCGGGACAGCGACTTTCGCCAGCGGTTTGCGACGGAGTCCCGCATCGCGGCCTCGATCGAGCACCCCAACGTGATTCCTGTCTACGAGGCCGGGGACGACGACGGTCTCCTCTACATCGCGATGCGCCTCGTCGATGGGCTCGATCTCGCACAGCTGGTCGAGAGCACCGGACCTCTGGGTGCCGAACAAGCGCTGAGTGTCATCTCGCAGGTCGGCGGTGCGCTCGATGCGGCGCACGCGCTCGGCTTGGTCCACAGAGATGTCAAGCCGGCCAATGTCATGCTCACGATAGAAGAGCCACCACACGTCTACCTCACCGACTTCGGACTGGCCAAGCGCGTAGCCGACCTCTCGCGGGTCACGCGCGTTGGCAGCTGGGTTGGGACCCTCGACTACCTAGCCCCCGAGGTGATCCGCGGCGAGACGGTCACCGTGAGCGCCGACATCTATGCGCTCACGGCTGTCCTGTACTACTGCCTTGCCGGAGAAGCGCCGTTCCGCCGCAGCAGCGAGGCCGCAACACTTTGGGCCCACGTCAGTGAGCCCGCGCCTAGCGTAGCCGGGGCGTTTCGCGGGCTCTCTGCAGAGCTCGACGGCGTCATCGCCCGCGGGATGGCGAAGGATCCATCGCTGCGCTTCGCTTCGGCAGGAGGGCTGGCGGAGGCGCTGGCGGAGGCGCTGGGCGTCCCCTACAAGCGTGCCGAAGCACTCATGCGGCAAGCAGTGCAGGAGCGCGGCCACACGCGGCGCAGTGGCCCGACCGTGCTCTCAGAGTGAGTTATTGCTCGAAATCGCGGCGGGAGACGATGCCCAACTGAAGGACCGTCTCAGCAAGCCGCGCACGCTTATGGTTCTGTGGCAGGCCCTCCAACCCGAGGCGGGCCGATACTGTGCGCAGGTTCATCTTGACGGCGTCAATGCCCAAGCACACCTCCGCCGCGATCTCCTGGTTGGTCGACGGCACGGCGAACTCAGAGCCGTTCCGGTAGGGGCGACAAAGGGCGATTAGCACGCGTCGCTGGGTGTCTGTGAGCGGTGGAACGGCCCGGCCCTCGCGAGCCGCGACGGTCTTCCCGTTCGCAGGTGCATCGCCGGCTTTGAACGCAAGCACTGTGGCGCCGACGCGGACGCGGTCGCCGTCACGCAGGCGCTGGCGTCCGCTGACGCGCCGCTCGTTGACGAACGTCCCGTTCGTTGAAAGGCCGTCGTCGATGATGGTCCACTCCCCGGCGATGCACTCGAGCTCGGCATGGAGGCCGGAGACCTCAGCGTCCCAGCAGAGCTCCAGGTCGGCCCCCTCGGAGCGGCCGATCGCGAGCTTACGCGACGTCTTGCCGAGCGCGAACAGATCCAGCTCTCCGTCCTCCGCACGGAGCGCGATGAAGGGCGCGCCTTGGCGCTCGGCCGTGAGCAGCTCTTTGAGCGCTCCTGGCGAGAGGGTGTGACGCGCCAGAGGGTCGCCCTCGAGTAGCTGCTGCTGTGCCGTTGCCATCACGTCCCCCCGGGATCGGCCGAGGGTTCTCAAACCCCCGGTTTGCTGCCGCATAGCATGCCAGAGACGTCCGCGGAATGCGCACGGCGCCGGTTCGAGTTGCATAGAGCGCGTGGGAGCAAGGGCGGCGGTCCAAGCTCTCCGCAAGCCGCCGGTAGGGGTACGAACGATGCCCCAAGGGTGTCTCGCCACGCGATTCGGCCCTGGGACGATCGCGTCCAAGAGAAGGTCCTACACCCGACTGAAGGGAGGCGCGAGTCATGTGTGCCGAAAGCAGTAGGCGTACTAAATCTCATTTCCTGCCTGGCGGGCGACCGATCATCGCAGCCCTGGGCCTCGCGCTCGCCGCCGCGGTGCTTCCGACGGCGGCGCTCGCCAACAGGACAGGGCACCAGCTCCAACTTCACGTGGACATCTCAGAGCAGAAGCTCGCGGTCGCCGTCCGGGGGACGCCGGGCGCACGGTGCGGGCTGGCGGCCCGCAATGGACGCACCGCGATCTCCGCTGCCTCAATCGTGCTCGCGAGGACCGGTCGTGGAACGTTTCGGTGGTCGATGCCAGCAGATGCGCCGACTGGCAGGTGGACCCTCGCCGCGTCGTGCACATCGCATCGAAGAGTCTCCCACGCCCAGACTGACCTCCTGCTCCTGACGCACGGGACGGAAGCGGCTGTAGAAGGCGGTGGCAAGGGCGGTGGAAGCCAGTCCTGCGCCGAGATCGCAACAGCGCCCGGCGGCGAGGCATGCTTCATCAACGATCCGTTTGCAACCTACGAAGGGGGCACGGACGTCGGCCAGTGCACGTGGTACGCAGCCGGAATGCGCCCCGACCTGGACGGGATCACGACCGGCAACGCCGGTCGGTGGCTCAAGGAGGCGAGCGGGAAGAAGCCCGAGGGGACTGTGCCGGTCGTCGGCGCCATCGCGGTCAACACCACTGTTGACAACGGCGTCGGGCATGTTGCATACGTCGCAGGCGCGAAGAACGGAGGCGCAACCCTGATCCTCGACGAGGCCAATCTCAAATACGACGAGAAGGTGTATCTCAACGTCGAAACGCCCGCCTCGGAGTTCCAGGGATACATCTACGGCGGCCCGGCGGGCAACGGTCCTACCGGCGCACCGACCCCGACTCCCGCTCCAGGCCCGACTCCCGCTCCAAGCCCGACTCCCGCTCCCACTCCGACCCCAACTCCCGGCCCGAGTCCGGCGCCGGCCCCCACGTACGTGGAGACGAGTGGTGGCGTCGTCCACACCTGGACCAACTACTCCGACGCTGGCGGAACACAGGGACCTTCGATCCCTTCAAACGCCACCGTTGCGATCCAATGCAAGGTCCCAGGTTTTCGGGTGGAAGACGGTAACACCTGGTGGTATCGCATCGAGGCGAGCCCGTGGAACGGGAGCTACTATGCCTCCGCGGACGCGTTCTACAACAACGGCGCGACGTCGGGGAGTCTAAAAGGAACACCGTTCGTTGATCCCTCCGTCCCGAACTGTTAGGGGCGGCTGGCTTGTCACTTCGAGCAAGGAGAAAGCAGATGTTGTTGCTGTCATGGGGATACGCTCCCGTCCCCCGCGGGTGCGCCACGCCCCTGCCTGCCGGCTCCTCAGCGGCGATAGCACGGCGTCCCAAGCACCCTCGGGGCCCACGTCGCGGAAGCTGTGGGTCTCAGAGAACGGCGGCAAGTGGGGCACGACCGGCCGCTACGTCAGCACCGTCGTGCAGGGCACACACTGGCTCACCCAGGACGAATGCACAAGGTCCGAGGTGCAGGTCGTCACAGGCAGGGTCCAGGTCCGCAACCTCGTCGCGCACGAGACCAAGACACTCACGGCGGGCCAGCACTACGCGGCAGCGTCGCGCAAAAGGCAGAAAGCCGGCGAGTAGACAGTGGTTGCCAGCGTGACCATCGCGAGCAAAGAGTTGGAAGGACAGGAGATGCGTGGAGCCGATAAGCCGACAATCACTTCGGTCTCGGCCGACTCGAGGAGGGAGGCAACATGATCAAGCGCTCTGTGTTGGCGTCCGCCGTTCTGATGGTGCTTGTCGTTCCCGGGGCAGCCCGGGCCAGTGGTGGCCAGGCGCTGGTTTGGGAGGAAACCAGGCAGGAGATCCCAAACGGGAGCGAAATCTCGTTGTGGGAGCAGTTCGATCTCCAACCGGGCCAGATTCCTCCGTGCCAGGCCGATGCGCCGGCGACCTTAGTGACGAACGGCCAGACCACGGATAGCGTGTCAGGTCCTGCGTCTCCCCCGTGGGATGAATGCGGTTCCGTCGTCGTGACCGGCGGGTTCACCAGCATTCAGTTCGACCCTCAGACGGTCACAGCGGCCGCGGCTCCTGCGATCGCCATTACTGAGCCAGATGGGTGCGTCTATGAAATCGGGCAAATTGAGGGTACCTACTCCCCAATCGGCACGGAAGAATTGGCATCTTGGCAAATTGCCGGTAACGCCACCCTTACGAAAGGCACACCGTGCAGCGCGGCGCTCCACCTAGAAGGCTTTATCGAGCTATTTCCGAGGGGCGCTGGCAGTCCGCTGCCCTGGAGGAGTCTGGAATCCCTGCAACGAGAAGCAACCGAACGGGAAACGAAGGAAAAGGAGGCTAGAGAAGCAAAGGAAGCCAAGGAAAGGGCGGCCAAAGAAGAAAAAGAACATCACGAAGCGGAATCAGCACTCACGTCCCTAACGAACGCGCTTTTTCCCAGCGGCAGGTCCGCGCGGATCAAGGAACTGCTAAAGGCGAAGGGATGGGGCATTGAGTTCACGCCACCTTGGCCTGGCGAACTTGTCATCAACTGGTATCAGGTCCCCAAGGGGGCGCACCTATCCAAGAAGCCACATCCGATGCTGGTGGCGTCGGGCAGGGCCCGCTTCACGACCGACCTCACCCCCCGGAAGCTGACCATCCGTTTTACCCCCAAGGGCCAGCGGCTGGTAAAGGAGGCGAAGCACGTGACCCTGACGGCGAAGGGCGCTTTCCTCTCCTTGAGCAAGCCAGCCCTTGTAGTTCAGAAGCGTTTTGCGCTAAGGCGCTGATAAAGGTGTTTCTCGCCGCATTAGGAGGGGCCAGATGGCGGCCTGGCTGGGCTCGGCGCTGCTCGACACTCTGCGCGCCAACGCCAACACCCTCATCGCCCCTCCCGGGGCCGCCAGAAGGCGGCCCCGGAGCGGTGATAGCAGCGTGCGACCCTTGCCGCACCTCCTTAGGTGTGCGGGTATCTCGGTGTCTACGGTCCGGTGGCGGCGAAGGTCCCGTCGATCGCGAAGTGTCCGGCTCCTGACGAGAACGCATACAGACCTACCCCAGAGCTGGTCGGGAAATTCTCGCCTCGATTGGGTTCCACGTCCTCCGCCTCTCTCTCGTATATGCAGGTGTCGCCGTCCGGAGCGGTCGGCTCTTCTGCGGTTCCGGTGCACGTCGAACTGGTCGTGCCTTGCTTCACGTAGATCACGTGCTGCGATGACGCAAGGTAGACGTAGGAAATTGCGCCGGTCGCCAATGCGCCAGCAGCAGTGGCCTCTCCCTCGACATCGTAGGTTCCTACAACCGTGTCACCGGTTGGAAGCGTGGTCGGGAATGGCCCCGCCGGGCCCTGCGTGCCTTCTTTCCCCGCGGTGCCTTCTTTCCCCGCCGTGCCTTCTTTGCCCGCCGTGCCTTCTTTGCCCGCCGTGCCTTCTTTGCCAGCCGGTCCCGTGGTCCCGCGCTGACCCGTTAGGGCCTTTCGCACTTTCGGGGCGATCTGGCTCGTTTTGGTGATCAGGTAGTGCGACGCCGCGAGCGCCCCTCCGCTCATGGCGAAGACGAGCGCCAATGTCGCCACCACGTTCGCGTATCCCAGATGCCTGCGAATCATTGCTCCGACCGTCCTCTCAGGTGAGGCGAGCGAACCGTCGTGCCGCCCGCGAGTCAGAGCGACGCTACACCGGCGGGCGGCGGTCACCAGGCGGACGACCGTGCGCTTACCGCTCGAAGGCCACGCGGTGACCACGTCGCGCTACACCTGGAAACTGCGGGAGCCCCTGGTCCACCAAAGACAGGAGCCCAGCGTTGCCGCCGGGCTCCCGTTGACGCGGAGGCTTTCCAAGGCTGCCGTGTCGACACCGCAGCCTACCAGCCGTGGTCAGGGGGCGCAGAGCACCAGCGCGTCTTCGCGCCACTGCCACCACATCATGTGCGCCAGCACGCCCCAGGTAAGGATCATCGGTCCCGTCCGGTCGGTCCATCGGACAATCACGACTGCGGCCGCGAGGACACGACGACGACGGCGGCCCATTGCAGTGGAAACTACCCGCTCCACGCGCTCACCAGTCTTCCGGTCGGCAGCGACGCGCTGTCCGACGCACGCGTCGTCTTCAGCGGGTCGTCGTGTCCGCTCGCGGCCGGTGCCGCCCGACTCTGGTGGAGTAGATGGCGATTTTCTTCGGTAGGGCGAAGTAGGAGAGGGCTGGGTTGCCGTCACGGGCTCCCCTGAGGATGAGCAGGTATTGGTTGGCGATCGACCGGGCGAGGTTCGATTCGCAAAGCTCAGCGCCGTCGCCTAACCCGGAATCGTCGGTAGTGGCGCGGGGTGTGGTGGCGTTGGGGGGCTGGATCGTCTGCCTGGGCGGGCAGGATTGCCGTTGCGAACCAAGCAATCCACCCGTCCAGGAGGTTCACCTTGAAGGTGACGAGAAGTACGACGTTTCGAACGGTAGATGTGGTCGCGGACGGCAGCGGCCTGTCGTCTCGGGCGGGGAGCATGCTGCTGGCGCTCACCGCGCAGCGTCTGAGACTCGCGGACGGCCTTTCTGGTGGGCGCGGCAGCGTCGCTCGGCTCATGATCCAGGCCGGGTGCTGTGTGATCTTGCGGTGATGGGCGCGGACGGCGGCAGCTCCGTCTCAGATCTCGCTGTGATGGCAGGCCAGGGCGCGCTGTTCTGGGACATCGCGTCGGTGGCGACCGCCAGGCGGGTGCTGTTGAGCGTCGGCGAGGCGGAAATCGAAGGGTTGCGTCAGGCACGCGCTCTCGCCCGCGAGCGGGCATGGAAGGCCCGGGCTGCTCCTGATCGTGTGGTGTTGGATTTCGACGCGACGCCGATCAGCATTCATTCCGAGAAGGAGCTGGCAGCCGGGCATTACAAGGGCGGGTTCGGTTTCAACCCGCTGATCGCCTCGTGTGGCCGGGAGGTGCTCGCCGGGATCCTGCGGCCCGGGAACGCCGGCGCGAACAACGCCCAAGATCATCTACAAGTGCTGGAGCTCGCGCTCGAGCAACTCCCTGAGAGCGCGCCGGAGGGCGAGATCCTCACCCGCTCGGATTCCGCCGGCGCGAGCCACGATTTCGCGGGCGCCTGTCGCGAGACACGTATCCACTTCTCGCTCGGCTACGCGATCAACAGCAGTGTCCGCGAGCAGATCCTGGCCCTGGACGAGGCCGCGTGGACAGCGGCGGTCAACCAGGACCGCCAGCCACGCGAGGGTGCGTGGGTCACCGAGCTGACCGGCCTGCTCGACTTGTCCTCGTGGCCTTCCGGGACCCGGCTCATCTGTCGCCGCGAGCGTCCGCACCCCGGAGCGCAGCTCTCCTTCACCGACTGCGGCGGACACCGTTTCCAATGCTTCATCACCGACCAGGACGACCCGGAGGGCGGCGCCATTGCATCCTGCGAGCGAACCATCCCAGGCAACTGGTACACCGGACGGCGTGCCCTCTCGGGTGGTCGTCCCACTCGCCTCCGCTGGCCCACTCGCCGACGTGATCGGTGTGCTCGGCTTCCTTGGCGCCGCCGCCTGGATCGGCTGGCGCTTCGGGCCGACCCTGACTCGTGTCACCGGCTGGTGTGCATGGTGGGTGGCATGGGCGTGCGGCAGCCAAGGAGGCTATGGCTACTGCGCGGCGTTTCTGTTCCTCGGCGCGCTGGCCTGGGGAGTTGGGACAATCTGGTACGCGAAGCGTCGCGGGCGCTGGCCCTCGACACTCTCGGCGAGGCTATTTGCGCGCCGGCTCGGCAGGCGCAATCCGGTGAGCCACGTTGCCCCCACGACCGTCCCGATCGCTCCGCGCCGCCACCGATAGCTGGTCCCAATCGCGGAGGTGGGTTGGTTCCCGTCGTCTCCGCTGACGCGGAACGGGATGAAGTAGACCGAACTTCGCCCCCTTGCGGGAGCTCTTGCTTCTTCTCGTCTGCGAACCGCTCCGAAGCGAGCGGCCGCAATTTGGCGGCTTTCCGGTTCTCAACGTTCGCCGAACGGTCGCAGCGCTGCGTACGCTGCGTTGCGCTCTCCCGTCCCTCGACTTCGAGCGCGGCCTGTAGGCCGTTGCGACGTCAGCGAGCCTGATGCTCTACGGATGGGTTCCTGGGCTTGCCGCCCGAAGACGATGCCGCGCTCACGTCAGGAACCTAGTGGGCGGCCGGGCTTCGCGATCCGGGCGAGCCGGATAGAGGCTGATGATCGACCGCGGGTACATTGCCTCGATCTTGTCGGGGCGAGCGGCAAGCTAACCCGCAGACGCGCCGCTCTCGGCGCCCGTCTCACGCACGCGGAACACCCGCACGTGCTTGCGCGCCTGCGTCTTGCCGAGCGTGGTCTTCACGCCGACTACGCTGCCAGACGGCGCTTCTTGTACCTCCTCGTCCTCAAGCTGCAGTGAGGTGACGCGCTCCTCCAGAAAGTCCACCGGCAGCTCGTAGGCGATCAGGTCTCCGACCAGGACGGGTACCCCGCTGATGGCCAGCGCGAGCGCGCCGGGCCGCTCCCAGAAGGCCTCGACGGCTCCCACGAGCTCGTAATGAGAGGGGACGGGCTCGATCCGTCCGGGCCGGTAGAAGAGGTCCTTCACGTCCTCGGGGCGCCAGCCGTTGCGCTGATGTCCGCGCACGAGCCGGAACAGGTCCCAAGTGGTGAGTAGGCCGAAGCCTTGCTGCTCGGCGTTGGTGACGACGTCATCCTGGAAGACGTGCTCGCGCTCACGGTCAAGGGCCGGCAGATTGCGCTGGTGGTTGATGACCGACAACCCTTGGACGTCGGTGCGCTCCCACTCTCGCATACGCGGGATCAAGTACTTGGTCACCTGCAGACTCTCCGCCTCGCGCGGCAACCCGCTAATCCCCTTGATCTCAACGAGCAGGACAGGGCTGCGGTCCCAGACCTGGAGGTCCTCACGCAGCCGCTCAGCGCGCTGTTCCTGGGAGCCACCATCCGTCAGCGCATCGACGTCACGAACCTCCGTGAATCCCAGCACCTCAAGCGCGGCGATCGCTGCGGCGACCAGCGTGTTCCCCGTGCCGGTGAGCAGCTCGTGCACGAACCCGCTCTCGGCGCGCTGCTCCTCGATCGCTGCTTCCAGGGCGTTGATCCGCTCTCGCGACTCCTCTTCCACCTGACGGATCTCCGCTGCGAGATCGAGGACCCCTGGCAGCTCGTACTCTTCCCGCCTTGTCCACCGACTCCCCTCGCTATCGGGGAATAGACGCGGGGTGAGGTTGGGCAGCACCTCATCGAGCAGTTCCCGCGTGAGCTGGCCGGGTGCTGCGATCCGCGGCAGGATGATCACCCATCCCTCGCTCGGCTCGGACGGCACGATAATCCCGGCGACCGGGTCTCCGTACTTACTCGTCGCCAGCGTGATCCAGCGCTCGCTTATTCTCGCGCCTGGCTTGATGAGGCAGCTGAAATGGGCGTCCTTCAGGTGTCGCGTGAGCACGAAGGCCTGCGCGGCCTCGGTCGCGCCTGGCTCGAGCTCGACGCCCTGGTCGCCGCTCACCTCGAGCGTGTCGAGCAGCGACAAGCAGCCCCAGTTGTCGATCGGGACCTCGTGTTCGACCTCGACACCGCCGTACATGCCGGTCGGGCGTGCGAGCACGTACCCCGGGTCGTGTCGCATGTCGGCGAGCAGGATGAAGACGCCTCCATGTTGGTGGATGCGGTCGAACTTCCCTTGCACGAGGTTCATGACCCTCGGCCGTGGGTCGATCACGCCATCGCCTGTGTCCACCCAGATGCTGGTCTCCTGCGGTGGGGGTCCAGTTGCAGTTGCGGTTTCGTCAACGGCCGCCGGCGGAGCGAGGTCGGCGATGATCACTTCCTGCTCCGTGTAGTTCGGGAGGCTAGCCTGCGGCTGCAGATGCTGGAACCGGCCGGGGGCGGCGGGGACCTGGAGCGGCTGCCCGAAGGTCCCGACCCTCACGTTGTAGCCGGCCTCGGAGAGAAGATCGACGTCCTCAGGCTTTAGGTCGATCGCGAGTATCTTCGGGCGTGGGAATCTCGGCGGGGCCGGGGACGCCTCGGTGCTGGCGTCCGGTTTGGACGCTGCGTCGTCGGGGCTCTTGCGGGCGGGCCTCAGCACGCGTGCAGCCTAGCCCGCGTTACCCGAAGGGGTCGACGCGCACAGCTCCACTCTCGGCCCTCATCGCCAACGACCGACCGACTTGATCAGCTTCTCATGCCTCACCGTATGGCTGCGCCGGCCACACGCGGCTCGGCACCCGTCGCGCCGGCCTCCGCCCGCACGCACACCTCTTCGCTCAGCGCCGCGCAGCCTCGCGCCCTGCCACACCGCGTCGCTCCGCTCCGCGACTCCAGCCACACGGCTCATGAGCGCGCCTGCGACCACCTGACCGCGCTCCGCCCGTGCCGGCGCCCCGCAAAAGGCTTCCCAGCCGCTCAGCGTCGCTGCGCTCCGCTTCGCAGCACACAGTTCCACCTAAAGGTGGCTTGTTTTGCTAGTTTGCGATGCGGGATGCTTTCGATCGGGAAGATCGCGCTGGGCCAACACCGCTATTACGAGCAGCAGGTCGCCGGCGGCGAGGACGACTACTACTCGGGGCGAGGTGAGGCGGCTGGCGAGTGGCTGGGTGTTGGCGCGAGGGCGCTCGGGCTCTCGGGGCGGGTCAGCGGGGAGCAGTTCGGGGCGCTGATTGCGGGCTGTGATCCCCGCGATCGGGGGGTGCGTTTGCGCTCTTGTGAGCGGGACCCGAAGGTCGCCGCCTTCGATTTGACGTTCTCGGCGCCGAAGTCGGTGAGTGTGTTGTTCGCGGTCGCGCCGGAGCGGGTCGCCGGGGTGCTGGTTGGGTGCCATGAGGAGGCGGTGGGGGCGGCCTTGGAGTATTTGGAGGATCGGGCGGTGCTCGTGCGCCGCGGTCATGGGGGTGAGCGCCTGGAGCGCGCTGGGGGTTTGATCGCGGCCGCCTACCGACACCGGATGAGCCGGGCGCTTGACCCGCAGCTGCACACGCATGTCGTCGCCGCGAACCTGGCGCGCGGGGCTGACGGTCGCTTCACCGCGGTGTGGGGCGCACCGATCTACCGGACGGCGAGGACAGCGGGCTGTCTGTACCAGGCGCACCTGCGGGCGCTGGTCGGCGAGCGGTTGGGCTTGGAGTGGGCGCAGGTGCGCAACGGGGCGGGCGAGCTTGAGGGCCTCGAGCGGTCGCTGCTGGAGCACTTCTCCAAGCGTCGTGGTGAGATGCTGCGGGAGGCCGAGCGCGCCGGGATCGGGCTTGGTTCCAAGGCGGCGGCGCAGAGCGTTGCGCTGGCCACGCGGGAGCGCAAGCGCTACGGGGTGGACACCCACAGCTGGCGTGAGGAGGTGAGGGCGCGAGCTGGCGAGCTGGGGCTCGGCAACCGAGAGCTCGCCGAGCTGCTGCAGGCCGGCCAGGAGCGCCTGGAGCGCGGCACCGCTCTACGGGAGGGCGTGGATGAGCAGAGCCTCGGTGATCGTCTTGTCAGCCCGGAGGGTCTGACAGCGCGTGCCAACACCTTCGATGAGCGTGCGCTGGTGCAGGAGCTCGCGGCTGCGGCGGGGCAGGGTGCGCGGGTGCGGGAGGTTCGCGCCCAGGCTGATCGGTTCGCTGGGCGCGAAGATGTTCTCGCGACAACGCGTGGCGAGATGACGACCGCGGAGCTCGTGGAATGCGAGCGTCGGCTGATCGCCGCCGCGGTCGGACGGGCAGGGGAGGGCAGCGGCATGGTTGATCCGTCGATTGCTGAGCGCGTGCTCTCTGCGGCGGGGCGTCCCTTGACAGCCGGGCAGGTGGCGGCTGTGCGGACGGTGCTCGGTTCGGGTGATGGGGTGAGCGTGATCGAGGCGCTCGCCGGGACGGGAAAGACGTATCTCGCGGGTGTGTTGGCACGGGCGTACGAGGGTGCGGGCTACGAGGTGCTGGGTGTCGCGCCGAGTGGCCGAGCGGCTCGTGAGCTGACCGAGCAGGCCGGCGTGGCGGCGCGCACACTCGACCGATTGCTGGTGGACCTGGATGAGCTCGGGGATCGGCTGCCGCGGGGGTGCGTTGTGATTCTCGACGAGGCGGGGATGGCGGCCACAAGACCGAGCGCGCGTCTTCTGCAGGCCGCCGAGCAGGCCGGGGGGAAGGTGATCGCGATCGGCGACCCAGGGCAGCTCGCCTCAGTGCAGGCGGGCGGTTGGCTCGGCGCGGTGGGCCGCGCGCTCGGGACGATCCGTCTGACGGAGGTGATGCGTCAGCGCGAGGCGGGCGAGCGGCGGGCGCTCGGGGCCCTGCATGGGCGTGTGCCACACCGATACCTGGACTGGGCGCAGCGGGCCGGGCGCATCGAGACCTTCGGTGATCCGGTCGCAGCGTGCGAGCGGGCAGTCGCCGAGTGGCAGCGCGTGAGCCAGGTCGCCGGAGCAGCCCAGACGGTGATGATCGCCCGCGACAACGACACGCGCGCGGTGCTGAACGGCGCAGCCCGAGAGCTATGGAGGGCTCTCGGGCTGCTCGGCGAGCAGCACGCCTACGGCCCGGTCCAGCTGGCGGTCGGCGACAGGGTGATCTGCCGGCACAACGACCGGCGCCTCGACGTCGACAACGGCATGCGCGGAACCGTGCGGCACCTCGACGCCGACCGTGTAGTGATCGATACCGACTCTCGTCTCGTGCGCGAGCTCCCCGGCGCCTATGTCGCGGAGCACCTCGAGCACGCCTACGCGCTGACCGGTCACGGCATGCAAGGCGGAACGGTCGAGAGGGCCGTCGTGGTTGCCTCGCCGCGTGATCTCACCGCTGGCTGGAGCTACACGGCGCTCTCGCGCGCCCGCGGAGATACGCGTCTGCTCCTCTACGACGAGCAGCCCGCCGGGGATCGCAGCGAGTTCGCGCCTGCCGAGCAGACCGCCACCGCCGCCCCCAATGATCTCCTCGCGCGCGTGGGGCGGCGCATGCTCGAGCGCGATGATGAGGACCTTGCGATCGAGCAGCTCCCCGGCGCGGGACGCCCAGATGACCCTCAACTCGCTGCCGCCCGGGTGCTCGCGAGTGAGCCTCCACAGGAGCACTCGGCCGCGCGCGCAGAGTCCAGAACGCTCCCGGTGACCACGGGGCGCCTGCGGGAACTGCGAGTGCACATCGATGAGCTCATCACACAGCTGCAGGCACTGCCGGGCCGCCAGCTCGAACACATCGAGCACCTCGAGGAGCGTACGCACACGCTCGCAGCCCAACGCGAGCAGCTCGCCGGCCGCCTCGCGCACCTGCCGCGCCCAGGAAGGCGGCGCGGTAGCGAGCATGACGCGAGTCAGCTCAAGCGCGCCCAGCTGACCAGCGCACTGCAAGCCAACGCCCGCGAACTTGAGGAGCTCCTCACGCAACGCGCCCGCGCCGGGCGAGAGCTCGGCGACCCGGGAGAGATCCGTGCTGAACGCGACGCGCTCCAACGCGCGCTCGAGCAGTCCACACAAGAACACGCCCAGGTCCGCGACGAGCTCGTTGAGCGCGATATGCGCACACCCAGCGCGTGGGTGCTACACACCTTCGGTGACCCTCCCCGCGAGGAGCACGGGCGAGAGGTGTGGGAGAAAGCTGTCCGACACGTCGCGTGCTACCGGGTGCAGTACGAAATCAGTGGTCCAAACGGCGCGCTCGGAGAACGCCCCGAACAGCCCGAGCAACGGCACCAGTGGGAGCGCGCTCGCGAAGCGATCGAGCAGAGTGAACGGCGACTCGGCCGCAAAGTGAAGGAGAGACACGTTCTCGACCGCGGGCTCGGGCTATAGCCAGGCGCGGCACGCGTGCCGTAGGTGCCCGCTCAACACCAGCGGGATCAGCTCAGCGCCGTGTCGGTTGAGGAAGCCCGCCGAGGTCCGGTCCGAGGACTTCCCGTTAAGTGCGTGACGCGGCGTCAAGCCTCGTGGTCTCGCGCTCTTCGTGGCTCGGCCTGCGTCTGCAGCAGACGCTGTAGATGGGCTTGGACTGCGCCTACCAGCACCAACACGAGGTCACACTGGGCTGGTCGTTCCGCTTCAGGCGGCCCGGTAATTCGCTGGTTCGACTTCTCTGTCTAGTGGCCAGGGCGATGCAGTTGCTGCCCAGGCGTCGTCGCGCTCACGAGGAACTAACAGTCTGTCGAGGCGCCGTGTTGTCGCGTGCCATTGGACTGGCGCGAGACAACGGACCACGGTATACCCGCGGGACCGAGTCCCGAGCGATAGGGGAGCCTTATGGCCGATTACCGGATCGTGTGCCGCAACACTGAGCATCCGCATAGCCACATCAGCGACGTGGGCACGGGCATCAGTCCGGGCCAATACTTAGACATATGGACCGTCACGGAAGTGGTCGAAGCGATGAAAGCCGGCGACACCTTCCACACGATCAGCCCGAGCACCGGTCTGCGGGCCGAGGTCCGCGCGTACCTCTGCGAGATCGACGGGTGTAAGGAGCTGACGCTGAGGAGCGTGCCCGATGCTGTCGCCGACAACAACCTCGACAATCTCAACACCTGCAGTGTCTCGGGTTCATTGTAGTCGAGGCCTCGACACTGGATTGGGCGTCTTGCAGGATAAGCGTGCGGATGACGATGACCCATCGACCTGGTGTGCGCGATGAGTGAGGCAACGTTTGTCCGGCAGCCCCTGAACCGTGTGGTCTCTCGCTACGGGCGCGTTGCACGCTGGTACCGCTATCTCGAGTGGACGATCCTGCTCGCGCCGGGATTCCGCAGTCGAGCGGTCGAACGCCTTCGGTTAGAGCGCGGTCAGAGTGTCATTGAGGTTGGCTGCGGCACGGGGCGCAACCTCGGTTTCCTCCGGGACGCTGTTGGGGACGCTGGTCACGTGATCGGCGTGGACGCAACGCCCGCCATGCTGGCTGAGGCGCGGAAGCTCACCAAACGCCGCGGATGGTTGAACGTCTCGTTCATCGAGACCGACGCCGCCCGGCTCGTGCTCGCCCGCCAGGTCGACGCCGTATATTTCTCGCTCAGCTACTCGGTCATGCCCGACCGGCACGGCGCGCTGAAGCGTGCATGGGACGCACTGCGTCTCGGTGGGCGACTCGTCATCATGGACGCAGGAATTCCTGACAGCGGGCTGGCGCGGATCCTGCGACGGCCAGCTGAGCTGGTAGCGACGGTTTTTCCTGGCGATCCGTACTCCCGACCATGGGAGGACCTGACGCGCTTGTCCGGAAGGGTGACGACGGAGCGCTTTCAGCTCGGCCTCTACTTCATCTGCACCGTAGAAAAGACGTGAGTGTCGATGCCGACCTGAGGGGTCTTACGAGGGTCGCCTTGATGCGCTGCATTAGAAGAAGAAGCTCACATTGGCCTGAAAGCCTGATCATGACGGCGATTGCGTCGAGGCGGGGCGTGCCAATCGGCAGCGTTGCGGGATCTCTGCCTATATCAGGCTCGTGATTGTTGCGTCGACGGCGTTGCGCCGCGGCTGTGCATTGAGCCGTGGCGGAGTTCCTAGCCGGCGGCAGGTCCGCGCAGAGTGGCGGTCCCGACGATCACTGATTCTTGGTGGGGGGCGCCTGCTGCTGTTGGGGGGATTTCGTCGAGGTAGAGCACCTTGAATTCGTCGGAGGTGCAGTTGAAAAGCCCTGTTGATTGGGTGCGCACTGTTTCACGGAGGTGGATGTCGCCGGTGGTCGACCAATCGCTGGTCCGGGCGTGATTGCACTTTGATTTCGCCTGCGCGAAGTAGTCGCTGCGAGCGGCGGTGACTGGGTAGGGCGCTCTGAATTCGATCTCGGCGCGGTAGCACGGATCGACCAGAAAGGCTGCGCTGCAGCTGTCATGCGACTGTGTTCTGAGCGTGATACGGACCGGCTCGTGAAGGCTCCGGGCGGGTTGATACGGGTTCTCGTCGGGGGATGTGCGGGGCATCGGGCAGTGTGTCGATACGGCCGCGCCATGCCCGATCGAGCAGGTGAACGAGCCGAAGCGGAAGGTGGCCGCCATCACGGCGGACCCACCATGGCCGCCGGGGGAGCGGGCGGCGAGGACCTCGTGTCCCGAGGTCCATCCCAGGAGTTCCGAGCCTGCGCCGATCGACTTGGGTACGTGGCTGACCGCGCTTACGATCAGGTAGGCGCCGGTCCCGGGGACCACCGGGACGGTCCGGACGCCGGCGGCAGTCTGGACGGTGATGTTTACGGCGTGTGGTCCGAGAAGGCCCCACGAGATCGATCGCAGATCCTTGGCCGTTGGCTTGACGCTCGTGATCCCGGGCGAGTTAGGGGCCGCGCTGCGGTCTCCGCTCGGCCAACTGCCGATCCTGATCTCTGCGGGCAGGGCGCTGCAGCCGACGTCCCCGCTGTCACTGATTTCGGGGAGAATGTCCGCCGCGAGCGGATGAAACCGCCCGTCGTCCTGGAACGCGCCATCGATACCGAGCTGGCCGAGCTGATCGCCGTCGAGGCGGGCGATCTGCACGCAGGTCTCTCCACGGGTGGTGTGCACGACCCGCATTCCCCACGGCAGGCCGCCTTCGGGGTCGGGTGCGCGCAGCGCCAGCAAATGCGACCCGCCGGGGGCGGGGCCGCCGAAGCCAGCGTTGGGGCGCAGCGTTCCCTGCTGTCTCACCGGGCTGCCGCCCAGCACCCCGGTTGCGGCCACCGCGATCACTGCGCCCGCCAGCACAAGCAACACTGCCATCACAGCCGCGTTTACGGGACGCGACAGCCAGGCGCGCACGCCTGTCGCGGCGTGGCGGTTGGCCTCGTGCTTATGCGCAGCGGCGATCAGATCGCTGCGCAGCTCCTGCAGGATGGGCAGATGCGCGAACTGGTCTGTGGCCTCAGGCATGGTCGCTCGTCTCGAGATCAAGCGGGCTCTGGGCGGTTGCCGCATCGATCGTGGCGCGCAGAGCCTGCAGCCCTCGACTGACGCGCGCGCGGGCGGCGTCCTGGCTGATGTGAAGCGTACGCGCGAGAGTTTCGTAACGTTGTTCCTCGACCACGCGCAGACGGACCGCCTCGCGCTGGTCCTTGGGTAGCGCATCCAGCTCCTCCGCTATGTGATCGCGCAGCTCGCGGGATCCAGCGAGCTCCTCGATGCGCTCGTACTCGACGTTGGTCAACGGGCGGCGCTCGATCCCGAGGCGCGCGAGCGCACGGCGCTGTGCCCCCTCTCGCCGGAAATGGTCGGCCAGTTGGTGGCGGGCGATGCCGTATAGCCAGGCCCCGGCCGCATCGGGGGCCCGGCCGCGGAACCGATGACGGCCCTCGAGTGCGACGGCGAACGTCTCGGCCAGGACGTCCACCGCTACCTCAGGATTCCAGGTGCGGCGCACCAGGAACGCGAGTATCGCCTGCGCATGACGGTCATAGAGCTCCGCGAACTCATCGGCGTTCAACCCCACGAGAAGCCCTGAGCGGATGGCTCGATCATGTAGAGGAGTCGGATGAGGGCAATCTTCTGTGACAAGTGAACGTCGCGGCCCGGTCGAGCAATGGATTATCACCCGCTGCGCCTCGCTCTCGGCGTGGCGGCGAGCCAAGCGCGTAAGCAGCGGCCGCGTGTAGCTCGTAAAGCGACGGGTCGTCTCGGCGTCGCTCTCGGTGCCCGTGGTCGTTGGGCGGCGTGCTCCCCCGCGCGATCTCGCTGGAGGCCACGACGCTCACCTAACGAAAGCACCACAAGCAGGCCCGCCCACGCGACCGGCGACGTCACCTTGGCTGCCCGGATGCCGTCGATGCGTGAGAACTAGAGAGGCGTCTCCGACGTTACACGCCATTGCCGAAAGGTTTCGCCTGTGCTCGGGGACAGGCTCACGGAGCTCTGGCCTGATGCCGATGCCATAGCTGCGATGCGACGAGTCGGCACGTGTTTGGGCCCTGTTCTGATGACTGTGCTTGTTTGCACGGCGTCAAGCGCTGCGAAGGAGCACCGTGAAGCGACGCACGCGTGCCCGCCCGCGCACGCCCCCATCCTGAGATCTGATCGCGTCGCGGTCGTCTACAGGATCCCCGTGCGGGTGATCGAACGCCACGAAACTCAAACGGCCCTCGCAACAAACGCCTGCGCCTATGGAAGCCATCGCGTATACAGGCTTGGTGAGTCTTTTGAAACGTACGGCGTACTGGAGCCAGTCGAGATCCCCATGGCGCTGACGGGCTCTGTGCTTGCGTACGAAGACTTCGAGTCCACTGAAGGCCGAGAGATTCCGCGGTCAGGCAAGATCTCCTGGCAGGTGGTCGTGATAGGACTACGGAGCGGCAGGGTGCTGCACAGGGTGCCAACGGGCGTGGCGCCCGCGGCTAGGTTGGTGGGGGACGGATCTATCGAAGCGCTCGTCGTCAAGGGCGACGGCGCCGTCGCCTGGATCGTGGACACCGTGACCGAAGACATCAAAAGCCTGGCTGCGGCGCGAACCGGCGTTTTCGAGGTGCACGCCCTCGACAAGACCGGAAGCCGCCTGCTCGCTCGTGGCTCGGACATGCGGCCGAAGTCGCTCGTGCTGGTTGGGAGCAAGCTCTACTGGACGCAGGGCGGCAAACAGATGTCAACCACCCTGGAGTGAGTACGCCGCAACGCGGCGTGACCGGGGCGGTCTGGATGCACTGCACTACAAGAAGGAGCTCACGTCCGCCAGAAACCACGGAAACGACTGCGACTCTGGCCCAGGTCGCGTCCCATCAGCCGGGGGAATTGAATAGACGGGCGTAGCCTCCGCTTTGACCCTGAACAAGTCGAAGATGGAGGTACGCCCGCATGGAGAAGGTAGCCCCGAGCGAGAGGTTCCGCTCTGAACTGGACGTGGTGCTGGCCGGTGTTGGCGGCGAGGAGGACCCGATCGAGACGGTCGGGCGCCTCGGTGCCCGGCTGATCCTGCAGCAGGCACTTGAGGATGAGGTGAGCGAGTTCCTCGGCCGCCGCCGTTATGAGCGCGCTGAGGAGACGGTCAGTCACCGCAACGGCTACGAGGAAAGGACGGTCAAGACGACGAGCGGGGCAATGCGCCTGGAGCGCCCGAGGATTCGTGATGCGAAGCGGCTCGGGTTCGAGAGCCGGATCCTCGGCAAGGGCGTCGCCCGCACCCACGCTTTGGAGTCGTTGGTGATCAGCGGCTTCCTCAGGGGCCTGTCGACCAGGGATGTCGAGGCGGCGCTGGAGGAGGTCTTCGAGGAGCCGATCGCGTCGAAGAGCACGGTCTCGCGGATCTGTGAGGACACCCGCGAGCGATACCAGCAGTGGTGCCGCCGTCGCCTTGAGCAGCACGACATCGTCTACCTCTTCCTCGACGCCATCTACCTGAAGCTGCGCCCCGACGACACACCATCGGAGGGTGTCCTTGTCTGCTGGGGGGTGACGCTCGAGGGGCGCAAGATCCTGCTCGGATTGGCTCTGGGGAGCCGCGAGAGCTATGAGGCGTGGCTCGCGTTTGGCCGGGACATGATCGAGCGGGGACTGCGCTCCCCGGCGCTCGTGGTCGCCGACGGGGCCCCGGGAATCTGGAAGGCGACCCGTGAGCTCTGGCCTGAGGCGCTCGAGCAGCGCTGCACCGTCCACGCGCTCAGGAACGTCACGGGCAAGCTCCCCGAGCGCCACCACCAGGAGGTCAAGGCGCGGTGGTGGAAAGCGTTCGATGAGGCCCGCTCCCCGGGCGAGGTGACCCGCGAGCTGCAGGGCATCATCGCCGACTACCGCACCGCCTATCCCTCCGCGATGGCCGTGATCGAAACGGACCTTCCGGCCCTGGTGTCTCATCTACGGTTCCCGTCCGAGCACCGCAAGCGGATACGGACCACAAATCTCCTCGAGAGAACGTTCGTGGAGGTCCGCCGGCGCACCAAGGTCATCGGCCGCTTCCCCGGCGAGACCTCAGCGCTGTCTCTGATCTGGGCCGTGCTCGAGCTCTCCAGCCGCGGCTGGCGCGGAGTGAAGATGAACCCCAAGACCGTCGCGGAGATCGAGCGGCTGCGCCGTCAGCTGCGCGAGGACCCAGCCCCACCCGTGACCGTCGACGCCGAGGAGGTGATCGCCGCATAGGATCCGCAGCAAGCGGAGCTACGCCTCGATGATTTCACCCGGGAACTGGGACGCGACCCTGGCCCACTGGTGACGTCTCAACGGGCAGCGGTTCGCGTGCTACTGCCCAAAGAGCTCTTGATCGACCGAGCGATGCGGCAAGAATGATGACTTAGCGCCGATGGCTTCAGGCGTTGCTGCCCGGTGGTAGCTGGGGCTGATCATCAGCTTCCACCGACTTGTAGAGCAGCTGGCGCAGTGGCTTCGGCAGCTTGCGAATCTCGGCCCGGACTTGGGCCATGACTTCCTCCCTCGCCTCGAGGCGGATCTTCTCGCGTTCCTCGTGAAGCATCCGATTGCCGTAGACCTCTGGCTTGTGCCCCTTGAGGTAGAACGTGAGCGCGGGCAGCTCTCCCTCTCTAGCGCGCTGATACAGCGTGGACTCGATCGCCTCTACGGCGTATTCGCGCGCCTCGCGCATGGCCTCGATGAACTCGCCGTCGTTACGGCGAGCCTCATAGACGCTCGCGCGGCTCACGCCCGCAGCGGTCGCTGCCGCGCTCACGGATCCGAGCTCGGTGAGCTTCTGAAGGAACGTCTGCTTCCAGTCACCGCGCTTCGCGGGACGGCGACTGGTCCGTTTCGGGGTCTTGCTGGGGACGGTCTTGGCGGACTGGTGGCTCATGTCGACTGATTCTTCACGGCTCCGCAGATGGCATGCTCGGGAGCTTGCACGGATGGTTTATCGAGACCGGATTCGGGGCCAGGAATGGGTGGCCTCGGGTATCGGAGACTGGTAGAGCGGCTCGTCAGGCCAACAACACAGGCCGCCCCCGGGCCTGTGGGGCCAGGCGTAGGCCCGGCAGGTACACGGCCGATAGTTCGCGTGGACGATCCTGTTCTTCGGTCGCGGTCCGCGCCGGCCGCGGGTGCGTCCCGCGTGTGTGCTGCACAGTCCCTCGGGATGGCCCCAGATCGCCCACGCGCGGCAGCGCGATCCGTCGCGGCAGATCGCGCGGCAGCGCCTGCGCTCGATTGCGTTGGCGGAGTAGGGCATGGGCCACGCTGTGTTGCAGGTGTCCGGGTCTTCTGTTGATCCCAGTTGGCTCAGAGCGGCCTAGGTTCGTATCCCTGGACAGGACTAATCCTGGCATGTCGGGAAGACACTGAAGGACCCTTCTGCCGACCGGGTGCAACCTGCTCGAGGGACTCCGGAAGGGGTCGGCCAAATCCGTTCGGCGATCGTGGGGACGCGGGTCGTCGCTCTGGGTGGAGCCGCATTGGTGCTGGGGTCCGCCGACCGTCGAAGTGGTGCGCCGGTCCAAGCAGCTGTCCTCGACAGCCGGCGCCGGGAGTACGTTTGGCCCGATGAGAGCTTCGCGAGTTGACCTGGCAAAGCAGGCGATACGTCACGTCCTGTCTGATGGACCGCGCATGAGCGGCGAGGTGAAGGAGATGGTCGCGACGCGATCAGGCGTCTCGCCGGCGACGACCAAGAGGGCGGCCAAAGCGATGCACGAGCGAGGGGAGCTGATCATTCAGACCCACGGGTTCCCGCGTTCCACGCGATGGGCTCTTTCGGTGGGCTCACAGCTTGAGCCGACAGCGTCCTCCATATCTGCAACACCGTTCGGCGGAAGGGTAGAGCCGCAGGCGACAGACCTCACGCCAGAGCCCCCTAGCGGTGAGCGCCTCTCCAATGAGGTGATCGCCAGGCTACGAGCTGGCGTAGCGGCTGCCAACGAACTAGCACGGTACGACCCGACAGCGGCGAGCCTCGCGTGGCGGGACCTGGCGACGGAGCACGGGATGACGCCCGCCGCGATCATGGCTGTCGTCCTCGATCCGTCCTGCCGGGCGCCGAGCGCCAGCGATCCAAAGCGCCGGGCGGTGCGCGTTGCGCTCGTAGCAGAATGCGGTCGTGGCAAGACCGCGACGGAACATCGAGCTAAAGGCGATTGATCCGGATCTGGGGCGTTCCGTGGAGGTCTGCCGCGGTCTCGGTGCCAAGGACGAAGGGGATCCTGCGGCAACTCGATACCTACTTCGATGTGCGAGTCGGTGGACTCAAGCTCCGTGAGCAGGACCCGGGTGAGGCGCCCCTGATCCAGTTCTCGCGCGCTGCGCGCGGCTGCCGGACGGGTCTCGGTAGTGGGAGCCGAGGTGTGCGCGGGTCGGGAACCGATAAACGCCGACGGTAGCTCAAGTATCGTGGGCTCAGCCCAGTATTTGAATGGCGTTGCCTCGATCTCGTAACTGGTCGGTATGTTGTGCTATGGTCCGGCCCCGCGTCATGAGCGATGATCGTTGGGCGAGCTCGAACGGAGGCAGGGAGTTCCAGCCACGGGCTGAGTTCGCGGACCATCTCACTCCGCGCACAGATGCGCCGACTCCCCGTCGCCTCGCGCAGGAAGCGGCTGCGAGAACGGCTGAGTCGCCCCGCAGCGGGGCTCTGGGGCACTCTACGACATCCGATTCGCCGCTGCTATCGCGGTCGCCGGGGCCGTTTGGGGAACTTCGGCGGATGCCGTTTTGACGCAGGGCCCGGTACACCAAACGGTGGTTTCATCTGCAGACCAGGCTACGGCTGCCGTCTGGCCTTCCGCTTCATGGGCTTGGTCCTGTGGGGAGGAGGGCTCTGAAGGCGGCGAGGGCGGTGGCCATCGGCGCTGTCGCGCTGTATCCTCGGTCGCGCACCAGACGGCCGGTCGCTCGCGTGGGTCGGCTCCTCCGCCAGCATCGTGTCCGGACGACGGCCGCTGCACTGCGCTATCCGGCGCGCCGCCTGGCCGGCGCTCGAACGGCCGAGGCCATCAGCCGTTTCTGGCTGACTGGCCAAAGGCGTCCCTGCCGCGTCTTCGTCGCTGCGCTCCTTGCCGCGGCACACAGTTGCACCGAGGGTGCATTTGCCCCGCAGGAACATCACGAGCTGTGAGAGACGGCCGCGGCGTCATGCTTCCACCATCGGCAGACCTCTTGGGTGGCCCGGTCGACTGGTGCCGGTGCCGCTGATGTCGTCCGTCGCCGGGCGCCTTATTGGGTCCCGCGCGAGGCCTGTCACCTCACAGCGGTTACACGCCTACTTGCTTAGTCCTGCGTACCGATGCCTGCCCGGGGCGCACTCAGCGCCGAAGCCACGAAGCGGCGGTCCGCCTGGACACCTTCACCTGATCGGCGACAATGTCTCCATTCCCCTCACCGACTCTCAGCAGAAGCGCGTGTTGGAGCGCCTGCGCGAAGCGGGCGGGGAGCCGGTCGCTTTCGCTGAGCCGCGTGCCGGCGGGATTCATTTTCCGGCGGCGGTCGTCTCGGAGCTCGAGCTCAACGGATACGCGATCGACCGTGTCCTCGCGCACGGTCGCCTGCTCGGCGTGCGCCTGCTCGAGCCGGAGCGTGGAGAGGCACCCGCTGCGCCGTGGCGGCCGTGGTCGCGCCGGTAGCCGCGGGGACTCGGCTGACTGACCCGCGTGTGCCACCCAGCTCTCGGTTCGGGGCGCGGGCCACTCGTGCCTGCGGGCATTCTTCTGAAATCCGGCGGTCGCTCATCCGCTGGCGTCAGGCCCGGCGTGCCGCCGCATGGTAACTGTCCGCGCGCGTTGCTGCGGGCGACACCGTGTCGAGGCACGCGCGACCCCCGTCAAGATCCCCATCGGGGCGGCTCGGATGATGTAGCGTTGCGCTGCTCGCGGCGCGAAGTTTGCCGCTCAAGGGGGTGAGCCGAGCCAGCCTCGGCTCACTACACCATGCCTCGCACGACGAGGGAAGGGAGAACTCACATGAAATGTGTCGTCATGCCGATATGCACGGTCGGACGGATGCGACCCCAGCGGACCACGACGCGATCCGTGTTTGCAGCGTCAGCTTTCCTGGCTGCGCTCGTGATGGTGGTGCTCGCGCCAGCTGTGGCGCAGGCGAAAGGAACCACCAAGCAGCTATCCGTCAGCGTCTTCAGCGAAGAAACAAACTCGCTGTGCGTGGAACCGAAAGACGGGAACATCTTCGCCCACCCCGGCCCGCCGCTGAACTTCGCGCCGCTGGAAGTGGGCAACTCTCAGAGCGCCCCGTTCCCGGAGACCGGCGCGGCGTGCGCAGAACCAGAAAGGACGCACCCGATCACCGAAGGCGGCGAACGGGGCGGTCCATCGGGCTTCAAATACGTATACGGCTCGCCGCCGAAAGAACGGCCGCTGTACCAATCGCACATCGCGGGCGCCCAGTGGGTGACGGTCTACGCGGGCGCATACTCGGGCCTGCACGATCCCGCGTACTACATCTATAACGCCCAGTTCAACATGAGGTGCACCAACGGAGCGGTCCTGAAGGGTGAATTCGCCGCCGACAACGCGGCGGGCGTGTTCCTCAACGGCCACTGGATCGGTCAGGACGCGATGGCCGAAACGTCCGCCAACTTCACGCCGAAACCGTTCTCAGACGTCGAAAAATACTTCGTCGCGGGGACGAACATCCTGCAGTTCATCGTGTACGACACCTCGCCCCCGTACGCGGGCCTGGACTTCGCTGCCAACACCAAATACGGCCCCTGCACGTCGACCAAATGGGGACCCAACGTGGGCACCGAAAAGGAGCAGACGGTCTCCTCGGGCAAAATCACGTTCAACAGCGCGGTCGGCCCGGTCACGTGCAAGAAGTCCGACGCCGGCAACATCTGGAACCCGACCGAAGGCAACGGGCTCGATGAAACGGTGCTGTTCGACCTCTACGAGTGCTCCGCTGGCGAATGCCCGAACGGCGTGACCGTGACGGCGTCGGGCCTGCCGTGGCCCTCGGAACTCGCCGAAGAAGGCGGGGTCATCCGGGACAAGAGCAGCGGCGTGAGCTTCACGATCAATTGCGAAGGCCGCATCTTCAACTACAGCGGAGAAATCAAGCCCAAGTTCGTGAACGCGACCAAGAAGGCATGGGGCTATGACGAATTCGACTCGGGCTCAGGCTCGCTGGAATCGAAAGAAGGCGTCGCGCCGCTGACGATCTCGGGCAAGGACAGCATGGCCGGCTTCCTGAACTTCGAAGCGATCACGGCTGCGACCACGAAAACGGGGCCGAGCAAGCAGGAAACCTCAGAAGCAAAGCTGCTCGAAAACGAGCAGAAGACGGTCGCGAAGTACGAGCAGAAGGAAGCAAGACGGATCGAAGCAGCGGAAGCGATGAAGGAGGAAGAAGAACAGAAAGGTTGAGGGTTAGCTCGGGACCGCTGCTCTCTGAGTCCCCGGGCTGATCCGTGGCTGTGGATGGTTTCCCGGCGCTGGCGCGCCTGGCGCCGGGAGACGTCTACGAGGGAGCTCTGCACCTGGCTCTCGGGAGCCTCGTGGGCCTGGCGCGCTCTCCCTGTGCGCAGCTTCAAGCGCGAGGTGGCGCCTGCGCTATCTGCGTCTGGCTTGGTGCTCGATCATTTTTCCGAAGGTGTCCTCGAGCTGTGCGGTCATCCTTTGCTTGAACAGGGCGAGTAGCGCCTCGGAGGCGAGGGGCCGCAGGGAGTCGACGTCGTCGATCAGCGTCTGCCATTGCTCCTCTGGCTGGCCGGCGCGTTCGAAGGGTTCCCATAGCTCTCGGAGGTAGAGCCGTGTGAAGTCCCGGGAGATCGACTCGCAGTGACGGTTTAGGCGTTCGGCGAGCGTGAGCGCGGCATGCAGCGAGACGCCGGCGGCCATGACCTGCTCGGCGGCGTCCAGCAGCGTCGGGCTGGGGGCTTCGAAGCGGCCGTCCCCTAGTGGGACGAGCAGTTTCAGCTTGCTGACCCGTGCGAGGTCCTTAGAGCCGATCTCCCCGAATCTGCTGGCTAGTTCCTCGCCGCTGATGAGCTGCGGGGTCTCGGGCTCGTAGGGGGTGGTGACCGCATTGCGCAGGCCGAGCAGGCGCTGGGCGAGCCCGTCTGTTCCGCTGAGGAGCCGTTCGATGGCGGTGAGGTTGAAGCCGTCGGCCTGGAGGTCGAGGATGAGCCGCAGCCTCGCGACGTGCTCCTGGTTGTAGTAGCCGACCCGCGCTCTGACGTCCGGTGGGGGCAGCAGGCCGCGGGTGTGGTGGTTTCGGATGTTGCGTACCGACATGCCGACCTCGGCGGCGAGCTGCTCGACGGTGAGGTCATGGTCGGACGACGACTCCGTGCCCGCCCGCACCCCCGGGGGGCGGGTATCGCCGTCGGTATCGGGGCTTGCTTGCGCCATACGCAACGCCTTCAAGATACCACGACCCTATGTAACCTCGTTTGAGGTAGCATAGCTCCAGGTCATGACTATGCGAGTCCCCCGACCGGTCGATGTTCGTCCCCGTGCCCTCGGACGCCGTCTGCTGCATTCGAGCCTGATGAACGCGCTCGCCTACCCGCATGGGGTGGACCGCTATGTCGAGCTCGTGCGCCCTCTGGCGCTCGCGCGCGACGTGCGCGCGGAGGTGACCGCGGTTCGCTGGCAGACGCCGAAGAGCGTCACGCTGACGCTCCGTCCGAACGAGAACTGGCGAGGCTTCCAAGCGGGCCAGTTCGTCGGCGTGGGCGTCGAGGTCGCTGGGGTTCGCCTGACCCGCCCGTACTCTCCCGCCGGCTCAGAGCATGCCTGCGGGGGTGAGCTCGAGCTGACGGTGTCCACCCATCCGTACGGGAGGGTCTCCCAGCATCTGCGCGACCATGCGCGCCCGGGACTGATCGTCGATCTGACACAGGCGCAGGGGGAGTTCGTGCTCGGCGAGGAGCGGCCCGAGCGGGTCCTGCTGATCAGCGGCGGCAGCGGCATCACGCCGGTGATGGCGATGCTGCGCACCCTCTGTGATGAGGGGTTCGCTGGCGAGATCGGCTTCCTGAACTATTCGCGCTCGTCCCTGACCGCGCTGTATGAGCGCGAGCTACGTGAGCTCACCCATGGTCATGAGGGGCTGCGCGTCGCACGCGGCTTCACCCGCGCACGTGGCTCGCAGCTCTCCGGCCGCTTCTCGCGTGAGCACCTGCCCGCGGTGATCTCCGACCGCGCGGCCGCCGCGACGTTCGTGTGCGGCCCGCCTGCACTGATCGACGCCGTCCGCGCCGTATGGGCAGAGGACGGCCTGCCCGAGCCCGCAGTAGAGACGTTCACCGCGCCCGCGATGAGCTTCGACACCGACGGCGCCGAGGGCGTCGTGTGCTTCGCCCGCAGCCGACGCGAGGCCGCCAACAGTGGCCTGCCGTTGCTCGAGCAGGCCGAGGACGCCGGGCTCGCGCCCGAGCACGGCTGCCGGATGGGCATCTGCAACACGTGCAGCACCCGTAAGACGGCGGGCACTGTCCGCAACGTCATCTCCGGCGCGCTCTCCGGCGCCGGGGAGGAGCAGATCCGTATCTGCGTGTCGGTGCCCCTCGGCGACGTCGCGCTTGAGATCTAGACCACCGACCCCCGAGAAGGAGCCAGCCATGCCCACCACCGCGCCCACCCTCACCCCCGAGCAGCTCGAGGCCTTTGGTCAGGAGCTGGACGCGATCCGCGCGCGCGTCGTCGCCGACCTCGGCGAGCGTGACGTCGACTACATCAACAACCTGATCCGTGTCCAGCGGGGTCTGGAGGTCGCCGGCCGCGGCCTGCTGTTCCTCGGCTTCCTGCCGCCCGCCTGGCTCGGCGGCACGGCCGCGCTGTCGCTGTCGAAGATCCTGGACAACATGGAGATCGGGCACAACGTCATGCACGGCCAGTACGACTGGACCGGGGACGAGCGGCTGAACGGCAAGACGTTTGAGTGGGACACGGCCTGCCCCGCTGACCAGTGGCGTCACTCGCATAACTACATGCATCACACGCATACCAACATCGTCGGCAAGGACCGCGACATCGGCTACGGCATCCTGCGCATGTCGGAGGATGAGCCGTGGCGGCCGTACTACCTCGCCAACCCTCTGTGGGCGGCGCTGCTCGCGACGTTCTTCCAATATGGGGTCGCGCTGCACGACCTTGAAACGGAGCGGATCGCCGCGGGCGAGGTGACCTGGGGGGAGAAGCGCGGCATGCTCGCCGACATCTGGCGCAAGGTCAAAGGTCAGACGGTCAAGGACTACGTGCTCTTTCCGCTGCTGTCCGGTCCCTCGTTCCCGTTCGTGCTGGCCGGCAACGCGACGGCGAACCTGACGCGAAACCTGTGGGCGTTCACGATTATCTTCTGCGGCCACTTCCCCGAGGGGACGCACGAGTTCACCGAAGAGGAGACCGAGAACGAGACACGTGGACAGTGGTACTACCGCCAGATGCTCGGCTCCGCCAACCTGACTGGCGGCAAGCTGTTTCACATCCTCGCGGGCAACCTGAGCTACCAGATCGAGCACCACCTCTTCCCGGACCTGCCCGCCCACCGCTACGGCGAGATCTCCGAGGAGGTGTGCGAGCTCCGCGAGCGCTACGGCATCCCGTACAACACGGGCCCGCTGCACAGGCAGTTCGGCAGTGTGGTGTGCAAGATCGTCAAGCTCGCCGTGCCCCCGCTGCCCGGCCGCGGGGGCTCTGAGTCCGGCGGGGATGAGCCCGCTGGCGACGCGTCGGCGCAGAAGCAGGTACCCGCCAAGACAAGCTCGCGCCAGCCGGCTGCTCCCAAGAGCAGGCCTCGCAAGCCGAAGGCTCCCAACAGCGGCCCGCGCAACCGGGCCGCTGCGGCCTGAGCACATGGCCGAGCGCCCCGACTGGCTCCGAATGGCTGCCCCCGTCACGGTGTTCGCGAGCGCGTGGCGTCCGTGATCTCGCTGGAGGCGATCCCCACCCCGCCGATCCCGCGTCTTCCTCTGGTGGGCGACCCGCTGCGACGCATCCGGCTGCCGCGCGACCTGTGCGCGGTCACCGCGCGTTCTGGCGAGGCCGCCGATGTGCAGGAGCTGGGCATGACGGCCACCGGGATCGAACGCATCTGGAGCTTGGTGGAGCGCCTCTACGCCAGTGGCTTCTACCCGGCGATAGCCCTGTGCGTGCGCCGCCAGGGCCAGGTCGTGCTCGACCGCGCGATCGGACATGCTCGCGGCAACGGACCGTCCGACCACGAGGGCGCCCCCCGCATCCCGGCGACGCCCGAGACGCCGTTCGTGATCTTCTCGGCGTCCAAGGTGATGACTACCGTCGTGGTGCACCTGCTCGAGGAGCGCGGCCTATTGCACGTCGGCGACCGCGTGTGCGAGTACATCCCTGAGTACGCCGTCCACGGCAAGGAGGTCATCACCATCGAGCAGCTGCTCTCCCACCGCGCGGGCGTGCCCAACCTGCCTGCCGATGCGTTCGATCTCGACCGCTTCAGCGACCGGGACTTCATGCTTCAGATGCTCTGCGCGGCCAAACCCCGCTCGCGCCCGGGCAAGCTGCTCTCCTACCACGCGGTCTCAGGGGGCTTCATAATCGCCGAGATCGTCCGGCGGGTGACGGGCAGGGGCATCCGCGCCGTGCTCGGGCAGGAGATCCTGGGGCCACTTCACTTTCGCTGGGGCAACTACGGCGTGAGTCCCAGGGACGTCGGGCGCGTCGCGCTGAGCTACCCCACCGGCCCGCCGGCGCTGCCGCCGCTCTCGACCGTGCTCGAGCGCGCCCTCGGCCTTCCGCCGGATGAGATCACAGTCCGTTCCAACGACCCGCGTTTCCTCACCGGCGTCGTGCCGTCCGGCAACGTCGTGACGACTGCGAATGAGTTCTCGCGTTTCTTGCAGCTGCTGCTCGCCGGTGGCGAGCTCGACGGCGTGCGCATCCTGCAGCCGCGCACGATCCGACGCGCCCTCTCTGAGCGTGCGTTTCGCGAGATCGACTTCAGCCTCGTGGCTCCCCTGCGCCACGCCAGCGGGTTCATGCTGGGAGCGAGGGCGCTGAGCCTTTTCGGTCCGGACACCGACGAGGCGTTCGGTCACCTCGGCTTCACGAACGTGCTCGGCTGGGCCGACCCCGAGCGCGCGCTGTCGGTTGGCCTGTTGACGAGCGGCAAGCCGCTCCTGCACCCGGCGCTCGGCCAGCTGTGGCTGCTCACCCGCGCGATCGGCCAGGAGGCACCGAAGGTGACCTCCTCGTGAGATGGCTTGATTTGGAACGCGTATGTGATGCCGTCTGCAAGCCGCCGAGCCTCGGCCGGACGTTCACGTAGGTCGGCGCTTGGAAGCGGGCACGGCGCCTTGCACGCCTCAATCGGGGAGTGAATCGTCCACGTGCTCGGCCGCACGCGGCTCGCGATCTTGAAAGGCAATGGTTGCTCTAACTACGTAGTCCTCCCCGACAGATCGGGAGCTTCTCCCGGATCTCAATCGCGACGGACTGGCCTACCGTCGCGTGAGAGCGATAAGGAGGCGAGCCGCCAGCCCGGGCTGGCGGCTCGATCTTGTGAACACCACGATGCTGAAAGTGACGGATCCTATGCCTGAGACAAAGAGCAAACGCCCCCCGGCAAGGGGCACGGCGGTCGCCGGCAAAGCCGGCGCCGCCCGCAGCAAGACCGCTCCCAACGGCGCGGTCGAGCGCACCACGGAGCTGTCCGAGGACGTTTTGCGGTCGCTGGACGAGAGCGCACACAGCGCGCTCGACGCGGTACGCGAGTTCACCGAGACGGTCGACAAGGCGTTGCCGCCGGACCGTGAGGGGCACTCCCGGGCCGAGGAAATCACCGACTCGGCCCTGGAGATGGCCCAGCGCCTGGTCCACACCCAGGCCCAGTTCCTGCGCAAGGTAGTGGACAGCGCGGGATCCTCGCTGGGCGGGTCGCGCAAGGCGAAATAGGAACGCGGCGCGGGAGTGGCCGACTTCTTGCCGGCCACTCCCGATGCGCGTCTGATCATCATGACCGGATCACGGGTGGAGATCGTCCGAGAGCAGCTCGCCAGGACGAACGTGCAGTGGAACAACGCCACTGCGGAGCTTCGCGAGGTCATCCTCGGGCTCGCGGCTGAGATAGAGATGCTGGATAAACGGGTCAGAAGGCTCGAGGCGGAACACAGCGCGAGCTCGCAGAGTCCCCGGTGAGCATGATGGAGTCCAGCACGATCGTCCTTCACGGCCGACGGGTGACCTATGCGCAGGCGGGCACCAATTCCCGGCGGTCGTCGACCCTGCTGCAGAGATGACCGGCGCGCATACGGGCGAATTTCGTCACAGCGGCCTGTTAGCGTCGATCGCTCTCAACAAGCGGCCCCGGCGCGGCTGTCACCGCCCGGGGCCCGGCACGGAAAGGAGACACCTTCCCATGCAGGATGACCCTACCCACGAGGCCTGCCCGCTCGAGGCCTCGCGCTGCGAAGCGATCGTGATGCTGATGCTGCTGCACGCGGGGCACCGCTGGCCGTGGTCGGCGGCCGAGGTCGCAAGGGAGCTCGGCGACGAGCACCTGGCGGCCGAGGCCCTCGCCGGCCTGCACGCGGCCGGCTTGGTGAACCGGTTCGGCGAGTTCGTGCTGCCGAGCCGCGCGGCGACCCGCATGCAGCAGCTCGAGGACCTGCTGCTGGTGGGCGAGTCGAAGCGCGCGTCTGCGAGCCCGCCCCGGTCCGCGGACAGCTGATAGGTCGTTGACACCGGTTGGGGATTGACCCTTTCGGCGGTGGCCGTGAGGGTCTTTTTCTTTCGTTCCTTGTGAGGGAGGTGTCTCTTGGACCTGCTGCGCAGAGAGTTGCCCGCGTCTTCGCTGGTCGTCGCGATCGACCCAGGGAAGGCGTTCAATCGGGTGTGGTTGACCAGTGGGGAGTGTGGGTTGATCGGTGAGCCGGTCTCGTTGCCGGTGTTGCGGGATGGCATCGAGGAACTCGAGCGGCTGATCGGGGCGAGCGGTGTTCCTGGGCCACCGGTGATCGGGCTGGAGGCGACGGGTGCTTTGCATCGAGCGTGGGCCGCGGAGATCGAGCGTCGCTGGCCGGGGTCGTTGCGGCTGTTCGCGCCGTCGGAGACGACGGCTGCCCGGGCGCAGCTTGGATCCAGGCGCTTCAAGACCGATGATCGTGATTGCGCGGCGCTGGTGTGGCTGTTGCGCCAGGGCGCTGGACGGCGGGCTGAGCCCGAAGTGGTGGAGGCGATGCTGGGCACGGTCCGCCATCGAGCTCAGCTGGTTGATGCCCGTCGGGTGCTCCAGCAGCGTTTGCATGATCAGCTGAACATGCTCTGTCCTGGGCTCTCTGCGCCTCCTGGTCACGGTCGGGCGCTGAAGCTTGCCTCTCCGACTGGCCAGGCGGTTCTTGAGTGCGCGGCAGCGTTCGCCGGGCGTCCGGCGAGCAGACGGTCACTGATCGCCAGGGCAGCGGGACGGATGAGTGACTCGACCGCGGCGTTCTGGGCGGGGCGCTGGAAGCGCGTGCTGGACCCGCCGGCAGACGCGGAGCTGCGCGCCGTCCGCCTGGGCCAGGACCTGCGGCGCTGGCAGCAGCTGAGCGCCGAGATCGGGCTCGCCGATGATCAGCTCACGGTTCTGCTCTCCGAAAGTGACGGGCAGATCCTAACCACGCTTCCCGGTGTCGCTGTTGTCAGGGCGGCAGAGTTCAGCGCCTACTCCCTGCCGATCGAGCGCTGGCCGACGCCCGAACACCTCTACTCCGCGACCGGCCTGGCTCCCGCGAGCTACCAGTCCTCCACGATCACTCGCCGCGGACGCATCAGCCGCCAAGGCCTGCCAGAGCACCGCAACGCACTGATGGGGATCGCGTGGGGACTTAGCCAACGCAGCGACGCATTCCGAGCCCGCGACAGCGAGCTCCGCACCCGCGGCTTCCGTCCGATGCAGGCCCGCGTCGCGTTGGCCGGCAACGCCTGCCGTCTGTGCTGGCGACTCCTTCAAACCCAACACCCATACGACGATCAGCGCTACGCTCGCTCCCGGCGGCGTGGGCGGTGACGGCCTGACAGCTATGCCGCACGACGGCGCAACCTAGCTTGCCGCCCGCCCGCGCAGCCACTCCTAACGGCGCACACGAAAGCCTGCCGCGACGACGGCGCCTAATCAGCCAGCCGACCTGAGCGGCCTGCCGGGACCACACAGCGCTTCCCCCCAAATACCGCGGTCACCCACCACGGCGAACCACTCCGCGCCCACCACCCCTTGACAGCCAGCGCGAAAGCTAGTCGAAGCGCGGGCGCTCAGGGCCGGGGGCGGAGCTACCGCTCCGCTTCGCGCTTGAGGCCTTCGACCGGGCGCTCGGTGAGCAGCTCGCGGACCTTTGCCTCGGCGGGCCCGCGCACGCCCTTGCGCAGCAGCCCGAGGGCGCGGTTGAGTGTGATCTGGAGCGAGTAGGTGGCGCGTGTCCGCTCGCTCCCGAGGTCTTCGAGCTGCCATGCGCCGGATAGCGCCTTCAGGTCGCCGCGCTCACGTGTCCAGCGCATCGCGCTCGGCTCGGAGTACTCGAAGCGTAACCAGACGGTAACGCTGGCCACGAGCGCGTGGATGTCTGTCTCGACAAGCACTGCGCGCCCCGTGGCGTCGCGTTCGATCGCGCGCGCCTTGCTCATGGCGCCCTGCCACTCGGGTGCGCGCTCGACGTCGGCGATGATCTGAAAGCAGCGCTCCCGCGGCGCGTCGATCTCGATCCAGCTCGAGCCCTCGAGGTCCGCCATAGACGCCTTAGGGTAGGCGAGGGCCGCGATGGGCATTGCCGGATCGCCTGAGTCTCGCTTCCATCGAAGAGACACGCCACGCAGCCAGCCGGGTAGGCGTGGACTGACCTGTGGATTGGGCCGCGGACCCCGCGTCCACCCAGATCACCAGCAGAACCAGGGCGGGCGCCCTGGCTTGGTGCTTGACCCCGCCCCCACTTCGTGTAACCGGGGTCAAGCACCAAGCCAGGGAACAGGGGGAGGGGAAGGAAAGCAGGAAGCGGAGTCCGGAACAGTGGGACAGGTCAGGACAGGAAACAGAGAAGAAGAAAAAGAAAGAAGAAAACAAAAACAAAAAGAAGACAGACACAGAAGGAAGGGGCGAAAGAGAGCAGGGAGAGGAAGAAAAGGAGGGAGAAAAAACAAGCAGGACGGGAACGGCAAGCAGCGCAAGCGAGCACAGCAAAAGCGCCGCGCGCGACACCGGCCACCATCTCTGAGGGGTGCGCGTTGTTGCGGCAGCTCAAGCGCCGGCTGGGTCGCTCGTTCAGTCGAACCCCTCCGGGGAGGCGAGCGTCGCTCCCGACGAAAGGCACCCGATGTCCCCACCGCCCCGCCCCGGTCGGACCTGTCAGCGACGTGCACACCGCGAGAGACCGCGAAATCCTCAGCTGGCTGACCCGCGTCGGCGCCGCCGAGGCGGGCCACGTGATGCGCCGCTTCGGCATGGGCCGCAGCAAGGCCTATGAACGCCTCGCGCGCCTTACCGAGCTCGGCCTGGTGCTCCACCGCCGCGACCCCCTCGGCCGCCGCGGCCTGTACAGCGCCTCGCGCCAGGGCCTGCGCGCCTGCGGCCAGGCGGGCCTGGGCCTCGCCCGCCCGCGGGTGGCCGAGGATGCCCACACGCGCGGCCTGACCGCTGTGCTCGTGGAGCTCGAACTCGCCCTCGCGGGCTGGGACGTGCTCGGCGAGCGCGAGCTGCGCTGGCTGGAGCGCGACACGCGCCAGCTGATCGGCTCCGCGCGTCTGGGTGCGATCGGCGATGACGCGGTCATCCACCGTCCCGACGCCGTGCTGCTGTCCCCGGCCGGCCGCGCTGTGGCCGTCGAGCTCGAGCTGACCGCGAAGGCGCAGCGGCGGCTGGTGACGATCTGCCGCGGCTACGCGCGGGCGCGCCACCTGCACGCCGTCTACTACCTCGCCGCGCCGCCCGCGGCCAGGGCGCTGTCGCGAGCGGTCAAGGACGCCCAGGCGCAGGACCGCATCACCGTGCTGGCGCTCGACGGGGTCAGCGAGCTGATCGCGCGTGAGTTCGAGGGGGTGGGGTTACGCCGGAACACGGCCTGAACCTCGCCCCGCTCGTGCACGCGCTCAAGGACCTGCTGCTGCTCGTGACGATCGCGCTCGTGCTCGGCACGTTGACCAGCATGCTGTTGCGCCGCCGGCGGTTGAAGTGGACCTGGGGGATCTGCGGCCTGCCGCTCGGCTACCTGCTGTGGAACCTCGGCGGCGGCGTCCTCGCGCTCGGAGTGGCGGGCGCCGCGCTGCTGTCCTGCCTCCTGGGCTACGGCTGGCACCGCAGCGAGCTCGACTGGGGTGCGGACATCGCCGAGCGCGCCCGCCGCCGCACCGGCATCCGTGAGCTCCTCGCCCTCGCACTGCGGCGGCTTACCGCCCGCCCGCGCCCATGGATCACGCCGGCCGGCCTGGAGGTCGGCCGCGACGAGCGCGGCGAGCCCGCCACGATCCCGCTCGGCACCAGCTCCGGGATCCACACGCTGGTGCTCGGCGCCACCGGCGCGGGCAAGACCGTGACCGAGACCTGGATCGCCTGCCGGCTCATCGAAGCCGGCCACGGCGCGATCGCGATCGACCCCAAGGGGGACCGCCTGATGCGCGCCGAGCTCAAACGCGCCGCCGCCGCCCAGCAGCGCCGCTTCGTGGAGTGGACCCCGGAAGGCCCGGCGGCCTACAACCCCTACGCGCACGGCAGCGACGGCGAGATCGCCGACAAGGCGCTCGCCGGCGAGCAGTTCACCGAGCCCCACTACCTGCGCCAGGCCCAGCGCTACATCGGCCACGCCGTGCGCACGATGCGCGCCGCCGGGATCGCGGTCACGCCGGTCACGCTGGCGGCGCACATGGACCCCGGCCGGCTCGAGAGTGCCTCGCGCAAGCTCGAGCCCGCCCAGGCCGAGCTGCTGCAGGAGTACCTCGACTCGCTCGGCGAGCGCCAGCGCCGCGAGCTCGCCGGCGTGCGCGACCGCCTGGCGATCATCGCCGAGTCGGAGACAGCCCCCTGGCTGCAGCCCTCCGCCGGCAAGCCCGCTCTCGACCTGCTCGCCGCCGTGCAGGAGCGCGCGGTCGTGTACATGCGCCTGGACGCCGACCGGCGAATGCTGCTCTCGGGGATGCTCGGCGCGGCGATCGTCGGTGACCTCGTCACGATCGCCGCCGCGATCCAGCACGACCCCGCGCCCACGGTCGTGGTGCTCGACGAGTTCGCCGCGCTCGGCGCGCGCCAGATCGCGCGGCTGTTCGGCCGCGGGCGCTCGGCGGGCATCAGCCTCGTGCTCGGCACCCAGGAGCTCGCCGACCTGCAGGCTGCCGGCGAGCAGCTGCGCGACCAGGTGCTCGGCAACGTCGAGGCGCTGATCGCCCACCGCCAGAACGTGCCCGAATCGGCCGAGCTCGTGGCCCAGCTCGCCGGCAGTCGCCCCGCCTGGATCACCACCCAGCAGACCGAGCAGGGGCTGCTGGGCAGCAGGGCCGGCTCGCGCGGCTCCAAGACCCGCGGGCACGAGTTCGAGCTGCACCCGAGCCGCATTAAGCGCCTCGGCCGCGGCAGAGCCGCGGTCATTACTCCCGGGCGCGAGGGGCACCCCACGATCGCGCACATCCACCACCCCAGCAGCGCCCACCATGACGCCGAGTGAACACGCCGACGCTCCCGCGGACGCACGGCGCCTCGACGGGCCCTTATTGCGCCCCGAGCAGGCCGCCGAGCTGCTGAACGTCAAGACCAGCTGGATCTACGAGGCCGCGCGCACCAACAAGCTCCCCTGCCTGCGTATCGGCCGCCACATCCGCTTCACCCGCGCGATGCTCGAGCACTGGCTGGCGTCGCGCTGAGCATCGACGCCAGCATCTGGTCAGCTCGTGGCGGCGCATTCGGATACGAGCGGTCGCCGTGAGGCTTCGCCTCGATCCGCTCGAGCTGCTCACGCACGCACCCGGGTGACCCCCTTGGGCCCGCGCCGGCGCGCGCTACGCTGCCGGTCGAGATGGCTGTTCCGGCCACGCCTCCGACCGTGTTCGACCCGGCGCACCGGCTGCTCGGACGGGAGCTCGACGGCGGCTGGAAGGTGGTGGAGTTGCTCGAACGGGCGCCGGACGCGACCGGGGGGAACTTCTCGGTCGCGTATTGGGTGGAGCACGCCGATGGGCGGCGCGCGTTCCTGAAGGCGCTCGACTACTCGCAGGCCTTTCGGCACAAAGACATCGCCCTGATCCTGCAGCGGATGACCGAGAGCTACAACTTCGAGCGGCGCATGCTGGAGCAGTGCGCCCGCAACAACATGAGCCGCATCGTGCGTGCCCTCGACTCCGGGACCGTCGAGGACGACGACTTCGCGCATGTCGTGAACTACCTGATCTTCGAGCCGGCCGACGGCGACGTCCGTGCCGCGCTCGATGCGATGCGCGCCTTCAACACGGCGTGGGCGCTTGGCGCATGCCACGACGCCGCCGTCGGCGTCCAACAGCTGCACGCCAGCGGCCTGTCCCACCAGGACATCAAGCCCTCCAACTTCTTTACCTTCGGCGAGTGGCTGGCGAAGCTGGGGGACGTCGGCCGCGCCTCGATGCGGGGCGTGGCCGCTCCGCACGACTCGGAAATCGTTCGCGGCGACGAAGCCTACGCGCCTCCGGAGCTGTTGTACGGCCAAGTCGACGCCGAGTGGTCGGTGCGCTGCCAGGCCTGCGACCTGTATCTGCTCGGGAGCTTGATCCTGTTCATCTTCACCCGCACACACACGACCGCCGAGATCGTCAGGCGCGTACCGGCGGCGTTTCACCCAGGCCCGTTCGCGGAGCCGTATCCGGTGGCGCTCCCGTATGTCCTCGACGCGTTCGACGAAGCCGCGGACGCGTTTGCCGACCAGCTCAGCGGTGAACGAGCCGGCGAGCTGGGGACGCTCTTTCGGCAGCTGTGTCACCCGGATCCGGGGCGGCGTGGCGACCCGATCGAGCGCCGCCGGGGTCACAACCCCTACGATCTGCGCCGCGTGATCACGCGCCTGGACGTGCTCGCCCGCGAGGCGCGCGCCGGCTACCTGTCGAGGCGAGCCCCATGAGCGCGGCCGCAGACAACCAGAACCGCCAGGTGATCCCCCGCTGGCGGGACCTGCTGGCGACGGCCGAGCACGGTGAGCTGGGAAGTGCGCGCGGCGGTCCTCACGAGCGCGACCCGCGCGATCTCGAGGGTCTCGATCGGCGGCTGCGCGACTTCCGGGCGCAGCGATCGCTGTCGTTCGCGGCCGATCTTGTCAGCGCGTCGATCGTCCTCGGGCCGACGCAGGAGACGACGCGTGCGGCACAAGTCGTGCTTGCTGATCGACGCAGTCCGGCGATGGTGCTGGATACAGCCAAGTGGCTGCTTCGGCGCGCGGGCGAGCTGGAGGCCCAGGAGATCGAGGAGATCGAGCCCCACGAGCTGCGGCGGCGAGACATCGCCAGTCTTCGCCAGCGACTCCAGTCCAACCCGCACAACGCGCTGCGCTGGGTCGAGCTGTCGCGCAACTACATCAACGAGGGCCACGAGCGCAAGGCCGCCACCGCGATGCGCATCGCCGTCAACATCGCGCCCCGTGACCGCTATGTGCTGCGCTGCTCGGCGCGGCTGTGGACGCACCTGGCCGATCCCGAGCAGGCGGCGCGCACGCTGGCGTACGCGGGGAGCGTGGTGAGGGAAGACCCGTGGCTGCTCGCGACCGAGATCGCGGCAGCCGACCTCGGTGAGCGCCCATCGCGCAACATCCGCCGGGGACGGGAGCTGATCGAGCGGGCGCGACACGCGCCGTTTGCCGTCAGCGAGCTGACGAGCGCGCTGGCGACGATCGAGATGCACGCCGGCGACGCGCGACGGGCGCGCAAGCTGTTCCGCACCGCGCTGGTCGATCCGAACGAGAACAGCGTCGCCCAGGCCGAGTGGGCCTCCCCGCGGATCGGCGACCTGGAGCTGGGCGAGGAGCGTCTCGCCCAGTCGGCGGAGGCACGGGCGCTGCGGCTGGCCGAGACGCCAGACGTCGATGCCACCCTCGGCGCTACCTGGGAGTGGCTCAACGATCAGCCGTTCTCGACGCATCCCGCGATCTTCGGCTCCTACCAGGCGTCGATGTACCGCCGCTTCGAGGAGGGAGCGCGGATTGCCCGCGAGGGTCTGCGTGCCAATCCACGCGATGCGATCATCCTTAACAACCTCGCGTTCTGCGAGGCTTCCGCCGGCAACACGGATGCGGCGCTGTGGGCCCTCGGCGAGGTTCCCCGAGCCAGCGAGGCGCTCCCGAGCGTGATCGCTACGCGCGGACTGGTCAGCTTCCGCGCCGGCGACCCCCAGACCGGACGTGCGCTCTACGAGCAGGCGATTGCGGCGATGTCCAATCCGGTGGATGTTCTGCGCGCGAGGGTGATGCTGACCTCAGAGGAAATGTCGGCCGGCCTGGCGCCGCCCGACCCCTGGGTTGCGGCGCTGATTGCCGAAGTCGAGGAGGCCAGCGATGCGCAGCTGGTCCGTTGGCTTGGTTACCTCACGGACGCGCGGCGCCGGCAACCTCACGGACGCCGCGAGCGCCACGGCTCCTAAGCGGTCACAGATCGCAGCGTCGAGGATCTATCTGTGCGGGGCCGCTCGTTCCTGCCGGTGGAACAGACTGCGTCATGGGTAACGCGCGTTCGAACCGCCGATCGGCGACTCTCCCTCCCATCCCGCGGACGCTCCCCCAAGGACCTGGGGCGCGTTCGCGGGCACACGCGGCGCCCAACTACGCGTGCCCCTGGATCGGTCCTTACGGTCCCACTAGATACATCCCATTCCGCGCGCTTGGCGCATGGGTGAAGCGGGTGGTCCCTGCTGATGCCGTCCGCGGCGTCGGCGCGAGCGCCCGACGCCTGGTCGCGGTGCGGCTAGCGGCGGCGCGGGTGTAGGGAGGAGCTGCGTCCGGCGACCGCGACGCGCGTCCCCTGTGCCGCCGGCACGCGGACGCGCGCTACGCGGAGGGGACTCGCGGCTGATCGCTGGGCGGCTCTTTCAACCGCTGGGGTTCGCGCTGGATCGCGTCGAGCGTCGGCGTGGTGACAACTTCATCCACGACGGCGCGTAGCGCGATGCCGCGAGCGCGTGTGCGCAGGCGGAAGGCCTCACCCAGCAATAGATACTCGAAGACGCCGAATCCGATCGCGAGCAGCCCGAGGGTCCACCAGGGCCATGGCACGCGCAGGGCGACGGCTACGGCCAGGAGGGCGAGCGAGGGCAACAGGCCTGCCCGAAACTCTGCCTCGCTTCGAAGTCTGTACAGCTCGCTGTACAGTTCAGGCTTAGCGGCGAGGATCCGCTCGTCTATCCGCCCTGACTTAGCCTCGACCCGGACCTGTTCGTCGATCGTCAGAGCGTCGGGCCCCGGCCGAGGGGACGCCTTGCGCACGCGGAACCCGGTGAGGTCGACGCCGGGCCGGGTGTCGATCGGACCCAGGCTGCCCTCTGTGCCCTCGGCCTTCGCGAGCGTCCGCTCGACGAGTTCGGTGAGGCGGTGCTCGAGCTCGTCCATCTCGGCGTCGTGCGTGAAGGAGAACACTTTGTGGAAGAACTGTCGCACCGCGCCGGTCGACACCTCGATCGGCGGCTGCCCGCGGATCTGCAGGACGCGCGCCGACTCACGCACGACCAAGTCGCCAGCGAGGTAGGCGCCGAACGAGCACGCCGCGAGTATCCCAATGGGCCCAACCAGAGAGAAGACGTGCGAGAGCTCCGGATAGTTGTGGCTCAGCCCCCCATGACTCTCGGGGAAGACGTGGTAGAGCAGCAGCCACAGCGCGGTCAGCACCACGTACCCGACGACCAGCGGCGCGCGGAAGTCGCGGAAGCCCGAAAGCAGCCCGAGCAGCATTCTGCGCTAACCCCCACGCGCGCAATCGATGCCGGCACGCACGTACATGCCCCCTTTCATGGCGGGCGAGTTCTATATGGGCTGTCGAGGCCATGTCAAGCGACAATCGCAAAGCCGTGCTGAGTAAGCGCCGGCCGCGGCGTGAGCGTCGCGTTCGGCTCGAACTGCATCCCACGCCCGGGGCCAGGGTCTGCACTAAAGCGTCCGGTCCGAAATGCCCGGGCGCGCACGCGACCTGCCCGCTGCCGCCTCCGGATCGACGCCGCCCATTCGGCGGGAGCCATGTGGCTCGAAACGTCCAACCACCGACCTGATCAGCTGCACTGAACGGCAGCGGTGCCTCGAACACCGCGCCCCGCCGAGCCCAGCGGAAGGGGCGGGCTCCGCGGCGGGATGGCGTCTCCGCCGCGGAGCCCTGTGAAGCTTCCCCACCTCGAGGGAGAGGAGGAGACTTACCTTTCGCCGTAGTCGAGAGAATGGGTAGACACGGCTACGCGAGTTCTATACGCGCCGTCGAGGCCCTGTCAAGACCCCGAGGGCGCTCTCAGCGGACAGGCGCTCTGTAACGCGGCGGTACGGCTATGGAGACGCTTGGTCGCCGTCGTTGGGCGCCGGCACCATGCCGTCGGCGTCGGCGTCGGTATGCGCGTGTTCGCTGCCGTGCGGCACCGGCGTCGCCGCCCGTTCCTCACGCGTCGTGGCGGTGCTGGCGCTGCCCAGCGGCGCGGCCATGTACGCGCTCGTTGCCTCGTGCTCGCGCACGAACGTGGCCGAGCGCATCCGCTGCGCGGCCTCGCGCACGCGCTCGGGCATCAGGTGCCCGTACACGTCGACGGTGGTCGAGGTCTTGGCGTGCCCGGCGAAGGCGGCGATCAGCAGGATGTCCTCGCCCTGGCTGATCGCGTTCGTGATCGCCGTGTGGCGCAGGTCGTGCAGGCGCACAGTGTGCGGCAGGCCGGCGCGGTCGGCGTAGCGGCGGAACACGCGTGTGACCATGCGCGGGTTCAGCGGCCGGCCGGTGGGGCGCAGGTCCCCGTCGCGTCCGCGCTTGCGCTCGACGGTGCTGAACACGGGCGCGCCGTCGCTTTTGTCCTCAGCGCACCTGTAGAGCTCCTCGAGCGTGGCCTGGGCGCCGTCGAGGATCGGCACCAGCCGCTGGCCGGCCTCGGTCTTGGTCGCGAGCTGACGCTCACTGGTGTTGTGGGGCTGGTCGTAGGCGCTGATGCTGCGCCGCACGTGCAGGATCCGCTGCAGCAGGTCGACGTCTTCCCAGCGCAGCCCGATCAGCTCGCCGCGGCGCAGCCCGGTGTCCAGCGCGACGGTGAAGAACGCCCGCCACCGCGGCGAGCACACCTCCAGGAAGCGCTTGATCTGCACCGGGCTCAGCTGTGTCCCACGCGCCCGCCTACGGGCGGTGTGCCCTCCGCGCGCGCGGGCGGTCTCCGCCGGGTTGACCGCCAACAGACCGGCGTCCTGCGCGAAGGCGAGCATCGAGTGGGTGTGCCGGCGGATCTTGCTCACGGTCTCCTCCCCTAGTCCTTGGGCGCGCTTTTTGCCAAGCAGCGCCCTGATCATCTGCGCGTTGAGGTCATCCAGGCGTGTCGTGCCGAGCGCGGGGCCGACGTGCTGGTAGAGCGTTTCCCGGTAGGCGGCGGCGGTGGCGGGCTTGAGGTTCACCCGCACGTGCTCGGTCAGCCAGCGGTTACCCAGCTGCAGGACGGTGACGCCGCTGGGGACGTAGCGGCCATCTTCGACGTCGTCCTGCAGCGAGCGCAGCATCTGCTCGGCTTTGCGCCGGCTCGTCCCGGCCGCCTTCTCGATCTGCCGCCAGCGCGAGCTGCCGTCGCGCTGGTCGATCACCAGTGCCCGTGTGCGCACGTAGAAGCGGCCGTTGCGCTCTCTGATACAGCCGGCCGACATTCCTGCTGCTCCCCGCCCTCCTGTTAGCGCCACAAACGTGACCAAAGGCGCCTAAACCGGGGCTCACATTACACCGGTCCAATCGGCCCAGTCAAGCCATTTTCACCAGGTCTATCGCGCTAGCGGAGCGGCCGGCCCGAGGCATCGCAGACCACGCTGTTTCAGACCCCGTGGAGGCAGTTCGCCCGCACACGAAGCACACCTCGAGCTGCGGCCGGCTCACTTCCTTTCCCCACGGGGTTTTCGCTGTGCGCGGCGTAGCCGGCGTGCGGGCGCTTTGACAACGCTCACGCTCGCGTGCTTGAATCACGCGACCGTTCGCGCGTGACGGACGTCGCGACGAGCATCGATCCCGCATGGCACTTGATCAGAGCAAGGTCGGACAGCTGGTGGCCGAGCACATGGCTGCCCTGGAAGCCCACTACGGCGAGGACTGCGAGATCGGCGACGTGTGCAGCATTGTCGAGATCATCGGGCCGCACGGCTCCACCGTCCGCGTGCGCAGCAGCGACCCCCGCTCCCACGTCGCGCTCGGCCTGCTGCGCGTCGCCGAGGCCACGCTGCTCGAGGCCTACCAGAGCGACGAGTGAGCGCCCGCCGACTGCTCGGCCCGTGCCGGCTCGCGCCGATCCTCGTGCTCGGCCTCGTCACAGCACCTGCTTCGCTCGCGAGCACTAACGACGTGGCGGCTACGCACGCCAGCATCACAGCCGGCTACGCGCTGGCGCGCGCGGCCGTGGCCACGATCCCGATCGCGCAAGCGAGGATCGAGAGCTACGACCACAGGCTGGCCGTTGAATGTCCGAACGTCGGGGCGGGCACCCCGGAGACCGAAGCCTCGCAGCCGATGAGCGACGAGGTCGCCGTCGCTCTGTGGTCGATTTCCTATGGCGCGGCCGCGGGACCGATCGAGCGCTTCGCCAGGGCGGTGAGCCCACTGCACTGGACCAGGGCGTTGTTCCAAGGGGCGGTGCACCGCCTCGCGACGATCCTGACCGCGCTCGCGACGATCCGGGTGCCGGACCTTTGCGCCGACGTGCGGGCGTGGACGGCGAGCCGCTTCACCGTCGTCCCGAACGACGTGCTCGAACTCGACCGGCGTGTGGAACCGCTCGAGCTGCCCGAAATCCCGTGGGGGCTGGTCGTCCCCTACGAGCGGGGAGGGGACGCGCGCCTCGTGGCCTACATCAAGCGGGCGGAAACGATGGTCGCCGAAGCCGAATTCATCAAAGGCCAGAAAGACTGGTACCAGGTGATCGAAACTCTCGGTCTGGCGGCGTAGCCGAGGTGGGGCGACACTCCGCCGTTCGCACTTCCGCCGCGCGCCGCCGACGACGAGGCGACCCGCTGGGATACCGCCGTGCTGGCTGCCTCGATCCGTGAACGGCCGCGGTCCGCGTTCTCACCAGACGCGCCCTGCGTGTGCGGTCTGACGCCTTTGGCGACGCGTTCGTCAGGCGCGGGGCCCGTGTGGGGAACAGGCGGAAACCCCAGTAGTCAGGCCGCGCGTGGGACGCACTCCGTCCCGTCAAGACGGGGGTCACTGAGCGTGCTCTCGCCAGCGCGAGCCGCCTTGTGGGAGAGTGTCGCAGCTCCGTTGAGGTGCTGCTGTGCGCCGGCTGTCGTCCGCGAAGCGGCCCGTGCCTTCGGGGTTTTGCGCGGCGGCGCGCCTGGGGTCGCGGTAGCGACCTTGGCGCTGTTCAGTTGGATCTTGCTGCTGCCCCTCACGGTGTGCCCTCCTGCACTCCCCTTGCCCATCCCCTGACCAATAGGGGACGAGACTGTGGGGAGAACTAGAGCAGATCCCCAGCTGCTTGTCAACATACCATCGACGATCATTCGCCCGGCCCCCGAAATCAGGCATTCTGCAGCGTGAGGGGGCTAACACTAGGCCTGTAGAGGGCTCAGTGACCCCCGTCTTGACGGGACGGAGACCCCCCAGGATTGGGTACCGCGCGTCGATAGTGGCGGCTTTCGCGAACGGGGCAGGAATGGCAGTACGCCGGCGTTTAGTGACCCGCTTGGACGTTTGTCACAGGCAGTAGTTGAGGCTGGCGCCGGCGAGCAACGTTGGCTTGAGCGGATCCGTGGCGGGCTGCGCGCGCTGCTTGGTTTCTTCGACGATGAGCCCGCGTGGGCACGCCAGCTGATTGTCGAGAACGAAGACGTAGCGGTCGCCGAGGTCGCGCGTCTGGTGCAGACCGCGCTGGGGGAGGTTTTGAGCGCCGGGCGTGGCCAGGTGATCATCGGCTCGCAGCTGACGCCCCCGATCTCCCTCATCGCTGAACTGCTCAGCGACGCGGTGGTGTCGGTGATTCGTTCGCGGCTGCTTAGAGCGGGGGCTGCGCCGTTGATCGACCTGGCGCCGTCGCTAATGGAGCACGTCGTCGACCCCTACCTCGGCGCGGGCGCCGAGATCGCCGATCGGGTTGCCGACCCGTCGCTGCCTGAGCGCGCGCCGACGGAGGCGAAGATCCTCCCGTCGCGGGCTCATCCGCGGGTGCTGCTCGCGTTGCGCGTGATCGCCGCGAACCCTGGTGCCAGCACCCGCAGGGTTGAACTTGAGGTCAAGAAGCAACGTCAGCGTGGCGGTGAGCTCTCCCAGGTCCTCAACGCCCTCGAGCAGCGCGGCATGATCGAAAACACGCCTGCAGCAGAGGTCAAGGGCATCGCCAACGCCTGGCGTCTGACCTCATACGGACGCCGCGCCCTCCCGTTGCTCGGTGAGGGCTCGGCCGTCTCGGATCAAAGCTGGAAGCCCGACGCCTCCGTGGCGTCTCGCCCGCTGGCAGAGGTGCTCGCTGCCGCCACCCGCGGGCGCCAGAGGGCCGCATGAGCACGCCGGGCGCGACCCACCAGAGCTTGCGCTTTCGACACGCGCATAGCGCGTGTACGGATGGCGGAGCGGTTTCGGCGCCTCTTGCGTCGCGGCCGTGGTACGGCCCCTGCTCGGGGGCGCCTGAGAGGGGGGCGGGCATCTCACTTGCCCTCCTGCGTTCAGAAAACAGTCAAGGAAAGGGAGTTGGAGGAAAAGTGAGACACCTAAAACTGATTGGGCTCAGCCTGATCGCGGCCTTCGCATTTGTCGCGGTCGCGTCGGTCGGCAGCGCATCTGCTGCCGAACCAGAATGGGGTCACTGTGTGGCCGTGAAGTCCAAGGGACACTACGAAGACAAGAACTGCAGCAAAGAAGACTTCAAGGAAAACAAGCAGCACGAAAAGAAATACAAAGGCAAGTTCGAATGGATTCCCGGGGCCGCTGCGACCTGCTTCGCGCAGAAGCACGGAAAATACAAAGACTCAGGTTGCACCGAACTAGACGAAAAGAAGGGCCAGCCGAAGGGCAAATATGAAAAAACCGGTGGCCCGAAGTTCACCGGTGCTGGCGGCGCGGGCGTTCTACGAGCGTTCGGGTATAACTGCCCGGTGGAAGGCTCAGAAAACGAACTATTCCACCGCGTCCCTCGCGAAGACTGTGCGCCAGAAACAGTTCATACTTCTGGCGGTCCCGTGGTCGAATGCCAGAATGAGGCTGCCACTGGGGAAGCAACGGGAACTGATGAAGTTGGAAATGTCTCTGTCCGTTTTACGGGCTGCACCTCGTTTGGGCTGCCGGCTACGTCCGAAGGTCTCGCTGCCGGGGAAATCCAGACCACCGCACTGAAGGGGAGGCTCGGCTACATCAACAAAGCCAAACACGAAGTGGGCGTGCTGCTCGAACCGGCCGCGGCCGGCGGGCGGTTCGCCGCATTCCAGGTGATCAGCGGCCTTCTCGAAATACAAGTAGGCGTCGGGAACTCCGCGGAAGGCACGTTCTACGAAGGAGAAGGAACTCCTGGCACGCCGAGCGGTAACGACGGGATCATTTCACCGGTCACTCCCGTGGATCAGATGACGCACACCTTCACGCAGAACTATCGAATCGAAGAACGCAAATTCCCGTGCCCAGGCTGCACAGCGGGTCAGGTAGGAGAAGAAATTGGATTCGCCTACCTGAATGCTCCGAACAGTTTCGAAGGCGGGCAGTTCGAGGCGCTTGAATTCTACGAGGAAGGCACGGGGAAGTTCTCCGAACAACCGCGCGGCGATTCAACCGAGTGGGGCCCGGCAGGCGACGAAGTTACGAATGTGAACACTGTCGAAGGAGAAGCCGAGATTAAAGGCTGATCTCGATCGCTGCCAATGCATGAGGAGCGCGCGGGGTCTTGGAGACACCACGCGCTCCTCATGCTGGGCCGGGCAATGCTCGAGGAGACCATGAACGAGTCATCGACAGCACCAGGTCTTAGAGTTTGGCCACGAGCTTGGGGCGACCGGGGCAGTGCTATGCGGTGGTGGCGTCTCGCGGTGTTTTGTGCGGCACTGGTCGTCCCGCTGTTTGGTCGTGCGGCGGCGTTTGCTCTACCGCAGCGCGGCCACACGTTCGCATTCTCGTTTCCATCGGGCGGCAGTGCCGAGGAAGAACCGGGAAAACCATCGGCGGTGGCGGTCGCCCGGAGCAACGGGGACGTGTTTGTCGCCGATTACGGGAGCAACCGGGTAGAGGTCTTCGAACCAGTCCTCGATGGGCAAGGCGTGCTCACTGGAGAGCGTCTGCTGCGCAGCATCCCCGTACCCGCCCCCACGGCCATAGTCGTTGACGACACGACGGAAGGAGCCGACCCCTCGCGAGGAGACGTCTACGTGGTCGGCTCCTCGAAGCACGAACTCAAGGAAGAAGAACCCAACAAACGGGTATTCAAGTTCAGCCCCGAAGGCACCGAAATCCTCGCGATCCGCAAGTTCAAAGAACCGGTGGAAAAGGGGGAAGAACCGGAAGAAGCCGAAGAACTGGAAGAAGTCCAGGGTCTCGCGGTGGATCCCGCTGGTCACCTGTACGTCTATGGCTCCGGCGCCGTGGATGTGTACACCTCTGCTGCCAAGAACCGCAGCCTGCTCTCGATCCCGGCGCCGCTCACGGCGACACACGGCCTCGCCCTCGACACCGCGGGCGACCTCTACGTAGGCCACGAAAGCGAAGATCCGGAAGCCGCCGGCCCGGAAGGCCCCGCGCCGGTGGTCGGAAAGCTGGAAGCCACCGCGGGCACCCCGCTCGTCTCGGAACTCGAGCGCCAGCCCTCGACCGCCGTGGCGGTCAACACCGAAGACGTCGCTGCCAACAAGGTCGATGAACAGAACGACGTTTACGTTGCGAACCCCGGAGGCACCTCATCCGCCGGCAGCTCGATCGCCCAGCTTTCACCCGCGGGCTCGCTGATCCAGCGCTTCACGACGCCGGGGCTGATCGCGCCCTCGGGCGTGGCGGTCGATGACCGCACGGGCGATGTGTTCATAACGGACGCCGCTTCGAACAAGGTGGACGTGTTCGCGCTCGAAGAACCGGGGTCGCCGACGATCGATCAGCTCACGGCACGCGTTCTGCCTAGCGGCACGACCAGTGCGGCGAACACCGCCCGGGTACACACCACCGTCGACCCTGTCGGCCTTGCCACCCGCTACTCGCTTGAATACGGCCCAGCCGCCTGCAGCGAATCCTCGGACCCCTGCTCGAAGGCGGCCGAAGGCGAACTCCCTGAGAGCTTCGACTCGAGCACCTTGACCTTCGCTCTGCCGGGGCTCGCGCCGGGCGTCTACCACTACCGCCTGACTGTCAGCCACCGCGAAGGCCCGAGCGCGCGCAGCGAACAGACTTTTACCATCCTCACACAGACCTCCGGCCTGCCGGATGGACGCGCGTTGGAGCTGGTCTCCCCGCCCGAAAAGGGCGGCGCGGCGATCGAAGCACTCACTCGGGAAGGCGGGTTCGTCCTCGCCGCCGAAGATGGCGGGGCGTTCACGTATGTCGCAAACGGGGCGATCGTCGAGGAAGCGCAGGGCAACCGCAGCTTCGAACCGCAGCAGGTGCTCGCGGTCCGCGGGCGTTCCAGCTGGAGCACGCAGGACATCGCGACCGCCAACGAAAAAGCTGCCGGCGCGAACTTCGGGGCGCCCGAGTACCGGTACTTCTCGCCCGATCTTTCGGTCGCGCTCGTGGAACCCTTTAGTGCCGAACCGCCGCTCGCCCCTGAAATGTCCGGCCAAGCGGTGTATCTGCGCGCCGATCCTCCGCTGACACCCGAAGCCGCCCAGCAGAAGAATTTCGCGCTGGCGCAGGCGAACAGCACGTTCGTGCCCCCCGGGTTCGCGCCTTTGTTGAGCAGTGCGAGTGCCCCCCAAGCGCACTTGCCCGCGAATGCGCGCTTCGCAGACGCGACACCTGACCTGCAGCATGTGCTGCTCGAATCCACCTCGGCGCTGGCTGGGTCCTCCTCCGGGCCCGGGCTGTACGAGTGGTCCCAGGGCAGCACGCTCAGCTTCGTGAGCGCGCTGCCCGAAGGCAAGCCTGCCCCGCAGGTCGCGCTCGGCTACTACCACACCCGTGCGCACGCGATCTCCAATGACGGTAGCCGCGTGTTCTGGACCGCCAGCCAGGAGACCCCTGCGCACCTGTACATGCGCAACACGGCCGGTGCACGCACGATCCAGCTCGACAAAGCCCAGGAGGGCCTGACGGAACCCACCGGCGCCGCCAAGTTCCAGACCGCCTCCGTCGACGGCTCGCGCGCGTTCTTCACCGACACCCAGGCCCTCGTCCCAGGAGCGACCGGCGAACCGCAGCGGGAAATCAGCGACCTGTACGCGTGCGAAATCGCGGGTAGCGGCCCAGCAGAAGCCTGCAACCTCCGCGACCTGACGATCCCGCTGCGCCCCGACGAACGCGGCGCCGTCCAGGGCTTCATGCTCGGCTCCAGTGAAGACGGCTCCACCGTCTTCCTCGTTGCCCACGGCGTTCTCGCCGAAAACGAAAACGCCAATGGCGAAGCCGCCGAACCCGGGGCCGAGAACCTGTACGAGCTCCACCACCAGGGCAGCGCATGGACGCGCACGTTCATCGCCCAACTATCGGCCGAAGACAGCCCCGACTGGGACCAGGGCAAGAACGTCTCCGACGAGAACACCTCCTTCCAGACCACACGCGTATCCCCGAACGGGCGCTACCTCGCCTTCATGTCCAACCGCAGCCTCACCGGCTATGACAACGAAGACGCCTCCAGCGAACACCCCGGCCAACGGCTCGACGAGGAGGTGTTCCTGTTCGACTCCCAGACTGGCGCGCTGACGTGCGCCTCCTGCAACCCGTCCGGGGCACGCCCCACCGGGGTCCTGGACCAGGAACACTCGGGTGAAGGCATTGGGCTGCTCGTCGACCGACGCGAGAGCTGGCGCGGACAGTGGATCGCGGGCAACATCCCCGGCGGGACATCCGAGAGCCTGGTGAACTCGCTGATCCAGTCGCGTTACCTCTCCAACGAAGGCCGCCTGTACTTCGACAGCGCCGATCCGCTCGTGGAAGGCGTCTCTGCGCCCTTGCGCGAAGAGCTCGTCAACGGCAACGCCCAGCAGGTCGGGGTCGAGAACGCCTACGAGTACGAGCCCGCCGGCGTCGGCGGCTGCGCCGGCGCCGCGGGCGGCTGTGTCGCGCTGCTCTCCGGGGGCAGCTCGAATCGCGAATCCGCGTTCCTGGAAGCCACCCCGACCGGCAGCGATGTGTTCCTGATCACCGGCGCACGGCTGTCCCCGCTCGACGCCGACGGCGCCTTCGATGTCTACGACGCCCGCGAATGCACCACCGCCTCGCCGTGCCTGTCGCCGCCGCCGAGTGCTCTACCACCGTGCACCAGCCCCGCCAGCTGCCACCCCGCTACGACCATAGAAGCGTCCATGCCGCTCACGTCGGGAACCGCGGGCTTCGACGGATTCGGCAACCTGAAATCTCAGCCCAAGCCTCCCTCGACCGTAGTCGTGGCGGGCCGGCGTTCGACCAAGAAACCGCTCACGCGGGCTCAGAAGCTGGCCGAAGCCCTCGCCCAGTGCCACAAGCAATATCCCCACTCGCGCAGCAGACGCAGAGCCTGCGAAGCCCGTGCCCGAAAGCTCTACGGACCAAAGCCGCATAGCAGGACCCACCATGCCCAGCGGCACAACAAGCGGGCCGCGCGATGACCCACACGAATCGCTCGCTTCGCCGGCGCGCGCTTGTGCTGCTTCCGGCCCTAGCGGCGCTCGCGCTGGCCGCGCTTTCACAGGCGACGCCCGTGCTGGCGGCGGGACCGCTGACGCCCACGTGGCAGATTGGCGTCGAAGTCGCGCCCACCAACCTCCCGCCCCAACACGAAGGCAACATCATCGTCGCCGCCACCAATCTCGGCAGCGAAACCGCCAACGGGGCCTCCGCTCCGATAGTGATCGCGGACAAGCTACCGCCGGGCCTCAACGCCACCGCGATCAGTAGCGGGAATGACACCACGTGCTCGACTGCAACGGTTCAGTGCACGTTCAAGGGAACCGTCTATCCGTACGAGCGCACCTCGATGACGATCAGGGTCAAAGTCGCCGAGCCGGAAGGCACGAGCGTCACGCTCACCAACGAAGCGACCGTCGAGGGTGGCGGCGCACTCGAAGACGCCTCGGCCAAGCAGCCAATGATCGTTACCGGCGCTCCTACGCAGTTCGGTGTGCAGAACGCCGGCTACCAGCTCGAACCGCTGAGCCAGGCCGGAACTGCGGAAACCACCGCGGGGGCTCATCCGTTCCAGCTCACGACGACCTTCATTATGAACCAGACGGGCTCGACGCAGGGCCGCCAGCCCGCGGCCCCACCCAGGAATCTGACGTTCCGCCTCCCCGAGGGCCTCGTGGGCGATGCTTCCGCCACCGAACAATGCCCCATGATCGATTTCTTCGCGCACGCCCCAGTCTCAGAAGTCGATCAATGCCCGCCCGATTCCGCGGTCGGCGTCGCGACCGTGACGATCGACGAACCCGAGACCGTCCACGTCACCACGTTGACGGTTCCCGTCTTCAACCTTGTAGCCGGGCAAGACGAGCCTGCGCGGTTTGGATTTGAGGCGCTGGGACTAGTGCCGGTCGTGATCGACACCTCCGTCTCGCCCGAAGGCGGCTACAGGGTGCTGGCGACGGTCCGCAACGCGACCGAGCTCGCAGGCTTCCTCAGCAGCGAGGTGACGTTGTGGGGCGTCCCCGGCGACCCGCTGCATAATGCCTCGCGCGGATGGGAATGCGTACAGGGCGGTGTGCACTTCGAAAAAGGCGAAGTATCTACACCGTGTCCGGCCGCCACGAGCCTTCCGCAGACGCCGTTCCTGACGCTGCCGACGGCGTGCGCGGCGAACCCGGCCGGCGAACCGGTCGCCTCGAGCGTGGAAGCCGAATCGTGGGCGACGCCCGGGTATGTCCAGCCCCCTCCGTTCGTGTGGTCGGGGCCGCTCGGCGAAGCGCTCGGCTTCACCGGCTGCTCGGAACTCGCCTTCGAACCGAGCATCGGGGTCTCTACCCAAACACACGCCGGGGCCGCGCCGGCGAGCGTGACCGTGTCCGTCCACGTCCCCTCCGGCGGCCTGGTGGAAGCTCACGGACGCGCCCAGTCCGCCGTGCGCAACACCACCGTGACGCTCCCGGAAGGCGTGGTGCTCAACCCCTCGGCGGCGAACGGGCTGCAGGCCTGCTCGGAGCAGCAGGTCGGCTTCGAAGGCTTGGACTCCTCCGGCGGGCAGCTGTTCTCGGGCGCCAAGGCGGCCTGCCCGCAGGCGTCCAAGCTGGGGTCGGTGCACATCCGCACGCCCTTGCTGCCGCACGAATTGGAAGGCGCCCTGTACCTGGCCACGCCGGCACCGAACGGGGAAGGCGGGCAGAACCCGTTCAACGATCTGATCGCCGAGTACCTCGTCGCGGAAGGATCGGGAGTGCTCGTCAAGCTCGCCGGCAGCGGCCACCTGAACCCCGACACCGGGCAGCTGGAAACGACCTTCAGCGACACGCCGCAGCTGCCGTTCGAAGAACTGAAGCTCGAACTGCTCCACGGAACGCCGTCCGAAGGCGGAGAACGAGCGGCGCTCGCGACTCCGCCACGGTGCGGGAGCTACAGCGCGCAGGCCACGTTCACCTCCTGGGCGCAGCCGGAAGAGCCGGTGATGGTGTCCTCGCCCGCCGGCGAACTCGTGGTCGGCGAAGACTGCGCCGGTGCGGGTCCGCTGTCGTTCGCGCCCTCGTTCCTCGCCCAGAGCACTGACACCCAGGCCGGCGCCTTCTCGCCGTTCACGCTCGAAATCACCCGCCACGACCAGGAGCAGGCGCTCACCGGCGTGAGCGTCAGCCTGCCGGCGGGCATCGCGGCGCTGCTGTCGAGCGTCACCCCCTGCCAGGAACCACCGGCCGGCGTCGAATGGTCGTGTGGCAGCGAAAGCCAGATCGGCGAATCGACCGCCGAATCGGGCTTCGGCAGCGAACCGATCGCCCTGCACGGACAGGTCTTCCTCACCAGCGGCTACGACGGCGCGCCGTTCGGGCTGCTCGTGCGCACTCTCGCGGCAGCCGGGCCGTTCGACCTCGGCTATGTGAACGTCCGCTCGCGGATCAACGTCAACCCCGAAACCGCGGCGGTCACGATCACGACCGACCCCGGCCCGCGCGGCGAAGTGCTGCCGACGTTCCTCAAAGGCGTCCCGGCCGCCCTGAAACGCCTGGTCGTCGATGTCAACCGCCCGAACTTCGAGTTCAACCCGACCAGCTGCGAACCGGCTTCCGTCAACGGCACCCTGCACGGCGCCGAAGGCGCGAGCGCCGGGGTGTCCTCGCGCTTCCAGGTCGGCGGCTGTGAAAGCCTCCCCTTCCACCCCGAGCTAACGGCGACCGTCAGCGGGCATGCCAACAAAGCCGACGGGACCGGCTTTGACGTCAAGCTCACGAGCGCCGGGCTTGGGCAGGCGAACATCAAGAAGGTCGAACTGCAGTTGCCCGGGCAGCTGCCCTCGCGCCAGTCGACGCTCAACCAGGCGTGCCTGGCGGCCGTCTTCCAGGCAAACCCGGCCTCGTGCCCGGAAGGGTCGGTGATCGGCTCCGCGACCGTACACACCCCGGTGCTCAAGAGCCCCCTGAGCGGCCCTGCCTACCTGGTCTCTTACGGGAACGCGAAATTCCCTGATGTCGAGTTCGTGCTGCAGGGCGAAGGCATCACGCTCGTCCTGGACGGGCACACCGACATCAAAAAAGGCGTCACCTACTCCAAGTTCGAAACGGCACCCGACGCGCCGTTCACGACCTTCGAAACGAGCCTCCCCGCCGGCCCGCACGGGATCCTGACCGCCTACGCCTCCGAAAAGGAACCGTATGAACTCTGCCGCTCGAGCCTGACCATGCCGACCACGATCACCGCCCAGGACGGTGCCGTGATCCAGCAGACCACGACCGTCACGCCGACCAGCTGCAGCGGCGTGCTCCCGAACAAGACCAGCAAGCCGACGCAGGCGCAGCAGCTCGCCAAGGCGCTCGCCGCCTGCCGCAAGAAGTACAAGCACAAGATGCACAAGAAGGCGGCGTGCGAAGCGAGCGCGCGCAAGCGCTACGCACCGAAGAAGAAAAGCCACGGCAAGGCGCACAAGGCCCGCAAGACGACGGCCCATCCTCATGGCTAGGCCTGCGCGTCGGATTCGCGTCACGGCGAGCCTGGCCCTGACGCTCGGCTGCCTGGCGACGCTCGCGGCGTGCGGCTCGAGCGAAGACGTCAGCTCGAAATCAGCCGCCGCGATCCTGGCCGCGAGCAGGACGGCGGCGCGCAACGCCAGCGCCGTTCACGCCACCAGCCAGATCTTCGCGACCAGGACCGATCCGAAGACCAAGGCAAAGCCGCGCACCATCGCAACGCTCGAACTGCAGCTCAGCGGCAGCGACGGTCGCGCCAAGGTGGCGTTCTTCGGCTCCGCAACCGAAGCGATCAGGATCGGCCAGACGCTGTATGTGAGGGGCAGCCCGCAGTTCTACCGGCGCCTGAACGAACGCAACGGCACACACGTGGCCAACGGAACGTGGCTCAAGGCGCCCGCCGGCAACACCGAACTGACCAACCTGGCCGCGCTGACGCAGCCCAGCGGCGAGCTGACACTGCTGCTGCGCAACCCGACGCTCGCCCTCACGAAGGGCATGCTCACCACCGTCGACGGTCAAAAGGCGATCGAACTCAAGACCAAGGGCAAGCTCTACACCGGCGCGATCTACGTCGCCGCCACCGGCACCCCATACCCGCTACTGATCGTCAAGCACGGTCAAGAAGCCAGCCGGACGACGTTCACGGGCTGGATCCAGCCAGCACGCCTGACCGCACCCACCGGCGCCGTCGCGCTTTCAGGGCTCGGACAAGCGGCACACGGCACCGAATAGGAGCCCCACTCCGGCGCTGTCGCGGGTGTCGCGCTGGTCTCGCCGACCAGCACCGCGGTCATAACTCGCAATGGGTGGCAGGTTATTCGGCCGCCAGCCGACGCGCAGCGAATGCATCCCACGCGCCCCTAGTCGGCGCCGGCAGAAACCAAACGGTCCCGATTGCCCTCCTGCCGGATCCCGTCCTGGTGTGGCCGTCTCGATGGGCGCTCCGCCGACACCGCGGGAGCCGTGTGGGAGGACGGCGAAAACTCCAGTAGCTAAAGCGCCAGTGCCACGTGTCCCGTCTCGACAAGACGGGGGTCACTGAGTCCGTTCGCACCAGCGCCAAGCACCGCGGGAGGCAGTGTGCCAGCTCCGTTCGGAGGCTGCTCTGCGCCGGCTGCCTTCCGCGAAACGGCCCGTGCCTTCGGGCTTTCGCGCCGTGGCGCGACTGCGGTCGCGGTGGCAACCTTGGCGCTGTTCAGTTGGATCTTGCTGCTGCCCCTCACGGTGTGCCCTCCTGCACTCCCCTTGCTCATCCCCTGACCAATGGGGGCGAGACTGTGGGGAGAACTAGAGCAGATCGCCTGCTGGTTGTCAACATACCATCGACGATCATTGGCGTGCCCTGAGAAATCGGGCATTCTGCAGCGTGAGGGGGCCAACGCCAGGCGTTTAGGGGCCGAGTGACCCCCGTCTTGTCTTGTCGAGACTGGGACCCCCCCTGATTGGGTACCCACGGCGACGCGCGACGGTCGTCGCGAAAGCGCAAGGAATGGCAGTACGGCGGCGTTCAACGAAACGCTCGACCGACTGTCTCGGGCGATAGTCGACGCCGCCACCGCAGAGCAGCTATGGCTCGAGCGGATACGCGCCGGACTCGTCGCGCTGCTCGCGTTCCTCGACGAGCAGCCGGAGTGGGCCCGCCCGCTGATCCTCGAACGCGAGGATCTCGCAGTCGCCGAGGCGACGTCGCGCGTGCACACCGCCCTCGGGGAGGTGCTGGACGCCGGGCGTGGCCAGGTGATCGTCGGCTCGCAGCTCACCCCGCCCACGAGTTTGGTTGCTGAACTTGTGTGTACTGCGGTGCTGTCGGTGGTCCGCTCGCGGATGCTGGCCGAGCGGGACGAGCCGCTGATCGACCTGGCGCCTTCGATGATGGACGGCATCATCGAGCCCTATTTCGGGGCGGGGGCCGAGATAGCCGACCGCCTCAGAGACCCCTTGCTCCCAAAACGAGTCGCCAGCGAGGCGAAGATTCTCCCGCTGCGCGCGCACCCGCGGGTGCTGCTCGCACTACGCGTGATCGGCGCGAACGCCGGTGTCAGCACACGCGGGGTCGAACAACAGGTGACGGCTGAACGTCAACGCGGCAGTGAGCTCTCGCAGGTCCTCAAACCGCTCGAGCAGCGCGGGGTGATCGAAAATACACGACCCGTCGGGGTGACACACGAAGCCAACGCTTGGCGGCTGACCGCGTACGGGCAGCGCGCGCTTGAGCTCCTCGGCATAGACGCAGGGGTCACACACGCGCGTCAAGCGCACACCGAATCACACTTACGCCACCCGTCGGGAGCATCGCGCTCACCCGTTGGCCAGGTGCACCGGAGGGCAGCATGATCGCGATCGCCTCGAGCGTCCTGCGCGCGGGCGTGCGTGGCGCCGCAACCGCGCCGTCCAGCCCAACCGAGACCTGTGAGCGCTCTACGCCGAGCGGACGTCCGCCACGACGCGGCGCTACGCGTATCCGCCACCACACGTACCAGGCAACGCACTACAAGCGTTCCCCGACCTGTAGCCCATTTGTGTGGGCGTCGGTAGCGAGGGTGCATCTATACGGGGGCCATGGGTCCCGTTGGGGCCCGCTGATACACGACCGAAGCTCGGCACGCACTCTTCGAACGCCGTACACCTCCGATCGCCTACCAGTGAGTCACAGAGTGGGTTTCGATCGAGGTAGGTCTAACTATGGAGAAAGGGAGTGGTGGAAAGTATGAGGCGAATGAGACTGGCCGGACTGTGCCTCGTCGCAGCACTCGCGGTGTGCGAGTCGTTGCCGGCGAGCGCTTCGGCGAACCACGGTGGAGAACTATCGGGGACGTACCGAAAGTGTCAGACGTCGCCAAAGCTAAATGGGCATTGGACAGGCGAGTACACCAATAACACGTGCACCGAAGTAAGCGCGACACATGAAGGTAAGTACAACGAGGCGGCGCTTGGGACCGAAGAAGACATTTCCCTGAAGGGCAAGGGCGGTATAGCGACCTTCTACGTCTACCGAGTCCCGTTCGAAGAAGGCATGTGGCGCCTGGAATACCCCTCTCAGGGTGCCGAATGGACAGTCGCGTGCGCCAAGTCGAAGGCCGTGGGTGCGGTGACGGGACAACGCACTGGGTGGATGCGAGTCACCTTCACTCGTTGTACGGCGACGCCCGCGTCCACCGGCATCCCTGTTAAGTGCTCCGCGAAGCTAGAAACGAGCCAGATGCCGACCGAGTTGGGAACTTTCGCAGCGGAGGCCAGTCACCCGCCGTACAGCAACGGCGAACTCTCAATCGGAGAACGTTATCCGTTTCCAGTGGCGGCGCTTACCTGCGGGTCGACGAAGTTCGAACTGACCGGCGGGATCGGCAACCCAGAACTGGTCAAGCCGGCACTCCGCGGGGCCTGCTCGACCACGATCGAGTTGAGCTTCAGGGTCAGCCTCGCAGGTCAGCCAGAAGTCTGGGCCGACGGAATAACCGGCGGCCAAGGTCTCCCAACGACTGTGGTCGGGGAAACCCTGTTCGGCACCGGCCTGGAAACAACACAGACGTTCAAGAGCAAGGTACCTCTTTGCGTAGTCAAAGAAGACGAAGAAGCCTAACCGCATCGAACACGATGACGGTCGTAATGATGATCCGAGAAAGGGAGTGGTGGAGCAAGATGAAACCAGTCAAAACGTTGGGCATGTGCCTCGCGGCTGTATTGGCCGCGGCTGCGATGCTCGCAACGACGGCAATGGCTCAGGGCCCGGAATGGGGCCGGTGCGCCAAGCAGAAGCACGGAAAGTACACCGACGCAAGCTGCCTGAACAAAGCCGAAGAAAAGAAGGGGGTCTTCAAGGGGAAGTACGAATGGACCTCGCTGAAAGAAGAAGAAGAAAAATTCACCGAACCGCGCTGCCTACCCCAGAAGAAGGGAAACTACACGGAAAGCGCGTGTAAAACGGTCGCGGAAAAGAAGGGTGTGCCGGACCACAAGGGCAAATTCGAAAAAGTCGGCCCGTACTTCACAGGTACCGGCGGCACCGGAATCCTTAACACGGTCCTGGAAGCATGCTACAAATTCACCTTCGAAGGAGAGGGATTTCAGGAAGCGTTCATAAATGAACGACGGGCGGAATGTGACCACCTAAACAACAAAGCCGAAAACGGCACCGCCTCCGAGTATGTCGAATGCGCAAGCGAGCAAAATAGCGGCCGCGCACTCGGCACGGACGAAGTCGCGGACGTGAAAGTGACCTTCAAGGGTTGTCTCTTCGCGGGAGCGGCACCATGCACGAACACCGGCAAAGAAGGCGAAATTAGCGTCAATGCGCTCAAGGGGCGCTTGGGTTACCTAGAAAAAGCGGTCTCGCCCGCGAAGGTTGGGATTCTGCTCGAACCCGAAGCCGGCGGCGCGTTCGTAACGTTTAACTGTTTGGAAGGGTTGTTCGAATTCACAGTGGGAGTCGGGAATAATACCGAAGGCATGTATTACGAAGGCACCGGCCACGACTCCATCATCGCGCCGATCACGCCGATCGATCAGCCCGCGTCCGGGTTTGAAGAGGTTTTCAAGGACAACGGGGAACCGGCCGAAAACGAACCGAGCCACTTCGAAGGCGAAGGCAGCGTAATCCACCGCCTCGAAGCAGCGACGACCCTTCACGAGGAAGAAGGCGAACGCCACGACCAGTGGGCGGCAGCGGGCCAATCGGTCCGCAACCTGAGTTTCACGGAAGGAACGGTGGAGATCAGGGGCTAGGCGAGCGGGACGCGGCGACGGTGGACGCGCGGGGACGAAGAAGCGTACTGGCCCCGCGCGTGACCGTTGGTGCAGTAGGAGGCTGGCCTGGCACCTACGGATTCAAGGGCGTAGGGAAGCGCAGTGGGTCCGTCCGGGCGTGACGCGCCGGGTCGGCGCTCCGACTAAAGGAGGTCAGCGAGAGTTTCCGCTCGTCTGGGCACCAAACAGCAATACAAGAGAATGGACGATACAGCTAATGAAAGCGCTTAAGGTAGCGGCGGCGGTATTCCTCGCAACTTCCCTTCTTGGCGCAGCCGCGGGAACTTCGGCCTCCGCGGCGCCGACGTGGTTCGTGAAGAAAGGCGGGGTGTATGCCAAAGTCACCACCGCGATAACGGTGGAATTGGAAGCTAAAAATGCCGGCGTAACAAAGACAGCGAAAGGCGGCTACTGGGGCCTCAATTGCACCGCGAGCTCCGCGGGCGGAGGCGCGATTGAATCCGAAGGCGCGGGCAAACTCACGTCTTTCCTGAACGTTTCGGGGTGCGAACCTGCGAAAGAAGGAGAAGGCATCCGAATGTGCCTTACACTCGGGTCATGGAAAGCCGCGAATTTGTCATGGAAGACGGAACTTTACAGCGAAGGAACCGAACACAGGGCGAGGTTTGCAAGTGGTGGCGCCGGTACGCCTGCCTTTGAATTTGAATGCAACGGCGCGCCAAATAAATGTCTCGCGAACACAAGCCTGCACCTGACGAATACGGCGACGGGAACCGTGGAAGCCGTCTACGACAGTAAATCCCACAAAACGGAATGTACCCCAGAACTGAAAGAAGCGGGCACGTGGCACGGGACGCTCGTCGTGAAGCCGACCGCGGCAGAAAAAGCCGCAGGGGTAGAAGCAATCAAGGTTGAATGACCGCGACCGCGCGGCGACCGTGGTGGCGTGTGGCGCGCGAGAGAAAGGAGCAGCGAGTCGCTAGTGCTGAGTTGAAAGGATGTGCGCGGGGCGGGCTGCATGGGCCGCCGCGCACATCGGGACGAGCTTGAGGACCATGAGAGAAACGACGCTATGACGGACCTCGTTTTCGCAGAGCACGGCCGGAGCAAACTGCGGGCAGAAGCCCGAAATGCGCTGCGTACGCGATGGTGGACAAGCGTTGCGGTGCTCGTGGGGTTTGTGACGGTACTGACACTCGGATGTACGCCGGCGATGGCTCTCTCCCAACGCGGTCATACATTCGCTTTCGCGTTTGGCTCCGCCGGATCGGGCGAAGGGGAGCTATCCGATCCGGCGGGGATCGCCATTGACGAGACGAACGGCACCGTGTATGTCGCCGATCGAGGGAACAATCGCGTTGATGTCTTTCAGCCGGTACGGGACGGTGAAGGGCGCGTAGTCGGTGAGAAGTTCGCGGCCGAGATCCCAGTGGTCTCACCCGTGGCACTCGCGGTGGACAGCGCCGGGAGTCGGCTGTATGACCCTTCCGCTGGCGACGTTTACGTGGTGAGCGCTCGCGAAGACAAGGAAGGGGAAGCACGAGACAGGGTGTACAAGTACACACCGGACGGTACGCTAATCCAGACGATCGCGAGGTTCAGGGAAACAGAAGGAGAAGAGCTGAAGTTCGAAGCACTCGACGGCGTCACTGTCGGTCCGAATGGCGAGATGTACGTGTACGGGGAAGCCGGAGAAGGCGAAGAACGGGTGTTCGTGTTCAGCAACGCGGCCAAAAGCAGGGGGTGGGTGAGCTTCGAACCGGCACTGAGCGGACATCCCACGCCTGGCTTGGCTGTCAACTCGGAACAACAGCTATATCTCGGTGACCGCAGCGAAAACACGGGCGTCGCCGGTCGCGACGAAGGTCGCGCAGACGTGATCGGGAAGTACGAAAAGGCCACTCCAGAAACGTTGAGCGAAGGGGCCGCCGGAGGCCAGTTGATCGAAGAACTGGATATCGAGCAGAGCAGCGCGGTGGCCGTCAACACCCGCGATGAACCAGCAAATGGCGTGGACGAACTAAACGACGTCTACGTGACGAACCTTGTCGAAAGCGGTGGGACGGTGACGGGGAGCACGATCGGCGAGTTCAACTCATCGGGATCGCTGATTCAGCGCTTTGGAGCGGGGCGCCTCAGGGAAGCTTCTGGTGTTGCCGTCGAGACCGAGGGCGGCAACGTGTTCGCTACCGACGCGGCGTCCGACACGGTCGATGTGTTTGCTCTGGAAGGGACCGGTACGCCGACGGTCGACGCTCTGTCCTGGTGTCGCGCCTCGGAAGCGGCTTCGTGTACACGCGAAGCCGGCGCGGTCAAGTTGAGTGCCGAGGTGGACCCGCATGGCGCTGTCACGCGCGCCCACTTCGAATATGGGCAAGTCAGCTGCTCGCAGGCACCGGGTGCGTGCACACGGAGCGTTGTGAACGATCTCGGGGAAGGCTTCTCGGACGTGGCCTTGAGCAGCGACGTGAGAGATCTTGCACCGGGCACCTACCACTTGCGTGTCGTTGCTGAAAACGGCTTAGGTGCCAGTGCGAGCGCGGAACAAGTCTTCACGATCGCCCGCGGTGCGAGCGGCCTCATGGACTCGCGCGCGTATGAGCTCGTCTCTCCGCCCAGTGAGCACGGCGCAGTGATCGAAGCGCTCACCGACGAAGGCGGGTTGGTCCGCGCCTCGGACGAGGGCAACGCCTTCAGTTACGTGACAGAGGGCGCGATCTCCGAAGAAGCGCAGGGCAATCGCAGTCCCGAAATGCAGCAGGTCCTGGCAACACGCACGCCGGAAGGTTGGCGAACGGCAGATATCGAGACGCCGCAGGACAAGGCGCTTGGAGTGAGGGGCGGTAGCCCTCCGGAGTACCAGTTCTTTTCACCGGATCTCGGACTCGCTCTTGTCCAGCCTGTCGTTGGAGCCTCGGGTGCGGCGGAACCGCCGCTGGCGCCCGGGGTCAAACAGGCGACACTGTACGTTCGCGACGATCGTGCGGGCACATATCGGCCGCTGGTGACCGAAGCGAACACGGCCGTGGGCACGACTTTTGGCGGCAAGGTTCACTTCGTTGATGCTTCGTCCGACTTGACGCATGTGCTGGTGCGCTCGTCCGTACCGCTGGAGGGGGAAACGTGGCCCCCGGGTAGTGGAGAACAGCTGTACGAGTGGGCTGAAGGAACCCTCACCCTGGTTAGCTTGCTGCCTTCGGCGGTGACGGCACACAAACCGATTCTTGGCTTCTACGACGTCGTCGCGCATGCCGTTTCCAACGATGGAGCGCGTGTGCTCTTCACGAATGAAGAAGACAACACCGGCCGCGGGCATCTCTACATGCGCGACACCACCGCGGGTCACACGGTGCAGCTTGATGCCGCTCAGGGCACCAGCGAACCAGAAGGGACAGGAGGCGCGCAGTTCCAGTCCGCGACAAGCGACGGGTCGCGGGTGTTTTTCACCGATGACCGCAAGCTCACCGCGGAAGCGACGCCGGAAGAAGGTTCCGAAACGCGTGGCAGGGCCGACCTGTACGAGTGCGAAATCAAAAAAGAAGAAGGCGGCAGGCTCAGGTGCGAATTGAAAGATCTCACGGTCGATCATGAAGGTGGTGCGCACGCAGCCGTGCAGGGCTTTCTCTTCGGCGTGAGCGAAGACGGCGCGATCGTGTATCTGCTCGCAAAGGGCGTCCTCGCCGAAAACGAAAACGGCGCGGGGGAGCATGCGCAAGAAGGTCAGGAGAATTTGTATGAGCTCCACGAAGAGACGGGAGTCTGGCAGACGACGTTCATCGCGAACCTTTCAGAAGAAGACAGGCCCGAGTGGGACGGGGGAGAACACGCGGACAGCGCGTTCTCGACCACGCACATCTCCCCCAATGGCCGGTACTTGGCGTTCATGTCTCAAGCGAGCCCGACCGGATATGACAACGAAGACGTCTCGAGCAAGCAACCCGGAGAACGGATGGACGAGGAGGTCTACCTCTACGACGCCCTGACCGCCTCTTTGACGTGTGTCTCGTGTGACCCCACCGGTGCCCGTCCGCTGGGCGTGCTCGATGAGGAGAACTCGGGGGAAGGCAAGGGGCTGCTCGTGGACAGACGCAAGGTATGGGCGGCCTCGGGCCTACAGCGCGCGCACTGGCTCGCGGGCAGCATCCCCGGTTGGACTGCACAGAGCATCGACAGCGCGCTGTTCCAGTCGCGCTACCTAAGCAACGAAGGGCGAGTGTTCTTCGACAGCGCCGACCCGTTGCTAGCGGGAACCGGTGTGCGTACGCGTGACGAGAACGTCGCGGGTCAGACCGAAAGCGTAGGCGTGGAGAACGTGTACGAGTACGAGCCTCAGGGCGTCGGCGGCTGCGAAAGCTCAACCGGCGCGTGTCTGGCGCTGCTCACAGGCGGGGATTCCGAACACGAATCGGCGTTCCTCGAAGCCAGCAACAGCGGCAACGACGCGTTCTTCCTCACCGACGCGCAGCTCCTGCCACAGGACGAGGAAGGCGGGTTCGCGCTGTACGATGCACATGTTTGCACCGCCGCGGCACCGTGCCTGTCCCCGCCGGCGCCTGCACCCACGGGCTGTGCGAGCACCAACCAGTGCCTACCGGCCTCCCCACCCTCGCCCGCGCCCCTGCAGGCCGCTGGCACCGCGACCCTATCTGATCACAGCAACAATGCTCCGACGTCGCCATCCTCGGGCAAGCGGGAAGTCAAGCCGTTAGCGCCGACCTCCTCCGCATCGGTTACTCGCGCACAAAAGCTTGCCAAGGCGCTCACACAATGCCGCAAACGCTATCCGCACGCAAAGCGTTGGCGCAAACGTTGTGAAGCACGAGCGCGCGAGCAGTACGCGCCGAAGATCAAGCCCAACAGGAAGGCGAAGGGGAGGGAGAGTCGGTGACGAGACCTCTGCTCGTCCTTCTCGCTTGCATGGCTGCGCTAGTACTGGCCAGCCCAGCTGGGGCGCGGGCGCAGGGATCACCATGGTGGCAGATCGGCTCTGAAGTATCCCCCACGAACCTGCCGCCAGGCGAAACAGGAGTGATCCGTATTACGCTCAGCGATCTCGGGGCCGGCGAAGTCAACGGGGAAGCGAGCCCGGTAAGCGTCACCGACACACTCCCATCAGGGCTGACCGCGGTCTCGGCGAGCGGCGGCAGCCGTCGACCGACGGTGCCACCGCGCCCACCGGTGTCGTGCACCCCGCTGCCCGCCACCGTGATCACCTGCACCTACAAAGCCCGGCTGAACTCGTATGAACAGTTGGGTATCGCAATCAAGGTGAATGTGGAAGAGTCGCCGGGCACGGTCACCGCCCTGCCCAACCGCGTGAGCGTGGAAGGCGGCGGCGCAACCGGCGCGAGCAGCGCGATCCAGGAGCTCACGATCAACGGAGCTAGGACGCCGTTTGGAGTGCAGAGCTACGAACTCGAGCCATTCAGCGAACAAGGCGCGGCAGTGACGCAGGCTGGCGCGCACCCCTTCCAGCTCACCACAGGCCTGGCGTTGAACCAGGTCGGTATGCCCATCCCAACTCCCGTCGCTCTGGCGAAGGATGTGCGCGTCACGCTCCCTCCCGGCCTGGTGGGCAACCCAACCGCGGTAGCGCACTGCGCGATGGTGGACTTCGCCGCGATTGTTGAGGAAACGAACCTCTGCCCGCCAAGCAGCGTCGTTGGTGTCGCGACCGTGACAGCGTACGAACCTTTGTCGGGCCTGTTGACCAAGACCGTGCCGGTGTTCAACGTCGAACCCGGCTATGGTGAGCCGGCGCGACTCGGGTTTGAGGTGTTCGGCCTCGTCGAGGTTGTAATCGACACGTCCGTACTCAACGACGAAGGCTACGAGGTGCAAGCGAGCGTCAATGACATCACGGAGGCGGCGGCGCTGCTGAGCAGTCAGGTGACGCTGTGGGGTGTCCCGGGAGCGCAGACTCACGACAATGCCAGAGGTTGGGAATGCGTTGCGGGCGGAGAGTATCGCAAGCAGATCGAAGGAGAACCGTCGTGTCCAGGTACAAGTGTGGAGTCTGAAGTACCGTTCTTGACACTGCCGACATCCTGTCCTGTCGAAGGTTCGCTGGACTCCAGGGCGGAAGTGAGCTCGTGGGCGCAACCACTAACCCCCGTCAGACTCCCGTACATTTGGTCGGGGCCGCTGCAGGAACCCCTCGAGTTGAGCGGGTGCGGCGCGCTGCCTTTCGCTCCGGTGCTGCAAGCGCTTCCTGGAACGAGTGAGGCGAGCAGCCCCACGGGTCTGGATGTGAGTGTGCGGATGCCCGACAGCGGATTGGTTGACCCGCAGGGGTCAGCTGAAGCCGACCTGGAGAACACCGCGGTCACGCTCCCCGAAGGGGTGCAGCTGAACCCCTCAGCGGCGAACGGGCGCCTAGCGTGCACTGAGGCCCAGGTCGGGTATGAACGCACGAGCCCGGACACGGGGATGCAACACTTCGCGACTGGCGCGTCGTCCTGTCCGGAAGCGTCGAAGGTCGGTGTTGTGCACATCAAGACACCACTGTTGTCAGGCGAACTTGAAGGGGCGCTGTATCTGGCACAGCCCGCGCCCAACGCGGAACCTGGACAAAACCCGTTCGACTCACTGGTAGCGCTTTACCTCGTGGCCGAAGACAAGCAGGCGGGCGTGCTCGTCAAGCTCGCCGGCAAGGGTGAGCTGAACGAAAGCACCGGGCAGATCACGACGAGCTTCCCCGAGACGCCTCAGCTGCCGTTCGAAGAACTGAAGCTCGAAACCTTTGGCGGGCAGCGCGCATCCGTGTCGACCCCGGCGCGCTGCGGATCCTACCGCGCCTCAACCGTGTTCGACGCGTGGTCGGGTGCCGTGGCGGAACCCGCCTCCGCACCCTTTGAAATCACTTCCGGTGCGGGCGGCGGCCCATGCCCCTCAGGTCCGCTCGCATTCTCGCCCTCCTTTGTCGCGCAGAGCGCAAACACCCAGGCCGGTGCCTTCACCCCCTTTGAGCTGGAAATCGCCCGTCCCGACGGCCAGCAGGCGCTCTCCGGCGTGACGGTAAGTCTGCCGCCGGGCATCGCCGCGCTGCTCTCCCAGGTGACTCCGTGTCAGGAACCTCCACCCGGAGTCGAATGGGATTGTGGCGAAGGCAGCAAAATCGGTCGCTCGACCGCCGAATCGGGGCTAGGAAGCGAACCGGTGTCCCTGCCGGGCGAAGTGTTCCTGACGACGGGCTATGACGGGGCGCCATTCGGGCTGCTCGTGCGCACACGGGCGAAGGCGGGCCCGTTCGATCTGGGCTACGTGAACGTGCGCTCGCGGATCAACGTGAACCCCGAAACCGCAGCAGTCACGATCACAACCGATCCCGGGCCGCACGGTGACGCCCTGATCACAATGCTAAAAGGGATTCCGGTGCAGCTCAAACGCCTGCTCGTCACGGTCGACCGCCCAGACTTCGAGTTCAACCCCACCAGCTGCGAACCGATGAGCATCCAGGGCTCCCTGTCGGGCTCCGAAGGCGCGACCGCGGGCGTCTCCTCGCGCTTCCAGGTCGGCGGCTGCCAGAACCTGCCATTCCATCCCACCCTCACCGCCACCGTCGGTGGGCATGCCAGCAAAGCCGACGGCACCGGCTTCGACGTGAAGATCGCCAGCCAGGGGCTCGGGGTCGCGAACATCCGCAAGGTCGAACTGCAAATCCCCGCACAGCTGCCCTCACGCCAGTCGACGCTCAACCAGGCCTGTCTGGCCACGACCTTCCAGGCCAACCCCGCGTCCTGCCCGGAAGGGTCGGTGATCGGCTACGCGACGGTCCACACCCCCGTGCTGAAGAGCGCGCTTTCGGGGCCCGCCTACCTGGTCTCCTACGGCAACGCGAAATTCCCCGACGTCGAGTTCGTGCTCCAGGGCGAAGGCGTCACGCTCGTGCTCGATGGGCACACGGACATCAAGAATGGCGTCACGTACAGCAAGTTCGAAACGGCCCCGGACGCGCCCTTCACGAGCTTCGAAACGAGCCTGCCGGCGGGCCCGCACGGGATCCTGACCGCCTACGCCTCCGAAAAGGAACCCTATGAACTCTGCGGCACGAAGCTCTCGATGCCGACCACGATCGTCGCACAGGACGGTGCCACCATCCAACAGAACACCTCCGTCACGCCGACCGGCTGCAACGGCGTGCTCGCCAAGAAGACCACCAAGCCGACGCGCGCGCAGCAGCTCGCCAAAGCCCTCGCCGCGTGCCGCAAGCGCTACAGGCACAGCAAGCCCAGGCGCACGGCCTGCGAAAAGACCGCCCGCAAGCGCTACGCGCCGGTCAAGAAGAAGAACGCCCACAAGGCGAAGAAGGCGACCCGCCGCCGCGGTTAGCCCTCGGTGAACGACGCCAGTGGGTGGTTCTCGCGGAGGTACTCGGCGAACAGCGGGACGGTGAAGTCCAGGCGCCCGCGGCGGGGTGACCAGATGATTCCCTTGCCGATCAGCGCGTCGCGGTGGATGGAGACGCCGCGCTGGTCCTTCGCTCCGTACGCGCGCGCGACCTCGCCGCTGGCGTAGGGCGCCTGGCCGAGTGCGGCCATCGCGGCGAGGTAGCGCTGCTCGGCATCGGTCGCGAGCGCGAAGCGGGTGCCGAAGAAGTTGCGCGCCAGCGAGTCGGTCACGATCTCGTGCACCGCCTCGACATCCTTGGTCGTGATGGGGGAGCGCTCGGCGTGGTTCCACAGCTCGAGGCCGTACTCCTGCAGGAAGTAGGGGTAGCCCGCGGATTCGCGCAGCACCCGCCGCGCGGCCTGCTCCTGGAACTCGACGCCGCGGGTCGCGGCCGGCGCCACCAGCGCGATGCGTGCGGCCGGGTTGGTGAGGCGCCCGAGCTCGTGGTATTGGAACAGGCGGTCGGCGTAGGGCTTGGCGGACATCAGCCGCACCTGCAGGTCGGGCAGTCCGGCGCCCACGAGCGCGACCGGCAGCCCGCGGCGGCTGACGGCCTGAAAGGCGATGCAGATCGCCGCCAGTGAGGGGGAGTCGAGGTTGTGCATCTCGTCGATCAGGAACAGCGCGCCGGCGCCGGTCGCCTGGGCGACCTCGCCGATCTCGCCGACGAGGTCTGACAGGTCCTGCTCGGGGTCGCCGGAGTCGGCGACGCCGGAGGCGGCCTCGACGTCGAGCTTGAACTGCACGCCGGCGGGCGCGACCACGCTGAACGCCTTCACCACGCGCAGGGCGCGCTCGACGCGCTCCTTGACGCGGTGGCGGCGGCTCATCTCGCGCAGCAGCCGCGCGGCCATGCGCGCGAAGGTCACGCGGAAGTCGGGCTGGGAGCCGACCTCCTGCACGTCGGTGCTGGCCCACCCCGCCTCGCTGGCGAGCACGTCCAGCTCCATCAGCAGCACCGTCTTGCCGACGCCGCGCAGTCCCGCGTAGATCAGGCTGCGCTCATAGCCTCCGGCGGCCAGCCGCTCGATCAGCGCCTGGAAGTTCTCGAGGTCCCCGTCGCGGCCGGCGAGCATCGGCGGCTTGCGCCCGGCACCGGGGGTGTAGGGGTTCTCGCGCTTCTGCAACCCGGCCTTTCTAGCACTTTCTATCGAGTGATCTTAGGTCGATAGAAAACTCGAGAGTCCCGAGCGGCGCCTGGCTGCTTCGGGGCGAACTGCATCCCACGCGTTCGCTGAGCCCACGGCGTGAACGTGTGTGGTCCGGGATCACGCCCGACCGGCGCGGCGTGCTCGCGGGCCGCCCCATGTCGAAGCCGTCCGCTTGGCGGGAGCTGTGTGGGGAGCAGCGATAAACCCCAGTCGCTACCGGGCAAACGCCACGCGCCCCGTCCCAACAAGACGGGGGTCACTGAGCTCACTCGGGCTGGCGTCGGGCGCGACTGGTGACAGTGTCGCAGCTACCGTGGCGCGCTGCACTGCGTCCGCTGCCTCCCGCGAAGACGCCCGTGCCTTCGGGCTTTTGCGCGACGTGGCGAGCACGGCCGTGCCGGCGAACCCGGAGCTGCTCAGTTGGGTTTTGCTACTGCCCCTCATCGCGTGCCCTCCTGCACTCCCCTTGCCCATCCCCTTACCAATGGGGACGAGACTGTGGGGAGAACTAGAGCAGATCGACGCCTGCTTGTCAACATACCATCGGCGATCATCCGGCAGCGGGCGGAAATCGGGCGTTCTGCAGCCTGGGGGGACCAACACTAGGTCTGTAGCGGCTCAGTGACCCCCGTCTTGTTGGGACGGGGACCCCCGTTGATTGGGTACCTGCTGGTGCCCGGGGCGGGGTTCGCGAACGCGCCAGGAATCGCAGTCCGCGAGAGTTCAGCGAGGCGTTCGAGGCGCTGTCACGGACCGTGGCGCAGGCGGCTGGCGGTGAGCGGCTGTGGCTGGAGCGGATCCGTGCCGGTGTGCTCGCGCTTCTGGGTTTCCTGGATGACGAGTCGGGATGGGCGCGCCCGCTGCTCCTCGAACGCGAGCAGCTAGCGCTCAACGAGGCGTCGCGGCGCGTGCACGCCGCGCTTGCGGAGGTGCTGGACGCGGGGCGTGGCCAGGTGATCGTCGGAACGCAGCTCACGCCCCCGACGAGCTTGATCGCGGAGCTGCTGTGTACTGCAGCGCTGTCGGTGATCCGCGCCCGGATGCTCCGCTCCCACGCTGGCGGGTCGCTCGCGGAGCTGGCGCCGCCACTGATGGAGCACATCGTGGAGCCCTACCTCGGTGCCGGCGCGGAGATAGCCGACCGCATTAGCGACCCCTCGCTCCCTGCGCGAGCCCCGGGGGAGGCCAAGATCCTTCCGCTGCGCGCCCACCCCCGCGCACTGCTGGCGTTGCGCATAATCGCCACGGCGCCCGGTCTGAGTACCCGCCAGGTTGAACTTCAGCTGCGTGCCAAACGTCAGCGCGGCGGTGAGCTCTCGCAGCTGCTGAACCCGCTCGAGCAGCGCGGACTGATCGAAGACACACGATCCGACGCGGTCGCTAACAAAGCCCGTGCCTGGCGCCTGACCCTATACGGGCGACGCGCGGTCGAGCTGCTCCGCGACGCTGACCCCGCGCTGCGCCCGCGCGAGGATGCCGGTGGAGCCGCCCGACGCGGGTCGTCCGTCCATTACACGCGTGGGCGAAAGAGCGCCGCGTGAGCTCCCAGCGTACTCATCCGGTCCCGCGTGTTACCGCGCCGCCTTCTACGTGCAACGCCTGCGCACCAACAAGCTTCCGTCCCCCGGCACGCCTCTCTGCGGGGTTTGCCCGGACGGTCAATTCCTCTCCGGCCCGGTTGACCGGAGCGGATCTCGGCGGCCGTTGTGGGCGCCTGGGAGGGGGGACGGGTTTCTCCTCGCCCTCCTTGTTTGCAAGTAAACGAACAGAAGGAGTGATGGAGAGTGAGACACATAAGGATCATCGGACTCTGCCTCGTCGCGGTCTTCGCGCTCGTGGCCGTGGCGGCGACGAGCGCGTCTGCGGCTGAACCGGAATGGGGTGCCTGCGTGTCCGTGAAATCAAAGGGGCACTACGAAGACTCGAATTGCACGAAAGAAGCTTTCAAGGAAAACAAGGCGCACGAAAAGAAATACAAAGGCCATTTTGAATGGCTGCCTGGGGCTGAAGTCCACTGCTATGCACAAAAGCACGGCAAATACAAAGACTCGGGCTGCACCGAACTGGATGAAAAGAACGGGAAAGCCAAAGGCAAGTACGAAAAGCTCGGGACGAAACTCAAATTCAAAGGCAAAGGTGGCGCCGGTAAGCTGACGACCGACTACATCTATTGCTCAGCTAGCGAAGCAGAAGGTGTCGAAGAACCAGTGCCCGGTGAATGCGTAAAACCAGGAGAACGTGAAGAAGTCACGTCCATCAGCGTTGAATGCAAAGAAGAGACGGCTTCCGGTGAACTGCGTGGGACGAAAGAAGTCACTGGAGTCAACGTGGCCTTTACCGGATGCTCGATTCTCGAAGGCGCTTTCGTGTGCAGTAACGCGAGCTCCGGCGAAATCCAAGTTGAACCGTTGAAGGGCGAACTGGGGTACATTACGAAAGCAACACACGAGGTTGGTGTTGTCCTCACGCCTGCCACAGCGAACGGCGAGTTCGCACATTTCGAGTGTGGTGGAGTCATAGCCGCAACGGTTGGTGTCGGGAACAAAACGCAAGGGTCAGCGTACGAAGAATACAATGTCGGTGAAGCGGGTGCCAAATCAGCGACGCCTGGCGAACCTAACGGCCACGACAGGATCATCTCGCCGATCACTCCGGTCAACGCAATGAGCGGCGCCTTCACACAGGTGTATACGGTGAACAGCAAATCCGAAAACGAACCAAAGGAATTCGAAGGCGGCCCGTTCTCCGAGCTCGAAACCTACGAGCAAGGCCTGAACTTCGAATCCACCAGCAGCACGAAATGGTCGCGCGGTGGCGAGGAAATCACGAATGTGAACACCGGGGAAGAACCGGTAGAGATCAAAGGCTAACGAAACGCTTGACGTGGTGGTGAACGTGTGCGTGGGATCGTCGTGTGGTCCCACGCACGCTTCGCTTATGGCACGCCTGAGGAAGCGTCTACGGGGCCTCTAGTGATGATGTCAGCGAAAAAGCGCTCCGCGTGGTGGCGTCGGCCGCAGTCGCGTGGTGAGGCATGCCGGCGTGAGCTGTGGCGCTCGCTTGCGGTGGCCTCTGTGCTGCTGGTGGCATCGCTGCTCGGTGGCACACAGGCGCTGGCGTTGAGCCAGCGTGGGCATGTGTTCAAGTTTTCCTTTGGAGCGGCGGGAAAGGGCGAAGCGCAGTTCGCGACGCCGTCGGCGGTCGCGGTGAACCAATCGGACGGTGACGTGTATGTCGCTGATCACTTCAATAACCGTGTTGAGGTCTTCGAACCTGAAGTCAACGCGCAGGGCGCGATTAGCGGCGAGAAGTACGTAAGGAGTTTCGCGGTCCCGCGACCGGAAAGCATCGCGGTGGACAGCTCTACTAGCGCCTCCGATCCGTCTGGGGGCGATATCTACGTCGTGGGCGCAACTGCGCACGAAGTGAAGGAAGAAGAACCGGATAAACGCATCTTCAAGTTCAGTCCGGACGGCAAGGAAATCACGGTGCTGAGGAAGTTTAAAGAAGAAGTCGAAAAGGGCGAAGAACCCGAAGAAGCCGAAGAACTCGAAGAAACCCAAGGCCTTGCCGTGGATCCCAGCGGCAACCTATTCGTCTATGGCGCCGGTGCCGTCGACATCTTCAATAACGCCGCGAAGAAGAACAGGGGCAAGTACAGCATCGCGGCCCCGGTAGGCGCAACGCGAGGCCTCGCACTGGACTCGCACGACAACCTGTATGTCGGGCATGAAAGCGAAAATCCGGAAACCGCAGGACCGGAAGGCCGCCCACCCGTCATCGGGAAGCTCGAAGCGCTCACAGGCACCCCGCTAATCGCCGAACTCGACCAGGAAGCCTCGAGTGCCGTGACGGTGAACACCGCCGACGTTCCTGGCAGCGCCGTGAACGAAGAAGACGACGTCTACATCACCAACGTCGTGGGGAACCCGGGGAAGACGCTCAGCAGTGTCGCGGCGTTCAGCTCGAAGGGGGCCTTGCTCCAGCGCTTCAGCGCCGCTGGCCTCAAGGAAGCGAGCGGAATCGCCATCAACAACCGGAACGGCACCGTGTATGTCGCCGACGCCGCATCTGATGACCTCGACGTCTTCGAGCTCGAACCTCCTGGGCGCCCGACGGTGGACGGCCTCTCTGCACAGGTCCTGACCCCCGCGCCGTCGGTAGCCAACGCGATCAAGCTGACCGCTCAGATCGACCCCAGCGGGTCAGACACTCGTTACAACTTCGAATACGGAGCGACAAGCTGTAGTGAGGACCCGCCGGCATGCACGGCGACCGCCGAAACTGATATCGGCGCGGGTTTCGCCGACCAGGCAGAGAACCTCGAACTGCAGAACCTTGCTCCGGGCAGCTACCACTACCGTGTCACGGCGGCCAACGCACACGGGGCCACCAGCAGCTCGGAACGGACCTTTACCATACTCGACACTGTCAGCGGGCTGCCCGACAGCCGTGCGTGGGAGATGGTTTCCCCACCCGACAAGCATGCTCCGATCGAACCGTTGACCGGAGCGGGCGGGTGGATCCGTGCCTCCGAAGACGGGAACGCGCTCACCTATCTAGCTGACGGGGCGCTCACGGAAGAAGCGCAGAGCAACCGCAGCCCCGAACAGCAACAGATTCTCACGATCCGTGGCCGCGAAGGATGGAGCTCGCAGGACCTCGCGACCCCGCAGAGCAACGCGCAAGGAATCGATCCGGGTATACCTCCGGAGTACGAGTTCTTCACGCCAGACTTGGCGCTCGCGCTTACGGCGCCGTTTGGAGACCATGTACTCGCGGAACCACCACTGGCGCCGGAAGCCACACAGAACACACTCTACTTGCGCGACAATTCGCCGCTCAAGCCAGGAGCATCAGAGCAAGAACTCTACAACCAAGCTCAAAACAATCGTGGCTACCTCGCCCCCGGCTACCTCCCGCTGCTCACCGAATCGAACGTCGCGTCCGGCACCCAATTCGGCAAGCAGATCAGTTTCGTCGATGCCACGCCCGACCTCACTCATGTCGTCATCGAATCGAGCGTGGCACTCACAGGGTCCCGATCGGGTCCGGGGTTGTATGAGTGGGCCGAACGCAAGCTGCACTTCGTAAGCGTTCTGCCCTCGGGCGCGGCGGCGCCATTCCCAGCTCTTGGCTATTTCGACGTTCACGCGACCGCGATCGCGGGCGACGGCGCTCGCGTCGTCTGGACCAACCGCGAAGAAGACAAAGCAGGTCACCTCTTTGTGCGGGACATCGCGAATGGGGCAACATTGCAACTCGACGCCGCGCAGGGAGGACAACCCGAACCACAACATGGTTCGGCGGAGTTCCAGACAGCCAGCAGTGACGGGTCGCGCGTCTTCTTCACCGACAAGCAGCGGTTGACACGGGACTCCACGGCGGAACCAGGCGCGGAAAACGCTGGCAAGGCCGACCTCTACGAGTGTGAAGTGGCAGAAGAAAACGGCAAGCTCGCCTGCCGCCTCAAAGACCTGACGGTAGACCCCAACCCGGGCGAACACGCCGCAGTTCAGGGTCTGTTGTTGGGCGCAAACGAAGATGGCTCGTCGATCTATCTGGTGGCGCGCGGCGTGCTCGCGGCCAACGAAAGCGGCAACGGGGAAACCGCCCAACACGGCGGAGACAATCTCTACGAGCTGCACCACGACGGCGCGGGATGGAGCACCACGTTCATTGCGCTGCTCTCAAACGAAGACGCCCCCGAGTGGCAAGGAGGCGAAAAAGCGAACACCACCTTCCTGACGGCACGAGTATCACCTAGTGGACGGTATCTGGCGTTCATGACCGCCGCAGCCCCGACGGGCTATGACAATCTCGACCAGAACAGCGGGAAGCCTGATGAGGAGGTCTATCTGTACGACTCGGGCACGGCGAGCTTAACGTGCGTCTCGTGCGACCCAGCGGGCACGCCTCCCGTCGGGGTGCTCGACAGCGAAGCGGCCGGGCAGGAAGGGCTCGGTCTGCTCGTCGATCGGCGCAGGGCCTGGACTGGACACTGGCTTGCGGGAAGCATCCCGGGATGGGCTGCGGAGAGCGTCGAAACCGCGCTGTATCAGCCGCGCTACCTGCTCGACGATGGTCGCTTGTTCTTCAACAGTCCCGCTGACCTGGTGCCACAGGCCACGAACCACAAGGAGGATGTCTACGAGTACGAGCCTGCGGGTGTGGGCAGCTGCGAAGGGGCCTCCGGAGGGTGCGTGGCACTCATCTCCTCGGGCACCTCGGCAAAGGAATCGGCGTTCCTGGAAGCCACCCCGAACGGCAGCGATGTGTTCCTCCTAACCGTTGCGCAGCTGCTCCCGCAGGACACCGACACAGCGTTTGACATCTACGACGCCCGCGTCTGCACGCAGGAATCGCCTTGCCTGAGGCCACCGTCACCCTCACCGGCAGGCTGCAGCACCAGCGAAGTCTGCCGTCCCGCGGCGCCGCTCGAACCGGCGTCGGTCGGAGCATCGGGGAGCGCGACGTTCTCCGGTTCTGGGAATCTGCTGCGGCCACCGCCGTCGAACCACGAAGTCAGCGGGCTAAGGACGAGCTCGAAACCGTTGACCATCGCGCAGAAGCTGTCCAACGCGCTGAAGGCGTGCCGCAAGCAACATGCGAAGAAGAAGCGCAAGGTATGCGAAGCCCTCGCCCGCAGGCGCTACCCGCCCCGGCGGAAAGCAAAGCAGACACGGAAACTTCACAAGGCCGGCCGAGGGCGCTCGGCGGGAAGGGAGACGCGATGACGCCCGGGCGATTCCTTGCGTTGCGCGACCGGTCGCTGAAGACGGTACAGGGCCTCTTGCTCGCCGCTCTCACGAGCGCTCTCCTGGGCGCCCTGGCGTGGGCGCCGCCCGCGTTCGCTGCCACGCCGTGGTGGCAGATCACCTCAGAAGTGACGCCGAGCTACCTGCCGCCCGGGGGAGATGGCGAAATCATCGTTGTGGCGAGTAATCTCGGTGACGAGCCGATCAACGAAGGCAAAAGCCCCGTTGTGATAAGCGACCAGCTGCCCGGCGGACTGACGGCGGTCGCGATCTCGATGTCCGGTGGAGAATGCTCCCTCGCGAGCGCGCAGTGCACCTACACACGCGCGGTAAATCCCTATGAACGCCTGACAGTCGCGATCAAGGTAAAGGTGGAAGAGCCGCCCGGCAGCGTGACCGCTCTGCCCAACAAGGTAAGCGTCGAGGGTGGGGGCGCACCGCGTGCGGCGACGAGTACCCAGCAGTTGACTGTCAACAGCCAGGAAACGCCGTTCGGTGTGCAAAACTATGACCTGGCGCCGTTCAATGAGAATGGCACGCCCGACACGCAGGCGGGCTCGCATCCCTTCGAGTTGACAACGACGCTCGTTATGAACCAGACCGGGAGGGCGATTGCTCGTATCCCGGTCGGGCTGCCCAAGGATGTGCGCTTCAGACTGCCGCCCGGATTGGTTGGGAATACCGCCGAATCCGTAGTGGCGCAATGCACGATGGCGGACTTCAGTGCGTTCGTCGTTGAAACAAATCTCTGTCCGCCCGGCTCGGTAGTGGGGGTGGCAGCCGTGACCGTGAAAGAACCATTGCTCAACCTGCTGTTTACCAAGACTGTGCCGGTGTTCAACCTCGTACCAGCGCAGGGCGAGCCGGCGCGGTTCGGCTTCGAGGTGATCGGCAAGATCCCAGTCGTGATCGACACGGCGGTGCGCTCCGGAAGCGACTACGGCGTGGTGGCGAGCGTCAAAAACGCCACCGAGACGGGCGGCCTGTTGAGCAGTCAGGTGACGTTGTGGGGCGTTCCCGGCGATCCGCGGCATAACCAATCGCGAGGCTGGGAATGCATCGCCGGAGGCGCCTTCCAGAAAGAGATCGGGAACAAGCCGTGTCCCAACCCCTCCTCCAGCGAACTATCGCAAGAGCCCTTTCTCACCCTGCCGACCTCCTGTCCGGCCAACCCAGCAGTCGAACCACTGACATCCTCGACCGAAGCAGATTCGTGGGCGCATCCTGGCAGCTTCGTGACGGCCGAATACTCGTGGTTGAGCGATGGTGGCGAACAGTTGGGGCTGGCAGGCTGCAGCGAGCTCCCGTTCACGCCGACGATCACGGTTTCGCCCGAAACGACTACGGCGACCACGCCTACGGGTTTCAGCGTTGACGTGAAGGTGGCGCAGGGTCCGACGCTTGAAGCGAATCCGGAAGGCCGCGCGGAGGCCGACGTCAGCGAAGCAGTCGTAACGATGCCGAGCGGGGTACAGGTCAACCCCTCTGCGGCTAACGGCCTTGAAGACTGCCCGGAGAATGGTACCGAAGTGGCGCCTGGGGTCATCTCCGCTGGGATCGGCTTCACCGGGTTTGAGGAATTCCAGCCGGGGTCCCCGGCTGCCACGTTCACAGAAGGGTTCGACTTCACGCCACCGAACGAACCAAAGCCCGGGGAAAGCTTCTGTCCAGAAGCCTCCAAGGTCGGACTGGTCCATATCAAAACGCCGCTGCTGCCCCAGGAACTTGAAGGCGCAGTGTACCTTGCCGAACCGGCACCCAACGGGGAAGCGAAAAAGAACCCGTTCAACTCGCTGATCGCCCTGTACATCGTCGCCGAGGACAAACAGGCGGGGGTACTCGTCAAGCTCGCTGGAGAAGGCAAACTGGACCCGACGACGGGACAGATCACCACGACGTTCAAGAACACCCCGCAGCTGCCATTTGAAGAACTAAAGCTCGAACTGTTCGGCGGCGACCGCGCGTCGCTGAGCACGCCCGCAGAGTGCGGCAGCTACCAAGCGACGAGCAGCTTTACGGCCTGGTCGGGCGCGGTCGCCGAACCCGCCTCGAGCTTTGAAATCGCCTCGGGCGCGGGTGGAGGCCTGTGCCCGTCCGGCGCGCTGCCGTTCTCCCCATCCTTCGAGGCGCAGAGCACGAGCACGCAGGCTGGGGCGTTCAGTCAGTTCGACCTGGAAATCGGCCGGCCGGACGGACAACAAGCGCTCTCGGGGGTAACGGTCACCCTGCCGCCCGGGATCGCGGCCTTGCTGTCGAGCGTGACGCCGTGCCGCGAACCTCCGGCCGGCCGGGAATGGTCGTGTGGCTCTGAAAGCTTGGTCGGGCACTCGAGTGCGTCGTCGGGGCTTGGGAACGAACCCATTGCCCTGCCAGGCGATGCTTACCTGACGACGGGCTACGACGGCGCGCCGTTCGGGATCCTCGTCAGGACGAAGGCCGAAGCGGGCCCGTTCGATCTCGGGTATGTGAACGTCAGATCGAGGATCAACGTCAACCCCGAAACGGCCGCGGTCACGATCACCACGGACCCGGGGCCGCACGGCGATGCGCTGATCACGATGCTCAAAGGCATCCCCGTGCAGCTCAAACGCCTGGTCGTGAGCGTCGACCGTCCGAATTTCGAGTTCAACCCCACCAACTGCAACCCGATGAGCATCACCGGAACCCTGGACGGGTCCGAAGGTGCGAGTGTCGGGGTTTTTTCCCGCTTCCAGGTCGGCGGCTGCGAACAGCTGCCGTTCCACCCGGTCCTCACAGCGGCGGTGGGTGGTCACGCCAGCAAAGCGGACGGCGCGAGCTTCGACGTGAACGTGCAAGGCCAGGGGCTCGGGGTCGCGAACGTCCGCAAGGTCGAACTACAGCTGCCCGCGCAGCTGCCCTCCCGCCTGTCGACGCTCAACAAAGCCTGCCTGGCGACCACGTTCGAAGCCAACCCCGCTAGCTGCCCTCCGGAATCGGTGATCGGGATGGCGAGCGTTCACACGCCGGTGCTCAAGAGCCCGCTCAGTGGGCCGGCCTACCTCGTCTCGCATGGCAACGCGGCGTTCCCCGACGTCGAGTTCGTGCTGCAGGGCGAAGGCATCATGCTCGTCCTGGACGGCCACACCGACATCAAAAAGGGCATCACGTACTCGAGGTTCGAATCGGCCCCGGACGCCCCGTTTACGAGCTTCGAAGCCGACCTGCCGGCGGGCCCGCACGGGATCCTCGGTGCCTACGTGTCCGAAAAGGAACCTTACGAACTCTGCCACGGCAAGCTTGAAATGCCGACCACGATCACGGCGCAGGACGGCGCCGTGATCGAACAGGACACGCCGATCACACCGACCGGCTGCGGCGGCGTCCTCGCCGCCAAGACCAAGCTGACCAAGGCCCAGCTGCTCGCCAAAGCCCTCGCGGCCTGCCGCAAGAAGTACAAGCACAACAGGCGCAGGCGCGCCGGCTGTGAAAAGGCCGCCCACGCCCGCTACGCCCCGAAAACCGCCCGCAAGACACCGAGGACGACCCACCACCGTGGCTAGCGGCACTGAGGGGCTCCGCCTGCCCGCCGCTGTGGTCGTGCTCGCGTGCACTACCGGGTTCGCCGCTGGGTGCGGTTCCTCAGGTGACCCGCTGGCGTCCCGGTCGCCGGCGGCGATCCTGGCGGCCGCCCGCCGCGCCGCCGAGTCCTCGAGCGCCGTGCGCGTGCAGAGCGTGGTCTATGTGGGCAAATCAAAGACGCCGGCGGTGACGCTCAAGCTCCAGTTCACCTCTGCCGGGGGGCGCGCGGCCCTGTCGCTGCTGGGCCGCGAAAGCGAAGCGATCCGGGTGAGGAACACGGTGTATGTGAAAGGCGGGCCCGGTTTCTACCGGCAGCTCGCGCGCCTGACCGGGCGCCAACTCGCGCCGGGCACGTGGCTGAAGGCGCCCGCGAACGGCTCGCAGCTGGCCGACTCGGCGGTGCTCACCGAGCCGACGGGGGAGCTCGCGCGGCTGCTGCGCAACCCGACGATCTCGCTCACCAAGGGCCCCACCACCGTCATCGACGGACGCAAGGCGATCGAACTGAAGGAGAAGGGCAAGCTTTATCAGGGCGCGATCTACATCGCAGCGAGCGGCACGCCCTATCCGCTGCTGATCGTCAAGCACGGCCAGGAAACCGGCCGCACCACCTTCACCGGCTGGAACCAGCCGACGCAGCTCGCGCCCCCCGCGGGCGCGGTCGAGCTCACCGGCCTTGAAAAAGGGAAGGGGAGCGGCTAGGGGCGGCGGCGCGAGCCACCAGAGCACCCTTACGCGGCCCGGGCAGGCGAGCTGATGCGCTCGCCCCCGCGCATAGGGTTGGGAGCCTCACCCCAGACGCCCAGCACGCGGCCACCCAAGGGCTCCTGGACGCGTGCCACGCGGTCTTCGACAGCGACGAGCCGTGGCCCACACGCGTCTGCGACCCGCTGCGGCTCTCGCTGCAGCGGGTCGCATGTTCGAGAACGGCGGCGGTGGCTTCGCTCGCAGAGCGAGACGGCGTGCCGCTGGATCATCTCGAACACCCACCAGCGATCGCCTGCGAGGCCATCGCGGCCAGGTAGCGCTGCTCGGCGTCGGTGGCGAGCTTCCCCCAGCCTTCTAGCACTTGATCTTAGGTCGATAGACAGCCACAGGGCCGTGGGCGGCCTTCCGCGGCGTAAGTGCGGGTGTGGGCCGTGTATCGGCTGGCACGTCTGAACGGCAGCGTTATCGAGGTCAGCTTCCCGTGAGACCCGACAAAGGCGGGTTTCGCGGCTCCCTCGTGTATGTGAGTGGTGGCCATTGTTCCAGTATGCTTTGCACCGGGGGCGCGCGTGCCACAGTCGACTGGATCCAGCTCAGCTCCGCCGGGCAGGCGTACCCGGGCCGGAGCTCCTGCGCCGGACCGAGCTGAGCCCCCCAGCCAGCGCCAGCGCTTGCTGGACGCGATGATCGAGTTGGCCGCCAAGCAGGGCGGCCAGTCGGTCACCGTCGCCCAGCTGAGCTCGCAGGCGGGGGTCTCGAGCGCCACCTTCTACGAGCAGTTCGAGAACAAGGAAGATTGCATGCTGGCCGCCTACGCCGCCGCGGCCGAACGGCTGCTGCTCGTGGCGCCGCCGGCTCTGACGGACGATGACTGGGCGCAGGCCGCGCGGCGCTCGCTGCGCGAGTTCGCGCTCGCGCTGCGGGACGACCCCGACGCCGGGCGGCTGCTGTTCGTCGATACGGTCTCGGGCGGGCCGCTCGTGCGCGTGGCACGCGGCGCCGCGATCCGCGCCTTCGACCAGCGCACCAGCGAGTTCCTCGACAGCACGCCCGCGGGCGGCCCCCTGATCGACGTGCCCGCGGCCGCGCTCGTGGGGGCCGCGCGCAGCATCATCGCCCGCTATCTGAGAACCCACGGCGAGAGCGAGCTGCCGGGGCTCGTCGACGACGGGCTGGCGTGGCTGCTCTCCTACGCGGTCGCGCCCGGCGCCCGCCGCTGGAGCACGAGCTCCGGCTCGCTGCTGGCGCTGCGCGCGGGCGCTGCGCCGGCCGTCGCCGCGCGGCGCTCCGCGCGGCGGCTGCCGCGCGGGCGCCACCGCCTGCCGCCGGGGCTGGTCGCCCGCTCCCACCGCACCCGCATCCTGTACGCGATCGCCGAGGTCACGCAGGCCAAGGGCTACGCCGACACGACGGTCTCGGACGTCGTGTCCGCCGCCGGGGTCTCCAGGGATGTGTTCTACGAGCACTTCGCCGACAAGCAGGACGTCTTCCTGGAGGCGCAGAATCACCCCACCCAGCACATCCTCGAGCGCTGCGCAAGCGCCTACTTCGACGGCGGGGAGTGGCCCGAGCGCATGTGGCGGATGGTCGCGGAGCTGCTGGCGATGATCGTCGAGAACCCCGCCATCTCGCACCTGCGGCTGGTCGAGTGCTACGCGGCCGGCCCGCAGGCGATCCGCCGCGCCGAGGAAATCACCCGCTCGTTCACGATCTTCTACGAGGAGGGCTATCGCTACCGCCCGCAGGCCGCCGAGCTGCCGAAGCTCGCCAGCCAGGCGATCGCGGGAGCGAGCTTCGAGCTGATCCAGCGTCAGCTCGCGCGCGGGGAGCTCGAGCAGCTGCCCTCGCTGCTGCCGCGCCTGACCTACATCTGTGTGGCGCCGTTCATGGGCGCGCCCGCGGCGATCGAGTTCCTGCGCACCCAGGTCGCGCGCGAGCGCGCGCAGGGGGGGCGCTCGTGAGCAGCGCCGAGGCGCAGGCCCGGGCGGTCTCGCGCGCGACGCCGGCGGCCCGGCCGCGAGGACCGTCGCGCATCGTCGATGACCAGCGCGCGCGGCTGCTGGAGGCGATCGTCGACATCGTCGCCCGCGACGGCTACGCCGGCACCAAGGTCGGCGACATCAGCGCCCGCGCGGGGGTCTCGCGTTCCACCTTCTATGAGCTGTTCGAGGACAAGCAGGGGTGCTTCTTGGCCGCCCACCGACATCTCGCAAGCCTGGCGGGCGAGCAGCTGCAGGCGGCGATCGCCGCCGCTGCCCCGGACCAGGCCGTGCACGCGGCGCTGGCGGTGATTGCGTCGCTGGCCGAGCGCGAGCCCCAGGCGCTCAGCTTCCTCACCCACGAGGCGCTGCTCGCGGGTCCGAGCTCCAGACGCGAGTACGACCGGCTGACCGCGGGCTGGCAGGCGCGCGTGGAGCGCCGCCTGCCAGCGGCCCGCGACGGCGAGGGCGCCTTCGTGCTGCCGCTAGCCATCTTGCTCGGCGGGGCCGCGCGCCTGTACTGCATGCAGCTGCGCGGCGACGACGCCGTCTGCGACGGCACGCGCGTGGCGCTGTCGGCGTGGGTGGACTGCCTGCGTTCCTCGCGCCCGGCATGCGTGGCCGGCCTGCCGTCGCCGGCGCCCCGGCGCCATTTCGGCGCCGCGCAGGCGCCGGCTCGCTGGTTTCCCCGCGCGCTGCCGCGGGGGCGCCATCGGCTGGCGAAGGAGCTCGTGGACTCGATCCAGCGCGAGCGCATCGCCCACGCTACCACCGTGGCCGTGATGCAGCACGACGGCACCGACGTGGCGGTGGCCGACATCGTCGCCGCCGCGGGGATCTCGCGCGAGGCCTTCTACGCCCACTTCGCCGACAAGCAGCAGGCCTTCCTGGCCGCGCAGCAGCTGATCTTCGAGCAGCTGATCGCCGCCGCCAGCAGCGCCTTCTTCCTCCACGACTGGCCCTGGCCCGAGCGCGTGTGGAATGCGAGCGCCGCCTGCGCCGCCCTGCTGGCCGCGAACCCCAGCTTCGCCCACTTCGCGTTCGTCGCCTCCTACGCCATCGGCCCCGCGGGCGCGCGCCGCTGCGACGCGGGGCTGCGCGCCTTCGGCCTGTTCCTGGAGGACGGCTACCGGCAGGCGCCTGCGGCCGGCGAGCGCTCGCGCCTGACCTCCGACGCGATCGCGCTCGCCACGATGGAGGCCGCCGCCCACCACGTCCGCAACGGCCTCACCGCGCAGCTGCCGGGGCTGGTGCCGAGCATTGTGTACGGCGCCCTGGCACCGTTCGTCGGCGTTGGTGCCGCCCGCGAGCTGGTCGAGCGGCGGGTTGACGCCCACGGGACCGCTTGACGCTCGCGCGGGCTGCGTGCCTCGACCGGGCCGCGGCTTCTGATGATATGCGTACCAGTCCCGTACATAACTGATCGCAATGTTACGATGTGGCGAATAGATTGACTAGTTCTGCATCATTAGGTATAAGTACCGTTACCGTTCCATCTTCCCCGTTGGAACGGCACCAAGAAGCCTCCTGATTCCCTCTGGAGCCAGCTTCACCGGGCGCCGCGGCGGTCTAAACCCCCGCCGCGGCGCCCGATCTACTTCGGCCTCCGCGATGACGAGCACGCAGCAGCAGAGTCAGTCGCGCGCAGGCTCCGACCCGACCCTGCGGGCGCTGAAGGCCGCGAACCCGCGATGCGACGCGATCGTCGCTTCGCAGAAGCCGGCTTCGATAAGGCGCGCGAACAGCTCCTCCCGCCACGCGGGCAGCGCGCGCCCGCGGCGGGCTCCGAGCTCGAACAGCCGCCGGGCGCGCCAGCTGAGGTCGTCGAGCAGGAATGTCGTGCCCGTCAGCAGCCCGCCCGGGCGCAGGCAGCGGGCGAGCTCGCTGAGTGCCCGGCGGGGGTCCTCGAGCATGTGCACGCCGCCGTAGCAGAGGACGATGTCGGCGACACTGTTGCGCAGCGGCAGCCGCGTCATGTCCGCGGTGACGAACTCGACCTGCTCGAGCGCGAGCCTGCGCGCACGGCGTTTGGCGCGGCCCATCATCTTCGGGGAGCTGCCGACGGCGATGTAGCGGACATCCTGTCCGGGGCTCAGCGCCCGCAACGCGACGCCCCCGCCGCAGGGCACATCGAGGATCGTGACCCCCTCCACCGCGCGCAACTGGGCGATGCTGCGGTACAGGGGCGCGGTCTCGATCCCCCACACGGAGCGCCCGATGGCGGCCATCAGCCACGGCCGCTGCACGTAGAAGTCGTACAACGCGGGTGGGTCGGCTAGCTCGCCCCGGCGCCGGAACGTGCTCGCGGGCGCGCGTGCAGCGTGACCCGGCGATCGCCTCCCGCCGGCACCGGCGCCCGCCAGCCGACACGTTCCACGCGGGCGCCGCGGGCGGGGACGAGCGTGATGTGGTGGTTGCGGACCCGCTCGTCCGCGGGGTCCTCGGCGCGCAGCTCGCTCGAGTGGAGGATCGTCCTCAGCGCGACGCGCATCTCGAGGCTCGCGAACGCGGCCCCCAGGCACCGTCTGCGCCCGCCGCCGAAAGGGATCCACTCATACGTTCCACCCTCGCCCCCGTCGAGGAAGCGCTCGGGCTTGAAGCAGCGGGGCTCGCTGAACAGCTCCGGGTTCTCATGCATCAGCGTGATCGCCGGCATCACCGTGATCCCCGCGGGCAGCTCATAGCCCCCGAGGCTGACGGGCGCGCGCAGCTGGCGCAGCACGACCGGCAGCACCGGGCGCACGCGCAGGCTCTCCTGCACGACGGCGTCGAGATAGTCCTCATCGCCCTCGCGCACGCTGGCGAGGATCGTAGGGTGGCGCAGCAGTCGCTCGAACGTCCACGCCAATCCGGTGGAGCTGGTCTCGTGGCCCGCGACCAGCAGGGTCATGATCTGGTCGCGCAGTTCGTCCTCGTCGACGCCGTCGCCGGCGCCCACGATCAGGCGCGAGAGGACGTCCTCGCGCTCCTCGAGCCCGGGGTCGCGCCGGCGAGCGCCGATCTCCTCGCCCAACAGGCGCTTGGCCTCGGCGAGTTGCGCCCGAAAGCGCCGCCATGGCCCGACCCGTCCCAGGCCCGGTAGTGCCCACATGGCCATGATCGTGGGGCTGATCTGCAGGCACGCCGGCAGCACCTCGCGCAGCGCCGCCGTGCGCTGAGGGTCGCTGACCCCGATCACGGCGCGGAGGATCACCTCGAGCGTGATCGCACGAAAGCGGGGGTGCAGCGGGAAGGACTCCAGCAGCGGCCAGCGCTTGACCTCCTCGGCCACGATCTCCTCGACGACTCGTCCGTACGCCCGCACCGCCTCCCCATGAAATGGAGGGAGCAGCGCTCTGCGCGCGTCGAGATGCTCCTCCTCGTCGAGTACCAGCACCGACCGCGAGCCCACGATCGGGGCGAGGATCGAGTTGCCCTCGCCGGCGTGGTACACGGCCGGGTCGCCGCAGAAGACCTCCTTGACCAGCTCGCGGTCGTTGACCACCACGGCTGTGCCCCACGGCTGCGCACGGATCGTGAAGATGGGCCCATAGCGGCGGGTGGCCGCGTCGAAGAACGGCAGCGTGGCCCTCCACGCACGAGCGGTCTGCAGCGCCATCGGCAGCCGCGGACCCGCCGGCAGCCCGACGGCCTCCGCTTGATCGAAGTCGGGGGCCTGGCTGATCATCGTGATCGTTGCTGGGTGGCTGGGGGCCGCGGCGACGGAGTGCTCCACCACCGCGGCCCCGGGGATGAGATGAAGTTGGACCGCAGAGAGAGCCGGGCGGCCAACCTCAAATCTGGTCGCCCTCTGAGGAATGGAACGACCATGGTAGGTTTTTATAGCTACCGATAACCTTTGTCAAGTCGGCCTTTATCAGCGCTGCAGAGCGGCCATGTGTAATCGTGCGGTATGCCGTCATTGTGGCTGTCTGCCCCGACGGGCAGCGACCCGCTCCAGCCGCTCGCCGCTCGGCCTGAACAACCGGCCCAGGTCTTACAGCCAGGCTCGCTGGGGCGCTAGGCGGGGACCCGGCCGATGGCCGCGGCGCTGAGCCGCTCGACGGCCGCGATCGCGGCCTCCGGGCCGATGAAGGGCGCGGTCGCGAGATACGTCAGCAGCGGCAGCTGGCGCGGCAGCTCGGCGAGCTCGCCGCGGGCCGCCTGGCCGTGGAAGCTTTCGAACACCGCGCCGGTGATCGCATGGGCCGCCAGCCGCGGGATTCGCGCGGCCGCGCCGTCCACGGTGAAGCCCTCCTGCAGGAAGATCACCGCGGCGCGCTTGAGCTGCTCGGTCTGCTCGATCGCAGCGGTGCCGGCGGCGTAGCACTCCACCACGCGCACGTGGGTCAGGCCCGGGTTGCCCGCCACCGCAAGCACCAGCACCTGCAATGCCAGCCACACGCGCTCCGGATAGCTCTGGCCGGTGAAGTAGGCGGCGGCGCAGGCCTCCAGCAGGTTCTCGGTGCCGTAGTCCTGGGCGGCCAGGTAGGCCTCGAACTTGTTGGCGAAGTGGGTGTAGAACACGTCGCGGGAGATCCCGGCCGCGGACACGATGTCGGCCACGGTGGCGGCCGCGTAGCCCTTGGCCAACATCACCTCGCTGGTGCCGTGGATGATTCGCGTACGCTGGCTGCGTTCGACCGCCGCCTGCGGGAGCCGGTGTCGTCCGCGGGGAAGTCGTTGGGGGGCCGGGGGCGGAGCGGCCGCGGCGAGCCACTGGCTCGCGACCCGCTCCGGCAGCAGCGTGCCCGGCCCGGTGCTCCAGCCGTGGTCCTGCACCGGCACGGCGTAGGACTCGATCCAGGCCATCACGTCGTCCACCAGCAGACCCATGCGATCCTCGCTGTGGGTGCGCAGGTTCTGCGAGACGATGCTGCGCACGGCCCCCAGCAGCATGTCGGCCGGCAGGTCGAGCGCTTTCCCGCGGCTGGGGCCGGCGTCGAGGAATTCCTGGGCGATCACCTGAAAGGCGCCCAGGGTCTGCTCGCGTTGGGTGCGCACACGCGCTCCGCCGGCGAGCGCCTCGACGAGCAGCACGCGTCCGGCGTCCGGGTCCTCCTGCAGGGCGCCGACCAGGTCCCTGACGACGATCCGTGAGGCGTCCTGCCAGTCGGCTGCTGGATCCAGCGGCGCCATCCGCGCCAGCACGCCGGCGGCTGCCTGCTGGTAGGCCGCCAGCAGGCAGTCCTCCTTGTCGGTGAACTGCTCGTAGAAGGTCGCGCTCGAGACCCCCGCGTGCGAGGAGATCTCGGCGATGCTCACAGACGGGTAGCCATGCCTGGAGGCCAGTTCCATCAGCGATCGCAGCACCCGCTCCCGCTGCGCCGGCTTCGCGCCGTTCGAGGACGCCCCTTCGGGAGGCGCGGCCGTGGCGGTACGCGTGCGTTTTTGGGCAGCCCGTGGCATCTCCTCGCCTGAGACGATACCGCACCGCAGGGCAACCGCTACCACGTAATTTCATGCGTTCGGTCACCTCCGGTCTGGAGTGCAACGCCGACGTCCGGGGACGCGCCCGCTCGTTTGCAGGCGCACTCGTGACACCCACATCGCCGCCCCGCGTAAGACGGCGACCAGCGTCGTTCGGATCCCCCTTGACGCGGCGCCAATCATCCGGGCACAGCGAGCGTCCCGCCGGCCCGTATCTAGAATACCGTCACCGTTCGATGCTCGGGCGTGGGCGCACTGGCGGGCCCTCGGCGGCGCTGCGCCCCCACCGGGGCGGCGGGACTTGCGGCGTCGCTACCCGCGCGTGCAGCCGGGACCAGCGGCGGCCAGCGCCGTTCCACGGCAACAGATACCTTCTCGTTACATAATTGGCCGATTCGCGCATGCAAGCCAAGTATTGACAGGGCTATAGCGCACGGGATATAACTACCGACGCCGTTTCTCTGCTCTCGTGGAGCTACCCCATCCCGGGAGCGGTTCGTTTGGGTGCCGCGGCGGCGCATGTCGCCGCGGCGCTCCACGTCCTGATGCCATGCCAGCCAGGAGCTAGCTCTGAGCCCGCCTTCGCGAAAGCCGCCCGACACGACCGAGGGAATCGAGGAGGTCCTGGAGGCGGTCACGCGCTCGAACGCAGGAGACGTCGGCTTCTCGATGGCGCTGAGCCAGGACCAGGAGGACATCCGCGACTGGGTCCACGGCTTCGCCGCCGAGGTAGTGCGGCCGGCGGCGCACGAATGGGACGAGCGCGAGGAAACCCCCTGGCCGATCGTCGAGGAGGCAGCCAAGATCGGCCTGTACGGCTTCGAAGGCCTGGCTCAGTTCTTCGCCGACCCCACCGGCCTGACGCTGCCGCTCGTCAACGAGGAGCTGTTCTGGGGCGACGCCGGGATCGGGATGTCGATCATGGGCACTGCCCTGGCGGTGGCGGCGATCTTTGGTCAGGGCAGCCCGGAGCAGTTCGGCGAGTGGATTCCGCGCTGCTTCGGCACGCCGGATGACGTGAAGGTTGCCGCGTTCTGCTCGTCGGAGCCGGACGCGGGCTCGGACGTGAGCGCGATCAGGACGACGGCGAAACTCGACGAAGCGGCGGGGGAGTGGGTGCTGAACGGGCAGAAGGCGTGGGCCACGAACGGCGGCATCGCCGACGTGCACGTGGTGATCGCCTCAGTGGACCGCGCGCTCGGCTCGCGCGGCCACGCTGCCTTCGTCGTCCCGATCAGCGAGGCGAGGGGCATCTCGCAGGGGAGCAAGGTCTCAAAGCACGGCCTGCGCGCCTCCCACACCGCCGACGTCCACCTCGACGACTGCCGCGTTCCGGTCGAGTACGTGCTCGGCGGCGCCGAGAGGCTCGAAGAGCGGATCGCGCGGGCGCAGGAGGGCAAGCGCTCGAGCTCGCAGGCGGCGATGCAGACCTTTGAGGCCTCGCGCCCGACGGTCGCCGCGCAGGCGCTGGGGATCGCCCGCGCCGCGTATGAGTACGCGCTCCAGTACGCCAAGGAGCGCGAGCAGTTCGGCCGGCGGATCATCGAGAACCAGGCGATCGCGTTCACGCTCGCGCGCATGAAGCTCGAGATCGACGCCGCGCGCCTTCTGGTGTGGCGGGCCTCGTGGATGGGTCGCAGTGGGCACCGCTTCGAGAACGCCGAGGGGTCGATGAGCAAGCTGAAGGCGGGCGAGGTGGCGGTGTGGGCGACCGAGCGCGCTATGCAGATCCTCGGCGGCAACGGCTACGCGCGCGAGTTCCCCGTGGAGCGCTGGCACCGCGACGCGAAGATCTACGACATCTTCGAGGGCACCGCCGAGATCCAGCAGCTGGTGATCGCGCGCGCGATTTCGGGCCTGCAGATCTCCTGATCGGACGAAGCGCCCGATAGGCACTAGCTGCGGGCTCTAACTGATACCAGTCGCGTTCACAGCACCAAGGTCGGCTCGCGTCATACCGAGCGGGAAACTAGGCCAAGTACGCAACCCCCGGCTCAAGGCTGCGGATCCCATTGTCGATCTCGTTGGCGGATGTCGATTCAAGCGCCGATACGATTTGAGAGCTGGCTTCACGCGGCGGGGAAGGCGCCAACGCCGACGGGGACTGCAACGGATCGCCAGCGGCTCGGCGGAGAGCTGAATGCCCGCCGCGAGGAGGTCCTGGGGAAGCTGGCGGCGCGCTGGCGGGATGAGGGCCGGCTGCTTGAGGGGCCACTCGAGCAGGGCTTTGAACGGGCCGCGATCCTCTCCACGACCACGATCGCGCAGCGGATCGCCGGAGAACCTCATGCTGCGGGTGAGCCGGGGCAGGAGTCCTGGCTCATGTTCGGAGAGCTCGCGGCACAGCGGGCACTGCCGTTGACCGAGGTGATCGAGCGCTGCCTGCACTGGCACGAGGCGGCGCAGGAGACGGTCCGGGCCATCGCGAGCGGGCTGAATGCCCCGCCGGAGCTCTGCACGGGCGCAATCGCGATGCTTCAGAACGGCGTCGGCGAGGCGCTCGCACAGATGGGCGAGGCGTTTGAGTCCGAGCAACGGCGCAGCGACGAGCAGCGCACCCGCCACGAAGCGCAGCTGGCGTTCACAGCCACCCACGACCCCTTGACGAAACTGCCCAACCGGGCTCTGATCCTGGACCGCTTGGAGCAGATGCTCGTGCGCGCTCGCCACAGCAACCGTCTGGTCGCGGCGCTGTTCATCGACCTAGACAAATTCAAGGGCGTCAACGACACCCTCGGTCACCATGCCGGCGACGAGCTGCTGGCAAAGGTCGCCGGCCGGCTCGCCCGCGTGGCCCGCGGCCAGGATACGCTCGGGCGGCTCGGCGGCGACGAGTTCGTGCTGCTCGCCGGCGAGCTATCGGCGAGCGAAGATCCGCAACCGATCGCCGAGCGGGTGCTCGACGCCCTCTCGGTGCCGTTCGACCTCGGCGACACGCGGGCTCAGGTCAGGGTTACCGCGAGCATCGGCATCGAAACGGGTCGGGGCCTCTCTCCTGCGGAGCTGTTGCGCGGCGCCGACGTCGCGATGTATCGCGCCAAGTCGACCGGCGGGAACGGCAGCTTCATGTTCCCGTCCCGCAGGCCGCCGGGCGAGCCGCCACGCTCAAGACCCCAACGCTCGAGTGGACGCCTGCGAGTGCTAATCGGCATCGGCGCCCGCAAGCTCGAGGCCATGGTCACCCGTAGAGCGCCCGAGCCGGAAAGGCGCACCACCCGGGCATAAACCCGCTCCAGATTTGAAGGATTTGGATCGGTCCGCTGGCCCCGGGGGGGTGTGGATCGACACCCCCCGGACCCCCGCGATCGACGAGGAGTGTCGATGGGAACCTCCATCGATCGGACCAATAAACCATGTCCCGAAACGTGTCCCCGACTCGGCAATTATGGCCCGACAGTACCGTCGCCGACCTGGTCTAACATCGTCTGACAGAGCCAAATTGGACCTCCAGCGAGCAACTTCTAATCCGAGGGTTGCGGCGGTGCGGACGGCGCCCAGTGGCATTCTGACCGCTGGCCCGAGCACCCGCCGGCTGAGGTCGCTGCCGTGCTCCTCATTCTGATCGCGGTCACAGCCCAACCGGGTGGCGGATGATGTATCTAGCTCCGTCCTGGAGGTTGGCGGTCGACTCGCTTCGCCAGCGCGGTCCAGTGCCGGCGGGGAGGGGTGGGCCACCGTAGTTGGCGGTGTCGAATGCGATGTCGGCGATGACGATCCAGGTGTGGGTGGGGTTTGCGTAGATGGTGATCCAGTGTCCGGGGCCGGGTTCTCCGTAGGTCTCGAGTTCGGTGGAGTCGAGTGGGGTGGGACTGAGGAGGTGGGCGGTGTAGAGGAGGAATGAGGTGGCGCCGGAGCAGTCGTAGGCGGGCCAGGGTTTGGTGAGGCTGCCGAAGTGGGTGTCGGGTTCGGGGTAGGGGAGGGTGTGGATGAGGTTCCCGGCGGCGATCGCGAGTTTGACCGCCACGGGCGCTTCGGCGGGCGCTACGGCTTCGCCGTTGGGAAGGACTCGGGCGTGCTTTCCGGCGGGCTGTGAGCAGGCGTGCCGTTCGGCGCTGGTTTCAGTCGGTGGTGTTGGTGCTAGCCCGTCGAGGAGGTTCTGGTTGGTGGGTGTGGGGGCGGGGGTGACGGTGACGTTGCGTGTGCCCCAGGTGTTTTGGCTTTGGCGACCTTGCCAGTCGTAGATGTCGATGTGCTGGCCGGTGATGGCCGCGCCGGTGTCGCCGGCATAGAAGGCGCTGGTGGTGTTGAGCGGGTTTGGCTGGACGTGGACATAGCTGCCGAGCGGGATCACGCTCGGGTCAACGGCGACCTCGTAGGCGGCGGGCCCGCTGGTGAGGTCTAGGCCGGTGGCGGTGGTGCCGTCGCCTTGTATGCCGCCCCAGGGTGGCCCGTAGGCGGTCGCGATCCATGCGGAGGCCGTCGAGGAGCTCGTCCGAGCGCTGCCGGTCGTTGTGCAGCCGCTTGCGCCGGCGCCGGCGCTGAGGAGCAGCGCCAGGAGCGGTAGCCCGAGCAGGGCGGCCGCTCCCAGTCCGGTGAGCGCGAGTGCCGTCTTCACGGGCGGGTCCGCGTGTTGGCTCCCTCGTGAGCCAGGCGGGGCATGTTACGGACTAGATGATATCTATTGCTTGTTTGGCTTATTTGGTGTATATACCTGTTCTGGGTCCTCGATGCAAGTGGAGGTGGTCACCAATGCGGGTGTTGTTGGCGGCGTCTGGATTTACGTTCAAGGTGTCCCCGGAACCGGGGCGGGCGCCGGGGGCGGCGGGGATCCAGAGCGCGATCAACGTGGTCGCCGTGTACACGCTGCTGGCGTGCCTGGCCGGCTTCTTGATGGGTGGGGCGGTGTGGGCGATCGGTGGGCGCGTCGGTAACGAGGCGACCGCCGTGAGCGGCAAGATCGGGATGGCGGTCTGCGTGGGCGTGGCGTTCCTGGTGGGGGCGGCCTCGGCGATCCTGCAGTTCGCCTACGGCCTCGGCTAGATGCCCGGACGAGGCATCCCACGAGCAGCGATCGCGATCACAGTCGCCGTGCTCACGGCGATCCTGCTGATGCTGGTGCTGCTGGTCAGCGCGCGCTCGCACACGGTCGTGCGGACGCGGGAAGTCAGCCCGGTCGAGCTGGTCGGCGGCGTGCCGGTAGGCGTCGAGCGTTCGCGGGTTGGGGCGCTCGCGGCGGCGGACGGGTACATGTCGGTGTCTGCGCAGTCCCTCGAGCAGGACCCGAGTGTGTTCGCGCGGCTGGTGAGCGAGGCCTACGCGCCCGCGGTCCGTGACCGGGTGCTTGGCGAAGCGCGGGAGATCCGCTCAAGCGACACGGTGAACATGGCCAATTACGCGCGGGGTGGCCGCGGGCTGGCTGTGGTTGCTGCGCAACGACTGGTGTCCTATACGCCCGCTGCGGCGTCGGTTAGGTGTTGGCTTGAGGGGGTCGTGTGGGGGCCGGGGTTCGCGCCGCGGCAGACCTGGAGCCTTGTCGACACGACACTCTCTTGGAGGGCAGGGCGCTGGCTGGTTCTCGATAGCCATCTCGACGGGGTGCCGGCGCCCGTCCCGGCGGTCGTGTACGTGCAGGGCGCAAACGACACCTCCGGCGCGTTCGAGCGGCTCGCGGGGATGAGCAGCCCCCTTTCGGGGGCGGGCGGGTGAGAATGAACGCGCGGCGGATGGCCCTGCCAGGGGTCGTGCTGAGTACCGGGGCGCTGCTCTTCGCCACCAGTGCGTGGGCTGTTGTGCCGCCTGTGGGTGTCCAGTTCGGGCAAGCGGCGCGCCTAGCCAAGCAAGCCCCACACTCAAAGCAACGAGGCGGGTCCTGCGAAGTCGGCGTGCCGGTGATCGGCGGGCTGGTCAACGAAATCACGGGCCCGCTGTGCACGGCAGCCGGGGGAGCTGTCAGCGCCGCTGGGAGTCTCGCCGGTGAAGCCGCACAGGCCGTCGGTGGAGGAGTTCTCGAAGAGTTGTCACGGTGGATGATCGGCGCGGCGAGCCAGATCACAACGTTCGTTTCCAGGGCGATGACGGACACGAGCACCCCGCAGCTGGAATCAGCGTGGTTTCAGTCGCAGTTCGAGCCGATGGTGGATCTCGGCGCGGCGCTCGGGCTGCTGGTCGCGTTGATCTCGCTCGCCTCGGCGGCGTTGCGTCGTAGCCCCGAGATGCTCGCCGCGACCCTGTCGGGGATCGCACGGGCGGGGATCGGCACCGGGCTGGTCGTCGCTATGACCGTCCTGGGGCTCTCGCTCGCGGACCAGGTCTCAGTCGCCGTGCTCACCGGTTCGCCGCATGAGTTTTGGAAGGCGGTCGCCCATGCGTGGGGCACAGGCGGTTTCGGGGGGTTTGGGTCTTCGGCGTTGGCGATGTTGATCGCGCTGGTGGAGGTGCTCGCGGCGGTGTTGGTGTGGCTTGAGCTGATCGTCCGCGGCGCGGCGATCTACCTGGCGGTGCTGTTCTTCCCGGCCGCGTTGGCGGCCGCGATCTGGCCCGCCCTGTCGAGCTGGCCAGGGCGGCTGGGGCGGCTGTTGGCGCTGTTTGTGATGCTCAAGCCGGTAGCGCTGATCGTGCTTTCGCTCGCGGGCAGCGCCGCCGCTGGCGGCTTGTCTTTTGGTGGTGGGGTGCCGAGCTCGGTGGGGACGATCCTCTCGGCGTGCGTGATCTTCGTGCTGGCGGGGTTCGCGCCGTGGGCGCTGATGTATCTGATCGCCGCGGACGCTGAGAGCGCCTACGTCGCCCACCAGCTACGCACCTCAGCTGCTGCCGCGGTCAGCGAGGGCAGACAGATCCTCAAGGACGCCACGGGTAAGAGCGCGGGGCAGGACAGTGCTGCCGGCGGGGGTGGAGCGGGGGGCGGCCGGCGGCGTCCCTCTGGTGGTGGCAGGAACGGCGGGGGTGGCGGGGGACAGGGGCCGCCGCTGGGGCCGTCCTCGGGAGGGCCTTCCTCTGGCGAAGGCCAGAACGCCCCTTCAGAGGGGCAGGAGTTGACCGACGGGTCCCTCGCGGTGTCCGGCGAGGCTGTGGGGGCGGGCAGCGTCGGCGTGGCCGCCGGGCTGACCGTCGCCTCGGTCCGTGCGAATGCCACCTCGATTGGCACATCGGACAGCGAGACGGGCAACGCCGATGAGTTGAGAGCTTCTGGCCAGGAAGGATCCGCGGCTCGCGGGCAGCCCCGTCGCGAGCCCGGCACAGAGCGCTCCTGGCCGGGAGAGCCAGCCGGCGGAGCCGCCGCGCCACTACTCCCCCAGCGCGAACGCGGCTCCGCCGGCAGCACTCTCCAACCCACACCGCCACCCCAGAGCGAACCCGACGTCAAGTCGCGGCCACGGCGCCCCGCGAGCGGAGAGGGCGCCTCGCTCACCGGTACCGGTGTTTCGCCGCGCCTCCCCGGGCGGTCGGCGAAGCCCGCCCGCACCAGCAAGCCGTCCGGCCGTAGTAGTGATGGGGAGGGTGGGGGTTGAGCGAGGCGAGTTTTCGTTTCGCGCCGCATCCCTCGCGCGGGTTCCTGCTGGGGCTGCGCATACCGCAGCTGACTGGGTTCGTGGTTGCTGGTGGGATCGCGCTCGCCGGACTGCGCGCCGGAGGGCTTGCCGGGCTCGCACTTGCGCTGTCTGTGCTCGTGCTCGCCGCCGCCGTGCTGCTCGTCCCGATACGGGGGCGCACGGTGGAGCAGTGGGCCCCGGTCCTGGTGCGGTTCACGCTCGCCCGGCAAACGGGCCGCACCCGCTTCCGCTCGGTGCGTGCGCAGCTCGGGCACCTCGTCGGGCTCCCGCGGGGAGGCCTTGACCCGCGCCGCTCGTCCCTGCCGTGGTCGCTGCCGGGCGAGCTCGCCGGCTTGGAGTTCTTGGAAGGGGAGTTGGCGCAGTACGAGCGCGCGCGGTTCGGGGCTGTAGCGGATCGGGGTGCGCGGACGTTCACCGCTGCGCTGAAGGTGAGGGGCGGCGCGTTCGCGCTGCTTGGTCCTGCGGAGCGTGAGGAGCGCCTTGCCGACTACGGTGCGGTGCTCGCGGCGCTGGCGAGGGATTCAAGCCCGGTGAGGCGGATCGGCTGGGTCGAGCGCACGCTCCCAGCGGATGGGGATGAGCTCGGCGACTACCTGCTGCAGGCCAAACGCGCCGACTCGTCATTCGGGGAGCCGGCTGAGGAGCTGGTGTCCTATCTGCAGCTGATCGGGCGCGCGGGGGACGTCGCGGAGGAGCACGAGCTGACGTTCACGATCCAGATCGACACGCGCCGCCCCATGGCACGCCGCGCGATCGCACGCATGGGCGGCGCGGACTCGGGGGCACTGGCCGTGCTCGCCGGGGAGCTCGGGCAGCTGATCGAGCTCTTGGACGGCGCGGGGATCACCCCGACCGGTGTCTTGACCGCGCGCGGGCTGGCCGGTGCGATCCGTGACTGCTATGACCCGTGGGGCCGACGCTCGCGCTCACGCCAGCTCGACCGTGGCCTGCCCGCGGACGGGCAGATCGCACCGCACATCGCGGGCCCGATGGTGCGTGAGGAGGCCTTCTCCCACATCGCCGCGGATGGCGCTTTGCACTGCACGCTGTGGGCGGCGGAGTGGCCGCGGGTGGACGTGCGTGCCTTGTTTCTGCAGCCGTTGTTGATGGATACGCAGGCGACGCGCTCGATCGCGATGTGGATGGAGCTGATCGGACCCTCAAGGGCGATCCGTCAGGCCGAGCGCGCAGTGGGGGAGGCCGCGACAGAGCGGCACCTGCGGGCGAGGGTGGGGCAGCGCACCAGCCAGCGCCAATCCCAGCGCGACCAGGCGGCCGTGGTCGCTGAGCGGGAGCTCGCCGAAGGTCACGCCGCGGTCCGCTACGCCGCCTATGTCACCGTCAGCGTCCCCAACACCCACCGGGATGCGGTAGGTGAGCTGGAGGCGTCGGTCTCCCGGGTGGAGCTTGAGGCCAAGCGCTGCCCGCTGCGCCTGGAGCGGATGTGGGGCCAGCAGGCCGACGCGTTCACTTACACCCTGCCGCTCTGCCGAGGCCTGCGGTGAGCAGCCTCCGCGAGGCATGGGCACGACGCGGAGACGAGTGTGCCGAGGCGCGCGAGCACGCCGCGCGGCAACGCACCCTTTTGCGTGAGCGCTCACAACCGGCGATGGCTGGCATCTGGCGCGGGGCGCGGCCTGGCGAGCGCTCGGGTCACCGGGTCTCTACCGCGCATTTCCAGGCCGCCTACCCCGCGGTAGCGGAGGCGGGGCTGGGCTCGCGTGGGGTGTACATCGGCTCTGATTTGCACGGGGGCTCGTTCGTGTTCGACCCGTGGCTGCTGTACGCGCGCGGGATCCTGGGGGTGGCGAACACGATCGTGCTGGGGATGCCCGACTACGGCAAGAGCTCGCTGACCAAGAGCTGGCTTTACCGCTCGCGTGTGTTCGGACGCCGCTGTGAGATCGTCGACCCCAAGGGCGAGTACACCGAGCTCGTCCACGCCCTCGGCGGGGTCGTTCTGCGCCTCACCCCGGGCGGTCAGACCACGCTGAACCCGCTCACCCCGGTTGGCTCACGCGAGCTGCGCGAGAGCCTGCTCTTGGCGGTGTCCAGGGCGATGCTCGACCGGCCTCTCTCCCAGGCCGAGGCGCTCGGCGTCATCCACGCCCTTACCGGCGCAGACCAACACCAACGCGGCCGGGAGGTGTGCGTCTCAGACGTGGTCAAGCAGCTACGCGACCCCTCCCCGGAGGCGCTGCAGGCGCTTGACATGGACCGCGACCAGGCGAGGGACGCGCTGCGCGAGGTTTCGCTCGCGCTCCTTCGTCTCTGTCACGGCCCGCTGCGCGGGATGTTCGATGCGCCCACCAGCGTCGCGGGCGCGTTTGACGCTCCCGTGTTGTGCCTTGACATCTCGGGGGTCCCATCGGGGTCGGGTGGGGGAGAGCTGGCCTTGGCGATCACGATGGTCTGCGCGACCGCGTTCCTTGACGCACACCGCCACGCCCGCACCCACACAGCCGAAACCGAAGGTCTCGAGGTGGATCGCACGATCCGCGTCAACGACGAGGCCTGGCGAGCGCTCCCCGTCGCGGGGCTGGGGGAGTACTACCAGGCCGCGTTCAAGCTCGCCCGGCAGACCGGCGTGCAGCACTGGATGGTGCTACACCGCCTCTCAGACCTCGACGCCGCCGGCGACACCGGTAGCCGACAGCAAGCGCTCGCCAAGGGCCTGCTCGCGGAGACCGGGACGGTCATCGTCTACCGCCAACACCCCGAGGAGGCACCACGCGCCGCCCTGGCGCTCGGCCTCTCGGAGACCGAGGGGCAACACATCCGCCACTACGCCCAGGGCGTGGCCCTGTGGCGGATTGGCGGGCGCTCCTATGAGGTGCGTCACATCCGCTCCCAACGCGAGCGCGCGCTCACCGCCACCGACAGTGCGATGGCCCCGCGCGAGCCCGTAGAACCACCAACCCCGGACGGCGAGCCGGTGTCATGAGCAAACATCACCACGCCGCCGCGCCAGTGCTCGCCGGCCCGCCCGCGCTTGAGTTGTGGCTGCTCGTGGCTCTGCTGCTCGCCGCCGGCGTGACCGTGCTTCTCACCCGGCGCGCCAGGCGCGACCGTGACTACCCGGCGCGCCTCGGGAGCGCACGCGAGCTGGCACCCCTGCGTGTTCGCGTGCCTGTGCGGGGGCGGGTGACGCTCGGCACCCACAACCGCCGCCTACTGGCGGCCGAGGGCCGCACATCGGTCGCGGTGATCGGCCCGTCACAGTCCGGGAAGACCAGTGGGCTGGTGATCCCGGCGGTGCTCGAATGGGACGGGCCCGTGCTCGCGACCTCGGTCAAGAGCGACGTAGCCGCCGACACCTACGCCGCCCGCACGGCCCGCGGCGAGGTGCGGGTGTTCGACCCGTCCGCTCTGAGCCTGATGCCACACGCGCCCTGGTCCCCAGTCGCGGCCTCCCGCGGCTGGCAAGGCGCGCGGCGCACAGCCGCCCGACTCCTCGGGCTGGGTGAGCACGCGATCGCGCGCTCGGCCGATGAGTCCTTCTGGCGGCCCGCCGGCGCACGCTACCTCGCGCCCCTGCTGCTGGCCGCGGCCCAAGGGGATCTCACGATGCGCGAGGTCCTGGAATGGACCAACAACTGCGAGCAAACCGAGCCCACCGAGCTGCTTATTCGTTGCCGGCAACCCGGGGCCCGGGCCGCTCTGGCAGCGCTGCAGTCGGTCTGGCAGGCCGATGAGCGCTTCCGCTCAAGCCTGCTGCAAACGGTCGCGACCTCCCTGGACGCCTGGCAGGAACCCCACATCAACGCCGCGACCATCAACGACAACCAGATCAGTCCCGGCTGGCTGCTCGACGCCCCCAACACGCTGTATCTGATCTCCCCCGCTGATGACCAGCGCCGGCTGCGGGGCCTCTTCTGTGCGCTGCTCGCGGACATCCTCGCCGGCGCATTCGAGCGCTCAACCGAAACGGGCCGGCCCCTCGACCCGCCGCTGCTGTTGGCGCTCGATGAGGCAGCGAACATCGCTCCACTACCCAACCTGGATGAGATCGCCTCAACCGGCCCCGGCCAGGGCGTGCAACTGCTGACTGTGCTGCAGAACCTCAGCCAGGCCGCCGACCGCTGGGGTACCGAGCGCGCCGAGACGATCCTCGCAAACCACCGCGCCCGCGTCTACTGCTCAGGCATCGGCGACCGCGCCACCCTCGAGCACCTACGCGCCACCCTCGGCGAACAGGAGCTCACCCGCACCTCCACCCAGCGCCAAACCCCGCTCGCCACCCCCTCGCGCACTACCACCCGCGAGCTACACCCGCTCGCGCCGGCGCAGCGCGTACGCCAAACACCACCCGACAAAGCGCTACTCACCTACGGGCACCTACCAGCCGCCTGGATCAACCTCAGACCCTGGTACCGCGACCAAGAGCTCACCACCCTGGCCGCAGGCCAAACAACCCCGGCCAAACACACCCGCCGGGCACGGCTTGGACTTCCTCGCCTGCTCACGCTCGGTTCGCTGCGTGCCCGCTCGCCGCGATGAGCCGCCCACCAGCTCAACCCGCGTCAGTGGTCGCCAGTGACGTTGCCGCTCACGAGAGCCCCGTTGTGGCCGCCGGGTGCGCCTGTCTTGCCCTGATTTTCGCCGCCCCGGGTCGGGCTGCGGCTCGCTTGCGCTCGCCTCCGCCCGCCCGGTTGGCGGCAGGAGGGGCCACGTCAGTCACACCAACAACCACCAGAAGGGAACACCTCATGAACAGCATCAACATCACCGGCCGACTCACCAGCGACCCCGAGCTGCGCGCACTGCCCAGCGGCGAGAGCGTCTGCCGGCTGCGGCTCGCCGTCGACGGACTCGCTCCCAGGGGCGAGACCGGCTACGTGAACGTCAGCTGCTTCGGCAAGCCCGGCGAGGCCGCCGCCCGCGTCCTCGGCAAGGGCTGGCTCGTTGCAGTCCAGGGACGCCTGGCCTACCGCGAATGGGAAAACGGCGAGGGCGGCAAACGCCACGACTACGAAATCATCGGCAACGTCGAGTTCCTGACCGCACCCCGCACAACCACAGACTCCTTCCCGGAGCCACAGGAGGCGGTCGCCTCCTAAGAGTAGGCGTGGCGGCGCGCGGGCCAAACGCCCGCGTGCCACCAGGCTACGCCACCCAAGACGCCGAGAGGATGAGACCAACGCCCACGATCACCGCCACGCGCGAAGCAGAGCTCTACCTACAAGCCCTCACCCGGCACGCCCCAAGCTACGCGCTGCTCGATGTCCGCTACCGGGTCGCGGGCCCGCAATTCGCGCGCCTGTTCCTCGCCGCCACCCGGTCCGGGCACGCAGCCCAGATACTCCTGCGCATCGGCCGGCGCACCGATGTCTACGTAGGGATCGCTCCGCGCCTGCGGCGCCGCGGCACCCGCCAAGACCTGGCACCCACCGCGCTGCTATGGGCCGACTGCGACACCCACGAGTCGATCGAACGACTGCGGGCGTTCCCGGTCGAGCCGAGCATGATCGTCGCCTCCGGCACCAACGACAACGCGCACGCCTACTGGCTGCTCACCGAGCCTCTCCCGGTCCCAGAGCTCGAGCACGCGAATCGCGTGCTCGCCGACACGCTGGCGGCTGACGTCAAGTGTGCAGACGCCACGCGGATCCTGCGCGTGCCCGGCAGCCACAGCTTCAAGCACCGGCCTCCGCGGCCGGTGCATCTAACCCACTGGACCCCCAAACGCTATGAGCCATCCGAGATCCTCAACGCGCTTCCGGCGCCCCCGACCGCTGCTCGCGCGAAGGCGCGTACGCCGACAGTGAGCGACGATCCGCTGCTTCGCATACCGCCCCCTCGCTATGTCGAAGTTCTGCTCGGCGTACAGATTCCGAGCTCGCGCAAGATCCACTGCCCGTTCCACCCCGACACGACCCCTAGTTTTCACATCTACCCGTCCCCCGACCAGGGCTGGGCGTGCTTCGGCTGCAGCGGCTCGGACGGTAGATCGCTCGGCGGCGACATCTACACGCTCGCTTCACGACTATGGTTCATCCCCGCCCGCGGGCGCGGCTTCCACAAGTTGCGCGCGCGCCTCGACGCTCTGTTCGAGATCGAACGAGGCTAAAGGGGCCTGCGTCGTCCGCTCCAGAATAATTCGCAATCTGCTGGTCTCCCCAAATACGTGCAAGCGGCGTTCAAGCGGCAGCGCGCTGTGTTCCTCAGGAGGAGATGTCGCGTCGAGTCCATCTGAGCAACCAGGTCGGTGGCCGCGCATGCCGCCGCTCGCCGAGGCAAAGGAGTCGCCGCGGGGGGACCCTTGACGATAAGCAGCTACTGCACGGTGTCGGCTAGGTGCGGGACGTGACCGGCGCCCCGCTGAGACTGTCAGGACTCGACGCGGGGCGAGCGTAGGGCACTTCGGGCTCGTCGAGGCGCTGCGCGTCCCCGTGGGGCCGCTTGTTATCAGCACGAGAGCCCAGGTGAGCGCCAGATGTAGTCAGGTGCGGTACGGCACTCATTGAAGCCAGCGAAGCCACGGCGGCACCCACCACACCCCCGACTACGACGATCAGCAGGTCGTACGATCTCCAGCAGCGCACGCGCCGTTATCATCGGCCTATGCCGAAACCCGGCTACGAAACCTGCCCAACATGCAACGGCTGGGTCGGCGTGCTGCCACCGGGGCACCCTGCGCGAAGGGCGGGCCTTGTCGGTCCTTATCCCTACTGCCCCACTTGCAACGGTTTAGGGGAAATCCCCAAGCAGTGACCTCGAGGTTGGAGTAGCGACACCGGCGCTAGACGTCGGCTAGGAAAGACTTAGGCACGGATCGCCGCCTCCGGTGCGGACCACGTCGCTCGTTGGGAATGGACCACTTCCCCCGAATGCAAGCGTGTGCGCGAAGGCAACATGCGCAGATGGATCGGACGAAGGGCGAGCGCGCGGTCGGCCGCCGGCCGACGCGCATGCTTCGATCGACGTATGTGCGAAGCGAAACCCATGTCGGAAGTCGGGCGCCGCCTCTTAGACCTGCCCTGGAAAGAAGCCGGGAGCGGTCCGGTCGGATGCCGACAGCTCCTCGGGCTCGTGCGCTGGATCTCTCGAGGTGTCGTTGAAGGAGTGCCCGCACCGGCCCACACAGCCGGTGCCCTTAGCGCACAGCGCGATAGCGACCAGCCACGCGGGCAAGGCCAATCGGCCTGGGTCCTGCTCCTGGCGATTTGCGCGACTCGCGGTGGGTGCCGTGCGGACCTGCCTTCAGCTTGCCGGCGGTGGTCACTACGCTGGCGAATCGCGCGTCGCCATCCGAGGTGCTCACAGAGCCGCCCACGGTTATCAGCACGCGCTCGCAATCGTCGGTGGCTGATGCACAAACCTCCGGTGGCGACCCAGGCATGTGCAGTCGTCCTCTCGGAAGCGGACGGTTGGTCGGGATCTCGAATGCAGACGCCAGCACGCCCAACGTTCCGGTCATCCCGATCCTCAAGCAACCACCCAATCCCGCCGAAATACAAGGACGGTGGGCGTCGAAGACAGATGGTATATGCGGCGAACGCCACCGCCGTCAGGACCACCACCGCCGCCGTCACGACCACCAGGGCGACCATCGCGGCGACCGTTGCCGCGTCGTCGAACAGGGGCTGGCATTAGATTGCTGATCATCGGGCTCGTCGGCATCATCCTGATTCTGGCCACCATGCTGACGGTTCTTGAGGCTCAACGCTGCCGCGAAGGGTTCCGAGCGCCGGTGTGCCGGATCTAGAACATCCATCTCGATCTACTTCTGGGAGACAAGATCGCCAGTCCACCGCCGAACGCTCGGTGTCGCCGGACACCAAGCGAGTTGAACGAGTCTCAACGAACGAGAGACACTTATGCCCTCAGCGAGCACTCGCCTCGTCGAAGACGGGAGTCGGTTGAGCTTGCGACGATCCTGACCCCCCGCTTGTCGAATGAGCCCACCGGCCCGCGGAGCCGGTGCACGCAGTTGAGGACGGCGAGACGCGCTACGAGGTATCCGAGATTCTGGATGCTTCCCTGCTACGAGCGAAGCGACTCCCGAAACCGAGCCCCGAAATAGTCGCGACGATCCCTGCCGGATCTTCAGTGGCCGCGTGAGGCAAGATCGAAAGCGCGGGTGTGCCGGCCAGCCCGCGTGCACCCTCGTGGTCATAACCGTCGGCCGCGCGGCTGGCAAGGTAGCCGACGACATCTGCGGTAGCTAGGGATCGCATCCCGCCCATGGGTAAGGCGTATCGCCGCGCAGTGTAAAGGCGTGTCACTCGAGCTTGCTTACCATCACCTTCATCAGCTGGGTGTATTGCGTCTGTAGTTGACGCGAGTACTCCTGTGGATCCCCGTAGTCATTGGCGATGATGACGATGTTATCTCCGACGCCCGCAACTATTTCGTTTGATAGTCGGCTGTAGTCTGCCCACTGACCTAGCCCGGCAATGTGCTCGTCGAAACCGCCGTCGTTGGTCTTGTAGAGGGATTTGAAATACAAGGCTTCTGAAACTGAAGTCGACCATGTGGTCAGCACAAAACCTACCTCGGGATAGCCCGGGTCGCTAGCAGTTGTGTTCGGCAAAAGTGCTGCGTGGTTTTGCCAACTACATGCGGCATACGCGTTAAGCGTGATTTCAGGATCAGCTTGGTGCACCAGGTTTTTGTCGACCTCGTCGTGCAGGAGCGTCCCAGAGAAGTATCCGTTCGGGAGTTCAGGGGTCGGCGTCCATGGAGCGGCGCCAGTACCGAGCACCGCGTCTATCTGCTGAATGGCGAGTAGGGAACAGACATCGGTTTGAGCCCTGCTGCCACCCGCACGTGGCGACGACCTCTCGCTGCTCGCCATGTGCTGAGATTGAGACGTACTCGTCGCAATACTACCGGCGCCGCAGCCAGCGAGGACGGCTGCGGCGACCACGAGCAAAACGAGACGCACATAGGGGGGAGGCATAATGAGTGGCGCCCGGGCGCATTTGGCCGATTCGTCGATGTCCTCGCGAGGTGTGTCATAAGAGCGACGGTCTAGCGTCATCCGACGGTCTCCTTGGCTGGTACTGCGCCTTGGGCGCTGAACTGCACAAAGTGACAGAATCCTGAGCAGGCGGGCCATAGAGATCGACATGGATGTTTCAAGTTGGTTGGTGGATGCGACAGGGCTATCGTAGGCACCGCCCCCTCGGCCGCAGTCCGCGGCCATTCCGTCGCACCGACGCGTGCTCGCGACGTGGAGCACAACCTACCGCTTATTGACGAGCGTGAGCGGACCAACGACGGCGCTTGGACGATACCGGGCGCAGCCACCGGTCCCCGCAGCCGGTGGGCGTAGTGCCCAGGCCGCCCCGCCGCACATGTCAGAATCTGGTTAGCGCGTTATGCGCCGGCCTTTCGAGGAGGACGGGTGTGGTGCGTCTAGGGACGCCGTCGTCGCGGTGTTGCAGTGGCGCGATTCGTTGCGTGCCGCGCGGTCGCTCGGAAGGCGCGCCGAGCCGTTTGTCTCACTCTCCTGTGGTGTTGCTTACTGGGCCGTCGCGGAGAACGTCGTGGTGCCGCTGCACTCGGCAGCTTCCGTGCGGATAGTGCCGCTCACGGTATCGCCAGAGAAATGCCCGGCGATGATCTGCAGCATCGGGGGTGGTCCAGTCGAATTGACGAAGCGCTCAGCAACTTCCGCTTCGAAACTACCGTCAGTGATTTTTGCGGGTGTGGTGCTTTGCGCTTGCACCGTCTGCTGCGTCATGCAGTAAAGGATCGGAGTGACGGTATCGAAGTGCACTGTCACGCTCTGGCTGTCGCTGGAAATCTTCAGCGTGATGACGTTGCTGGTCAGGGTGACTGGGTCTCCGTTGACGTCTTGGCCAGTCGATGCGCTGGAGCCTTGGTAGGTCATTTCCTGACCCTGCGTGGTCGAGCCCGCGAAATGTCCCGCGATTCTTTCTCCACTATGTGTGCAGCCGCCGCCACCGGCCGCGACGCTGCACTTCCAGCCATCAACGATCCAGTAGGTATTGGCCTTGCTCGTCGGACGACCGTTGCGGCAACTGCTGGCATTGTGGTAGCAGCGGGGGCGGCCGCGCTTGCCACGGTAGAGGGTACTCATCACCGTGCGCGCCACTGTGCAGGATGTGTCGCCTCTTACGACTTCGATACGCAGTGAGCCCAGATGCGTGATGGTGACTGCGCCGCACTGCCGCGCTGCTTGTGCGAGAGAAGGCGGCGGTACAAAGCCGGAGAGCGCCGCGCCAGCGAGGAACGCGATAGCCGATCGGAGTAGCCCATTTCTGACTCGCAGAGAGGTCATGGAATCGCGCCTGCCTCCGCGCTCGAAGAAACGCGAAGCATAGCGCGACCGGCACGAAACTGTGGAGATAGTCGTGTGCAGGTGAGTAGCGACGTTGGGCCGCCGCTGGCGCGCTCCTGGATCGCGTCAGCGAGCTAGGCGAACAGCGAGCTGACTCGTCGACGGCGGCGTGGTGCGCGAATAGCAGTCGCTGTCAAGACGTCGCTCACCGGCCCACCGGCTGTGAGAGCCGGCGGGTGATCCGGCCTGTGCTCCGGCGCCGTGGTGATGCGTGTTCAGACTCCGAAGTGACGCTGAAGCTCGGGACCCATGTGGCGCCGAACGCGCTCCAAGCCTTCCGCATTGCGGCGGCGCTGATCCTGTTCGGTTAGCTCCTTGATGATCTGGTCTACTCGCGCCTTGCTCAGGCCAGCTGCCCTGGCCATATCCTGGCGACTGAGGCTGCCGCTTAGCGCTAGCGCTTGCATCCGCTCGTCTCGCCGGCGGTAGGCATGAGCCAGCTCGTTCGAGAGCTCGCGGATCTCGCGCATCGACTGTATCTGTCCGTGATAGTCGTGGCTTCGTGTAGTCCAGGTCGGCACCAGCTCCTGATCGACCGTCGTGTACCTGTGAGCTCTGGGCATAGAAGCATAATAAACTAGGCGGCTCGCGGCTGTCAACGCACGCTGCCGCCGAGAAGTGCCTGAGTCGGCTGGCGGGCCTGTGACGGGTGCGCGCACCTCCGATCGCCGGCCTGATGTTCGCGGTTTGCTCTATCCGCCCGCTGTGGGGCTCTGTCGCCTGATTTTCGCACCCGTTCCGGGTGCGGGGGGCGGCCAGAACCCCGCAGCGGGCGGGGCCGAGCCAGAAGGAGGCCGCGATGGGTACCAAGTCGGCGGGTCGCTGTTGTGAGCGCGAACGTGCGGAGCGTCGCCGGGCGGATCGGGAGAGGTTGCGAGTCGCCGCGCAGGAGTTGTTGTGCTCGGAGGGTTGGGCGCGCTGGGTGCGCACGCGCGCTTTGTTTCACGCGTACTCGGCGGGGAACTGCATGCTAATCGCGCTTCAGTGCCACGAGCGCGGGATCATCCCCGAGCGGGTCGCGGGGTTCAGGGCATGGCTGAAGCTGGGGCGTTGCGTGCGCAAGGGCGAGACGGCGCTTCGGGTCCTCGCTCCGGTAACGGTTAAGCGCCGCGACGAGCCCGACCAGGAGACCGCTGAGCGGTGCGTGTTCTTCAAGACGGCGTTCGTGTTCGAGCTCTCGCAGACCGAGCCGCTGCCCGGCATCGAGCCAACGCCGCTCGTACCGCCGTCGCAGCCGTTGACGGGCGACTCGCACGCACAGCTGATCGCGCCGCTGGTGGACTTTGCAGAGTCGCTGGGCTATACCGTCAGCTTCGAGACGATCGAGGGCTCGGCGGGTGGCTGGTGCGATGCCAGCGCTCGGCGGATCGTGGTCGACGCCGGGGTGCCGGTCAACGCCCAGGTGCGAACATTGATCCACGAGTCCGCGCACGCGTGCGGCGTCGACTACGAGCGTTACTCGCGGGCGCACGCGGAGGTGATCGTCGACACCGTGACGTTCATCGTGGCGGCTGGCGCCGGCTTGGCGGTCGAGGGCGAGACCGTCCCCTACATCGCCGGGTGGGGCGAGGACGGGGCACTGGAGGCGGTCAGCGAGTTCGCGGAGATGATCGACCGGGTGGCGCGCCGTATCGAAGGAGCGCTGCCGGGGGTGGGGGAGGTCGCCGGCTGACCAGGCGTGCAGCCTAGGGATTTGCGCGTCGCCGAGGGCCTGGCAGCTCTTTGGCGACATGAGCCGCCACGCAAGCATGGCCCTTGAGGCGGCCAGCGTGCCATCCCCTCCATCGTGTAGCTATTGGGGAACGATGGCGTATCACGTTCCGTTGCGATGACCGGCACAGTGCTGCATTTCGCTCCTCATCCGGATGATGAGCTGCTAGGGGCGCCAGCGACGCTGATGGCGCTACGAGACGCCGGCTACCGTATTGTCAACGTCGCGTGGAGTCTGGGTCGGCCGGAAGATCAGGAGCGGCGCAGACGCGAGCTCGAGCAGGCCTCCCAACGCGCGGGCTTCGAGTTCGACATTCCCGAGCCGCCCCTCGCGCTGTCGAGCATCGAAGACCATGCGGCGACTGAAGCGGAGATCATCGGACTAACGCGGGACCGGATCGGCTCATACAGTCCGGTGGTCGTTGTTGGACCGAGCCCCCACGACCGACAGCCAGCGCATGAGCTGGTCGGCCGCGCGATGCGAGCGGCGTTAGAAGGCGATAGCGGCGGATCGCTTCGTTGGTGGATGTGGGCGATTTGGGGTCCTCTGCCGTTACCTACACTCGCGACGTCGTTTAGCGAGACTCGAATGCTCGAGATAACGGCGGCGCTTGAGGCACATGCGGGCGAGCTCGAACGAAATGACTATGCGCGGCTCCTGCATGGGCGCGCCGAGATGAACGGAGTCCTCGCGCCTGAGCTTCTGCGCGGATTTGGTGCAGAGGCACAAGAAGAAGACGCCCCATTTGTCGAGTTGCTCACAGAGGTTTCATTTGACAACGGGTGGCGCCTTGGCGACCCGCGGCGGTTCGATCCAGCGGCGCCCTTCGGAGGGTCCTACAGCGTCGATGTGAGCGAGTGGTTAGCCGGGCCAAGCCTGACCGCGAGATACGGACTGGCCACAACCCAACGACAACATCGAGGAAGCGCGTGAGGCTTGAGGATCTCACATTAACTGCCGACGAAAAGAAACGTCTCTGGGAGTTCACCCTTCACGAGGACGGCATGTGTAACGAGCGCCAAGGTCTCTTCCTCATTGCGGAGTCGATGCTCGCGGTGGCTTATACGACGGCGCTAGCCGCGCATACAACCAGCACCGCAAGTGTCATAGCGGTCGCTGGGCTGTTAGTCAGCGTGATGTGGATCTACGCGAGCTGTCGCCATGCACGCTTGGTGGAAGTAATCCAGGAAGAAGTAAAGAGCGTTCTTCCCGAGTACGCTGCGCTGGTAGAGGCAAGGAAAGAAAAGATTACGCTCCTGAGGATTCCGTCGCGCTACATCGTGGCATACGGCGTTCCACCGGTGATTACGGGGCTGTGGGTCGCGTTCTTGATCGCACGCCTATAAAGAGAGCAGACACTCGCGTCCGACGACGTGTCAAAAGGCAAGGCTTAGTTTGCCGGGACGATCGGTCGCTCGGCCCCACGCATTGAGGAGGCGCTGCTGGGCGTGGGGCAGATCCCTGCTGGTCAGGTCCAAGCTGCGTCTGCGCATCGATCGGCGCCGGGTCGCTGTTCGAAGCACGACTACGAGAGCAACAGCAACAAGGCGCAGCCTGAGACGATCGTGGACACGGTCACGTTCATCACCGCAACCGGTGCCGGCCTGGCGATTGACGGCGAGAGCGTCCCTATATCGCGGGGCGGGCGCGGACGGGGCGCTCGAGGCGGTCAGGGAGTCGGCCGAGACGATCGACCGGGTCACATGGCGCATCGATCAGGTGCCGCCGGGGGTTGGAGGAGGTCACCGGCTGACCAGGCCGGTGGGTCCGCCCGGACCTGGATACGGTGCTCAGACCGCCCGAATTCCCCGCGCCCACCAAGATCCGTAGATCACCCGTCGAGCGGGTGCTCGCCTTTGGATGATTTGAGTGATCGCCTACGTCCCAACTAGCGAGCCCACGTCGTCAGACAGTCAAGGCTCGTTCTCCATCCATCAATACAGTGCTTACGACGCCGAGATTCGCGCCAGCGCAGCCTGAGCTTCTGCTAGCTCTAGATCCTTGTGGTTCTTATCCGCGTGATAGAGCGCGGTCGCCTCGCCCACGAGGTAAAGCCCGCACACCCGACATTGCCACGTATCGGGCACCTGCCCTGCCGCAAGCGCTTCGATCCTGTCCATTTGCTCTAGCGAAAAGGCCCCATACTCGGCGGCCATATGCGGTGGCCCCTTCAACGTCCCGAAGTTGACAAGGATTGCAAAAGGGTTGCGAAAGAACAGGGCGAACATTCCCCACCATCCCGTCACGAGAGTCAGCGCTTGGTACTTGCGGAACATCGCGGCCCGGCACGGCTTGCAGAAATAGCCGCCGTAGGTATGGACTTTGTCCATGAACAGCATCCCGATCACCTGGCGGTAGCGACGGAACTCCAAATCGTCGTGGGTGCCACACCGCTGACAGGGAACGTCGTGCGGCCCGTAGAAGGCAATCACGGTGCGCTGCTTGCCCTGCAACAGAGCCTGAGCGTCGGACCCGCATACGCAAGCCTCGCCACGCTCGACCTCTTGCCTGCAATTCATGCAGACGACCACGCCGGAAAGCTATCGGAGGCGTCGGCCACTCAGGCGAGGAAGTGCAGGACGTAGTAGAGGATGACGCCCGCCAGTACCTGTGTGGCGATAGCGAGCGTCTGCTCTGTGACGCGCTTCCAGGTGGGTCGCTTCATGGAATACCTGCCGTTGGTCGGCTATGTCGAATCCACCAACAACGGGAGCCGGTGGCCCAACGCTCTGCCGCTGCTCACCGGAACCCCGAGCGCTAGTGACGGGAGCTACTTCCGATAAGCCGACCCGCTCTGCGCTCTGCTGTGAGCGCTATGCGAACCGCGTCCGGCAGGTTAGCCGACGCTGCGGCTGGAATCTGTGGCCGAGAACGACGAAACCCCGGCAGGCTTTGGACACCTCCCCAGGGTCCTTTGGCCAGATCGGCTTGGCGCGCCGGCTGGCGACCTAAGGCTTCGGATGGTTTCTCAGCGTTCGAAACCGAACTCGTGCGAGGCGGTCGGTTGCACGGAGGCCGCGGTGGCTTGCGTTGGGGGCACCTGCGCTGGCGCTGTCGGCTGGCTGTACCCGGGACTCGCGGTGTCGCTCGACCCCGGCGGACTGCTAGACGCTGGTGCTTGTTTGGACGTGTGCGTGGTCGTGGGCTGAGAGCTGCGTCGACTGCTAGTTGGTCGGCTCGCGGCATGTGTGTGTCTGAGTGTCGAGGTGCCGGCCGAGCGTCGAGCACGGGGCCCAGAGTTGTCCGGCGAGCCTGAGTGCCCTGGGCTGTCGGATGTTGCGGCGCCCTGGCTGACGCTGACGTGGGCTGCGGCTGGGGCTCGCAGCGGATGGGAGGGCGCTCCTGCGAGCCACCCGGAGAGGCCGAGCGCTATGACGGAGCAGAGGGCCGCTGCAGTTGCCGTTGCGAGGAGGATCCGCGGTCGGCGAGCGATCCTCGCTGCCTGGGACTGCGTCCGTGCTCGAGTGGGCTCGGGCTCGCCGCGGCGGATGAGCTCGGCAATAGGCTGCTCCCAGACCGAGTAGCCATCGGCGGGCTCGGGGTCCTCGGGCGGGTCGAACACCCCGGTCGGGGCGCGCCCGTGTGGCGTGATCGGCGAGAGGTCCGCCTCGCGCTCGTCCTCGCGCCGGCGCAGCGGGATGACCTGCGCGAGCAACTCATCCTCCCCGGCGCTTGGCTCGTCCTCTGGCGGGCGCACTCTCGCCTCCATCCGTTCGGTCGCGTGCGCCGCCTATCATACGAGACGCGGACCGTCGTTTTGCAAATTTGGTTATGGCTGCGCGCCAACTTCTGACCGTCTCCCAGGTCGCCGAGGAGTTCCAGGTGACCACGCAGACGATCCGTAACTGGATCGATCACGGCACCCTGCCGGCGGCGAAGATCGGCCGCTCCTTCCGGGTGCGCCGCGAGGACGTCGAGGAGCTACTCGCCCGCGCCCAGGCAGACAGCACCTCGCTGGCGACACGCCGAGACTTGTGGGTGCCCGAGAGGCTCGGGATGCCTCACCGGCGCTCCGGCGCCGAGCAGCCCGCGTCGGTCTGGGAGGCGGGCGAGCAGGCGCTGCCCTCTAAGCGCACCTGACCCGGGGTCTCGACCGAAGCGACTGTTCAGCTGGCGCGTGCGCGCCGTGCCGGGGCTCGCCGCCCGCGCGAGCGGTCTTCGCGCGCGACCGCGTCGGCGAGCTCCTGGGCGGCGCCCGCGAGCTCGTCGTAGGCGGATGCCACGGCGAGAATGTCGCGGCCTGTCGCGACCGCGCTCAAGGACGCGACGGCGCCGTCGAAACGCTGCCAGAGCGCCTCGGGGCCGCGTCGGCCGGTCCCCGGCTGAAGCTCATACGGCGGGCGGCTGTCAGCCGCACGATGCGGGGTCCAGTCAAACCCCGCGGCGTCCGCATCGCGGCAGGCGTTGGCCTGCTCGGCGGCCGCATGCGAGAGCCCGGCAAGGCGCGCCGCGAAGCCTTGGTCGGGCGGAGCGAGGCGGTGCGCCTCGAGCGCGCCGCGCCAATCCTCGAGCGCCGCGCGGAACTCGTCCAGAACACGCTGATCTGATCTCGTTTGGGCCATTTTGCGTCTCGTAGCTTACCCAGCGCTTGGGCGGCTGGCTGCAACAGACCGCGCACGTTGCGCTCACCAGCTCGACGAGCCGGTGGGTTCACGGGCTTCCGCTCGCGGGGTGTGAGCACTCCCTGAAGGCCAGCAGGCCGACCTGAAGGGCGATGTAAAGCCCTGCGCTTCGCGTCGCCCCCTGCGGGGGCGATCCCTGTCGGGACAGGGCTTGACATCACCGGCCGGCCTGCTTTCGGCCGGGTCGTGCTCACACCCCGCGACCCAAAGGAGAACCCCATGAGCCACAACACGACGACGGTGACCGTCGGTGAACGCGTCGAGCTCGAGAGCTACACGGTCAACGGCAGGCGCCGGGTCATCTACGGGCAGCGCATCAACGGCGTCGGGCGCCTCACAGACCGTCCGGCACACGGCAACGGACGCTCGTATTTGATCGAGCGCGGGCTCGAGCGAGACGGCTACGCCGCATTGAACGCCCTCATCGCCGACTACATAAGACAGGCGTGGGTCCTCGATCAGGTCCCGATGGCCATGAGCACGCTGCGCGCGACCTACTGCGCCGAAGCCACCTAGCTTTGGGCTAGCGCTCGCTTCGCGATCCTCGAGATATGTCCGAATAGGCGGCGTTTCGCCGCGAATCGGTCCGCTGACAGATCCGGTTAGCCGAAGACGTGGACAGTGCTTCGGAGCTGGCCGGCGGCGCCGCCGAGGTCGATCGCGATATGCCAGTGATCAGCGGTTGGAATCGCCAAACGGTACGGCGACTGAGTGACCCAACCACCGTAGTAGTTGTAGTTGGCGCCACGACTGTACGCGTTGAAGTTCGACGTGTTCAGGAGAAGCACGTTCGCCGCGTGGCTGAGCGATACCTCGACGGTCTGGCCGAGCCGGAGTTGGCCCAAGTCGTAATGGACGAAGTTCATTTTGCGTCATCCGCAGGCGGGAGCTCTGGCGTCTCTGGCGACGCGGGTAGCGCTTTCGTCGACTGGAAGATGCGCGGTGCGACAAATGCGGAAATGATCGCCCCAGCCGCCACCAGGATCCCCGCGAAGCCCACTAGCGAATGGCCAGTGAGCACCGCTGCCGCGCTAACACCGACGATCGTCATGACGACGACAAATGCCAGAAGCTGGCCGCGTTTCGCGAGACTAATGGTCGCGTCTGTCCGGACCGTCTCTTGGTCGATGCGATGGTCACTCTCGCGTTCGGTCAGGGCGAGTATGCGCTCGGTGAAGCCCGGGAGTATCTGCTCGTACCTGGCGACTTCGTCGGGCTCCGGAAACGGCGAGCTCCGCAGGCTGACGGTGCGCTGCTGGAGCTGGCCGGGCGGCTGGGCCTCGAGCGTGAATTCCGGCGAGCCCTCAAGCGCCTCGAGCACCTCGGGCTCTTGGCGCTCGCCCCCCACGGGACCCTCGCGCTGCTGTTTGGGAGGCTCGTCGGCGTCGGTCAACGCCAGCGAACGGTGTGCGTCTCGGTGACGTGGCGGAGCGGCAGCTTCCTTGGTGCGCCGTCGGCGCAGCCAGCGGGTAGCTGCTCAATGTCTTGCTCCGCGATCACGGCATCGCGGCCGCATAGGTAGCTCCGGTAGAAGCAAGTCATCGCGCGCCCCCAGTCGTGAGCGACAGCCTCCGAGGCGTTGAGATTCTCGGCGAGCGGGCGAGGAAACAGCCCATCCCTAAGGGTCGCCATACCCGTCAGATCGAAGGCAGACCGAGCCCCGCACGCGAAGGCATTGGCTCGTTCCCATCGACCCATCGACCGCATATTAGCCCCGGCGACTCATCGCGCAACGGTCCATGCGACTTACACGGCTGCCATCCCTGCCGTAGCCGGCGAACGCTCTACGCAGCGAGCCCGGACGGAGCTGGCGGCTGGAGATTCGCGCTAGCCGCTTCGTGGCATCGGGATCATCCGAGCGAGCAGTACCCCGACCACGCATCCGACCAGGGCACCCACGGCCATGATCATGCCCCAATGGGTCAGGTCGGCGCCAAGCGTGTTCGAAAAGCAAGACCCCAGAGCCGCCGAGACGCGTCCATGAGGCGAGCAATGACTCTTAGCGTCGGGCGGGTGCTTCGCGCCGTACGCGAGAGCCCCTAGCAGGCCGAGCCCAGCGCAAAGGCGAAATACGAGATCACGCATCTCGCGCCGGGCGGCGCGCTTCTTGCGGATGGACCGAGCCACGCCTCGCTTATCGGCACGACCCCCGCTGGGCCTTTACGAGACCCGGTTCACGAGCACCGGCGTTGCGCTGGTCCTCGTGTTTACGGTTGCCGGCGCTCCCGCTGGGGTTCTGGCTTGAACGGGTCCAGCGGGCACCTGTCTGGCTCAGGAGCAGCGTGCTAGTGCCGAGGCGCTTGGCCGGGGAGCCGGCTGCGGGGGCCTGCCCCCACGAAATGCTCGCACGCCGAGAGGGCGTGCGCTCGTGCAGGCAACGGCCCCGCACCCGGCAGGGCCCGAGCCGAAGGGAGCGCCATGGCCACGACAGCTTCCCGAACCCACCGCCGTTCACCGGCCCGCCAGACCGGTGAAGACGTCGCCCACTACACCGACCCCCAGGGAGCTCGTCGCGAGATCATCACCCTCGCCGGGACTCGCAACACCACGCTCGTGATCGACCGGATCGCGGGCACGCACGGCGATGCCCGGTTGGTCGCGCACCTCGCCGCTGACGAGCCGCCCGAGAACGCAGCCATCGTCTGCGGTCTGTACCTGCGCGAGAAACACCAGCCATGCTGCCGACTGCTCAGGGCTGAAGACATGGAGATCGACCCGGTTGCGCAGAATGCCGCGGCCGACGAGAGCCACCAACCGGAAGCCAGGGTGCTTACCGATTTAGCCGGAAACCTCTACAGCCTCCAGAGCGCACTCGACGGCTCCCCGTTGCCTCAGCTGCGCTGGCATCTCCACCGCCGTGGGGTGGGCGTACAAGCTGAGCTCGTCACACTACGGCAGCTGACCGGCGCACTTGAGCGCTACCAGCCCGCGGTGGCGCTGACCAAGAGGGCGATCGGCGCCCACGAGCTCGACCAGGACGTCTCGGTGTCGGTGTTGCGGGCCGAGTTTCGGCGGCTGCAGGAGAGCCCGATCGTGCTGAACCGAGGCTTGCGTGAAGCTGTGCTCGCAGCGATCGAGAAGGACGGCCTCAGCATGAGCGAGATAGCTATCCGCTGCGGGCGACGTAAGCGCGATCAGCGCGGCTGCGAGAGCGGCGAGACAAGCTGGCTCGCACGACGGATTGGCATCCCTCCCCGAGGGCGGCCAGCGCGAGCCGACGCCATGGGTCCACAGCGACGTGCTGGCGCTGATCGCACGCGATGGCCTCGGGGTAGCGCCACGCGACGCGGAAGCTGCGTAGGGGTACTTGCGTATCAATACTTGTTTTGCTAATTTGGCACAATGTTGTCAGGTCAGGTGCACAGATTGCCCGTTGGAGCTCCCGAGCCAATGCCCGCGCGTGGTTCGGCGCGGGCCGATCCGCTCACTGCCGCTGACGTGCTCACGGCGCGTGAGGTCGCAACGCTTATGCACGTGCCCACCTCGACCGTCCAGGACTGGGCGCGCCGCGGCGTCATCCCCTCTCGCAAGGTAGGACGCCGTCGTCTGTACCTACGCCAACGCATCGAATCACTGTTGCTCGATGAGGTCTAACGGTTGCCCTGCTGGACGACTTGGGGCGTGCGGCGACTTTCGAGTGATCAGCTGAGGCCGCGGATCAGGGCGACGAGCTCGTCGGGCATGTAGCCATTGCGGCGAGCCAGTGGAGCCGAGGTACTAGGAATCCCTGCTGCGGTCGCGCACCCCCAACTGGCTCTTATGCCGCCGTGGGTGACGGTCACAGATCGCTGGCTTTGCGCTAATGGATCTCGAAGATGGAGCTCGATCGGATGGACGAAACGCAGCTGCTGGTCGCCACACCCTCCAGCGGGGAGGCGTTTGCTGCCTTTTACCGGCGCTTTGAGAGGCGGCTGCTCGGCTTCTTCGTGCGCGCCACTGGCCGGCCGGAGTTAGCGGCGGATCTCGCGGCGGAGACGTTCGCCTGCGCTCTCGAGTCCGTCGAGGCGTTCGACCCGACAAGGGGCCGCGCCGACCAGTGGCTTTTCGGCATTGCCCGCAACGTGCTCGCCGGCAGCACCCGCAAAGGGCGCGTTGAGGCAGTAGCACGGCAGCGTTTGGGCCTGCCGCGCCTCGTGCTGGAGGACCACACACTCGAGACGATCGCCCGCCTTGCCGACGAGCCCGCCGGCCTGGCGCTCACGACCCTCCCCGAGGAGCAGCGCTCCGCCATCGACGCCCGAATCCTGCAGGAACGCGAGTACGCGGAGATCGCTGGCGAGCTGCGCTGCTCAGAGGCGGTCGTCAGACAGCGCGTGAGTCGAGGCCTGCGAACCCTACGAGCACGACTGGAGGGCCAGCGATGAGCATCCTGCCCCAGCTAGAGCGCGACCTGCGCGAGAGCGCAATCCGCCGCGAGCATCGCCAGGACGCGGAGCCACATCCGTCCAAAGGGAAGCGCAGCCGCTCGCTTCACATGCGCCGGCTCGTTCCCCTCCCGCTGGCGCTGATCATCGCTCTGCTTCTGCTCACGGCGATCGCGCTTGCAGCGAGTGGCGTGATTCCGATCGGCTCGCCGGTGAGGCCAACCGGGCCACTGAGCCCGGGCGTTGGCGAGGGTATCCCCCTCCCGGGACACTCCCGGCTTCTGTCGCTGCGCGCGCCCGACCCCGATGGCGGGCCACCCTGGGGGATCAGGATCCTTCGCACGACCAGGGGACTGGTCTGCCTGCAGCTCGGACGCATCCAGAACAACGAGCTCGGCCTGCTCGGCATCGACAGCGCCTTCGGCAACGACGGACGCTTCCACCCGCTGCCGGCGGACGTTCTCCCCGCAGACGCCACAGCCCAGCAGAGCGCCAACGCCACCTGCCATCTTCCCGGGCTCGCGATCTCCGCCGAATCGGTGGGGCTCGACCGCAGCGCCGCCCCCAACACGCCTCCCGACATCCCGCTGCAGAACCTCCGGGACATCTCCTACGGCCAGCTCGGCCCCGACGCGCTCAACATCAGCTACAAGGCCAACGGAGAGCACCACACCAAGCAGGTCCTTGCAGGCGTCGGAGCCTACCTCGTCGTGCAACGTACGAAACCCGGGGACCCCCTCAGGACGACCGGCACGAGCGCCGGCGTGAGCGTCCCCGGCGGTCGCCTACCCAACCCCGACGGTCAGCTCACCTCCATCACCTACAGCTTCGACGGACAGCTATGCCAGAACAGCGTGACCTCGAGCGTCCCCGACCCCTGCGCGACTCCGCCGCCATCCCCACCGGGGGTGAAGCCTTTGCAGATGTGCGGGAACAGCCGGGCCACGCCCGCCCTCACGCCATGCGCCCCCCAGGACGGGAGCCTGAACGTCCCGCTACGCGTCACACCCCGCCTGCGGGGACACCTGCTCGTCGCTGCTGACATCAGTTTCCGAGCACCCTTCGCCGTGAGCAGCGCCGATCGCGGCTACAGCGTCATCATGCCCTGCCACGCCGACGAGATCGACGACTCCGTAGACCGGAACGTCGCGCAAGGATCGATCGTTCACGTCGAGTGGAGCTACCCATACGCAAACCACTGTGGGTCACCCCCGGAAGTCCAGGTCCTCTACGGAAGCAGGTCCGGGATCGGACCCGCCCCCGTCCTGCGCTCGGGAGACGTGCTGGTGGGGACCGCAAAGATCACGCTACCTCGCGGCACACGGCCCGCGCCGGTGCCCGTGCCACGGGTCCCGTTGAGATTAGATAGGAAGGGCTGCAGAAAACTACGTGCTGGCCGGGACATGCCCGGGGATCATCGCGCGCGTGTCGCTCGCGAATGCGGCTGAGAAGGCTGCCGCCTGCTCGTGCGCGGGCCGCGCATGGAGGTAGACGCTCGTGGTCGTAAGAGAGCTGTGGCCCATCGCTGCCTGGATCGTCACGAGGTCGATGCCGGCGCGCGCAAGGAGTGACCCGTACGTATGGCGCAAGTCGTGGAGGCGCAGAGGTCGGAGGCCGGTCGCCTCGCGCGCCTCGTCGAAGCGGTTTCGCAGCGAGTAGCGATCGAGTCGCCGGCCGATCGAATTGCAGAACACGAGATCATCGGGCGAGGTGAAGTCCCCCCGTCGGCTCAAGCGGTTCAGCGACGCCACGGCTTGGTCGGGGAGGGGTACACGGCGTACCTTGCCCGACTTCGTGCTGGTCTCAACGCCGGCACTGACCGCACGCTGAACGACGATCTTTGCGCCTGTGAAATCGATATCGCCCCAGCGCAGCGCAAGCAGCTCGCCGAGGCGCAAGCCCGTGTAGGCCGCGACACGCACGAGCTCGGCATCCTGATGGTTCTTCGCTTCTAGTTCGCGCCGCAGTTCATCGTTGGACCCCTTTCGTGTGCGGTGCAGCCCCTCTTCGAGGGTGCGAGCGAGCGCCTCGATCTCCTCCGGCGAGTAGTAGTCGAGTGGGGCCCGCTCGGCTTCGCGGCGCTTGTCGGTGTCTCGGACCGGGTTGGAGGTCAGGGCGAATGTGGAGGATTTGGCGCCGTAGTTGAAGACTGCCCGGACGAGCGCACGCACCTTGTTGACGGTGCGCGGCTTGACACCGGTGGCCGCGATCGACTCCAACAGGGCCTCGACGTCGCGGGGCACGACCTTTGCAGCTGGGCGATCGCCCAGCGCAGTCATGATGCGACCAGTCGGCGCCAGCTGGTACCGGTAGTCGGCGAGTGTCGCGGGCTTGGCTCCCTTGACCTTCTCGAGCCAGACGAGGTACTTCGCGGCGACATCAGCGAACGTCGCACCGCGGCGTTCCCGGTCGGTCCGTTCGGCGCTGGGCTGGTAGTTGGCCGCAAGCTGCTCGGCGACTGCTCCTGCCCGTTTCTCGTCGTAGTAGCCATCCGGCACGCGGCCACGGCGGGGCTTCCACCTGCCGGCCGAATCCTGCTCGACCCACGCCCGACCGATGCGCCGTTTTATCCGGCGGCCGTCGTGCCGCCACAGTGCCTCGTAATACGGAGCACCCCGATAAACCCGGACCGTCAGCCAAGTCGTCGGTGTGCGCATCAGCGACGACCCTAGCAGTTTGGGTAGCGGCGCTACCCACACTTGGTTGGGTAGCGCGTTTGGGTAGCACATCAGCCTGACTATCGCCTATTTAGACGCGTTTCAGCGGGCGGCCTCGCCGATAACTGCGCGGGTTTGCGCATATCACCAAAAC
>CAWGDS010000003.1:0-271215 GCA_963821425.1 uncultured Solirubrobacteraceae bacterium
GCTGGTTGTCGGCGCGTCGTGTCTTGCCCCATTTTGGACACCGCCGGACTAGCGCTTCGGCCCCCTGTCGGGGGCTTCCCTGCGCCCTAACGGGCTCCGGCTCCGCGCGCCGGTCGGCGTCTTTTTTGGGCTGCGTCACTAGCACCACCAACCACCAAACAGGAGGACCAGCAATGAACAACATCAACCGCGTCGTCATCACCGGCAACCTCACCGCCGATCCCGAGCTGCGCTCGACCCCGAGCGGAACCTCGGTGTGCAACCTGCGGATTGCCTGCAACACGCGCCGCAAGGACGGCGAGGAGTGGGTCGACAAGCCCAACTTCTTCAACGTCACCGTGTGGGGCGCCCAGGGCGAGAACGTCGCCCGGTACCTCTCCAAGGGCCGCCCCGTCGCGATCGACGGGCGCCTGGAGTGGCGCGAGTGGGAGGCCGAGGACGGCACCAAGCGTCAGGCCGTCGACATCATCGCCGACTCCGTTCAGTTCCTGAACAACGGCAACGGCTCGAGCGAGGCAGCCGAGCCGGTGGCCGCAGGCGTGGGTGCCTAGCAGGACATCGAGCTCTAGGACTTGACGGCCCGCGCTCCGACCGGGGCGCGGGCCACAAGCCCACTGCCACGGCCACGACCATGAGCCAACACCTGCTAATCGACCACGCTCTCGAAAGTCTCAGCGCGCGCGACGGACGGCTGCGCACGCTGTGGCAGATGACAGTTGCGCAGCGGGTCGCGTCGATGCGCCGCGGCGAGCTGACGCTTGAGCAGTGCTCGGCGTGGGCGGCACGCTACCCCGAGCAGGTGCCGCTGCTAGGCGGCGAGTTCGAGTACCTCGCCCTGCTCACACCGGAGGTCTGCGAGTGAGCGCACAGCCCGAGCTGCCCCCCGACGCGCTGCTCACCTACCTGCGAATGCTGGCGGGCGATCCGCAGCCCAGCCAGTTCTTTGACCTGCGCTACGCCCCGCCTGAAGAAATGATGCGTCAGCGGTTCGTCTCCGTCCTGCGTATCCACCAGCTCGCCGGCCGCATCGCAGCTCTGGCCGGGCGTGCCGACGTTTATGTCGGAGTCGCGCTGCGCGACCGCGCACACGGCAACAAGAGCGCGGTCAGCGGCTCGCACATGCTCTACATCGAGTGTGACGACCCCGGCGCCCGCGAGCGCGTGGAGAACTTCGCCTACTCGCCGTCGATGATCGTCGCCTCCGGCTCTCCGGGGCACCTGCACGCCTACTGGCGCTTGCACGAGCGCGCGAGCAGCGCCCGTGTCGAGAGCACCAACCGCCGCCTCGCGCTGCTCCTCCAGGGAGAGCCCGCCTGCTCGGACATTGTGCGACTGCTCAGGCCGCCGGCCAGCCTCAACCACAAGCACACCCCGCCCCTTCCGGTCAGGCTCCTACATCACAACGCCAACGCGCGTTACGCCCTGCCAGACCTGACCGCCAGCCTTCCAACAGACCCACAGCCGACCCGCACCTGCGCCCTACGAGCGTCGCACCGCCGCGCCGACCCCACAGCGCTCGACCGCGAACTGCTCGCGATCCCCGCCAGCGAGTACGTCTGCGTCCTGGCGAACCTCACTCCCAACCGCGCAGGAAAGGTCCTCTGCCCCTTCCATCAAGAGAGCAGGCCCAGCCTCCAGCTCTACCCCGACGGCACCTTCTACTGCTTCGGCCGCCACAGCAAAGACCACGCCTGCCACAAGGGCGGCACGATCTTCGACTTTGCCGCCGCGAGCTGGGGTCTCGGCACGCGCGGCAACGACTTCCTCGAGCTCCGCCAGCGTCTAGCGACGACGTTTGGCCTCACCCAACGATGAGGTTAAGGCGTCAGGCCGCGCGTTTCTTGTCGCTGAGCGTCACGAAGATCATGCGGTCTGTCGTCTGATCCTCGATCAGCTTTGTCAGAATGCCAATCGTATCCTGACGCCGCTTGGATGCGGCCGCGTGATCGACTGCGTATCCAGGGAGCAGGCTCTCAGAGATCAGGAATGTCTGCTCCTCGAGCATCGAGAACCTGTCCGCGTTGAGGACCCGCCCCGCCATGAACGGCGGAGTCGGGCCGGGCTGGCAGAACCATTCCTCAAGCGCCTGCTGCTTAACGGCACAGTTGATGGCAGCCGCGTGCGCTCGCTCGCCGGGCAGCCAGAGCCGGTCCTCTGGCGCGTCGAGCCAAGTCATCAGCAGCGCGTGACGCGGGTCCAGCGTGAACCGCGCCTCCACCGCATTGAGCGTAAACGGTCCGATCGCCGATGCCGGAGACACACGATGCGGTGGCGGCCCCAACATCACAAGTGGCTGGTCGCCAGTGATAAGCCAGTCCTCGGCGAACTCGACCAGCGTCCAGTGCATGCTGCCGAGGACAGTGCCCGCGCGCACAACTTGGCGCAGCAGACCATCCGCGTGCATCCGATCGCTCCTGAGTAGCTCCGCGTAGATTGCCGCCTGCGCGTCGTCGAGTCCGTGCTTGGATGCTCCCTCAGCGATCGTCGCCCTGTTGGCCGCCTCCCCCAACCGCCGAAGGTGGCCACCGAAGGACGGCATGCGCACAATGTGGATGGCCATGAGCTCGGCGAGCACGCCGCGGTCATCGCCGGTCAACGGCCAGGCTGCTCGCAGCTCCTGCAGCACCGGGAGCGCAGCCGTCTCGGCGCTGTGAAACTTCGCCTCCATCTCTCTCGCGAGCTCGGGGTCGGGGCCCCAGTAGTCGCGCTGGTAGCCGACGCCTCTGGGGCCGATGTTCTTGACCTCTCCGTCCGCCAGGCGGTGCCGTGTCACTTTCTCACCGCCCGTGACGCTGGCGGTCCAGCGCCCAATGTAGCTCGCGGTGACGGTGTGGATCTTGCGCGGAATGCTGTCGGTCATCGACCACAGAGGCTAGCGCCCGCTCGCGACGGGTCGCCGACCGCAGGCGACACCGGTTCTCGCACCCCATCCAGCCGCCCACCGGGCTTACGAGCCGCTCACTCCGGGTCGGGGCCGAGCCCACCCCCGGTAGGCCAGCAGACCGGCTCTCGCGGCGCGTAAAGCCCTGCGCTTCGCGTGGCCTGGCGGCGATCCCTCACGGACAGGGCTTGACCCGCCTCGCCGGCCCGCTCAGGCCGGGGCGTGCTCAACCCCGACCTCAAGGAGACAGCAATGAGCAAGTCAACACGGCGACCCAGCGGTCTACTCGTCCCAGCGTATGTGTACCTCGGCAGGCCGCGCGCGGTTCACTGCAAGCGCGAGCGCCACCACGTTTACATAGGGCGCCCCTCGAAGTGGGGCAACCCGTTCGTGGTCGGCAAGCACGGCCAGCGCGGCGACTGCATTGGGCTGTACGAAAGTTGGCTGCGCGAGAACGCGGCACTGTTCGCAGCTCTGGACGAGCTGCGGGGATTGGTGCTGGGGTGCTGGTGCGCGCCGCGCGCTTGCCACGGCGAACTGTTGGTGCCGTTGGCGAACGCGAGCAAGGAGCAGCGCGAGCGCTGGCTGGCGCTCGCGGCGTAAGCGGGTGCAGTGAAATCCAGGTCGGCTCAAGCCCACCCTCAGCCCGCACCAAGGTGACAGCGCGAATGTCCGCACTCGGCTCCACGGCCGCCGGTCTCCGGGAGTTAAGACGAGAGTCGTATCACACCCCTCCCCAAGAGACCGGCTTACGCCTTCAAGCAATTGAGAATCGCCCCCTCGCGGGGGCGCACTGATTTCACATTATCAATTGCTTGACTCTCCTTCCGGGGCGTGATGAGCAGACGGCAGGTTCGCAAGCTCATCAACCACAGAAAGGCACATCGCACCATGAGCCGTCACGCATCAGCACCCAGCGCAGCAAGCTCTAAGCAGCTTTCATATCTCAAGGCCCTCGCTCAGCAGACCGGAACGACGTTCACATTCCCCAGGACTCGACGCCAGGCGAGTTGTGAAATCGACCGGCTAACCGCACTCAAGGCGCGACGGGGCCGCTACCTCGAAGCTCCCCGGCTCGATCTGGACCCGGCCGAGCAGCCCTACGCCACCGAGCAGAAGCCCGGAGAGATCATCGGATACGGCTCAAACGCACGGCGCGCGGACCCGGGCCCGCGGTGCGCCGCGCCAGCGCCACGGCAAGCGGAGGGCGAGCCGTTCGAGCTCGGGCGCTATGAAACGAAAGCAGGAGAGAAGCGGGCGCTCTACGGCATCCGCGTGGACGGCAAGCCGCGGATCATCGACGCGGCAGCCGGGCGGGCAGGGCGCATCTACACAGTCGAGCAGGAACTGTGCGAGAAGGGCGGCGCTAGCGAAGTCAGGGCGCTCGTGGCGGATTACATCTCCCAAGCCGAGCAGCTCGGGCGGATCCCGATGGCAAGGAGCCGCCGAGCCGAGTAGGCGGCGTGAGACGCCGGTGTACGTAGCACCTGACCGCGGCCGGCGGACCTCGCCCCTCCCGATGATCGCACGCTGCGCGTGCGCGGGAGCGGGGCAACGGCCCGCGCCCGGCGGGCTCATACCCCTGCGAAGGAGAACCACATGAGCACCACCACCACAGCACCGCCTCCCCACACCGAAGAGGCAACTCCTCCACAACCCGTCGCGGGCGCCCGTCGCACCCGAAGCCTCGGCAGCTACATCGCGCTTGACATTGAGCAGACGCGCGAGGTCGTCAGCCTCCAACGACCAGACGGGAGCACTCTCGTCGTCGACTACCAGCTCGGCACCCTCAGCGATGGACGCCTCATCGCGCATCTCTCACCGGACGAGCCTCCCGAGAACGCGCAGGTCGTCTGCGAGCTGTACCTCGCAGACGACACCAAGGGCCGCTGCCGCGCCGTGACGCCAGAGGATTTCGACCTCACTCGCCACACCACTCCGCCGTCACCGCCCGCCGATGCCCCGACGGCCGTCGATTCCCTGAAAGACGCCGAGGGCCACGTCTACCGCATCCGTCAGCTTCCCACCCGCGGGACGATGCCCGAGCTGCGCTGGACGCGCTCCCGCGACCCCGGCCGCGAGTTCGGCTTCGACGCCGTGTCGTTCCGCGATGTCGTCGCCGCCCTCGAAGCCTACGAGCCGGCGCGAACCCTCACCACCCAGGCGCTCACCCGTTGCGCCGGGAACCTCTCCACCCGACGGCTGCGGGAGGAGTACGCGCGCCTAGTCGGCAGCCCCATCGTGCTCAACCGTGGTCTACGCGAGACCGTCCAGCGGAAGGTCATGGGTGGCGAGCTGAGTATGAGCGAGATCGCGATCCGCTGCGGACGGACCAAGCGCGACAGGCGCGGCAACCTCAGCGGTGAGACCAGCTGGCTGGCGCGCCGCATCGGCCAGCTCCCGGAGGGAGGCGAGAGCGAGCCGACGCCGTGGGTGCACACCGACGTCCTGGCGCGCATCGCGCGCGATGGTCTTGGAATCGCCCCGCGAGAGGCGGAACTGTGAGTCGCCGGAGCGCGGCTGCGAGACAGCGGTCCGGGGGCCGACCCCACCCCAATGCTGGCACGCCTTACGGCGTGCTGTGGGGATGAGGATCGGCCCCGCACCCCGCGGGACCAGTAACCCGAAGGGATGGTCGCTAATGGTTCACCACAAGTTCACCGAGGCCGAGCGCGCCGCGCGCCGCCAGGCCGACCGAGACCGCCTCGAGCAAGCAGCACGCACACTTCTTACCTCTGAGGGATGGCAGCGCTGGGTACGGATACGCTCGACCAACGGCCTGTCGCGCTACTCGTTCGGTAACCAGCTGCTGATCGCCATGCAGCGCCCCGACGCCACCTACGTCGCAGGGTTCCGCGCGTTCCTCGAGCTGAATCGCTGCGTTCGCAAGGGCGAGCGCGCTATCCGGATCCTCGCACCGATGAGCATCCGAACCCGCGAGTCGGAGACTCAGCCCGCGGGTACCGACGCCCACGACGAACAGTCAAGACGCACAGTCTTCCGGGCGGTCTCCGTGTTCAACGTCTCGCAAACGGACCCGCTGCCTGGCAAGGACCCGCTCCCGCTGCATCCGCCGACGGAGCCGATCGAGGGCGATAGCCACACGCACCTGCTCGCCCCGCTGGAGCTGCTCGCCCGGGAGCTCGGCTACACGGTGTCCACCCGCAGCCTCGACGGGCCGGCCGACGGCTGGTGCGACAGCGAGAAACGCGAGATCGTCGTCAACCAGGCCCTGTCCGCCAACGCCCAGGTTCGCGTCCTCGTCCACGAGATCGCGCACGCCCTCGGAGTGGGCTATAACGAGTACGGTCGCCGCCGCGCCGAGGTGCTCGTAGACACCGTCACGTTCGTCGTCTGCGGCTCCGTCGGCCTCGACACGTCGGGCTCGAGCGTCCCCTACGTCGCCGGGTGGGGCGAGAGCGGCGAGCTCGAGGCGATCCGCGGCTACGCCGAGACGATCGACAAGATCGCGCGGCGCATCGAAGACCACCTCCGGGAGGACCAGTCGCCTGCGGCCGTCGAGCACACCCCGGTCGCAGCATAAGCGCGGCACCCACGCATCCATCGGCTGTCTGAGGCGACGCAAGCCCGCCGGTCTGCGCAGCCCTGCGGGCTTGCGCCCGGGCAACGGCCAGATAGCGCACGCCGGCTTCGCCGGCTGTAACCGCGCCTCCCTGCGGTCGGCTCTGCACCGACCTTCGCGTCGTGCCTGCCGGCCCGCAGCCCTTCGGGCTGCTCGCTCGCCGCTCGCTCGCCGCTCGCAAGCTCACGCGGCCGGCGCACACCGCCAAGCCCGGACAGACTAGATGCACCGCTGTGCGGGCGCTGTGTCCGTGCTGTGCCAATTCGTTGGCCGGTCTGGAGCAGTTGGGGTCTGTACCCCTTGTGATGACCGCAGCCAGCATCGGCGCCGCCAAGGGTGGCGGCTACGCGCGCTACCTGGAGTCAAAGACCGTGGAGCCAGAGCGCGGCGACTACTACCTCTCCCCGGACGGAGAGCCCACCCAGGCACCGGGCGAGTGGCTCGCCTCGCCGGACACGCTCGCGCGCCTGGGCATCGAGGGGTCCACCATCGAAGGCCGCGACTTCATCTCACTGATGGAAGGCAAGCACCCTCGGTCAGGACGCTGGCTGCGGCAGGCCGGCTCCAACGGCGCCAGGGGCGGCGGGATCGACCTGACCTTCAGCGCCCCCAAGTCGGTATCCGCTGTGTGGGCGCTCGCCGATGAGTCCCAGCGCCGCGAGATCGAAGCCGCACACGCCGCGGCTGTCAACGAGACGATTGCGCACCTGACCGACACCGTCCCGACCGTGCGCCGGCGCTCCCCCGGGCAGGTGTCCGAGGAGCCCGCGCGGGAGGTCGTGGCCGCCGAGTACCGGCACACCACCGCGCGCGGCGTCCTCGAGGGAGACGCACCAGACCCGCAGCTCCACAGCCATGTGGTCATCACCAGCGCTGTCCGCGATGACGGGAAGATCGTCGCGGTCGCTTCCCGGCCGATCTTCCGATCGGCTCGCGAGCTTGGCGCCTACTACCGCTCCTCGCTCGCGCACCAACTCCAGCGGCGCGGTTATGCGATCGAGCGGGGCACCGGCAAACACGGCCGCTACTTCGAGATAGCCGGCGTACCGCGCGGCCTACTCGACGCTTTCTCCTCCCGCAGTCGCGAGGTCGCCAGAGCCGCCGAGCGCTTCCGCGCGAAGTGGGGCCGCACACCCGAGCGCGGCGAGCTGCGCCAGCTCAAGCTGGAGAACCGCAAAGCCAAGACGCTCATCACCCGCGCCGACCTACAGCAAGCCTGGAACGACACCGCCGCACGCTATGACTTCGCCCGCGAGCAGCCCGGCCGGCTGCTCGGCGCCACGGTCGAGCCCCCGCCGGTGGGTCCGCTTGAGGATCGTGTCGAGCAGCGCCTGACCGAGCGCGCCGCGACCTTCCAGCCAGGCGAGTTCCGGGCGGTCCTGCTGGAGCAGTCCGTCGGTGAGCTCTCACCCGGCGACGCGCTCGAGCTCTCGCGGGCGATGATCGCCGAACGCCGTGTCCTTCCTCTGGAGGGCGGGCTGATGACGACGCTCGCCGTGCGTGCCCGCGAGCAGGCAATCGAGCGCAGGCTCACCGCGCTCGCCGCCGGCAGCGGCCGCGACGTCGGCGTCAAGGCCCGCGCGCAAGCGAACGACCAGATCGCCGAGCGGATCAGCGGACGCCTCAGCGCCGAGCAGGCACACGCCCTGGAGGTCATCACCGGCCCCGAGCGGGCCGCGATCCTCGTCGGACCCGCCGGCACCGGCAAGGGCGTCGTCATCGACGCCGCCGCCCGCGCCGAGCAGCACGTCGGCAACCAGACGCTCGGGATCGCGGTCTCCGGGTCCACCGCGCAGCGCCTCGGTCAGGACAGCCCCGCGCTCGCCGGCCAAACGTTGACCCTCGACGCGCTCGTCTCCCGCGTCGAGCGCGGCCAGCTCGCCGTCGACCAGCAGACGACGATCTACTTCGACGAGGCGGGCATGGCCGACACCGACCGCCTCGACCGGCTCACCCAGGTCGTGGAGCAAACTGGGTCAAAGCTCGTGGCGATCGGCGACGCCGCGCAGCTGCCCTCAATCGGCGCCGGAGGCATGTTCGCCCGTCTCTCAGACATCGCCCCGAGCGCCGAGCTCTCGAACATCCGCCGCACTCTTGACTGCGACGAACAGCGCGCCTGGGCGGACCTCCGTGCCGGCCGTTCAGATCGAGCGATGGCGCACTACCACGCGCGCGGGCAACTGCACATGGCCGACACCCGCGACGAGGCCGTCGAGCAGGCCGCGCAGAACTGGGCGACGCTAACCGAGACTCTCGACCCGAGCGAGGTCGCGCTGATCTCCGACGCCTCAAACCAGGAGATCGGCCGGCTCAACGCCCGCGCCCAGCACTTCCGTGCAGAGCGCGGCGAACTCGGCGATCTCGAAGTCCCCGTGCCCGGCGTCCACTACGGCATCCGCCAAGGCGACCGCGTGGCGCTGATCGACCAGCACCGCGAGCCCGGCGTCGAGCGGATCGAGAACGGCAGCCGCGGCGAAGTCCTCGACATCACCCCAGACGGCGAAGTGCTCATCGAGTTCGACGTGACCGGCCGCCGGCGAACCATCACCGGCGAGGACCTCGCTCGCGTGAGGCTCGGCTACGCCCAGCACATCCACCGCGCCCAGGGCGCGACCGTCACCCGCACCCTCGTCGTCACCGGCGGCTGGCAGACCAGCAAGGAGCCCGCCTACGTCGAGGCGTCCCGCGCCCGCAACGGAACCGCCTGGTTCGTCTCCCGCGAGGACCTCGGCGTCGAAGGGCACGACACCGACCGCATCCAGCGGCTCGCCGAGAACATGCGCCGCAGCCACGCCCAAACACCGTCGCTCGCGCACCCGGAGCTGGGAGACCGCGACTGGGGCACGAACTTCCACCGGCCGCTCGCGCCGAGCCGCACCAGCCGCATACCGGGGATCGTCCGCGCGATCAACCGGATCGTAAACCCGCCAGCACAGGAACGAACACGATGAGCCAACGAGTCCAAGTCGTCCTATCCGACCCCGTAGCCCTCCAGCTCCGCGAGCTCGCCGCGGGCGCCGACGCACCACACTCGACGCTCGCCGCACAGTTCGTCGGAAACGAAATCGCGCGCGCCGTAAAGAACGGCCACGTTCGTCCGCTGCGCACAGCCCCTGTGCTCGCCGACGCCAACAGCGGCGAGCGACCGCCCTGGCTTGAGCCCTACGGCGGCGACTCGGAGTGGCGCCAGCAGATGTGGGGCGCCATCGTCGCCCTTCGCGGCCGCTACCCCGAACAGCTCGAAGCGCTCAAAGACAAATGGTGGACCGACGAATCAACCGTCGAGACACTCGGCGCGCTCGCCGTCTGGCGAGCAGAGCTCGACGAAACACGCCAAGACCCCCGCGACGAGATCGCGTTCCAAACCCAGCTCAACGACTACGCCCAACTCCTACGCCAAAAAGGCGGCGGCGTCACCAAGACATGGAAACCCGGCGCCACGCCGCCAGAGTGGGCCGCGAAGTAGAAGCCGCCCGGCACCACACGAACCCTCAACAGCCACGCCAGTCGCCTACGCCGCAAGCCTCATCGCGGCATCGGTGCTCGTGCCATCGCAGTCCCTGCCTCGTGGCGCTGTAGAGGGCGGGCTGGCGGTGCAGCAGCGCGTGACGCTCCAACAACCCGTCGCCTACCAGGCTCCGGAGGCGCTCGTAGGCGCTGCTGCGGCTCGTCCCGAACCGCAGGGCCACCTGGCTGGCTTCGGCGGCTCCTATCCGGCCGATCCAATCGACGATCGCTGCGTCCCTCTCGGTCTGCACAGGCCCTCCCGGGCTCGCTCGACAATGCGCTTCTGCACATATGTCGATCAAACCCCGCCCATGACCCCCCTCCAGTTCATTCAGCTGGCGCGCCCGGGCTCGGCGGCCCGTCGGGAGCGGCGCCCGCCTCGCGCGGGAGGGGTCGCCTAGTTGAGCGACTCAGCGAGCGACCTAGCCGCCACCGACGCCCACCCTCCAGCGATCGTCCTTCAGCGTGACCGCCGAGCTGCACTGCTTGTTCGCCGCGTTCTCGCGAGCTAGCGTTTCGTGGATGAAGGTCGCGACGAGCCTCGTGCTCGCCTTACTGCTATGGATGGCAGCGGCTTCAGGCGCCGCAGCGACCCCGCGGCACGCACATAAGCTCCGCGCGCGAGCCCGCCCGGATACCGGACATGCGGCGATCATCGGGGGGACAGAAGCGGAAGCTGGAGCGTTCCCACAACTGGCGTCCATCGTCCACGAAGGAGACGGGGAAGGCGAATCCTTCGCGTGCACGGGCACCGTAGTCGCGGCCAACGTGGTCCTTACCGCCGGCCACTGCGGCGAGAGCACCGAAACCGGGCTGATCGAGGCAGCCTCGGGCTATGCGGTGACAACTGGCAACGTTGACTGGAACTCGCCTGACCGACAGGTGTCGGGCGTCTCGCGCGTTGTCATCTACCCCGACTTCAACCGCACCCTTGTGACCGGAGACGCCGCCCTTTTGATCCTCTCGACACCCACGACCGAGCCCGCATTGCCCCTCGCGACCTATCCGTCCGACGAACACCTCCTGGAAGCCGGCACCCTTGCGCTGATGGCAGGATGGGGCAAGAGGTTCTCCGGACAGACGTGGCGGACCGAATGGCTCGAGTACGCGCCCACGGTTGTGCAGCGGCCGGGCTACTGCGAAAACAACGCCCCGCCGTTCTATGAGGGTGCCGAGCTGTGCACGATCTACCCGCCGGAAGACGAAACCGGGCTTTGCTTTGGCGACAGCGGCGGGCCGCTCATCGCCAGAAACCCCACGGGGAGCGGGGACGTCGAGCTCGGCGTCGCAAGCCATGGTTACGGGGAATGCGAGACGGTCAAGCCGTCCGTGTTCACCCGTGCGGACCTCATCGCCCCCTGGGTGAACGAATGGATCGCCGCCGTGAAACCGCCACCGCCGACCCCTCCCGTAACGGTCACGCCCACACCAGCGCCGAAACCGAGCCCGGCCCCGGCCCCGGCCCCGACACCGACACCGACGCCGACGCCGACGCTCGCAGCCCCCGCTGCTCCCGCTCCGCTGCCGAACCTGCCCGGCGACTACATCACGCGCCCGTCGAAGCTGCGGAGGATCATCGTCCACGTCGCTGGCGACGGCTCGCAGGTGGTGGGCCTGCACATCAAGATGCCGGTGCCGTGCAGACATGGCTACGAGCTGCCGCTCGACCAATCGTGGCTGTCGTACGCAGAACCCTTCAGTATCACCAATCACTTCGTTGCCAGAACGCTTGAATTCGCGAGCCGCGAAACGGGTGGCGGCACGATCGGGGTCTGGCTGCACTTCACGGCCGCCGGGAAGCTCGAAGGGCGCCTCAGAGTCCACGTGCTTTACCGCAGCCGCCGCATCGGGCTCTGCGCGGGCACACTCTCTTTCACCGCCGGGACATAGCCGGCGTTTCCGCCGGCCGGATGCCGGCTCGGGGTCGACGCGCTCGGAAGGAATGACATGCTTCTCGCTGGCTCTCACTGGACGCAGGGCGGTGGAGCGGCTTAGGGCCACCGAGCCGGCAAAGCCGTCGACACCGGTTCGATTCCGGTCGTCGCCTCTACGACAGTTCACGCTACGGTTTCCGATTAGGGCCTCGGCGTGGCTGTCGGAGGTGGATGACGGCGATTCTCGGCCCGTGGATCGATCCTCCGCGTTGATCCGGACCGTCCGATGGCTCGTGAGGCGCTGAAAGCGCGGAGCCGCCCAGGGGCGATCCCCGTAGGCGGCGGGTGCTACTTACGAGGTTTGCGACGGGCGCCCGGTGGGGCGCCGCGGGATCGCTCAGACGGCGGTCCCGCGTCCTCGTGGCCCACGTTCGCGGCCTGCGGGCCGTACGGCTTGTACAGGCCGAGGCGTGCACGTATCCGCGCAAGCTCGTCGGCTGCTTTCCGGCCCGCGTCCTTGAACAGCCTCTCCCCCGCGTGGCGGCGCGCTGAGCGCGTAGAGCCCAGCCAGCCGTTCTTCGCTGCGATTCGCAGCCAGTCAACGAGGCAAGCGACGCTCGCACGGAGCCTGTGCCAGCCGAGTCCGACGGCCTTCGGGCGGTTCGCCAGGTTGTCGGACGCGACTCGGTAGCGGTCGCGCCAGTAGTCGTGGCCGCCCTCGTAAGAGCGGTGGGATTTCTTCAACTCGTGGTAGAGCGCGCTCGTGCGTGGCAACGGGATCAGTCCTCGCCAGTCTTCGGAGCAGTAGATCGTTTGTTCGCCCGCGCAGTCCGGCGTGAGCTGGAAGGTGCAGCGGAACCAGAGCCTCGGCTTCCCGCCGGTCGCGGAGAACCTGACTTGATGCATGACGCCCCCGCAATGCCGACACCGCTTCACGCCGTGGCGGTCATGCGTCGGCTTGTCGTGGCGCTTGCCGTCGCCGACGCGCCGCCAAGGGAACACGGGCGCGCAGTTGTTTTCCGTGCCGTGTTGGAAGCAGGCTTCCACGGAGAACCCGCGGTCGCCGATCACGGTCTGCGGCGCCGTCCCCGCCATCTGCGTCACGCGATCAAACAGTCCGTTGAATAGGTGGCACTCCTGCTTGTTGGCGGCGTCCACACTCGGGACGACGCCCCCGGTGTAGTGACACACCGCCTTGCCTGAGTAGTAGCCGTGCCAGAATCGGCGCGTCTTCCCGCCTGTCGTGTACGCGCGCACGCCGGCCTCCTCGTCCCTGGTCACGTACCAGCACCCGCCCACGCGAACGCGCTTCACGGCGCGCCCGCGACGCTGAACAGTCGCCGTTTCTTCCGGCGCGTCTTCTTCTTCGTGTTTTTCGCTGTCGGGTAGCTCCTGTTCGTTCCAGGCCTCGCGGCGCTCGCGCGCCTCCGTTGTGGCCGCGCGCGGCAACCGCAGCGGGTGGCCGGTCGCACGGCGCTTCCGTCCCGAGCGCGTCGTCGTGCGGCGTTTGCATGGCTCGCCGGGCTGGCAGTCGTGGACGAGGGCGGCGTGCGTCTCGTCCTCCGTGTAGTCAACGTGGACGTGCGCCATGACGCGCTCGTCGTGCATGCGGCAGCGCTTGATGATGGTGCTCGCGGCACGCAGGAAATCCTCGTGCACATCCTCCAGCTCGCGCAGGCGCTCCCACGCGCGCTTGTACGGCGGGCGCGCAGGGAAGCCACACTCGCGCCACAGCTCATCAGTCGTGTTCGCCCACCACGGGCGCAGGTCAACGTGGCCGCTGACGACGAACGCGACGGCGGCCAGCTCCCAATGTCCGGGCTCGCGGCGGCGCGCGTAATCGCTTTCCAACGCGGCGCAGGCGTCGCGCAGTTCGCTCCACGCCCACCGCTGGCTCTTAAGCAGCCGCACGATGCTCAGTGACCCGCACAGGTCGGGGTGCCTGGAAAAGTCGGTGGCGCCGGGGAGGCGGTCAGGTGGCTGGTAGCGGGTCTTTGGCATGGGCTGGATCGGGGCTCGCGGGGCGTGGCTCAGCGGACGAGCGACCCGTCCCGAACGCCCCTGGTTGCGGGGCCTCCGAGTGGTCGTTTCGGGTCGCTCGCCTTTCGTCAGTGAAGGGGTATCGCGGCCCCGGGAGCCAGTGACGAGTGGGCTCGACGTTTGATCGAGTCGCCCCAATGAGCTAGTTCGTCGCCGCGCACCGCGGCCCACGATGCGCGCAGCTTCTCGCCGCTGCTGCCACTGGTAGTGGGGGCAGTAATCACGAGCCCGTCGGCGTGGAGCGTCGCCGTGCCGAGCCCGATCACGTCGGCGGGGAGACGCAACCGTTGGGCGAGCTCGCCGACCCGCCAGGGCCAGTCCTCGGCGAGGACGAGCGCGAGGATCGCGGCCTCAGCGCGCCGCCTCCGCTCGTGTGGAATCAGGTCACTACGCTGGTCGTGCATGGGAGATTGTTCCTCCTGTGCCGGGCTTCGGCGTGGTTGCCGCCGCGCCGAAGCCGCTTAGCTGTTACGCATCGTCTTGGGCCGAGCTAAGGGCCGACCCCACATAGATATGAAAGCTCGCTCCGAGTCCCCGCCCTCGAACATTCGTTGATTGTTCTAGCGGCGGAAGCGACCGTGTGATAGCGGCCCTTTTGCTCCTGCGGGGCGTGCGGACCATCCGCGTGCGTCCTACGGTGCTGCGTCAGTTATGGCTCGGAATCACATCACGCGCTTGCTGAGGGCGGCGAACGTTGACTCCGTGGACATTTGGTTCCACTCCGGCGCCCTCGCGCGCTACGCGGCATGCGTGGCCTGGGCCGACGTGATCGTCCGCGCGATCAGTGGCGAAGAGAGGAACGGCGGGGGCGAGTCAAGTTGCATTGCGCTCGTGCCGATGCCCTTCCCGAGATGCCCACGCATCGAGAATTGCCGCTGGACACCGGACGCAGGAGCGGGTCGGGCTGGGCAGTCCTCGCGGCGCTGCTCGTGCCCCTCGCCGGTTTCTGGCTCGGCGTTGCCTACCTGCTCCGCGAACGCATCGGGAAGGGCCTCGCAATGATCCTGCTCGGCTTCGTGTGCTTCGGGGCCTGGGGAGTCGTTATGAGCGTGGCTCTCGCCGTGGGTACCGAGCACGCGGTTAGCGAAAGCCTCCGAAGCGCCACGCATCCCCCAGTGTCGGTACGAATCGGCGGCGCGACGATTGACGAATACACCAGGCGAGTGAGGGCCTGCGAGCGCAAAGCCGCGACAGCGAGCCAGCGACGAATAGAAGAACTAAACGCTTGCATGGCACGCGCGGGCGATTAGGACCGATGTCCGCTCCAATGAGTGCTTATGGAGGCGTTTCGGAGCAGGCGCTGCTCGGCGACATTCAGCGACTGGATAACATAGCTGGCGTTGTCGCGCAGACAGGTTTCGCGGTTACCGCAGTCACGCTTACCGTTGTAGCCACCAGCAGTCTATCCACGTTTCTGAACTGGACTCTTGGCGTGGCGGGTGTGGTTTGCGTCGCACCGACGGTCATGGCGTGCTTGTCACTGCACCTCGAAAAGTCGCCCGAAGGAGCGACGCTAACCCAGAAAGCGCTGAAGGAAACCCACAAAGCGAAGCGGACGCGATCCCGAGCCGCGCTCGTGATCCTCGCCTTCACTATTGAGCTAGGCGCCGCTGCGATCGTTTGTTACCTAACCTCGTAGTTACCAGTCGTTACCACGCAGCACGCCCACGATGTACGCGGGGACGCCTGCCGCGAATCCACCCATGTATGCCGTACCAAGCATCAGCACGGACCATCCATCAATGACGAACCCGACGCCAGCCCCGGCCAATGCGAAGGGGACAAATAGTCGTAGCCACAGTTGCTCCCAAATCTCTGTCGAGTCCCTGTTCAAGTACCTCCTCATCATCAGGGACCTACCACAACCGAGCGAAAATGTTGGGATTTGACTTGTGGAGTCTTTGATGCTCTTGAAGGGCGTGCGCGAGGTCGCGTCACTCGCAAAGCCCGCGGAGCCCACCGCGGCGACGCAACGCGCCTTTGACGCGGAACGCGAGCGCAGCCCCGTCCACGCCCACGTCCCGCCCGCGCGGCGGGTCACTGAACAACTCAGGCTACCGTGGGCGGAAGTGCTCGCCGTCGCGCACGCCCCGGAGCGCACGCAGAACAAGTTGCTCGCCGTGAAGACGCGGGAGCCGGAGCAAGACTGGCTCACGGAGGATCACGCCGCGACCGTGCTCGGCCTCGTCGCCGCGAGGCTCGGCAAGGAGTCGTTGTCGCAGAGCGAGTACCGGGTGAGCGCGACCGGCTCGCCGCGGACGACGGCGCGCGCTGGATGCACGGCCGGTTGCTCCGTCTACCCACGGACGCGCAGCTCATCCAGGCCACGGGGTCGTGGGACGAGGCCCTGCGCCGCGCCGGACTCCAAACGGTCGGCGAGCGCGGCTCGCGGGAGCGTCCGAGGGCGCCCGCGCTCGTGGATCTGATCGAGTGGTTCTACGATGAGCACGGGTTCCAGCCGTCGGCGCGGGACTTGAAGGCGTTCGCGCGCGGGAACGGCGTGGCGTACCCCAGGGATCGCGTCCGCGCGTCCCTTCGCACGGCGCGGGCCGAATGGTTGGAGAAGAGGCGCGCCGCGAACCTCCCCAAGCCGCGGCTCCTGAGGAAAGCCGGCGGGCGCGGGAATAAGAAGCCGGGCCACTCCCGCAACGTCGCGGCGACGCCAAGGCCCGCTGGACTCGTGGGCGCGGGGCGCCGGAACTCGTGGAGCGAGGACGCGTGCGTCGACGCCGTAGCGCGCTACCTCGCGCAGCTCCGCCCCGGCGAACGCTCCACGACGCGCGGCTACACCGACTGGAAGACCACACAGGACGCTGCCGCGCCCGCGCTCGCCACGATCCAAGCCCACGGCGGATGGGAAACCGTCAGACGCAGGGCCGGGGAACGCACGACAGGTGCCGACAACGCACGGGGAGCCAAGCGCAGCGCGTAGGCGAGTGGATCGCCTCAGCTCCCTCCCATCCGAAGATCGACGCGACGAACGTCTCCTGGCACTGCGCGCACCAGTACGTCTTGTCGCGCCGTTCCGCGACACCGTTGACCTTCGTCGCTCCGTGCTAATCTCGCGCGCTCAACATTGGGTGGACGGCAGGATAGTTCACGCTACTGGAGGAGGCTGGACCGCATGCGGAGGGGTCGTGCAATCGCTTGTGCCATCGCCGCGGCGGCGGCCACCTCGGCTGGGAGCACGGCCCCGTCAGCAGCGGCGATGCGCCACCGTTCAGTCACGGTGGGACTGTATCCGGCATCGCTCGCTGGGCTGCTACCACTCCCGCGACTACCGGAAGCGGTCGAAATGCTGAACGAGCAACGGGCAGCCAGCGGGATTCCCCCACTCGTCGCCGAACCAACGCTTAGCGCCGGGTGCCTGAGCTGGGCGTCTGAATACCACCCCGCCGCGGGCCAATTCCCCCACGCCGAGTTGGAATCACAGCCCGGATACACCAAGGCGGGGGCCGAAGCCGTTGGCGTGTCCGACCTAGCCGGTGACCCTGCCGTTTCCGGCGAAGCGGGCGTTGGGGCCGAATGGGGTCCGTCGTTCAACCCCTGGTCCGAAGCGCCGCTCCACGAGACAGCTCTGCTGAATCCCGCAACGACCTCGGCTTGGTACGGGGGCACCTACAAAGCGGCCTGCATGGGTACCGGCGGGAGCCGCCCATTCACCGAACCCACGTTCTACTCATACCCAGCCAACGGATCCACGAACGTTCCGACAGCGGAACACGCGGGCGAGGAGCCGTTCACTCCACAACAGGCACTCGGCCTAAAGTACGGCGCGGCAACGGGGCCGACGATCATCCTTTGGCCCGAGGGCACCACGAACGAACTCGCGAGCGCAACGCTCTCGTCGGCAGCCGAGACCGTTCCCCTGGGGATCGTGCGCCCGGGGACAGCTGCTCCACCGGCTCCACCGGGATGGCCGCCCTCGACGACGATGGGGGCCTATCAGGGGACCGCGGACTATGTGATCCCGTTGCGCGCGCTCGCGCCAGACACGAGCTACGCGCTCGAAGCGCAGTGGGGGACACACGCCACGAAGCAAGTGATTCAGTTCACGACGGGCGCCTCGAACCGCCGGGCGCAGGTTGAGGCGACACTGAAGGCCGACGTGGAACGCCTAGGTGGGATCGGCGGCTACACGATGACGCTGCGGGGCCGCACCCTGTCCGTGACGGCAACGGGCCTCCTAGCGATCGGACATCCGCTCCACCTGCGAGAGAGCTACGTCGCGTGCAAGCCGACCTGGCACCCATTCTGTCGCGAACCGACCGACTGGCGCAGAACAATACGGCTGAGCGTCGCTCCACAGACGTTCACCGTTCCGGCGCCGCGCCACCCTCAAACATTCGTCGCGGGTGTCTTCTACGGGTACGCGTACGGTGCGAGTAAGGACTACATCCAGCCTAAGAAGCTAGCAGTGATCGTCTTCTAGCAACGCCACAGGGGTGTGGGCATTTGGCCAGGTTTGAGGAGGTTTGCGACGAAACCTCCCGTGTACATTCAGCCTCGGGCACGTGTACAAACCCCTCGGCAGAGCCGCCGGATTCGGCTCTAGCTGGAAATCGGAATCTGTCCCTCTACTCTACTGGACCAGTGCGAGGGTGCAGGGGATTTGGCGTTCGCTCGACACGATTGCGCGAGCACCGTCTCCTCACTGTGTCCCCACAACCACTCAGTCAGCCACCTCGAACGACCTCGACGGGCATGGGCACACCCAACCCCATGGGCATGGGCATCTCAGCTGAGCACTGCTGAGCAGTGGATCTGCCCAATTGTTCCACCTTCGCCGAAGAGCGGCTCGATGTCAGCGACACCCGACGAGGACTCGCCGTACGGTCCGCCATGGGCGAATCGGTAGCGCGCCCGCGAGTAGTACAGGACGCCTTCACAGCGCACGACATCGGCGAGCGTGATAGTTCCAGGGAAGGCATGAAACCGAGATTCAGCGCAGTTCGGGATGCAGTTGTGCGTGTGCAGCTCAACGGTTGCCGACGCGGTCGCTCCTCCGTACAAGCCGTACCGGATGTCTGTGGCGAAGAGACCTCCGTCTCCGCACGCGAGAACAATGGCCGCTGGCCGATAAGCCTGTCCGCTGCAGCCGCTCGCGACGTAGACGCGTCCGCCGTGAAACCGTGGATCGGCGTTAGCCGACGTTCCGAACAGCGACATCACCAGCGCAACGAAGAGCACGAACGCCGTGGCCCGTCGCCGAGGCTCCATGAGCCGATCGCGTGTCACGGCCGCGAGCGCGCGTAAGCTGTGCCCGCGAGCGCGAACGCCACCAGTAGCACCATGAGCACCACGTTACCGGTCCAGGCGCCGAAGAACAGCGCGATCAGGACCGTGACCATGCCCAGCCGCCGTGGGGGCGAAGCCAGTTGCGCTTGGCCCAGCGGTACTCGGCGCCGGTGCGGAAGTGCTCAGGACGTGGTTTCGTGCTCATACGCCCCAAGCCCGGCGCCCCCGTTGGCGAGCGCCATGGGGTCCCAATCATTGTCGGTGTAGAGGCGCGCGCCGACCTCCTCGAACTTCGTCCCCGGCGCTAGCCGAGTGGGGAGCCGTTCGTCTGGATCGAACTCGGCCCGGAAAGTCATTGTGAGCGACACCGCCTGATCGCGCCAGAACACCCATTCGTCGCGGTCCACGGACGCAAGCTTCGCCTGGCCGTGCATCACGGCGGCCCAGGCCGCCACCATCTCTTCGCCTATCTCCACGGCACCGTCCTCCACCTCGGGCGGACACGGTACGCCGAGGCTCCGTCCACGCAGTTCCTGGTGGATCCAGCCAGGCCGCACGCGGTGCACGTAGCGTAGAAAGCCCGCGAACATGATCGCGTTCCGTCCGTATTCGTTGGCCGTCCTTCTCGCCAGGCGATAGCCCACGCGTCGGCCGCAGCCACAAAAGCACTTCCGCGCCATCTCGGACTGCCGAGGATACGCGCCTCACAGGCGTATTGCACGATTTCTACGACGTGCGGCGAGCGTCGGAAGGGTGGCATCGAGGCCAGCGCCCACGGCCTGACCGCCAGCCATTGGCATGGCGGAGCCGCGTCCGTCGCTCCGGATGCCACATTCTGAAATTCGGGGTCCGTGGTACGCTCGCCCCTCCCGTCGGAGGTCGATTAGCCGTCTAGGTCCATTGGCCGACCGACGAGGCGGCGGATCCCCAAGAACGCCAGGAAGAACGGGAAGCCGAGCACCATGAACGTCCCGACAACGAGCCGAATCAGCAAGTTGTTGATCAGCAGCGCGACGTGCGCTGGGCCGGGGATGATCGTCGCGCCGATCCCGATGAGTAGGCCGACCCACCAGGTCCCCAGCAGCGCGCCGACGACAGTTGCGAAAATGAGGAAGGGGACCGGGTTGTTGTAGTTCTCGCCCACGGTTGGCAATAAACGCTCGCAGGGGCGAGAAACTTCGGCGGATATTCGGCCAGCTGAGCGCGTCTAGTCTCCTGAGTCATTAGTTCGTCCGGAGTGGGTTTTAGACTTGGTGGATGCCAAGTCCGATAGCGGTTGAGGTCGTTTTGAGTGACGGGGGAGCGCGAGCAGTTGGAGTCGTGGGCGCGGCGGCGCAAGAGCGCTCAGGCGCTGGCGCAGCGCTCCCGGATCGTGCTGGCAGCGGCCGAGGGGCTGAAGAACACCGAGATCTCCGAGCGGCTTTCGCTCGATCACACGACGGTGCGCAAGTGGCGCTCGCGGTTCGCCGAGCAGCGCCTTGATGGGCTGCTCGATGAGCCGCGTCCTGGCCGGCCGCGGACGATCAGCGACGCGCAGGTCGAGGAGGTGATCATCAAGACACTGGAGTCCACGCCGAAGGACGCGACGCATTGGTCGACGCGGTCGATGGCGGCCGAGGTCGGGCTCTCGCAAACGCGCGGTCTCACGGATCTGGCGGGCGTTCGGACTGCAGCCGCATCGCAGCGAGACCTGGAAGCTCTCCAAGGACCCGCAGTTCGTGGCCAAGGTCCGCGATGTCGTCGGGCTCTATCTCGATCCGCCCGAGCGCGCGGTCGTTTTGTGCGTCGATGAGAAGTCCCAGATCCAGGCGCTCGACCGCACCGCGCCGATCCTGCCGATGCTCCCGGGCACACCCGAGCGCGCGACCCACGACTACAAGCGCTCGGGCACCTCGAGCCTCTACGCCGCGCTGGACATCAGTACCGGCAAGGTGATCGGGTCACTGCACGCCCGCCACCGCGCGATCGAGTTCAAGAAGTTCCTGCAGACGCTCGACCGCGAAGTCCCGCCGACCTCGACGTGCACCTGATCCTCGATAACTCCTCCACCCACAAGACCCCGGCGATCCAACGCTGGCTGCTCGCGCACCCCCGCTTCGTCCTGCACTTCACCCCAACCTCAAGCTCATGGCTGAACCTCGTCGAGCGCTGGTTCTCAGAGCTCACCACGACAAAAGCTCCGCCGCGCCACCCACCGCTCCGTCAGCCAGCTCAACAACGACATCCGAGCCTGGATCGAGACCTGGAACAACGAACCCAAACCCTTCGTCTGGACCAAGACCGCCGACCAAATCCTCGACTCCATCACCCGCTACTGCGGACGAATCAGCGACTCACGACACTAGCGGCGCTTTCCGAGCCGCCACTTTCGTCCGGTTTGGCTCGCAAGCGTTGGGCTCTGAATGAATGCCCAATATTTTGCTTACGGTTTGCCTAAACGAGCGATCCCAGCCAGCGCCCGGCGCCGTCACCTCAGGCGCACCCCCAGTGATCATCGCGATGCTCACGCCAGCGCCGTCGCCAGCGCTACCGTGTCGCCATGGTCGAACGGCACCCGTGCCCTCGATGCAAAGAGTTGGTGCCCACTATCGGGACAGCGGGAAGGCAATCCCGGAGCCAAACGATTACCGGCGGGGAGACAGAGTCATCGTTCTCCACGGCGGAAGCGACGGAGACAACCACATGCCCGAAGTGTGGAACCAAGCTCCAGCGGATCGTTACTCCCGGCGCACCTTGGCGCCCAGCGCGTTGAGGCTACCCCCCTTCGCAGCGGCGAGGCTACGTCGGCACCGGAATGATCCCGCCGCTCTTGCTGCGACACACCGTCTCTGGTCCTTCGTCGGTCTGAATGCCTACAGGTTCCCCACCTATCGCGCGACAATTCGATTCGAATCGACGCAGATGCGCGGTTTCTTCTTCGGCACGTCTCTGCTCGGCCCGACGTTGTTCTTCTTCTGCTTCCCTCTGGAGACGGGCTTCTGATTCACGTTCTTCTCGCTGCTCTCGTTCTTCACGCACCTTCGCGACGGCACACCAGCTGCGCGTAACTCCCGCGCGGATCGTCCGCTTCTCGAAGAGACCTGGCCCAGATTCCACGTGGCCGTTCACAACACCATGAACACGGATTTCATAGACTTCCGTCTCCACCGGATAGCGACAAGACCAAGGTCCTGATACGCCGTCGCTCTGCCCTCGTTCCCATTCGTCTTCTTCGTCTTCGTGTCGCTCTCGGAAGTGCACCGTCAGGGGCTTCATGCGGCTGCCGTGGAACGTAATCCTCACCACGACGTCCGCCCACTTGTTGGTGTCGACAACGACCACTCGGTGACCAGGATGGCGGTAGGATGCGCTGCGCCTGCTGAATACCGTTACGTGGAGAAACGTGGGTGGGCCGCCCGTTTCGTGTCGGCCTCCGAGTTCCTGTTCGTGCTGTTCTTCGGCGCCGGCCCGCTGCTCTTCGACTTCGAACTGTCCTTGCGACACGCATTCTTCGCCGTAATAGCTTGCCAGGGTTCCGCTCGGGCATTCGAAGGCCAGCGCGCTTCCGGTAGGCAGCAGCATCCACACTCCAACGCAGATGATCGCGGCGAGCGTATGCCTCACGAGCGGTATCCGTCGTGCCCCCATCTCGACGACTCTACCCGAGCGAAAGCCGAAGCGTCAAACGGCCATGCCACTTGACGCGAAGCGTCTGATCGGTGCTGGTTCAGCACTGACTACGTGTCTTGACGATCACTTACTCGCTACCGACGGGGCAGCTAGGACGGCACCGCTGGCCATCGGACAACACACCAGGCAGCACCGATGGCACTATCTCAAGAGCCGCAAGAGGCGCTGGACGCGCCCTGCGTCGCGCTACTGGAAGGGCGCGGGTCTAGGTGCGTGGTACCCGGCTCATGGCGCCGCCTCGCGGAAGCAGGCGCATGCCCGTCGACCAACGCCTCAAGAGGCTAGAGTTCGCGAAGCTCGTGAAGTGAAGGGGCCACCCCGAGCTACGTGTGTGGCGCGAAACGGGAGATTAGCTTGGTCTTTCACGCTGGACGAACACTGCTTTTAATAGGTGTGTTCTGCGCGGGCACATACGTACCCGTCGGCGTCGCCTCTGCGGCTACGGTGCCGGTGGTGCGATGCCAAACTGAGTTTGGTATCCCGGGCTCGTCCCCGAGCACGCCGTCGCGGCTGAGCGTCGCCGCTGCCGCGCGCGACCTCGTCGCGTATACAAACACCGAGTTCTACCTCTTGGCTCCGCGCGGTATGCGCTGCTCCGGCATCGCTGCCGTCGATGGTGGCTCTCAGGTCATCATCTGGCCCCAAGGACACAGCCACCCAAGCTTCCATTCGGATGCTGCCGGCCTCACACTGACGCTTGATCCCGCATGCGTGAGTTGTAAGGCCGACGAGGCTTGTCCCTTCTTCACCGGCCTCGCTCGTCAGCTCGGCTTTCCCTGCTCTAGCGGCATTCCAGATGGCGAGCGCGTCTACCACGACAGAACGAACCTCGTCTTCTTCGAGGACTTCCCAGGCACCGCCGGGTCGGGCTGGCCAAGCGGTGGCCCATACCCTGCTAACGGGCTTGTTGGCTACACCGGCAACGGCCTCAATGGGGAGGTCTACCGGTCGACCTGCACCCTCCCCGCACTTCGGCACTCGATATGTACCGGCAGTTTGAACGACGTAATCGGCCGCTACGGCTGACGTCAGTGCTCGAGGTGCCACGCGCTCCCAGCCCACGTTGGGTGTTGCTAGAGCCGAGGAGTGATCGCGCAACCCCTCAACGCCCTCCTCGCGCCAGCGCCGCAGCCAGCGATAAGCGGTGCGCTCTGAAACGCCCGCCGCCTCCGCGGCCGCCCCAACAGGCCACGACTGATCTCTGATCCGATCGACGAGCAGCCGCCTGCTGTTCGGACAGGTGCGAGCATTACCGTGGCGCTTCATCCGGTGTCCTCCTTGGGTCTGGGGGCTTCAGCACCGCCCAGCCTTCAAGGAGGCCCGGATGTCTACTGACGAACGTACCTAGGAACTACAACTAACCGTCAGTGCGGGACGAGGATGATGCCGCCGTTGGGTCCCCGGCAGAAGATCCGGTTTTCGCCGTGGACTTCGAGTACGACCGGCGATCCGCCTAGCTTCCTGCAGTTCTCTTCGTAGTTTTCGACGCGCTGTCGTTCGGCGCGCGCTTCAGCTTCGTATTTTTCAGTTACTTCGCGGTTTTCTTGTTCGCGTGCCTCGGCTTCGAGTTTCTCGAGGTAGTGACACCGGTCGGAGTTCACGGGCGAAAACCTACCCTTCCGCGTGAGGGTATGACCAACGTCGGTCCGCGCGGTCACGACGTAGCTATAGACACCGTTCGGGCTGTGGCACGACCACGGGATGACAACAGCAGCGGCAGTGGTGTGCTCCCCCCATTCAATGTGGTATGTCACGTGGCCGTACCGCTTGAGCTTGACCGTCACGTGCGCGAACTGCGACGTCGTTACGTCAAGGTTTGTGTAACCGGGAGCGTTGCTCGACTCGCTGTTGTGCGCAACGGCGTGCACCTTTAGCTGACGTACCGGTTTCTTTAGCGCCGCGGCGCGGCGAGCGGCGTACGCGGCGGCTTCTTTCGCGTCTTCGGCGACTTCCAGTTCTTTTTGCACGGCATCCTCATGGGCTTCTTGCGCTTTCTGAGCCTGCGCGTGTTCATGTTCTTCTTCTTCTTCGCTGCGCACGGTAACTGTGACGGATGCCGACGCTATGGAGGTCAGGCTGCCGTAGGTCCCGACGGTTCCGAGGACAGCGCAGAGTTCGTTTCCCCCGTACCGACTGGTTGGTGTAAATGTGTACGTCTCGTAGAAGGCGCCGGAACCTACTGCGACCCCTTCCGCGGGTGTAAGTGCGCCCGCGCCCCCAGGGGATATGAGTCCCACTTTGCACAGGATGGAGCCGGCTTGTGGCACGACAAAGAGGTGCGTCGCGGCGTTTGTCGTGCCGCTAACCGTTATCGTCGTCGGCTGATTGATGTCAGTCGTACTTGGCGTACTCGTCACCGAGAGCGTGCCCGTCGCGGCTTCAACGACAATACTTGTTTGGACTTTCGCGGCGGGCGTTTCAAAGGTGCTTTTCGAGAGGTACCCGCACAGTACGACGGTCCCCGCGCTCGCGGGCAGTGTGTAGGAAAAGGACCGCGAGAAGCTGCCTTCGACGCCGACACCACCGGCCCCGGCTAGGGCGTCATAGCTGTTCGGATAGAAACACGAGCCAAACTCGCCTTCGGCGTCGACGTAGAGCAGCTCGCCCGGTTCGGCCGACCCGCTCACGGTGATCGTGACGGCGTCACCCGCAACCACCGAACCGCTCGCAGACATCTGTATCGATGCCCCGAGCGCCGACGAAGCGCCAACGCCGAGCCACGCGACAGCCGTCACCGTCGCTACTGCGACCGTCCACCCCTTACGCCACCGCATTCCCCGAAGAGTAGTCAACGCGGGACCAGACGGTCAAGGGTCGGGCCTACCGGGGGTGCGGCGGTACGCCGTCTGCCTTGAGCTAGGGGCGGTCGGGAAGGTGCTCAAACAGGACGATATGCCGATTCCATTGCTCCCCAGTCGGCTCCTCTGCGGCGCGTGGATGCACATCCATCAAAACGGACAGGTAGGGGCTGCCGTCAGGGTCCCGCTGGGGGATCGTCTCGTGCCCGCGGAAGATGTGCCAGCAGTTATCGCCGTCGCGCCACATGGACACCCAAGGTCCGTCGTCAACCTCAAGCCACCACTTGTCGGGTTCAGTGCCTTGAGATCGCCGTCGTGGGAGTGGAACGTGGCTCGTGCTCCCTCGAGGTGCTTCTCCTGCGAACGCATGCCGTCTCCCCGCTAAACCGCCACCACGGCCACGTGTGCCCGTCTACGAACCGGATCTTGCCGCCATGAACATTGACGATCAGGTCCGACGCGCGGTCCGCCTCAACGTAGAAGCCGACGCGACCCGCCTCCTGCCCCCCAATTGGGACCCACGCGACGCCCCTATCGGCGCAGTCCCCGTCGTCGACCATGCCAAAGGGGCCGCGCTGTATGGCGTCCTCGGACGCCGCCACAGACGATAAACCGCCGGGAGTACCGACATTTACCTACACTGACGATACGTGCGGGATCGGACGTTCCGGCGTCCACTCAACGGCTTAGACTGCGCGCCGACAGTGAGGCCATTTCGAAGGATCGAGGATAGGCACGGCGTCGATGAGGCTGGCTACGAGCCGCCCGCCGCCGAGCCGGAGTCCGCGCCGCCGGCCGAGCCGTCGAAGCCGCGTTACGCGGTCAATCCCATAGGCGTGGCCCTGGTCGTGGTAGGCGCAGCCGCCATGGCGATCGCGGTGTTTCTGCCGTATCTCGAATCGACCGGCATCTTCAGCAGCGTCAAGGAAAACACCCTGATCCAGCAGGAAGGCTGGCCGTTCCTGTTGTTCGCCGTCGCTGCCGCGTTGAGCGCCCTCCGCAACTACGGCGCGGGGCGTCGCGGCTGGGCGCCGATCATCCTGGGGCTTCTCGGACTGGGGCTTGCGATCAAGGTCGGCAGCGACAAGAGTCTGCGGACGCTTTACCCCATAAGCCCCAACGGCGAACTTGACACTTCGGAAGCAGGCAAAGTCGCCTCGGTCGGGATCGGGGTCTACGTAGCTGGTGCCGGCGCGGTCCTGACGGTGCTTGGTGGATACGTAATGCGCTCCTCCCCGTTGGCTGAGGTCGAGCAGGAGGAGGAGACTAAGAAGTGCCCCGACTGCGCCGAGACGATCCTCGCCGAGGCGCACGTCTGCAGGTACTGCGGGCATCGCTTCGCCATGCCGGCCGCGCCTCCCGAGCACGCAGCACCCTCCGCGCAGCCCTAACGTCATTACCACCCGCTGAATGCACTGAGGTTGGCGCGGTGCGAGCGGCTAGCGGGGCCATTCGTAATACAGGGCGAGAAAGATCCCCACCGCGATCGCCACAGTCCAGAAGCGCGCCAATCTCCGCTCCCAGACCTCCTCGGTGCCGAAAGAGCGCCACACGGCAGATGCCACGAGGGCGAACAGGGCGCCGATGATCGCCCAACGGATCGGATTCTCGGTGTGCTGGAACGCCAACGGCGCGAACGTCAGCCAGCGGATCGCCATGGGGTCGTGTCGGCAAACAGGGGAGCGCTACTTAGCCGCGGCATTGGGCGGCACCAGCGCTCGCTTGGACCGCGCAGCTGTTCATAGGACACCTTCCGCGGACTTGAGGTCGAGCCGCGCAGGCCCACGTAGTGTGCCTACCGGTGGATCGGCGTCCTTCATGCCGATGACGCGGCTCTGGCGCTAGCTGCGCTTACTGCCCCGGTCGATGCGCTTTCCGGTAGCGAGGCGGTTTCCCGTACCCGCTGCCTTTCACGCGGCGGCGAGGCTGTCCGTAACGCGAACCGCTTTTAACGGTCGGTTTGGGACCACGACGCCTGCTGGCCATTTATCACCTCCCTCCGTAGTCGAAGAGCGGATGAGCCGAGCCTATCACCGGCACCACAAGGCGCCTCAGCAGGCGGTCTCGAGGCCGTCGCGCCCCCGGTCTGCTGTCGGGCGGGGCGGTCCCCCGGCTGCGCGACGGCCAGCTGAGCCCACGTCGTGATCCCCACCTCACTGAGACGGACGGTCTGGGCTCGTCCCAGGCCGGCGATTAGCGACAGGTGGTCGTCCGCCACCCAGCGGGCCGAACAGTGGTCCGACCAGCGACACAGGCCGCAATGGTCTACGGGTTCGGGATAAGTGCCGGCGAAACCGTCAGCGAGTCTCATTTCGTAGCGGCGCCGCAATCGCCGATAAAACGCCAGGAACTCATCCAGACGAAACGTCTGACGCTCGCGCGACCCGAGCACTACATGCATGTGCTCAGGCTGCCCCCCTACGTGTCGTTTCAGGAACCCCAACGTGGCTTCGGCCCCCAACGCACACGAACGCCGTTAGCGTCGGCCGGGCGACGTGCCAGCATTCTGCGGCGATGGCTGCACAGACTGGAACGCAGGGCGACCCCGTCTTTGAGGCGCTGCGTCCCGTAGCCGAGGTGATGGTCCCAGCGGTCTATATGGCGAACCTCGAGATCGGCCATTTCTCTTCGCTTTCTGGAGAGGCGGTTACGCACCTTCTCCGCATGCGCAGCGAGCGGGCCACCGACTACAGGCACGCTGCCGAGGCGATTCGAGCCGACGCGGCCCTCGCTCCGCTCCTAGGGCCGGATGGCACCGGGGGTGCGTGGATCCAGACGGATGTCGGTTTCGGGTGGCGAATCCGCGAGACCGTAGAAGTGCCCGAGGAATTGGTTCGTGGTGCAGCCCGGTACGCGGCCACGAGGTCGGGCGCGACAAGCACGCTCGAGCGTTTGCTCCCCGAGCTAGAGGATCTTCTGCGGCGTCTGCGTCGGCTCGTGGCGGGTGAGTCGGACGAGGCGCTTGTGATCATGGCCTACTCGGGTTTCGCGCTCCGCGACTACCAGGCGGCAGGCACTCCGTGGGGCCGGCTAAGGGCTCCCACGATCTTTGAGCAACAGATGTATCCGCTGGGTGGTTCACAGCCGACGGCGATACTCGAGAGGACGGTGCCGTTTCACCTGAAAGTCGGAGAGCCCGTCGAGGGAGAACCGATGCAAACTGGCGGAGCTCAAACCCAGATGGTCGAGGACGCGCCCAAGCTCGCGCTTGCGGCGCTACTCGGTATCCAAAAACACAATGAGCCGAGCTGGATTTGGAGCACCGTCCTAGCGCCGATCGGGAGCCTCGGTGGCCATTTCATTGGGCCTGGCGGTCGCTCGCGGGAGATGCCGCGAGTCGTTGAGCTGGAGGTGATCACGGACGAGGAGCTCGCGAGCATCGTCGAGTGGACGACGATGGTGGCTGAGCGGCACCACCCGTCGATCAACGTCGCGACCCGACGCACCCTGTCCGCAGTGTCGGAGCGAGGCTTTAGCGCGGAGGATGCCCTCATCGACGCTGTGATCGCGTGGGAGAACCTCTTCGGGCAGGGCCAGGCCGCGGAGATGACGTTCCGGGTCACCGCCGCGCTCGCGATATTGCTCGCTGAGGACCCAGCGGAGCGCGAGTCGCTTCGCAGCGAACTCGCCACGATCTACAGCCTCCGGAGCAAACTCGTCCACGGCGCAGAGACGAGGCCAGAGCACAACATTGGCCAGAAGCGCGATCGGGCTATCGAGGTCGCTCTGGACGCCCTCAGGCTCCTATTCCACGATCATCCGGCCCTGCTCAGCGATCGGTCGCGGGGCTCGACATTGATCCTAGGGGTGCCGCCACCGGCAATCATCGCCGGGTAAGGGGCAAAGGGGACGCCGCTCAGCAGTTCGTGCGACCGAAGCTCAGCCCGAGCAACGACGGTGTCGGGCGTGCGTGGAGCGGACCGAGGGCGGGCGCAGGATTAGCCGCGCTCCGCTGTCTAACCGCCACTCAAGAATCGGAAGAAGGCAACGACCGCTGGTACAGCGGTAGGTCGCTGAATCCTCGTCAGGATCGCTCAATGAGCAGACGTAACCTGGCGCGGTGTAGCCCCCGGGGGTGTAGCGTCCGTGGACGATCGCGGTGTCGGCCGCCCCGCAGGTTATGTTCTCGACTTCGAGATTGTGAATGGGGAATGGCACATTTGGGTTCGGGCAGCTCATGAGAGCGGCTAGTCCCTGCGGTGCGTGCTCATACGTGTTGATCGTCGCGGACCCGTGGACGCAGGCCCCCATGTGCCCGGTTCGCGCAGTCACGGCGCCTGGTTCGGAGTGACATGTCCACCCTCCAGCTAGCGTGAGGAATCCGCCCGAGCCTTGCACTTCGGTTGGTGCGCCCCGGAAGTAGGCGCGCACGACGTGGTGCGCGGTAGCGCAAGTCACTCTGCCGTGAAGGACGAAGTGCACCCTGGTCGCTCCCAGGGCGGTTTGGATCGTTTCCGGAGCACAAGAGCGATTATGAGTGCCGTCGCGCGACGCCTGCGCCACAGGCTCGCCGAAAGAGTAGAGAGCCGCGCCGACGAGGAGCGCTACGAGCACCACGAGCGGCCGGATTCTGGGGCAGACGTTGTGGGTTGCGCGTCTATCTAGCATCCGATCCGAATCGAGCTTATAGAAAGAAGAACCGTTGCCGGCCTCGACTGCAGGTCTTTTCGGAGACCGGGCCCGATAGTTCGAAGCGGCAGCCAAAGGACCCCATTGCGAGGTGAGTGGCTCCTTGGTTATCGGCGCTGAGCACGCGGGGATACGCGGACCGTACGAGTTGCCACGCCGCCGCACACGTCATGTTGATAACTCCCATGAGCGCACCGCCGCTGTACTCGCCGTCCCCGAGCTGGTGCCCGCCGTGGTAGCTGAAGCCGCAGTCTCTGCTGAGGCTTGTAGGGGATGGTCTCTTGGTGGGAAGTGATACGGCACTTGCTCCATAGTCGGGGATGCCGGTGGCGAGGACCCGGGTGTAGTACAGGTCGCCTTCCAGGTGGACGGCGTTGCTGGCGCGTATGCTGACCCGCCCGCGATCGCATACGTAGCCTTCCGAGCCGCCTTCGCTACATGTCGTTCCCGATGCCGTCGCGGTCACTTCGGGGCTTCCCCATTGTTGCCAGATGATGTCGCGAAGCGTCACTGTCGAGTCCGCTGACGATATCTCCAGGCGCAACGGGCGTGTTACGAGCTTGGTCGTGCCGTACGTGGGAACGAATGAGTCGTCGATCAAGACGTATGTATCGCGAGCTGGGCTACTGGTGGCTTGGCGCGCCGGGCCAGTGCGCCCCAGCGAAATGGCGGTGCTGTTGCTTAGGAAGACGAGCAGCACAAGGCACGCGAAGCCGAGTCGAGAATGCTGCAGACGGCGGAGCGTGGCCATCCGTTGCGCCTTAGTGGCGTCGGTGCTTAGGTCTTTGCTTGGGCAGCTTGGCCCGCCACGCTTGGCCAGTGAAGGCCGTCTGCTGGAAGGGCACGCCGTGAAGTGTCGCGGCGAGGGTGATGTAGTTACGCCCCGTCGCGAGTCGGCTGACTGCTACGAGCAGCTGTCCGTTCGGCGGTAGATTGCCGGCGAGGCCAACTCCGAGCTGGTGTGGGCCCGAGTGGCGGACGATAGCGATCCGTACGCCGGGCGGTAGTTGACCAGAGGACCAGCGCAACAGCAGGTGCCCGTGGGCCCCGAGGGGATGGTGCGCGGAGCTTGCGGGGGCGATCGTTGAGGTGCGGATCAGGGACATCGGCCGGACGCTCTGGGCGTGGATATCGAGGGGTGCGTGTTCGTCGGGCGCGCTTGAGATTCGCCAGATGCCGCCTTGTGGGTCGAGCACTGCGATCGTGGTGAGCGCGAAGCTTGCTTGATGGGCGAAGACGACGGTCCTGGATGAGTGCGCGGAGTCGAAGGTATGGCCGTTGGGGGCGCGTAGGAGCATGTGGGGCGCGGCCCCGGCACCCGCGACGCTGATCAGCAGCAGCGCGCGGCGGTGTGGGATACGAACCTTCGCTGAGGAGACGGTGCTCGCGACCCCGGAGACGGTGATCAGCTTCTGCGGCTCGCCGCCGAGCAAGGCCGGAATGTCGAGTTTTGCGATCTGTTGCCAGGTACCGGCGAGGGCGATCGTCTTGCAGACGGCGTGGAACGGTCCGCACAGCGTTCCGCTGGCGCCGACGCCGCGGTCTGAGACGATCGCCTCACCCGCCCCGGACAGCCCGAAGATGCTTACGTCGCCCGACTCGGCGGCAGTGAAGTGCTTGGCGGAGAACCCTGCGCCGCCGTGGGCTTTGACCGAGAACCCCGGCAGCTGGCCTTCCAGCGAGGCCGACCCGCCAGCCGAGAAGGGATGGATGCCCAGGCCGAGGTGGAGGCTTCCGTGGAGAGGGCTGTGATCTTTGAGCGCGAAGCTGACGGCGCCGTCTAGGCTGATCGAGCCGCCGAAGTTCACGGTGACGGTGACGTTGTCGAGGTAGAACGGCTCGACTGGGAGCTTTGGTGCGCCCCAGATTCCTTCGGTGCTGGCGTCGATCTTGAGCGGTCCCTTGGCGAGCCCGTTGAAGCCGCCTCCGAACCCGGTGAAGAAGAACCCCGAGTCCCCGAGGGGCACATCCTGGCCTCCGATCGCGACGTGCAGCGAGTCCAGCTTGCCGCCCGTGATGCTGCCCGACGCCTGAAGCGACCCGATCGGGACATCCAGCCCGCCTGACGCAGTCCACGTGTCCGTTGGTTGCTGGTAGCTGAGATCTAGGCCGCCGAACTGCCAGCCTTTGCCGAAGTCGATCTCACCGAAGTGGGCGGCTCCGCCGAGCGGCACGACGGTCGCCGTGGAGCCGGCATAGAGCCCGAGGCTGAGCGCGCCCGAGGTCTCGAGTTTCCCGAGCGTCGGCAGGCTCACCGAGCCGGCCACCACTAGGCCGCCGCCTGATCCGCTGTCGAGGTACATCGCCACGTTACCGCTGCTCGGCACCGAGAACGGGAGGCCGCCCACGTGCAATGTGCCCAAGCCGCCGAGGCTTGCGCTCGTCAGTGAGACTGCCGCCAGACCCGTCTTGCCGGACACGGGATCTGTCGTGCTGGCGCCGTTGATCGTGAACGCCGCGGTTCCAAGCGTGATTGGACCGCCGCTGCGCAGGAGCGCGACCGATACCGGCGAGCCGGCCGAGATCTGCTTCGTGTCGCTGTTTATCTGGACGGGTCCTTCGCCGACACCGACGCCGCCGTCTAGCACCACGTGGCCGGTAGCGGTCGTTTCGTTACCCGAGGAGGAGAAGCTGTCCGCGCAGACGGTCGCGACGCCGACCCGGATCGAGCGGTACCCGCAGTGCCCGCCTGGGCCGACGACGGGCACGCTGTGAGGCAGTGCGTCGGGATCCCATTCGAGCGCTAGCTCGTCGTACCAGATCTTGTCGAGCCAATCGTTGCCCGACGGGAAGGCGTTCGGCCCTTCTGTGAGGAAGTCGGTGTCGAAACCGTTGTAGATGATCTCCCCGCCGTCGCTGGCGTAGGCGTCGGCGGCGCCTTCGATGTTCTCGTCGTTGCTGGCTCGTATGTCCTCGTCCCAGCGGGGATCGTTCGTCACGAGAACGTTGGCATCGCCGATCGCGTCACTGTTGCCTGGTAGTTCGCTGAGGTCGACGTAGGACGGCGAAGACGGTTCGTCGCTGACGATCGTGTTGTTCTCGACGACTTCGGCCTCGCCGTTGGTGTTCCCGCAGTTTTCACACGAGGCGCCGCTTTCGGCTGGGACCGGCAACCACGAGTACTCGTTCCCGCTCGTACCGTCAGCGTCGTGAATGATCAGCTTGCCGCCGCTGGTGACGAAATTCGATAGAGCTTGCTTCTGGGCTTCGCTAAGCGGCCTCGTGAAGACCTGATTGAGCAGCACCGTGTCGTACTGACCTAGGACCGCAGGTTCGATTTCTTCCTGCGAGATGTCGCTGAATTCAAAGCCTTCAAAGGAATCCTGCGGGCTGCCCGCGACACTCCCATAGGTTTGGAGCGTCCCCGCCGAGGAACTGCCTTCTCCCAGCACGATCGCGACTCGACTGCTGCGTTGCTTGGCAGCGACGGCCGAAGACGCCAGTAGTCCACTCATCGCACACACAGCGACGAGACTCGCAAGCGCCCAAGCGCGGGCGTTGCGTGCCGCCGGAGCGTCGATTGCACGCCCGGCCATCAGGCCGACGAGCAGCGATTGCACGAGATCCCCTTACCAGTTAGTTGCAAGCAGCGCGAGCGCTGGCCCGGCAAACTACCACAAAGGCGGTTCGAGGTTTCGGCTCGCCGCTCGTCCACGGGCGGCCGCCCACGGGCCACCAAGGCGACAGCTACGCTTCAAGCCTCGACAGCTCCCGGTTCACTGCGAAGGTGAGCACCGCGCGCCGCAAATAGCGTACTTCTGCTGGCTCGTGTCGACCAAAACAGGTATCGTGCGCGCGTGCTCAGCGTTGGGGGAAGAAGGTTAGGGTGCGTGCTTCTCGGTGGCGCGGCCCTCATCGCCGGATGCGGCTCGACAACAACGACCACCACGACCACTGCTGGGCCTGTTGCAGTCGTCGTAACCTCTCCCACTAGCGGCAGCGTGATCGCGGGCAACAACGTCACGGTGCGCGGCACCGTCACCCCACCGACAGCGACGGTGCAGGTGCAGGGCAAACCCGCGGCCGTCGGTAACGGAGTGTTTACAGCGGAAGCCAGCTTGCACGGTGGCAAGACTACGATCGACGTGATCGGGAGCGCTCCCGGGCAAGTTCCAGGCACTGCCAACGTCGTCGTCGTGCAACAGGGCGCCGCGACTGCGAGTAGCGGCAAGAAGAACGGCGGGAAGAAAGGATCGGCAGCGACACCGGGCATCGCGCACGCGGCACCCCACTCGGCGCCCGGACAGAGCAACAACCAGACGCCCTGCGGGAACGAGCTCACCGTTGGGCCAGATACCACCTGCGCATTCGCGGAAGACGTTCGCGCCAAGTACGAGGAAGCCGGCCCAGGGACTTACGAAGTATATAGTCCCGTGACGGAAAAGACTTACGAAATGACGTGCTCGGGGTCGCCTGTGGTCTGCACGGGCGGCAACAACGCTTCCGTCTACTTCCCGTAGTCCTCGTCGGAGCTAGACGGTGTGCGGCGAGCCCCGCCCGCGTCGCTAGATGTAGCCTCCAATCGACGATGTCGCCCTATTCCGCCGAGTACCTAGCCGAGCGTCGTCGCACGCTTGTGCGTCGCCGCCGCATCGTCCTGGCCGCTGGGATTGCCGTTTTCTGTCTCGCCGTGGGAGGGGCCGCCGCCTACGTCCTAAACCGGCCCCACCACATCGTTGTGGTCCGGGTCGCGGGCCGTGCGCACCCGAGACCCAGTCCGTCGACTCACAGCGCGAAGGAATATCCGGCTGCACCGGGAGCGTCCAGCCTCAAGAGCGTGGAATCGGACCTTGCAGCCGCAGAACACAAACACCCTGCTCAAAGCACGAGGTCCGGCGGCACACCGTCGTCCGGTAGGGGCGGTGGTGTGTTGACCGGGGATGCAGAAGCATCCTTCCGGCAGCTCGCTTCAACCTTGCCTGGGCACGTCGCGCTCGCCGTGGAGCCTCTCGGCTCAGGCTCCTCGGCGATCCTCGGGGGCGACGAAGCCGCACACGCCTGGAGCACCTCCAAGGTTCCTGTCCTCGTCTCCCTGCTGCGAGGGCGAGGCGCTGGGGGTCTAACGGCGCAGGAGCAGTCGTGGGCTCAATCTGCGATCACCGAATCGAACAACGAATCCGTGCTGGCACTATTCGGCGACCTTGAGCGACTTAAGGGCGGGTTGGATGGCGCGAGCGCATACATGGAATCGGTGATGCGTGAAGCCGGCGACAGCGACACTATGGTCGCTACCGCACCACCGCCGGCCGGCGCTGTCACGACGTTCGGGCAAACAGAGTGGAGCCCAAGCGAGGCGGTGAGGTTCTTCCGCGCACTTGCCAACGGGTGCCTGCTCCCGTCCGGCCAGACTGCCTACGTACTCGGATTGATGCAGAACATCGTTGCCAGCGAGAGTTGGGGCCTCGGATCCGCTGGCTTTCGCTCGGTCGCGTTCAAGGGAGGATGGGGGCCAGAGGGCGGCGGGTACCTCGTCAGGCAGTCGGGCATCATTGACCCAGGCTCCGCTGCCGGCGTCGCGGTCGCGATCGTCACCCGAGCGCCCGACTTTGGCGCCGGCACGGACACGCTCACACGTGTGGCTTCGTGGCTCAGCACCCATGTCAACCTACGGGAGCGGCCGAGCACCGGCTGCGCGGGCGAATAGGTTGACGACACAGTCCTCCCGCCTCGCCCGCGGTCTTCGGTGGCTCGTTATCCCCAGCGCCATCCTCGTGTTGAGCTCCTGTGGGAGCACAACGACCACCACAATCACCGAGACTGCAGCGGTGAGTAGCACACCTCCTGTCACCGTCACCCAAGCGGCTGGCAGCGGTGGCACGACCGCGCCCAGCACATCCGCCCCTAGCACGGCGGGCCCGCCGCCGGGAGCCAGCGTTCCCAAGCCCCACATCATCTGGAACCCGATCCCATTTGGCCGGGAACGAAAGGCCCAAATGGTCGCCTACGTGCAGCGGCACTACGGGAGCTTCATGCGGCCCACGTACAAGCTCACGAACCCTCACGTCATCGTCATCCACTTCACAGAGACGCCAACGTACCAAGCCACATACAACACCTTTGCACCGGACACGCCCGACCCCGAGCTGCACGAGCTACCAAACACCTGTGCCCACTTCGTGATCGACAAAAACGGAGCAATTCACCAGCTCGTTCCGCTCGACATCATGTGCCGACACACCGTCGGGCTGAATTGGACCGCGATCGGGATCGAGCACGTCGGTTACAGCGACGCGGAAGTGCTCGATGACCCAGCCCAGATGCGTGCGAGCCTCGAGCTGACCCGTTGGCTGCGGTGCACGTACGACATCGCGATCCGCAACGTCATCGGCCACAACGAGAGCCTCTCAAGCCCATACCATCGGGAGGACGTGCCCGCTTTGCGCACCCAAACCCACTCGGACTTCGACCACGCCGATATGCAGATCTACCGCCACCGCCTGACGGGTGCTGGCGCCTGCCCGACGCCCGACGCCGCGGGCGGATAGAGTCCACAGCGGCCATGACGTCGAAGGACGCATGAACGTTGTGTTTGTGTTCCCAAAGGGAACCCTGGAGTTGGTCTTTCGCGCTGGTCGCACGCTGTCTCTGATCGCTACCGTCTGGGCTGGCACGTGCATACCGATTAGCGTCGCGTCTGCGGCTACGGTGCCTGTGGTGCGATGTCAAACGGAGTTCGGCATTCCTGGCTCTGCCCCGAGTACGCCATCTCGGCTTGGTGTCGCCGATGCCGCGCGCAACCTCGTCGCGTATACAAACACGGAGTCCTATCTGCTCGCCCCGAGCGGAATGCGTTGCTCCGGGATCGCCGCAGTTGATGGCGGCTCGCAGGTCATCGTCTGGTCCCACGGGCATAGCCGTCCGGGCTTCCACTCGCGTTCCATAGGTCTGACCCTGACGCTTGACCCGGCATGCGTGAGTTGCAAGGCCGACGAGGTTTGTCCCTTCTTTACCAGCCTCGCTCGCCAACTCGGATTTCCGTGCTCGAGCGGCGTTCCAACTGGCGAGCGCGTCTACCGTGATCGGTCGAATCTCATCTTTTTTGAGGACTTTCCAGGCACCGCCGGCTCCGGATGGCCGAGCGGTGGACCATACCCGGCGAACGGGCTGGTTGGCTACGCCGGCGACGGCCTCAACGGTGCGGTCTATCGGTCCACCTGCACCCTCCCAGCAAATCAGCACTCGATATGCACCGCCAGCCTCAACGACGTGATCGGCCGATACGGTTGAGGTTGGTCGCGACCGTGGGGCGCAGAACCGGCTTGGTCGCTCGTCGGCTGCGACCACAAGTGATCGACCCATCTCGGGCATGAGGATGCAACGCTTAGCGCGACCCAGAGCAACGAGGAGGATGGGACGTCTCGCCGTAGCTACTCTCGCGCTGCTTGCCGCTGCGTGCGTGCTGGTACCAGGCGCGAGCGCGTCTCCGTATATCCGGTATTGCGGCACGAGCCAAGACGGTTGGCTCGTGGGTCCCTTCGACGCCAACAACGAGACCCCTTGGGAGGTGTTGGGACCATGGCACATAAACATGAGCAAGGGCTACGCCCAATCACGTGCGCTGTTGAGACGGTTTGCCGTTCAGGAGTTCGGCACGCACGTCCCGCTGAGCGCGGTGCCATGCGCGGTGGCGCAAGCGATCGCAATCTCCGCCTCCGAGGAGTGGCCGAGCTGGGGAGACGGTGCTGGGTCGGTGCGCGTGAGGCTAGGCACCTCGGGCGGAGAGGCCCAACTCGGCCTGTACCGCTGCAGCAGCCGAGCGTTGACCTCCCCCAAGGTGGCGAAGGTGACCTGCTGGTCCTGGGTGAGCGGCGGCGACATTCTCGGCACGTTCGTGATCAGGGAAGATCCGCATGCGTAGAGGTCCGACACTTGCCGACGTCATGTCGTCGCAGCGCCTCGGCGCCCGGGTTCGAACGCGTTGGTTCTCAAGCCGCCGACCTGGCGTTGCGGTCCCTCTGTGCGCCGCATGGCTGGCGGCGGCTAGCGCAGTGAATGCAGCGCCGCCGGCGCGTGCGGCGTCACACCGCTGTGGCCCCGTTGCCGTGAGCGGCAAACCAAGAACTGAAGTGCTCGTCGAGATCGGCAGCATCACGTGTGCACGTGCTCGTAGCGTGATCGAGTACGCGCTTGGGCACGTTCGTCCGGGCGGCGTGGCCGTCACGTTCCGTGGACCCCGCGGCTGGGAATGCACCCGAGGTGTGTTTCCGCTTCAACCCTCTCAGCACGGCGCCCGGTACGACACGGCGCACTCGATGTCGTGCGCTGCGCCCCCGGACACCGCACACGTAAAGACCATGATCGCGGGGTTCTTCGGCACATGAACGGGAGGACGTGATCCCGTGGACGTTCAGTCCACGCCCAACCTGGGGTGGCGGCGGCGCTGCTGTCAGCTGGTGCTGGTCACATGTTTTTTGGCGCTGCTGAGCCAGGCTGGTTTTGACGGAGACTTCCAGCCGCGGGTTGTCCGGCGGAAGGAGGAGTCTCTGAGTAATGGCAAGAGCGAGGAAGTATCCGGAGGAGCTGCTGGAGCGCGGCGACGCGGCTGGTGTTCGAGTCGGGCAGGCCGATCGCGCATGTTGGGCGTGATCTCGGGTATCGCGCCGGAGACGCTGCGGAAATACGTGCGGCAGGTCGAAGCGGACGAGGGCCGGCGCAAGGACCTGTTGAGCAGCGAGGAGCGCGAGGAGATCAAGAAGCTGCGCCGCGAGGATTGCGCAGCTGCGTCGAGCGAACGAGATCCTGAAGGCCGCGAGCGTGTTTTTCGCGGGCGAGCTCGATCCACACCGTCCGAAGTGAGCGCGTTCATCGACGAGCACCGCGAGCGCTTCGGGGTCGAGCCGATCTGCCAGCACCCTGGGCGTGTCGGCGTCCGCCTACTACGAGCGAGCCAGCGGCCGGCGCTCGGAGCGAAGCATCGAGGACGAGCGGCTGCTGGGACGGATCCGGGAGCTGCACGAGGCCAACTACTGCGCCTATGGCTACCGGCGGACTGTGGAAGGCGCTGCTGCGCGCTGGCGAGGACGTCGGCCGTGACCGGGTCAAGCGGCTGATGCGCCAGAACGCCATCCAGGGCGCCAAGCGGCGCGGCAAGCCCTGGCGCACCACACGGCCGGACCCGAAGGCTGCGCGGCCGGCCGACCTCGTCCAGCGCGAATTCGCCGCCGAGCCGACCCGGATCGAGCTGTGGTTCGCCGACTTCACCTATCTGCGCTGCTGGGAGGGCCTGGTGTTCTTCAGCTTCGTGATCGACGCCTACAGCCGACGGATCGTCGGCTGGCAGTTCGCGGCGCACATGCGCACCACGCTCGTGCTCGACGCGCTGCGAATGGCGCTGCACCAGCGGCCAGCCCGGCGCTGATGTCGCGCTCATTCAACACACCGATGCCGGGAGTCAATACACCTCTTACGACTACACCCAGACGCTCGAACGATCACGGCGTGCTCGCCTCGATCGGCACCGTCGGCGACGCGCTCGATAACGCCGTCGCCGAGAGCTTCGTCGACAGCTTCAAGACCGAGCTGATCACCGACCGCACCTGGGCGACCCGCAGCCAGCTCGAGCTCGCCGTCGTCGAGTACGTCGCCTGGTTCAACAACGAGCGCCTGCACGAAGCGCTCGACGACCGCCCACCACGAGAAGTCGAGGAACTCTACGCTGCGAAAAAGCAGGCCACGATCCCCATCAAATGAAGATAGGGAACCTACAAAACCGGTCTCCGTGAGACCCAGCCCGGCTCACTGCCGCCGCAGCTGGTCGCCGCGTCTGCCGCTGAGGCGCACGTACCTCTGTCTCCTGTCTACCTGGGGGCGACCTACGCCTACAATGGCCTCCAGGCAGAGCCCAGGACGATCACGTACACAGGGGACGGGACAGGTCGTCTGGCCGGCTCCTCGGTGCGAAACGAGAACTCCGGGATCCGCTGGACAGCCTGGGGAAACTCCCGGGCCTTCGGGACGGGGTTCAACCAGCTGAACAATTGCAACCCTTCCTGCGCCGCCGGCCAATTCCACGGCTACCGGGTGCGGATTGAGATGTGGCAGCCGCGAAAGCTCGGCGGCATCCTTGTGTTCACACGGTTGACGATCATCTACTCCGGGGCTCATCCACCCGGCGAACGCGCGCAACTACACGTTCACGGACACGTATCGCCATGGCTATGGCTTCGCTTGGGGACCCCCAGACGCCCACGGCTATTGCGTGAACACACGTGGCCTTCCTCCTGAGCGGAGCTGCTCGAACGTAAACGAGCTGCCGTGAGCTAGCAGGGGCGGGAGGAACTGGCCTCGTGCGTCCGCTGAATTTGTCGCGTTGTCCGCGGCCGAGCCCATCGACGGCCCCGCCTGCTGCTTGGCGCCGATCAGTGGGGCAGATGGAACAGGCCGCTCGGTCCGATCACGAAGTGGTCGGCAGGGAAATCCTGCTTTGAGAGGGCGGCGACCAGCTTGGCGCTGCTGTTTGATGGGTCGCGACGCGGCAGCCCGTCGGGCAGCGTAACGGAGATCCAGCGGGCAGCGGTGACTTCGCCTTTCGGGCCGAGGATGACCTTCAGGATGGCGCTCTCTGAGAGGACGCCGCCGAGTCCGAGCGTGCGGTAGCCGACGAAGTTGCCCAATGAGTAGGCGATGAGATGGTTGTGGTATCGCTCGATGCCGCGGACCACGTGTGGTCCGGAGCCGAGCACCATCGATGCCCCGGCGTCGATGACCGCGTGGGCGAATGCTCTGGCGTCGCCCCGGTCCTCGCCGAGGTAGTACTGGGTGCCGTATGGTGTGTGGGTCTGGTCGGCTCCCTCGGCACCGGCGTGGATGATCACGATCAGCAGCGAAGCGTGACGCTTGGCTGTTCTGACGAGCCGTTGCGCGCCTGCGATGTCGAGCAGGTTGCCGTCGTATGGATAGGGGGCGAACCCGAGGAAGGCGACGCGTCGTCCGCGGACGGTGAGGTAGGTGATCCGCCCGGGCAGTCCGGTGAACGCGAGGTGGGCTCTTTTCAGGGCGGCAAGGGTCTGTGCTTTCCCGGCGGGCCCGTAGTCCATCGCGTGGTTGTTGGCCTGGTTGACGAGGTCGAAGCCGGCCGCTCGCAGCTCAGACGCGTAGTACGGGGGCGCCTGGAAGGCGAAGCACTCTCCACCAGAGCCACGCCCACACTTGGATGCGCCACCGGTCGATAGCGTCCCCTCAAGGTTGCCCGCGGTGATGTCTGCGCCGTGAAGCGTGCCGGAGAGAGGGGCGAGTGCACGCTCGATCCCGCCGGGCGGCAGGCCCAGCTCGCTGCTGAGCGCGATGTCACCGACCCACTCGATGGTGATCGGCCCGGAAGCTCTCGGCGGCCGCGATGCTCCGGAAAACGGGGCTGTGGCGCTCAGAGCAGCGACCGCGACCGCAGCCGCTGCGCAGGCGAGGATGGTGCCGCGGCCGAGCGTGGCTGCTGAGTGGTGACGATGAAGGCGCTCGACTGCTCGGCTGACGGTGCGGATCTGTTGATGTTCGCGCTCTGACCGGTTGGTCCTGCGCTGGTGCCGACGGTTCCTAATCCTTGCCGGCACGGATGATGTAGCTGCCCGCCGTACGGTAGACAGATCGGCTGACCTGCAGGAGGACCCTCATCTTGGCTCTCGCGAAGAGTTCGGCGCCCGCGCTCACTGCACGGCTGACCGGAATCTCGAGCTGCGCGTGCCCGTCGGCAGGCACGGTGAAGCACGCGGCGGCGACGAGCACATGCCTTCCGGGACCGTCGGTTTCGAGGGTTGCCAGCCCGCCGATCGGGTCCGACCCGGGATTCCCGACCGGAACCTGTAACCGGCGTGTGCGGGGATCGACGAGCAGGACGGACGCCGGGGCCTTCACGTCGAGGGCGGGTGGCGGGCCGTCGCCGGGTGGTAAGGGTTCTGCCGCGCCGGCGGGTGGGGAGGTCTCGCGCGCAGGACGACACGTCGGGGGCGCGATCGCGTGTGGTGCCTGTGCGAGCGGCAGAACCCTGGCGATCAGGCGGATCATCCCAGCGGCTCCGGTCGGGTTCACGTGCAGGCCGTCCGGTTCGAACCAGTCTGGGTGAGCAGCGCTGTAGGCGACCCAGTCGAGGACGACGATGTTCGCGCTGTGACGTCGCCCTTCGGCGCGGACGAGTTGTGCGTCCGCGCCTGAGCCGCCGCCAAGCTCGCGTGGTGTCAGCAGCACCAGGATGCGGCCTCGGCCCAGGATGCGTAGCACTTGTGCGATCTCGCTTGGTTCGATTGATCCGTTCGCCCCGAGCGCAATCACGACCATGTGCGGGAGCTGGTGGGCATGCTCGAGGACTGAGAGCAGCGCGAGCGCCTCTGGGTACTGCCGGCAGCCCCGGGCGTTGACGTCGAACCCCTCGCGGGCCAGGCCGGGCAGCGCGAGTAGCATCGTCGAGTCGCCGATCGCCAGGGGTGGCAACGTCGCAGCGTGACGGTGGGCGCTACCGGTCTGCACGCTGCCGCAGCCGGCGGCGGAGGTCTCTCTGGCGGTCGACACGGTTGCCGTTGTGGCGAGGCTTGCGACGGCCAGGAGGCTGATCAGCCGGCTGAGAGCTAAGCGCGTTACGTGAACTGCGAGTATTTGTAGTTGACGCGCTTTGACCCGTCCAGGCAGGAGACGCTGCTGTAGAACTCGGTCGGGATCGAGGGTCCGCGTTTCTCCTGGCAGGAGAACCCGTCCACCTTTGAGGTGCACTTCGCCTTGACGCCGCCGTGTTTGAGCTGGCAATTGTGGTATTCGCGGACGATCGTGAAGCCTGTCGTGCAGTTCGTACCGCTGACGCTCAGAGAGGTCAGGTAGGTCGGGCCGAGGTGCTCACCGCCGTGCGGGATCGAGCAGCTGCCAGCGGCGGTGGCGATGGGGCGCGCCGTCGCGATGCTCGGCATCGCGGTGAGAAGCAGCGGCAGGAGGAGCGCCAGTAGCGGGGTACGGAAGTGTGTCATTGGTCGGATCATGCCATCTCCCGCGGCGAAACGCCGGCTCGCTCAGAGCACGCCGTCCTTGCGCAGGCGGGCGATGAACATCCGCGCGACGAACCTGTCGGCGGAGGCCGAGAGGTGGAAGCCGTCGGACTCGTGGACCGTGATGGTCCGTCCGCCCAGTGTCAGGCTGTCGATGTAGCGTCCCCCGGGCGAGAAGACGGGGCGCAGATCGAAGGTGTGGGCCCCAGGGACGTCCGTGGCGGCGATTTCGATCCCCTCGTTGACCGCGCGCACGACTTTCACGAACGGTTCTCTGCTCGGTGTCGGGATCAGGAACCAGTAGACGGCGGCGGCGCCGTGCTGGCGGTAGGCGCGCATCATTCCCTCGACGCGCAACGCGTACTCGCGTGCCCAAGCCGTGCCGCAGCATTCGGCGTGTCCGAGGCGGAAACCCTCGTTGCCACCGAGGAACATCGCAACGATGTCGGGGTGCTCGCTGGCGACTTGGGCGAGCGCGTGTGCCGGCCAGTTGAAGAAGGACGGCGAGGAGATCGCTGTGCTCTGGCGCGCATCCCCCGTCACGTGAACCCCCTCGGTGCCGAGGTCGCTTGCGAGCAGTTCGTCGAGCACCTGCATCTCCGAGTCGCCGGTGGCCAATAACAGCGGCTTCGAGGAAATGACGTGGACCTTAAGGTTGGCGGTCTGGAAGCCATCATTGACCGTCAGGTTGAAAACGCCCCTGCTGTGCGCTCTCAACCTCAGCAGCGCATAGGAGTGGCCTGCCGGGAGCGTCACGGTCGCGCAGTCGGGCCGGGTCGGCAGGTCCAAGCAACCACGAACATGCAGGCCACCGAGGTGCCAGCGGTCCGTTAGGTCGACACTGATCGGGAATCCGCGGTGAGCACGCGTCTGGAGAAGTTCAACGCCCAGTCGGTGAGCGCATGACGGGGTGTGTATGGTCGTCTGCGCGGCGACGGGCGTCCCATTGGTGAGGGTCTCAGTGACCTGGAAGGTACGGGATAGCCGTGCGCAGTCCCAAGGGATGCCGGCGGCTACGGCGGCGCCGGACGTCACCCGTGTGGTTCCGAGCATCACCGGTGCAGGCTCCCCTGGGATGAGTTCGCTGAAGGTGACGGCTTCTGCCTGCGCGCCTGTGACGATCAGTCCGACGCATCCCGACCTCACGTTGAATGCTCGGAGCATCAGGGCTTCCGAAGGGGAGCCATTCTGCCGGGGCAACACCGGCGGACGGCAACGCGTCGCTCGGGAAGATGCGCTGCTTTCCGCCGCGCTCACTTGGCAGCTGAGCATCAGTGCCGCGACGAGTGCGATCAACAGCGTTCGTCTGCAGCGGGATGTGGTTGGAGTAAGGCCCACGAGATGTGATCAGTACGTGTAGGCGCGACCGATGGCGGCCAGCACGTATTTAGCAAGCAGTTCGGACCCGGCGCCGTTGAGGTGTACGCCGTCTGGTTCGCGAACGATGGTTTGAGTTCCTTCTATCGGCATCGCGTCTCGGTAGCCGTTCGGGGTGAAGATCGGGACAGTATCGATGACCTGTGCGTCGACTGCCCAAGGCTCAATCCCAACGGGAATGGCGGCGTTTACGACCCGTGCGATCGCCTCACGTTCCGGATCGCGTGGATATGGGATCGTGATCCAGTAAACCCGTGCACGGCCCCGCTGCAGGTAGGTATGCGTCATCAGGCGCACGCGCTGGGCGTAGAGAGCTGCCCATTCGGCGCCGCAGCATTCGACCTGCCGTCCGTGGGCCCCGGCCATCGGCCATCCCTCGTTGGCGCCGATGAAGAGAACCACCACCTGGGGGTGGTAGCTCCTGACCTGTTCGTTGGCGAGCTTGCCCCAGTCCACGATTTGGCTGTTTGAGATGCCCGTTCCGATGTGCGGGTCCTGCGTGACCTTCACGCCGCGTCCAACCATCTGCCTCGCGAGATCGGAGTCGAGCGGCATCACCATCGAGTCACCGGTGACCAGGATGGAGCGCAGTCGCACGCGGGGCGGCGAGTGCGCTCCGAGAGTTTCGGGCGCGAAGGCTTCGGGCGTCACCGTCGGAACGGCGCCGCTTTCGGTGATGGCGGCGCCCGTAAAGGCCCCGTTTGAGGATCCGAGGTTGCGGTTCGGGGACAGGAAGCTCGTGGCTTCGCTGCGGAGCTTTTCCAGCCCGCTCTTGTTCGAGACGCGCGCAAGCGGACGGCCGACGTCGCGTATGATTTCGCCGGTCACTCCGGTCGTCTGTTCGCCTGAGTGGAGGATCGACCCGCCTGCGAAGAGGGCGAGCAGTATCGCGGTCAGCAGCACGACGGTCACGGCGTCGGTCGCGCGGTAGCGCTGGGCGCCTTCCTTTTGAAAGCGGCCCATGTGGCTGTCGTCGGGTGGCTCGTGCATTAGAAGCGGAAGTAGATGAAGGGGGGAACGCCCTGGCTCGAGACGGTGGCGCCGGCCAACGCTATGACGGTTGCCAGACCGGTGCCGAGGACGATCGGTTTAGCCCGGCTGAGCCGCGTCTGCAGTGTGTGGACCGGATGTGGAGGGAGCAGCTGCAGGCCGATCACGATGACAAGTGCCAGTAGCACCGGGGCCGTTAGCAGCGTTGCGGAGCCGGGGACCGCCAGGCGGCGGAGCATCGTGAGGAAGTCGGCGACGCTTTGTGAGCGGAATAGCATCCAACCCAGCACGACGAAGTTGAACGTGATAGCCCAGCGCAGCCATGTGGGCAGCCTGAGCCGGCCACCGAGGGCGTGCTCGACGATCAGCCCGACTCCGTGTAGGGCTCCCCACAGCACGAAAGTCCAAGCCGCGCCGTGCCACAGGCCACCCAACAGCATCGTCAGGAAGAGGTTGCGATAGGTCATCAACCGGCCGCCGCGGTTGCCGCCGAGGGGGATGTAGAGGAAATCTCGCAAGAATCGGGAGAGCGTCATGTGCCAGCGCCGCCAGAAGTCGCGCACGCCGGTGGCTCGGTAGGGACTGCGAAAGTTCTCGGGGAAGACGAAACCGAGCAACAGCGCGAGCCCGATCGCCATATCGGTGTAGCCGGAGAAGTCGCAGTAGATCTGTGCCGCATAGGCATATCCGGCGAGCAGCACGTCTGGTCCGCCGTAGGCTTGCGGCACGGCGAACACGGGGTCGACGACGCTGCGCGCGAGGAAGTCGGCGATCACGACCTTCTTGACTACGCCCATGGCGATCAGGAGGACGGCTGCGCCGACCGCGACGTGGTCTGGGTCGCGGGGGCGCGCGAGTTGGGGGAGGAACTCGCGCGCCCGGACGATGGGCCCTGCCACGAGGTGCGGAAAGAAGCTGAGGTAGACGGCGACATCAATCCAGCGACCGGCGTGCACCAGTCCGCGCTTGACGTCGACGACGTAGGAGATCGCTTGGAAGGTGAAGAAGCTGACTCCCACCGGAAGCGCGATCTGCACGAGCGGTAGCGGCATCCCGAGCGACAGGTCGCCCAGGACGTTGGAGACCTGCTGCGAGAAGAAGCCGTAGTACTTGAAGACGCCGAGAACGGCCAGGTCGAGCGTCACGGCGCTCGCGACGAGGGCTCGCTTGCGCTTCGGGCTCGAGGTCCGCTCGATTGCTAAGGCCGCGGCCTGGTTGCCGATCGTGATGCCAGCTAGCAGAAAGCAGAAGCGCCAGCTTGCGGCCGCGTAGAAGACGTAGCTGGCGAACAGGATGAACGGCTTCCACAGCTGCTGTCGGCTCATCAGCAGCCACGAGAGCGGCAGGACGAGGGTGAAGAAGATCCCGAACTCGATTGAAGGGAAGATCACCGCCGTCTCCTCTTGGCAGTGGCTGGCCGCGCGCTGGAACGGGCGAGTCTAAAGAGGACGACGGCGGCTGCGACGTGGCCGCGTGGTACGCCGGTTGCTCCTGCAGCTGTGGGAGGATCCGCGTCGGTGTTGTCGCTCGAGTGGATCCTGCGCCGACTCGCCGCGGTTGCCGGCGGTCTGATAGCGATCGTCTTAATTGCGGCGTCCAGCGCCAGCGCGGAATGCGGCCAGGACTTTCGTGGTGCGCCCAGGAATAGCGCTATACCGGGCGGTCCGCCGCTTGCGATCGGCGACTCGGTCCTCGCCGACGCCGTCCCGAGGCTCGTCGCCTACGGGTTCGAAGCGGATGGGATGGTGTGCCGGCAGATGAGCCAGGGGATCGCGATGCTGCGAAATCGACACGGGCACCTGCCCCACCTGGTCGTTCTCGCTCTGGGGACAAACGGGGAAGCGACCGAACGTGAGATCGACGAAGCCTTGGCGCTGCTCGGGCCGCAGCGGATCCTCGTGCTCGTGGTGCCCCACGGCTCCGTCAGCCCATCGACGCCCGGTGTTATACGAGCCGCAGGGGCCGCCAGTCCCAACCGCATCCTGCTCCTCGACTGGGATCGCGTGGCAGACGAACACAAGGACTGGCTGGCACCGGACGGCATTCACCTCGGAGGCTCTGCCGGAATCAACGGCTTTGCTGCGATGGTCGCCGACGTGCTCCCGTACGCGACGGCGGGGAGCGCAGAATCAGAAGGGGACAACGTTGATCCGGGTACCCCTGAAACGCTACGCTCGCCGCCGGCCCACCATCGCCAGGCTCGCCCCTCGCACCGTGCCCGGACCTCTGCGGTACCACCACACCAGTCGAACGGCACGCTCGCGCCAGCAGGAGCGTCGACAACCCCGGCGAGTTCCATCGCGGCGCGGTCGACGGAGTCCCCCGGCTCGGGCATCCCCTCACGGGCGCTGATAGGGGGTTGCGTCGCCGCCCTCCTCGCGCTCGGCGGAGTCCTGCTCCTTCGCCGGCGGCGCAGGGCTCGAGCTGGGGCCTGAATAGGGCTTGAGCGCAGCCCGCGAAGCGACGCTTCGTCGTTACGGGCAACGGGGCGCCAGTCACGGACGAACCAAACACTGTGCCGGGCGGCCCAAACCGCAGTGGGCGTCTGTGTGCTGCATCGAAACATCATGGACGGTGCCGGACGTGCGGAGCTCGGTCGCGCGTTCTACGCCATGCGGACCATCGACGGGACTATCCGATCGAGCAAGTGGCCGCGCTGAATCCAGGTGGTTCGGCACCGGCTTCCACGTCGCGCCCCGCAGTCGTTAGTCGACTGTCGGAAAAGAGGAGATGCGAGCCGTCGCGCCACTGATATTCGACGAGCCCCCTCAGATCATTGTCGCCTTCCGATCCGGCTGGTTCTAGTTCGAAGGTGGTCCCAGTCTGCCGCGTCGTCCCTGCCGCGCCAACCTTCGTGAAGTGCGTGCCTTCGTAAGGCACGTCCACCCATCCACCCGTCGCGGCGTCGAGCGCCTGCAAGCCAAAGCGCATGAACATCGTGCTCTGGGAATCGGCGTCACCGGGCATCGAACCACGGACCCCGATGAGATTCGGCGGGCTCATCACGCTGCACTCGTCTACCGTCGCCCACAGCTCCACTGTTCGGGGAGGGCGTATGCAGGGTGCCGTCGCCCCAGCAGGCCGATGTCCACATTCGTCCCCCATCCAGTCGGCCGAGATAGTGGCGCCCACCCGCCCGCAACTTGCTGCCCCCGCCCCGAAGCCACAACGCCAACCATCGAGCGTCCACCACTCCTGATAGGCGTATGGACCACCATGCTGGATCCCCTTTCCCGCCAACAGTCGACCAAGCACTCCCCGCGCGGTCCCGCAGCTAACGTGGCCGCTTTCGACCGTCACGCTAAAGAAGGCATCGCTCTCGAGACGAGATTCCGAGACGCGAATCGCATCGCAGCCGGGGGTCGCGGCGTTCCCGCTCGCCGGCGCCGCAACGCAGACGACAGCGCATAGCGTGCCCAGAGCGATAACTAGGCGCTCTCTCGACAGAGACGCCCTGTGCCCCACTCGACGCCTTCGGGAGAGCGTCACGACAGCCGCCAAGGCAACGAACACCATGAACCGCGGTTGCCGCCCCTGCGGTATCACTGCGAACTGCGCAGGTACAGGTGCACGCCGAGCGCGCCGAACAGCGTCAGCATCGCGGGCACAGCGCTGCCACTCAGACCGCCGACGATCAGCGCGAGCGCCGCGGTCGTGATGAGGCTGCCGCCGGTGCGCTTGCGCCACAGCCGCCTCGCCCACCGGTATTCAGCGCTGGTCTTGAAGCTCTCGGGCTGAGGCCGTGTGCTCATGGCAGGAGGCTACCGCCCGTCGACCGGCTCTGGAAGGCTACGCGAACCGCGCACCCGACACCCGAGGAGGCCCCCAATGAACCGCAACATCAGGCGTGCAACGATCGGAGTCCTGCTCGCGGTGATCTCCACCACAGGCGGAGTGTTGGCGTCTAGCGCTGCGGGCGGCTCAGGGAGCGTCGTGCTCGGCTCGGCGGAATTCGCGAAGCCCGACGGAGAAGGCTGGGGAAGCGCGCAGCCGGCGAGGGTCTATAACGGCGGCGACCCCAGCGGGCTCGTGACCGAAATCCACTGGACGAGCTGGGGCAGCAGCACCGCAATCGGGTACGGCCTCAACTCGATCTTCAAGCCGGGCGGTGGCTACTACAGCCGCCCGGTGATCGTGGAGCTACGCGCGCAGGGGCTGGGGCATTGCGGCAGCCGACCGGCTTACACGCAGCTAGCAATCCGCGGGCCGTCGAAGCCAGAAGGGCAGCTCGGGTCGTGGCACTTGTGGTCGGAAGCCAAGAGCTTGTGCCGATTCGGGTTCTAGAGCCGGTGCCTGGCCACTACCGCCGGGGCTGCTGGGCGAGCCATTCGTCGAGCATGGGGCGCGTGAAGCGGATATGCCGTCCTACTCGATGGCAAGGAAGGCGGCCAGTCCGCGCGGACTCATAGGCCCAGCTCGCCTTGACGTTGAGATACCAAGCCGCGTGGTCCGGGCGAAGGAGTCGATCCTGCGTCAGCTGAGCCTGCGGCATTGCTGTCGTGGTCGTTGGTGTCAGTGCTTGCATACCCCCTATAGACCGTCACGGGCTAAAAGCGGCCAACGGATTAGCGAAAGTCCCGGCACAGCCGCGATCGGCCTTTCGAGATTGCGCTCTGCCGCCAAGTATGCGAACGTGTGTTCGTATGTATGTGATCTCCGACCCGTCGCGGCCGCATGTAGCTCTCGGGACCGCCGCAACACTGGACGCGCTCGCAAGCACACTCACCGCGAGGTCCGTTCCCAAGTTGGTCGTGTACGTCAACCGGGACGGTCTCAGCCATGCCCCGGATGCCGCCGAGCGGCGTGAACTCGATGATCGAGTCCAAGCTGCGCGGTCGCTCTCCGAGGACGCTCGACGTGCGGGCGGGTCACCGTGAACCCCAGACGCTCGGGAGCAGCTCTTGAAGCGCAGCCGAGCGTGCGTGCAAGGCTACGCTTGCCTCGATGCCCTCCCCGACGAGCACGCAGGTGATCGCGGGCCTGCAACGTAGCCCACTGCTCTCGATCGGCGAGATGCGCACGGCGCTCGACGCAGAGCGCACCGCGCACGGCATCTACGCCTGGTGGCTCGTCAACGCCGAAGCTCTGCCGTCGGTCCCGACAACGCCCCATCCAGTCGAGCCATGCGGCCTCGTTTACGTTGGGATTGGGCCTGGTCGAGCCGGCTCGAAACGAGCCCTGCGGGCGCGTCTTCGCGATCACGGCAAAGACACAGGACGCTCGACGCTACGCCGCGCGCTCGCCTCGCTTCTCTACCACCGGGAAGGCTGGCGGCTTCGGTGGACGGACCGGCCGCTCCTGGCCGATGCTGACAATGACGAGCTGACGACCTGGATGGACACCAACCTGCGGGTGCAATGGGTCCGCCTGCCCGAGCCGTGGGATATGGAGGCCGAGATCGTCCACCGGATGCGCCCGCCCCTGAACCGCTCCCACAACCAGGCGCATCCTTTCTACAACGAGCTAGGCGAGGCGCGCGAGCGTTCCCGGATGGCGGCCCTCGCCACCGGCGCGGCCCCCAAACAGGGAGTTGACGCGACGGACCGACTCCGGCACCAGGCACCATCACTGCGCGCAGCCCCGGAGTGAGGCATCGCGTCAGCAGCCCGGTACGGCCGGGTCCACGAACGGGGTGCCGATGAGGCTGCCGGAGGTCTGGCCGTTGTTGTAGAACGCGTCCGCGGACGCGTAGTACGCGCCGTCCCACGGGCTCGAGGCGATGCGGTACCACCACGTGTTCCCATCGGCGACGCGGAAGCCGGCGAGCGCACAGGCGATCTGAACCGTCGAGTTAGACGGGATCGACGGTCCCTGCGTGCCGCCCGCGTTCGTGTAGTTCGTCCAGGTGTGCGTGACACCGCCCGCGGTCTCCGCGTGGGCCGGCGGAGGCGGCGGGGGCGTGGGTTCCGTCGGCGTCGTCGGGGTCGTCGTCGGGGGAGGTGTCGGCGTCGGCGTGGGAGCCGGCGGCGGGGGCGGCGGCACCGGTTCCGGCGGCACGTCCTTGAAGTGGATGTAGCCTGTGAACGCGGACGCGGAGACCGTCCGCTTGTCGTATGTGCCCGTGTAAGAGCGGTTGTACTCCTCAATCGTCACGCTGCCACCGCCGACCGCGACGACGTACGCGACGTGACCGAACGTGCCCGCGTCTGACCAGGCGACGGAGCCGACCGCGGGCGACGTGTTGACGGCGTAGCCGCGCCTCACCGCGTCCGGCCCCCAGTTGTTCGCGTTGTCGTAGAACGGCATGTTGAAGCCGTTGCGGGAGTACAGCGCCCACGCGACGAACGACGTGCACTCCCGGTTGTACTCGCGCCATTGGTCCAGCACCGAGTCCATCGGGATGTTCCTCCACTTCGCCGGGTAGTCATCGCCGGGGTCGCCGCCGCCACCCTTGCCGCCCCTGATAAGCACGGTCACGACCTTGACGTGCGCGCGCGTTAACGAACCGTGCAGCGCCTGGCGGTGCGGGCGCCTGTGATGACGCGCAGCAGTTGCGCCCCCGGGGCTGGCCAGACTGGTCCCGACCACGGCCGTGCCGGCCACGCCCGCAACCACCACGTTGAAGAGGACCGAGAGCAGCACGAGCCACTTCCTCGTCGACCGACAATGGCCTCTGGTCCTCACGTGTCCACCTCCGGTTGAAGTTTCGGGTCCCCTCGCCGCTACGCGCGGTGGCAGAGCGCCGTCGGGGTCCCCGGTGGACGCCGCCAGCGCCGGAGCATAGCGGCGAGACGCGCCAACCGCGAGGCCCAATAAACGAAACATGTCCAGTGATCCCACGCCGTGGTACCTTCCAGGCCACTCACGGGCCACGACGACATCGGGGGAAGCAGATGTGGGCAAGCGCTCACAAGTCCTTGACAGCACGACTCGTCGCGAGGGCACGGACGCACCTACCCACGCCGACCGCAACGCAGACGCCCATGTCGCGGCGACACAAGCGCTCGGCGGAGGTCACCGATCGCGGCACCTCGCGCGCGTAGCCCTGCTCGCGGTCCTCGGCCTCGGCAGCGGCGTCCTCGGGGCCGCGCAGGCGCCTGCGATCAGCGCGCCGATTCAAACAAATCACGAACACGGGCGGCGAAGGCGTCTACATCCGCTCCGAACCGAACACCTCGAGCACCCGCCTCGGCTGGATGCCGGAAGGCGCGAGCCCGGACTACCAGTGCTTCGCATACGGCCAGAACATCAACGGCGTCCCCGTCTGGTTCAACGTCACCTACAACGGCGTCACCGGCCACTACGCCTCCTGCTACGACAACAGCAGTTACCACTCGAACGCGGAACTCACGGCGAAGTACGGCATCCCACTGTGCGGCAGCACACCGCCAACCGAACCACCTCCCACTCCTCGCGGCGGCGGGTCCCCAGGCACACCGGGAGGGCCAGCCCCGAGTGGGTCGACAATCCCTGTGATGAATGCGAGCGGCGGCATCTACTGGCGCTCCGAACCGAACTGGGCCGCGCCCGAGGCGGAACCCGGCAACGGCGTCTACGAAGGCACGACGGTCACGGTCCACTGCTACCAGTCCGGAACGTCCGCGCCCGGCTCCGCGGACACGATGTGGGAGCTCGCTAGCTGGGCCACGGGCCCCGGCCGCGGCGAGGGCTGGCTGAACGAGCACTTCATCAACGACGGCGCGCCGATCAACCAGACGCCCCCGGGCGTGCCCGCCTGCAACGTGCCCGCGCCCGCGAGCACGCCGACCCCACCTTCTACGCCAGTGATCCTTGCAAGCGCGACCACACAGGCACTGCCGCCCGACCCCGACCTGTGGTGTGCGAACTCGGACATCCACCGCTACGACACGCAGATCCGCGAGGCCGACTGGATCGTGCACTTCAAGGGCGTCGTCGGCACGCCCGGCAAGAACAACTGGCGGTGCGCCTACCTCGTCTTCATGCAGGGGCCTGGCAACGAGCTCGGCAACTTTACGCTGCCCATCCCCGTGACGATGACCTCTCCCGTCGACTTCCGCGCGGCCTGCGCCGAACAGTCCCCGGCTCCCGCCTCGAATGGACGGGGACGGGCGCGTACCCGTGGCGCTGCGTCGGAGTGGCCGGCCGCTACTACCCGCCGCCCAGCATCCACCTCTCCGCGGTCGTGATGCGCGGCGGCTTCACCACGGGAGGGCTCCCAGCGACCGGCCAGGGAAGCCTCCAAGTCACCGTGACCGCCGGGCAGCGAGCAGGACCGCCAGCGTCGCCAGCGCGACAGCCGCACGTCACGCCTCACGAGGCATGGTCCTCGCTCGAGGCGCACGGCGAGTCGGCAAGCGCGGCCGGTACTCGCTGCGCGTCGCGCTGACGCCGGCGGGGAGGCGCGCCCTCACGTATGCACACCAGCTCAGCGCGGTCGTAACCGTGCGATTTGCGGCGAGTACGGGGCGCACGACGGTCCTAGTCGGACGCCTGACGTTGCACGAAGGGTAGCGACGGCCCGGAAACCCTTCCGTCATAGGGCAGCGCGGCGTGGGGTGGACGGCCTCGGTCGCTAACTCGTCGGTCCCGCCAAGTGGTAGCCTCCCCGTGCATGTCGAGGTCGCGGGGGCTCAGGGCAGCGACAGTCGCCGCCGCGATCGGCTACGCGATCGTTCTCCCGGGCTGCGGCTCGGGCGGCTCCAAACCGACGACGACGATCAGCGCAAGCAGCAACGGGCCCGTGAGCATCGCCGTGTCGTCGCCAACGAGCGGAAGCGTTGTCGGCACAGAAAGCGTCACCGTTCGCGGTACCGTGACGCCCGCCACCGCGAAGGTCGAAATTAACGGTCATGCGGCCGCTGCGGGAAACGGCGCGTTCGCGGGCGTCGCGAACCTCCATCCGGGCCAGAACACGCTCAATGTGATCGCGAGTGCACCAGGAGAGGCCCCCGGAACGACGACGCTGGTACTCATCCGCCAGACGAGTGGCTCCACCGGCACGCCCGAAGCTCACCACGGGGAAACCGCAACGGCGACCACTAAACAGAAGCCCACCCCCACGGTGACGGGGACCGGCGGATGGCCCGCCGCGACCGCCGCCTGGACGGTCGTGCTCGCCTCCGTCGGCTCTCGCGGGGAAGCCGAAGCACAGCAGCAACGCGCCAGCCAGGCCTCGCTACCCGAAGCGGGCGTGCTCCTCTCCGCCGAACACAAGAGTTTGCGAGCCGGCTACTGGGTCGCGTTCACCGGCGTGCTCAGCCACGAAGACGCCGTGAAGAGGCAACAGCAGGCCCGCACGTCCGGCTTCACCGACGCCTACGCCCGCTACGTCAGTGCCGAATAAAACCGGCGGCCGGGGTCGGCGACGAATGAGACTGACGCTCGCCACCATTCCCGTCCTCGCGACGGTCGCACTCGGCGTCACGACAGTTGACGCCTCATCGTCCACGCCAATCCTCGCCGGCCCATGGGGCACGTTCCAGGAAGGCTACGGCCACGTGAAGCCCAAGCAGATCTTCAACGGCGGCGACCCCACGGGACTTGTGCGACACATCCACTGGATCACCTGGGGCGGGCCGAGGGCGATCGGCACGGGAACGGCGGAGTGGGTGGGCCCCCATCAGGACGTCGCCGAAGGCACGCAGCAACCCACGCGCATCGTGCTGTTCCAGCTCGGCACCTGTCACGGCCGGCGCGCGTACGACGCGATCGAGTGGTACGCGCCGCAGCACGGCGAACACTTCAACGCGCGGCAATACATCAACACCTGCACCGGCGCTTACTACCCGCATTAGCGGTCGCTTGCAGCGGCTAACGCCGCCATGCGGTCCCTCTTCTCGTCGTATTCGCGTGCGAGAGAACTGAAACCTGCCAGGCCGGAGATCCCGCTCGACAAGCGTTCCTCTGCGGAGGGCAAGCTGAAATCTCAGGCGGTACCTTCGGCGAGTCGCGTCGCCAAGGCGATAACCGCTGCTGCCGCCGCCGCTGTGCAACCACTCCCGTCAGAGGACAACAAGGTGAACTCTGAGCCACCGCGCAGCCAGCTCACGCCGTCCTCGGACGTGCGGCCGTCCTGGGACACAGCACACCCACTCAACGAGCTCGCGCCCAAACCGCTGACGGGGGATTTCAGCGTGTCGCGTTCAATGCCGCACCCCGACGGGTTCGCCGCGCATTTGCGCGCCTCCCTCAGTTCGATCGGGAAGATCGCGGCCTTCGCGATCCTTGAGAACAACAGTTCGTCCTGTTGAGGATTCGCGTACCGGCACTGATCTGGGGAGGACGCGGCGACCGTCGCCTCCGGAAGAATGGTGAGCGCTGCGGTCTCGCTAAGTAAGCCACACGCGGGCAGCGACTGCTTGGGAGGGCCTGGGGCCACGGCGGGGCTCGTCGCCGACGTCCCGCTACTCGTCCCTGCTGTAGAGGATTGAGAGGTGGTTTCGCTCGCTGGGGCAGCAGGCGTGGCCGCACTCGTCGAAGCTGTCTTGGTCGGCGTGCCTGCCGGAGAGCGGGTGGCCCCGGATCCGCCGCCGCAACCCGCGATCGCCATGGCCACGACCAACAGCGTCAATGCGACGCATCTTCGTGTCACGGCGAGACGCGCCTACCCCTGGTTTTCGCAGGGGAAGGAGGCGAGCGGCCAACGGTCCACCGTCGGCAGCGGCGTGCCCGACGGCGGGCCGTGTGTGAACACGAACACGGCCGCCGTGTACTCCGGGATGCGACACTTCCTCCGCGTCGTGGAGAGCGTGATGCTTACGGGCGCGTAGTGGAACGTGCCGCGGGCGCAGTCCGGCGAGCAGTCGTCACGGCCCGCGACGCCCCGCCCCGTTGCCGTGTGCGGTCCCCACGACGTCCACGTCACGCTCCTCACGTAGAACGAGCCGTCGCCGGCGACGTCGAGCTGACGTGGGCGGTACGCCGGGGATTCCGGCGACTGGGCCTGTGCGAAGAACACGACGCCCGGCGGCGCCACGCAGTAGTTCTTGTCCTCGCCCAGGCTTGAGCCGTAACCAGTGTTGAACCAGCGACAACCAAGGTGGTGGTCGAAGCCGGTGGGCGCGCGAGCATAGTGTTCCGCTCCCTGGCCGAACACGCGCGAGCAGTCCGTGTTAGTCGGGTTCGGGCAGTAAACGGTCGCGATCACCGGACCGGGCGGCAGGGTGGACGTCGCGGCCACGCCCGCCGACGCGATCACGCCCACGAGCAGCGCGGACGCTCCCAGAACGATCGCGCCGAGTCTCCGCCCCCGCCGTGCCCGCGCAAACAACACACCAGCTCTCACTCGGTCGCATCGGCTCGACATCGCCGCCGCAGTCTAAGCGCTCGAGCGTGTTGCTCGCACACTCGGCAGCGGGTCGGGAAGGCCGTCTAAAGCTCGCTCCAAAGCCCGTACCGCGGAAGCGCTAGACGAACCGTCCAAACGCGGGGGAGGCTCCGCGCTGACGACAGAGATGCTCGTGAGCGCCTTCAATGGGAACGACGGGTCGCTTAGTGCCGCTGAGTTGCGTAAGCGCCTGAGCCTGCCGAAGTCCGTGAGCGACTTCGTTCTACGCAAACAGCTTGCCGAGGCGGTCAACGCCGGCAGCCTCAAGCGTGAAGGGATGGCTCGGAGCACGAGGTACTTCGTGGCCTGATGCAGTGACCGGCCTGGCCTCGAGTGGTGCTGACTACAGTCGATGACGCGCTTTGCGCGCAGCGAAGACCGCCGCGCCGCCGGCGAACGCTCCAACCGCGAGATCATGGGTCGCCAAGGCGACCACCGGTCCCGCCCCAGCAGCCCCGACATCGAGCGCCAACTCCGCCGCGAGTGCTTGGAAGTCCTGCAGTCGCTGGTCTCTGCGGCGTCGGCGCAGGCGGGCCAAGACTCGGCGTTCCGTCTCGGCATCGAGTCCGACGGTTGCGCGGGTCGAGACGTTGATGGTCGCAGACGCAGTCGGCACCACCAGAAGAGTCTACGCCGCCGACCGGCGATCTCTGGCGACGGTACAAAGATGCGGACCAGCCCCTCCCAGCCGGGAGGGCTTCATGCCGGGACTTCGTGACGCGCTTCACTTCACGAGCGGAATGGCACACAAGGAGGGATCGCCCACACCCCGATCTCGGCGAGCTACCCCAGCGTGTCTGGCACACCAGTTCGCGAGCGGCTTGCTAGCCTCGCGAGCGATATGACCTCGGTCTGTGGATCCCGAGTGGAGGAAAGGGCGCGAGCACGCAAGGCCACTATCGCCGCACGACTCGCCGGCATCTTTGCGTTGCCATTGGTCGTGCTCCTGACGGCGCCTCCGGTCCGGGGTGTCGCCGATGCAGCCGTCGCCGTTTCAGCACCGCAGGCCATCGCCTATCTCGACGAGCAGCGCGAACGCAACGGGATACCCGGCAAACTCAACGAAGATGCGGCGCTCAGCCAGGGCTGCCACGACTACACGAACCTTTACCACGGAGCGCCTGGGCAGTTCCCGCATGAAGAGCGCCCGACCCAGCCCGGCTACACACCGCTTGGTGCCGAAGCAGCCGAGCAGTCAGACCTCGCGGGCTTCTTCTGGAGCCCCTCGTGGACAGCAGAAAGCAACCCCTGGTGGATTCCGAACTTTCCACCTGGCAGATCGGTTGGCACCGCAAAGGGCGTGATCGCGTACTCGGAGGTCGCGCCGCTGCACATGACTTCGCTTTTCGACCCAGCGGCGACCACGGCGTGGTACGGCGAGAGTGATGAGAAAGGAGGGGGCGGGGGCGCCTGCATGGGCACAAGTGGCACTCGCACGTTCGCAAGCCCGTCATTCTTCTCCTTCCCTGGGAATGGCGCAACACACGTACCTACCTGGAACATACCAAGCGAGATCCCGTGGACGCCGCAGATGGCCCTGGGGATACCGCAGGAACAGCCAACCGGCACAAATTTCATCCTGTGGCCAGAGGCCACTGACGCTGTCCCCAGCTCGGCGAGCCTCGTCGGTCCCGCGGGCAGATCATTTCCGGTTTCGCTCGTCCTACCATCGACACCGACCCCTGCAAGTGGCGATCCACAGTGGACACAAGAGTTTGTTGGAGAACTGAGCGGCGGCGCGAGTTTCGCCGTGCCGACCAAGCCTCTCAATCCCAACGCCAGTTACACGCTCAGTGTCAGCTGGGTTAGCCCCACCACCGGCGCGACGTACACGCAGACGGTCAGTTTCACCACCAATTCGGTTCTCATGAGCGGCCCGCCGATCCGCGTAAAGCTCGCCGTCGCCCAGAGGCACCTACTTCGTCTACGGGTCGGCTCCGGCGGGGTCGGTCGCGTCGCGACACTTACCGTCAAGCCATGTCGGCTTATCCCGTTTCAGTCCGAGTGCTACGGCACTCGTGCCACTGATTACCGACGGACTGTGCGTCTAACGAGCCCCGTCATGACGCTCCCAATACCCAGACTCGTACGGGACGGCGAGGTTAACATTGACCTCACCATCCCTCCGTTTGTCGTCGAAGACACGAGATCCGGGGGCGGCACGGACATCTGCTGGCCAAAGAGATGCGCCGGCTAGTGTCGTGATTCGTTGATTCGGTTGCAGTAGCGGACTCTTGCCCGCGATTTCGCTCTCGTACTGCATGACGCACTTGCCGAGCCACCATTGCTGGGAGTCAACCGCGTTGCCGAATGCCGCTTGTGCGACGCCCTGCTCTCGCGTTCGAGTCGTCGAATGATCGCTGGCGACCGGCGAGTCGCGAAGGATTGGCCTCGAGCTGCGGGCGTCCCGCGCTGACGCTCAGCGTATCCGTGTCGCCACGGCGCGCAAGATCGAGGGCCCGAAGGACCACTTGGCGCGGTTCACAGGATCCTCGCCACAAACCCTCGGCCGCGCTGCGCCGCCGGAACGTCGAGGTTCTGCGCCTCGCGGACGGCCCGCTGGGGCCGAAGGTGATCCTCGACGCTCTCAAAGAGGACGGTGGCGCGTCGGTCGATGATCACTACCTCTACAAGGTCCCGGGCCACCTGACGCGCTCGGGTGATCTGGTTCGCCTCGATGGCCCCTCGACGCACCTGAAGCGATACGAGCTTGCGCCCGATAGGGCACTCCAGGCAACCGGCTTGCCGCCGCATAGGGGCACGGGAGGGGAGCTGATGTAGCCGCTCTGTGAGCGAACGACCGGGCGGGAAGCCTTCGGTTTTGAGCGCTGTTGGCTCCCCACCCAGATCTACCCAATGATGCGATGCGCCAGGGAATACTGGGACCCCGATGCCTCATGCGGAGACCGGTCAGCGCCCGGAAAGGCGGCGGGTACTACGGCTACAATATTCACGCCGCCATGGATGCCTCGTCGTCTGCGACGGTACCTGGCGACCACGCGACAGAGGGGAGCGAAGATGGCAGCGATCAGGAACGAGATCCGCATGAACCAGCAGGGCGACGGTGAGGTCTGGACGAACCTTGGCGACATCCTCGACTGGCTTGGCACGCTGCCCGAGCACGCCAGCTCGCCGGTCGCAGCAGGCGTCGCGCTGGATATCAGACAAAGGCTGCTAGAGCAGTTTGACGAAGCCGCTACCGCTCATCTTCGGAGCTCTTAGCGGCGGCCGGCATTTTCGCGAGTCGCAAATAGTTCCCCGACAGCCACGCGGTGCGGCGTGCTCCCTCGTGACCGCCGGGGGTCAATCCACGCGCCTCAATGCCACACTGGAGGTCGTCCGTGTCATGGGCTCTGCCCACCCCTTCCGGGCAGCACTCGCCTCCAAAGGGTTCCCTTGCTGCGGCCGGTGCCGCCCGGACCTGAGGCTCGCACACGCGCAATAATTCGTGGTCGTGGCACAGCGGAGGCGCAAATCCCGAAGCACCTTTCCGACGCCGCCGAAGCCGCCGAGGATGCCCGGGTTCCCGAGCGGGTCGAGCTCAAAACGGCGGCGCAGCTCGAAACGCCGACGGTCGACCCGTGGCGCCGAGCTGGGGTGCGTTGTATCGCTGCTCGCCTTGTTGCTCGTGGTCCTCGTGGTCGCGCTGCTCGTCGCGTTCGGCTAGATCGTCGCGCCCTTTGCGCGGTTGCAGCGCTCGCATAGGAGCTGGAGGTTGCGCTCGGTATTCGAGCCCCCGCGTGAGAGCGGGATGATGTGGTCGAACTCAAGGCGCTCCCGCGAATTGCAGCGGACGCACCTCCCCTGGTCGCGGCGCCACACGCGATGCTGGATCTCTTCGGGGATCGGTTCGCGCTTGGGGGCTTTGGGGGCGGCCTCTAGCTCCGCGATCAGTTCGCCGACGTCTGCGTAGTTCGGGTCTTGCGCGTAGACCCGCGCGAACTCCTTTCGGGCTCGCGTACGCTGTCCGTTTTCGAGCAGGAGCTTCGCGCGCGAGTAGCGGGCTTGGAGCAGGAGTCGGGGGTGGCGGCGCTGCGACCGCAGCGATAGCTCGTATGTCGCGAGCGCGGCGTCTGTCTTCCCAAGCTCCGCGAAGGCTTCCGCTCGTAGCAGGAGCTCTTCGAGGTGTTCGTCGCTTTCGTTCCTGGCGCCCTGTGTGAGCTCAATCACGCGCTCCCACTCCTGCCCTGCAGCGGCCTCTTCGAGGCGCGCCTGCATTGTCACGTACTCGTGCATCTCCTGGTCTTCGAGGCGTTCCCGGGACCGTCGGCGGAGGCGCTTCCACGGGTGCAGAAGCCACGCGCTCGCATACATCGGGCGGCTGATCACAGCGGCCAGCACCCACTCGACGCCCACCACGACGATCGCCAGCGCGACAAGCAGAACGACGACGCCCAGAATCACGCCGGCCGCTCGCCCAAGGACGACGATGAGGAGCCAGACGGCGACGATGATCGCCAGCAGCCATGCGAGTCCGTTGTCGTTCGATTTGCGTCTTCGCTTCCGTGCCACAGCGCCGGATTGTGGCGCCCCGTCCAGGCGTAGTCACGGGACGCCAGCGTGCGTGCAGGACATTCCAGAAGATGTCGCCTCCCGACCCGAGCGTGGGTTGCGTTCTGACGGCCCTAATGCCCCTCGCAGCTCGATCGACTTTTCGCCGGTCCCTGGAGTCGAGGTCGCTCGATCTGATACCACCGAATTACATCCGACCAATGGTCGGTGGGGTTTCGGCTTTGTACGTTGTGCCGTCTGCGCGGCGCGATAGACCTACTGCGGTCGTTCCTGCACTCAAAGCGACCGGTTTGGTCGCGGGGCGTCGCGGCGCCCACACCAGGATGCGATCGAGCGACGACACGTCCCCGGCGCAAGCGGCGACCCCGCCGACACGACCGCGCACCCTGCGCGGCTAAAGGCGCTGGTTCGTGCCGAGCCCCCGAAGGGCGTACGTGATCGGAGCCCTCGTGCTCGTGATGCTCGTGGGCGCTCTAGCCCCACGCGGCAGCGAAGTACGCAAACTCCCGCGCAGCCGCGCGAGCAACGCCGTTCTTTCCTGCATCACGGGCCACGCCCGGAACGCGACACAGGTGACTGAGCTCGATGGTGACACGGTCGCTGCCGGCCTCGAGCCCGGGCGCTCTCGGGACAAGACTCCCCCGCGGGTACTGGCGCAGGCATACCTTGAGATCACCTGGGCGAATGGAGACACCCTGGAAGTCAGCGCCTACAAGTCGCCCGCGCTTGCGGCGAGCCTCCTCGACCGACTGCGGATCGAACAGGACGAACATGGCGCCGGCACACCGCCAGAGAGGCACGGCTCGATCCTGATTGCGTGGAGAAAACCCCCGAGCAACGAACAAGCCGCGATCCTCCAGCACTGCCTCGCCTGATCGCAACATCCCAGCCCCGGGCATCCGCGCAACATGCGCTCGTCAACCCCTCGTACCGGGTGACGAGCACTGCCCCACCGCGGGGGCACTCTTCGCCTGGCTGGATTCACTAGTCTCCGAGGACCTACAAGGAGGAGCCTGCCGTGCCGCTGACTCAGACGCAACTCGCTGGTGCTGTCGCCGATCGCGCCGAAATCACTAAAGCAGACGCCAAGCGCGTCCTCGACGCGCTCGAGGAAGTCGTGCTCGACGAGATCGCCGACGCAGAGAAGGTCAAGATCGGCGGGCTGGTGCAGCTGACGGTCCGCCTGAAGCCCGCGACAAAAGCCCGCAAGGGACGCAACCCGGCGACGGGTGAGGAGATCACTATCGCGGCGAAACCCGCCAGCGTTGACGTGCGCGCACGCGCGCTGACGAAGACCAAGGACGTGCTGCCCTCAGTGCAGAAGGCACGCCGGCGACTCCGAGGTTGACCCCAGCACCCCCGGAGCGACGCACACTGCTTGGCTCAACAAAGCCAATACTGATCGCCCCATCGGCGTGACTACAGCCGCGACGATGATCCCTTCGGCAAGTACGTCGATACTCTTGCGCAGGGTCACCGGGGGGGCTGGTCACTGCGGCGCTCCACGGCGCCGTCGGGCAAGCCGTGGACGACTTCGCCGCCGCCGAGTCTATTGGCCGCACCACTGCCACAAAGCTCCGCAAAGCAGCAATCAAGGGCGCAGTGGAGGCGTGCAAAATCGTCAACAGCGTGAGCCTGGGCAGATCAAAGAACGAGGAACGCGACCTCCTCGCTATGGAATGGTGGCTGCGAACCATCCCGAGCTATTGGGAGGATCCCGAGGTCAGCCCCGAGTTTCAGAAGCTGCTCGATGACTACGAGGGGCGCACGCGATGAACGTTCCACCCCTTGCGGGACCTGACGGCGGCTACGCCAGCGCGTACCGTCCTCGGGTGACCCTTACAAACCGAGGCAAGGGACCGGAGACATTCGAGGACGACGCTTGCCATTTCGACGGGTCTGGGCAGCGAGGTAAGGGGCGAAGACCGGCTGCGGGACAACCCGAGGCGCGGCCACCGCATCCGGCGCCTTCTCTATCCGACTCCCCCCCGGCGTACCGTGAACGGCGATGTTGGCTGTCAAATCGAACAACGTGGCCGGCGAGCTTGGTTTGGTTTGGGCGTTCTCGGGAGTTGCTGTGGCGCTTGTCGGGGTAGGCAGCATGGCGTTGGAACCCAGCGCCGACGATTCGTGGGTGTTCTACGCGGCGGGCGGGACGTTGGTGCTGATTGGGGTGGCGACGGTTGTTCTCTCCGTTCGACGTGCGAGCATCCACGTCATGGGGACGAACGGAGGTGCCGCGCCGGGGTCGCCGGCGAAGCTCAGTCGGATGATTGAGCTCGCCGAAACGCAGCTTCTCGCGCTCACCATGGACAGGAACGACATCAATGGACGCGCGATGGGCATCCTCGCATTTGGCGGGGCACTGGCGGCGCTCTTCGTGGCAGCTGAAGCCCAGTGGCACAAGCAGGTTGAGTGGGCACTCATCGGCCTCGGTCTATCGATCTTCTTCGCGATCCGTTCGCTTGGGTCGAAGCCCGACGTAGGCCCGAATCCGGCGGGTTTCTTGGACATCCAAGATGGGCTTCCGGACAGCACGTTTGATCCGGCGTTTCTTACTCGCCTTAACTCAGACATCGTGAAGAGCGAAGCATCAACGTGAGCCGGGCTGGGTTCGACGGAGACCGGGTTGTTAGCTTTTCTTTCTCATGATGTGGTGATGGTTGGCCTGGTTTTCTCAGCGTAGAGTTCCTCGATCTCTGAGGGTGGCCGGTCGTCGAGGTTTTCGTGTAGTCGGCTGTCGTTGAACCAGCTGATGTACTCGACGATCGCGAGCTCGAGCTGGCTTCGTGAGTGCCAGACCCGGTCGGTGATGAGCTCGGTCTTGAAGCTGTCGACGAAGCTCTCGGCCATCGCGTTGTCATAGGCGTCACCGGTGCTTCCGACCGACCCCAGGACGTCGTTGTCCTGCAGGGTCTGGGTGTAGTCACCGGCGAGGTATTGCGATCCCCTGTCGCTGTGGTGAATCAGACGGACCTTCTCGACTCGTTCCCGGGTTGAGAGCGCCATCCTCAGCGCGTCGAGAACGAGCGTGGTGCGCATGTGGCTAGCGAACTGCCAGCCGACGACCTTGCGGCTGTAGACGTCGATCACGAAGCTGAAGAACACGACGCCCTCCCAGCAGCGCAGATAGCTGAAGTCCGCGACCCAGAGCTCGTTCGGGCGCTCGGCCGTGAAGTCCCGCTCCACGAGATCAGGGCGCCTCGCGGCATCCGGGTCGGGGGTCGTGGTCCGCCAGGGCTTCCCGCGGCGCTTGGCGCCCCGGATGCCGTTGGCGGCCATCAGCCGCTGCACCTGGCAGCGCGGCACCTGCTCGCCAGCCCTGAGGAGTGCCTTCCAGGTGCGGCGGTAGCCGTAGGCCTCGTAGTTCTGCTTGTGCGTCTCGCGGATCAGGCCCAGCAGACGCTCGTCCTCCTGCCGGCGAGCGGAGCGCTGCCCCGTCTCGCGGTGGTAGAACGCGGACGCCGACACGCCCAGAGTCCTGCAGATCGGCTCGACCCCGAAGCGCTCCCGGTGCTCGTGCACGTAGGCGCTCACTTCGTCCGGTCTGGGTCGAGCTCCTTGGCGAAAAACACCGAGGCGGACTTCAAGATCTCGTTCGCTCGCCGGAGGTCCTTGACCTCTCGGCGCAACACTTGAATCTCCTCGCGCTCTTGGCTGGTCAACAGGTCGCCCCGCCCGCCGCTATCCGCTTCGGCCTGCCGTACAGCTTTTCGCAACGTCTCGGGCGCGATCCCCAGATCACGACCACCATGGGCGATCGGACGCCCGCTCTCAAGCGCCAGGCGGACGCCCCGCTCGATCAGCTCCGGTGGATACTTCCTCGCTCTTGGCATGCCAGAAGGCTCCCGTTCCCCGCGGACAAAACCACGGAACAGGGCCTCCGCCAAAACCGGCCCGGCTCACGGACGTGTTCGCCGCCGGCGTAGGCGCGCTTCGTGAGTCGGATCGTGCAGGGCACTGCGGCGCAGGACGCGGAGAATGCGTAGACGTGGCTGGTGGGAACTTCGACGCGGCTCGCCCCGTAGTTGGTGAGCGCAGTCGTCGCGGCCTCAGCAGCCGGCGGGAGCGCGGCGGAGATTAGGCTCAGCGTGGCGCCGACCCGGATGCACCGACACAGTGCTGCGCGTGCGCGTCGCGGGCTCAGATCGCCGCGCGTCATCGTGTCCGCTTCCCACAGTTCGCCGACATCGGCCAGACTATGCAACATACGCGGTGCAGGCAGACGAGGAGATCCGCCAGGCCCTGAGGACGCGCCGCGGCGGGCACTCCACCCCCGACCCCGTGTACGGGAGCCCTGACGGTCCGGCCAACAGGAGGTTCTTGCCGTTTCGGCGGTAGAGGTGCCAGCCGACGGACCAGTGGCCGCCGCGCTGACCAGCGATGACCTCTTCCGAGCGCGCCCCTGGGAAGGGGCGGGACCTTGGCATGGCCGTGAACTCGAGGTAATGGTGGCTGATGTTCGAGTGTTCGATGTGACTGACGCTGCACGACGTCTCGTTGAGGTTCGCGGGCTGGCCCTCGAGACAGAGCTTCTGGAGTTCCTTGACGAGCTTGGATGTGGGCGCGGCCCCGGCGGGCCTCGGGGAGGTGTTGGCTATTGCCGCGCTCGTGAGGAGCGAAACCGCCACGAGGATTATGGCCGCGGCGTTCCCGACAACGCCCAGGCTCGGGCTCCTAATCATCTGAGAGGTGTTCCTCGTGTTCATGTTCGGTGCCACGTGCAGACGTTGACGCGGAAGGCTCCCTGTGATCCTCGGTGTTCGTAGGCAGGGAAGTACCATTCCATCTCGTCGTAGGCTCGGCGGCCGTGACATGTTCCGAGGTGGGTTGCGACGACGCGCTCGTGAGCGTAGTGGCCCTGGGACGTTCCCTGGTTCGGCTTGAAGTACCAGCCGGTGCCGTCGCCAATCGCTTCGTGCCTTCCCCAGGCGCGCCAGTGGATTTGGCTCACGGTTCCGGTGGGATCGGCGCCGCCGAGCGAGATCGTCGACGGCTTTGCTTGTCCAAAGCCTTTCTCGCTCGGTCCTGAGCCGGGTCCCGAGACAGCGGGACGGCCGAGAACCGGGGCGCCAACACTCGAGGTCGGCGACGCGGCTGCCGCGTCGAGCGCTTGAAGAGGCACGAGAGTAAGCCCGCCGACGAGACCGATTGCGACGGCGGTGCTCAGAACGAGTCGCGTCCCCGCGGAGCGGCTCGATGTTGACTGGCTCGCGGGCACGATTAGCCGACGGTTGTCGTGTAGCAAGACGGCCCCTTTTCGTCGAGCGGATTCCAGATCTCGAGTTCGACTTTCTCCTTCGTACAACACCCATCCGAACGCGCCGTAAGAGCCGGTGAAGCCGGAGATCTGGATTTCATTTTCCGTCCACTGTGGCGCGTTCAGCGTCACCCAGTCGCCGTTGGAGGAGACGATGCAGCCGCTGGTGGGCAGGGTGCCGCTGTTGCCGGCGTTCCACGCGTCTCCGCCTTTTTCGTTCTCCATCGCGAGTTGGATGAACGGCGTGTCGCCGTCGTACGGTTCCTCGTATCCGAGGCAGCTGCCTCGGATCGTGATCGTCTGTTCCTGTGCGGCGGCAAGGCCGCCGACGCTCGCGATGGAAGGGCTGCAGGTGGGCAGGGGCTGCACGAACACTGGGAGTGGGACCGCGCTTGATGCGGAGTATTCGCTGTCGCCCGAGTACGCGGCGACGATCGAGTGCGAGCCCGCGGCCGGGTACGCGACTTTGCACGTTGTTTGGGCGCTGTACCAGTAGACGTCTACGCCGGTGCATTCAGGGATCGGTGTTCCGTTGTCGGTGAACGTTACGGTGCCGCACGTGGAGAGCACGGTGTTGCAGTCGAAGCCGTTGATCGTTGCGGAGTACGTGACTTGGTGGTTCGCGTAGACCACGTTTGGCGTGGACGTGGTGATGATCGTCGTCGGTGACGGGGGGGCCGGCGGAGGCGGGCCCGGGGGTATGGGGCCGCCACCCGTCGAGCAGGTGCCCGTGCTGAGTCCGCTGACGGTCACTGGGATTTCGTGTCCGTTGCTGTCGAGGGCGACGGATCGCTGGAGGAGTTCAGCGAGGCAGGCTTCGGTGACGCAGACCCCGTCGTTACAAGACTGGCCCGGCATCGGCAGGCCGCCGTAGCCGCCGGGGTTCGCGTACTTCCAGAAGGTGTGGCTGAGGATCGCGTGCAGGTCGAGGTTGAGTCGCGGCGCACCGATCGAGAGGTCGGGGAAGGTGAACGAGACGTACTGTCCTTCGCCGGCGTAGAACTTGACGTCCGTAACTGGCGTGTCGCCTGGGACGCTCCGGAGGCTGTTGGCGGCGTTCTGCAGAGTGATCTCCTGGGCGGTGTTGACGGCCGTCGCGGTGCCCTGGAGTTGGGAGGCATTGATGCTGCCAAGGTCCGTGAAGGCGCTCGGCGACAGGTCGTTGCCGACCTGCAGCGCGGCGCTGGCGCTCCCGGCGAGACCGCCCACCTCGGAGAGGTCGTTGATGTTCTGGAGGTCGGAGGTGAGCGTCGCGCCGTTCTGGACGGCGTCGGCAACCTCGCCGGCGGTTTGCACGAAGTTCGCGGCGCTGCTAAGGAACGCAACCGCGGCGCTCGAGCCGACCACGGTCACCCCGACCTGGGTCGTCGGGCTTGGCGTGGTGGTCGGGGCCCACTCGGCCTGGGCGAGCTGTACATAGACGGCCTCGACCAGGTCGCCCAATTGCTGGTCAGCGAGGAACGCGGCCACGCCGCTGCCGTGCTGCGCGCCGAACGCGATCGTGAAGCTGTCGTCGTACGGCGGCGTTCCCGGCGTGAACGTCCCGGGGTTGGTCGCCGCACGCGCAAGGAGTGCGGGCGTCCGCACGGCGTCCGTGCTGATCGTGCCGGCCGCAGCTTTCGCGGAGGTGACCGCGCCAGCTGTGCTCGCGCTCGCAGCGGCGGCTTTGACGCAACGGTCCGCTCGGGCTGCTGAGGCGACGCTGCCAAGGTTGACGCGGAGCGCCGATGTGGCGCGAGCCGCGCCCGACAGGTCCCGCGCAGCATCAACGAGTAGGGCGTTCGCGCCGACTCTGAGGCTGCGCGTCTTGCCGTGTCGGGCGTACCAAGCGCGCTCACGGTCGATGTAGCGGATGATGCTCGCGAGTTGGTTCGAGTTCGTCGCGAGGCGCCGCGAGCCGAGGCTGAGGTTGCGGGCTTCGTTGAACGCGGCGACGGCGCTGCGTTCGCACGTCCTCATGAGCGTCGTCAACGAGCCGACACCGGTGGTCGCGGTGCCGCGAAGGGCGAGCAGCTTGCAAGCGACGGCCTGCACAGCCGCGTTGTCTACGCGCCCCTTGCCGCCGGAGGGAACGGAGCGACACACCGAGGCCGCGAACGCGGTCGGAGCGGGAGCCGGGTCGTGAGGTCTCGACGCGGTAGCCGCAGCGCCGTTGGTCAGCGCGACGCAGACGACGAGGATGGGGGTCAGTGCCGTGAGACGTAGCGCGACGCCCCGCGGCGGGCGCACCCGCAGCAGCCAGCTGGGCGACCTGTGACGGTCACCCTCGCGAGTCGGGATTCGTCTCTGCGCGCGGCGCACCGAACCACCCCCGAGGTCTGAGAGGCGGGCAATAATACAGGCGCGGCGTCCCGACTTGGAGCCTAGAGCCGCGCTTTTTCGCATCCGCAGCACCTTGGCGTCGTCGGGCCCTCCGCGTCTCAGAAGTAGGGCCGGAGTCTCGCTTCGATGCCCTCGACGATTGTCTTTCCGCGTTCACAGCTCGGACCACCGCGAGCGTTCATCCCGTCGGCTTCGCGACCGTACCCGTAACCGCAAGACCACCCGTGTGGTGCCCTCCCCGGGGAGCCCTGGATGACGGGGCCGTGGCGGAGCACATAGCTGATGACGTATCGGGCCGTGTAGCAGCTCGTGTGTCCGTCGACGATCGCAAGGTTGAAGGTCACGCCTCTGGCGCGAACGACGCCGCAGCGGTGAGCGTGAGCCGCTTGTGCATTCGACGACGCGGCGGAGGCCGCCGCGCCAGTGGCCGCGATCGTGCCGGTAACGCAGAGCGTGAGTGCGAGGGTGCCGCTGCGCCGTGGTGCTCGGCGCCTGGTGACTGTCGCTGCGTGACGCGTCTCCATCAGTGGCGGATCGAAGCCGACGACCCCCCTGGCGCTGGGGGTCGCTTCGGTGCCCCCGCCGGTTGCCGGGGCTGTGGCGACGCCGGCGGCGGCCGCTGTCTGCGTGACGGTCACGGCGCCCGCACCCGCCATCGCCGTGCCGAAGCCGCACATCATGTGGGACCCGATCCCGTTCGGAGCGGAACGCAAGGAACAGATGGTCGCTTACGCACGCGGCCACTGAAGCACCCACGAGCTCCACACCAACGACGCCGACGCCGCAGCCCTACGGCAGCTTCATGACACCCACCTAAAGCTCATCAACCCTCACGTCATCGTGATCCACTACACAGAGACGCCAACTTACCAAGCCACATACAACACCTTTGCACCGGACACGCCCGACCCCGAGCTGCACGAGCTACCAAACACCTGTGCCCACTTCGTGATCGACAAAAACGGAGCAATTCACCAGCTCGTCCCGCTCGACATCATGTGCCGCCACACCGTCGGGCTGAATTGGACCGCGATCGGCATCGGCTCACGTCGGCTACAGCGACCAGGAAGTGTTGGGTGACGCTACCACATCACGATCCGAAACGTGATCGGCCACAACGGGTTTCAAGCCGGCGTTCCCGGCCACGTGTTGGTGAACCTACCAGTCTGCGTAGGCGAAACGCGTGAGCGCGGGTCAATTGCAATCCTGGTGCCGGCCGCGTTTGGATCCGGGTTGGTCTAGGTGATGCGTGCGGTTGAGTCGGCGAATGCGATGTCGTCGGTTGTGGACACGTCGACGAGGACTGATTCCCCGCGTCTGAAGCGTTTGTATTCCGGCGACGAGCAGATGCTGGAGACGCACTGCGCGTACTGCGTCGGGACCCGCCAGCGGATCGTTGCGGACCCGTTTTGGTTGACGGGGGCGCCGGCGGCGTGCACGCTCGGGTAGGTGAGGGAGACGCAGCAGTTGGAGTGGAGCGAGCGCCGCGTGGCCAGCTGGACCCTGACGCGGCTGCCGGGCGGGTAGCCGCTGATGTGGATGTAGACGACGCTGCCGGGATGGAGCCTTGAGGGTGCACCGACATGGGCCGCGGCGGCGGGCGACGCGATCACGAGCACGGCGGCGGTCGCGGCGATCAGGGCGCTGGTCGCGGCGAGGGTTCTGATTCTGGTCCTCATGAGACCTCCGGGGGTCAGCAGAAGAGCAGGCCTACGGGCGCGCCGTGACGGGCTTCGACGAGGATTTCCGTCACGCGGCCACCGGCGAGCCGGTAAGGTTCCGAGCTCGGATGCGGCGGCTTCGTGATCCGCCCGCCCTGGACGTCTAGGTACATGATGGCGCTGTGTCCGGTCTCCGTGATCCCTGACTGACAGCCGACGGTGGCGTGCCTTCGCTCGCGCGTGGACGCCGCGTGTTGGCTCATGCCGACGCGCGTGCCGTGCGCAGTCTCGTAGCGAGTGGAGGTCGTCCAGAGGCCGCCGAGGACGCCGTTCGTTGAGTCGATGTAATAAACGGTGTGACAGTACGGCGGGCCTTCGGGCCCGGCGGGCCGTAGTCCTCGTCGTTCCGCGGGTGAGCATTCGTAGCCGAGGCCGTCGTAGTCCGGGGTTTCCGGTGCGCCGAAGCCGCCGGAGCCCGTGGCTTCGGGTGGTCCGAGCGCCGAGATGATCTGCGCTTCCGTTGACGCGCCGAGCGTGAGGCCGCCGACGGTGCCGCGGACGGTGACGACGATGGACCGGGACGCCATGGCGGCCCCTTGGGCGGCGGACGCCGTGGTCGCTGTGGTCGGCGCGGCGCTGACGACAATCGCGGCGAGCGTGACCAGAGCGATGGTTGCTGGGGCTGTCCGGGTCGGGTTCACGACGCCAACGTACACGACGGCGCCCGCGTCGTCGCGGACCGCACAGCCGGGCGCGGCGCAGCGGTTGGTGCTCTCGAGACTCCAGCTGACGTCGTACCCCCCCCGTCACGACGCGACGCGACCTGCGAGGCGTCTGGCGACCGCGGGACGACCGCCGTGGAAGCGGCTGAAGTAGCCCGCGCCCGTGTGTGGCAGTCAACGGTTGCGTCCGTCATCACGCTTCAGATATCGGCGAGACCTGTGGGGCGCGATCTTGCCTATCTGCAGTCGCCTGAGGGGGTCGAGCTGTCGAGCGACAATTCGTTGGCCGGTTCGTCCTCGTTGGGGTCATATATCGCATGACTGCCTACCTAACCGTGCGCGAGGTCGCCACGATGGCTCGCTGCGAGCACAAGTCGGTGCGGCGAGCAATCGCTGCGGGCAGGCTGCGCGCATTTCGGCCCACAAACAAGCTGCTCATCCGGGAGGATGACGCCTATTCCTGGATCGAAGGTCAGCCGGCCTCGCTGACCGGCTTGGCGCCTAACGTACGCTCTGCCCCGAGTCGCCGGCGCCCAGCGCTCGGGTCCCAACGGCCCGGTAGCGTTGCTGATCTCCGCGAGATCGAACGAAAGGCGGTGCGGACATGAGTGTGCGCAAGCGCAAGGATCGAGCTGGGCAATACGAGGTGCGCTGGCGAGAGGGTGGGCGCCAGCGCTCCCGATTGTTCGCCAAGAAGGGCGACGCCCGGGCATTCGAGCTCGATGTCAAGCGCCGTCGACAGCTCGGCCCACTAGCGGCCGGCGTCATCCAGAGCCGGCTGACATTGGCCGAGTTCGTCAGGGATGAATGGTGGCCACGGTATGCCGTGCCGAATCTCAAGCCGTCGACGCGCCGCCGGTACCTCGAGGTTTGGAGCACGCACCTTCTGCCGCGCATCGGCGACTACCCGCTGCGAGAGATCACTCCTGCCTTGGTGGAGGATCTGTGCGGCCAATTTCGCGCAGCGAAGGTCGGTGTGCAGACGCAGCGCAAGGCGGTGATGCTGCTGCAGGGCATTCTGCGTCGCGCGGTCGTGCGGGGCCTCATCCCGAGCAACCCTGTAAGTGTCGTCGACAAGCCGCGGCAGCCCGCGACGAAACGTCCGCAACCGCTCGCGCCACTGATCGTTGAGACGATCCGCGCAGAACTCTCCAAACGAGACGCGACACTCGTGTCGGTGCTCGCATATGGAGGCCTGCGTCCCGAGGAAGCGACGCGTGCCCGGTGGGATGATCTCGGGGAGCGCATCCTCCATGCACACGCCGGAAAGACCGAGCGGGATCGAGTGGTCGACGTTCTCGCACCGCTCGCGCAGGATTTGGCGGAATGGCGCCTCGCGCAGGGGCGTCCAGCTGGCAAGGCCCTCATCTTCCCCCGCCAGGGCGGCAAGGAGTGGCAGTTGCACGATTGGCAGAACTGGCGGCGACGGATCTACCAACCGGCCGCCAAGGCCGCCGGAGTGACCGGCGACATGCGTCCCTATCGGCTCCGCGGTTCGTTCGTTTCGTTGCTCCTATGGGAGGGTCGCTCCCTAACCTACGTCGCCGAGCAGGCGGGGCACTCGGTTGCCACCCTCGCCAAGCACTACGCCGGTGTGATGCGCGAGCTCGAAGATAAGCCGCGGACACCGGCCGCTGAGGCGATCCGCAGCGCCCGCGAGCAGGTGAGGTGTGCGCCAGATGTGCGCCAAGCGAAAAAAGGGAGGGTCGGGTAATGGTGGCCGGAACGCTCCTCCTAAATGACAAAACGCTTGCGGCTGCTGGCGTTTTGTCGTTCCGGGAAGCTTCAGTGGGCGATACTGGGCTCGAACCAGTGACCTCCGCCTTGTCGAGGCGGCGCTCTCCCAGCTGAGCTAATCGCCCTGGAAGAACAGGAAGCCTAGCAACGGCGGGCCGGCCCAGCCAGGGGATGGCGGTCGCCGGCATCGCGTCGTGCGACGGCCAAATCCCCTGGGCGGAGAGCCCGCGCCTGAAGCCCTAAGGCAACAGCAGCCGCGGAGACGCAGCTCCTTCGGATTCGCGGCCTTCGGTTCCTGCGCCGGCTTCCGTTCCGCGCTGTTCCGAGGCTTCCTGTTCGGGCTGGACGCGGCGGGATTCGCCCTGTCCGGATTCGGCTTGCCCTTCCCCGAGCCCACCCGGGCGTCCTTCTTCGGTGGCTTCAGCCGGTCGCTCGGTCGTCCTGGTGCCACTGACGGTGTGTCCCGATTCGATCGCTTTCACCACCTGGGCGGCTGTGTCGGAGGCGATCGCGAAGCCGACCCCGGTGCTGCCGGGCTGCGAGCCTTCCGAGCGGGCCGCGTCGCTGGCGATCTGGGAGTTGATGCCGATCACTTCGCCCTGCTGGTTGATGAGCGGGCCTCCCGAATTGCCGGGGTTGAGGGCTGCGTCGGTCTGGAGGGCGCCCGTGATGCTGGAGCCGTCCGGCGCCTTGATTTCCCTGTTCAGGCCGGAGACGATCCCTCGCGTGAGTGTCTCTTCGAGACCATAGGGGTTGCCGATCGCGTAGGCCTGGTCGCCGACGTGGACTCCGCTGGAGGACGCCATCTTCAAAGGCTTCAGTCCAAGGCCTTCGGGGTTGACACGGATGAGGGCGAGGTCCGTGTTGGCTTCCTCGCCGACGAGCGTGGCAGCCCTCGTGGTCCCCGAGCTACCTCCTGTCTTGATCGAGAGCGAAGTGGCGCCCGCGACCACGTGGTCGTTTGTGAGGATCAACCCTTTCTGATTGAGAACGATCCCGGTTCCCTCGTCGGCGCCTTCGCCGGACGTCGCGGTGATCGAGACGACGCCAGGGGAGTCGAGGCTGTAGATCTGGGATGCGCTCAGGGTGGCGTTGGCCACCTCGGTACGCCTGCCGACGGCAGCGGTTCGGGTCGATTCGGAGCCCGATGAGGGGGCCGAGCCCTTCGGCGAGCCTCCGGCCACCGCGAGCACGACTACTGCCGCCACTGCGGCGCTGATGGCGCCTGCGGCCAGCACGGGAGTGAACAGGGACTTGCTCTTCATGGCTTACCTCACTTCAACTTGGATGAGATCAGCCTGGAAGGCGAGGCTGAGGAGCCGCTAAGCCCTTCGGCAAGGCAACCTAAGGAGTTCCCGAGGACTCGCTGAGAGCCACGGCGCGACCGGCCCGCCCTCATAGCCACCAGACGTCAGGCCGCCCTGCAACGCCGGCCAGCAGACCCGGCCCTCTCGCACGGTAGGCTTGATGGTCCTCGTTGGCGACGTGGCGGAGTGGCTACGCAGCGGCCTGCAAAGCCGTCTACACCGGTTCGATTCCGGTCGTCGCCTCTCGCGAAACCCCTGCTGACGCCAGCTTTCGTATCTTCGGATTGCATCGAGTGGAGAGCGTCCCGAACGGGTTTCCGCTTCGACAAGCGCGAGCAGTGCGTGCAACCCTGATCCCCCCTTCGTGCCTGAGCGGGTTCCATGTCCAGCGCAGCGTCGCGGTGTCATCTCGCGACGCCTGCTCGTCACAGAAGATGGGCCTCATCCGACCCCTGTACATGATCGCCCGATCCCGTCAGGGCCTCCCGTGGCGTTGAGCGACGATGACGTCGCGGAGCTCTATGACCGCTACGCGGAGGCGATCCTGGCGTTCCTGGTCCGCCGCACCTGGGATCCAGAGGTGGCGGTGGACATCCTCGCCGAGACGTTCGCCGTCGCGCTCGAGGGCCGCCGCCGCTTCCGCGGACATGACAGCGATGCCGCCCGAGCGTGGCTGTATGGCATCGCCCACCACCAGCTCGCCGACCATTACCGGCGAGACGGGGCGCAGCGACGTGCACTCGCCCGTCTCGGGGTCGAGCGCCGACCGTTGACCGACGTCGAGTACGAGCGAATCGAGGAGCTCGCGGGGTCCCGCGCGCTTCGCGATCGCGTCGCCGAAGAGCTCCACGCGCTGCCGCTGGACCAGCGCGAAGCGGTCCGTCTGCGAGTCGTCGAGGAACGTGGCTACCAGACGCTCGCACGAACGCTCGACATCGGGCAGGACACCGCCCGCGCCCGCGTCAGCCGCGGGCTGCGGGCACTGCGCGCCGCCATCGATGGCGCAACCGCGGAGGGTCCCGTCGATCTCGAGAGGAGCCCTGACCATGCCTGACGCCTCCAACCGGTTCGAGCATCTGAAAATCCTGCAGGAGTTGCGCGACGATCTGTTCGCCCCCCAAAGGCGAGAGGCCGGCCTTCCCGCCGCGGACCGTGTGCGTTCGTGGCTGTCGCGTCGCGTGAACGCGGTCGTGATGGCCATGGCCCTCGTGCTGGCGGGCGGCGGGATCGCGGTGGCCGCCACAGGCCTGCTGAGTGGCAGCCCGGTGAAACAGCAGGGGCACTCGAGCCCGAGCGCCGGCATCGGTGTCCCGGCCCCCGGAGGCTCGCGGTTGTTGGCGCTACGGGCCACCGATCCACACGGCGGACTTCCGTGGGGGATGCGCCTCGTGCACACCACCCGTGGAGAGATCTGCGTGCAGATCGGCCGCGTCGACGGCGACCAGCTCGGCCAGCTCGGTATCGATGGCGCATTCCACGACGACGGGCGCTTCCATCCGCTGACGCCCAACGTCAACCCCGAAGACAGCGACCCCGGCGACATCAGCTGTAACCCTGCCGGGGAGATCCGAATCGGCACCTGGCCAGGAAGCGACCGCAGCGCGGCCCCCGTCCCGGAACGCACGGGTTTCAAGCCGACCGTCGCGGATCTGCGACTGATCTCGTGGGGACTGCTGGGACCCCACGCCGTGAACGTCACCTACGGCACCGCCGCCGGCGTGCGGACCCGTCCGGTGGATCCCGGGACCGGCGCGTACCTGATCGTAAACACGGTCAGCCACATACCCAACTCGATCAACGCGGGGGCGGAACTCCTGGGATGGATCTCCGGACACGCCGTCGCCGCCGGGCTCCCGAGCCCCGGCGGCGTAGGTGGCGCCGTGCTCGCGGCGAGCTTTCGCTTCGGCTCCTTCACCTGCTCGATCGGCCGTGGCGCGCCTGTAGCCACAGGTTGCCCGCGTCCGCGCCCGACGCCCGAGAGCCGCTTTTCACCAACCCGTAGCCTGAATGAGCCGGTGCTGGTCACGCTGAGAACACAGTCGCACGACAGCTGCAGGGCGGCCTACCTTGTCGATCCCTGCTACCGCGCCGAGATCCAATTCAAGGCGCCCTACGCCATCGCCGGCGCCGGCAGCGAATACCTCGTCCAGGCCAGATCGAGTTGCACCCACGCCCGCGCCAGCGACTGGTCGACCACCCGGGACATTCGGCGGGGCGAAACGGTACACACCGAATCAACGGGCCTGTTCAACTGCATCTCCGGCCAATTCAAGGTCCAATATCTCAACAACGGCCTTCCAACAACAGCACGCCCCGAATCGGTGATCGTGGGCTCGGCCGGCCTGAGCGCACCGGTCGGCGGCTAGGGGTCATCAGGCGGCTCAACGGCTGCTTTGAGCCCTGGAGCCGGACTTGCCGGCTCGATCAGCCCGGGCTCCGGCGATCATCCAGGAGGCCAGACCAGCGCCGTTAGAGGTCCCCGAGGATGTCGACAGGGGAGCAGTCGAGCGCCACGGGTGCCACCAGCACATCCTCGCCTGCGACTTCCGGCGCTCCCGGCCACCCCGATCCCCGCGCCGGCCCTGGTGCGACCGCGACGCTCGAGTCCAGCGAGTCGGCCGAGCGTGGACGCTCTGCGCGCAAGGAGGTCCCGCGGTCGGAACACGCGGATTGGGCGCCCGCCCCGGATAGGCCGGATCCCGTCGCCCTGCTCGCTCACCAGGCTGCTTCCCGTGTGCAGGAGCTCGTTCCCATCCGCTACGGGCGTATGCTCGTATCGCCGTTCACCTTTTATCGCGGCGCGGCCGCGGTGATGGCCGCCGACCTGGCCAGGACGCCGGACAGCGGCGTCATCGTCCAGTCCTGTGGAGACGCCCATATCGCGAACTTCGGCGCCTTCGCAGCCCCCGACCGCCGGCTGATCTTCAGTCCGAACGACTTCGACGAGACACTCCCCGGACCTTGGGAGTGGGACGTCAAGCGGATGGCCGCCAGCGCGGAGATCGCCGCGCGGGACGTCGGGCTTCCCGCCCCCCGGCGGCGCAGGATCGTGACCGACGGCGTGAAGGAGTACCGCGAAGCGATGCACGGCTTCGCCCGCGCCAGCCACCTCGACGTCTGGTATGAGCGCCTCAACGCCAGCGAACTGGTGGCGCGCTTCGGCGGCAGGCTGGGGCCCAGGGGCCGGCTCCTGTTCTCCAAGCCATTCGCCAAGGCACGGCGCAAGACGAGCCTTCGCGCGCTCGTGAAGCTCACCGAGCGCGTCGACGGTGAGTTGCGCTTCCGCAGCGCACCACCGCTACTCGTACCCCTCCGCGAGCTGTTCGAGGAATCGCAGGCGCGCCGGGAGAACGCCTTCATCTACGAGCTCCTGGAGCAGTACGCCGCGAGCCTCGCACCGGATCGTCGCCACCTGTTCGCGACGTACCGCTTCGTCGACATGGCCCGCAAGGTCGTCGGTGTGGGAAGCGTCGGAACACGCGCCTGGGTGTTCCTGTTCGTCGACCGCGCCAGCCGCGACCCGCTGATCCTGCAGGCCAAGGAGGCTCAGGCATCGGTCATGGAGCCGTACCTCGGTATGAGCGAGTTCCCCAACCACGGCGAGCGCGTCGTACGCGGGCAGCGCATCTCGATCGTTGCGTCTGACATCTTCCTCAGCTGGCAGCGCAGCCGCGGCCTCGACGGCGCCGAGCACGACTTCTACGTCCGCCAGCTCTGGGACTGGAAGGGATCCGCCGAACTATCGACGATGAGCGAGTCGGGCCTGCACGCCTACACCCGCGCCTGTGGCTGGTCGCTGGCACGCATGCACGCACGGTCGGGAGATCGCCTGGCGATAGCCGCCTATCTCGGCGCCGGTCCGAGCTTCGATCGGGCCATCGCGCGCTTCTCCGCCGCATACGCCGACCAGAACGAGCGCGACCACGACCGCCTTGTCGAGGCGGTCGGCGCCGGCGAGGTTCAGGCCCAGTTCGGCGTCTGAAGGTATCCGGCTCCGCCCTCCAGGGGCGGTCGAGGGCCCACCTCTCGGTAGACCCCCAACGCCCCGATGTCGTGACGTTCTGCCGCTGCTATTTGGTTTCGAGCTCGAAGACCGGCTGGGATTCCTTCCATCCCGTGGCTTCGAATTTGCTGTTGTAGTAGATGCTTTCAGGTAGCGGGTCGGCGCCTACGGCCGGGAGGCCACCCGCGGCCGGTGGTTCGGCGATGAATTCCCCGCCCGCGAATTCCTTGTAGGAGGTCTGCACACCGACGTTGACTATTTTGCCGCCACACGCTTCGCAGCCGTTGGTGAGCAGGACGACGACCTTGATCGGAAGCGGCTTGCTCTGGGTGAACTTCTTGAATTTGACCGTCTGCAGAAGTCCGCCGACGTCGCAGTTCGCGCCGAAGCCCTTGCCTTCGCCCGTGGCGGGGCAGGCGACGTTCGTCGTCGGCCGGTAACGGAGCTTGAACGTCGTCTTAGCCGTTGCCACAAGGGCACCCGGTTCGTTCCCCGGACCCACTTCGTAGATGTTCGCCGTCCATTCCTGTGTGAACTTCTTGTTTTCCTTGAGCGTGTAGCAGTTTTCGAGCTGATATTCACCGTGTTCGCAGGCGAACACATCGAGCTGTGTTGTGAGCGCTTTGACGGTGCGCTTGCTGGTCTGCACCGTTTCGATCTGACCGCCGAACATGCCGCCGGCCATGAACCCTTCGTAGTCCTGCGAGTAGGTGTCTTCGTTTGCTTTGCCGTTCACCATGGAAGGCACCGTGTTGAGGTTGTTGTAAGCAACTTCGCTCGCTGCGCTACTGGCCGTGAACAGAGCGGCAGGGCAGGCGAGACCGAAGACGCCCGCCAGAGCAAGGCGTATCAGGACATCGCTTCGCATGAGGCCCCCTTTTTCGCATTCGCGCGCGGTCCACGCTGGCTGGAGAATAGCTCTCCATAGGTCGTCGTGCTTGCTCGAGCGAGCCTCCAGGCGATCCATCCGCCCCGCCGCCTCGCGGGCTGGGTCACCATGGTCGCGTGCCGCGGGCCGGGCGCGGCAGAACGGCAGAACCCGAGCCGTGTCGTGGGCGGACGCTATTCGCCGAATGGGTCGAAGTCGCCGTGGCCTTTCTCGCCCTTCGGGCGGGTTTCATTTTCGGCGCAATGGGTTTACCATCGAGGGCCACAGGCGCAGAGGATGGGGGCTCCAGGAAGGGAGCAGTCCGCAGTCGTGGGGGCTATCGAGGACACGACAGCTTGCGGGTGATCAACCCGGTGCGCCAGAGACAGCAACTGAGCGACACACGGAGGACAGACGATGGGCACGAGACGGAGTTCAATGGCGGTGGCCTGGCTGGCCGCCGTCCTGCTCGCGGCCGGCGCCGCGCTGGGGGTCATGACCGGCGCAGCGGGAGCCGAAATCATCTACAAGAACATGCCGGCCAGGCACCAGTTCGACGGAGCCGAGGGCTTCGAGTGCTGCGGCACCTCATCCTTCGGCGGCGAGGTCACGTTCGCCGGGAGCAAGCGCGCCAGCCCCACGATCACCGCCGGCCTGCTGAGCTTCGCCTGCGAAACAGGCTCCAGCGAAACCTGTAAGACGAAAACGAACGGGGCCTTCACCTGGCCGATCACGCTGGAAATCTTCGAACCCGGAGCGGGCGACGAAGTGGGTCCCCTCATCACCAGGGTGACGAGCTCCTTCAAGATCCCCTACCGACCATCGGAGTCGCCCAGCTGCCCGGAGGTCGAAGGCTGGACAAAAGGCTACGGGCGGGAATGCGTGGTGGCGATCGCCAAGAACATCAGCTTCACCCTCAAAGGGTTCAAGCTGCCCAACACCGCGATCATCGCGCTCGCCTTCAACACGGAGAGCTACGGCACCAAACCGACCGGCATGGAAGGTCCGGAGAACTCGCTGAACGTGACCGTCAACGTCAGCTACAAGTGCACCAAAGAAAACCCGACGACGCACGAATGCGAAGCGTACGAAGAACTGCCGACCGCCCCGTCGATCGGCACGGACCCGTTCCCCGAACAGGTCTTCCAGAGCACCGTCTACAGCGTCGCTGCCTGCGGCGGGGTCGAAGGCTCCTTCGGGGCCAGCGGTGACTGCTGGAAGTACGCGCAGCCCGCGTTCGAGGTGAAGGCCAAGGGCAAGTAGGCGAGCCGACCGCCCTCGCAGTCCTCTTCGTCAAAGAAGTCGCGCACGAAGACGCGGGGGGCCCCGGAGAACTCTGGGGCCCCTCGTTGTAATCCGAGTCTGCCCCGCCTCGTCCGACCCCGGGCGACGAAAGCGCCGGGCCGGTGGGGCTTACCGATCCCCGGACTGCTTGTGAGCGTAGAGCTCGGGGTGCTCGTCCCAGGGCTCCGCGTCGTGAGGTTTCCAGTTCGGCACCTCCGGCCCGATCACGGGGCCGGTTTTCTCGTCGTAGGAGCCTCCGGTACGGAGCCAGTTGGTGAGCACGACCAAGGCCAACAGAGTGAGGACGGCGACGAGCAGGGCGATCATTGACTTCACGGTACCAGCAGCGAGCCGCCCGGCCCGGCGCTTCCCCTCGCATGCGCGGTTGGTACAGTCGCCCGCTAGCCACGAGCGAAAGGGGATTTCATGAAGCGATTGGGAACCTTCGTACTGGCGGCCGCCTTCCTCTTACCAGCGCAGCTCGCCGGCGCCGAAGTGATCACAACGCTGCACACAATGAGTGTCGTGGGCGTCGGGCGAGTTCCGATCTCGCAGACCGCGAACGCCGTCGAAGCTGACAACGCCTACCACCAGGCCCTCACCCAGGCCGTCGGCGACGGCGCCCTGAAGGCGACCATTGTGGCCTCCCAGGCACACGCCCGGCTGGGATCACTCGAGGCCGTCAGCGAGGCCGGCTCGAGCGTCAGCTGCAAAGCCGGGGAACACGAATTCCCCGCCTACAAGGGCGCCGAACCCGACTCAGGCAGCGCCGAGGGACCGCTCGTGGCGGTGGCACTCCCAGCACCTGCCCCGGCACCGCAGAAAGCCAAGAAGCCGGCCACACACAAGAAGACCCGCAGGCACCGCCGGCTGCTCGCCCACAAGGCCGAAGCTACGCCGACCTGCGAAGTCACGGCTCAGCTCACCCTCATCTACGCACTCGGATAGGCGCTCGCCCCGGCAGCCCGGTGCACGCGTGAGGCGGAAGCTGCCTTACGCGGCGCCGGGCGGTCAGCGCCGGGGACCAGGGATCGGTCGCCAACGGCACACGGCGGCGGGCCACCGGCGGCCACTCAAGCCCGAGTCGACCGCTGCCGATCCTGCTCTGAGATGCGCCTGCGTGCCCTGATCACGACAGCCCTCGCGTCGACCGCGGTCGCCGTCACCCTGGGCGGATGCGGGAGCTCGGCGGTCGTGGCCGGCCCGCTGACCCGTGCCGCATACGTCACCGGCCATGCGAGCGGTGCACACATGCAGCTGAGCGCCACAATCGAATCGGCCGCCCTTCCACAGCCGGTCTCGATGAGCGGCGCGGGCTACTTCAACTTCGCCTCGCGCGAAGGCTCGCTCTCGATCCAGCTCACGGGCCTCCCGGAAACGGCGCTCGGCTCGGCGCCGACGATGCAGGAGATCCTGACGGGCTCGGACGTGTACGTGGGGTCGCCCGCCTTCACGGGCAAGCTGCCCGGCGGCGCCAGCTGGATCAAGGTGGACCTCACCAAGGCCGAGCAGGCCGCCGGCCTGGACCCGAGCCAGCTGCTGCAGGGACAGGCCAATCCGGCCCAGTTCCTCGAATACCTGAAGGCGAGCGGCTCGTCGGTCACGATCGTCGGCCACGAAGCCGTACGCGGCGTGCCGACCACCCGCTACGCAGCCGAGATCGACCTCGGCAAACTCGCCTCCTCGATGGCGGGAGCGAACAGCGCCACCGTCCAGAAGGCGATCGCCGCCCTCGGCGTGAGCGAGATCCCCGTTGACGTGTGGGTCGACTCCCAGGACCTCGTCAGGCGCCTTCAGCTGGCCTTTCACGCCAACGCCGGCGGCCAGAGCATGCAGATGCAGATGAACCTCGAACTGTTCGACTTCGGCACCATCCCGCACGTCTCGGTCCCGGCCGCGTCGGAAACGTTCGACGCGACCTCCGCGACGCTCGGCAGCCTCGGCTCCGCCTCCCAGTGACCGGCCCCGCGGCGGGCGTCCGGCAGACCGCCCTGGGGCGGGCCATGGAAGCGGTGTTCCCCTCACCCGAGCCCCACCGTCACCGGGCCCGGGAGCGCGCTTGGAGGGTGGGCGGCGAGGGCGAGCAACACCTCGCCGCCTTCCTGGCCGAGTGCTGTCCGGACGTCCTCATGCTCCACGACCGGGCGGCGCCGATGAGCCGCACCAACATCGATCACATCGCGCTCGCCCCATCGGGCGTGTACGTGGTCGGCTACAAGCGCTACGGCGGCAAGATCGAGGTCACCACCCCCGTCTTCGGGGCCCAGAAGCTGAAGATCAAGGGCCGTGACCGCACCGGCCTGGTCAAGGGCCTCGAGCGCCAGGTGGCCCACGCGAAGGCGGCCATGGCAGCTTTCGATGCGGAGATTCCCGTTCACGGCTGCCTCTGCTTCGTGGCGCCCGAGGGACGCTTCTCGGAGGTGGGGCTGCCGTTCCTCAGGACGCCGAGGATCAACGGCTATCCCCTCTACTCCGCCAAGCGCCTCGCGCGGCGCCTGAACCGCCCCGGCACGATCGGCCGCCGGCAGGCCGCAGAGCTGCAGGGAGAGCTGGCGGAGCGGTTGCCGCCCGCGCTGCACTCCCGCGCCATCGAGCACTAGTCCCGGCCGCCCCCGGAGGGGCCGCTCCCGCAGCCGGCTATCTAGAATCGCCCTCGATGGCAGCCAGCGGTTACGCCCAGCCCGTTCCCGCCTCACGCACCCCGGCCCTGTTCGGGCAGGTGATGGGGCTGGTCGCGCTCACCACGGGCTTTGCCACGCTCGGCGTGTACCTGTTCCGCAACACGGGCGGGGCGTTCTGGTTCGTCGCGTGGCTGCTCGCGCTCGGCTGCCTGGTGGGCCTGAACGTCGCCACTCAACGTGGTAACCACCAGCTGGCGCTGGTGCTGCTGTTCGCGTTCGGGCTGCTGCTGGGGGGCGCCGTGGCATCGACGGTCAACTACTACGCCCAAACCGATCCCACGGCGGTACGCCAGGCGTTCGGGGCGACGGCCCTGTTCGTGGGTGCTCTCGGCACGACCGGCTATGCGATCCGCAAAGACCTCTCGTTCCTGTACCGGTTTCTCTTCTGGGCGCTGCTGGCGCTGATCATCGCCGGGATCGTGCTGATATTCGTGCGCATACCGGCCGCCTACACCGCCTACGCGGTCATCGGGCTGGTGATCTTCGGGGGGTACACGGTGGTCGACTTCAACCGCCTGCGCCGTGCCGGATCCCAGGAAGCAATCCCCCTGGCAGCCGGGATCTTCCTCGACATCCTCAACATCTTCCTGCTGTTTCTGAGGCTGTTCGCCAGGAATTAGCGCGCCCGCGGGTGCTCCGGCGGGACGAAGGCCGGGCCGGGGCGCCCGCACGCCTGGCAGGGGACGTCCCATACCGGCCGGCTGATAGCTAAAGGGGCGCGGCGACCGTGAGGGGTACGCATCGCCGCGCCCGCTGCAAGTCGCACGCAGGGAGGGACGTCGCGTGCGCTGACGCGAGTCTCCGCCCCCGCGTGCCCTATGTCCAATAGGTACTTTGGGGTCTGGTATAAACGACCCCTATCTCTAGGCCTTGGGGGCGCCATGGCCAGCGGTTCCGAGCCGCACATGAAGAACACGATTACGGGGGCTTGCGGGACGGGTAACGACCTGTCCGTCCGTCCTGCTCCCGGGCGGGCTTCCCAGCCATGACCTTCAGACGCAGCCATCTCGACTACTTCGTGGCGGTTGCCGAGGAGGGCCAGATAACGCGCGCGGCCGTACGCCTGCACGTGGCCCAGCCCGCCCTCTCCCAGGCGATGGCCCAACTCGAGAGCGAACTCGGCGTGATGCTGCTGGCGCGCCACTCGCGCGGGGTCACGCTGACGCCGGCCGGCGAGGCGTTCCTGCCCAAGGCGAGAGCGGCGGTGGCGGCCCACTCGGAGGCGGCCGTGACCGCCGAATGGCTCGCCCGCGCAGCACAGGGGAACATCGACTTCGGCTTCGTCGGCCACGCCCCGGCGCTCGACAGCCCGGGCCTGCTGGAGGCCTTCAGGAGCTCCCACCCGTACGTCAACCTGCGCTTTCGCGAGCTGCCCTTCCCGTCTTCGCAGACGAAGCTGTGGCTGTCCGAAGTGGACCTCGCCGTCTGTCATCGCCCGCCCGAGGACCCTGGCACGTGGATGCACACGCTGCGGGAGGAGCCGCGGGTGGTGCTGCTGTCGCGGACCCACCCCCTGGCCGAGCACGATCAGCTCACCGTCGAAGACGTGGTCGGGCAGACGTTCGTCGGTCTGGACCCTTCGGTGGACAGCGACTGGGGCGGGTTCTGGAGCCTCGACGACTACCGCGGCTCACCGGCCGTGCCCACGCGCGACCACGCCAAGAACGCCCAGGAGATGCTCGCCGCGCTCGCCTCCACGGAGGCGATCACGACCGCCCCGGGGTCGGTGGCCGCGATGATGCTCACCGACCTCAGCGGGATCGCCGCGATCCCGCTGACCGACGCCTCGCCGGCGGTCATCACCCTCAGCGGCCACGCCGACCGCAACAACTCGCTGGTGGCCGAGGTGCTGAACTTCGCCCAGGGCCTGAACGTGATCCCGGGCGTCCAGGTTCAGGCCTGAGCGGCGCCGGACCGTTCCGCGTTGGCCAGTGCCCGCTCGAGGCTGGCTTCGCTCTGAGGACCTCGCAGTTCGGCCAGGATGCGGTGCCGGGCGTCGATCACAAAGGTGGTCGGGAGCCCGGCGAGCCCGTAGGAGTTGCCCACCGTGCCTTCCCCGTCGCGGACGTTGGGGAACGTCCAGCGGTAGTGGGAGATGAACGAGCGGGCTCCCGAGCGGGCGTCGCTCCAGTCCACGCCCACGATCCGCGCCCGCCCCTCGCTGCTCTGGGCGAAGCGCTCGAGCGCGGGGGCCTCTTTCGTGCACGGCCCGCACCAGCTGGCCCAGAACACGACCAGCACCGGCTTGCCGTGTGAGGAGGAGAACAGGTCGGCCAGTGTCGCGGGGGCTCCGGAGAGCTGTTCGCGCGGCAGCCCGGGGGCGACCCGGCCGGCGACGCCCTTGGTGCCGGCGAGGCCGAAGACAGCGCCCAGCGCGATCGCAGCCAGCGCCAGCGCCGCCAGCGCCAGCCTGCCCGCAGCCCGCCGCGACATCCCCCCTCCCTACTGGGCCGCCAGGATCGGGGCGTCGTGCGCCACGTCCTTGGGCGCGAAGTTGGCCGCGTAGACGGCCAGTCGCTGACCCGAGCCTGTGATCCCGTAGACGATGCCGGTGTGCTCGACCAGGTCCGGGTGGCCCACCTCGCGTTCGGAGCCCACCCCCCACGCCTTCCAGACCGCCGCCAGTTCCTTGGGAGATCCGACCAGATACTGCATCCGCCCGGTCATCTCATGGGCGGCGAGGAACTTCGTCACGGCCTCACGGGTGTCGCCCCGCGGGTCGACCGACACGGCGATCACCTGGGCTTGGGGGGCCTTCTTGCCCATCAGGTTCAGAGCCACCCGCAGGTTCGAGGTGATCAGGGGGCAGACATCGGGGCAGTGGGTGTAGATGAAGGTCACGAACACGGCCTTGCCCCGGTAGGAGTCGATGTTCACCGGCTGGCCGAGGTAGTTGTGCAGCGCCAGCGGCGGCGCGGCCCTGACCGGGCTGAGTTCGCCGGCGGCCGCGAGCTGCTTCGCGGCGGCGGCCCCGCTGTGGCCCGTGCCGGTGGAGGACGAACCCGAGCCGCAGCCGGCCAGCAGCACGATCGCGGCGAGCGCCGCCAGCCCCGGCGCGAGCCGGCCTCGGTTGCTCCTGGTGGGTGGCGAATGCTCAGTCATCAGCGGTCTAGCCGATGGGCCGTCAGCGGCCCCAATACGAACAGACGTCGCGGTCGGGTCGTCAATTCCTGCAACTACAACGCATTTTGCGAACAAATCTGTTAGGTTGCCGCCCGTTCGTGCCGAATCCCTGGCCCCACGGGGTCGCGGATCGGGGGACCCAATGCGGTTCTACCGCGGGGGCGAATCGCCACATCTGTGGCGTAGCGTAGCCGTTTACGCGAGCCCGACAGCTAACCCCGTAGGCGCCAAGCAACGTAGACGAAAGGACCGCCGCGAATGTCGGGATCCACCCGTGATCTTGCCGTCGTTGACCTCTGGAACGACTCCCTGGAGCGCTCGCTGGACCGACGCGCCCGTGCCAGCCGAGGATTCACCCGCCGCACCCGTAGACCAGCCAAGACGATCTCGCTGACCGCTCGCAACGCCCTCCTGGAGAGCCCCCGCGACCTGTCCCAGGGCGCGCCCTGGGAGCTGTCGCTCGGCCGCTCCCGCGCTCGCCGCAGGGCGGCGGAGCTGCGCTTCGTTCCCGCCAGCTCGCGGGCCAAGCGGATCTCCATCGGGGCGCTCGCCGCCTTCACCGTCTCCCCCGCCGCCGGGATCGCCAGCGGACAGGGGCCGGTCGCCGCGGGCGGACCCAACCTCGAGCCGACGACGACCACCGAGCACACGATCGTGCTCAGCTCGGGCAGCGAAGGCAGGCAGGTACGGCTGCTGCAGCAGGCCCTCGGAGGGATCAAAGTGGACGGCATCTTCGGCCCTGAAACCGAAGCCGCCGTGCGCGACTTCCAGGCCCGCAGCGGGCTGCAGAGCGACGGTGTGGTCGGCGCGGTGACCGCCTCGGCGCTGCGCGGCGAGGCCACCGGGAGCACCCTCACCAGCGAAGTCCAGACCGTCGTCCCCGGTCCGACGGCAACCGCCGCCGCCGCCAACGCCACCGCCGTGGCGCTCGAAAGCGGCTCCACCGAAGGCTCCGGCACGGGCGGCAGCGAAGCCCCGTCCGAAGACGCCGGCAAAGGAGCGACAGCGATCGCAGCCGTCGCCCACACCGCCGGTGGCCCGAGCTCCGGAGGCGCCCAGGCGCCGGGCGAAGACCCGAGCGAAGCCACAGGTGAAAGCACCGGCAAGGCGACGGGCGAAGCGGGCAAGGAGGAAGCCGCTCCGACCACCGCCGACGCCGGCACGGAAGCCTCGGCCACGAGTTCTCCCCAGGCAAAGTCGGGCCCCTCGGAAGCGGAAGCCACCGTCGGAGCCGTGAAAGCCCTCCAGCTCGCGCTGCACGTGAGCCCGGACGGCGAATTCGGCCCCGAAACGGAGGCCGCCGTGCGCCGCCTGCAGGCCCGCCACGGCCTCAACGTGGACGGCGTCGTGGGCCCCGCCACGTGGGGCCTGATCGGCGTTCACACGCTGCCGACCCTGGAACCGCCGGCCTCGGCCCTGCCGCAGGAACCCACCCACCATCACCACCACGCCGCGAACAACCCCGCAAGCGCCGAAACCGGCGCAACGGGCGAAACGGGGGCCACCGAAGCCCCCACGGGCAACCCGATCTCGCGTCTCCAGGCTGCTCTTCACCTGGCGACGGACGGCGAATTCGGACCCGAAACGGAGGCCGCCGTGCGCCGCCTGCAGGCCCGCCACGGCCTGCATGTGGACGGCGTCGTGGGCCCCGCCACATGGGCTCTGATCGGCGTCAGCAACGAGGGCACCCTGACCCCGCCCCACTCGGCGATGGTCGAACCCAGCGAAGGCTCGCCGTCCTCCCCCGGGAGCTCCGAAAGCACCGCCGGAGGCGGCGAAGGAGTGGTCTCGCGCGTGATCGCCGCGGGCGATGAAATCGCCACCCGCCCGTACGTGTGGGGCGGCGGGCACGGGTCGTTCGAGTCCACCGGCTACGACTGCTCGGGCTCGGTCTCATACGCCCTCCACGGCGGAGGTCTGCTGAGGTCACCCGAGGACTCGACCGGCCTGGAGTCCTACGGCGACCCCGGCCCCGGTCGCTACATCACCATCTACGCCAACTCCGAACACGCCTGGATGGTCGTGGACGGCAAACGCTTCGACACCGTCGCGCTCGCCGAAAGCGGCTCACGGTGGTCGAGCAGCATGGGCTCCACCGGCGGGTTCGTCGTCCGCCACCCCGCCGGCCTCTAGACACCCCGCTCCGTTACAAGCAGCAACCGGCGTTACACACAGCAACCGGCGTCGCCCGCTCCCGAAGTCCGAAGGCTCCGGGGGCGGGTGGTCGCAGCCGCTGGAGCGCCGGCGCGGCTTGTCGCGCTTCATTCTCGGTGCCGCGAGTCCGACCCGGTCTTCCCGGTGTGCGCCCTTCCGGAGTCTCCAGGGGTAGGCTCAGGACGTGAGCAAAGCGCGTCTCGCAGTGGGCGCGGTCGCAACTGCGTTGTCACTCGGCATCGGTGCGTCCGTGGCGCGGGCGGCTCCGCCGCCTGAACCGTTGCCCTACACGAGCCTGTCACCGGCCAACGGCGCGACCGCCGTGGCCGAGGGGCCTTACCCCGGCGGCAGCGCGGGCATTCCGTGGACGATGACCGCCAAGCAGGGCCTCATATTCGTCACAGTCAGCTTTGCCTCGACGCCCGCGGTCGGCAGCGACGGCAAGACGTTGTCCGAGCTCGACAACGTGGGCTCCTGCAAGATGTTCGAAAGCACCACCGACCGCGGCTCCTACCTGACCCCGGGTTGCGGAGGTCCGTCCGGGTGGGCCGCCACGCCGGGCACCTACTACTGGCAGGTGTCAGCGGATTGGACCAACTGGGCCCACTGGCCTTTGCCGGAAATCTGGCTCTTCTATGTCACACCGATCTTCACCATCAACGTCGTACCCCACGAAGAACCACAGCCGCAGGCGACGCCCCAGCCGCAGCCACAGGCCACGCGGCCGCCGACATCGGCGCTGCGGTGCGGCCACGGCTCCACGAAGGCGGAGATCGCAGGACGGCTGACATGCCTCCACAGCGGTGCGTCCTGATCTTGGCGCTACCGCCACCAGTACAGGCGGTACCACTATGCCTGTCTTCGTCGCGGACGCCACACGCGGCTGGTGCGCCGGTAGCCCCGGAGCGCCATCGCTAGCATCCGGCCGCGATGAGCAGCGAGGCCAGCGACGAACTCCGCGCGGTCCAGGAACCGCTGAAGCAGCGCTACCGCGACGAGCCCGAGGCAGCGCTGGTGACACTCGAGGCGGACGGATCGCTCGACGAAGGCGTCGCCTGCGGCGTCAACACCGGTCGGGCGTTGGTGCGCGCTGGTCTGCATCCCGCCACGGGCGGCGACGGTTCGCTGGCCTGCTCGGGCGACATGCTGCTGCAGGCACTGGTGGCCTGCGCGGGGGTCACACTGCAGGCCGTCGCCACCTCGCTTGGGCTGGCGGTGCGTGGCTCGGTCCACGCCGAGGGTGACCTCGACTTTCGGGGAACGCTGTCGGTGGACAGAACGACTCCGGTCGGCTTCCAGGCGATCAGGCTCAGCTTCGAGCTGCAGAGCGACGCCGAGGAGGAGCAGATCGAGACCCTGCTGCGCCTTACCGAGCGCTACTGCGTGGTCTTTCAGACGCTTGCGGGGCCCCCGGCGCTGTCGGTTTCGCACTCGCCTGCGGGCTGACGGCGGACTCGCCGCGAGCATTCGAAGGCCTCTGCCCGGCCGGACCTGGTGGCGGGGCTCGCGAGCGTCCCGTCCCAAGTTGCGCCTAGCGTCCCCGCTCCTGGGTCCAGTGAGGATGGGAGCAGGCGATGCTCGCCACAGCGCACGCGTTCACGATCGACGGGTTTCACACCCACCACGTGACGGTCGAGGTCGACGTCCGGCCGGGGCTGCCGGCGTTCGTGATCGTGGGCCTGGCGGATACGGCCGTGCGGGAGGCCCGGGAGAGGATCGCGAGCGCGATCCGCAATTCCGGCTATGAGTTTCCGCCACGGCGGATCACCGCCAACCTCGCCCCCGCCGACGTCCCCAAGGCGGGCCCGGGTCTCGACCTACCCCTCGCCTGCGCGGTCCTCGCCGCCAGCGGCCAGCTCGGCGTGGACCGGCTGGCGGAGATCGCGCTCGCCGGCGAGCTTGGTCTCGACGGCAGCCTGAGACCCACCCGCGGGACGCTGGCGATCGCACAGGCGGCTCGATGCGCGGGCCTGCCGGCCCTGGCGCTCGCTCCCGAGCGCAGCCATGAGGCGGGGCTCGTCGGGGGACTGGAGATCGCCGCCGTGGGATCGCTGCGCAGCGCCGTGCGCCTGCTGAGCGGCGGCCCCCCGGACGAGCTTCCCCAGGACGCCCCTGGGGCGCGCGTTCTCGAGGGCACCCGCACGCCGGGCCCCGACCTCGGCGACGTGCGCGGCCAGGCCCTGGCCGTCCGGGCCCTGATGATCGCGGCCGCCGGATCGCACAACCTGCTGCTCAGCGGTGCCCCCGGCACGGGCAAGACGATGCTCGCGCAGCGGCTGCCGTCGATCCTGCCGCCGCTCGACCACGAGGAAGCGATCGAGGTGACCCGCATTCGCAGCCTGCTGGGCGAGGAGGTGAGGGGGCTCGTGAGCACCCGGCCGTTCCGAGCTCCCCATCACACCGTGACCGCGGCGGGGCTGCTCGGAGGGGCCCGCCCGGGAGCGCCCGGGGAGGTCGTTCTCGCTCACAACGGCGTGCTCTTCCTCGACGAGCTGTCGGAGTTCTCCCGCTCGGTCCTGGAGTCGCTGCGCCAGCCGCTCGAGGACGGCCGCGTGACGATCGCACGGGCACACCACCACGCCGTCTACCCCGCACGCTTCATGCTCGTGGCCGCCACCAACCCGTGCCCGTGCGGGTTCGCGGGGGAGCTCGAGCGCTGCCGTTGCAGCGAGGCCGACCTCGCCCGCCACCGGCGGCGGCTGAGCGGACCCCTGCTCGACCGCGTCGATCTGCTGGTGAACCTGCACCGCGGCCCCGGAAGCCGCGACGGCCCAGGGCGGGCCATCTCCTCGGCCAGGGCGCGCGATGCCGTAACGCAGGCGCGGGAGCGCCGGCGGCGCAGGCTGCGCCGGCACGGAGTCCGCCACAACGGGCACATGGACGCCCGCGCCCTGCGGTCGTGCGCGCGGCTCGACGAGGCCGCCGCGAACATGCTGAGCCGCGCGCAGGAGGTCGGGCTGCTCAGCGCCCGCGGAGAGCACCGAACCATGCGCGTGGCGAGGACGATCGCCGACCTCGCAGGCGACACCCGCGTCGCGAGCGAGCACATGGCAGAGGCGCTCGCGTTCAGGCCCGACGTCGCGTACGAGCCGACGCCGACACCTTCGCCCGGCGTCCCTGCTTGAGCACCGGCGCCTGCAGGACGTGCCGGCTGAGGAGCGGCCTGCTGGCGGAGCTCGGTGCCGTGCTCGACCTCCGCGCCCGTGACCCCTCACAGCTGATCGGGCTGCTCGCTCGCGAGGACACCGAGCTGATCGAGCTTCTCGGCGGTCGCCGCCGGGAGGAGCTGCGCAGAGCCCACCACGACGGCCGGCTCACGAGCGCGGGCGGCCGGACGAGCGCGATCTGCGTCCACGACCGCTCATATCCCCGGCGCCTGCGCGTTGCCGGCGCGCCCCGGCTCCTGTACACCGAGGGCGACGGCGGCCTGCTGCAGGGGAGTGACGAGCACCCGACGGTGGCTCTGCTCGGCACGAGCCGGCCCAGCGACTACGGGGTCGAGATGGCACGCTCGCTCGCCGGCACACTCGCCGCCAGCGGGGTGCTCGTCGTACTCCCGCACGACGACGGCATCGCCCGGGCGGCGCGGGAGGGAGCAGAGCGGGCCGGGTGCGGCGCCGTGGTTCTGAGTGGCGACGGACTCCACCCCACCCGGTCCGCGAGCCTGATTTCCCTCGCCGCACCGGAGCCATCGCGCAGCTGTCTGGCGGCGGAGCTGCCGCCGGCGGTGCGGGGAAGGCGCTGGGGGCGGCTGGCCGCAGAACGAACGGCGGTCCACCTCAGCGACGTCGTGCTGGTCGTGGAGTCCGAATCCGCCTGCGACTTGCTCGCCGTCGAGCTCGCCCGCGAAGGCGTGGCGCGGATCGCGGCCGTCCCGGGCAGGGCCACGTCACCTCTCTCCCGAGGACCTCTCGAGCTGCTGGCGGGCGGGGCGGCGCTCGTGCGCTCAGCGCAGGATGTGGTGGCGCTCCTGGGTCGTCCAGAGAGCCCCCCACGGCCGGTCACGCATCCCCCGCGCCTGCCCACACGGCTCGCCCGCCTGCTCGACCGCGTCGGCTCTGGTCAGGAGAGACCCGAGCAGCTACTGGCCGGCGGGCGCCCCGAGCGGATCCTGGTGGAGCTGGCCGAGCTGGAGCTGATGGGCAGGGTCCGGCGCACCCGCGACGGCCGCTACCTCGCCACCGCCGGCCGTTGACCGAGAGCCACCGGTGAACCGGCTCGCCGGGGACCGGAGGCAGGCGGCGGATGGGCGGGCGCGGTAGATCCGCGGTCACAAACCCGGAGCAGGCGCGTATACCCAGATGGATGAGCACCGAGCCCACCGACGAGGAGCTGCTCTTACGAGGCGACGCGGAGGGCTTCGCACTCCTCTACGAACGGCGTCACCCGCTACTGCGGGCGTATCTGCGCCGGCGGCTGGGAGGACACCCGGATCTGGTGCTCGACCTCGTGGCCGAGGCGTTCGCGCGGGCGCTCGAGGGGCGTGATCAGTTCGACCCCGCTCGTGGCTCTGCCGGCGCCTGGCTGATCGGGATCGCGCGCAATCTGCTGCTCGACGCGTACCGGCGCGGCCGGGTCGCAGACGACTCCCGCCGCAGGCTGGGCATGCAGCGGATCCTCGTCGAGGACGGGCAGCTCGAGCGGATCGAGGCCGACGGCAGCTCGGAGCTCGAACGCTCACTGCAGAGCCTGCCGCCCGAGCAGCGTGAGGCGGTGCGCCGGCGGGTGCTCGAGGACGAGCCGTACGCCGCGATCGCCACCCGCATCGGATGCTCCGAGCAGGTCGTACGCAAGCGCGTGTCACGCGGCCTGGCCGCACTACGCCAGCAGATCAAGGAGAGCGCATGACCGAGCCCTACACACAGCTGGGCGAACAGCTCGCAGCCGCCGCGTCCCGGCGGAGCGCCATCGCCTCTGCGCCGCCCGCCCGCCGTGGCCGTCCCACGCGGCGGCGGATCGTTGCGGCCGCGGTGGCACTGGTGCTCGTGGGCAGCGCCGCGGGACTCGCGGCGACGGGCTTCCTGAACGGCTCCCCGGTGCGCAACGAAGCAACCGTCAGCCCAGACGCGGGCAACGGCCTGCCCGTCCCCGGGCAGAACGCCTCGCGCCTGGCGCTGCTCGTCGCCGACCCCACCGAACCGCTCCCGTGGGGCCTGCGCGTGCTGCACACCACGCGGGGCCAGGTCTGCGTCCAGGTCGGTCGCGTCCAGGACGGACAGCTCGGCGAGCTCGGGCTGGACAGCGCCTTCTCGAGCGATCAGCGCTTCCACGCGCTGCCCGCCAACGTCCTGCCGCCGGGATACGGAGGCGGCCAGAGCCAGACGGACTGTGTCGGGCAGGGCCAGACGCTCGTCTCCGAAGACGAGATGGCCGATCGCAGCGGCGCCCGGCTCCTCCCCGAGGAGTTCACCCTTCCCGGCACGCCGCGCAGGTTCCCGCCGAAGGCGAACCTGAGGGCGCTCGCATACGGAACCCTGGGATCCCACGCGGTGAGCATCACCTACCGCACGCCGCACGGTCTGCGCACGGCCCCCGTGCAGACGCCCGACGGCGCCTTCCTGGTCGTGGAGCCCGCCGAACACGTGAATCAGATCTTCGCCGTCGGCGGCTCGATCTCCGGAGACGTCACAGCGCACGCCGTGGGCACGGTCGTGAGCCCCATATTCAGGCCGGGGGAACCACCCATCGTGAGCGCCGCGACCTTCCGCTTCGGCTCGCTGCTGTGCTCGGAGGGCAGCGGGGCGCCGACCCGGCGGCCGTGCCCGGCCGTGCGCCGCAAGCCCTTCCCACGCGGCTCGCTGCTTCCGAGCAGGAGCCTGCACCAGCCCGTGGCGCTGAAGCTGCTCCCGCAGTCGCGAAGCGCGTGCTCGTCCGCCTACCTCCTGTATCCGTGCTACAAGGGCCTGGTCACCTTCCGGGCGCCCTACGCGGTCCGCGCGGCGGGCGCCGACTACAACATCGACGCGCTCCAGAAATGCAAGATCGGCGGGCGGCCCGAAACCGCCTGGTCGCTGGAACGTAACGTGCGCGCACACGAACTGATCCAGACCGTCTCACTGGGAGTGTTCGTCTACACGCCCTCGTGCGTTCCCAACGAGTCCTTCCGGGTCTCCTACGTCAACCTGCGCGGTCCGTCCCCGCTCGCGCCCCACGAATCGGTGATCGTGGGCAGTGTCGGCATGGACCGGGCCGGCGGCTCACCGAGGCCCCCGGCTTCACGGTGACCTGGGGGCGGCGGCTCACGACGGCCGGAACTCGAGCCAAGGGCTGACGCTCCGGGGCCCGCCGGGCTGCTCAGATCAAACCGGTGCCGAAGCTGTCCGCGCGGATCGACGTCCACGAGTCCCGCTCCAGCGCCCCGCGAAACTCGGCGATCCTGCGCCGCTGGCCGGTGACCTTGAAGGCGACCTGCGTCTGAAGCAGGTGGGGATGCTCGACGACCTCGCATTCGAGGCCCAGCCGGTCGGCGTACTCACGCATCGTTTCCTCGAGCACGGCGCGTACCGTGCCGCCGGCGCGAATGACCACCGTCTGGGTTTCCACCGTCTCGCCTTCGAGGTCCTCGGCACGAGTGGCCTCGGCCTGCTCGGTGGTTTCGGGCGGGTCGACCTGGCGCCAGCGGTCGAGATCGTCGGACCAGTGACTGACGAGGTATGTGGCCGTGAACCCGTGGTGCTCGCACGCCGAAGCAATGCCCGCGCGGGCGGACGCGAGCGCGGCCTCCGAATCTGCGTAGGCGAACAGTCGGCTTCCGTCGTGCGTGATGACCACCCCCTCCCCGGCCCCAGCGCTGGCCTCCTCGGCGGCCTTGCCGTACGCGTCACGGACGTGGCCAAGGACGCGGTCGAGGAGCCCGTGATGATCCTCGGGCTCCTCGAGTTCCGCCACCAGACGCCAGTCCTGATCCTCGGGCAAGTCGCTCTCCTGGGCTTCGATTTCTCTGCCGCCGATCGCCGTCGCGAGCGCGTCAGCTTATCCGGACGGGCGTGCAGAAGACCCACAGCAACGCCCTGAGCATGGTCTCTCGTGAAAGCGGATGAAGGGATTCGAACCCTCGACCTTCGCCATGGCAAGGCGACGCTCTAGCCAGCTGAGCTACATCCGCGAGGCGGAGCCATTCTAGCCTTCGCCAACGACGCCGGTCCCGGCGTGCCGCCCTTCAGCCTTTGAAGGTCGACGCACCGCGGTCGCCGAACGGCTCGTCGCGGTCGCGCACCGCCTCCCGGAAGCCCGACTCAGCGGCCCGGCGCTGGAAGGCGTAGCCCTCCTCGGTATGACGGGCGATGCCGTCGAAGACGGTGCCCAGCACCTGGGTCGTATGCAGGCCCTCGGCGTAGAGGGTCTGGTTGACCAGCAGCTTCATCATCGCGAGCTGGTTGACCGGCACGCGGGCGATCCGTTCGAGCAGGATCTCGGTTCGCTCCTCGAGACGCTCGAGCGGTGGAGCCTCGATCGCCAGGCCCCACTCGGCCGCCTCCGCTCCTGACAGCGAGTCGCCCGTGAACAGCAGCCGCTTGGCCCGCTGGGCCCCCACGCGGTGGGCCCACAGCGAGGTCGTGGGAGATCCCCACACGCGGGCCGGCGGATAGCCGATCTTGGCGTCGTCGGCCATCACCAGCAGGTCCGAGCAGAGCGCCATGTCGGTGCCGCCCGCCACACAGAAGCCGTGGACCCGGCAGACGACCGGCTTGGCGCAGTGGAACAGCGTCATGAATGCCCTGACGTTGCGGCTCATCATCGCGTAGTCGACCATCGGGTCCCAGGTGCGGGAGGGGTCGTGGTTGGCGAACACCACGGCCGGGTCGATCGGCGAGCCGCTTCCCGGGCTCGGCTCGGAGCCGGCGGCGGCACCCATCTGCTCGGCGCTGTCCACGAGGTCATAGCCACCGCAGAAACCCGCTCCGTTGCCGCTCAGCAGCACAGCGTGCACGGACGGGTCGAGGTCCGCGCGTTCCACGCACGCGACCAGCTCCCGCAGCAGCGCCGGGGTGATCCCGTTGCCCCGCTCGGGGCGGTTTAGGGTGATCCGGGCGACCCGCTCGCGGGTCTCATAGAGGACCGGACTGGGGTCGCTCATGCTCGGCACACTGACATATCCGGCCCGCCCGCCGTGGGACCGTGTCCAGTCGTCGTGGCACCGTCGGGGGCCGTCCCGGGACTCGTGCCCGGGCTGCTCCCGCCAGAGCCGGAGCATCGGCTAGCCTGCAGGCATGCGCCTGTTCGGACGCCGCGAGCCAGACATGGTGGAGCCGCCATCCGCGCTTCCCGGGCGTAACGAGGAGCTGCGCGTGCCGACCCTCCACGAGGTCCTGGGGACGCCCCTGAAGGGCCCGTTTCCCGGCGGCATCCGGACGGCCATCTTCGGCATGGGCTGCTTCTGGGGAGCGGAGCGGATGTTCTGGCAGGCCGAGGGCGTCTACACCACCGCCGTCGGGTATGCGGGGGGCTTCACCCCCAACCCCACCTACGAGGAGGTCTGCAGCGGCATGACCGGCCACGCCGAGGTGGTCCTGGTCGGCTATGACGTCTCCCGCACCAGCTACGAGGAGATGCTGAAGATCTTCTGGGAGGGCCATGACCCGACCCAGGGCATGCGCCAGGGAAACGACGTCGGGACCCAGTACCGCTCGCTGCTGCTGTGGCGGGGCGAGGACCAGCTGGCCGCCGCAGAGGCCTCCAGGGCGGCCTACCAGGAGCGCCTCACCGCCGCCGGCATGGGCACCATCACGACCGAGTTCGCCCCCGCCGACGCCGAGCACCCCTTCTACTACGCCGAGGCCTACCACCAGCAGTACCTGCAGAAGAACCCCGGCGGATACTGTCCGGACCACTCGACCGGCGTCTCCTGCCCGATCGGCCTGGGCATCCCCACCGGCATCGGCGATGACGCCGAGCCGGTGGAATCGTAGGCTGCCGCGCCGCCGGCAGCGGACCTCCCCGGTGTCGCCGTTGACAGCTGAGCCGGCGCCCCCAGGTGAGCCGGCCGCCCCCGCGCGGGTCCCCTAAGGCAGGCCTGTCTTCGCCATGGCGGCCTCGAGGTCGAGGGCGTCGTGTTCCTCCCCGGTCGCGTTCGGGTGAACCGCCACTCCGGTCAACGAGCCGTCCAGCGGTTCGATCCAGCGCGTCCCAACGGCTTCACACGCGTTGTGGCCCTCGCTTGGCGTAAACGTGTCCACAAAGATCGCGCCCTGCGCCTTCGCCTCTTTCTTCAGGTGGGCGTCACCGGTTTTCGTGACCGTACGGAACCACTTCAGGTCGCCTGCCGTCCAGTGGTCGAAACCGGGGCACGTACCGTGGGCGGGCGTGATTTCCGGATAGCCGAGCACGAAGACCTTCGCTTTGGGAGAGAGCACGTGGATCTGCGCGAGTGCTGCTTCAAACGGCGCGCGATCTTCTTCGACGGCCTTCTTGACGAACGCCGAGTACTGCTTCTTGCAGGGAGCCTTTTCCTGAGGATGGTTCGTGCCTGCTTCGGTGCACCCGTTGATCAGCGTCCCGAACACGCCGTGGTCGTTGCCACCCATCCCCACCGACACGACTTCGGTGCCGGCGCTGAGCGCATCGAACTGGGGCGGCTGGTCGGGGTACTGGGCAGTCGTGAAGTTCCCGGTGTAGGCCCCACTGCAGCTCACATCGGTCAGCGACAGTTTCAGCGCGGCCGCCACGACGTGCGGGTAGTTCTTCTCGGACTGTCCGCATTCCGGCGGTGCGGTCGGGACGTACGGCACGACCCCGGGGGCGGAGGTATAGGAGTCACCCATCGCCACGTAGGAGGGTTCGGCCGCGCTCGCCGCCGCGGGCAGCGCAGCACAGGTGACACCCGCGAGCACGCCCACAAGTGCAAGGCGCAGCAGGGTAGGTCGCCCGCCCGTGCGTCCCCGGGCCAACCCCGCCCTGCCATCTCGCAGGCCGCCAATCCGTCTCATCCGCTCCCCTCTCCCTCCGGCGTATCCGCCGGACGCTGTTGCCTACAGCTTTCGCGCCCTGTCAGGCCCCCACACAGGAACGGCAAGGCTAGCAGCGCCGGGAGGGCCCGAAGGGCGGCCCGAGCGAGCGAGGCCTGCGCCTCCGCGATCAGGGCCTGGCGACCTCGCCATCGGCCGGCGGGCGGTCACCACCAGCCGGATACGTCGCCTTAACGGCCGCGACCCCGCGAGAACGCGGGGCCGCAGCACTTGTGCTTCCGTTACCGGAGCGTCCGTGGGGAAGACGCTCCGGTTCGGAAGGACTTGGGTTGGCGCCTAGGCTCCAGCGCCGGCGGGCAGTGCGCCCCCGCCGGGCTCCCATGTCGGAGCGTGAGGGCCCCCGAGCGTAGGTACGTCCGAGGGGTAGACCTCGTTGCCGTGGATCGCGTGATCGCCGATCTCCAGCTCCTCGTCGGAGAGCCTCAGCGGCACGAATATGCCGATCAGCTTGAGGATGATGAAGGTCGCGATCCCTGTGTAGAGGATCACCCACACCGCCGTCTCGAACTGCCAGCGGAGCAGCGTCCAGCCGCCGCCGTAGAACAGCCCCGAGAAGTTCGGCAGGGCTCCCGAGTTTTTCACCGGGAAGTACTCGATCATGTGGTCGTTGGCTAACAACCCGACTAACATCCCCCCGCAGAAGCCCGCGATCCCATGGGTATAGATCACCCCCAGGGTGTCGTCCACGTGCCTGAAGATCGGCGCGCGGCTGAGGAACCGGATCGACATCCACACAATCGTCGAGACGACGACCCCGATCACGATCGCACCCCAACCGTTCACGAACCCGGCCGCCGGCGTGATCCCCACCAGCCCACTGATCATGCCGTTGACGGCCCCGATCATCGAGGGCTTTTCGCGGAAGATGTAATCCCACGCGATCCACACCATCATCGCCACGGCCGTGCACACGTTCGTGTTCAGGACCGCCGCGGATGCGTTGTTGCCGGCGTAGTAGGAGTCACCGCCGTTGAACCCGTTCCACCCCAACCAGAGGATGCCGGCGCCACAGGCCACCATCAACAGGTTGTTGGGAGCATCGATCTCGCGATCTCGCTGCAATCGCGGCCCGATGACGGCCGCGAACACGAACCCGGAGATACCGGCCGCGAGGTGGATCACGTAACCACCGGAGTAGTCAAGTGCTCCGTGCGCCGCCCAGTAGCCGCCACCCCAGATGAGGAAGGCGTTGACCGTGTACACAACCGTGATCCAGATCGCCACGTAGGGGATCCAGGCCTTGAAGTTCACGCGCCCCAGCACCGAGCCCAGCGCGAGGATCGGGGTGATCGCCGCGAACACGAACTGGAAGTACACGAGCGAGGACAACGGGAAGTGGAACGGCGGCCCCGTCGAGATCGACGGGATGATCGCCTGACTCTCCTCGCCCACGTCGCTCAGCACGCTCCCGGGCTTGCCGAGGAAGGTGCCCAGGAACCCTTTGGCCCCGAACGCTCCGCCACCGCTATGGGCGATGGATTGGCCGAAGCCCATCTTGAACGCGAACAGAACCCAGACGATCAGGGTGATACAGAAGGCCACAAACGTGAGCATCATGCTGTTCACCGACCAGCGCTTCTGCATCACGCCGCCGTACAGGACCGCAAGGCCCGGCAGGCTCATCAGCCCCACGAAGGTCGCGGCAGTCATCTGCCACGCGTTGTCCCCTGGATTAAGCCAGCTTTGGTACGGCAACCAGGTCATGTGCCTCCTTTGTCTCGATATTGCCCAGCACGCACGCACCCGAACCGCGGGGCGAAGCGCCGCAGGCATATGAAAGACGCGGCGAGGAATACCCGGTAGGGCCACCCTGGCCAGATCTTCCGGCCCGGGTTTCGACATTTGTCTAGGCGGCTATCTGCGGGGGGTGGCGAAGCCGGCGTGGGCGCAGGCGGCACGCAGATCCGCTCCGTACGCGCGATAGCTGGCCGGAGAGGCGCAGATGCTCCTGCCTTCGCTGCCGCAGGCATGCAGGCGGCCGCCGCCGAGGGTGCTGGCGAAGGTGAGGCTGACGCAGTCCTTGCGCCCGGCGGAGCCGCTCGAGAGGGCGAAGGCCCCGAGCCCGGCCAGGCCGAGCACCACGCACGCCAGCAGGATCCCCACGATCGTCTTCTCGCGCCGACCCCAGCGCAGCGGCTGGGACAGCCGCCGCGACTGTTCGTGCATGATCATCGCGGCTGATCCGGCTGGAAGGACAGCGCCAGCGAGTTGATGCAGTAGCGCTGCCCGGTGGGTGCCGGACCGTCGTCGAAGACGTGTCCGAGGTGACCCCCGCAGCGGCGGCAGAGGACCTCGGTGCGGCGCGAGAAGAGGCCGTTGTCGGCTCGCAGCTCGACTGCCTCGGCGACGGCCGGCTCGGTGAAGCTCGGCCAGCCGGTGCCGGATTCGAACTTCGTGTGGGAGCCGAACAGCACGGCTCCGCAGCCGGCGCAGCGATACTCGCCGGTCTGCTTGTTGAACAGGTGGTCCCCCGTGAACGGGGCCTCCGTGCCGGCTCGGCGCAGGACCTTGTACTGCGCGGGCGACAGCTGCTCTCGCCACTCCTGCTCGCTGCGGTGGACGTCTCGCTCGGCGGTGCCCATACCCGGCGCTCGTTCTAGCACTCCCCTCCCCCGCCGGGTCGGCTCGCCCCCCACCGCTGCTGCTAACGTGATCCTTACGTTCACGTCAATTTTCGGCTACCAGAGGTGACGTGTTGGCGACGGTAACGAGGACCGGATCCCGGCTCCGTTCCCGCGGAGCGCCGCGGCTCGGACGGGCAGGCGACGACGAGCACTACCGCTGGTGGGCGCTGTCCTGCACCAGCCTGGGGATGCTGCTCGCGGCCACCAACTCCGGGACGCTGATCATCGCCCTCCCGGACCTCGAGCGTTCGCTGCACACGAGCCTGCTGGCGCTCGTGTGGGTGATCCTCGCGTACCTGATCGCAGCCACGGTGCTGGTGCTGATGGCGGGGCGACTGAGCGACCTGTTCGGGCGCAAGCGGGCCTACGTGGCCGGCTTCGTGCTGTTCGCCTTCGCCTCACTGGGCGCGGGCTTCGCCGCGAACGGCACCGAGCTGATCCTGTGGCGGATCCTGCAGGGCATCAGCTCGTCGTTCCTGTTCGCCAACGCGGCCGCGTTGGTCACCGACGCCTTCCCGAAGGAGCAGCTCGGGCTGGCGATGGGCGCCAACACGATGGTCGCGGCCATCGGGCTGGTGCTCGGCCCGGTACTCGGCGGCGCGCTGGTGGCGATCTCCTGGCACTGGGTGTTCTGGTTCAACGTCCCGCTCGCCCTCGCGGGGGCGGCCTGGGGCGCCCTGGTCCTGCGCGAGCTCGCCAAGCCCGACGAGGTGCGGGGCTACGACGTGCTCGGGACCTGCACCTTCATCGTCGGCTTCACCGGGCTCGTGCTGGGCGTCTCGAAGGGTGGCATCAGCGGCTGGAACAACCCCGTCGTGATCGCCGGCCTGGCGGCCGCCGCGGTGCTGCTGCCGCTGTGGGTGGCGATCGAGCGCCGCTCGCCGGCCCCGATGCTCGACCTGACGCTGTTTCGCAACCGCCTGTTCGCCGCCGCCAGCGGGGCCGCCTTCATCAACGGCCTCGCCCGCTTCGCGCTGATGTTCCTGTTCGTCTTCTACTTCCAGGGCGCCCAGGGCGATTCGCCGATCGACGCCGGCATCAAGCTCGGGCCGCTGGCACTCGGCATGCTGGTCGCCTCCCCGATCGCGGGCATGTACGCCGACCGGCACGGCTCGCGAGCGCTGGCGTCGATCGGGATGCTCGTGACAGCGGCCGGTCTGGCGGGCATGACGACGCTGCAGGTATCGAGCGCCTACGGCCAGAGCGCCCTGTGGCTGGCAATGGTGGGGATCGGGTCGGGGATGTTCAACAGCCCCAACACGGCCGCGATGATGGGCGTGGTCCCGGCCAAGCGCCGGGGTATCGCCGCGGGCGCGCGGACGCTGCTGCAGAACACCGGGGCGGTGCTGTCGATCGCCTTCGTGCTCGCGGTGGTCACCTCATCGATACCGAAAAGCACCCTCTTCGCGGTCTTCTCCGGGCTCGCGAAGGGCCTCTCCCCCGAGAAGCTCGCCCCCTTCATCTCCAATATGCACGTCGCCCTCTGGGCGCTGTCCGCAGTCTCGGTGCTGGGAGCGCTCGTGTGCCTGCTGCGCCCGGCCCACAACGCCCCCGAGACGCAGGCGGCTCCGAGCGCCGCGGCACTCGGCGAGAGCTCCTAGGGGTCCCGGCATGAGCGCTCACGCGGCCCGCTCGGAGACCGTCCCCCCACCTGCCACCGGCGAGCAGCTGCGGATCGGCGACGTCGCCAGGCTCGTCGGCACCACCCCGCGGACGATCCGCTACTACGAGCAGCTCGGGCTGCTGCCCACGCCCGGCTCGCGGGCCGCCGGAGCCCACCGCACCTACTCCGAGGAGGAGGTCGAGCGGCTGCGCGAGGTCATGCGCCTGAAAGAGCTGCTCGGTCTTTCGTTGGAGGAACTGGGGACGCTGCTGGCCGCCGAGGAGGCACGTGCGGCCGTCCGCGCCCAGCTGCAACGCGAGGACGTCGACCCCGGCCGCCGCCGGGAGCTCCTGTACGAGGCGCTCGGGCACATCGACCGGCAGCTGGAGCTGGTCCGCCGCCGCGCGAGCGAGCTCGGAAAGCTCGAGGATGAGTTGACCGAGACCCGCAAGCGGGTAAGGCGCAAGTTGCGCGAGCAGGATCTCCAGAGCGGGTCCGAGCCTGCATCCACCCCCAAGCAGAAGGAGCGCAGGGCGCGATGACGTGCACCACGGTCAGGCCCAGCCCCCGGGGAGGCTGCGTCGGCTTCTGCGTGGGAGGCCGCTATACCGTGCTGATGGCCGTGAGCAGCGATCGCCCGGACGCCGCCTGGCAGCAGATCGTGCCCTTCCTGAGCCACCACCTGCAGGAGAGCTAGCCGGTGGACCGCAAGTGGTGGACGCTGATCGCCGTCTCGTTCGGCGTCTTCATGCTGCTGCTCGACATCACGGTCGTGAATGTCGCGCTGCCCGACATCCAGCGCTCGCTGCACTCCTCCTTCTCGGACCTGCAGTGGGTCGTGGACGCCTACTCGCTGACGCTGGCGGCGTTCCTGCTCACCTCCGGGTCGCTCGCCGATCTCTTCGGGCGTCGGCGGATCTTCGCCACCGGGCTGGTCATCTTCACCTGCTCCTCGGCGCTCTGCGGGCTCTCGAACACGCCCGGCATGCTCAACCTCGCGCGCGCGGTGCAGGGCGTCGGCGGGGCGATGATGTTCGCCACCTCGCTGGCGCTGATCGCGAACGCCTTCCGCGGACGCGACCGCGGCACGGCCTTCGGTGTCTTCGGGGCCGTCAACGGGGCCGCCGTCGCCGTGGGCCCGGTGCTGGGCGGGGTCATCACATCGGGGATCGGCTGGGAATGGATCTTCTTCGTCAACGTCCCGATCGGCATTGCGGCGGTGTTCGTGACCCTCACCAAGGTGGTCGAGTCGCGTGACCCGAACGCGAGGGGCGTCGACTGGGGCGGGCTGGTCACCTTCTCGGGCGGCCTCTTCCTGCTCGTGTACGCGCTCGTCCAGGGCAACAGCAAGGGCTGGGGCTCAACCGAGATCGTCCTGATGCTGGCCGGGGCCGTCGTGCTGCTGGTCCTGTTCCTGGTCGTCGAGCTGGCCCAGCGGCGCCCGATGCTCGACCTCGCCCTGTTCCGCCGCCCGGCGTTCACGGGCGCCAACATCGTCGCCTTCTGCCTCGCCGCCTCCTACTTCGCGATGTTCCTCTACCTGACCCTCTACATCCAGGACGTCCTGCACTACTCGCCCGTGGAAGCCGGTCTGCGCTTCCTGCCGATCACGCTGCTGTCGTTCATGGTGGCTCCGATCGCCGGCCGCCTGAGCGTGCGCGTGCCGGTGCGCCTGCTGCTGGGCTCGGGGCTGGTGCTGTGCGGGGTCAGCCTGCTGATGATGACGGCGCTCACCGCGACCTCGTCATGGACCTTCCTGACCGTGCCCTTCATCCTCGGCGGGGCCGGCATCGGACTGGTCAACCCGCCGCTCGCCTCGACGGCCATCGGAGTGGTGCCGCACGAGCGCAGCGGGATGGCGTCGGGCATCAACGCCACCTTCCGCCAGGTCGGGATCGCCACCGGCATCGCAGGCCTCGGGGCGATCTTCCAGCACCAGATCCTGAGCTCGACGACCTCGGCGCTGCGCACGCTCTCGGGCGGCTCCGGGGGGACGACCCGCGAAGTGCTGGCGGCCGCCCACGGCCAGCTGGGACAGGCCCTCGGCTCGGGCTCCCTCGGAGGTCTGCAGGGCTCGATCGCGGTCTCCGCACGTACCACGCTCAGCCACGCCTACCGGATCGGTTTCGTGGACGCCTTCACGACCATCGCCGCTGTCGCCGGGGCGATCGCGCTGATCGGCTCGGTGGCCGCCTTCGTGCTCGTGCGCAGCAAGGACTTCGTCGCCTCACAGGCGCCCAGCGAGGCCGCTGAGGGCGAGCCCGCTGTGATGAGCGCCGCCGGCTAGAGCCGCCCGGGCCTAGCGGTGATCCTCATAGCCCGGACAGGACAGCACCGGCAGGCGCGGGTAGCGCGGGTAGGCAGGGTCGCTCTTGGAGCGCTGACAGAGGTAGAACAGCGAGCCGCGGCTGTTGGGCACCTCACGCCGGTGCATGCAGGTCGCACACAGCCCCACCCGGCGCTCGGCAGCGTCTGCTCGATCGGCCCTCTCGCTCACCTCTACCGCCACGATAGGCGCCCGCCACGCAACGAGCGGCCCGCGATGGGCTTGCCGGCGGTGCGATAATCGTTGCTCACACAACTATGAACTCGACACGATGATCACCTTCCGGCGCCTGCTCGGATTCCTCAGCCCCTACCGCAGGGGCCTGGCCATCTCCTGGGGGCTGGCGAGCCTCGCGATGGTGGGCACCGTCGCGCTGCCCGCCCTCACGGGCCGGGCGGTGGAAGCGATCAAGCACGGGGCAGCGGCGACCCAGCACCACGACGCGAGCCTGCGGGCCGACGAGCGAAACGTGCTGCTGACACTCGCGCTGGCGATCCTGGCCGTGGTGCTGGTCCGCTGGGGGCTGACGGTCTGGCGGCGGATGATCGCCGGTCGCGTGTCGCTGGGGGTCGAGTACGACCTGCGGAGGCTGATGTACGGGCAGCTGCAACGCCTGGAGCTGGGCTTCTTCGACCACCAGCAGACCGGCCAGCTGATGTCGCGCGCGACCGTCGACCTGCAGGCGGTGCGCTTCTTCCTCGGCTACGGCCTCGTGTTCATCCTGCAGTCGGTGCTCACGATCGCCCTCGCGGGCGTGGTGATGATCGTGATCAACCCGGCACTGGGCCTGGTCGCGCTGATCCCGGTGCCGTTCGTGGTCCTGATCTCCTACCGCTACGGCCGGCGGGCGCGGCCGGCGATCCAGGAGACCCAGCAGCGGATCGGAGAACTGACCGCCGAGGCCGAGGAGAACATCTCCGGCGTGCGCGTGGTGAAGGCCTTCGCCCGCGAGGACCGCCAGCTGACACGCTTTCGCGGCACGGTCGGGAGGGTGTTCGACCAGGCGATGCGGGTGACACGGCTCGAAGCGCGCTACAACCCCGCGATCGGCTTCCTGCCCCAGCTGGGGCTGGCTGCGGTGCTGCTGATCGGAGGCCAGGCCGTGATTCACGCCAACCTCACGCTGGGGCAGTTCACGGCCTTCTTCCTGTACCTGAACATGCTGATCACGCCGATGCGCTCGCTCGGCGTGACGCTCAACCTGGCCCAGCGGGCCACCGCCTCGGGCGCCCGCATCTTCCAGCTGCTCGACCGCGAACCGCGGATGCGCGACGAGCCCGGCGCCGTCGAGCTGCCCCCCGGCAGCGGCCATGTGCAGCTGCGCGGAGTGACGCTGCGCTACGAGCCCGCCCACGACGAGCTCAGCACGTCCGCCGACGGCCGCCTCGCCCCCGGGCGGATCGTGCTCGACGACATCGACCTCGACGTTCCCGCCGGCAGGACGGTGGCGATCGTGGGCCCGACCGGCTCCGGCAAGACGAGTCTCGTGGCCCTGATCTCGAGGCTCTATGACCCCACCGCGGGCGAGGTCCTGCTCGACGGCGAGGACGTCCGCGAGGCGACGATACGCAGCGTCCGCCAGGCGGTCGCGGTCGTTAGCGACAACCCCTTCCTGTTCTCCGCCAGCGTCGCGGAGAACATCGCCTACGCCCAGCCCGGGGCGGGGCGCGAGCAGGTCGAGCAGGCCGCCCGGCGAGCCCAGGCGCACGACTTCATCACCAGCCTGCCCCAGGGCTATGAGACCCAGGTCGGCGAGCGCGGCCTGACGCTGTCCGGCGGTCAGCGCCAGCGGCTGGCGATCGCGCGTGCGCTGCTGTCGGACCCGCGGGTGCTGGTGCTGGACGACGCCACCTCCTCGGTGGACGCCTCCACCGAGCAGAGCATCAAGCTGGCCCTCGCCGAGGCGATGGCGGGGCGCACGACGTTCGTGATCGCGCACCGGCTCTCAACGATCGCCCTGGCCGACGAGATCGTGGTGCTCGACCACGGCCATCTGGTCGCCCAGGGGGCGCACGCCGAGCTGTTGCAGAGCTCTCCCCTGTATCGCGAGATCGTGGCCGCCGACGCGCGGCCGGCGACCGCGGGCACGGTCGAGTCCGCGGGCCTCGGGGTGCTCGCCGGCAGCCCCTCCGGAGGCGAGCGATGAGCGCCATGGGCACGGGCAGAGGCGGAGGTAACGTCGGCGGCCGGGTCGGGCTGGGGCCGGGCGCCGCCCGGCCGGGACAGTGGGACGGCGAACGCGCCTCCCGTGGCAGCCGCGGGCGCAACCTGCGGGGCCTGCTGGCGCTGCTGACGCCCTACCGCACGCGCGTGGCGGCGATGCTGTTCGCACTCGTGCTCGGCACGTCTGCGTCGCTGGCCCCGCCACTGCTGGCGAGGCTCGCGATCGACAAGGGCATCAACCAGCACGACACGGAAGTGCTCGTCTTCGTCGTCGGGGCCTTCCTGCTGTCGGCGATCCTCGTGTGGGGCGCCACCCACGCCCAGACCTACCTCGTGGGATGGGTCGGGCAGCGCGCCCTGGCGGACCTGCGGATCCGAATCTTCACCCACCTGCAGCGCCAGCCGATCGGCTTCTACGAGAGCCGCCCCGCGGGGGTGCTGATCTCGAGGATCACCAACGACGTGGAGGCGCTGGAAAACCTCGTCACGGACTCGGTGGTGACGCTCTTCCAGGCGGGCCTGACGCTGATCGGAGCGATCGCGGTACTCGTGTACCTCGATCCGAAGCTCGCGCTGCTGACGTTCTGCGTGGTGCCGTTCGTGGCCGGCGCCAGCATCTGGTTCCGGCTGGTGTCGACCGGCGCCTTCCGGCGCACGCGGGAGACGATCGGTTCGATCACCGGCTACCTGCAGGAGACGCTGTCGGGCATCCGGGTGATCCGCAGCTTCGGCCAGGAGCCGGCCCACGAGACTCGTTTCGCCGAGCTCAACGAGGACAACCGCGAGGCGAACATGATCACCGTGCGTCTCAACGCGACCTACTTCCCGGCCGTGGAAATGATGTCCGGCGTGGCGCTCGCGGTGATCGTGCTGTACGGGGGCTTCCAGGCGATCAACGGCACCATCACGGTGGGCACGATCGTCGCCTTCGTGGCCACGCTGTCGTTCCTGTTCGAACCGATCCAGCAGCTCTCCCAGCTCTACACGACCTACCAGTCGGGGATGGCGGCGCTGGAGAAGATCTTCGGGCTGCTCGACGTCGAGCCGACCCTCCAGGACGCCCCCGGGGCCAAGGACCTCGGCCCGATCCGGGGCGAGATCACCTTCGAGGACGTGTCCTTCAGCTACCAGCCACGGGCGGTCCGGCGCCGGCGGGGGGCGGCCGGTGCAGCCGCCGGCAACGGCCGGCAGGGGTCGCGGAGCGACGAGGACAAGGCTTCGCCTGCGGGCGGGCAGAACGCCACGGCGCCGGAGCCGGCGCTCGCGCTCGAGCACGTGCAGCTGCAGATCCCGGCCGGGCAGACGGTCGCCCTGGTGGGGGCCACCGGGGCGGGCAAGTCCACGATGGCAAAGCTCGCCGCCCGCTTCTATGACCCCACGGAGGGGCGCGTGCTGGTGGACGGACAGGACCTGCGAGCGGTGACGAGCGACTCGTTGCGCTCGCAGATGGGGATCGTCCCCCAGGAGGCGTTCCTGTTCTCCGGCACGGTGAAGGAGAACATCGCCTTCGGCAACCCCGAAGCCGGCGAGGAGGAGATCGGGCAAGCCGCCCGGGCGGTGGGAGCCGACCAGTTCATCTCCGAGCTGCCCGACGGCTATGACACCGAGGTGGGCGAGCGCGGAGCCCAGCTGTCGGCGGGACAGCGACAGCTGCTCGCATTCGCCCGCGCGCTGATCGCCGACCCGCGGATCCTGATCCTCGACGAGGCCACCTCCAACGTGGACATGCAGAGCGAGACGAGGATCGAAGGCGCGATGCGCCGCCTGCTCGCCGGACGCACCTCGATCGTCATCGCCCACCGGCTGTCGACCATCCGGCGGGCCGGACGGATCGTCGTCCTGGACGGAGGGCGCATCGTAGAGCAGGGCACCCACGAGGAGCTGCTGGCGGCCGGCGGCCGCTACAGCGAGCTGTACCGCGACTGGGAAGTGCAGGCGGCGTAGGTCACATACGTCTGCGGGCGCGCGCACCCGCGCCGCCGGTCAGGGGACCAGCAACTCGAAGGGGTCATCGACGGGTTTGCCCGTCGTGACGTCGGTCACGGCTACGCGCCAGTCGCCAGGACCGACACCCCTGACCGACACCGCGTCCGGGTTGGGCATCGATTTGCCGGCGTCGGCCGTGGCGAGCGCCACGAGCTCGGGGTTGCTGTTGAAGTGGACCTCGTACTCCCCCGTTTCGAGCCTGCGTGCTTCGACGGCCGCGCCGCTGCAGTTGTAGGCCGTGGCTAGGGTCCCGAACCGTTCCTGGAAGCTCGAGCTCGCCGGGATCAGGGCGAATCCCTTCACCTGGCCGGTCTGGGAGGTGCAGTCGCTGCGGGTGAAGTCAGCGGCCGGGACTTCCCCGAGCGAGAGCGCATTGCCGGCCGTGTTCGAGCTTTCCGCGTGGGCCGCGTTGGCCGCGTTGCCGGCATTGATCGCACCCGCCACCGTGACGCTTCGGGAGAGCTGTACGAAGATCTTGCGGTCGGTCGTTTCGAGCGAGTGCAGCACCCTCGGGTTGACCTGGCTGGTCGAGTTCAGGACGTAGTGCTTGGCCGCCAGGGCGCCACCGCTCATCGCGAACAGGAGCGCGAGCGTGGCCGTCACGTTTGCGTAGCTGAGCTTCCGTCGCAGCGCCTTCATCACCTCGTGTCCCCTTTCGTGGCGTCGGTGGAGCGGATGCCGGGCGCCGCTGAGGATAGGTGCTCACCGACGCTCCCCGCGCCGCCTGGTCCGCCACCGGGTCTGACCGCTCCCCGGCGGGCCGCCGGCGCCCGGGCGGTAGGGCCTCACGCGAGGGCGAGGGCGGGGACGGCAGGCGGACGGCGCGGGACGCCCAGCTCCTGAGGGGTGGATGCCAAACGCCCGCGCCATCCAGGCCAAGGGGACCAATCGTCCGGGAATCGGGGTAGGACCCCGGACCGCACTCGCATCAGTTGAGCGCCTTACTTCCCCCTAACACGTCCGACGATAGCCGGATCCGCGAAAAACGCAATAGGTGGTTTCTACGTCCCAGACGCCGCGGCGCCGCCACCGAGGGACGCCTCCAGCGCGGCCGCCTGGGCCTCGCTGAGCGGCTCGCGCAGTTGCGGCTCCGCGCCGCCTCCCAGCGCCTGCAGCAGTTCATCGATCTCCGAGCCATCGGCGATCAGGGCGATCGCCGAGCTACCCCTCGGGATCGCGGCCCGCAGACGCTCGGCGAGCTCGTGCGGCTCGCTCTCGGTGTCGGTCGGTGCGCCGATCTGGGAGCCGGCCAAGCCACCGACGAGAAGACCGACGGCTATCCCCGGCGGGCCTCCGAGCACGCCGATCAGACCACCGGCGAGCCCGCCCTTGGCCGCGCCGCTCTGGGAGACATGATCGAGCTCGTCGACGTCCAGGTAGTGGCCCGCGAACATGCCCCGCAGCAGCAACCTGCCGCTGTGGAAGTGCTCGACGAGGCCCACATCCTTGGACCAGCGGGCGTGCGGACCGGCCTGGTCGCGGGCGTCGGCGAACCTCACGCTGGCGGTGTTCTCTCCGCCGAAGGCGACCACCACGGATTCGAGTCCCATCGCCGCGTCAATCTACTCCAGCGGGGAGCCGAACGCAGCGATGAGCCATCGGGGCAAGAACGCACTCCCAGCCCCGGCGGGCGCGAGCCGCCGAGGCCAGGAGCTACCTCACACGCGACCGGGCGAGGTGACCCGCTGCGACGTCAGTACTTGTAGCCGCCGCTGCCTTCGGAGGAGCCGCTGCCTTCGGAGGAGCCGCCGCCGGCGGGCGTGCCGCCCCCTCCGGACGTGGTCGAGGAGGATCCGCCGCCGGAGCTCGCCGAACCGGTCGTGATGACGGTCCACGTACCGACGTCCTTGATGCCCTGGCCGTTCGTTTCACCCGCCGCCCGGTCCTGGGCGAAGGTGTACAGAGGTAAACCGTTGTAGGTGACCTGGGTGACACCTTCCGGGCGCTTGACGGTGCCCAGTGACCCCACTTGACCGCTGGGGGTGCTTCCGGCCGTGACCGTGAGCGGGTGCCAGATGGCGGTGCATGCAGAGCTGGTGCAGATGAACTTGGCGCCCTGCTCGCCACCCAGGTGATAGAGGGTCATGCCGTTTGCGTTGACCAGGATCATCCCGTGCGAGCTGGACGCCGTCTTCACCGTGTCGCCCGAAGGCGACGAGGTGCTGGCGGCCGGCTGCGCCGTGGATGAGCTGGTTGTACTGCTCGAGCTGCTGCCGCAGGCGGCAAGCAGCACGCCGACGGCGAGCGCCAGGCCCGACATCCTCACTGGATAACGCATCCGTCACACTCCGCATCTGACGTTGACATGGCGAGCGACCTTCTGATGGTCGCCCCTCGATAGGGAGGACTCCGCCAATCCGCGATTCCTTCCGCCGCGGACGCTCGTCGGTCGCTGCGTATGCCGTTGACATCGGCTGGAATACTGGAGTTGGATGCGGTGGCCGACAGACGTAGCAGGGTTACTCGCGGCGTCTGCCGGTGATAAGCGTGGGTGGAGGTGCCGACGGTGAGGACGCTCTTATGTCTGTTGGCGGCGGCGCTCGGGCTCGGCGCGTCCGCACTGCCCGCCGAGGCCGCGGGCAACTGTCGTGTCCGTGACCACGAGATTCGCGGCGTGGCCCACTCAAGAGTGCTCCTCACGCGCGGGCCGGTTGTGGTCTACCGGGTGCGCCACCGCGCATTCGACACCTACTGGGGGTGCGCCCGCGGGGGCCGCGCGGCGATCCTGATGGGCCGCGACGATCGCTACGCGATGCGAAACGAACTCTACGGTCCGACCACCGCGTTCGGCGAGATGCGCGTCGCCGGCGAGTGGATCACCGCGATCCACGAACAGGACAACGACCCGGAGTGTGGCAAGTACGGCGAAGAAGGCTGCGAAGGCCGCTCCACGACGCTCGTCGTCGTCAACGTCGCGCTAGGGCTCGTGGCACACGAAAACGTCTACTTCCCCGTGTCGGAAACAGCGGCGTGGTTGGTCTCGCCGCAGGGTGGGATCGCGTGGCTTGAAGAAAGCCTGCAGGACGAACTATATGGTTGTGCCGCGCAGGTGCTGGGCGGCAGGCTCGTCTGTCCCGCGCGTATGCTCGGGAGCGGCAGCATCCCTTCGAGCTCACTCCACCTCTCAGGGACGACCCTCACCTGGACGGCGAGCGACGGTCCCCACTCGGCCACGGTTTGAGATGGTGATCGCGGCGTCTAGTCGGACTCCCCGGCGGGCGTATTTCACAGCCACTGAGGGGGCGTCCAGTCCCCCTCTGAGTCGGTGGTTTGCCCCACCTCGATCAGATAGCCGTCCGGGTCGCGGATGTAGCAACGGATCTCGTACGGGTGCTGCTTGGGCGGCGTCAGGAATTGAGCACCACGGGCGCTCCATTCGGCGTACACGGTCTCGATGTCCTTGACCCGGATATTGAGGAAGCTGCTGACCCGGTCGGGGTCACGTGGCGTCTCCAGGGTGACCGTGGGCTTGTCGTCGGTCGGGCCTCCGCCCCGATTGATGACGATCCAGCTGTTGGCGAGCGCGACGTTGGTCGGTTCTCCCGAGCGGGCCACCGTGCCGCCGAGCACGTCGGTGTAAAAGCGGCGGGAACGCTCTACGTCATCGGAGACGATGAAGTGGGTCAAGACCAGCTCCTGGTTGGTGGTGCTCATGCTGACCTCCCTTGTGAATTGATTCCATCGCCGGGTCTTATACCTCGGTCGACCACATGGCGCCTCAAGACGAGGGACGATTGAGCACCGGTTCGGATACCGGTCCGGGCAGCGACTCACCGACCACGGTCGGCGGAGTGCGGATCAGGAGGATTCGAGGAGCTTCTTCGCCTGCGCCAGCGCCTCGGCCAGGCTGTGCGCGCCGACAAGGACCGCGCCGCCATCGCTGCGCGGCTCGATCCTGAGAACCAGCTCGCCGTCCTCGAGCCGCGTGAAGCCAAAGAGCCTGCCGTCGGCCCAGAACTCGGCGATGCCGAAGTCGGCCTCCTCAGGGCTCACGACGCTCACATCGAGTTTGTGCCGAGCGTGCATCGTTCCAGTCGGTCCGGTACATCTCCCTGGGCATTCCGCGACTGGCTGCAGACTAGCGCGCTTCTCACGAAGCGGAGAACGCCGGCATGACTTCCTGCGCGAACCGTCGCAGCTGCGCTTTGCCGCCAAGCACGTTGAGCAGGGTGGACATCGCGGGAGTGTCTCACGCACGACGCCTTGCTTCGGCTAGCCGCTGATCGCGGCGAGGGCGGCACGGCACTCGGCGACTTCGCGGGTGACGGCGTGCGCGCCCAGGCGCCCGGCGACCTCATCGGCCTGCTCGAGCATGGGCTGCGTGCGCTCGAGGTCCTCGGGACGGCCGCGGGCGGTGAGAGCGCGGGCCCAGCCGGCGCGTGTGTGGGCGAGGAGGACAGGTGCACCGAGCTGCCTCGAGCGCGGCCGCCTCTGCGTAGTGTGACTCGGCCTGCTCGTAGCGCCCGAGCACGGTGCGTGGGCCCAGGTGAATATCGCCAAGAGCCAGAACGTGTCCCAGGAGACGCCCTGAAAGTCCTCAGCCAACGCGAGCTCACGCGCCTCATCGTCCCGGCCGCTCTCGAGCAGATCGTGCGCCGCCGCCGCGCGCCACACATCGGGACTGTTGGGTTCCACGATGAGCTGCTGGATCTGCTCGACGAGCTCACCGGAACGGCCCTGGTGGTAGCGAATGTTGGACAGCATCCCCCCGAACCACACGAGGGCGTCGGGCTCCCCCGACGCTGTTCCGACCGCAAACGCCTGAAGCGCCTACTGTTCAGCCGCCGGTAGGTCGCCCTGCAGGGAGGCCCACCCGCACTCAAACACAAGCCACATGAACTGGAGGTACGGCTCGGGCACGGAGTCGGCGAGGGCTCGCATGGAGCTCACGGCGGACTCGACCCGTGCGCGGTCCCCGGCTTCCATGCCGACCGTCACGCTCGCCCGGTTTGCCCAGAAGCTGGTCCGCGGATCGCCCAGGCGAGTGGCCAGCTCCAGCCTCTGGTCGCAGATTCGCTGACGCTCCTGCAGGGTGTCGGGCAGCAAGATGGCAGACCAGGCGTCACGTAGTGCCTCTGCCAGCGCCGCGGGATCGTCCGCGGCGCGGGCGATCTCGATCGCCTCGTCGGCCAGCTCCCGGCACCGCGCGGGGTCGCCGCTGTAGTGAAGCTCGCAACCCAGCAGGGCAAGCACGCGCGCTCGCCGCGGATCATCTTGAGGGAGAGCTCCCGCGAAGGCCTCGAGCGCCTGCACACGCTCAGCGTCAACCGCGCCGATCTGACTGGCGTACCCCCGGCTGTTGGCGAGCACGGCTCGCCCCAGGCGATCGGTGTCGCCGAGCTCCTGCGCGAGCGCTGCGGCGTCGAGGAGCGTCTGTCGGAACTCAGGGTTCCCGACCTGGCGTTGGGCCTCCCCGAGGCCGATCAGGAGCTCTGAGCGCTCTGAGCGATCCGCGCCCGGCGCCTGACCTTGAAGCTCCAGTGCCTGGCGATACCAGCGCGCGGCCTCATCGGGAGCGAGCTGCTGAAGGGCGTGTTCGGCGGCCCGCCTTGCGTAGTGGATGGCCTTGTCGGTGTTGGCGCTTACGACCGTGGCGCCCCAGTGTCCGGCGAGCTCGCCGAGGCGCTCGTCCGGCACATCGCCGTACTGCTCCTCGAGCGCTTCGGCTATCTGCTTGTGCAGCCGCACACGGCGGGTAGCCCCGAGATCCTCATACAGCGTGTGCTCGACGAGCGCATGGGTGAAGGTGAAGCGCCCGGCTCCATCCCTGTTCTCCCGAAGCAGCGACGCCGCGACCCCCTCATCGAGGATGTCCAGAAGCCGCCCCTCGGGAAGCTCGACCACGGCGATGAGCAGGTCAAGGTCGAAGTCGCGGCCGATCACTGCCGCGGCGCTTAGCGCCGTCCGGGCGTCCGCGCCCAGGCGCTCCACGCGTTGCCCAATCACCTCGCGCACGCTCTGAGGTAGGGCCCAGCTCAGCCAGGTCCCCGGTCAGGCGCCAGCGCCCGTCCTCTCCCCGCACAATCGCTCCGGTCATTGGTCTCAAGGGGTCAACGCACCACCTCGGTCTGGCTTGCGCTCAGGACGAGCAGCGAGCGCCTCGCCCAGCGCTCGCGAGACGCCTCCTTCGCCCCGGCTAAGCAGTAGTCCTGCCGCGGTCAGCCGCGGCTATCGAGATTCGTCCGGAGCGGCAAAGCCGAGGGCGACCGCCGAGACGCTCGCAATGTCAATTTAGCGGGCGCCTGCATGCGAAGGGTGCTTGTCGATCCAGCTCGAGTTGGTGACGCACAGCGGCCCGATCCGCCGCGTCATCGCCTACCCCTCCGGCCCCACGGCTTTGAGGGCCTCGTCGCGGTTCAAGTGCTCGTAGCAGTAGGAGACCTTGTCATCGCGCACCCTGCAGTGTCCGTAGAAGCACATCTCGAGGGGAGCGCCGCTTGCCTTGCTTTGACCGACCAGAGTCGCCGTCAGGAACACGTCATCGCCTCGGCCCCAGATCTCCTCGATCGTGATGCTTTGCTCCCACACGCCGAGCCATTGATCTCTGAGCCGCAAGGCGCCGTCGAGGCCGTGGCTTGTTATGTGGCCCTCCTCGAAGGGCATCCACTCGATCTCTGGATGCGTGACCGCGCTGAAGGCGTCGCGGTCGCTGCCGAACGCCAACAGCCACCGCAGTACAACCTCGACGTTCCGGTGAGACCTCGCCTCCGTGGCCACGTCGGCGAGGGCTTCGGTCTCATCGAGGTAGCTGTGGAGCCGCCAGACCCGCTCGCCCCGGAAATCGACGACGATCGCCACCGGAGCTTCAACCGGTACACGGCTGCCCTTCCCGCGTCCCCAAACCCGGCCCACCACGAGTACCCGGTCACCGAGATCGCGGTAGTCCCCGGCGAGGATGCGGAACTCACCCCACGTCTCGTCGGTGACCCGGAAATACGCCTCGATGCCAGCTCGTCCGTGAAAGCCCCCGCCCTCCACAGCACCGGCCAGAGCCGTGAATAATTCGACGTCCTCGGTGGCGTAGGCCGCGAACGCCTCAACATCGCCGTGGTTGAAGGCGTCAATGCCGCGCCTGGCAATCTCTACTTTTTCCTGCGACATCGCCTGCCCCTCCAGCCCGGCGTCACTCGCCGACCACGCTCAAGTATGGAGACCACGATCACCTGATCGCCGTCGAAGCGATGATCGGCCCCACCGTCGCACGACTCCCAAACGTCGGCGACCTCCGCCTGCCAGCGCAGGATGCCTGCGTAGTCCATATACACGGCAGCGGGAGCGGTGACGGCGTTCCCAGCCGCTGCTCCGGCCGCGATCGACGCTCGACCAAGGCCACGTGGTGGCCGAATACGCGGCCTGATTAGCTCCCGTCTCCCCAGCCGGACCGCAGCCGATCAACACCAAATCAAAACGCTTCGCCGATGAGGAGGTGACCTTCGAGATCCGCCGACCGTGCGTTGGGCGTCGCGGTCGGCGGGCCGCCGCGTAGGTGAACGCACTCATGTCGAGATTCCTTCGCCCGCGGCCAGGCCGCCGAGCGTGCCGCCTTCTGGCGCCGCGCGGCCGATCCAGGCGCGAGACCTCAGCAATAGCACGACTGTGGCGGTAGCGTACACCGTGGCGATCAGGGTGGCCGCGATCAGTGCGTGGTGGAATCCGACGACGTACGCTGCTGGATCGCCGCCCAGCGCCGCGCCGGCGGGGACGAGTGTCCCGAGCGCCGCAATTCCGATCACGATGCCGGCCTGGCGGAACGTGTCGTTGGCGCCGAAGGCGCTCGCATACGAATGGACCGCTCCCGTCTATCGGTACCGAAGCTCAGGCGGGGATGCCCGGCGGTCCGAGGATCTCGATGCCGTATTCGGCCGCAACGGCCGCCAGCTGTGATGGGTCGGGCGGCTCGCTAGGGGGCGGCGGGATGGTGAGCGACTGCGCTGGCTCGCCGACCGCGCGGTAGAACTTCTCGAATCCGGCGGGCTCAGTGACGAACAGGAACAGGGCCTCATCGGAGGCGACTTCAAAGGTATGCGGGATGTCCCGTGGGCCGTAGACGAAGGACCCCGCCGGTGCCTCGATCACCTGACCGCCGACCCAGAAGGTCAGCTGGCCCTCGATGACGTAGAACCACTCGTCCTCGCGGCGGTGGACGTGCAGCGGCGAGCCCGCGCCCCGCGGCGCGAGCTGCTGGAACACGCCGACGCGCCCGTCCGTAGCGTCGCCCGAGGCCTTGATCGTGGTGAGTGTCCCGAACGTCCAAAGCGCCTCACCGTCGTCGCGGCGTAAGGCGATGGGAGCGACCGGGTTGCTGCCTGAAGTGTTCATCCGAATCCCCTCCGGTAGTCCGCGAAACGCGATGTTCCACGATGTCGAGGGCACCCTACCCGGCTGCCGGAGGTAACGAGGAGTCGTCTGGGCTGTGCCTCGCGGGATGGGTGCCTCGATGAAGCAGGGCGCGACGCCGTGGTGTGCGGCGACTGCTTTCGCGATTGGATGCGAGCGCGTCGGCAGACACCACTCACGCCCCTGGGTTGGACGAGACGCTGTCGCCCATTCGACGCCAAAACCCGCGCCTGCTTTTAAGTGAAAGCAGCGGTCTTGCCCAGCGCTCAGCCGCTTACCCTTTTGGCCGGGAAGGGAGCGCCTCGCGGGTGTTGAGGGACATTTGTGGCGGCTCACGCCGGCCTCGTTCGAGGCGCCACCGTTCAGCCGTCGATCACCCCACCGGCGGAGCCGAATGCCGCATACATGCGTCTCACGCCCTCCACGTTCTCCTGCGACACCGCCTACTCCTCGAGGCCGACGGCTTTGAGGGCACCGGCGCGGTCGGCGTAGGCGTCGAAGCCCACTACCTTCCCATCGCGGAAGGTCCAGACGGCGGCATTGAACGCCTCGACCTCCCGTGTGTTCCCTTCGCGGCGACCGAACTCGCGGCCGAAATCAAGAATGCGGTCTCCGAGGTCTGTGATCCTCTCGCGTTCCGTTCGATACGTGGCCCACGGACCCGTCCAGTCCAGCCAGAAAGCGCGGAAGCCCTCAGGACCCCGGCCGTAGCTGCGGGTCTCCGTTCCGAACAGGGTCGCGGTGCACTCGAAGTCCGGATGCAAGAGAGCGGTGCTATCAACGAGGCTGCGGTCGCCCACCTCTCATCGTCGCGGAACAGGGGTGCGATATCCACATCGGGGCCAAGCGCGAACGACCGCACGACCTCGACGTTCTCCTGCGACACTGCCTACTCCTCCAAGCCGAGGTCGGCGAGGGCACGCCCCCGTTCCTTGGCGAGGGGTTCGGCGGCAGCACGAACCTCGTCGCCGTTCGGATAGCCCGTTAACCGGCGGATCTCGCCATGCGCCCACTCGAACACCTGCATATGCCGCGCCTGCACACGAGCATCGCTGCCTCTCAGGCGACCGTCTTCGCGAACGGCCACCGACAGCACGCCGTGCCCGAAGTCGTGAATCGCCTCGATCTCGTGATGGTGGTCATCCCAGGTCGCCCAGTAGCCCACCAGGAAGTCACCGATCGCCGCTACGCCCTCGTAGATCCCGAGATGCGAGTCCGACAGATCCCATACCGCGTCCGCCGCGAAGAAGCCTGCGAGCGAGTCGAAGTCCCAGTCGCGGTCCATCGTCTCGAAAAAGGCGCGCGTCTTCGCGACCAGGTCGGGGGTCGTGGGCTCCTCGGGCATCGCCCGGTGAGTATCCCGGAGCGGCTACGCGAGCGCCTGCGCCTGCGCGTCACGGACCGGCGAACGGGCTACGGGCGCGTGCAACTCGCTCGCCACTGCTCCCGTCGACGCTTCATCAAACCCCCTGAAGCGCGCGAACGCCCCGGCTCACCGGGGCGTTCGAGTACTCCGGGACAGGGACTCGAACCCCAATCTCCCGGACCAGAACCGGGCGTCACTGCCAATTGGACTATCCCGGACAGCGATTCGAGGCCAAGAATAGCCAATCGGGCCGACCCCTCGGGGGCGTTCGGTTGCGGCCGGCCCGCACGGCGCAGAGCGGCGCTGACCGCGCCAGGAGCCGTCAGATGCGCGCGGGTTGGCTTTCGGGCGAGAAGTAGGCGGTGATCGCCTCCTCCAGGCCCGGGTCGAGCACGAGCAGGACCTCGTCCCCGGATTCGATCACCGTGTCGGCCTTCGGCACGAAGCCGGCGCCTCCGCGCAGGACCGAGATGATCAGGCTGCCCTCCGGCAGGGAGATGTCGACCACCTTCTGGCCCACGGCGGGCGCGTCGTCGCTGACCTCGAGCTCGATGATCTCCAGGCGCTCCTCTTCCAGCGCCAGCAGGTGCACCAGCCCGTAGCGGGGCACCTCGTGCTCGATCAGGCGCAGGATCAGGTCGGTGGCCGAGACTGCGGGCTGGATCCCCAGGAGCCTGAAGTGGTCGTGGTTGCGCGGGTTGTTGACGCGGGCGATGATCCGGTCGCAGAGGTACTTCTCCTTGGCGACCTGGCAGACGAGGATGTTGTCCTCGTCGTCACCGGTGACCGCGATCACGAGGTCCGCCCGCTGGATGCCGGCCCGCTCGAGCACCCACAGCTCGGTCGCGTCGCCGTACTGGACCGCGTGCTCGAACTCGCCCTCGTTGGCCAGGTAGCTGGCACGCGAGGACTCGATCAGGGTCACCTCGTGACCCTTGGCGATCAGCTCCCGGGCGAGGTTCCTCCCCACCTTGCCGGCACCCGCGATGATCGCGTACATGCGCTACGCCGCCTCCGGCGCCAGCGCTAGTTCGAACTCCTCGATCGCCTGCTTGGTGGGGCAGATCGTCCGCAGTCCCTGGGCGCCGTACCAGTCCGCCCGCGCCGGGTCCATGACCCGCACGATTACCTTCTCGACGCCGAAGCGCCGCTGGGCGATCTGGGCGATCACGAGGTTGGTGTTGTCGCCCGCAGTGGAGGCGATGAACACGTCCGCGCGCTCGATCCCCGCCGAGATCAGCGCGTCGGTCTCGAGCGCGGTGCCGACTGTGAAGCGGCCTTCGGCTTCCTCCCAGGTCTTCGTCTGGCCCGCGTCGAGGCGCTCGTGGGAGAGTGGATCGGTGTCGAGCACCGACACCTCGTGTCCCGCCGCGAGGGTTGCCTTCGCCAGCGCCGAGCCAACACGCCCGGCGCCCACGATCAGCACGAACATTTCGCCCCCACGGAGCCCATAGGCGGAGATTAGACGATGGTGACGCGGTCCCGAGGTGGGCTGGGCGGGATGCCTAGCCGTCGCGGCCCCGCCGCAGCTGCACCACGAAGCGCGCCGTGCCGGCGGTGACGAACAGGACGCCGAGCAGCAGCTTCGTGACGTCGACCGCGTGGGCGGCCGTCACTCCCTCCACGATCAGGGCCACGCCGATCGCGGCCACCGCCGCCGAAAGCACCAGCGTGCTCGCCCTATGCATCTCGCGGGCGTTCACAGCTGGGAGCATAGGGACCGGCTCGCCCGGCAGACCCCCGGGGAGACACCCGGGGGATCGCCCCGCCGCGCGGGCGGGGCGAGGCGGGCGTCAGGTGATGATCGGGATGATCAGGATCGCGACGATGTTCGCGACCTTGATCATCGGGTTGATGGCGGGCCCCGAGGTGTCCTTGAAGGGATCCCCGACCGTGTCCCCGGTCACTGCGGCGGCGTGGGCCTCCGAGCCCTTGCCCCCGAAGGCGCCGTCCTCGATGAGCTTCTTGGCGTTGTCCCACGCGCCACCGCCGGCGGTCATCAGCACGGCGAAGAAGAAGCCCACCACGATCACGCCGATCAGCAGGCCGCCGAGAGCCTGGGTGTCGATCAAACCGACGATCAACGTCAGCCCGATCGGCAGCAGCGAGGGCAGGATCATCTCCCGCTGGGCGGTCCTGGTGACGATGTCCACGCAGGTCGCGTAGTCGGGCTCTTCGGTGCCCTCCATGATCCCGGGGTGCTCACGGAACTGGCGCCGTACCTCCTCGACCACGGCCCCGCCGGCCCGGCCCACGGCCTCCATCGACAGCGAGGCGAACAGGCACACCATCAGGCCGCCGAGCAGCAGCCCGATCAGCACCGGGGGTTCGTTGATCCCGAAATTCGTCACGTGTCCTGCGGCGAGTTCGAGTTCCTGGCGGAAGCCGTCGAACAGCACCACAGCGGCCAGCACCGCCGAGCCGATCGCGTACCCCTTGGTGACGGCCTTGGTCGTGTTCCCGACCGCGTCAAGCGGGTCGGTCACGTTGCGCACCTCCTCCGGCAGGTCGGCCATCTCGGCGATCCCGCCGGCGTTGTCGGTGATCGGCCCGAAGGCGTCGAGCGCGACGATCAGGCCGGTCAGCGAGAGCTGCCCCATGACCGCAACCCCGACGCCGTAGATGCCGACCAGGCCGCCGCCCGCGAGCTTCCACGCGCCGAGCACGCCCAGCACCAGCACCAGCGCCGGCAGCGCCGTCGCCTGCAGACCGGAGCCGAAGCCCTGGATGATGTTGGTGGCGTGTCCGGTGATCGACGCTTTGGCGGTCTTCTTGACGGGCGAGAAGCGGGTCGAGGTGTAGTAGTCGGTGATCACGAACAGGCAGGCCGTGACCGCGATACCGATCAGCGCGCAGAGGTAGAAGTCCTCCCACGAGGGCGTCTGGACCGGGGAGCCGGCGGCCTTGTAGGTGAGGTTGTTCATCATCCAGTAGGTGATCGGCGCGAACGCCGCTGCCGCTATCACCCCGGATGCGATCAGGCCCTGGTAGAGGGCCCGCTCGACGTTGCCCGCCCGTGAGCGCACGGCGAAGGTTCCGATGATCGAGGCGATGATCGCCGCGCCCCCGAGCACCAGCGGGTAGAGGACCACGCGGGTGGACTCGTGGAAGGTCAGAACGCCCAGCAGCATCACCGCCACCGCGGTCACGGCGTAGGTCTCGAACAGGTCGGCCGCCATGCCGGCGCAGTCACCGACGTTGTCGCCCACGTTGTCGGCGATCGTGGCCGGGTTGCGGGGATCGTCCTCGGGGATCCCCGCCTCGACCTTCCCCACCAGGTCCGCGCCCACGTCGGCGGCCTTGGTGAAGATGCCGCCGCCGAGCCTGGCGAAGACCGAGATCAGCGAGCCTCCGAAGCCGAGCCCGATGAGCGCGTCAACGGCCGTCTTCTGGGAGTCGTTGAAGACGGCCGTGAGCAGCCCGTAGTAGCCGGCAACGCCGAGCAACGCGAGACCGACCACCAGCATGCCGGTGATCGCGCCTCCGCGGAAGGCGGTCGCAAGCGCCGGGGACACGCCCCCACGGGCGGCCTCGGCCACGCGCGCGTTGGAGCGCACCGACACGTTCATGCCGATATAGCCGGCGGAGCCCGAGAGCACACCCCCGATCAGGAAGCCGCACGCCACCGCGATGTTCTGGATGAAGATCAGCGCGACGAACAGGACCACCCCCACGACCGCGATCGTCGTGTACTGGCGGTTCAGGTAGGCCCGGGCGCCCTGCTGAACGGCCCCCGAGATCGCCTGCATCCGCTCGTTGCCCGGCGAGAGCGCGAGCAGGGACCGCGTGGTGAGGAGTCCGTAGGCGACGGCACAGGCCGCGCATACAAGGGCGACGACGACCCCATGGTTCGTCAGGAAGCTGCTCAAAGGAAATCCTCCGCGGTGTCGATTTACTCAGCCGCGCGAGGATGTCGCGCGCACGTTCGTCAGAGCCGGACTGCTTGCTGCTGCAGGCAGGGTCCGGTCAAACGCGGGCGCAGTCTATCGTGCCGCCCCGTCGCACGCCCGTCCAGCGAATGTCCCGCAAGCCGCTCTGCAGCTTATTTGCCGGGTACCCACAGGCGCCCGCTGGACTCGGCCGGGCCGGGCCGGTGCTGCTCGTCGTCCGGCGGCGGCTGCGCGCCCGGCGGCGGCTGCGTGCCCGGCGGCGCCTGCCCGCCGGGGTCCTGGCCCTCACCGGAGTCACCGCCGCCTCCGCTCTCAGGAGCGGGGCCGGAGGAGCCGCCGGTCTCGGCGCCCTCTCCGTGTCCGGCGCCCGGCTGGGGCGGGCCGGCAGCGGCGGGGGCTCGCTGGACCTCCTGGGCGTAGGTCATCTGCAGCCGCGACAGGGCGTCGCGCAGCGGCGGGAGCTCCTGGGGGATGCGGCGCTCGAGGACCCCCATCAGAGCCCGCACGGCGTCGATCGCATCGCGCACCTGCTCGAGATCCTGGCCGCCCGCGCCCTCCGGCGCCCCCTCTGCCGCCGGCGCCAGCCTGCGGGCGCCCAGGTTGAGGAGCGAGATCGTCGCCTGGGCGATCATGTCGGTCGTCGTGATGCGGCTCAGTTCGGCCTCGTAGGCGGCCCTCAGCTCCTCCTCGCTCGGCTCTCCGGGCGGGGGCCCTGCGGCGAATTCCTCGGGAGAGCTCAAACCTCGACCACCTCGGTGTAGCTGCGCCTGGTCTCCTCCACGGAGGCCGCGAAGACCTCCTCGCGGCTGGCCCCGGCGGCGATCATCCGGTGCTGGCGCTGGGCGCCGTTGAGCTCCGGGAAGGACAGCGAGATGCCGAGCTCCGAGCGCACCGGATCGGTCCACTCGGCGAGCCGCTCGATGACCGAGCGCGCCGGGAACTCCTCGGCCCGCTCGAGGTCGATCAGGCGCCCGTCCATGCCGTAGCGGATCGCCCGCCAGAGGTTCTCCTCGATCAGCCGTGGTGGCGGGGTGTGGAGCGGCACGCCCTCGTCCTCGTCACGCACCGCCTGGGCGATGCAGGCCACCATCAGCGCGGCCAGCGCCTCGGACTCCGACGCCGTGGCCTGGGCGTCGCAGATCCGCAGCTCGACGGTGCCGAACGCGAAATGGGGCCTGATCGACCACCAGATCTGGGTGAACTCGACGATCGAGTTGGTCCGCAACAGGAACTCGATGTACTCGCGGTAGGCCTCCCAGCCGCCGAACGGGTCCGGGATCCCACAGCGGGGGAAGCTCTTGGTGAAGGCCTGGGTGCGCGCCGAGTGCAGGCCGCTGTCGCGCCCGTCGAGATAGGGCGAGTTGGCCGAGACCGCCAGCAGCAGCGGCAGCACCGGCCGCAGCCGGTCGCACGCCCGCACGGCCCGGTCGATGTCCCGCACCCCGACGTGGACATGCAGGCTGAAGGTGTTGTTCCGCCAGGCCACGTATTTGAGGCCCTCCTCGACGCGGTGGTAATGCTCGGTGTCGATGATCGGCTGGCGGCGGTAGTCGGCCCACGGGTGGGTGCCGGTGGCAGCGAGCGAGGCGCGGTGGGTCTCGGTGAGCGCGAACAGCCGCCGGCGTCGCTCGCGCTGGCGTGAGATCGCGTCCTGCAGGTCGCTGCCGACGCCCGAGATGATCTCGATCTCCGAGGAGATCAGCTCCCCGGCGACGGCGTCACGCAGGATCTCGTCGGGCTGGGCGGCGTCCCGGAGCTCCTCGAAGCGCGGGGCCAGTTCGTGCGTTTCGGGGTCGAGGATCGCGAACTCCTCCTCGATCCCGACCGTCAGGTCGGAGGCGGTGGCGAAGATCTGGGCCGCGCGGTCTAGGTCGATGCTGCTCATCGGAGCGGTGTTCGGTGTATGTCCGAGGATGGGAGAGCGGTAGCGGCGCTCGCCGGGTGAGCGCTTCCTAGGTCAGGTAGAAGTACAACGCATAGAGGAGGTCCACGGCGGGGCTCGAGGTGTGGACGGTCACCTCCGGGGGGACGTCGAGCAACGACTCCGAGTAGTTGAAGATGATCTTCACGCCCGTGTCCACGAGCTCGTTCGCCAGCCCCTGGGCGGCCTGCGTCGGAACCGCCAGCACCCCCACGACGATGTCCTCGTCCTCCACCAGCTGGCTCAGTTCGTCGATGTGGCGCACCTTCTGGTTACCCACCTGGGTCCCGACCTTGGCGGGGTCGCTGTCGAAGATCGCGACCACCCGGAAACCGTGGTCGGCGAAGATTTCAGAGGAGGCGATCGCCATGCCGAGGTGGCCCGCGCCGATCAGGGCGATGTTGTGCTGGCCGGCGGTCCGCAGGATCTTGCGGATCTGGGAGACCAGCGCCTCGACGTTGTAACCCACTCCACGCTTGCCGAACTTGCCGAAGCCCGACAGGTCGCGCCGGATCTGGGTCGAGTTGACGTGGGTGTAGTCGGAGAGCTCCTGCGAGGAGATCGTCTCCTTGCCCATCTTCTTGGCCTGGGTCAGCACCTGCAGGTAGCGGGAGAGGCGGGCCGCGACCCCCAGCGACAGACGGTCGTTTGAGGGGGCAGTCCCGTCCCGAACCTGCTCAACGGCCCCGCTGATGGACTCTCCGTAGTTCATCGCCGTGACTCTAGTCTTTCTCGCAACAGGGCCTCGTCGACGAAGTAATCGGATAGCTCCTCCCCGTCCAGGGCGATCACGGGGATCCGCTCGAAATAGGCGCGGTGGAGGCTCTCCTGGAGGCGGATGTCGCGCTCCTCCAGCTCGAATGCGAGCTCCGGCTGGAGCGCCCGCAGGGCCTCCATCGCCTGCTCGCAGAGGTGGCAGTCGGGCTTCGAGTAGACCGTCACCAGCGCCATCACGACACGCCTACGGCCGCTCGCCGCTGGCGTACGCGTCGAGCGCGAGGTAGCGGGGGTACTCGAGCCGCTCGGAAAACCGGGCCGCGCTGGCGATCATGGCGGCGTTGTCGGTGCAGAGAGCCCGCTCGGGGACGTGAACCTCCACATCGAGCTCCTGCAGGCGCCGGCGCAGCTCGCCGTTGGCGGCGACCCCTCCACCGACGGCCAGGCGATCGCCGCCGATCTGCCCCAGGGCCCGTTCGGTACGGACCATCAGGCTCTCGACGATCGCCGCCTGGTAGGAGGCCGCGAGGTCGGCGGCCCGCTGCTCGCGCTCCTGCTCGGACAGCTCCCGCAGCCGGTAGAGCAGGGCCGTCTTGACCCCGGCGAAGGAGAAGTCGAGCCCCTCCGCGAAGGCCGACCGCGACGGCGAGCGCCCGCGACGGCGCTCGGATGGAGAGCCCGGGAACGAGAAGGAGTCGGGGTCTCCGCCGGCCGCCAGCCGCTCCAGCGCTGGCCCACCGGGGTAGCCGAGACCGAGCATGCGGGCGCCCTTGTCGAAGGCCTCCCCGGCGGCGTCGTCGAGCGTGCTGCCGAGCACCTCGAAGCCGTCATGACCGTCGACCCGCGCGAGCAGGGTGTGGCCGCCGCTGGCGATCAGACATACGAACGGCGGCTCGAAGGGGCCGGCCGCGCCATCGCCGCCGCCGGCAGCCGGGGTCCCGTCCCCGGCGCGGCCCTGGCCGCTGCCGCCCGCGTTACGCACGAAGTTCGCCGCCACGTGGCCCTGCAGGTGGTCCACCGCCGCGAACGGCAGCTCCCGCGCCGCCGCGATCGCCTTCGCACTCGAGAGCCCGACGAGCAGCGCCCCGATCAGTCCAGGCCCGCGGGTGGCGGCCACGAGCTCCACCTCGTCCAGGCCGCTGCCGGCCCGGGACAGGGCCTCGTCGATGACGGCGTCGATCAGCTCGAGGTGGTGGCGTGAGGCGATCTCGGGCACGACCCCGCCGAAGCGGGAGTGCTGCTCCTGGGATGAGATCACGTTGGAGCGGATCGTTCCGTCCTGCTCCAGGACGGCCGCGCAGGTGTCGTCGCAGCTTGTCTCGACCGCGAGGATCACGGTGGCGAGGCGTTGGGCACGTCCTCGAGCGACCCCGCGAGGGTCGCGGGCGTGCGCCACATGACGAGTGCGTCCTCCCCGTTGTCCTGGTAGTAGCGGCGACGCAGGCCCGCAGCGCGGAAGCCCTCTCGCTCGTAGAGATGGATGGCGACCAGGTTGGAGGGCCGCACCTCGAGCGTGAAGCGTGCGTTGTCGTCGCCCACCCGCTCGTACAGGTCGGCGAGCAGGGCCGAGGCCAGACCCTTGCGCTGGTGGTCGGCGTCGACCGCCACGTTCATGACGTGCCAGACGGTGTCGTAGCGGGAGCAGATCAGGTAGCCCACCAGGCGCTCGCCTTCGACCGCCGCCAGACAGATACCGGAGGTCTTGGACAGCTCGAGCACGAACATCGCCAGCGACCACGGGGTCGGGAACACCCGCCGCTCGATCGCCGTCACCTGGGGCAGATCCGGGTAGCTGAGGCGCCGTATCTCGATCCCCGGAGGGCGCGGGCTGGGCTGCTCTGAGAGGGTCGGTTCGGTCATGGGCGGTTGTGGAGGGCGCCTAGGCGCCCTCCAAGGCTAGCTCCGCGTCGGGCCGGCGCACATAGTCGGGCAGCGCGCCGCCCGCGCCGGGGTGCACGGCGGAGCTGGTGCCCAGGACACAGATCGCTTCTCCGGAGAGGATGTGCAGCGGCGAATCATCGGCCGCCGGTTGCAGCCCCACGGCGGTGAGCAGCTCGCGGTAGCGCACCGCGCCGTCGCCGACCAGCACCCGGCTCCCGGCCCCGCGCTCCCGTGTGCCCGCCACCAGCTCCGCCAGACGCTCGGGTGCCAGCGCCGCGGCGGGGGTGAGCTCCCGCGGCAGGCCCGCAGGCCCGCGCTCGTAGGCGGCGGCGAACACTTGTTGCCGGCGGGCGTCGATGACGGCCAGCACCAGCTCGGGACCGCCGGGGACCGCGAGCGCGCCGAGCGCGAGCGCGCGAAGGCTCGAGACCCCGACGAGCTCGATCCCGCGCGAGTGGGCGAGCCCGCGCGCGGTGGCCACGCCGACGCGCAGGCCGGTGAAGGTGCCGGGGCCCAGGCCGACGGCGATCCGCTCGATCTGCCCCCACGAGACACCCGCCTCGCCGAGCACCTCCGCGGCCATCGCCAGCAGCCGCGTGGCGTGCCCGGGGTGCGCCCCCGGGGCCGGATCGTCACGGCGTTCGAGCACGGTCTCATCCCCGAGGCGCAGGGCCACCGCGGTCGCCGTGGTGGCCGTGTCGAGCCCGAGCACGATCAAGCGGCGGCCTCCCGGCGATCTTCCAGCTCGACCTCGCGGTCGTCCTCTCCGCGGTGGCTTATCTTCACCACCAGGCGCGCCCCGGCGAGCTCGCGGGCGCCGTCCTCGGGCCACTCCACGAACGCGATCCGACCCTCGCCGAGATAGTCGGCCAGCAGGTCGGGGTCCTCGGCTCCCAGCGAGGAGATCCGGTAGAGGTCCAGGTGGGAGACGGTCGTGCCGTCGGCGGCGTAGCGGTTGCCGATCGTGAAGGTGGGGCTCGTGACGGGCTGGCTCACGCCCAGCGCCCGGGCGGCTCCCCGCACGAGCGTCGTCTTGCCCGCGCCGAGCTCCCCCTGGACCAACACCACATCGCCGGGCCTCAGGGCACGCGCGATCTCCGCCCCCAGGTCTTCGGTCTGGCGGGCGCAGGAGCTATGCACCGTCCGGGTCGGCACATCAGGAGCCTAGATGGCCGCGGAATCGACCAGCAGCAGGAACCCTCCACGGCATTCGCAGGCGGGGATTAAAAAGACCGACCCGCGGGAGAATGGGGGGCGCGGGCCGGTCGTTTACTCCTGGAGGGATGGAGACAGGACCTTCATCGGCAGTCCCTGCATCCGACTTTAGGGCCTGCTGGACACCCGAGTTCGCCGCCACCCCGGAAAGTCCTGCAAATTAGCGTCATTCGGGGGATTCAAAGGCTCCGAAATTGCGTCCAGAACGGGTCTGGACAGGGGGTTAGAAGAGCCCCAGCTGCTCCGCCTCGCAGGCCTCGGGATCCACGGCGGGCTGGGACGGCGGCTGCTCGGCGACCTCGGGGGGCACGATCCGCTCCCGGGTCGGCGGATCGGCGCTCTCGTGCGGCGCGGCGAGCGCCCGGGGCGAGGGCTGCTCGGGGGGCCCGAGCGCGAGCAGCTCGGGGATCGCGGCGAAGTCTTCCCGCAGCGTCTGCAGCATCCTCGGCGTGTACAGGGCCGCGGCGGGGTGGTAGATCGGGTACAGCCGCACCGCCCGCGCCCCCATCGTCCTCACCTCGGGCTGGCCGTGCAGGCGCGTGATGCCGGTGGGGTCGCCCCGCAGCAGCTTGGTGGAGAAGTTCCCCAGCGTGCAGATGACGGTCGGCTCGATCAGCTCGACCTGGCCCAGCAGGTACTCCTGGCAGTTATCGATCTCGACCGGCTGCGGATCGCGGTTGCCGGGCGGGCGGCACTTGAGCACATTGCAGATCCACACCTCGGCACGCTCGAGCGAGATCTCCTCGAGCAGCTGGTCCAGCAGCCGGCCGGCGCGCCCGACAAAGGGCAGGCCCTGCTCGTCCTCGCTGGCGCCGGGCGCCTCCCCGACGAACATCAGCTCGGCGTCGGCGTTGCCGGACCCGAACACGACGGTCTTGCGGGTGGCGGCCAGCTCGGGGCAGCGTTCGCAGGCGCGGGCCCGCATCAGGAGCTCCTTCAGCGAGTCCCGCCGGGCGGCCGCGGATTGCGGCTGGGCAGCCATCGCCGGGATGCTAGCCCTTGCCCGTGTGGGCGCGCGGGGTCGCCGTCGGGGATGATCCTGCGGTGAGCACTCCCGGGGAGCACGCGGTGCTGGCGCCCTTCGACGCGGTCGTGGTCGCGCTGCCGCTGCAGGCCGACACACAGGTGCGGGCGGGGGTTCCGGTGGTGGTGCTCGAGGCGATGAAGATGGAGCACGAGGTGCTGGCCGAGGTCGACGGGATCGTCCGCGAGCTGGCGGTGGCGGTGGGTGAAGCGGTCAGCGAGGGCCAGCTGCTGGCGACGCTGGAGCCGAGGGCCGTCGCCGGGCCGGCGGCCGAGAGCGCCGAGGAGCCCGAGCCGGAGGGTGAGCGGGGCGACCTGCGAGCCGTTCGAGAGCGCCACGAGATCGGTCTCGACCCCGCACGCGGCGAGGCCGTCGCGCGCCGTCACGAGCACGGGCGCCGCACCGCTCGGGAGAACCTCGCCGAGCTCGTCGACGCCGGGACGTTCGTGGAGTACGGGCCGCTGCTGTTCGCGGCCCAGGAGCGCCGGCGCACCCGCCAGGAGCTGATCGAGCGCACGCCCGCCGACGGCCTGGTGGGCGGCGTGGGGGACGTCGCGGGCCACGCCTGCGTGGTGATGTCCTACGACTACACGGTCCTGGCCGGCACCCAGGGGATGCGCAACCACGCCAAGAAGGACCGCCTGTTCGAGCTGGCCGAGCGGCGACGGCTGCCGGTGGTGCTGTTCGCGGAGGGCGGCGGCGGACGCCCGGGCGACGTGGACATGCCGATCGTGGCCGGCCTGGACTGCAGGGCGTTCGCCCTGTTCGCCTCCCTCAGCGGCCTGGTCCCGCTGGTCGGTGTGGCCGGCGGCTACTGCTTCGCCGGCAACGCCGCCCTGCTCGGCTGCTGCGACGTCGTGATCGCGACCGAGGATTCGAGCATCGGCATGGGCGGCCCGGCGATGATCGAGGGCGGTGGCCTGGGCGTCCACCATCCCTCCGAGGTGGGGCCGATCGACGTCCAGTACGGCAACGGCGTGGTGGACCTGCGGGCGCGCGACGAAAGCGAGGCGGTCGCGCTGGCCCGGCGCTACCTGTCCTACTTCTACGGCCCGGCCGAGCCCGGCCCCCTGTCCGACCCCGAGCGGCTGCGAACGCTGGTGCCCGAGCAGCGCAAGCGCCGCTACGAGATCCGCACGGTCGTGGACGAGCTGTTCGACCAGGGCTCGGTGCTCGAGCTGCGCCGCGGCTGGGGCCCGGGGATGGTGACGGCGCTGGCCCGCCTGCAGGGGCGCCCCTTGGGCGTGATCGCCAACGACGCCTCCCACCTCGGCGGGGCGATCGACGCGGAGGGCGCCGACAAGGCGGCCCGCTTCCTGCAGCTGTGCGACGCCTTCGAGATCCCCGTGCTGCTGCTGTGCGACACGCCGGGCTTCATGGTCGGGCCGGCCGCCGAGCGGACCGCGACCGTGCGCCACTTCGCGCGCATGTTCCTGACCGGGGCCAACGTGTCGGTGCCGGTCGGTACGATCGTGCTGCGCAAGGGCTATGGGCTCGGGGCCCAGGCGATGGCCGCCGGGGGCTTCAAGGCCCCCCTGTTCACGGTCGGCTGGCCGACCTCGGAGTTCGGGGCGATGGGCCTCGAGGGAGCCGTGCGGCTGGGGATGCGCCGCGAGCTGGAGGCGATCGAGGACCCCGCCGAGCGCGAGCGCGTGTTCGCGGAGCTGGTGGCCGGCGCCTACGAGCGGGGCCGCGGCCTGAACATGGCCGCCTACGGCGAGATCGACGACGTCATCGACCCGGCCGACTCGCGGCGCTGGATCGCCACCCTGTTCGACGAGCGCTCCCCCAGCTGGTGGGAGCGCCCCGGCAAGAAGCGCCCCAACGTCGACGCCTGGTAGGGCGCGCGGCGCGCGGAACGGGTTTCGCGCAGCTTGCGGCCCGCTTGCCGCGGCTCCCCGCGGGCGCCGCCGGATACCGCTTGCGAAAGCCAGAAACGGGGGTATCATCCGGCTCAGAGGCGGCCACCGGAGCTCCTCCGGGGTGGACCTCGAAGACCGACGCAGGACCCAGACCCACCAGCACGCCGGTATCCACCCAGGAACTGGACGAAGCCGATGAGACACCCGATCCCCGCAGCCGCGAGCGTTCCCCGATGAGGACGCTGCGAACCGTCTCCGAGCTGCGGGCGGCGCTGGCTCCGGCCCGCAGGGACGGCCGCTCGATCGGCCTGGTGCCCACGATGGGGGCCTTCCACGAGGGCCACCTCGCCCTGCTGGCACGGGCACGCGAGGAGTGCGACGTCGTCGTGGTGACGCTGTTCGTGAACCCCACCCAGTTCGACGAGCAGGCCGACCTCGATCGTTACCCGCGCGACGAGGACCGCGACGCGCGGCTGGCCGAGCAAGCCGGCGCGGACCTGCTGTTCGCGCCCGCGGCCGGGGAGGTGTACCCAGAGGGCTTCGCCACCACCGTCGAGGTCGGCGGCGTGAGCGAGCCGCTGGAGGGCGAGTGGCGCGGAGCCGCCCACTTCCGCGGCGTCGCCACGGTCGTCACCAAGCTGCTCTGCATGGCGCTCCCCGACGTCGCCTACTTCGGGCGCAAGGACGCCCAGCAGCTGCTCGTGATCCGCCGGCTCGTGGCCGACCTCAACCTGCCGGTACGGATCGCCGGCGTGGCCACGGTGCGCGAGGCCGACGGGCTTGCGCTGTCGAGCCGCAACCGCCGTCTCAGCGCCGAGCAGCGCGAGCGGGCGCTCGGTATCCCGCGGGCGCTGGCCCGGGTTCGCGAGCGGGCGGCCAGCGGGGAGCGCTCCGGCGAGGTACTGCTCGAGTGCGCCCGTGAGGCCCTCGCCGACCACCTGCTGGAGGCCGAGTACGTGGCGCTGGTCGACCCCGACAGCCTGGCCCCGATCAGCCGGCTCGAAGGGGATGGCCTGGTGCTGATCGCTGCGCGCGTCGGAGATGTGCGCCTGATCGACAACGAGATCGTGGGGCCAAGGGCCCGCCAGTCAATCCACCAGGACGAGGTGGCGACCGCCGTTCTGTAGGCGGCGTCAACCGCGTCCGGATAGGAGTCCCCCATGTCAAGCCACCCCGCCATAAGGACACCCGCCGACCCGGTGCGGCTGCCGATGACACTTCCGCTGCTGGCCGAGCGCAAGCGTCTCGGCGAACCGATCGTGATGGTGACCGCCTACGACTACCCGAGCGCGCGCGCAGCCGAGGCCGCGGGCGTGGACCTGGTGCTGGTCGGAGACTCGGCCGCCACCACCGTGCTCGGCTACACCGCCACGACCCCGGTCGAGCTGACCGACATGCTGGTGCTGACGCGTGCCGTCAGCCGCGGGCTGAGCACGCCGCTGCTGATCGGCGACCTGCCGTTCGGCTCCTATGAGGTCTCCGACGAGCAGGCGATCGCCACCGCCATGCGGATGGTCAAGGAGGGCGGCTGCGAGGTGGTGAAGCTGGAGGGCGGCGGCGAGGCTCCCGCGAGCCGCGCCCGGGCGATCGTCGGCGCCGGCATCCCGGTGATGGGCCACGTCGGCCTCACCCCCCAGACCTCCACCGCGCTCGGCGGCTGGAAGGCCCAGGGGCGCAACGCGCGGGCGGCCGCCCGCATCGCGGCCGAGGCCCTCGCGCTGCAGGAGGCGGGCTGCTTCGCGATCGTCTTCGAGGCGATCCCGAGCGCCGTCACCGAGGAGCTGATGGGGCTGATCGAGGTGCCCGTGATCGGCATCGGGGCGGGCCCCGCCACCGACGGCCAGGTGCTCGTGTTCCACGACCTGCTCGGCATCCGCGACGGCCTCGGGCCGCGTTTCGTCAAGCGCTACGCCAACCTCCAGCAGGAGATGAACGAAGGCGTCAGCGCCTTTGCGGAGGACGTTCGCCTGCGCCGCTACCCGGGCCCCGAGCACACCTACTCGATCGACCCGGTCGAGCTGGGCGAGCTGCAGGAGCTGCTGGCGCTGCGCTACCCCTCCTGAAGGCGCCTGGCTGCAGGCGCCCCCGCTGAAGGGGGCTGTGACGCTAGGACTCGGGAAGCGCCTGGCCCCAGCGGTCGGCGTAGGCGAACTCCGACACCGGCCGGCGGGCGAGCTTTCGCGGCCACGGGTCGCTGCGCCGGCCGACGCCGATATGGGCGGCGAGGATCACCTCGGGCGGGATCCCGAGCAGCTCACGCACGGCGTCCTCGGCCGGCACCAGCAGGGTGGTCATGGCGGCCCCCAGGCCCTCCGCGCGCAGGGCCAGCAGGAGGTTCTGGACGAACGGGTAGATCGAGGCGCCGCCGACGATGCTGCGACGTGGCAGCTCGGCGTCGGTGACGGCGAGGTCGTCCAGGCGCACGCCCACGACCAGGTGCAGGGGCACTTCCGGGAGCGAGCGGGCGTAGAGGTCGGCGCCCGCGATGCGGCCGCGGATGACGGGGTCGGAGTCCGGGTCCTCGAGCACCTCCTCCATCCCCAGGCGGCGCACGTAGGCGCGCCAGTGGGGCAGATACATCTCGCCCAGCTTGCGCCGCAGCTCGGGATCCTGGACGGCGATCACCCGCCAGCCCTGGCGGTTGCCGCCGCTGGGGGCGAAGCGGGCCGCGTCGAGCGCACGGGCCAGCCTCTCGGGCGCCACCGGCTCGTTGCCGAAGCGCCTTGTCGTGGGGGCGCAGCGCATCGCCTCATAAAGGTCCATCGCGCCTGCGGACGCTACCCGTATTCGACGCTCCGCAGCACCTTCGCGGGCGCGCCCGCGGCGACCGAGAAGGCGGGGATGTCGTGCGTGACGACCGAGTTGGCTCCGATCACACAGCGCTCGCCGATGCTGACACCGCTGGTGACCACGACGTTGGCCCCGAGCCAGCAGTTCGAGCCGATGCGGGTGGGGCCCTTGCTGGTGAAGCCCTGCCAGGTGATCGGCCGCTCGGGGTCGTCGAAGCGGTGGTCGGCGTCGGACACGAAGCAGCCGTTGGCGAGCATGCAGTGCTCGCCGATCTCGACCAGCTCCTGGGAGGCGACCATCACGCCCATGTTCAGGAAGCTGCCGGCGCCGATGCGGACGCGGGCACTGCCGGGTGCCGTGATCCACACACCCGGCTCGAGCAGCACTCCCGGCCCCAGCTCAAGGCGACCCTCGCGCAGGGCCTCCAGCACGTTGCCCTGCACGGGCCAGCGCACGAAGGCTTCGCGGCGCACGAACTCCCAGTGCACAGCCACCCGGTTCCAGGGCAGCGAGGCACGCTCGTACCAGCGCCACTTCTGCGCCCACAGGCGCAACCGGCCCGCGAGCTCCTGCGCCATGGCTGCCTAGGCGGCGACCTTCGTGCGCCGCTTGCGCGGGGGGCGCCCCCGCCGTGCCGAGGCGGGTGCCAGCAACGGGACCAGGAACTGGCCGGTGTGCGACGCGGGCTCCAGCGCGACCTCCTCCGGCGTCCCCGTGGCGATCGCGATGCCGCCCTCCTCTCCCCCCTCCGGGCCCATGTCGATGATCCTGTCAGCGCTCTTGATGACGTCGAGGTTGTGCTCGATCACGACCACGCTGTTGCCGGCGTCCACCAGCCGCTGGAGCACCTCGAGCAGCCGCTGGACGTCGGCGAAGTGCAGGCCGGTGGTGGGCTCGTCGAGGATGTACAGCGTCCTGCCGGTGGCGATCTTGGAGAGCTCGGTGGCGAGCTTCACGCGCTGGGCCTCGCCGCCGGAGAGAGTCGTGGCCGGCTGGCCCAGGCGCACGTAGCCGAGACCCACGGCGTCGAGCGTCTCAAGTCGCCGGCGCACCTTCGGGATGTGCTCGAAGAAGCCCAGCGCCTCCTCGACCGGCATGTCGAGCACGTCGGCGATGCTGCGGCCCTTGAAGCGGACTTCGAGCGTCTCGCGGTTGTAGCGCTTGCCGTGGCACTGTTCGCAGGGCACGTACACGTCGGGAAGGAAGTGCATCTCGATCTTGATCTGCCCGTCGCCGCGGCAGACCTCGCAGCGCCCGCCCTTGACGTTGAAGCTGAAGCGACCCGGCTTGTAGCCCCGCGCCCGCGCCTCCTGGGTCTTTGAGAAGAGATCCCGGATCACGTCGAACAGGCCCGTGTAGGTAGCCGGGTTGGAGCGCGGCGTGCGCCCGATCGGGGACTGGTCGACGGCGATGATCTTGTCGAGTTGGTCCAGGCCGTGGATCGCGCGGTGGCTGCCGGGGCGCCGCCGCGCGCGGTGGAGGCGGTTGGCGACGGCCTTGTAGAGGACGTCGTTGACGAGCGTGGACTTGCCCGACCCGGAGACCCCGGTCACGCACGTCAGCACCCCCAGCGGGACGTGGACGTCGATGTCGCGGAGGTTGTGCTGGCTGGCGCCGAGGATCTCGATGTAGCCGCTCGGCGTGCGCCGCCGAGTGGGCGTTTCGATCGTGGCGGCGCCCGAGAGGTACTGGCCGGTGAGCGACTCCGGCACGCGCTGCACCTCCTCGGCGGTGCCCTCGGCCACGATCTCACCCCCGTGCTCGCCGGCTCCGGGGCCGAGGTCCACGAGGTGGTCGGCGGCGCGCATCGTCTGCTCGTCGTGCTCGACCACGATCACCGTGTTGCCGAGGTCCCGCAGCCGCTCGAGCGTGGCGATCAGCTTCGAGTTGTCGCGCTGGTGCAGCCCGATCGAGGGCTCGTCGAGGATGTACAGCACGCCCACCAGCGAGGAGCCGATCTGGGTCGCCAGGCGGATCCGCTGCGCCTCTCCCCCGGACAGGGTCGCGGCGGCCCGGTCCATCGACAGGTACCCGATCCCGACGTTGTCCAGGAAGCGCAGCCGTTCTGAGATCTCACGCAGGATCAGGCGCGCCACGTGGCGGTCGGTCTCGGACAGCTCGACCTCCTCGAGCCACTGCAGGGCGCGCCGCGCCGAGAGCGCGGTGAAGTCCTCGATGCGGGTCCCCGCGACCAGCACCGCCCGCGACTCGGGCCTCAGGCGGGCGCCGCCGCACTCCGGGCAGGCCCGCAGCGACATGTACTCCTCGATCTTCTCGCGCGACCATTCCGAGTCCGTCTCGCGGTAGCGGCGCTGGAGGTTCGGCACGATCCCCTCGAAGCGGGCGGCATAGGAGCGCCGGCGGCCGAAGCGGTTGCGGTAGGTGACCTGGATCGGCTCCCCGCCGGTCCCGTACAGGAACACGTCGCGCTGCTCCTCGGGCAGCTTCTCCCAGGGGGCGTCGAGGTCGACCCCGTACTCCTCGGCGATCGCCTCGGTCATCTGGGAGTAGTAGTTGGAGGCGCTCGAGGCCCACGGCGCGATCGCCCCTTCCCCGATCGACAGCGACGGGTCGGGGATCACCAGCTCGGGGTCGATCTCCATCATCGAGCCGAGGCCGGTGCAGCGATCGCAGGCCCCGTGGGGGGAGTTGAAGGAGAACACCCGCGGCTCGAGCTCGACCAGCGACGGTCCGTGCTCGGGGCAGGCGAAGCGCTCGGAGTACGTGAACATCGTGCCGGGCGCCGGAACCTCGCCGGGGAGGATCTGCGCGGAGGGGGCGCGGGTGCCCTTCGCGCCGGTCGCGTGGGCCCCGTCCTTTCCGTCGCCGTCGGCGCCCTTGCCCGAGCCGACGATCTCGATCTCCACCAGGCCGTCGGCTCGCTGCACCGCCGTCTCGATCGAGTCGGCCAGCCGCTTGCGCAGGTCGTGGCGCATCACGAGCCGGTCCACGACCACCGAGATGTCGTGCTTGTAGCGCTTGTCGAGCACGATCGACTCGTCCAGCATGCGCACGCGGTCGTCGATCTTGACCCGCGCGAAGCCGTCCGCCCGCAGCTCGTCGAGCAGCTTCCCGTACTCGCCCTTGCGGCCGCGCACGACCGGGGCGAGCACCATGAAGCGGGTGCCGTCGCCGAGCTCCATCACCTGGTCCACGATCTGCTCGGCCGACTGCCCCACGATCGGGCGCCCGCAGATCGGGCAGTGGGGCTTGCCCACGCGGGCCCACAGCAGGCGCAGGTAGTCGTAGATCTCGGTCACCGTCCCGACCGTCGAGCGGGGGTTGCGGGAGGTGGTCTTCTGGTCGATCGAGATGGCCGGCGAGAGGCCCTCGATCGAGTCCACGTCGGGCTTGTCCATCTGGCCCAGGAACTGGCGGGCATAGGCCGACAGCGACTCGACGTAGCGCCGCTGGCCCTCGGCGTAGATGGTGTCGAACGCCAGGCTCGACTTGCCCGACCCCGACAGTCCGGTGATCACGACGAGGGCGTCGCGGGGCAGGACCAGCGAGATGTCCTTGAGGTTGTGCTCGCGGGCACCCGAGACGCGGATCTCGTTGCTCGTCGGTTTGTGCTCGCCGGCCGCCATCGTTCCAACGAGTCTATAAATGCGAACAGATGTTCGCCCGGTCCCCTCGGGGACCGCGAGCGGCCGGGACCGCTCAGCCCTCGACGGCGGCGTACACCTCGTCGATCAGCTTCAGCCGATCGGGGAGTTCGAAGTTCTCGGCCAGATAGCGCTCCGTCTCGGCCCGCGACTCGCCGTTGAGCGCCATGTTCAGCGCCACCAGGCGGGCGCCGTCGAGGTCTCCCGGGACCGGCTCCTGCTCCGGCGCGGGCGGCTCGGCGGGAGCAGCGGGCGGGGCCGCCTCGGCGCTGGGGGCGGGCTCGGCCGGGCGTGCGGTCTCGGCCGGGGCGGCGGGCTCGGCAGGGACGCTCGCCGGGTCCGGCTTCTGGGCCGGCTCGGGCGGCGGGGTCGCTGCAGCGGGTGCCGCGGCCACGGGCCCACCGCCGTGACCGGAGGCGGCGTCGTAGAGCTCGTGCATGCCGGTCTCGACCGCGGCCAGGTCGCTCGCCAGGCGCCGGGCGCCGGCGCGGAGGCTCTCCACCAGCGCCCCCACCTCGCCCTCCATCGAGCCGACCCGTTCGAGTAGCCCGGAGGCGGCCTGCTCGACGGCGGCCACGTGGGCGCGGGCGCGCTCGAGTGATTCCTCGCGGTTCTGGTCGGCGTCGCGGTCGGCCTCTTCGCGGACCGCCCGGGCCTCCTCGAGGGCGTTGTGCTCGATGTCGGCGGCGGTAGCCTCGGCCGCCTCGAGGATGCTCTGGACCTGGGTGGCCGCCGAGGAGGCGAGCGAGACGTCCGGGGAGCCGTGGGCGGCCGTCCGCTGGATGTCCTCGAACTCGCCCGCGAGGGCCCGCAGGTGTGCGTCGACGGCGTCCGGGTCATAGCCACGGCGGCCGATCGGGAAATCCTTGCGTTCGATTGCCTGTCGGTCGAGGTCCAAGGCGGGGGAATCCTAGGCGATCTCTTCGGCTGGGGTCTCGCGCCCGGCTGGAGCGCGCTGCGAGTTTACATCGATGTCCCGCAGGTCGCGTCGCAGCTCGCGCAGCTCGTCCCGCAGCTGGGCCGCGTACTCGAAGCGCAGCTCCTCGGCAGCGACGAGCATCTCCTCCTCCAATTCCACGGCCATCTTCTCGAGCTCGCCGCGGGGCAGCTCCTCGGCCGAGCGGGCCGCGGCGGCGCGGCGCGAGCGCCGGCGCCCGCGGGGCACCTTGGACTCGGCCTGCAGGAACTCGGCGATGTCGGATATCCCCTTCACGATCGTGGCGGCCGTGATCCCGTGCTCCTCGTTGTAGGCAACCTGGATCTCGCGGCGGCGGTCGGTCTCCGAGATCGCTGCCCGCATCGCCCTGGTCTCCTTGTCGGCGTACATCAGCACCGTCCCGCCGACGTTGCGGGCGGCCCGCCCGATCGTCTGGATCAGCGAGGTCTCGCCCCGCAGGAAGCCCTCCTTGTCGGTGTCGAGGATCGCGACCAGCGACACCTCGGGGAGGTCGAGGCCCTCGCGCAGCAGGTTCACGCCGACGAGCACGTCGTACTCGCCCAGGCGCAGGTCACGGATGATCTGGATCCGTTCGAGGGTGTCGATCTCCGAGTGCAGGTAGCGGGTCCTGAAGCCCATCTCGAGCAGGTACTGGGAGAGGTCCTCGCTCATCTTCTTGGTGAGCGTCGTCACGAGCACGCGCTCGTCGCGGTCCACGCGGGTGCGGACCTCGTTCATGAGGTCGTCGATCTGGTTGGCGGTCTCGCGCACCTCGACCACCGGATCCACGATCCCCGTGGGCCTGACGATCTGCTCGACCACGTTCGTGGACCTCGTGCGCTCGTACTCCCCGGGGGTGGCCGACACGAACATCAGCTGGGGTGTGATCGAGAGGAACTCCTCGAAGGTCTGGGGGCGGTTGTCGAGTGCGCTGGGCAGGCGGAAGCCGTAGTCCACGAGCGTCTGCTTGCGCGAGCGATCGCCCTCGTGCATGCCCCCGATCTGGGGCACGGTCTGGTGGGACTCGTCGATGAAGCAGACGAAGTCCTCGGGGAAGTAGTCGATCAGGCAGTAGGGCCGCTCGCCGGGCCGGCGGCCGTCGAGGATCCGCGAGTAGTTCTCGATCCCCGAGCAGAAGCCGACCTCGCGCAGCATCTCCATGTCGTACTGGGTGCGCTGGCGCAGGCGGTGGGCCTCCAGCTGCTTGCCTTCGCCGATCAGTTCCCCGGTGCGCTGCTCGAGCTCGGCCCCGATCGCTTCGACGGACGCCTCGATCGTCCCCTCCTTGACGTTGTAGTGGGTGGCCGGCCAGATCGCCACGTGCTCGATGTCGTCGGCGATCAGCTCCCCGGTGAGGGGGTCGAAGTGCTGCAGGCGCTCGACCTCGTCGCCGAACAGGCTGGCCCGGAAGGCCGTCTCGGCGTACGCCGGGAACACCTCCAGCGTGTCGCCCCGGACGCGGAAGGTGCCCCGTGAGAGGACGGAGTCGTTCCGGGTGTACTGGATCGAGACGAGTTTGCGCAGCAGGGCGTCGCGGTCGACGGTCTCGCCGCGCTTGAGGATCTGCATGTTCATCTCGTAGGTCTCCGGCGAGCCGAGGCCGTAGATGCAGGAGACCGAGGCCACCACGATCACGTCGCGGCGGGCGAACACGGCGGCGGTGGCCGCGTGGCGCAGGCGGTCCACCTCCTGGTTGATGGCCGAGTCCTTCTCGATGTACAGGTCCCGGCTCGGGACGTAGGCCTCGGGCTGGTAGTAGTCGTAGTAGGAGACGAAGTACTCGACGGCGTTGTCGGGGAAGAAGGTGCGGAACTCGTTGCACAGCTGGGCGGCGAGCGTCTTGTTGTGGGCGATCACCAGCGCCGGGCGCTGGACGGCCTCGATCACCCCGGCCATCGTCATCGTCTTGCCCGTCCCGGTGGCCCCCAGCAGCGTCTGGAAGCGTTCTCCCTCCCCCACTCCGCGGGCCAGCGCCTCGATCGCCTTGGGCTGGTCGGCGGTGGGTGTGAAGGCGGTATCGAGCTTGAAATCTGGCATGCGTCGCGGGTCCCCTGCAGGTTAGCCGCCGCCCGGCGAGCTCAGGCGAGGCCGGGCTCAGCGCGGTCGCGGCGCCTCAGGCGAGGCCGAGCTCGCGGGCGTAGTCGCTGCGGTAGATCTGCTCGGCGCCGAGCACCCGGCGCACGTATTCGCGCGTCTCCGGGAAGGGAATTTCTTCGACCGTCAGCCGGCGCCCGGCGGCGTCGGCCTGGGCCACCCAGCGATCGACGTTGGCCAGACCCCCGTTGTAGGCGGCCAGGGCGAGTACCTCGTTGCCGTCGTAGTGGTCGAGCAGATAACGCAGGTAGTAGCTGCCGTACGCGACGTTCACGCTGGGGGTGGCGAGGTCGCTGGAGGTGAAGGTCCGCCCGCCCGACAGTTTCGCCAGGTAGTAGGCGGTTTCCGGCAGGATCTGCATCAGCCCCTCGGCGCCCGCCGAGGAGGGCCGTGGTTCGAATTTCGACTCGGCGTAGATGACCGCCGCGATCAGCGCCGGGTCGAGGCGCTTTTCGGCGGCCTGGGCGCGGATGATCTGGGTGTCGGCCAGCGGCAGCGTGTGGTCGCGGTCGGCGTCGCCGAGCACGACGAGCGCGAGCGCGCCGCACAGCAGCACAGCCCCGAGCACCAGCCAGGTTCCGAGCGCGCGCTGACTCATGGTCGGTCTAGCTTGTCAAGCACCTCCGACAGCTGCCGGGACAGATCCTGCTCCGTCCCGTCATTAAGCACCACGAAGGTAGCGCGGGCCGCCTTCTCCTGCTGGCTCAGCTGGCGCGCGTCGCGCTCCTCGAGCAGCACCTGCCCGCGGGCAGCAGCCCGGGAGCGGCGCAGGGACTCCTCGGCGAGCACGGCGATGGTGGCGTCGTAGCCAGCCTGCAGCCCCGCCTCGAACAGCAGCGGCACCTCGACCACCGCGGCCCGCGGCGGCGGGTCCAGCGAGCGCGCACGCTCCAGCCAGGAAGCGATCCGGCGGCCCACCAGCGGCCACACGAGCCCCTCCAGCCAGGCCCGGTCCTCAGCGGCGGCAAACGCGCGCCGGGCGAGCTCGGGGCGGTCGACGCGGCCGTCGGGCGCGACCTCGGGACCGAAGCGCTCACTCAGCGTGGCCACCACCTCCGGGCTCTCGTACAGCTCGTGGACGACCTCGTCGCTGGAGATCACCTCCGCCCCCAGCTCCCGCAGGGCGTTGAGCGCGGTGGACTTGCCGGCGCCCATCCCGCCCGTCAGCCCCACGAACGGGACCGCGGCACTCACGCCGGCGCGCCTTCGAGCAGCCGCGCCGTCTTCTAGTCCTGCTGTGCGGAGTCCGCCGTCAGCTCTGGCTCGGCGACCCCGCCATCCTCGGAGGCCGCTGCGCCGTTGCCGTCTCCGGCAGGCGCCGGGACGTCCTCGGCCTCAGGTGCCTCGGGTGCCTCAGCCTCTGCAGTCGCAGGCTCCTCGGACGGAGCCTCCTCGGTCGCAGGCTCCTCGGTCGCAGGCTCCTCGGCCGCGGGGGCCTCGGCGGGGGCTGCCTCTGCCGCGGGCTCCTCCGTTGCGGGCTCCTCGGTCGCGGGCTCCTCGGGTGCGGGCTCCTGCGCGACATCCTCGGCGGCGGGTGCCTGCGCGTCCGGAGCCTCGGGCGCGGCCTCGACCACACCGGCGTCGGGGGTGGCGTCGGTGGCCGGCATCTCGGCGGCGGGCTGCTCGGCGGCGGAGGCCTCGGCGGCTGCCTCGGCGAACTCGCCGTCCTGCACCTCGCCGTCCTGCGCCTCGCCCGCCGGAACGTCGGGCTGGCCCGGGCGCGAGACCGGCAGGATCTGGTCCTCGACGCGCTTGGCCGACAGCGACAGGCGCCGGCGCTCGGAATCGATCTCGAGGATCTTCACGCGGATCTCGTCGCCGGGATGGACGATCTCGCGGGGGCTCTCGACGTGGTGGGCAGCAAGCTCGGAGATGTGCACGAGCCCCTCGACGCCGTCCAGGATCTCGACGAAGGCGCCGAACGTGACCACCTTCGTGACCTTGCCTTCGAGCTCGTCGCCGACGCTGTAGGTGTCAACGATGCGCTGCCACGGGTCCTCCTGGGTCTGCTTGAGGCCGAGCGAGATGCGCTGGCGGTCGCGGTCGATGTCGAGCACCTTGACCCGTACGGTGTCGCCGATCGAGAGGATCTCGCTGGGGTGGTTGACGTGCGACCAGGAGAGCTCGGAGATGTGGATCAGGCCGTCGATCCCGTCGAGGTCCACGAAGGCCCCGAAGTCGACGATGTTGGAGATCTGGCCTTCGACCACGAGGCCGGGCTGCAGGCGGTCGAGAATCTGCTGGCGGACCTCCTTGCGCTCCTCCTCGAGCACCGCGCGCCGTGAGAGCACGACGTTGTTGCGGGAGCGGTTGAGCTCGATCACCTTGGTCTCGATCTTCGTCCCCATGTACTCGTCGAGGTTGGGGACGCGGCGGATGTCGACCAGCGACGCGGGCAGGAAGCCGCGCACGCCGAGGTCGATGATCAGGCCGCCCTTGACCACCTCGATGACGGTGCCCTCGACCGGCTCGCCCGACTCGGCAGCGGCTTCGATCCGTCGCCACGCCTTCTCGAAGCGGGCGCGCTTCTTGGACATGATCAGGCGCCCGTCCTGGTCCTCCTTGGTGAGGACGATGGCGTCGACCTCCTCGCCCAGATGGACCTCTTCGCTGGGATCCACGGCCTTGCGGATCGACAGCTCGTTGGCGGGGATGACGCCCTCGGACTTGTAGCCGATGTCGACCAGAACCTCGTCCTTGTCGATACGCACGACGTGGCCCGTTACAACCTCGCCCTCCTCGATCGGGCGGAACGTGGCGTCGTAGTTCGGGACGATCTGGCCGTCCACTTCCAGCAGCAGCCCGTTGGACCCTTCGACCACGTGGGCTGCCGCGTCATCCGTCACTGTCTGCACCGGGCGAAGCGTAGCGCAGCCGTATCATTGCGGGGGAATGCCTGTTCGAGCGACGAAGCGGGGCGTGGACCGCACCCGCTTGCAGCGCGACTGCGACGTGCTCGTGTGCGGGGCGAGCTTTGCGGGGCTCGCCGTGGCGCGCGAACTCGCGGACACCGGCGCGCGCGTGATGGTGGTGGACCGCTACGAGATCGGCGAGCGCCAGACCTCGGCTTGCGGGATCCCGACCGCGTGGCTGATGGCGCTCGAGCTGGACGCCTCGCTGCGCCAGAGCTTCGACGCGCTGGTCGTCCACACCCCCTATCGCACCTCCCGCTGGCAACTGCCCTGGTCGTTCTCGACCTTCGACTACCGCGAGCTGTGTGCGCTGCTGTGGGAGCAGGCACAGTCGCCGACGCTGGAGTTCGAGACGGCGACCGTGACCGGCCGTCGTGGCCACACGGTCGAAACCGACCGCGGCGAGCTCAGAGCGCCCCTGGTGGTTGACGGGCTGGGCTGGCGGCGGGTGCTCTCCAACACCAAGCCGATCCAGCCCCCGCGCGCGCGTCTATCCCGCGGCCTGGAGGTCCACCCTCCCGGCAAGGGCCGCGACATGGAGCTGTGGCTCGACGCCGGCTACGTGCGAGCGGGCTACTCGTGGAGCTTTCCCGCCGGTGAGGAGCTGCGTGTCGGCGTGGGCTCCTTCTGGCCCAGCCACCACGTCAAGGAGCCGACCGTGCGGCTCGCCGACGACCTCGGCCTGGCGGCCCGCGGCTACCAGGGCAACTGGATTCCCCATCAGCTGCGCCGGGCGGTCGAGGACGGCGTCTTCTTCGTCGGCGACTCGGCCGGTCACTGCCTGCCGCTGACCGCGGAGGGCATCCGCACCGCGCTCTACTTCGGGCTCGCGTGCGGCCGCGAGATGCGAGCTGTGCTCGACGGAAGTCGTACGCGGGAGCAGGCACTGGCTCGCTACGCGGCCTTCTCGGACGCCCACGCGCGCAAATTCCGCTGGCTGCTGGCCGTCCAGCGGGCGATGGGTCAGATCACCCCGAGCCGCGCCGCCAGCGCCGTCGTGAAGGCCTTCGAGAGCCGGCGCTTGAGCCGCTGGGCGTTCTCCCACTACCTGGCGATCGCGCCCCCATCGTTCGTGGCCGCCGGGGCTGCGGCCAGGTCGGCGAGCGCCAGCGCGAGCAGGCGCACCCCCTCCTCGATGGCCGGCTCGGCCAGGTTGGCGTAGCCGAGCACCAGCCCGGTGTCCAGGCGCCGGGGCCTCAGGTAGCCGTAGCCGAGCGGGTAGACCCCCACCGAGCGGCGACCCGCCGCTGCCATCAGGGCGAGACCGTCAACCGCCGCGGGCAGGCGCACGATCGCGTGCAGCCCGGCCGCCACGCCGGTCACATGCGCGCCCGGCAGGTGACGGGCGACCGCGGCCACGAGTGCGTCACGCCGGGCGCGATAGCGGCGCCGCGCCTGGCGCAGGTGGCGGTCGTAGTCGCCCGATTCGATCAGGTGGGCCAGGGCGAGCTGCTCTAGGGTCGGCGAGCCGGCGTCGGCCAGGCGCTTGTGCTCGGCGAAGGCGTCCACCAGCCGTTCGGGCAGCACCAGCCAGCCCAGCCGCAGTGCCGGAGCCAGCGTCTTGCTGACCGTCCCCATGTAGGCCACGCGGTCGGGGGCGAGCCCCTGCAGCGCTCCGAGCGGCTGGCGGTCGAAGCGGAACTCGGCGTCGTAGTCGTCCTCGATCACGAGCACCTCGCGCGAGCGCGCCCACGTCAGCAGGGCCGCCCGCCTGACGGCCGAGAGCGCCGTCCCGGTCGGCGACTGGTGGGCCGGGGTGACGAGCACCGCCGCCGGGAACACCTGCTCGAGGGTTTCCACACGCGCACCCTCCTCGTCCAGGGGCAGCGCGATCAGCGAGGCGCCGGCGGCGGTCAGGATCTCGCGGTGCAACGGCAGCCCCGGGTCCTCCACGGCGACCTCCAGACCCTCTCCGATCACGCCCGCCAGCAGCGTCATCGCCTGTGCCGCCCCGGAGCACACGAGCACCGTGCTCTCGTCGGCGACGACCCCGCGTACGCGGCGCAGGTGCCCGGCCAGGGCCCGCCGCAGCTCCGCAGCCCCGCGCGGATCGGGGTAGCCGAGCGCGCTGTCGGGAGCCTCTCGCAGGGCTGCCCGCTGGGCGCGCAGCCAGGCGCGCCGCGGGAAGCCGGCGAGGTCGGGGCTGCCGGGAAAGAAGTCGTAGCGCAGCGCCCGCGGGGGTGGTGAGGCGGACGCGCCGGCGGCGCTGAGGGCACCCGCGGCGACGAACGTGCCCGCTCCCGCCCGCGCCGTCAGGTAGCCCTCGGCCAGCAGCTGGGCGTAGGAGTCCACCACCAGTCGTCGCGAGACGCCCAGGTCGGCGGCCAGCGAGCGCGACGGGGGAAGCCGTGAGTCGGCGGCCAGGCGGCCGTCGCGGATCGCCCCGCGGAGCTCCTCCTCGAGCTGGGCGCGCAGCCCACGGCTGGCGCCGCGGTCGAGGCGCAGGAGCAGATCCCCGCCAGAATTGGTACCCATCAGAAGCCCCGAATTGGTGCTTTACGGTGCACCAGCGAGAGCATATCGTGGACCTCGATGAGCGCAATCACACCGGCCGCCCGGCGCGCCGCGACCGCCACCCCCTCCCCTCGCCTGCTCGACCTTGGGCTGGCGGTGTTCGCGGTCCTGTACCTCGCCGAGGCGCTGTTCATGACGATCAGCCCCCACGCCTTCTACGAATCGATCGGCGGCTTCGACGCCTACAACCCCCACTACCTGCGCGACGTCGCGACCTTCTCGGCTGCCCTCGGCGCCGGCCTGGCCGTGGCCGTGACGCGACCCGCGTGGCGGGTGCCGATCCTGGCCGTGAGCACGCTCCAGTACGGCCTGCACAGCATCAACCACCTCGTCGACATCGATATCGCCCACCCGCGCTGGACCGGGTTCTTCGACTTCTTCTCGCTCCTGCTAGCCACGTTGGCGCTGGCGTGGCTGCTGCGCACGGCGATCGTGTGCGAGCGCTCGGCGCCGACGGCCCACAACCGAAGGGAGACCCCCCGATGACCCGCATCCACACACGCGAAGGGCGCGACGCCCCTCTCTCGGCGCGCGTGATCCAGCGCCAGGTCCGGCGCAAGATGGGCCGCGACGTGGCGCCGATCGGCGTCTACTCCCACGCCCCGGGAATGCTGATCGGCTACTGCGTCTTCGAGCAGGCGACGGCCAGGCAGCACCACGTGGACGAGCGCCTGAAGATGCTGGCGGTGCTGAAGGCGGCCGCCCTGCTGCGCTGCCGCTTCTGCGCCGATATCGGCTCGGCCGAGGCTCGCCGGGCCGGCATCACCGAGGAGCAGCTGCTGGCGCTGCCGCGTTACAGCGAGAGCGACGCCTTCGATGAGCTCGAGCGGCTGGTGCTCGACTACGCGGTGGCGATGACGTGCACGCCACCGGAGATCGGCGACGAGTTGTTCGCCTCCCTGGGCGAGCACTTCGACGAGCGCCAGATGGTCGAGCTGACGAACATCATCGCGCTCGAGAACCTGCGCTCGCGCTTCAACATCGCCTTCGACATGGACCCGGCGGGCTTCTCGGAGGGCAGGGTCTGCATCGTGCCGGAGTCGCCTCCGGCGGCGCTGAGCGCGGCGTGAGGGTCCTGCTCGCCGGGGCCACCGGCGTGATCGGGCGGGCGCTGCTGCCGCTGCTGCTCGAACAGGGCCACGAGGTGGTCGCGATGTGCCGCTCGCAGGGCAAGCTCGAGTCGCTGCGGGCGCAGGGCGCCGAGGGGGTGGCGGCCGACGCGCTCGACGACGCTGCGCTGCGCCAGGCCGTCGCCCGGGCCCGCCCGCAGGCGGTCATCCACCAGCTCACCGCGATCCCGGCGCACATCAACCCGCGCACGATGGAGCGAGACTTCGCCCAGAACGACCGCCTGCGCACGCAGGGGACCGCCAACCTGGTGGCCGCCGCGAAGGCCGCGGGCGCCGAGCGCGTGATCGCCCAGAGCATCGCCTTCGCCTACGCCCCCGGTCCCCCGGGAACGGTCCACGTCGAGGGCGATCCGTTGATCGCGCCGGAGTCGGCGCCGAAGGAGTTCCGCCGCTCGGCGGGAGCGCTCGCCCAGCTCGAGCGGACCGTCCTGGGCGCAGACGGCGTTGTCCTTCGATACGGGTACTTCTACGGCCCCGGCAGCGCGGTCTCGCGCGAGGGCTCGATGGCCGCCGACGTGCGCCGCCGGCGGCTGCCGGTCGTGGGCTCCGGCTCCGGGGTGTGGTCGTTCGTCCACGTCGCCGACGCGGCCTCGGCGACGGTGGCGGCACTCGACCTGCAGGGCCCGGCGGTGCTGAACGTGGTGGACGACGAGCCGGCCCGCGTGGCCGACTGGATCCCGGCGCTGAGCGAGGCGCTCGAGAGTCCCACGCCGCGGCGCGTCCCGGCCTGGCTGGCACGGCTGGTGGCCGGCGCCTACGGCACGGCCGTGATGACGCGGGCGCAGGGAGCCAGCAACGCCGCCGCCCGCGCGGGACTGCCCGGCTGGAGCCTGCGCTACCCGTCCTGGCGAGAGGGCTTCCGCGAGGCGCTGTAGGCCGGGCGCTACTTGCGCACGACCAGCACGACGCCGGCCACCAGCAGCACCAGGCCGATCACGCGCTGTGAGCTGACCTGCTGGCGGGCCACGCCCAGGAGCCCGAAGCGGTCGATCGCGACCGACACCGCCAGCTGGCCGGTGATCACCACGGCGGTCAGCCCGGCGGCTCCGAGCGTACGCACCACCACCAGCGCCACCGACACGTAGACCGCCCCCAGCAGGCCGCCGACCAGAGCCCAGGAGGGAGCTCTCCCGACGTTGCCCAGCGCGCCGAGGCCGCCGTTGACGATCGAGGTGATCACCAGCAGCACCGCCGTGCCGATCAGGAACGAGAAGCTGGCCGCGGGCAGCGTCCCGACGACCTTGCCCAGGCGCGAGTTGATCGGCGCCTGCATCCCCACCAGGACCCCCGCCAGCACTCCCACGAGCACGGCCAGCGGCCGGCTCACGCCCGCACCGGCCTCACTTCGCGTCCAGCCAGGTGGGGCCCTGGCCGATGTCCACGCCGAGCGGCGGCTCGCGCGGCTCCCACACCGCCACCATCTCCCGCTCGATCAGCTCGCGGGCGGCCGCGGTCTCCTCGGGCGGGCCCTCGAACAGCAGCTCGTCGTGGATCGTGAGCAGCAGGCGCGTGCGCAGGCCGGCGCCGGCGAGCGCACGGTGCGTGCGGACCATGGCGAGCTTGATGATGTCGGCGGCCGTCCCCTGGACGACGGTGTTGACGGCGAGCCGTTCCCCCTGGGTGCGGACCTGGTAGTTGCGGGCGCGCAGCTCGGGAATCTGACGCTGGCGGCCCCACAGCGTGCGCACTTCGCCCTGCTCGCGGGCCCGTTCGACGGTCTCGACCATGAAGCGGGCGAGCGCCGGGAAACGCTCGAGGTAGGTGTCGATGAACTCCTTCGCCTCCTCGCGGGGGATGTTGAGGCGATCCGCCAGGCCGAAGTCCGACAGGCCGTAGACGATCCCGTAGTTGATCATCTTGGCCTTCGAGCGCATGCCCGGGTCGATGTCGGCCGGCTTGACGTCGAACACGCGCGAGGCGGTCGCCGTGTGGACGTCCTCGCCGCGGGCGAAGATCTCCATCAGCGCGTCCTCCTCGGCCACGTGGGCGAGCACCCGCAGCTCGATCTGGGAGTAGTCGGCGCTGATCAGCAGCTCGCCCTCCTGGGCCTCGAAGCAGCCCCTGATCTCGCGCCCCAGCGGGGTCCGGATGGGGACGTTCTGCATGTTCGGGTTGGTGCTCGACAGCCGTCCGGTCTGAGCCACCGCCTGCAGGTAGGTGGTGTGGATGCGGGAGTCGGCGTCGACCATTTCCGGCAGCACGTCGAGGTAGGTCTTGACGAGCGTGGAGAGCTCGCGGAAGCGCTCCACCTTGGGCACGATCGGGTGCTCGCTACGGATCGCCTGCAGCACGCGGGCGTCGGTCGAGAAGCCGGTCTTGCCGCGGCGCTTGCGCGACAGGCCGAGCTTCTCGAACAGCACCTCCCCCAACTGCTGGGGCGAGGCGATCAGGAACTCGGTCCCGGCGAGCTCGAAGATCTCGCGTTCCAGCTCTGACAGCTCGGCCCCCACGCGCTCGGTGATGGCCCCGAGGCGCTCGACGTTCAGGCGCACACCGAGCAGCTCCATGTCGCGCAGGACCGCCACCAGCGGCAGCTCGATCTCCTCCATCACGCGCTCGAGGCCGCGCTCGGCTATCTGCTCCCGCTGCCAATCGGCCAGCGCCCCCAGCATCAGCGCGCCGCCCGCGAGCGGGTCCGCGAGCGAGCTGCCCAGGCCCCGCTCCTCGGTCAGCTCCTCGAACGGGTAACCGCGGCGGGCGGGCTCGAGCAGGTACGCCCCCAGGAGCGTGTCGTGCACGAGCCGGGGCGGGACCAGCCCGAGCGCCTTCGCGTCGTGGGCCGTGACGGGTCGCTCGCCGCACTCCGCCACGAGCTCCTCGCTGCTGTCACATTCGCCGAGCAGGACCTCGCCGTCGTGGGCCACCGCGAAGCGCCACGCCTGTCCCTCGGCGAACAGCTCCCCGTCGGGCGTCTCACGCTGGGCGGCCAGCACCGCCAGCTCGGCGTCGGGGGGCAGGGCGGGCAGATCGGTCACCGCCCCCTCGCGCACGCGCGCGGTGAGGGTGACCTCGGCGCTCGCGGCGGGGGCGGCCACGTCGGGATCGCCGAGCGCCTCCTCGAGACGGCGCAGGGGGTCGCGCAGCTCGTAGCGGCGGAAGAACTCGCGGACGCGCGCGCGGTCGGGCTCACGGGCGGCCTCGGCGGCGAGGTCGACGTCCACGTCGAGGTCGCGCTGGACGGTGGCCAGCTGCTTGGAGAGGCGCGCGTCCTCGGCGTGCTCGAGCAGGTTCTGTTTGCGCTTGGGGCCGCTGATGTCATCGATGTGGGAGAGCACCCCCTCGAGCGTGCCGTGCGCACGGATCAGCTCGCTGGCGGTCTTCTCGCCGATGCCCGGGACCCCGGGGATGTTGTCCGAGGTGTCCCCCTTGAGCCCGTAGAAGTCGGGGATCAGCTCGGGCGGGATGCCGTAGCGGTCGATCACCGCCTGGCGGTCATACAGCTTCGTCTCGGTGATCCCCCGCGAGGTGGCCATCACCGTGATCAGCCCCCGCTCGTCCACCAGCTGCAGCGCGTCGCGGTCGCCGGTCACGATCATCACCGGGACGGGCGGCTCCGAGCCGCTGGCGCGGGCCGCCAGAGAGGCGATCACGTCGTCGGCCTCGTAACCCTCGACGCGCACGTTGGCGTAGCCGAAGGCCTCCACCAGCGGTTCCATCGCGGGCCACTGCTGCTTGAGCAGGTCCGGCCGCGAGCGGCGCTGGGCCTTGTACTCGGCGAACACCTCCGAGCGGCCGGAGGTACCGGCGTCCCAAACGACCAGCGTCGGGCAGACGCCGTACTCGGTGACGATCTTGACCAGCATCGAGGCGAATCCGAAGATTGCGTTGGTGGGCTCGCCGGTGGAGGTCGCGATCGACTCCGGCAGCGCGTAGAAGGCCCGGTAGACGAGGCTCGGACCGTCGATCAGGAACAGGCGCCGGTCCCCCGCCGAGGGCTCCGTCGCGGCCCCGGCCGTCCCGGCACCCGTGCGTGCTGTCGTCCCGACGGCCATGCAACGAGCACTCTACGAGGACGCGCCGTGAGCCGTCCGGGCGGCCGCCGCTGCCCGCCACGGAGCGCATGGCGCCCCGCCGCGGCGGGCGCGAAGCGTGATACCGCCTAACATCCCCTGCCGCCAACTACCGGGGGAGCACCATCGCAGTGAGCGCAACACCGAGCGCCCAATATCGCATCACCATCCGCGTCAAGCTCGACGGGACCAAGGACACCCTCGGCGCGGTCACCAGCGCGATCGGCGCCGCGGGCGGCGTCGTGGGCGCCGTCGACGTCGTCGAGATGGACGGCACCAGCAGCCTGCGGGACATCGTCGTCGACGCCTGGTCGCGCGAGCACTGGCGCCACATCATCGAGGCGATCGACGCGATCCCCGGTGCCGAGACGATCGACACCACCGACCGCACCTTCCAGCTGCACCTCGGGGGCAAGATCGAACAGCTCAACCGGCACCCGCTGAAGACCCGGGACGACCTCTCGATGCTCTACACGCCGGGCGTGGCCCGCGTCTGTCTGGCGATCGAGGAGGACGGGGACCGGGCCTTCCAGTACACGATCAAGCGCAACACGGTGGCCGTCGTCTCCGACGGCAGCGCGGTGCTCGGGCTCGGCGACATCGGGCCGCTCGCGGCGATGCCCGTGATGGAGGGCAAGTGCTGTTTGTTCAAGGAGTTCGCCGGGGTAGATGCGTTTCCGATCTGCCTGGCGACCAAGGACACCGAGGAGATCGTGCGCACCGTCACGGCGCTGGCGCCGACGTTCGGCGGCATCAACCTCGAGGACATCGCCGCACCGCGCTGCTTTGAGATCGAGGACCGTCTGAAGGAAGCCCTCGACATACCCGTCTTCCACGACGACCAGCACGGCACCGCGGTGGTCGTGATGGCAGCCGTGCTGAACGCGGTCAAGCTGACCAACCGCCGCCTGGAGGACCTCAACGTTCTGGTCCTCGGCCTCGGCGCAGCCGGGGTGGCGGTCACGAAGATCCTGCTCGAGGCCGGCGTGCGCAACATCATCGGAGCCGATTCGCGCGGAGCCCTGCACGTCGAGCGCGAGGACTACCTGGACGGCTCGATGAACTCGGTCAAGCGCTGGGTCGCGGAGACCACCAACCCCGAGCTGCGCTCGGGCTCCCCGGCTGACGTGATCGAGGGGGCCGATCTGCTGATCGGTGTGTCCGGGGCGAAGGCCCTGCCGGCGCAGGCGCTGGAGCGGATGAACGACGACGCGATGGTGTTCGCGATGGCCAACCCGAACCCCGAGGTCGACCCCGAGGAGGCCGCGCCGTATGTTCGGATCATGGCCACGGGCCGCTCGGACTACCCCAACCAGATCAACAACGTGCTCTGCTTCCCCGGCGTCTTCCGCGGCGCCCTGGACGTTCGCGCCCCGGCCATCACCGAGCCGATGAAGATCGCAGCGGCGCGCGCGATCGCGGCGATCGTCGAGGACAGCGAGCTGCGCGAGGACTACATCATCCCGTCGGTCTTCAACCGCGCCGTGGCCCCGGCGGTAGCGGCGGCGGTGGCCGAGGAGGCGCGCACCGCGGGCACCGCCCAGGCCGGGCAGGAGGTGGGGTTCGCGCCCACCGAAGCGATGACCTCGACCAGCGCCCCGGCGGCCGACGGCGGCGCCTGACTCCCCGCCGATGAGCGTGTCCAGCGTCACCCTCACGGGGGCGACGGGACTGATCGGCCCGCAGCTCGTGCGCCTGCTGACCGGGCAGGGCGCCGCGATCACCGTTCTCAGCCGTGACCCCGAGCGGGCCGCCTCGTTGCTGGGCGACGGGGTCGACGCCGTGGGCTGGGACCCGCTCGCCGAAGCGGCCCCGGCCGCAGCTCTGTCCGGACGCGACGCCGTCGTGCACCTGGCCGGAGAGCCCGTGGCACAGCGCTGGAGCGGGCACGTCAGACGCGCGATCCGCGACAGCCGGGTGCTCGGCACGCGCAACCTGGTGGCTGGGCTACGGGCTTGCGAGACCCCGCCACGGGTCCTGCTGAGCTCCTCGGCGGCCGGCTACTACGGGCCGCGCAACGAGGAGCCGCTGGACGAGGACGCCCCGCCGGGCCGCGACTTCCTCGCCGCCGTGTGCGTGGAGTGGGAGCGCGAGGCGGCCGCCGCCCGCGAACTGGGAGTGCGCGTGTGCATGCTGCGCACCGGGGTCGTGCTGGACGCCTCCGGCGGGGCGCTGGCGAAGATGCTCCCTCCCTTCCGCCTCGGCATCGGCGGACCGGTCGCCTCCGGGCGCCAGTACATCTCCTGGATCCATCCCGACGACCTGCTCGCGCTGGTGCTGAGCGTGCTCGGCGACGAGCGCTGGAGCGGGCCGATCAACGGGACCGCGCCCGCACCGGTCGAGAACCGCGAGTTCTCGAAGGTGCTGGGACGGGTCCTCCACCGGCCCGCCGCGCTGCCAGTTCCCGCGCTGGTGCTGCGCGCCATGTACGGCGAGATGGCCCAGATCGTGACCACCGGAGCACGCGTCGTTCCGGCCAAGGCGCTGGTGCTCGGCTTCGAGTTCCAGCAGCCCGAGCTCGAGCAGGCGCTGCGCTCCGCGCTGGCCTGAGGGTGCAAAATCCCATTCACGACAGTCACCCGAGAAGGATCTCGGCTTATGATCCCGACGGGGACCGGGCTCCCAAAACGACGGCCCGGTTGGTGGAATGGAAACCGCAAGACGCGAAAATTACGATTCCGGAGAGCACTTCGTCCTCGAATACGGGGAGCTTCGCTTCACCTTCAACGAGGTTGACTTCTCCGAGCGCTGCGAGCAGGCCGCGATCAAGCTCGGCTTCGTGCGCGACCGCCTCGAAGAGGAGGAGCTGGAAGACCTCGTCAACCTCGCCGTCAACGGCGAGATCCTCGAGCCGGCCTCCGCGCTGGGCGACCACGTCAACGAGTGCTGGCCCGAACTGGTCGGACCGGCGGAGCGTTCGCTGGTCCACTGGCTGCGACGGCTGGTGTTCCGTGGGGCGTGGCTGGACCAGCGCGTCAAGGAGGGCGAGCTGTCCGTCCACTTCGACGCGCAGGGCGGCACCTTCGCCTACGTCCAGCCGGCCGACGCCGGCACGGGCCGGCGCGCGGAACCGATCGAGTTGGCGCCCGAGCCGTCCTGGACCCGGGTCGCCTACCAGCCCCGCTCGCTGTAGGGGCCGGTCCTCGAGCGGGGTCGAGCCGGCCGTCCGAGGCGGTGCGGCTCAGTCCTCCAGAGCCGCCGCGCGGGCACGCGTGATCGCGGCGGCGCCGTCCTCACCAACGAGCAGATCGGGGCGCAGGGTGCCGCTGGCGATCAGGTCCACGATCGGCTGACGCCCGGTTAAGGCCGCCTGGGGATCGAGGGCGATCACGGTCGTCTCGCCGCCCAGCGGGGCGGTTGCGGTAGCGATCACCGTCAGCGACCCGCCCTCGCGCAGGTTGCGAGCCGCCGCGAGCGCCTTGCGGGCGGCGTGCGGCGACAGCCCGTCGAGCGTGTCGATCAGGACGACCACGTGGCCTCCGCGGGCCGCCGAGCGGCGGGCGGTCTCGAGCACGGGCTCGAGCGCCTGGGCCTGGGCGTCGGCCGAGGCCGCGAACGTGAGCGCGGCTGCGGGCGCCAGCGGACCGTCCTGCCACTGCGTGACCTCCTCCGGACGGACGCCCACCAGCACGACGCTTAGCGTCAGCTCGGGCTGGGCCTGGAGCGCGACGGCGATGCGGCGCAGGACCTCGCTCTTGCCCGCGAAGCGGCCGCCGGCGATCACCGCGCGCGAGCCGCGCCCGAGCGGGGTGAGCCACTCGATCGGCTCCAGCGTGGGGTCGCTGGCGGCGAGCGCGAGGCGCTCGCTGGGCCAGTCGGCGACCAGGTCCTCGTAGCGGGTCCCGGCGGCGACCTCATCGGCGGGGGCTCCGTTGATCGTGTCGATGCGCAGCAGCGAGGCATAGCGCTCGGAGCGCCGGGGCTTGCGCACCGGTCCGCTCACGCGGTCGCCGCTGACGAGCTCACAGCGGCGGACCTGGGCGGAGGAGATGTAGAGGTCATCGGGCGACTGCTCGGGCGGGTCCACGCGCACGAACGCAGAGCCGTTCGGCAGCACCTCGACGACGCCCTCGGCGGTCCGCTCCTCCTCTTCGGAGGATCCCCCCCGGCGCGCGCGCGAGCTGCTGGTCCCACGCTCGGAGCGGGAGCTCGTCCCGCGCTCGGTCCGGGAGCTCGTCCCGCGCTCGGTCCGGGAGCTCGTCCCGCGTTCGCCCCGGGAGCTCGTCCCGCGTTCGCCCCGGGAGCTGGTGCCGCGTGTGGAGCGGGAGCTGCGCGACCCGGTCCGGGCCTCGGGCTCGGCGTCCTCCGATGCCTCCTCCTCGGCGTCGGGCTCCTCGGCGCTCGGCTCGTCGGCGCCCCCGTCGGCGACGGGCGGCTCTTCGGCCTCGGCTGCGCCCTCCTGCTCGGCCTGCTCCTCGTCGGACTCCTGGCGTTTGCTCGCGCGTCGCGGACGGATCAGACGGCGTTTGCGCGCCGGCTTGGGGGCCTCCTCGCCGTCCGCGGACGGCCCTCCGGCGTCGGTGTCAGAGCCGTCGCCGCCACCCTGGACGGCGAGGATCTTGTCGATCAGGTCCGCCTTGCGCAGGCGTTTGAAGCCGTCGACGCCGACCTGGTCGGCGATCGCGTGGAGGTCGGCGAGCGGACTTGCCTCCAGCTCGGAGCGCTCGAGGACTGGCATGGTGAATCTCGCTTTCTGTTGCTGGGCGGTCGGCGTCCCGCAGGCGTTGGACAGCCCGGGGCACCCGTGTGCGGGTCAGCCTAGCGCTCGTGGCGCAGCTCGTCCTGCAAGGCGAGCTGCGGATCGACGGAAAGCTCCCCGGCGAGCGCGGCCCGCACGCGCAGGAAGTCGGCCGCCTCGCGGACGTCGTGGACGCGGACGATGTGGGCGCCGTGCTCGACGCCGTGGGCCAGCGCCGCCAGGGTGCCCGCGAGACGCTCGCGCGGGGAGCGGCCGCTGAGCGCGCCGATGAAGTCCTTGCGGGAGATCGCCAGCAGCAGCGGTCGCTCGAGCTCGTGCAGCCGATCGAGTTCGCGCAGCAGCTGCACCGTCTGGGCGGGGGTCTTGGCGAAGTCGGGCCCCGGGTCCACGATCAGCTGCTGCGGGCGGCAGCCGCGCTCCAGCGCGAGGTGCATGCGCTCGCCGAGAAACTCGAGCACCTCACCCGTGATATCGCCGTAGAGCCCGCTGTCCTGCAGCCGCTGGCGTGGAGCCGCGCGTGTGTGCATCACCACCAGCGCAGCCCCGCTGCGGGCGCAGACCTCGGCCAGGGCCGGGTCGCGCAGCCCGCTGACGTCGTTGACGATGCGGGCGCCGGCCGCGATCGCGGCGGCCGCCACCTGCGGCTTGTAGGTGTCCACCGACACGAGCGCCCCGAGCCCGCGGGCGACTCCCTCCACGAGCCCCACCACCAGCTCGAGCTCCCGCTCAACGGCCACCGGAAGGGCCCCGGTGGTGGCCGACTCGCCGCCGATGTCGATGATGTCCGCGCCCTCCTCCAGCAGCCGCCGGGCGAGCTCCAGGCGGCCGTCGAGGTCGCCGTACACGCCGCCGTCGCTGAAGGAGTCCGGCGAGGCGTTGACGACCCCCATCAGCCACGGGCGATCGCCCAGCTCGAGCTCCAGCTCGCACGCGCTCAGCGTGCGCCGCGGGGCGCTCAAAGCGCGGGGGCGGGACTCGTCGGCTCGCGCCCGGCGGGCGCGTCCGGGCCCCAGCAGGACGGCACCACGCCCTCGGCGCGTGCCTCCTCGCCGAAGCGTTCCAGCTCCAGCTCGAGCCGCGGCTCGTCCCATCCGAGCTCGCGTGCGAGCACGTCCCCCGTGCGACGGGCGGCCGCGGGCGAGCCGCCGTCCCCGCCCGGCGCGAGATCGCGCCCCGCCAGCAGCGCCAGGCGCGTGCGCCTGAACAGCACGTCGCCGATGCTGAGGGCCTGCTCGCGGCGGGCCGCCAGCGCCACCTCGGCCAGCAGGTCGGGCAGTCCGGGGAGGATCGGCTGGGCCAGCTCGCCACGCGTGGAGGCCAGCTCGAGCACGTCGCGGGCAGCGTAGCCGTAGCGTCCCGCGAGCGCCGCGTAGGCCGCCTCGGGGACCCCCTCCACGCGCGGCAGCTGATCGGCGGGGACGGCCTGGCCGAGCGGGATTTCGTGGGTCCGGCAGGGAGCGTCGCGGGCGTCGCGCTCGACGAGCCGGTCGACGGCCATCTTCGCCATCCGCCGCCACGTGGTGAGCTTGCCGCCGGTGATCGTGATCAGGCCCGAGGAGGTCTCGTACAGCTCGGCCTTGCGCGAGATGTCGACCGACTTCTTCGGGTCGCCGGTGGATATCAGCGGCCGCACCCCGGCGAACGCGCCCGTCAGATCGCCGGGCCCGAAGTCGGTATCGAAGAAGCCGTTGACGGCCTCCAGCAGGTACTCGACGTCCGAGACCGCAGGGGGGATGTGCTCGAGCGAGCCCTCGTAATCGTTGTCGGTGGTGCCCACGAGCGTGTGCCCGAGCCATGGCAGGGCAAAGATCGAGCGGCCCCCGCCGGCGGGCACGATCGCCCCGCCCCGCAGCGGCAGCTCGGAGGTGCGCAGCAGGATGTGGGTGCCGCGGCTGGGCCGGATGCTCGGCAGCTCTGCCTCCTCGTGGAGCTCCTGGGGGCGCAGCTGGTCGGCCCATACACCGGTGGCGTTGACGACGTTGGCGGCGCGCACCTGAAAGCGCGAGCCGCTCTCGCCGTCGACCACCTCGAGCCCGCGCGCGTGCCCCTCCTGCTCGAGCAGGCCGACCACCGCGACCCGGTTGGCACACACGGCCCCGAAGCGCTCGGCCTCGCCGAGCACGGTCAGGACCAGGCGCACGTCGTCGGTCTGGCAGTCGTAGAACAGGTAGCCGCTGGTGGGCTCGCGAGCGGCCAGCGCGGGGAGCAGCTCGAGCACCTCCTCGCCGCTGATCACGCGGTGACGCTCGGGGCTCCAGGACTCCGACGCCTCCTCGGCGGCGGCTCCGCCACCGCGCTCGCGTTCGCCGCGCGAGCGGCGGGAGCGGCGCGAGCGTCGGCCGCTGCGTTCGACGGACATCACGTCGTAGAGATTCAGCCCCACCCCCATCAGGCGGTCCGGGCGGGCGCCTTCGAAGGCCGGCACGACCAGCGGCAGGGGACGCACCAGGTGCGGGGCCAGCTGCACCATCAGGCGCCGCTCCAGCAGCGCCTCGCGGACCAGCCCGAGGTCGAAGTTCTGCAGGTAGCGCAGGCCCCCGTGGACGAGCTTGCTCGATCGGCTGGAGGTGCCGGAGGCGAAGTCGTTGCGCTCCACCAGGGCCACGCTGTAGCCGCGACTGGCCGCGTCGAGCGCGACGCCCGCACCGGTGATCCCGCCCCCGACGACGGCGACGTCGAATTCCTCCTGCGAGAGGGCGGCCAGGGCCTGGCTGCGCTCGATCACGAGCGCAGTGTCGCAGAGGCGAAGCTCAGATCTGGGAGAGCTCGGAGGTGATCTCGCTGACGGCCGTCTTCGCGTCCCCGAACAGCATCGTCGTCTTGGGGTCGTAGTAGAGCTCGTTTTCGATGCCTGCGAAGCCGGGGTTCATCGAGCGCTTGATCACGATCACCGAGTGGCTGTCGGCGACCTCCAGGATCGGCATCCCGTAGATCGGCGAGGAGGGGCTGTTCTTGGCCGCCGGGTTGGTCACGTCGTTGGCCCCGATCACGAGTGAGACGTCGGTGCGGGGGAACTCGGAGTTGGCCTCCTCCATCTCCTCGAGCTGGTCGTAGGGGACGTCCGCCTCGGCCAGCAGCACGTTCATGTGGCCGGGCATGCGCCCCGCCACCGGGTGGATCGCATAGCTCACTTCCACGCCCCGTTTTTCGAGCTCCTTGGCGAGCTCGCGGACCGCGTGCTGGGCCTGTGCGACGGCCATCCCATAGCCGGGGACGACCACCACGCGGTTGGCGTAGGCGAGCTGGATCGCCGCGTCGGCAGCGGTCGTGCTGCGCACCGTGCCGGCATGCTCCCCGGCGCCGCTGGCACCCTCCACGGCGCCGCCGCCGCCGAAGCCACCGGCCACGATCGCCGGGATCGAGCGGTTCATCGCGACCGCCATCAGGTTCGTGAGGATCGTTCCCGAGGCTCCCACGATCATGCCCGCGACGATCATCGCGGGGTTGTTCAGCGCGACCCCCGTGGCGGCCGCCGAGAGGCCGGTGAAGGCGTTCAGCATCGAGATCACGACCGGCATGTCGGCGCCGCCGATCGGCAGCACCACGGCGTTGCCGAGCAGCGCCGCGCAGACGAGCATGCCGATGAAGACGGCTTCGGAGTGGTTGCCGGCGGCGATGTCGATCGCCCCCGCGAGCGCCAGCACGAGCAGTAGCCCGTTGACGACCTGCTGGCCGGCCCCGAGCGTGATCGGGCGCCCCGGGATGATTTCCTGGAGCTTGCCGAAGGCGATGTTCGAGCCCCAGAAGGAGACCGAGCCGACGATCGCCGCGAACAGCGAGAAGACCGTGATGTAGGTGGCCAGGTCGGAGTAGCCGCCGGTGCGGCGGAACTCGGCCCACGAGATCAGGAACACCGCACCGCCGCCGACGCCGTTGAACAGCGCCACCATCTGCGGCATCGCGGTCATCTTCACCTGGCGCGCCGCCGGGACCCCGACGGCCGTGCCAAGCGCCACGCCGAGCGCGATCAGCCCCCACTCGCCGGCGTCCGGTTTGAGCAGCGTGGCGATGACCGCGATCGCCATGCCGACGGCGGCGATGCGGTTCCCGCGCACCGCGGTGGTCGGGCCGGCTAGCCCCCGCAGGCCCTGGATGAACAGCGAGAAGGCGATGATGTAGAGGACGTAGATGAAGCTTTCGCTCTGCAGGAAGCTGGTCGCGAGCGGCATCGTCATCAGCTCCCGCCCCCCGGTCCCTGCTCGTCCTCGTCCTCGTGCGGCTTCGGTTTCGGCTTGGACTTGAACATCTCGAGCATGCGGTCAGTGACGAGGAAGCCGCCGACGATGTTGATCGTCCCGAAGACGATCGCGATCACCAGGATCACCTTGTTGAAGGCGTCGTTGCCGGACAGGCCGATCAGCAGCAGGCCGCCCAGCAGCACGATCCCGTGGATCGCGTTGGTGCCCGACATCAGCGGCGTGTGCAGCGTGTTCGGGACCTTCGAGATCACGACGAAGCCGATGAACCCGGCCAGCACGAGGATCGCCAGGTTGGTGGTGAGGACGCTGGCGAGGATCACGTGGCGGCCTCCACTGCAGCCCGGGCGCCGGCGTTGACGATCTCGCCGTCGCGCACCACGCAGGCGCCGCTGACGATCTCGTCGTCGAAGTCGAGTGTCAGGTTGCCGTCCTCGCCGATCAGCAGTTCGAGCAGCGCCAGCACGTTGCGGGCGAACAGCTGCGAGGAGTGCTCGGCCATGGTCGCGGGCAGGTTCAGCGGGGAGAGGATCTTGACCTGGTGGCGGATCACGGTCTGGCCCGGCTCGGTGAGCTCGCAGTTGCCACCCGCCTCGCCGGCCATGTCTACGATCACCGAGCCCGCCTTCATCCCTTCGACGGCCTGGGCGGTCACCAGTCGAGGCGCCGGGCGGCCCGGCACCAGCGCGGTCGTGATGACCACGTCGAAGCCACCGATCGCCTCCGTCAGCGCCTGCTGCTGGCGCTCGCGCTCCTGCTCGGTGAGCTCGCGCGCATAGCCGCCCTCGCCGCTTGCCTCGAGCCCGAGGTCCAGCCACATCGCCCCCAACGATTCCACCTGTTCGGCCACCTCCGGTCGCACGTCGTAGCCGGTCGTGCGGGCTCCCAGGCGCTTGGCGGTGGCGATCGCCTGCAGGCCGGCCACGCCGACGCCCAGCACCAGCACCTTGGCCGGCGGGATCGTGCCCGCGGCCGTCATCAGCATCGGGAAGAAGCGCCCCAGCTCCTGCGCCCCGAGCAGCGCGGCGCGGTAGCCGGCCACGTTGCTCTGCGAGGACAGCGCGTCCATCGACTGCGCGCGCGAGATGCGGGGGATCGCCTCCATCGCCAGCGCCGTCGCACGGGCGTCGGCGAGCGCCCTGATCGTCTGGGGGCTGGTGAGCGGGGCCAGGAAGCCGATCAGCACCGATCCCTGGCCGAGCCCGCGGATCGCCTGCGGGTCCGGTGGTGCGATCGTGATCACGGCGTCGCTGCCCCAGATCGCCTGGGCGTCGTCGCTGATCTCGGCCCCCGCCACGGTGAAGGCGTCGTCGTCGAGCAGCGCCCCCTCCCCCGCTCCGCGCTGCACGGTTACGTCGATTCCTTTCGCCGTCAGCTTGGCGATGACCTCCGGCACGAGCGCGACACGATGCTCGCCCGCGGCGGTCTCCTTCGGGACCCCGATCCGCATTACAGGGGCGAGAACGTACCCGATCCGCCAGCCTGACGCAGGCAGGGGTGTCCCGCAGACCCCAGTGCGGGCCCGCCGGTGTGCGACACTCGGGGCGAGCTCCGATGACCGTCAACCTGACGCGGATCTACACCAAGCGCGGCGATGCCGGGGACACCGATCTCGGCGACATGAGCCGTGTTTCCAAGCTCCACCCGCGCGTGGAGGCGTACGGCACCGTGGACGAGCTGAACGCCGTCATCGGCCTGACGCTGGTCCAACCGGACCTCCCCGAGCGCTTCGCCGAGTGGCTGGCTCGGGTGCAGAACGACCTGCTCGACCTCGGCGCCGACCTGTCGGTGCCGCCGCCCCCCGACGACGCCTCCGGCCCGCGCACGCGCCTGCGCGTGGACGACTCCTACACCGCCTGGCTGGAGGGGGCCTGCGACGAGGTCAACGCCACGCTGGAGCCGCTGCATTCCTTCGTCATACCCGGTGGCACACCGGCGGCCGCGCACCTGCACGTGGCGCGCACCGTCTGCCGCCGCGCCGAGCGCCGCTCGATCTCCGTCGAGGATGGCAATCCCGAGGTGGTCCGCTACCTCAACCGGCTCTCCGACCTGCTGTTCATCCTCGCCCGCGCCGCCAACGTGCCCGCGGAGGGGTCCTCCGAGCCCCTGTGGGAGCCCGGAGCCCACGGCGGCTCGGCGACCGGCGGCGCCGCCGCGTCCTAGCTCGCCGCGCTGCCGGTGGCGCCGGATGTGGGCGCTCGTCCCAGCCGCGCTAGCTCGAAGCGATCGCCCGCCGGGCGGGCCAGCGCAGCTCGGCCGCCCTTAGCGCGGCCACGGCCAGCGCCACCCACATCGTCGCCGTCAGGTAGCCCCCGACGACGTCGCTGGGCATGTGCTTGGCAAGGATCAGCAGGCCGGCTCCGGCGACCGCCGCGAACAGGATCCCGATCACGGCCGTGACCGCGCGCCACCGTGGCGGGACCGCCAGCACGGCGCAGAGAGCCAGCGTGAGGGCGGCGGTGGAGTGCCCGGAGGGCCACGAGGAGACGCCCAGCTGGGTGCCCCGGTAGCCGGCGTTGCCGTGGCTCAGCAGCGGCTTGAGCACCTCGGCGGAAAGCGGAGAGAGGGCCAGCACGACGGCGACCGCCAGCGCCGTGCGCGGACGCGAGCGGGCCAGGGCGAGCGCCACGAGGGCGATCCCCCACAGCACGTACAGGGTCGGGTCCAGCAGGTGCAGCAGGGTCCGCAGCGCGGGGTTGACCCGGGGGCCGCTCAGCTGCATGAAGTGGCCCAGGAGGGTCGCGTCGCGCAGGTGGACGGCCGGTACCAGCTCGGCCAGGCACCAGACGAGCGCGAGCGCGGCCGCGCAGCCGGCGGCCAGCATCAGCGGCGCCGTCAGGCTCGGCGGGGCGCCCGTGCGGTGTTCCCCGCGCGGGCTACCGGCCCGCGCGCCGGCGGCTGCGTAGGCCTCTCCAGTCACGCCTACAGCCTAGAGAGCGCCCTAAGGCGAGTACAAACGCCGCCTAAGGGCGCGCCTGGCCGCTCGCGTGGCGGCCACCCTCCAGCGGCGAGAGCATCAGCGCGGCCAGCGCCCCGAGCGCGCGGGCGGTGGCACTGGCCCGGGCGGCCGTGACGGTCCCCGGCGCAGGGACGGGCCGGGAGGGGTGCGTGGGCCTCGTTCGGCTCGTACTGCCGGCACGGTGCGCGTGGGCCGGTGCGTGGCGTACGGCGGACGGGGAGCTCGCCGGCGGGGGCGCCACCGGCAGGGTCTTTGCGGCCAGCGCCGCCAGCACCTGCGCGGTGACCCACACCGGCGTCTGGCTGCTGGTCCGCGAGTAGCGCACGCTCCCCGAGGTCCCCATCAGGCCTTCCAGATATTCCAGCGGCGAGACGCTCCCGCCGTGGCGCACGTGGGTCACGTTGGTGCCCGCCGCGTCGAGACCCTGCACCGCCCATGCCGTGGACTGGGCGTTGGAGCCCTCGCCGGGCTGCTGAGGAAAGCCGCCGTCGAGGTCCTGGGCGCCGCGCAGGTAGCCCTCGGCGCGCGCGACCGCGCGCCCATGGATCCCCGCCGCGACCAGGGCCTGGATGGCCGCGCCGGTGTCGTCCACGTCGCTCTCCCCGGCCCCGGCGGCGGGCCGTGCGGCGAAGCCGAAGCCGCCGTCGGGCTCCTGCTGGGCTGCCAGCCAGCGCGCCGCCGCCCGCACCTGCCGCGAGCCGGCGGGCAGCCCGGCGGCGCGCAGGGCGAAGATGCCGAACTCCGTCAGGTTGGTGAGGTGCTCGAAGGACCCGTCGCCGCGCTGGTCGGCGAGCAGCCGCGCCGTCGGATCGGCGCCGGGCAGCGAATGGACCGACGCGCCGCAGGCGCCCAGTGCCAGGATCGTGCGCTCGAGGTCACCGGCGCCCTGCAGCGAGCCGGCTTCCGACCGCAGCGCGTCGAGCACCGAGTGGCCGTCGCGCAGAAGCCGGCTCGGCTGGTGGCCGGCGGCGGCCAGGCCGATCGCCGCCCAGGCCGTGTACAGCTCGCTGGTCGACTGCCCGGGCGCGCTCCCGAAGCCGCCGTCGTGGTTCTGTGCGTGCTCGAGATACGCGCTCGCCCGCGACACGGCGGGCGACCCGCTCGGAGCCGCCAGCGCGCGCCCCCCGGAGACGCCGAGCGCGGGCACGACCGCCACCGCCACCAGCAGGACACCGATCGCCGGGGCGCTCCAGGTGACGTGCATGCGGGAACGTACCCGCAGCAGCATCCGCAGCAGGACCGCCCCGAAAGCAAGGCCGAAGACGAAGCTCGCCACCACGTGCGTGACATCGAAGGCCAGCGCCGAGCCGAGCACCAGGCCGAAGCCGGCGAGAGTATGGGAGCCGGTCCCGGTCCAGGTGTAGAAGTCGAGCAGCAGGTTGAAGACCTCGGCCGCAGCCGCGCACGCGAGCGCGATCATCAGCGGCGACAGGCGCCGGCCGGCAAGCGCGCCGAGGGCCGCGCCGAGCAGCCCGACGATCCCCCAGCCGAGCATCTGCCACGGCGTCCAGGGACCCTCGCCGAGCAGCACGTTGGAAGCGAGCGCGCCGAGGGCCCCGGTCGCAAATCCCGGCGCCGCTCCGAAGGCCACCCCGGTGACCAGCACGATCGCCGTGATCGGCTTCACGTCCGGGACTGCGGCGAAGGCGTCACGACCGAGGGCCGCCAGCGCGGCCAGCGCCCCGACCAGGGCGAGCAGCTTTGCCGGTGGCTGCGAGCGCTCGTACCACCAGAAGGCGCCGCCGAGCGTCACCAGCACGATCGCGAACGCGGCCAGCTGCCAGCTCATCTCCCGGCCCCCGCGAGCCCGTCCAGCTCGGCCAGGCCGGCGTCTGCCGGTACGGCGCCCGGGAGCGCAGCGGAGCCCGCGCGTGAGACTCGGCCATGGCCGGCGCGCGCCGCCTGGCGTGCCCGCAGCACAGCCGCCGCCTGCTCGACGCGCACGGCTCCGTCGGCGCCACCGAGGATCCGGGCCGCTTCGGTGGTGAAGTAGCGCCCGCCGCCCAGCACCTCGTTGATCGGCCCGTCGGCGATCACCCGCCCGCGCGCCAGCAGCACGGCGCGGGTGGCGAATTCGACGGCGAACTCGCAGTCGTGGGTGGCCACCAGCACGAGCGCTCCCGCCCCTGCCCGCTCCGAGAGCCACTCGGCCAAGCGCTGCTTTGCGCCGCGGTCCATTCCCCTGGTGGGCTCGTCGAGGGCGATCGCGGCCGGCGTGCTCGTCTGTCCCCCGAGCACGACCGCGAGCGCCAGGCGCTGGCGCTGCCCGGAGGAGAGGTCGCGGGGGTTGCGCTCCTCCAGACCCGCCAGGCCGAGCTCGCGCAGTGCCTCGGCGGAAGCCTCCTCGCGGACGTGCTCGTGCACGAACAGGTCGCCGGGGTTCTGCAGCAGCAACGCCAGCTCGCCGTGCAGCTGCACGCGCCCGCGGGTGGGCGCCATCAGCGCCCCGGCGTGGCGCAACAGCGTGGACTTGCCGGCGCCGTTGCGTCCCATCAGCACCACCGCCTCGCCGCCGTCCAGGCGCAGGTCGACGCCGCGCAGGATCGCCGGGCCGTCGCGCAGCTCGTGCCACACCCCGCGCAGCTGCAACACGGGCGCGGTCCCGGGAGAGTCGCCGCTACGAAGGCGACGAGCGAAGCGGCGCCCGCCGGATGCGGGGGCAGGCGATCCGACGGCTCCCCCGGTCGAGACCGTCTCCGCCTCCGGGCCCGTCGTTTCCGGACCCCTCCCCCTCCCTGTCGCGAAGGTCCCCGTCTCCCGCCCCGCTGCATCGTCCAGCAGGCCTTCGCGCCGGAGGATCGTGCGGGCCTGCTTGACGCCGCTCGGCGGCGGGCCCAGACCGGCGCCCGCGAGCAGGCGTGCGCCCGGGGTCTGCAGGGCGGGCTCGTGCTCCGCCGCCCACGCCAGGAAGCCGGCCGGGTCACGGTCGCAGACGATCTCCCCGGCCGACATGGCGATCACACGATCGGCGGCCGCCAGGCAGCGCTCGAGCCGCTGCTCGATCAGCAACACGGCCGTGTCGCTCTCCTGGTTGAGGCGGCGCAGCTGCCAGATCAGCTCGTCGCCGGCGACGGGGTCGAGCTGCGAGGTGGGCTCGTCCAGCAGCACGAGCTCCGGCCCGGCCGCGAGTGCGCCGGCGAGCGCGACCCGCTGCAGCTCGCCGCCGGACAGCGCCTGGGTCGAGCGGTCCAGGAGGTCGGCGATGCCGAGCGCGAGCGCGGTTTCCTCGACCGAGCGGGCGACCGCGCCGGCGGAGAGGCCGCGGTTCTCCAGGGCGAAGGCGATCTCGGCGCGGACGCTCGCCATCACCACCTGGGTCTCGGGGTCCGCCAGCAGCGTGCCCGCATGCGCGCCGATCTCCGCCGGGGTGTGCTCGCGGGTGTCGAGTCCGGCGGTCAGGACGGTGCCTCCGAAGCTGCCGCCGTGGAAGTGCGGAACGAGCCCACAGGCGGCACGCAGAAGCGTGGACTTGCCCGAGCCCGAGAGCCCGGCCACCACGCAGAACTCGCCCGGCTCGATCGCGAGGCCGACCCCGCGCAGAGCCGGAGCGGCTGCGCCGGGGTAGCTGTAGGAGACGTTCTCGAAGCGCAGGATGCTCATGGCTCGATCCCGGCACGGTCGAGAAACGGGGCCAGCGCGAGCGCGGGGATGGCGAGCGCCAGTGCGAGCACGGCCGGATCGAGCGGAGCACTGACGAGCGGATACGGGCTGAACGGAGCGGCTCCGGCGAGCGAGCAGCCGATTGCCAGCAGCGCGATCGCGGTAGCCGAGGTGGCGAAGGCGAGGTCGTGGCGCGAGCGGGCGCCGAGTCCGCCGGGAGCGCGCCGGGACGGCGGGTAACCGCGCATCTCGAGCACCGCGGCGACGTCGAGGGAGCGCTCGAGCGCACCGGCGACGGTGGCCCTCAGGACGGCGAGCCGCTCACGGGTCGCCGGCTTGCGGGCCCGGGCCCCGGGCCGGCAGCGCTGGGCCTCGGCGAGACGGGCGGCGTCAGCCGCCAGCACGGGCACCAGGCGCAGCGCGACCGTGGCGCTGAGCGCCACGCGAGGGGTCAGCCGCCGGCAGGAGCCGAGCAACTGGTCGGGATCGGCCGCGCACACCGCCAAGAGACACGCGAGGCCGACGACCAGGAGCCGCAGCGCGAACACGACCCCGTACACGAGCGCCTCGAGCGTCAGGTTGACCTGGCCCAGGACGCCCCAGTCGCCGAGCCGGGCGAACACCGTCAGGCCCTCGCGGCTGACGAGCAGGTTGACGAGCACGCTCAGCCCGATCACCGGGATCGCGCTGCGGCGCAGGGCGCGCAGCAGCTGCGGTCCCACGCCGGCGCCCGCGCCCGCGGCCAGCACCGTCGCGAGCAGGCTCGCGAGCAGCAGCGGATGTTCGGTCAGCAACGCGGCCAGCGCGAGCGCCCCGCAGTAGGCGGCCACGACGGTGCCGCGGGCCGCGTGCAGCGGGCTGGCGCGGCGGCGGTAGGCGAGCGGGGCGCGGCCGGCGGCGCTCATCGTCCGGGCACCGGCAGCGGCTCCACCCCGGCGGCAGCCACCGCGACCGCGAAGTGATTTCGCAGGGAGAGCTCGTTGAAGGCTTCGGCGGCTCGCGCAACTCCTCCGGCGGTGGTGCCCGTGACGACCCACACGGGCGCGTTTTCGCCTTCGCGGGTGGCGGCCAGGAGCCCGACTTCGCCGGGCGGTAAGGCGGCGGAGTGACCGTCGGCGTGGAGCAGGTTCAGGCGGGTGCCGTCGGCCGAGAAGGTCGCGTACACGCCGCTGGTCGCCGGACCCCGCTGGATGCCCGCAGCGCTCGTGTCGCTGTCGGCGATGGCGCGGAAGGGACCGACGAGGACCTGCAGCGCGTCGGGCTCACCGCCGCTGCCGGTGGCGGCCACCGCGGCCGGCACGCCGATTTCGCGCAGGCGCCCGAGGACCGTCCGGCAGGGCGCGCTCGATACCGAGCTGCACTGCACTCGCACGGGGTAGCGCACGCCGTCGATGCCACGCAGGAACGGCTCCGGGAAGGAGCCGACGACGGCGGGGATGCTCTCCGTCTGGCTCCAGTCATGGCGGTCCCACCAGATCTGGTCGCCCGCGTGGACGTTGGTGGCGGCGGCGCCCTTGGGGGCCTCGACGCCGTTGACGTAGTAGAACCAGTCGAGCGGTTGGGCGCCTTCGCTTTCCCCGCTGAGGCCGTCGATGCTCTGCACGAACTTGCCTCCGTAGCGCGTGCTGACCTTGTAGTTGCGCTCCAGCAGGCTCATCACCGTTTCCTGCCCGACGACCTTCAGCGACGCCGGCGCGGGCAGTGCACGCTGGCCGAATTCGTCGGTCACGGTGACCTGAACGCTGCCGGGTGCGGCTCCGGCGCCGAGGCCACAGCCGGCGAGCGAGACCGCCAGTGAGAGCAGCAGCAGGCCTAGCCCCGAGCCCCTCTTACCGGACACGGAAGTCCAGCTTCGAGCTGCCTGGGGTCGGGGTCAGCCGGGCGCCGCCGGCGTCGAGCCCGGAGATTTCGAGCACGTAGCGCCCCGGGCCCAAGCGCTTCGGCAGCAGGTAGGAGAAGGAGGCGCCACTGGAGACGGAGAACATTCGGCCCTTGCCGCAGCGGGCAGCCGTGAAGCGGGCCCGCGCACCGTCGTAGTAGGAGCAGTGGCCGTGGTAGTTGCGACGCAGCTCCAGCGAGACGGAGGTGACGGCCTTCCCGGCGGTCATCTTGCCGGCGAGCAGCCGTGGCGCACGCGAACGCGGGTAGGTGGCGCCGTTGCGAATGCCGGCGACCTTCGCGACCAGCACGTCGGGGCTCGCGTGCTGGAGTTCGTTTCCGATGGTTTTCGGCGGCCCGCCCCCTGGACCACAGGGGCAGGAGGCGGTCCCGCAGAGGCCGCCTTCGTCCCGATTGACGCATACCTGGGTCTCATCGCGGACGGCGCCGGGGGCAGTCGCGGCCAGCGTTCTCACACCGGTCCCCGAGAACGTGACGGTCGCGCTCCCGTCGGCGGCAGTCGTGACGGGGGTCGTTCCCCCCGAGACCGTGGCGCCGGAGACGGCTGTGCTGACGCCGGACGAGTTGTACGCGATGACCTGCACGGTCACCGGTGCGCCCACGTACACGACGGCGGGCGCCGAGATCGCGAGCGGGGTCGGGCATTCCGTGGCTTCCGGGCAGGGAGCGAGCAGTATTTCCGAGCCGGATTCGGGTACCAGCTTGCAGAGCCCGATGGTGGCAAAGCGGTGCTCGTACCAGACGCCCCAGAACGATCCACTCTTGAACGCGTGGGACTCGCCGGCGATCGATTCGATCGCGTACTGCCCGAAGCTCTTTTCCCATTTCCCGCCCCAGTCCCCGCCGCTGGCGACCGCCAGAGCCCCCAGGCCGCTGTCGCCCGGGCAGGTGTCTTCCGGAGTCGCGAAGGCACCGACGGGGGCTTCCGGCGTCAGCACCTGGACAGGTCCGACGAGGGTACGAGATTCGCCCTCGACCCTGACAATCACCGACGGGCGCCCGGACGCGAGCGCCGCCCCGCCACTGCACAGGAGTGCCGCGAGCGCGACCAGCACCACGGACGCGACACGAAAGATGGGATGCATGAGCCGACCCCTTTCCACGAGGGCTTGTGGGCTTGGTCGGAGGCAGGTCTCCTGGCTTACGGGCCGACCCTCTCGCACCTTCCCGGAGCGCCGTCGGCGCTTGCGGTGGCTGCGCTCGCCGATGGCTCGCGCGGCGGGGGGCATCCCCGGTCACAGTGGCGGGACCGCTCCGGAATCTCACCGGCTTCCCTTGACCACCGACCTATTGACGAGAGCGGATGCTACCCGACGGAGGAAAGATCGCCGTCGGGCTCCGCCAGCGTCCGGCGGTCCTGCTCGCCGAGCTGCACACCGGCGGACAGCAGCCGGCGCGCGTGGTCGAGGTCGTCCGAGCGCCCGACCGTCAGCGCTCCCACCACGCGGCCGTCGGCCAGGTACCAGTTCGTGAAGCTGGCGGCCTCGGTGGAGCCGCGAACGATCTCCTCGTCCCACGTGTAGGCGGGACCGACGTACTCGAGTTCGCCCCAGTCCCCGAGCACGGAGTAGAAGTAGGGCACGACCTCGTGGGGGACGTCGCGGCCGAGCATGTTCAGGGCAGCCGTCTTGCCCTGGTTGAAGGCCACGTCCCAGTGCTCGATGCGAATCCTGCGGCCCCCGTGGACGACCGACTCGTATTCGCAGATGTCCCCGGCCGCGAACACGTCCGCAGCCGAGCTGGCGAGTCGGGAGTCGCACGTGACACCCCCGAGCTCGCCGATCTCGAGGCCGGCGCGGCGCGCGAGGCCGAGATCCGGACTCACCCCGGCCCCGATCACGACCGCCTGGGCGGGGAGCACGAGGCCGCTCTTCGTGCGCACCGAGGCCACGCGGCCGTCGCCCTCGAAGCGGTCGAGTTCCTCGCCGGGATGGACCTGGACGCCATGCTTTTCGAGCAGCTCCTGGAAGAAGCGCCCGGCCTGCTGCCCGAAGCCGCGTTCGAGGGTGACCTGCTCCAGCATCACGATCGAGCACTGCTTGCCCAGCATCGTGAGCGACGCCGCCACCTCGCAGCCGATGTAGGAGCCGCCGATCAGGACGACCTCCTCGACGTCCTCCACACCTTCCCGGATGGCGTCGGCGTTGCCGAGCGTGCGCAGGTAGAAGATGTTCTCGAGCTGAGCTCCCTCGACGTCGAGGCGACGGACATTGGCGCCGCTGGCAAGCAGCGCCTTGCCGTAGCTGACCTCCTCCTTGTTGGAGAGCTTGGCCGTGTGCTCCACCGGGTCCAGGCCGGTCACGGTCGTCCCGGTGAGCAGCTCGATCTTCTGCTCCTTCCACCACTCCGGAGGGCGGAACATCGGCTCCTCGCGGGTCTCCTCTCCGCGCATGTAGCCCTTCGAGCACTCGGGGCGGTTGTACGGCGGGTCGAGCTCGCGACCGACGAGCAGCACCTCCCCCTCCGCACCTTCCTCCCGCAGCCAGCGCGCGCAGTTCGCCGAGGCGAGCCCTCCGCCGATCAACAGGTAGTCGACCTCCCTGGCGCTCATGGCGCTTGCCAGCTTATAAGCCGGGCGGGTGGCGGACGGCCCAGCGGGCCCAGGCGGGAATCGAAGGCAGGATCCGCCAGCGAGGACCGTCTTGGGCGCGGTTCGGGCCGATGTCGGTCCCGTCGTGGGACGTGTCCAGACGTAACCCGGCGATCATCATGAACGCGTGCGGGATCGGGGCGCTGGTGGCGTAGATCGTCACCCACCGCCCGGGGCCGGGCTCTCCCCAATCGACGTAATCCTGGGCGAGTGGATTGTCTCTGAGAATTTCCGCCAGCGCTCGGATACCGGAGCGGTAGAGGACGTAGTTGACGGTACTCGAGCAGTCCTCCTGGGCGGCTCCGAGCGGATCGGGATGGCCGAGGGGACCGTAGGGGAGGTCCTGCAGCTCGTTGCCGGCGACGAGCATCGCCTGGACGACTGCCGGTACCCCGGCCGGGATCAGCGCCACGTGGCCGTCACCGGGGTCGAGTAGCGCGCGCGTGCCAGAGATGAAGCGGACGGGCGTGGTCGTCTCGCGCGCCAGCAGGAGGTCCGCGCCGGTGCCCGGGTCGCCGGCGAGGCTGTCGTTTTCGGGCCGGGCCGGGCCGGCATAGAGCCGTGCCCAGCTCTCGACCTCCTGGACATACCACTGCGCATGGTTGTACGCGAAGATCGCGCGGGCGTAGTCGCGCGGGGCCCCGGCGGCACGCAGCAGCCGAGCGGCGGCATAGATCGCGTCCGCCGGGTCCCATCGGTCTGCCCTGCCGCGACCGTCGGCGTCGACCCCGTACGCCGCCCAGGTGGATGAAAGAAACTGCATCGGACCCCCGGCTCCCGCTCCGTTCACGGAGCCTTCGACTGTGCAGGACGGCGAGCGGTCACGACCGTGATCGCACTCCACCTTGCCGATGCCGGCGAGCACGGTCCACTGCAACCCGTAGCGTTCCGCGGCCTGCTCGTACAGCTGCAGGTACGGCGGCGGGATGTCCCTCAATGCGATCGCGGACGGAGCCACTGCCGCGCCGTCACCGGAACCCGCTCCCGATGTGCTCCAGCCGACCCCGCCGAGCGCACCCACGATCACGAGTGCGGTCAGTGTCAGGAACACCGAAGCAACGAGTCCGGCGGCGCCGACGGCCGCGCCTGACGCCGACGCAGGACCCCGGTACGCGCTCACGGGAGATCCGGCCCGAGGAAGCGTTTGCGTCCCGCCTCGACCTCGCGGGCGTCGCGCATCACCTCCGACTCCGAGGGGTCATCCGCCGGTGGCGGCATGCGGCCTTCCGCCTTCAGCCGCTCCCTCAAGCGCGCGAGCTCCCGGTCCACGGAGAGACGCGCGCGGCGACGCCGCTCCGGGTCTGGAGGACCATCCTCGAGTTGCTCTTGGTCCCGAACGCGTGGGCCCGCTCGCGCGCCGTCCGGTCCGTGCTCCGGCCGCGAGCCCCGAGCGCGGCCTCGGCTCAGCGGCGACCCGCCTTCCGCCGTCCGGGCCGTGGCGTCACGCTCGATTTCCGTCTGTATGCGAGCCGCTCGCGCCTGGAGCAGCAGGGTCCGGCGGCGGTTCCCGGCCAACTCCGCCCGTCTGCGCTCGCCCTCGACGCGCGCCAGCTGCGCGGTCAGACCCCGCACTCCCGTGCGGCCGGGCTGCGGGGCAGGGCGCTGTGTGCCGGACGGGCCGAGAGGTGGGCGCGAGCCGCCCGTCGGGCCGCTCCTCACATCGCGTGAGGAGGCGGGCCGGGGATCACTCGTCGTGGAAGCGCGTGCGCGCCGGCCCCTGGCCCAACGCATGGCCGCCATCGCTTTGCGTGTCTCCAACGTGTCACTCACGCGTTTTGCGACCGAGCGCGGCTGGCGCGCTCTCTCCGGGGGCGCACGCTGCGCAAACGCACCCTGGGCGACGCCGAGCGCCTGGTGACGCCGCAGATAGGCGCCCCACCAGAAGGCCGACATCAACAGCCACTGCGTCCACCAGCCGAGCGCACGGAGGCTGGCCAGGATGCCCAGCACCGCGAGCACCACCCCGAGCAGGAACGAGAACAGCAACTTTGAGACCACTGCGCCCAACAGCTGGCCGGCCCAGCGACGGAAGAGCGCGCGCCCCCCGTCTCCGAGGGCGGGAGCCAGCACCATCCCCGGCGCGATGAGCAGGTAGAACAGGCTGAAGAGGGCGGCGCTGAGCAGCCGCAGCGCTATGAACCCCAGCAGCAGGACCATGCCCAGCGCCCCGCCGAGGATCAGCAGCAGGCCTCCCATTCTCGACCACGTCTCGCCGCCTGTTCGAAACTCCGCCTCGGCCGCCCCCGGTCCACGACAATTGGTTGCGTCGCTGCTGTTGCAGATGGTCCTCAGCAGTGAGCCTTCGTCGTTGATCGAGTTGCGCTGCGGGCCGTTCGCGGGCAGCGCGAGGAAGATCGCGCCGTTGCTGTCGGCTTCGCGCAGCAGTTGCGCGCTGTGCGCGAGCCCGAGCCGCTTGGCGCCAAGACCGGGAGGGCAAGCATCGGCGCCCCGCGAGCCGCAGCCCGCTTCAGCGAGCTCGTGCGAGGCGATTTTCAGTCCGGCTGTCCGCAGGCGCCCTTCGGTGCGCCCCGGTTCACGACACCATCCGACGTTTCCGAACTCGAGGTAGCACCACGGCACTTCGATCGCCGCAGAGAAGACGACCTGCATGCTCTGGCCGAGCGCCACGGGCGTGCCCGACGGTGTTCCGCGAGCAGCTGCGGCCAGGGTTCCGAGACTTGCCTCGTTGGCCCACGACCCGAGCGCACCAACGCTTCCGCTTGGGTCCGCGATCGCCCACAGCCCGCCGACCATCATCACGGCCATCATCAGCGCCTGCCCGAGTGTGTCCGCGACTCGACGCCTGACCAGTCCGTCGTAGAGGACTAGTACACACGCGACCGAGAGGACCAGTGGGATCCACGGGTCGGTGAGCGCCCGCTGCATTTGGCGTAGGCCACTGCCTAGTTGACCGCTCGTCGGGCTGTCGAGCAGGTTCAGGGTGAAGCACCACTCGAGCATCACGCAGAGGGCATGAACGATCCACACGAGCGCCATCCAGAGAGGGGTGACCAGGAGGTCCTGCAAGGCGCTCATCAGGCCTCCGTTGCTGAGACCGAGCACGCCCGTGTCGATGTGGACGTCGAGCCCGTAGTTGTCGGTCGGTGCGGCACTGGCAACGAATCCGGAAGTCGTGCAGTTCCGACGCGTGGATGCCGAGAGCGCCCCTTCGGATACCTGTCCCCGGCAGAGGGGGCTCCCCAGCCCGTTGCTCACCAGGGGGTCGCTCCCGGCCTCCGCGGGAACGCTCGCGCCTTCTTCCGAACCGGCCGACACATCGGCTCCGGCCGAACTGAGCACCGGTCCGGACGGCGCCCGCGCGGGATGCGTGCCGGTCGGCTGCGATTCGATCGGCTGGGTGTCGGTCGGCTGGGCTTGCGCCGGTTGGGACCGCACCGGCGGGGTCGTCACCAGGTGGGTGCGAGCAGACCGGGCAGTCCGCTGAGGAGCGCTCGCAGCCTGGGCTCGAGCGGACGCCGCCCGCCCGGCGACCGCCCCGAGCAGCAGCGCTACAAGCCACGGTGCCCAACGCGCCCACAAGCTCCTCAAACGCCGACTGGGGTCGTCGAGAGGGCTCGTCGAAGCTGCGGCAGGACCAGGTCGACCTGAACCGCCTCGACCCTGCCGCGGTGGTCGCGCATCAGGCAGCTGCCCGCCTCGAAGCTCAGCAAGGTCTGGCGCATGCCGCGGTCCTCTGGATCCAAGCCGAGCAGCGCCAACGCGCGGCCGGCTTCGGCGTCGGACCGCATGCCGAACACGAACGTGGCCCCGAGAAGGTTCTCGATGGAGCTTCCGTCTCCGATGAGCGCGTCGGTGACGAGCTGCGTGCTGATGATGGGGACGGCCATCTCGGAGCGCCCCATGCGTTGGAGCGAGCTGAGCAGCGTGCGGCCGACGGGGTCGCCCAGCAGCCGCCAGCCCTCGTCGAAGGAGAACACCTTCAAGCGCTCACGCTCGGTGCTCATCAGGTGCATCGCGAAGGTCGCGATCAGCCGCACGATCTGCTGGCCGACCCTCTCCGACTGGGAGTACTCCCCACGCCTCACCCCCGGCTCGGGCGCGGGCAGGTCGCGGATCGGCATATATGTGACCTGACGCGTGCCGACCGCCGGGAGCCTCACATCGGGGGCGGCGAAGCCGAGCTGGGTAAGACCTGAGCGGGCGTAGACCTCGAGCGCCTTCGCGACCCGGCGATCGGTTGCGTCTCCCTCTCGCAGCGCGTTCACCACCTCGGAGCAGGTGGGCTCTCGCGCCCGCGTGATGACACGGTCCACCGCCCCCACCAGCGAGGTCTCCCAGCTGGCGTCGGCCCTTCCGGGAAGCAGATCACGTAGGAACGAGACCGTGAGGTCCTGCCGGAGATGGGCCGGCGCAATGCGCAACGGGTCGAGCATGCCCCGGAGCTTCGGGTCCGGTCTGAGGGTGAGCAGCTCTACGTGCGGTTGCACCTCCTCGAGCAGATGGAAGCGGTGGTCTCCCTTGGGATCGCAGTCGATCACCCGCGCGCCGTCGAGAAAGCCCTCGTACTGGAGCTTCTGGGCGAGCGTTGTCTTGCCCGTGCCCAGGGCTCCAACGCAGAGAAGGGCGGTGTTCCGGTTGCTCTCCGACCCCTCCCTGATGTTGAAGCGGACGGGCTGGCGCGAGCCCGAGAGGGTGTGACCGAGATAGAAGCCGGAACCCGAACCGACGAGGTGGGCAGCGGTCGGCATCATCGCGGCCACCTGCTCGGTCGTGAGCGTGTCGTCGTAGCCGACGAGCCGCGTCCGTTGCGCCGGAAGGTGCTGCAGGAAGAGCTGCAGCTGATCCCCGAGTGGCCGATGCAGACGCACCTCGCCGTACGCTCGGCGGCACATCTCGACGCGTCGCTCGAGCTCGTCCTCGCTCCCGGCGGCAACGGCGATGCAAAGCGTGGCACGGAGCAACGGGGGCCGGCTGGCGGCCTGCAGATAGGACAGTAGGTCCCTTGCCTCTTGGGTGCGGTCGAGCCCGAGGTCTGAGGCGCCCTGCTCTCCCTCGGACTCCGCGCGCAGGATCTGATCGGCGTCCTGAACGCGGCGGCGAGCGATCCTGACGGCGAGCTCGTTCGGGAGGAAGCGGGCATTCAGCGAGACGTCGATCGCGAACGGCAGGCTTTCGGCCGGCGCGAACATCAGCTCGGCACGCGCGCCGGGAAAGTCCAGCCGCTCCGGCAGCGCACCCAGCACGAGCTGGGCCTGCCAGCTGCGACCCTGCTCGGAGTCGACGACCAGCGAGCGTCCTCGATGCTCGACGAGCCCCTCGCTCCAGCGCATCACGTCGCCCTCCAACGGCGCGAGCACGGCCCGGCCGTTGCACTCGAACGCGAGCGCTCGCGGCTCGTGGAGTCCGTCGACCTGCGGTTCGCCGACGCCGCGGCAGAAGCCGCGCCGGATCAGCCATTGCAGCTCCGTGACCCGCGCGGGTCGCACGTCAAGGAAGTCTCCAAGGCGAGCGTGTGCCAGTTCGGCGCCGGCCCTCGCCTGCTCGAGCTCCCGCACGCTCAACAAGCGCCGGTTCCTGGCTGACAGGGCGCGGCGTAGCTCGTGGATGGACGTGCGCGGGTGCTGCGAGGCAACGCCGGAGAGAAACGAGGCCACGTCCCGCTCGGGCTCGCGGAGGCTCGCGAGCAGAAACACCACCGGCTGACACGACTCCCGCCCCTCCAGCAGGCGAGCCTGCGCGTGCACATACCGCGCTCGCGCGCCAGGCGCTGCGCCCGCCGGTTCCCCGCCACCTGGCGCGGAGCCACCCATCTCGCGCTCGTACCCGTCAACCTGCCACTGGCGGCTCACCCGCAGAATCTGCAGGTCAGCCTCGAGCGACTCGAACGCTCCGACGAGTCCGATCAGGCGGGCCTGCTTGTCGGAGTCACTGCTCCACGCATACGCGCTCGTCTGCACGCGGAAGGCGGCCCAGCCGTCATCCAGACCGCTGCCGAAGACGCAGTTGCCGTAGATGAAGGTGATCGGCGCCCGCACCGGGCTCAGGCGCTCCGGCCAGGCTCGCCCTCGATCCGGAGCCTCGCTCCTGCCGCCAGGAGGATCACCTGGGGCCCTGGGGATGCATGCGCGCGTTCGCTGCGGCGAACGACCACCGCCGGGCGGCCCCTCAACGGCCAGCCACGAGCGCGGGCCCGCGGGTGACCCCGACGCTCGTGCGCCACACTGACGAGGACGGCCCCGGGGCCTGTGTATCGCAGCCGGCGAAAGCGCGCCTCCGAGCCGTCGGGCAGGGCGAGTACCTCGTCCGGGTACCAGTGCTGGGTCGCCCGCGGCCGGTAGCCGCCGACCAGCCCCCGTCTCGAACACGTGAACCGCAGCACGGCGTGGGCCGCGTGATGGAAGGTCCTGCCCTCGACCCGGACCAGCGCCATCAAGGTGGCCGCCAGCCCGGGTAACAGCAGGTCGCGCAGATACCAGGGGACCAGATCGAGCGCTCGCCCGAGCAGCGGGAGACCGGAGGCCACCAACGCGCCGAGTACGACCGCCACGAAGTAGACGATGCCGCGCACCGGGACACCCGACGGGTTCAGGCGCAGCCGGTCGACGCTGTACACGCGTCGCTCGAGGTCGAACACCCGGCGGTAGGAACGGATCTCCATCATCCCGTCCCGAACAGCGAGGCGACCGTATTGCGCAGAACGCTCACGCCCGCCGGCGTGGCCAGCAGCACCGCGACGATGCCGACGGCAAAGACGCCAGCCGCCTCCTTGAAGTCACGGCGGAACACGAGCACGGTGCCCGCAACCGCGAAGCCGAGCCCGATGAGACTCATCGCGACTGCACGTCCCGTGTCACCCGCCTTGGCAGCGGCCGATTCGAGCGAGCTGGTCCCACTTCCAGACCCGCCCGCCGTGGAGGTTGAGGGCGGAGAGCTGCCGGTTCGTACGGCGGCCGTGGCGGGCGGCGGTGCAACGGCCAGAACGGCAAGCATCAACGCGGGTAGTGCCCGGCGGCGGACCTTCGGACGCATCGGGTCTCCTCTCTTCCTATGAGTCGGGGTCGGTCTGGATCGCAGCCACCTCCCAGCGGCCCTGCTGCCTGGTGACATCCAGTTCGTAGGCGAGCAGGTACTCGACGTTTCGTTCGTCATGCGCCTGGATCACAGCCATGACCGTGCGACCCGCTTCCGCCCACGACATGCGTTGGACCGAGTCGAGCGTCAACCCAGCCGTGGGCAGTGAGACGCGCGCCGCAGGGGTGAGATCGGCGGCGAGCTCGCCGGCAGAGCCCGCGAGATAGTTGCGAAGGGCACGGGTGACGACCGTGCCCAGCGCCGGTTCATCCAGTTCGTGCTCCTCCGCGGGCGGGGCTCCGGGGGCAGAGGACGGCGGCCCCACGAAGGCGGGGTAGCCCGCTAGTTGCAGCGCTCCACCGCCACCCCGTGTGACACCCACAGTCAGGTAGAGCAGTCCGGCCGTGTCGGTCTGGGCGGCGACCGTGTAGACGCTGGTGCCCGGCTCCGATTCCCGCACCTGTACGACTTCCGCCCATTCGACCCGCTGCTCGCCGGTGACGGGAAGGACCTCGCCGGCGTCCGGTTCCATCCCTGGCCCCGTGTACGCCTGCAGGGCCTGGACTCCCGCCTGCGGCCTGCCCGCTTCCCACGTCAGGTACCGGCGCGCGAACAGGACTGCGTAGCTTTCGGCGGCACGATCCTGTGGCTGAGGGCCGCGTACCGCTGGCAGAGAAGCCGGGGTGGGAGGCGCGATCGCGAAACGTGCACTTGCCAGCAACCCGCAGGTAGCCGCAGCCGACAGCAGGTAGCGCGGCGTTTCCCGCGCCAGGCGCATGCGCCAGATGGGTCTGCTCGCGGTGACGAAGCGGGCCGTGGTGCGCGCGGGCACGTCGGGGTCGGAGGCCTCAGCGCTCAAACCCGAACTCCGGCGCGGATCGATCAGGACGGGGGCGGTCACCGGCCGCGACGACGAGCGAGCGTGACGGGGACGCGAGGCGCGCAAGGGCCAGTACCGGCGGCACGTGAGTGACGGGGTCGGGTCGGTCTTCACGCAAACCGCGCGCCCGCGCAGGTGAATGCCGGCGCACGTCGCTCACCCGTCGCCCGTGGGACCGGAGGTCGGTTGCACGGCCCCGGCTGGGCGCGTCGCGTGGTGCAAGCCCCGCATGGACCCACCGGCTGGCTGACGCGTGGGACGGCAGGCTTCCCACGATGTGGGAATGCAGCAGCGCAGCGACGAGCCCGCAGGTACAGCCGACACCGCCGATGCCGACGGCGACCCACCGATGCGCACTGCGGCGGCCACGGGATGAGGACAGTGGGCGCCCGTGGGAACTCCGCCGTTCCCCGGCGAGCGGCGGCTCGCCGGGTGGCTCGGCCTCCCAACCGATGCCGCGTAGATACTCCTCGGGAGAGAGCAGCAGATAGCTGTCGCCCCTGGTCTTCAGCGGTGCCATCCGGAGGTGTGGCAAACGGTCCTCACGCGAGCGGCCGAAGCCCGGCGGGGGGAGGGCGCCGACCTCCGGCCGCGGTCGCGCGGACGGGGGTCGCCGGATGCTCGTGCTCGAAACCGAGCCCCGGCGCCCCCGGGGGACGCGCCTATGGATTTTTCGTCTCCGATCACAGGCTGGGTCCCTTCCTGCCGTTCCGACCGGGGGTCCGGGCCGGGACAGGCGATTCCCGGACGGCCATCAGCTCCCTCAGGCGGGCACGGGCCCGCTGGGCCACCTTGCGGTACTTGGCCTGGCTCCATTCGTGGCGGGCGCAGAACTCGCCGGGCCCCAGCCCGTCGAGTTGGTTGATCAGAACCAGCCGTTGGTCGAGGCTGAGCGAGGGCACGACCTCACGTATCGCCCGCAGTTCCTGACGGACGATTACCTGCTGCTCGACGCTGGGCCGCCAGTCGGCGATATCGAGCTGTCCTTCTTCGGGCGTGGCGGCGAGCGCTGCGGCCTGCTCGAGGGCCGTCTGTGTGGAAGAGCGCCCGGAGATCGCGCGGCGGCGATCGTGGATCCGCGACACGAAGCGTTGCTCGAGCACCCGTGCCAGGTGGATCCGTCCCGCAAAGCGAGCACCCCTGCGGACGTGGCCGATCAGCTCCAACGTCGCCTGTGAGTAGCAGTCCTCGAGATCCTCCTTGCGCAGCCGAAAACGGTGGGCCCGCAACAGCAGGTCCCGTCTGGCGTGCGCGACGAGCGCTACCTCGTGGACGGCGTGGGCGCTGTCGCCGGAGCGATCCGGGAGCGCCGGGCGGGGTAGTGCTCCCGGGTTACGATACGACGATCGAGTAGACACATGAGGATGTCGACCCCCGGGCCACCGAGACCCCCCTCCAATTTCGGAGGCACCCGATGAGCCTCGGAGAGCGCCTGGAACGGCTCGACCAGCGCCAGCAGGGCAGCCGCCGGATCGGCTTCCTGGCGGCGGTGGTGAAGAAGTTCGGCGACGACCAGGCGGGCCAGCTGGCGGCCCTGATCTCCTACTACGGGTTCGTCTCGCTGTTCCCGCTGATGCTCGTGTTCGTGACGATCCTCGGCTTCGTCCTGGAAGACAACCCGCACGAGCGGGAAAAGATCCTCAACGGCGTGCTCGGGCAGTTCCCGATCATCAGCGACCAGCTCAAATTCCATTCCCTCACCGGTAGCGCCCCGGCGCTCGCCATCGGGCTGGCGTTCGCGTTGCTGGCCGGGCTGGGGATCATGAACGCCTCCCAGAGCGCCTTCAACCGGATCTGGAACGTCCCCTTCAAGCAGCGTCCCGATTGGATCTCGACCCGGGTTCGCGGCCTGGGCATGCTGGCGCTGCTGGGAACGCTCGCGATCTCCTCCACGATCGTGGCTGGCTTCGTCGGCTCGAGCTCCCACGGCGCCGTGACCGTGGTGGCAGGCGTGGTGGTGGCGCTGGTGTTCAACCTCGCCCTCTTCATGCTCGCCTTCAAACTGCTCACGGCGATCGAACTGGGCTGGCGCGAGCTGCTTCCCGGCGTGATCCTGGCCTCGGTGTTCTGGCAGCTCCTAGAGCACCTCGGTGGCCTCTACATCGACCACGCGCTCAAAAGGACAGGCCCCCTGTATGGCGTGTTTGCGCTCGTGCTCGGCCTGCTCGCCTGGCTCTACCTCGGCGCGCAGCTGACGATCTTCGCGGCCGAGGTCAACGTCGTGCGCAAGTACCACCTGTGGCCCCGCAGCTTCTTCTCCGAGCGCCTGCTCGAGACCGACAAGCAGGCGCTCGCCGCATCCGCCGTGGTGGAGGAGCGCGTCGAGTCCGAGCAGGTGGACGTGAGCTTCTCCCCTCCCGAAGACACGTCCAGCTGACTGTCGGACCCCGGGTCTCCGGCGCGTGCGCACTGCCGCCGGAGACCACGGGCGTCCGACTTGCCCCCCGCGGTCTCCGCCCGTCCGCTAACGGGCGAGCTGTGTTCTCTCATGGCTGACTCGATCCGTCGGCCTCACAGCTCTTTGGTCATTTCGGTCGATCTCGCCCCCAGCCCCTCGTCCGTGAGGTGCGTGAAGCGCCGCGGCGTGAAGCGCCGGTTCAGCGTCTCGGCCTCGATCATCGTGTGGTGCACCCAGGCGGGGCCACCGAGGACCGCGACCGTCAGACCACGGCGCTCATAGAGCGCGCTCAGCGATGCGATCGCCTGGGCGCCGACGAGCTCGATCGTCTCCAGCTGCCGAATGTCGAGCACCAGGCTGGTCACGCCTTCCTGGTAGAGACACTCGATCTCGTCCTGCAGGTCCGGGCCCGCCTGTGCGTCCAGGCAGCCCTTGAGGGCCAGCGTGTGCCGCCATACCGGGGGCGCCGTCTCGGCGATTCCCAGCGATACCTCCGGCATCTTTTCGAGGGTCGTGACGCCGTCGCTGACGGGCACCGTAGCGGCGAATGTGAGATTGCGTTGCATTTGAGAAAGCTCCTTTCAAAACGTCTTCATCCGAGTAACAGCGGTCCCGGGCGTGGATCGCCCAGGACGTTTCGAGAGACCGGTAGGAGCTAGTCCGGCTTCTCGGGGATGAGGAGGAAGAACGTCTGCCGTGCGGAGCGCTCGGCCATACCGAGTCGGTGGATCACGCTGGCGGGAACGTTGAAGTAGACCGCCACGAGGGTCGTGGCCGCCGAGGAGCCCGCAGCCGAGCCACCACCCGCAGCCGAGCCACCGCCGGCACCGCCGGGACCGGGTCCGGGCGTGGGCGCCGAGCTGTGCCCTTCGGTTCCCGAGCTTCCATCGCCGCCGTTCGACTGGCCCGCTCCCCGCAGGGCCGACCGCTCGACGAGCCCGAAGGCGTGCGTGTCGCCTTCGGGAGCAACGAGGACCGCCAGGGTCGCAGCCAGCGCCTGACCTGCGTTCTGCGGTTCGAGTCCAAGCAGTTCGTTGACGCTCTCGCTCGTACGATTGGGGGGCGGGAACGCGAGCGGGTCCGCCTGCTTCGGGGTTTCCGGCCACACCACGGTGGGACTCGGGTCGGCGACGGCGCTCGGTGCTGCCGCCGCCAGAGCGGAGGCCGTGGAGGCGACCGGGGCCGGACCGCTCACCAATGGTTCGATCTTGAGGTCTTTGCTGTGGCTTTCGTTGCCACTGCCGCCGTCGGTCTTTTCCTGGTGGGCCAGTTCTTCCTGGTGGGCCAGTTCTTCCTCGTGGGCCAGTTCTTTCTTCTGGCGGGCCACTTCTTCCTGGTGGGCCACTTCTGCCTGATGCGCCAGTTCTTCCTGGTGGGCGACTTCTGCCTGATGCGCCAGTTCTTCCTGGTGGGCCACTTCTGCCTGATGCGCCACTTCTTCCTGGTGGGCCACTTCTGCCTGATGCGCCACTTCTTCCTCGTGGGCCACTTCTTCCTCGTGGGCCACTTCTGCCTGATGCGCCACTTCTTCCTCGTGGGCCACTTCTGTCTCGTGGGCCAGTTCTTCCTGATGCGCCACTTCTGCCTCGTGGGCCAGTTCTTCCAGGCGAGCCTGTTCTTCTGGCGTAGGCGGCGCCGGTTCTTCCGGCATGGGTTGTGGTTCAGATTCGGGCGGAGGCGGTTGTTCCGGTTCGGTTTCGGCCGCGGGCGGAGGTGGCAGCGGTTCGGGTTCCGTTTCCGGCGAACGCGGGGGCGGCTGCGGTTCAGGTTCCGGTTTCGGCGCCGGCGGTTCTCCCGGGGGCGGCGGTTCCGAGGGCGGAGGCGGTTCGGAGGCGGCCCCTTCGGCCGGTGGGGCTTCCTCCTCGAGAATCTGCAACAGGGTTCCTTCGCCGGTCCCGCCACTCGGCCCCTCGGTCCCTGTGGTCAGAGGCGATCCGGCGGAGGTTTCCTGCTGCTGTTCGGTCGTCTGTCCTCCCACGAACAGGGTTCCTCCGGGCGATTTCGACCCGCCTCCAGAGTGTGTCGAGGATCCTTCCGAGGTTGCTTCCGAAGCGGTTTCACCGCTGGTGGGCGCGTTGGCGTGTTCTCCGCCCTGGCCCGAGGGCTGGGAGGATGAGGAGGAGGATCCTTCTGAGGGCGCCCCGGATGGGGACGAGGACCCTTCTGAGGTCGTCCCGGATTCACCCGTCGAGGCCCCTTCGGCGCCGGCCGGGGAGGACGAGGACGGTTCTGAGGCTGCGGGCGAGGTTCCTTCCGAGGTGGACGCGGCCGGCGCTTCCGAGCCGCTCGACGGGCTCGACCCGGTCGAGGATTCCGTCTGCTGGGTGGCGCCCGACGAGGATTCGGGTCCAGCCGGGGCCGGCGATTCGGGCGTGCTCGGCGAGGCCGCTTCGGAGCCGCTGCTCGCCGGGGCTTCGGAGGTGGCCGCCGACGGTTCCACGGAGCTCGCTTCCTGGGCGCTGGCGACGCCGGCGGGAAGCAGCACCAGCCACATGAGGGCGGCAAGAACCCACGCGCAAAGCCACGCTTTGGAGCGCCTATTCCTTGAGGAGCTCGCCTTCGTCCCGATCACCACTGCCTCGCCGTGACCATCCTGATCATCGTTGCCTCCCTGAACCATACGGCTTCCGGCCACCTGGCATCCCTTCCATGCGGCCTGCGGCTCCTTAGCTGCCCTTCCGGTGTAAGCTCGGAGAGTAATGATGACGAAGCGGCATCATGGACGCGTCGATCGCTTCGCTCGGGAAAGGGGCTGACAGGCCGTGCTAGTTCTCAGCCGCAAAACCGGTGAGAGCATCATGATCGGGGACGACATCGAGATCACACTCGTGTCGACCGAAGGCTCGAAAGTCCGGATCGGCATTCAGGCACCAGCCGACGTCCCCGTGCATCGTAAGGAGATCTACCTCGAGATCCAGGCCTCGGCCCAGGATCCGAAGCAGATCGCCGAACCGGACTTCTACCGGGCCTTCAAGCGCCGCGCCAGCTGAGGCGCGTCCCCGTCTTCTGACGGTCGCTACCGAGCGGGCTTCCCGCCCCGGTCGGTGCTGTGTCGTTCCCCGGTTTCGGCGCTCCAAAAGGGCGTCCTGACGGTCGCCGGCGGGCTCACGCGGAGGTACTTGCGTAAGCAACTACCCGGCGCTATACTACCTACACTTTCGTAAGTAGATATGGAGCGTGTACCTATGACACCTGCTGCCCCCCAAGGCTCAGCATCCCCCGATAACACGGAGCCCAAGCGCCGTTTGAGGCTCATCCCCCTCGACGACACCGTCGTGTTCCCGAACATGGGGATCACGCTGACGATCGACGTGGGCGAGGACACGCAGGTCGTGCTCGTCCCGCGTCACGAGAACGAGTTCCTCGAGGTCGGCACGATCGCCGAGGTCTCCGAGCAGATCCGCCTGCCCGGTGGCGGCCGCGCGGTCGCCCTCTCGGGCGAGCACCGGGCGCTGATCGGCGCCGCGGAGACCGGCCCCGGCGGCGAGCTGCGGGTCGAGGCCGACGAGCGCGCCGACGACATCCCTCGGGACGGTCGCACCCGCGAGCTCGAGCGTGAGTACCGCGCAACCGTCGAGGAGATCCTCGAGCTGCGAGGCGACGACGGGCGTATCTCCGCGTTCCTGCGGGCGATCCAGGAGCCGGGAGCGCTGGCCGACTCGGCCGGCTACTCCCCCACCCTGTCCTACGAGCAGAAGGTCGAGCTGCTGCGGACCCTCGACGTCACCGAGCGCCTCGAACTGGCCGTCAGGCTGCAGCGCGAGAGCCTGGCCGAGCTGCAGGTGCGCAAGCGCATTCGCGAGGACGTCCAGGAGGGCGCCGAGAAGCAGCAGCGCGAGTACTTCCTGCGCAAGCAGATGGAGTCGATCCGCAAGGAGCTCGGCGACGACGAGGCATCTGTCGCCGACGAGTACAGGGCGAAGATCGAAGAGGCCCTGATGCCCGACGCCGTCAAGGAGCAGGCCCTGAAGGAGCTCGGCCGGCTCGAGCGGATGGGTGAGCAGACGGGTGAGTCCAGCATGATCCGGACGTACCTCGACTGGCTGATCGCGGTGCCGTGGGGCAAGACCTCAGATGAGGTCCTCGACCCCGTGGCCGCGCGTGCCGTGCTCGACGCCGACCACGCCGGCCTGGAGGAAGTGAAGGACCGCATCACCGAGTACCTGGCCGTGCGCAAGCTGCGCCAGGACCGCGGCATCGAGGCCGACCCCAAGTCCGGGGCGATCCTGACCCTGATCGGGCCCCCGGGCACCGGCAAGACCTCGATCGGCGAGTCGATCGCGAGGGCGACCGGGCGCGAGTTCGTGCGCATGTCGCTCGGCGGTGTCCGCGACGAGGCCGAGATCCGTGGCCACCGGCGGACCTACATAGGAGCGCTCCCCGGACGGCTCGTGCGGGCGCTCAGGGACGCCGGGACGATGAACCCGGTGATCCTGCTCGACGAGGTCGACAAGGTCGGTGCGGACTGGCGCGGTGACCCCTCCGCAGCTCTGCTGGAGGTGCTGGACCCTGCCCAGAACCACTCCTTCCGTGACCACTACCTCGACGTCGAGTTGGACCTCAGCCAGGTGATGTTCCTGGCGACCGCCAACGTGGCCGACACGATCCCCGGACCGCTGATCGACCGCATGGAGGTGATCCACTTCGACGGCTACACCTCCGAGGAGAAGCTCGCGATCGCGAAGGGCTACCTGTGGGATCGCCAGCGTGACCGCAACGGCCTGCGCAAGGACGAGGTGGAGATCTCCGACGACATCCTGCGGCTGATCATCAACGAGTACACCCGCGAGGCCGGGGTCAGGAACCTCGAGCGCAACCTGGGCACCCTGCTGCGCAAGACGGCGACCAAGATCGCCTCGAGCCAGACCTCCGAGGACGAGAACTCCGAGGAGGAGTCCGACAAGCCCAAGTTCCCGGTCGAGATCGACCTGGAGGCCGTGCGCGACGCGCTCGGACGCCAGAAGTTCTTCCAGGAGTCAGCGGCCCGAACCGCGACCCCCGGAGTGGCGACCGGCCTGGCCGTGACCGGCTCGGGCGGAGACGTCCTGTTCGTCGAGGCGACCCAGATGAAGAACGGCTCCGGCAACGGGCTGGTGCTGACCGGCCAGCTGGGCGACGTGATGAAGGAGTCGGCGAGGATCGCCCTCTCCTACGTCCGCGGCCACGCCGAGGAGCTCGGAATCGACGAGAGCGCCTTCGAGAACAAGGAGTTCCACGTCCACGTTCCCGCTGGTGCGATCCCCAAGGACGGACCCAGTGCGGGTGTGACGATGGTCACCGCCCTGGCCTCCCTGCTGAGCGACAGGCCGGTCAAGCACACGGTCGGGATGACCGGCGAGGTCACCCTCCAGGGCCGAGTGCTCCCGATCGGAGGGCTCAAGCAGAAGGCTCTGGCGGCCCACGCGGCCGGCTTGACCGACGTGATCCTGCCCGAGCGCAACCGCGGCGATCTCGACGAGATCCCCGAGGAGGTACGCGAGCAGATGACCTTCCATCCGGTAATGACCGTCCAGGAGGTCCTCGACCGTGCACTGGAGCCCGCACTAGATGTCGCGCGTCTCTCGTAGATGTCAGCCCGTCCCCGAGGAGGTCCGTGAGACCGCGGACCTCCTCGAGCGGCGCTGGCAGCTCTCGATCATCTACGCGGCCCTGACCGGGGCGCTGCGCTTCAACGAGTTCGCCGACGCAGTTTCGGGCATCTCCCCGAGGATGCTCTCGGAGCGCCTGCGGGACCTCGAGCGGGCCGGCCTGGTGGCCCGCACCGTGATCCCCTCGAGCCCCCCGACCGTGGAGTACCGCCTCACCGACCGCGGCCGAAGGCTGACCCCGATCATCGAAGCGATGCGCGACTACGCCCGCGAAGCGAGCTAGGAGGACTGGGCGGAGCGATCGGTGAAACCCCGCCGCCGAGGCGGGGCCGAATCCGCGCCAGGATCGGAGTGCAGGCGCCAATCATCACGCGCCGACGGGTAGCCACCGTCTCTGCAACTCCGCCGTCGGGTCGTCAACCGGTCGCGGACGCGCTGGTATATTTCGGCCTGGTTATCAGCCGTTCTTGGGGTAGCTCCCCAACCTCCCGACCCGCCTCTGTGGCGGGTCGAGTCGTTTCAAGACCATGCTCGTTTGAGGCGTTCACGGCGTCTCGCAGTGTTCACTGGCGGGGACGTCGGTCACGCCAGCTACGCCCGCGAGCCTGAGTGGGCGCCCGCCAGCTCGTGCCGGCCTGACTCCGGGCTGCTCACGCCAACCAGCTGGCCGCCAGCGCATTCCTCGGCCAGCACGTCGCGCGCGGGGTTGCGGATGAAGGCGAGCCCGACCACGCCCCCGGCGGCGACCAGCACGGCCGCCACGGCGAGGCCGACGTGGAAGGCGTGCACCGAGGCCGCTTCTGCCCCGGCCCGTAACGCCTCGGCAGTGGTGTGCGGCAACGCCGCGGTGTGAGGCAACCCCAGCGGCAGCCGCTTGGCTTCAGCCAGCACCGCCCGGCCGGCGGGGCCGAGGCTGACCCCGCGCAGGTGTTCGTCCAGCGCTGAGCTGAAGACCGCGGCCACCACCGCTCCGACGGCAGCAGTCCCGAGCAGGCCGGCGACGCGAGCCACGGCGTTGTTGACCGCCGAGGCGATCCCCGCCTCCCCCTCGGAGCCGGCGAGCACCGCCGCGGTCAGCGGTGCCACGGTCAGCGACAGGCCGAGCGCGAACACGAGCTCGGCAGGGAGCACGTCGGACACGAAGTCGAAGCCGTGCCCGAGGCGCTGGAACAGGAGCAGGCCGACGGCCGCCACGAGCGGCCCGAGACCCATGAACAGGCGCGGCCCGTAGCGGTCGGCGAGCATTCCGAAGCGGCGCGAGAGCAGGAACATCACGAGCGTCATCGGCAGCGTCGCGAAGCCGCTCTGCAGCGGCGTGTATCCCCCGATCTGCTGCAGGAAAAGGATCAGGAACAGGAACAGGATCCCCAGCCCCGCATAGAGAGCGAATGTCTCGACGTTGCCGGCCGAGAAGTTCCGGCGCCTGAAGAGCCGCAGCGGGAGCATCGGTTCATCCGCCGTCGCCTCGCGTACGACGAACGCGACCAGCAGCAGCAGGCCGCCGATCAGCGTTCCCGAGACAGCGGGATCACCGAACCCGAGCCGCGGCTGCTCGATCAGCGCGAACACGGTGCACGCCAGGCCCGAGGCCGCGAGAGCGGCACCGAGGAAGTCGACCCGCCGCCCTTGCACCTTTCCCGCGGCCGGAGGGATGGCGATCACGATCAAGCCTAGACAGACCAGCACGAGCGGCACGTTGACGAGGAACACCGCCCTCCAGTCCGAGAGCGCCAGCAGCTCGCCCCCGACCAGCGGCCCGAGGATCCCGGCGATCGCGCCCCACGCCGTCCAGCTGCCGATCGCCGCCCCCCGCTCGTCCTCGGAGAACGTGTTGACGATCACCGCCAGGGAACTCGGCACCAGCAGCGCCCCCGCGCAGCCCTGCAACGCCCGCGTGGCCACCAGCACCCCGATGCTGGGTGCCAGCGCGCAGGCCACCGAGGTCACCCCGAAGCCGGCCACCCCGATCGCGAACACGCGCCGCTCCCCGTAGATGTCGCCGAGGGACCCGCCGAGCAGGATCAGCGAGCCGAGCGTCAACAGGTAGCCGTTGACGATCCACTGCTGCGCCGCCAGGCCGCCGCCGAGCGAGCGCTGGATCGGCGCCAGAGCCACGTTCACGACCGTCCCGTCGAGCAGCACGATGCTCGAGCCGATGATGGTCGCGGCCAGCGTCAGGCGCTTGCGCGTCCCCTCGTCAGACGCCCACGAGGAGATAGCCCTGGGCGTCGGTTCCCCCTAGCCGAGGACGAGCTCGGCCGCCGCCCGCAGCGTGTTCCCGTCGCCGGAGATCAGCAGCGTGGTGACGATCGACTCCCGCCAGCGCTCGAGCTCGTCACGGATCTTCTCGCGCGGCCCGATCAGTGCCATCTCTTCGATCAGCTTTTTCGGGACCTTGGCCGCGGCCTCGTCCTTGTGGCCCCCGAGATAGAGCTCGGCGATCTCCTCGACCTCCTTGCCGTAGCCCATCGCGATCGGCACGTTGGCGTGGAAGTTGGTCCCTTTCGCGCCCATTCCGCCGAAATAGAGCGCGTAGAAGTGGCGCAGCGAGTCGGCCGCGGCGTCCACGTCGTCGGTGAGGATGAACGGGACCGTGGCGGCGACCTCGAACTCCTCGGCGTTGCTGCGGGCGCCATCGCGGGCGAAGCCCTCCTGCAGAGAGCCGGTGTAGAGGTCCTGGTGGCCGGGCGAGAAGAACAGCGCCAGCCAGCCGTCGCACAGCTCGGCCGCCATCGCGATGTTCTTCGGCCCCTCGGCCCCGAGGTAGATGGGGATGTCCTCGCGCAGCGGGTGGATCGAGGACTTCAGCGGCTTGCCCAGTCCGGTGCCCTCCGGCAGCGGTAGTGGGTAGTGCGGCCCGGGCGCCTCCAGCGGGCCCTTGCGCGCCCAGATGTCGCGCAGGATCGCGATGTACTCGCGCGTGCGCGCGAGTGGCTTGGCGAACGGCATCCCGTACCAGCCCTCCACGACCTGCGGCCCGGACACGCCCAGGCCGAGGATGAAGCGCCCGCCACTGAGGTGGTCGAGCGTCATCGCCGCCATCGCGGTGGCGGCCGGCTGACGCGCCGAGAGCTGCACGATCGCGGTGCCGAGCTTGAGCTTCTGGGTCGAGGAGCCCCACCAGGCCAGCGGCGTCAGGCAGTCCGAGCCGTAGGCCTCCGCGGTCCAGATCGAGTCGAACCCCAGCTTTTCGGCCTCGAGCACCGCCTCGGCCGCGCCGGGCGGTGGCCCCCCGGCCCAGTAGCCGGTGTTCAGCCCGAGCTTCAGCGTGCCACCCATCTCCAGCTTCGACCCTACCGTCTCGCCCGCTCAGGCGCCGTCCACGAGCACCAGCGTGAAGCCGTCGTAGCCCTTCAAGCCCACGGTCTGGATCGTGGTGGCCTCGATCCCGGGCTGGCGGCCGGCGAGCTCGTGGAAGCGTCGCATCCCCAGCGCGCCCTCGTCCTCGGTGTCCGGATCCACGAGCGCTCCATCGCGCACGACGTTGTCCACGAGGATGATCGCTCCGGGGCGCACCAGCTTCAGCGACAGCTCGAAATAACCGGGGGTGCTGCTCTTGTCCGCGTCGATGAACACCAGGTCGAACGGCCCGGCGCCCTGCGCGATCAGCTCCTCCAGGCTCTCCTGTGCCGGCCCCACGCGCAGGTCGACGCGCTCGCTCAGTCCCGCCCGCTCGATGTTGGCGCGGGCCACCTCGGCGTAGTCGCCTTTGAGCTCGAGCGTCACCAGTCGCCCGCCGGGCGGCAGCGCCCGGGCCAGCAGGATCGTGCTGTAACCGCCGAGCGTGCCGAGCTCGAGGATCGAGCGGGCGCCGTGGATGCGGGCCAGCAGTTGCAGGAACCTGCCCTGGGCCGGGGACACGGCGATCGGCGGCAGGCCCGCGTCGGCGCTCGCCTTCAGGGCCGCTTCGAGCACGGGGTCGCTGTCCAGCAGCGTCTCCCCCACGAACTCGTCGACCCTGTTCCAGACCTCCCAGCTCAAGCCGGCGCCTCGGCGTGATCGTGGGTGCTCATCAGCGCCAGCGGCACCGACAGGCCCGCGGAGCGGCGCAGCGTCGCTATCCGGCGCCCGGGCTGGACGGCCGCCCGCACGGGGCTCACGTCCTCGCCCAGCATCTCCACCGCCCGCGGCAGGTCGGCGAACAGGAGCGCAAGTCCCCACAGACGCGCCGGGCGGTCGGGCCCGCCGTGGCGCTCGAGCACCTCGTCCGGTTCCTGGACGACCTCGAGGATCGCGTCGCCGAGACGGAAGAACGCCTGCCGCGGAGCCCCTGCGGGCGTCGGCTCCTCGCGGATGCGGCGCAGGTCGAGGCCCGCCGCCTGCAGTGCCGCCACGGTGCGGTCCAGCGAGGGCGACATCGCGACCACATGGTCCACCGCGATCGCACCGTTCGCATGCTCGGGCGCGGCGCCGGCGGCAGGTCGCTCGGACACGGTCGTCGCGAGCCCGTCGAGCTCGCCGCTCGGGACCCCGCGCAGCGACCACTCGAGCATCCCCCGCCCCTCTCCGGATCCACGCAGGTCGAGGATCACGCTCCCCACCTGACAACGCGAGCCGTCGAGCGTGAAGCCGAGCGCCTCCCAGGCGGCGGGATCGTCCGCCAGCGCGATCCGGTCGATGGTGACCTCGCTCACGCCCGAAACCGTACATGCTCGGCCTGCCCGGGCCGAGCCGGGGGCGCGCCCTAAGCTGACTGCGTGAGGTCTTCATGAGCTCCGAGGGTGAGGGCCGGCAGAGCGCCCCGGAGCCGCGGCCATGGTCGCTGGTCGCTCTGCGCTACGTGCTGCCCGCGCTGGTCACGATCGGCGGCCTGGTGGTGATGGCGCTGGGCAGCGAAACGGACCTCGAGGGCGGAGCGGCGATCGTCAGCGCCGGCCTCGCGATCTTCTTCTTGAACTGGCTGTTCCGCGCCGGCGTGACGGGCGACCGCGACCGCGAAGCCGAGGACGCAGCTCGCGAGTACTTCGACCGGCACGGCCGCTGGCCCGACCAGCCGCCGGTGAGCGGGGACTAGCCGCCGTAGCCGGCGAGCAGGGCGCTGAAGGCCAGCGGCGCCTGCTGGATGCCCGAGCATTCTTCTTCGGGGGAGTCCCCGCCGCACGGCCTGTCGCGGTTGACCGACCAGAAGCTCACCCGCGCGAGGTGCTCCTCGCCGGCGAAGGCAAGGATCTGCGCGAATTCCTGTTCGCCGAGTGTCTCCGAGCGTTCGTCGGTGTCGCCGTTCATGGTCGAGATCCCCGCGTGTTCGTAGGCGGCGGCTTCGGAGATGCCGTAGGCCGAGGCCAGCTCACCGGCGAGTGCTTCCAGAGCCTGGATCGAGGCGGACGCCATCGTGCCCACGGGCGGGCCGAAGTCAAACGGCATGATCGTCCAGCTGTCCGGGTGCAGCCCGACCGCGACGGCGTCCGCGATCAGGCTGCGGCCGCTGGCTTCGGGCCCCGACTGCGAGCTGGGGAAGGTGATCGAGATCTCCAGGTTCGGGTCGGCGCCGCGCACCAGCTCCAGCGCCGCGGTCACCCGCTGGCGGACCTTCGCGCTGCGGAGCTCGTTGTGCTCGATGTCGATGTCGATGGCCTTCAGCGAGTAGGCGTCGATCACCTTCTCGTAGGCACCCGCCAGCGCCGCCGCGCTGGGGCAGGCGTTGCCGAGCTTCTTGCCGCTCCAGCCGCCGAAGGACACGTCGACTTCGCCACCGGCGGCACGGATCTGTTCGATCGCCACCTGGTCCACACCGCCGAGCAGCGGACGGTGCCCGTCCCACATCGGGTTGCAGCGCCCCTTGCTGAGGATGAACGCGAGCGTGAGCGAGTGCAGTCCGCTGTCGCTCAGTACTTCGCCGGGGGGCTGCGGGTCGCCCCAGCCCATGTACTCATACGGCGCCGCGAGCTCAACCGGCTGGGCCGCCGCCGAGGCGGCGCCCACCCCGAGCGCCAGCAGCGTGCACGCCAGCACGAGCGCGGCGGCGGCGCGTGGGCTCCGGGCCCCGACCCGGGGCCGTTCTGAGGAGGGCCGCCCTGACGACCTGCTCGCGCTCCGCTCGGCGACCCCGCTCTTCACCACGCCGAGGATAATCGCGCAGCGCCGCCACGATCGCGCACCGATATCGTGCCCGCCGCATGGAGGGCCAGGCACATACCCCGCCCGAGCACCGGGCCGCCTGGCTGCCCGAGCGCCCCAACCTGGTCCTGCTGATCACCGACCAGCAGCGCGCCACCCAGCACTGGCCTGAGGATCCTCGCTGGCTGGCCGAGCTGTGCCCCAACGAGGCACAGCTGCGCCGCCACGCGCTGTCGTTCACCCGCGCCTTCACGGCCTCGGCGATGTGCTCCCCCAGCCGTGCCTGCCTGATGACCGGCAAACGTCCCTCCCGCCACGGCGTCACCCTGACCCTCACCGAGGGCGACCTGTGGCCCGACCGCCGCAACGCCCCGGCCGCGTTGCGGACGGCGCTGCGGCAGGGCGCGAGCGGGGAGATACCGCGTGCACGGCTGGCGCGGAGCGTTGTGCAGACTGCGCTTCGGCTCGGGCCCAGGAGCGGGCACGAGTCCGAACTGCCGCCGGGGATCGACACGCTCGCCACGCTGCTGCGCAGCCGCGGCTACCACGTCGCGATGAAGGGCAAGTGGCACCTGAGCAAGCCGGTGGAGGGCGAGCACTGGGGAGCGGCGGACCCGGGGCGGATCGAGCGCGACTACGGCTTCGCCGAATGGGAGCCGCCCGACTCGGGAGGCGACACCAAGGCCCACAACTACGGCGGTGGTAGCGCCGGCACTAGCCACGAGGGCTGGGACGAGGACTACACCCGCCAGATGGAGTCCTGGCTCTCCCAGCGAAGCCTGCCGGAGCCCTTCTGCCTGATCTTCTCGCTCGTCAATCCCCACGACGTGCTCGGCTTCCCGGACTCCTACGTGCCCGGCGGCTACGCGGTGCAGGAGTTCCGCGGCCTCGGCGTGCCCCTGCCGCCGACGATGGACGAGGACCTGCGCGAGAAGCCCGCCGTGCAGGCGCTCTCGCGGCTGGGCATGGACAACTATCTCGGTCCCCTGCCGGACCTGCAGGCCAAGCAGGATTACGCGGACTTCTACGCCTACCTGCACCGGGTCGTCGACCGCCACGTGGGGCGGCTGCTGAGAGCGCTCGGGCCGGCCGACGACGAGACCTCCCTGCGCTCGCGCACGGTCGTGATCCGCACCTCCGACCACGGCGAGATGGGCCTCTCCCACGGCGGCCTGCGCCAGAAGATCTTCAACGCCTACGAGGAGACGATCCGGGTTCCGTTGCTGATCTCCAACCCGCTCCTGTTCCCACAGCCGCGCGAGAGCGACGCGCTGGTCTCGCTGCTCGACATCCTGCCCACCTTCCTCGGCTTCGCCGGTCCCGGCAACCGGCCCCAGGCCCTCGACGGCGAGGACCTCGCGCCGCTGATCCACGGTCGTGCCGAGGCGGTCCGCGACGCGGTCCTGTTCACCTACGACGACCACCAGGCCGGGACCGCGCTGCAGAATGCCTCGGGGCAGCCCAACCGTGTCCGCTGCGTGCGCGACGAGCGCTTCAAGTACGCCGCCTACCTGGACCCGGACGGCCGGGCACAGCCCGAATTCGAGCTGTATGACCTGCACGAGGACCCGCTGGAGATGCGCAACCTCCTCGAGGTCCGCGGCGGGCGCCCGCGCGAACGCCGCCACGAGGAGCTGCGCGAGCGCATGGCCGCGATGCTCGAGCGGCTGTGCACGGACAGCGGGACGCTCGCGCCCCGGATTCCGGCCTAGCCGGCGGCGGACGCCCTCGCCGGCGCCCCCGCTTCCCGGCTAGTCGAGAACGAACTCGCCGTCGCGGTAGATGACGCGCTCGGAGCCGTCGGAGAGCGTGGCGGTGACCGTGCGCCTCGTGGTCGAGACGACGTCGGTGTGGACGCTCGAGTTGTTGAACCCGAGCCGCTCCCAGTCCTCGGAGCCGAGCGTCCCCGGGTCGCCGTCGTAGGCGTCCTGGTAGGCGCGCCCGAGCGCGATGTGGGTGTTCCCGAACTCGCCCCCGACGTTCTCGTCGTAGAGCGTCTGGGCCATGAAGCGCGTGATCCGTGAGAAGCGCTTGTCGGTGAGCGAGAACTCGCCGATCCGGTCCGCTCCCTCGGTGGCGATCATCTCCTTCAGGACGCGCTCGTTCTCGTCCGCGCTGGCCTCCGTGACGCGCCCGTCCTCGAACTTCAGGCGGATGCCCCGGACGAGGTTGCCGTAGCGGTACAGGGGCTGGTCGCAGTGGATCCAGCCCTCCGTCCCCCGCCAGTCCGGGCTGGTGAAGATCTCGAAGCTGGGGATGTTGCGCCCCCTGCCTCCCAGCCAGCGGCGGGCCTCACCGACCTGGACCCGCAGGTCGACGTCCTCGCCGGCCACGTGCACGCGCTCGATCTCCAGCGCGTTGAGCCGCTCGCGGGTGTTGTCCAGGCGCTCTCCGACCTCCCGCCAGCGCGCCAGCGGGTCCTCGCTGTCCAGGAAGCAGGCGTCGATGATCTGCTGCCAGTACTCCTCCAGCCCGAGCCCCGCCTCGGCCGCCATCGCCTCGGTCCCGTAGAGGCCCAGCGTCCAGGTGAAGCGGCCCGCGTTCTCCTTCTCGCCACGCCAGTCCAGCAGCGGGCGCAGCGTCTCCCCGCGACGCATGATCCGGGCCGGGTCGACCGAGTCGAGGGCGCGCGGATCGGTGGTCGCGATCACCGACACCTGGTGGTCCATTTCGTCCACCAGCCCGCGCATGTAGCGGGCCGGGAAGTGCTCCAGCTGCTCGGCGCCGGCGATCTCGAAGAAGTCTCGTTGAAGGTTTGCGCCGGCGTCCTCGTCGGGCGTGTAGGCGCCCAGCACGTGGCCGCCGGAGCGCCACACGGCGCGGTTCAGCTCGACATACAGTGCCCGCGCGCATTCGGGAGCCGCGATCCGCACGACCTGGCCCGGCTCGATCCCGTTGCCGCCGCCGAGGGCGAAGTCCACGAGCACCCGGGCGTATCGCTCGAGCACCTCCTGGGGCGGCGTGTACGGCACCGCCCCACCTTATTAGTTCGACACGACCACACCTCTACAGCTCGAACAGGGCCTGGACCGACATCTGCTCGCCGAGCGCGGGCGGCGCAGGCGAGCCGCCGCCGGCCCCACCCCGGACACCGGTGACCTCCGCCCCAGCAGCCCCGGCCCCACCCACTGGATACGCCTGCGGGCGCGTGACGCTGAAGAGGCCCTGCACCTCCGGGCTCAGGTAGCGCGAGGCCTGGCCGAGGCCGTGGGCGTCGTCGCTGCCGTGGGGGCGGTGGTGGTAGATCGCCGGTACGTACACGTGCAGGCGCCGGCGCGCGCGCGTGAGGGCTACGTAGAACAGGCGGCGCTCTTCGGCCACCCCCTCCTGCGAGGAGGTGTTCATGTCGGCCGGGAAGTTGCCGTCGTAGGCGCTGATCACGTGGACCGCCTCCCACTCCAGGCCCTTGGCCGAGTGGACCGTGCTCAGCACCAGGTAGTCCTCGTCGAGGTGGGGACGGCCGGCCAGGGCCGCGCTGGAGGTGGGCGGATCGATCACCAGCTCGGCCACGAAGCGGCGCAGCTCGCCCGCCCCTCGCGCCGCCGCGGCCAGCTGCTCGAGATCCCCGACGCGGATCTCGCCGTCGTGGTAGCGCAGACGGATCAGGGGCACGATCGCCTCGCACAGCCGCTCCACGCAGGGGCCGGCGCCCTGGCCCGGAAGCGAGCGTGCCTCGCACAGGGCCTCGAACAGGGACGCCGCCGTTTCGCGCGAGCCCTCGGGCACCTGCTCACAGCCCGCACGCCAGCGTTCGCCCCCGGCCCCCCGTTCGCGGCCGGCGTGGCCCCCGGCGAGCGCCCCGGTCCCGGCCCCGGGGGGGCGCAGGGCCTGCAGGATCTTCCTGGCGCGCGCCGGGCCGACCCCGTCGAGCAGCTGCAGCACGCGGAACCAGGCGAGCTCGTCGGCCGGGTTGTCCACCAGGCGCAGCAGGGCGAGCAGGTCCTTGACATGGGCGGCGTCGAGGTAGCGCAGCCCGCCATACTTGACGAACGGGATGTCGCGGCGGGTCAGCTCGAGCTCCAGCAGGGCGGAGTCGTGGCCGGTGCGGAACAGGACCGCCTGGGCGCTCAGCTCGATCGCCTCCTCGCGCGCGGCCAGCACCCGCTCGCACACCTGGCGCGCCTGCTCACCCTCGTCGTGAGGGAACACCAGCTCGGGGCGCAGGCCACCGTGGCGGTCGCTCCACAGCCGCCGCGGGACCGCGTTGCGGTCCTGCGCGGAAACGCCGTTGGCGACCTCGAGGATCTCCTGGGTGGAGCGGTAGTTGCGCTCCAGCAGCACCGTGTGCGCATCAGCGAACAGCTGCGGAAACTCGAGGATGTGACGGGCGCTGGCCGCGCGAAAGCCGTAGATCGCCTGGAAGTCGTCACCGACGACCGTGAGGCCCCCGCCCCAGCGCTCCAGCCCCGCCACGATGTCAACCTGCAGCGCGTTGACGTCCTGGTACTCGTCCACGAGCACGTGCTCGAAGCAGCCAGCGATCGCCCTGCCCGTGCGCTCCTCGCCCATCAGCGCCCGCCAGCCGAGCAGCAGGTCGTCGAGGTCGAGCAGGCTCTGGTCGCGCTTGCGGGCGGCGTAGGCGCCGAACACCTCGGCCAGCGCGCCCGCGTGCTGCTCACACCACGGGAAGGACTCCTCCAGTGTGTCGCGCAGCGGCCGCTGGGAGTTGACCACGCGCGAGTAGATGTCGAGCATCGTGCTGGCCCGCGGGAAGCGCCGCGCGCCGGCGCCGCAGCCGTGCTCGGCGCGCAGCAGGTCGAGCAGGTCGGCCGCGTCGCCCGCGTCGAGCACGCTGAAGCCGGCACCGAGGCCGAGCGCGCCCGCGTGCAGGCGCACGAAGCGGTGGGCCAGCGAGTGGAAGGTCCCGCCGACGATCGCGGCGGCGGCCGTCGCGGGGGCTCCGGGGCCGGCCTGGCCACGGGCGCGGCCGATCAGCTCGCGGGCCGCACGGCGGGTGAACGTGACCAGCAGTAGCCGCTCGGGAGCGACGCCCTGCGACAGCAGCCACGCGGCCCGTCCGCAGAGCGTGGTCGTCTTGCCGGTGCCGGCGCCGGCGAGGATCAGCAGCGTGTCACCGCCGTAGGTGGCCGCCTCCCGCTGGCGCTCGTTGAGGCGCTCGAGCAGCCTCGCGGTCGGCTCGGCGGATGCGGTGGCGGTCACGATCGGGCGAGGCTAGGCCAGCTCCCGGACCGCGTGACAGCGTTCGTGCACGACCGGCTCGGGGCCCGCGTGGCCGGCGCCCGCCGGTCAGGAGCGCGGCTGAGCGAGCGGCTGCACGTAGCGGATGAAGGCGTCGATCGACAGCGGCGCGCCGGTCGCCCGTTCGACCAGCTCGGTCGTGTCCAGGCGGCGCCCGTGGCGGTGCACGCGCTCGCCGAGCCAGGCCTGGATCTCCGCGACCTCGCCTTTGCGGAGCCCCTCCTCCCGTGGGCCGAGCTCGGCCTCGAGCGCCTCCCAGAGCTGGGCGGCGATCAGGCAGCCGAGGGCATAGCTGGGGAAGTAGCCGAAGCTGCCGGCTCCCCAGTGAACGTCCTGCAGGCAGCCGAGCGCGTCGGAGGGGACGTCCAGATCAAGCAGCCGGCGCACGGACTCGCGCCACGCCTCGGGAAGCTCGGACACCTCGAGCTCGCCTTCGATCAGGGCCAGCTCGAGGTCGAAGCGCAGGATGATGTGCAGCGGGTAGGTGAGGGCGTCCGCGGACACGCGGATCAGCGAGCGCTGGACGCCGACCATCGTCGCATGCAGCTCTGCGGGCGCGATCGCGAAGCCGGCCTCCGCCAGCTCACCCGCCAGCAGCTCGGCGAAGGCGGCGCTGCGCGCGACGTGGTTCTCCCACAACTTGCTCTGCGACTCGTGGATCGACATCGAGGTCCCGCGGCCGAGGTTCGTCCTGATCAGGGCGGGGTCGATCTGGCGCTCGTAGAGGGCGTGGCCGTACTCGTGCAGCGAGCTCAGCAGCGACTCGACGTTGCCGTCGCTGTAGCGGGTGGTGAAGCGTGTGTCCCCGCTTCCGATCCAGGCCGTGAAGGGGTGCGCGGAGACGTCCACGCGCCAGCTCGAGCCATCCACCCCGAGCCGTGCGAGCGTGCCCTCGACCGCTCCCTGCTGTGCGTCCACCGGCACCTCGAGCGGGCGCAGCGGAGAGAAGCGTTCGGCCTCCTGCACCAGCGGGGGGAGGGCCTCGGCGAGCGCCCCGAAGAGCCGCCGCAGCTCCTCCGCCCGCAGCCCGAAGTCGTAGTCCCCCAGCAGTCCCTCATACGGCGTGGATCCCCCCTCGGCCACGCAGGCCCCGTACTGACGGGCGAGTGACACGTTGCGCGCCAGCGCCGGGGCGAACATCTCGAAGTCGTCCGCAGCCCGCGCCGCCTGCCACTTCTGCTGGCCGTCGGCGGCTGCGCCGGCGAGCTCGGCGGCGAGCTCATCGGGAACCCGCCTGGCGCGCTCCCAGTCGCGCCGCGCGAGCCGCACGATGTCGCGCTCGAGGCCCTCGAGCTCGGCTCCCTCGAGCTCGGCCAGCCATTCGCCGAGCTGCTCGTCACGCGCGCGTTCGTGGTTCAGGCGGGCGATCGTCGCGATCTGCTGCGAGCGGGCGCCGGCCCCGTCGGCGGGCATCATCACCAGCTGGTCCCAGCCGAGCAGCATCTGCACGCATTCGAGGTCGGCGAGCTCGCCGGTCCGCTCGCGGAGCTTCTGGAGACCCGACATGGGCGCAGAGGCTATGGGTAATCCGCATGCCCGGCTGCGCCCCCGGCAATGGGCGAGAATGGCCCGGCGATGAGGCTGGTGGAGCTCGATCCGCACGCCGAGCCCTACTGGGAGGAGTTGCTGGCAGGCGAGCAGGAACCGTGGGGCGGGACCGGCGAACATCTCTGCTGGCGCGAGAAGACGCGCAACATCGGCCTGCGCGACGACGATGGACGGCTACTGGCGGCCGGCGGGGCGGTGCTGGCCGAGCTGAACACGGCTGCCGAGGAGTCCTTTGCGGTCGTCGGGCTCGGCGGGCTCGTGGTCCGTGCCAGCGCACGCGGCCAGGGTCTCGCGCGGCTGCTGGCGAGTCACCTGCTCGAGCTCGCGCGGGAGTTCCCGGCCGAGCGCGCGATGCTGTTCTGTGAGCCGCACCTGATGGAGCTCTACCGCGAGTTCGGCTTCCGGGAGATCCCCGACGCGGTGTGGGTGCAGCAGCCCGATGGACGTGTGCAGATGCCGCTGAGGGCGATGTGGAGGCCGCTGTGGGAGGGCGCCGACTGGCCGCCCGGCGAGCTCTACCTCGACGGCGAGCCGTTCTAGCTGGACACCCGCCGCGCGCTCGCTCCCCGCTCGCCGCTCGGCGTCCTGATCGCGCGAGCCGCGATCGCGGCCTCGTCGAGGTCCGCGTCCAGCCCGTCGCCGGCGCTCGCGCGAGCGCCCTCGCCCCAGCCGCCATCCACGCCCGCCGGCACGCCCGGGGCGGAGGACTCGGCCGGCGCGTCCAGGTCCTCCCCGGCGCCGGCCCGGTCCCAGGCTTCGTCGCGGAACTCGTCGATCACCGCCAGGAAGGCGTCCACGACACGGGGGTCGAAGTGGCTGCCGCGCTTGCGTTCGATCTCCCTGACGACGCGATCGAACGCCCACGGGTCCTTGTAGGAGCGGCGTGAGGCGAGCGCGTCGAAGACGTCGCAGATCGCGCAGATCCGCCCTACCAGCGGAATCTGATCGCCCTTCAGACCGTCGGGGTAGCCGGTCCCGTCCCAGCGCTCGTGATGGGTCCGGGCGATCACTTCGGCCATTTGCAGCAGCGGCGAGCGGGAACCCGAAAGCAGGGCAGCGCCGGCCGTCGTGTGGGCCATCATCGCGTCCCACTCGGCGCTGTCGAGTTCACCGCGCTTGAGCAGCACGCTGTCGGCCACACCGATCTTGCCGACGTCGTGCAGGGTGCTGGCAATCCGCAGCCGCTCAGCCTCGCGCGGAGCCATCCCCAGCTGCCGGGCGACGCGCTCGCAGATCCGTCCCACGCGGTCGATGTGGGCGCCGGTGTCGTCGTCCCTGAGCTCGGCCGCCTGGGCCAGGCGGCGGATCACGTCGACCTGGGTATCGAGCAGCTCGGCCGTGCGTTCACGAACCGTGTCCTCGAGCACGGCGCCGTAGCGGTCGGACAGCTCGCGCTCCCAGCTCTCCGCCAGGTAGCTCACCAGCAGCGCCCCGAGGGTTCCGATCGCGAGGGCCACCAAGGGGTAGCTGACCGGCAGGATCAAGTCCTGCTGGAAGGCGATCTGGGCCAGCACGGTGTAGCCGACCGCCAACCCGGCCCCCATAACGAGCGCCCGTGCCGGGCGGATCGTGAGGCAGCTCAAGGGCGTGGCCAACCCGGCCAGCACGGTGATGATCACGGCCACCCACAGCGGGGTCTGGCGCAGCGGGTTGCCGGCCAGCGCGGTGGCGATCGCAGCGGCCTGCACTTCCGGGCCCGGCATGCCCGTGCTGGAGGTCACCGAAGTCGAGTGGATGTCCTGCAGCGCCGCGCTGGTGGCACCCACGACGACGATCTTCCCGGCCAGCTCGGCGGGTGGCACGCGCCCGTGGACGAGATCCACGAAGGACACACTGGGGACGGTTCCCACCGGTCCCGGGAAGTCGATCCAGGCGGACCCACCGCGGAAGCTGGAGACGGGGGGTGGACGCCCGGTGGCGACTTCGGCGGTCGCCACCGGCACCGAGTTCAGGCCCGCGACCGCGTATGGGTACTGCTGGATCACGCCGCTGGAGTTGGCGCTGAAGTCGGCGGCGGCCACGGTCGCGTTGGCGCGGGCGAGGATGTCACCGCCCCCGAACACTTCGTCGTGGCCGCGGTATCCCAGTTCGGTGGTGGCGAGCACGACGTTGCCGGCGCGGTCGACGGCGCGATACAGGGCCCGGTCCCGCGGTTCCGCCGTCGACTTGGCGAACTGCACGTCGTAGACGATCGTGCGGGCATGGTCGGCGCGCAGGACTTCGATCGCGCGCGCATCGATCGCGCGCGGAAACGGCCAGTGCGCGTTGAGCTGGTCGAGTGTCTTTTCGTCGATCCCCACCACCACGAGGTTGTGGGGTTGATGAGCCGGGCGCAGCGAGAAGCGGGCGTCCACGGACGCGTTCTCGACCGCGTTCCAGGCGCCCGTCAGCAGCCCTATCACCCCGACCGCTGCGGCCAGCAGCGCCACGCCGACGAGCATCCCGGCATGGGCAGCGTCGCGCGCTCCACGCCAGGGGCGATTGGTGGGGGGCCTTGCGGCGGACATTTCCGGCCTCCACAAGCTTCGGCCGTTCGGGGACCCGCCTTTAGGAGTGGGCCGGGTGTCCTAGAGCCGGCCGGAGACGGCCACGACCGCGTTCGGCGGTAGTGCGAGCGGGATGTCGGCGCTCGGCGAGGACACGTCACGCGTCGGCAGGCCGGCGGCGATCGAGCTGATCAGCGTCAGCTGCCCGGCGGACAGTCCGCGCAGCAGCACACGCGCCGCGCGGGCGCTCTCGTTGTCGATGATCAGCACCACCGAGCCGTCCGGCCGCAGGGCGGCGTGGGCGACCAGTCCCCGGGCTGCCAGCGTCCTGGATGCAACCGGGTGCAAGGTGGTGCCGACGGGCAGCCACGTGTTCAGCGCCACCAGCGCGTTTGCCAGCGGACGCACGGAGACCTGACCGCCGTGGAGCACGAACGGGTCATAGGAGTTTCCGCTGAAGTGGAAGCGAACCTCGTCGAAGCCCTCTTCCAGGGCCGAGAGCCCGAAGCGCAGCCCCCACACGGCCGACGCGGGCGAGTTCGAGACGCCGGGCTGCCCGCCGCAGGAGGCGGAGTTGGCCTCGGAGATGATCGCCGGCAGGCCGAGGGCATGGGCGGCGATCGCCACCCACGACAGCCGCGCGGGAGCGCTGCCGGCGCGCCGCGAGAGCAGGCCTTTGATCGTGGCTTCGGCCGCGGACCGGCAGGTGGTCAGCGGATACATGTGCACCCCGACGGTGCCGAGCCCGAGCGCCCTCGCCACGAGCGGCAGCTGCTGGCGCCAGCGCGAGGCGACCGCCAGTTCGGGCCCCACCACCGGTTCGCTCCCGACGGCCGGCTTGAGGTACTGAGCGAGCTGCTCGTAGAGGCCGGCGTCGGCCGCTTCCTCGCCGGCGAGGGGCTTGTCGAGGGCGGAGTAGTTGGGCAGTTCGTAGAGGTCGGGCTCGTTGCCGAGCGAGAAGGACAGGCCGTTGACGGCCGCGGAGCGGGCTTCGGAGGCCATCTGGGTGGCCCATGCGAGGTTGCCGGTGCGCATGTTCAAGCCGACGGTCAGTGGCTCATGGGTGCTCGTGAGCAGGCAGTGCAGCTGACCCCAGAAGCCCGCCGGGAGCTGGTAGAGCGTGGCGGTCTGCCATGAGCTCGGGGGCGGTGTCAGCGTGCCCGGCGGAGCCGTCTGGTCCTGGCTGACCCCGCCCAGCTGCAGCGGCGGGGATCCCAGCCGCGCGAGCTCTGCCGCGAGCGTCGGCGGCGGGCAACCGGCGCTGCCCAGGTCGGTGGCCATCACCGGGTACTCGAGCGACAGGCCCGCGGGATCCATCCTCACCTCGACTGCGGGCGCGCGCAGCAGCGACGCCCCGAAGGTCAGCTCGAGCGGGCCCGATGCGGGCTTCTTGGCCTTGGCATGCGCCGCGGCGGCCGGCGCCGGCCAGCCGGCCACGAGCATTGCGAACGCCGTCAGCGCCGCGCCCAGCGTGGCGGCCAGGCGACCCGTCGGCAGCCAGCGACGGGTCGCGGCGTGCGTCAGCTGCCCGAGCGTCAACTGCAGCTCAGCGTCTTGAGCGTGGCTTCGTAGCTGGTGAGCAGCTTCTTGGTCGCCGCTTCGACCTGTTTGACGACGTTCGACGGGGTCAGGCTGGTGCCGAGCGTTTCGGCGATCTTGGTCACTTCGCTGGTGAATTCGGAGGTCGACTTTTCAACCTGCGTCTTCGCTTCCGGCTTCAGCTTCGGCGCCTCTTCCTTGATCTTCTTGAGTTCCTTCTCGATCGTTTCGAGGCCCGTCTTGGCGACCGTGATCGAGCCGACGCTGAGCGGAAGCGACTTCAGGCTGTCGACCTGCGTTTCGATCGCCGAACGCGACTTGCAGACTTCCGCTTTGGCCTTTTCGAACTTTTCCGATTCGGATTCACCACACCCGGCGAGCAGCAGCGCGCACGGTGCCGCGGCCAGGACGAGAACCAGTCGGGTGAGCTTGGCTGCCTTGGTCATGGAGTTCCCTTTCGGCTTTGCGGTTGTGTGTTCAGCTTGTCGGTCGGCCGCCGCTGCTCAACCGGTGAGACCGGCGATGCCGTCGCGGAGCAGGACCAGCCCGAGGATCGCGATCAGCACCGCGCCGATCTTCGACGCGTTGCGGGTCAGCCATGCACGTACGCCTTGGAGAATTCGCAGCGTACCGTCGGGGGCGATTCGCAGCATCAGCAGGGCCACCGACAGCGGCAGCAGCGAGATCAGGGCGAACCCCACCCACAGCACGATGTATTCGCCGGCATTGGGGTTCAGCTGGGAGATGTCCTTCAGCGCGATCGGGATGAAGCCGCCCGGGTTGGCCAGTGCCGCGCCGGCGCCGAGCACGGCGAGCGCGGGCGAAGAGGCCAGGCCGCTGACTTTGTCGACCATCTTCTGCTCGCTCTCGGGGCTCATCGGCCGCCCGGCGAGTCGTGCTGCGAACAGGAGGGCGAGAGCGCCCAGCACGAGGTCGAGGATCGCCACCCAGGTCTTCGGCTGCGTGGCGCCCGGCGGGGCGGCGGCGATGTTTTCGAGCGCGAAGGCCGCCACCACGCCGACGAGCAGCGTCGCCCCGAGCGCGCCGAGGTAGAACCAGGTGCCGGTCCGGATCGGGCGCTCGCCCACCACGAGCGCGAGCACCGAGAAGGTGAGCGTCGTGGGCGAGAGCATCGCCGCGATCGCGGTCAGGAACAGCTCTACTTCGGCCGAGCCCATCTAGCTCGCGCTCACGGGCACGCTCGGCGGCGGCGGCGCCGTCGCAGTGGCCGGGGGTGGAAGGAGTACGCGGCTGACCATGTAGGCCACGATTGTCCCGACGATGACCAATGGCTCGCTGCCCGCGCCCGATCCCGCCGTGAGCACTGCGGCGATCACGATCGCCGACAGCGGCAGGCGCAGCACGGCCGCCACCGGGGCGGCCATGCCGACGGCGACCGCCGGGGTGATCGAGAACCCGGGCAGTTGGCCGGCCATCAGCCCCGCCACGGCTCCGAGGAAGAGCGCCGGGAAGGTCGGGCCGCCCCGGAAGCTGCCGAGCGAGACCGAGTAGGCGATGCCCTTGAAGACGATCAGCAGTGCGAGCGCTCCGATCGACCACGTGCCCGCTTTGGTGACGAGCGCCGGAATCGAGCTCTGGCCGGAGAAGAGCACTTCCTGAAAGGGCTTGCCGGTCGCCTGCTGGAATGCGATCGCGAGTCCGGCGACGATCAGCCCGGCCGCCGGCAGCAGCACGAAGCGTTTGGCGGCCACGATGCCCTCCGTGCGCCTGCCCGCGCGCACCATCAGCACGCAGACCAACCCGATGGCAAGCGCGAGCGCGATCGTCCAGCCGAAGTCCGCTATGTCGGGCCGCGCGAACTTGGCGAGCCCTTCCACCGAACCCAGCGCGTAGGCGCTCGTGCTCAGCCCGGTCCACGAGCCCATGCCGAGAGAGACGAGCGAACCGATGCCGGAGGCCAGCAGGCCGGGGAGCAGCACGAGCGTCAGCTTCGGGCCACCGAGGCCGATCACCTCGATCAGCAGCACCGCCGCGAGCAGCGGCGACTGGAACAGGAACGACACCGCGGCGAAGGTGCCGGCCGCGGCGAGCACGGTCACGACCTGGGGCGGCGCGTCCCGTCGCGCAAGGCCGATGGTCAGGGCCCCGAGGCCTCCCCCCAACGCGATCAGGGGGGCCTCCGGACCCAGCACGACTCCGAGTCCGATAGCCGCGAGCGCGGCGAGGATGACCCCGGGTAGGTCGACCGGCAGCGTCGGCCCGCCGGCTGTCGAGAGGCCATGCGCGGGGACGTGCCCTCCCTCGCCGGGAAGGCGCTCGATCGCAAACGCGACTACCAGGCCGGCGAATGCGAGCACCGGCAGCGACCACCAGATCGGTGGCCCGCCGTGGTAGCCGACGTCGCTCGGGAGGTGGACATACACCCCTCTCTGGATCTGATTGACGAGCTCGAGGAAACACCACGCGGCGAGCGATACGACTACGCCGACGATCGCCGCGACGAACAGCAGGACGACGAAGCCCCGGCTCTGGATCGTCGCTTCGACCTGCTCGGGCGAGACTTCAGGCTCGGGCATGGCCCCTCGGCTCGTGGCTCGCGTTCCGGCCGGAAAGGGGCGCTTGGCCGCCCGCTCGGCGGACGCCGCCCCGGCTCAGTTCGCACGCCACGCGGCTATTACACAGAAGTTCGCGGTCTGACGGCTTCGTGGCAGGCTTGCGCGTCGCAGCCGGGGCCACGCTATCCATTCCGGAGCCGACGCCACGCTGCCGGAACTCGGCTGCAGCCATACTGGTCCTCTTCACCGGGCAGGCGTCTGCACTACGACGGAGGTATCAACGTGATCGGACATCTCGCAACGCCCCTGGCCATCTCGGCGTTCGGGATCGGGGGATTCGCGCTGCTTTATGTGCTCGTGTTCCTGTTCCTGGGCATCAGGTCGATCAAACACGGGCACTGGATCATGTTCCTGATCGGCATCCCCATCCCGATCTTCTGGATCATCGGGGGGCTGATGCCACCGGTCCGCAGATAACGCGCTTCCGTTACTTGGCCAGTGGTCCGGACCAGGCGTCCGACTGCGCTGTAAAGTCATTCCCCTCTCGCCGTCGTACGCGACTCGGAGGTGCACCATGGGATCCTCACGTCTGACCCAGGCCCTCACGGCGCTCCTGGCGCTGATCGCCGGGGCCGCCCTCGCGGCGGGTGTCAGTGCCTACGCCGCGTCAACGAGCACGACCGCGGCTGCGCCGCCCGCGTCCACCGGCAAGACCACCACCCCGAGCAAAACCGACACGCAGCCCGCGCAGACGGTGACGGAGACCGTGACGACGCCCGCGAAAACGGTGACCCAGCCGGCGACCACGGTCAAGCAACCGACGGTCACGTCGACGACGACCGTGACGCCGACAGTGACCACCACCACCCAGACGACGCCTTCCGGCGCGATCGCAGCAGGTGCCGCGGCCGGCGCCGCCGCAAAGTCCAGCGGGAGCGGCCAGTCCGAAGAAGCGGAAGTGCCGGCCTGGGCCTGGGTGCTCATCGGGGTCGGCGTCGTCGGCGCGGTGGTCGCAGCTTTCGCGGCGGGCCGGCGCCGGCGCGAGGAACCCGGCGGTCCTCCCCCCGGGGACGGGCCGGCGCCCGGTGCGCCGCCCCAGGTCCCGCCCCCGCCGCCGGTCGGCTGATACCTGCACACGCCCGGCGGCGCCGCGGCGCATCCGCAGCGGCTCACGGCCGAGATGTCGCTAGTGCGATGTTGGCGCGACCGGCGCGGCGCCCGGCGACTTCGGCGGCCCCGCCGGTGGCGCTTTGAGGCGGCCGCGGAAGACGTGGAATGACCAGCCCTGGTAGAGGAGTACGAGCGGCAGGAAGATCACTGTGGTGATCGTCATGACCTTCAGCGCGTAGGACCCGGAGGCCGAGTTGCTCACGGTGAGGTTGTAGGCAGTCTTGGTACTCGAGATCATGACGTCCGGGTAGAGGTTGATGAAGATCGAGCCGACCGTGGCGGCGATGGCGATTGCAGAGGCCGTGAACGCCCAGCCGTCGTGATCTGTGATCGCCAGGCGCGCGGCGAAAAGGACCGCTATCACCGCGAGGATCTCGACCGGGTCGGGCACGTCGGGTCCCGCGACGACGGTGCGGGTCCAGATCACGAAGCCAACCACCAACGCGACGGCGGCCCAGCCAAGCGGCTGCGCAAGCGCACCTGCCCGCTCGCGCAGCTGATCGGTGGTGCGCAGTTTCAGGAACGTCGCGCCGTGCAGCAGGCACAGCCCGAGGAGTGTAAGACCGGTCCACAGCCCATAGGGTGTGAGCAGGTCGAAGAAATTGCCTGTGAACTCGTGCTGTGAGTTGATCGGCAGGCCGTTCAGGAGGTCGCCGAGTCCGACGCCCAGCAGCAGCGGGATCAGCAGGCTGCCGAGGATCGTGCACCACGTCCACGTCCGCCGCCAACGCCGATCGTCGCTTTTGCGGGTGTACTCCAGAGACACGCCGCGCGCCATCAGCGCCGCCAGCACGAGCAGCAACGCCAGGTACAGAGCGGAAAACATCGTCGCGTACCAGTTGGGAAACGCGGCGAACGTCCCGGCGCCCGCAACGATCAGCCATACCTCGTTGCCGTCCCACCAGGGGCCGATCGTGCCGATCGCGACCCGCCGCTCATCATCGCTGCGCCCGACAACTGTGTGCAGCGCTCCGACGCCGAAGTCAAAGCCCTCCAGTACGAAGAACCCGACCCACAGGACAGCGATGACGACGAACCAGAGCGTGTGTAGGTGAAGCATCAGGCCGTCAGTAGGTCAGTGCCGGCATCGTGGCGCCCGCGCCGGCGCCGGCATCCTGGTCGTCGTCTTCAAGTCCTTTACGCGAATAGCGCAGCATCAGCATCAGATCTGCCGCGCCGAGCGCGATGTAGATCAACACGAACGCCACCAGGCTTATCCATATGTCAGCCGAGCTCACCGACGGCGAGTTTGCGTTGATCGTCTTCATCAGTCCCTGCACGATCCACGGCTGGCGACCGTTCTCGGTGAGCAACCAGCCCGCGGTGTTCATCACAAAGGGCGTCACGACCGCCCACATCGAGATGCGCATGAACCACTTCGATCGCTCGAGTGTGCCCCTGTGCACCAGCCAGCCCCCCCACAGGCCCAACAGCAGGATCAGCGACCCCAGATAGGCCATCACACGCATCGACCAGTACTGGACGAACACGTTCGGAACGTATTCGCCCGGGCCGTATTTCTTTTCGTATTCCTTCTGTAGCTGTGTCAGCCCCGTGACGGGGCCGTTAAAGGTGCCCGTCGCTAGCACCGACAACAGGTGCGGAATTTCGATGATCTGCGACGGCGTGTGGTCGTTCTTGCCGCCTCCGATCTGGAACGCAGAGAAGGAACACGGCTGGCAGTTCGTCCACTGCGCCTCAGCCGCTGCGATCTTCATCGGCTGATACTTCGTCTCGATCTCGCCGAGCTTGTTGCCAACGAACATCTGCAGCGCTATCACCGGAAGTAGCACCACCACGGAGATCCTCGCGCTGTTACGGAAGGTCGCCACCTCCCTCTGCTTGCGGAGATACCAAGCCGAGACGGCCAGCATCACCAGGGCGCCGGTAACCAGTGAAGCGAGGATCACGTGGATGTACCCCCACAGGAACGTGGGGTTGGTGAACAGGGCTCCCACGTTGTTCAGTTCCGGCTGCCCGCTGTGGTTCATCGCGTACCCCACGGGGTGCTGCATCCAGGAATTTGCCGCCAGGATGAACAACGCGGAGAGCATCGTCCCGATCGAGACCAGCCAGATGCAGGCGAGGTGCACCCGCTTGGGCAACCGGTCCCAGCCGAAGATCCACAGCCCCAGGAACGTCGACTCCAGGAAGAACGCCGCGAGACCCTCCATCGCCAGAGGTGCGCCGAAGACGTCGCCGACGAAGCGCGAATAGGAGGACCAGTTCATGCCGAACTCGAACTCCTGCACGAGCCCCGTGACCACGCCCACGGCGACGTTGATCACCAGCAGCGTCCCGAAGAATTTGGTCAGCCGCCGGTACTCGGGCTTATCGCTGCGGTAGTACGCGGTCTGCAGGATGGCGACCAGGAAGGCGAGCCCGATCGTCACCGGCACGAACAGAAAATGGTAGATACTCGTCGTGGCAAACTGCCAGCGCGCGAGTTCGTTGGTCATCGGCTGAACCGCCGCACCATCGGCTGGCCCGGCCGCTCGGGTCGGCGACACCCGGCGGGACACAGGCCGACCGGCCGTGCATCTGCGGAGGTCGAGTTTGGCGAAGGGCCACGAGTCCCCACGATCGGCGCGCAGCATACCCCCACCCCCAGCGCGGCGTCGCCTCGTCGACTCCCCGTCAGGGCACCCCGCGCGGGCGGAGGCCGGGGATGTACAAAGGGTCTAAGCTGCCCCGACTGCTACCGGGACGGGGGCTGCTCTTGCTATACGCCGGACTAGGGATCCTTTACATCTTCCTGCTGGTCTTCCTAGGTCTCAGGACGTTCCAGAACAAACATCTGGTCTTGTTCGTCCTGGGCTTCGTCGTCCCGCTGCTGTGGATCGTCGGAGCGATATTGCCGCCGAAGGGGATGTCGCGCGTGGACGCGCAATATGCGCGACGCGACGACGCCGGCTGAGGCTTCGCTACAGCTCCACGGGTTCGATCGCACCCGGCTCGTGGGTGTTGACCAACTCGCCGGTCGTGACCTCGCGCTGTTGCAGCGAGACCCGGCCGAGACGACCCTCCAGCAGGGCACCGATCGACGGGACATCGCCGCCCGTACTCATCAGCTCCTGCTTGTTGACGCCCCATCCGTACAGGTTGCGGATCGCCTCGGCGTTCTCGCCGCCCTCGCGAAAATCGTAGGTCTCCGGGCAGACCTTCTTCCCGTCCGACTCGCCACCGACGACCACGCAGAGCGGCCTGAGCGACAAGTGGTCGGCTGCGACCAGGACTTCCTCGATCCGCAGCGTGTACTCGCCCGGGTCGAGCAGCACCTCCGGTTGCTCGGCAAACTGCTGTAGCTGCTCACTGTCCAAGGAGGACCCCGTTCGGGTAGGCGCTTGACCGTGCATGCCGGTACGCGCCAACAGCCTATCCACAAGCTTGGGGAACCCACATGGCCCGCTGCGCACCGTTAACGGAACCGGCGCTCGAGGAGGCACACCGGCCGCGCCCGGGGCGTGCTCCTCAGGCGCCGGCGTCCGCGAGGCGCTGGTCGCGAAACAGCGTCGCGTAGCGGCGGTCGCGCTCCATCAACGCCGTGTGGGTCCCGCGTTCAGCGACGCGGCCGCCTTCGAGCAGCACGACCTCGTCCATCTCCTCCATGCTCTCGAGCCGGTGGGTGATGAGCAACACGGTGCGCCCGCGGGCGGCCTCGAGCAGCTCGCTCGTGAGCGCCCGTGCGGTGGGCAGGTCGAGGTGCTCGCCCGGCTCGTCGAGGATCAACAGCTCAAAGCGGGCCAGTAGGCCGCGTGCGAGCGCCAGGCGGCTGCGCTGCCCGCCGGAGATGCGCCGTCCCTGCTCCCCCACCTCGGTGGCCAGCCCGTCCGGCAGCGAGCGCACCCAGTCCTGCAGGCGCACCCGCTCGAGCACCTCGAGCAGCTCGGCTTCGGTGGCCTCGCGGCGGGCGAGGCGCAGGTTCTCCTCGATCGTCGTGTCGAACACGTGCGCGTCCTGCGCCACCAGACCCACCGTGCGGCGGACTTCGTCGGCCGGCAGGTCGTCGATCTCGACGCCGTCCAGCGCGATCGACCCGCGGTAGGGCAGGAACCGCACCAGCGCCCATGCGAGCGTCGTCTTGCCCGCGCCGCTGGGCCCGATCACCGCCACCCGCGCCCCCGGCTCCAGGTCGAGGTCGACACCCGCGAGCGCCCAGCGGTCCTGCCCAGGATGACGGCAGCGCAGGCCCCTGACCCGCACGGCGGCGGGCCCGGAGGCGCGCACGCGGGGGCGCGCGGGCTCGCTCACGGGTGCTTGTGCTTCGAGCACCTCCGCCAGCCGTACGCTCGAGCGGCGCACTCCCTGCAGCGACTGCGTCGCCGCCGGCAGCGGGCTGATCAGCTCGAAGACCGCCAGTGGCACCAGCGCGAGCCCCGCGAGCAGCACCCCGTTCGTGCGGCCGTCGGCGACCGCGGCGACGCCGAGCGCGAGCGATCCCCACATCGCCGCACCCGCCAGCGCGCTCGCAAGGCCCTGGCCGACGCCGGCGGTGCGGGCGCTCGCGGACGCCAGCCGGCCGAGCTCCGCGTCGGCCGCCCGTGCCCGCTCGAGCGCCACGCCGATGGTGCCGTGGACGGTCAGCTCCTGGGCGCCGGAGAGAAGCTCCACGACCGCGGCCGAGAGCTCCCCGCGGGCGCTCGCCTGGCGCGCGGCGGTGCGCGTCGCCAGGCGCCCGGCCAGCCACGGCACGGCCACGATCCCGAGCGCGAGCGCGGTGAGCAGCACCAGGCCGGCCGCCGGGAGCATCGCCGTCTGCAGCACGACCGCGAGCAGGCCCACGACGAGCGCGATCGCGAACGGCGGCAGCACCCGCAGCAGCAGGTCCTGGACCGAGTCCACGTCGCCGACCAGGCGGGCGAGCAGCTCACCGCCGCCGAAGACCCTCAGGCCGGCCGGGGCGAGCGGCTCGATGCGCTCGTACACCCTCACCCGCAGGCGTGCCAGCACCGCGAAGGCGGCGTCGTGTGAGACCAGGCGTTCGAGGTAGCGCAGCAGCCCGCGCCCGAGTGCGAAGGCCTGGACCGCCACGATCGCGACGGCCACGGCGGACTGCTCGGGACGCTGAGAGGAACGCGAGATCAGCCACGCCGAGGTCGCCGTCAGGCCGATCGCGCAGGCCATCGCACCGGCGCCCAGCAGGGTGCCCAGCGCCAGTCGCCGGGCGGCGGGCCGGGCGGCGGCGAGCATCTCCCTCATCGCGACGGGAGCGCCGGCTGGGGGGCGAGGTGGACGACGCGATCGGCCAGCGCCAGCAGCGCAGGGCGGTGTGCGGCGATCAGCACCGTGCGCCCCTGCGACAGCCGCCGCAGGGTCTCGATCACACCGCGCTCGGTGGCTCCGTCGAGGTTGGCGGTCGGCTCGTCGAGCAGCAGCAGGGGGGCGTTGCGCACGAGCGCCCGCGCGAGAGCCAGTCGCTGGCGCTCGCCCGCGGAGAGCCCGGCGCCCCGCTCGCCGAGCGTGGTATGCAGGCCTTGCGGGAGCGCGCGCACCACCTCCAGCAGCCCGGCCGCCTCCAGCGCCGCGATGACATCCGTCTCGGAGGCGCCCGTCCGACCCGCGCGGACGTTCTCGAGGATCGTGGCGCGAAACAGGAACGGCTGCTGTGGCATCCACGCGAGCCGCTCCCGCCACGCCTGCAGCTCGAGCTGCCCGAGCGGGACGCCCCCGACGCGCACGCTTCCGCGGCTCGGCGCAAGCAGGCCGAGCAGGACCGAGATCACCGTCGACTTGCCGCAGCCGCTCGGGCCGGCCAGGGCCAGCACCTCCCCCGGACGGATCGTGAGGCTCAGATCGCACACGGCGGGAACGGGCCGGCCGGGATAGGAGGCGCTCACCCGTTCGAGCGCGATCGGCACACCGGGGGCGGGAACCGCCCGGGACGGCGCGGGCGCGGCCACGGGCGCTGGCGCTTCGATGACCGCGAACGCCCGCTCGGCGGCCGCCGTGCCCCCGGCGCTGGCGTGGTAGTTGGCGCCCAGGCGCCGCAGGGGCAGATAGGCCTCGGGTGCCAGCACCAGCGCGAACAGCCCCGCCCGCAGGCCGATGCCGCCGTCCATCAGCCGCAGGCCGATGGCGACCGCCACGATCGCGACCGAGAGTGTGGCCACCAGCTCGAGCACCAGCGAGGACAGGAACGTGACCCTGAGCGTCGCCACGGCGGAGCGGCGATAGCGTTCGGTGACGCTGCCGATGGCCGCGATCTGTGCCTTCGAGCGCCCGAACAGCTTCAGCGTCGGCAGGCCCGCGACCACGTCCAGGAAGTGCCCGGCGAGTCGCTGCAGGGAGGCGAGCTCGTGCTCGGTGCGCTCCCGGGTGACGTGGCCGATGAGCACCATGAACAGAGGTATCAGGGGGATCGTGCCGAGGATGATCAGACCCGAGATCCAGTCGTCGGCGAACACCACGGCCACGACCACCACGGGCACGATCAGGGCCAGTACGAGCTGCGGCAGGTACAGGCCGAAGTAGTCGTCGAGAGCATCCAGCCCGCGCGTGGCCAGCACCGCCAGTTCGCCCGTGCCCTCCCCGACGGCGCCGTAGGGGATCAGCGCGCCGGCGCGGGTCAGCAGGCTCACGCGCAGCTGGGACTTGGCGCGCGTCGAGCTGTGCGCCGCCACCACCTCCGACGCCCACGCGAGCAGGGCCCTCACGAGCACCACGGCGAGCAGCGCGGCGAGCGGACCCTGCACCGCCGAGAGACCGTGATGGTGAACGAAGGCTTCGCAGACGACGTCCACCAGCAGCCACGCCTGCACGACGATCAGCAGCGCCCCGAGCGTGCCGAGGGCGATCGCGGCGCGGATGAACGTCCGCGTCGCCCTGGCGTGGTGCAGGAGCCTCGGGTCGACCACGCGCGCGGCGCGCGTGCTCGCCATCAGGTCCGGGCGCCGGGCGGAGCCCCGACGCTGTCCAGCTCCCCGTCGATGACCTGGTCCTGTGGATCGCCGAAGCGCGTGTTGATCCAGTCGATCAGGACCTTCAGGCGGTGCCCTCCGCCGACCCCGGTGAGGTAGTACATGTGCACCGTCAGGTAGGTGAAGAAGGCGGGGCGACCCCACAGCTCGTGGCCGCGGATTTCGCAGATCGCCCGGCCCCGCCCGACGACCGCGAGCGCACCCTTGTCGAAGTACCGGAAGGCCCCCTGCGCCCCGGGCTGCCCGCGCCGGATCCCGTGGGCGACGTGGCGCGCCTGCTGGATCGCGACGGTCGCGAGCCCGGGCAGGGGATGCCCGTCGGGGCCCGCGACCCTGCTCGCGTCGCCGAGCACCGAGATCTCGGGGTGGTCGGCGAGGCCGAGATCCTCTCCCACCGGAAGATGGCCGCCGCGATCGCTCTCGACGCCGGTGGCGGCCGACACGAGGCCGGTGAAGCCTGCCGCCTGTACGCCGGCTCCCCACACCACGGTGGGCGTGTCGATGCGCTGTTGGGCGCCGTCGAGCTCGAAGCTCACCCCGTGCTCGTCGATGCTGCTCACGCGGGCCCCCTGATGGACGGTCGCGCCGAGGTCGGCGAGGTAGCCGGCCACCTTCGCCGACAGGCGCTCGCTGAAGGCGCTGACCAGGCGCGGGCCGGCGTCCAGCAGGATCACCTTCGCCTCGCGGGGCTCGCAGTGCCGGTAGTAGTTCTTCATCGTGTGTCGCGCGATGATCGAGAGCTCGCCCGCGAGCTCGACGCCGGTAGGGCCTCCGCCGACGACCACGAACGTCAGCCACCGCTCGCGCTCGGCGGGATCCTCGGCTCGCTCGGCCTCCTCGAAGGCGCTGTAGATGCGGTTGCGCAGGGCGACCGTGTCGGTGAGCGTCTTCAGGCCGAAGGAATGCTCGCGCCACTCGTCGTTGCCGAAGTAGCTCGTCTCGGCGCCGCAGGCGACGATCAGCGAGTCATACGGCAGCCGCTGGTCACGGTCGAGCAACAGCTCACACCGTTCGGCGTCGAGGCCGACGGCGGTGCCCATCACCACGCTCACGTTGTCGTGGCGACGAACCACGGCCCGGATCGGGGTGGCGCACTCGGCGGGCGAGAGTCCTCCGCACGCGAGCTGGTAGAGCAGCGGCTGGAAGAGGTGGTGGCTGTGGCGGTCCACGACCGTCACGTCGACGTCTGCGCCGCCGAGCGAGCGCGCGGCGGACAGCCCACCGAAGCCACCCCCGACGATCACCACTCGCCGGCGCCCGGAGCCGGGCGCGCGCCCGTTGTGCTCAGCCGCCATCCGCGCCCGCCCCGGTCGTTGCGCCGAGCCGCTGCAGCAGGTGCTCACCCACCCTCAGGGCGTTGGCCATCGCCGTCAGGGCCGGGTTGACGGCACCGATGCTGGGAACGAAGCTGGTGTCCACGACATACAGGTTGTCGAGCTCGTGGGCCTTGCAGTTGACGTCCAGCACGGAGCTCGCCGGATCGGTTCCGAAGCGGCAGGTGCCGGCCTGGTGGGCCACACCGGCCACCGGGATCGGATTCTGCAGGTAGGCGTTGTGGAGCAGGTGACGCTCCTCCATGCCGAGCTTGCCGAGCATCGAGGTGAGGGTGTGGTACAGCCGCTTGCGCGGCTCCTCGTTGGTGGCCGTGTAGGTGAGCTGCACCTGCCCGTCGGCGGTGACGGTCACGCGGTTGTCCATCGCCGGCAGGTCCTCGGTCGAGAGCCAGAAGTCGACGGCGTGGTGGGCGATGTCCTTCAGCGTCCAGTTGGGGGCCAGCAGCGTCTCGTGGGGCTTCTCGCCGCGGAACATCGGCGCCTGTGACTTGCCAACCATCTGGATGTTCCCGAGCGGGAACTCGAAGTCCGGGCCGGAGAGGTAGTAGTCGTTGACGCCGAGCGTCTTCTGGAAGACGGTCGGGTTGGGCTCCTTGGAGAGCGCGAGCACCGCCACGCTGTTGTGGAACATGTAGTTGCGCCCAACCTGGTCGGAGCCGTTCGCCAGGCCGCGGGGGTGACGGTCGCAGGCCGAGTTCAGCAGCAGCGCCGCCGAGTTGGCCGCACCGGCGGAGACCACGACGATGTCGGCGCTGTAGACCTCCTGCTCGCCGTCGCGCTCGACCAGCACCTCGGCGACGCTGCTGCCGGCCTCGTCGGCCGCGAGGCGCACCGCGCGGGCGTTGCGCAGCAGCGTCACGTTGTCGTGCTCGATCGCGGGCCGCACGGCGATCACCTCGGCGTCGCTCTTGGCGTGTACCAGGCAGGGAAAGCCGTCGCAGTCCGGGCAGCGAACGCACTTGCTGTAGGGCATGTTGGACTCGTCCAGCAGCACCCCGCAGGGGGCGTGGAAGGGGTGGTGACCGGTGGCGGCGAGGTCGTCGGCCAGCTGAGCGATGCGGGGCTCGTGGGACACGGCCGGGTGCGGGTACGGCGCCGACGCCGGGGGTTCGGTGGGGTCCTCCCCGCGCGCCCCGTGAACCTGGTAGAGCTGCTCGGCCTGGGTGTAGTAGGGCTCCATCTGCTCGTAGGAGATCGGCCACGCCGGCGAGATGCCGTCGTAGTGGCGAAGCTCGCCGAAGTCCTCGGCGCGGAGCCGGTAGAGCGCCGCCCCGTAGAGCTTGGTGGCGCCCCCGACGAAGTAGTGCACCTGCGGCTGGAAGGGCTTTCCGTGACCGTCGAGCCAACTCTCCTGCGACATGTAGCGGCCCGCCTCGAAGACTTCGTCGGCGAGCCAGTTCTGTGGCTCGCGCGCGAGCCAGTCGCCGCGCTCCAGCAGCAGGATGCGCTTCCCCGAAGGAGCGAGCCGGTGGGCGAGCGTGCCGCCACCGGCGCCGCTGCCGATGATGATCACGTCGTAGTGCTCCATCGCGCTAGAGCTCTGCGGTCAGCTCGGAAAGGATGATCCGCCCGGCCGCCTCGATCAGCGCCAGGTGGGAGAAGGCCTGCGGGAAGTTGCCCAGGTGGCGGCCGGTGCTGGTGTCGAACTCCTCCGCGTACAGGCCGAGCGGGGAGCCCACCCGCAGCAGCCGTTCCATCAGGTCGCGGGCCTGCTGCTGCTCGCCGACGATCGCGAGCGCGGACACGAGCCAGAACGAGCAGATCAGGAAGCTCCCCTCCTTGCCGCTGAGCCCGTCGTCGGTCTCTCCGGTGCGATAGCGGAGCACGAACCCGTCCTCGGTGAGGTCGTTGGCGATCGCCATCACGGTCGTGTGCAGGCGCGCGTCGTCGTTGGGCAGGAAGCCGAAGATCGCCGCCAGCAGCGTGGAGGCGTCGAGCGAGTCGGTGTCGTAGTGCTGGCGCAGCACGCCGTCCTTGGTGACGCCCTTGGTGAGGATGTCCTCGTGGATCTCCTCGGCGGTCTGTCCCCATTCGGCCTTTAGCTCATCATCGCCGCGCAGCGCCGCCAGCTGCGCGGCGCGGTCCATCGCCACCCAGCACATGATCTTCGAGGAGACGTAGTGCTGGGGCTTGCCGCGAGCCTCCCAGATCCCCTGGTCGGGCTTCGTCCACACCCGTTTGGCGCAGTTCGCCTGTGCTTCGACCATCGGCCACAAGCGCCGTGGCAGGCGCTGACTGCGACGGCTGTGCAGCAGCACCGCATCCAGGGCAGCCCCGAAGACGTCGTTCTGGCGCTGGTCGAAGGCGCCGTTGCCGATCCGCACCGGCCGGGCCCCGGCGTAACCGGTGAGCTCCCCACGGGTCGACTCGGTCAGGTCGCGGCGGCCGTCGATCCCGTACATGATCTGCAGCGCGCCGTCGTCGTTGGGCTCGAGGTCGGCGATGAACTGCATGAACTCCTCGGCCTCCCAGTCGAGGTTCAGGTAGTGCAGCGCCTGCAGCGTGAAGGTGCTGTCGCGCAGCCACGTGTAGCGGTAATCCCAGTTGCGCTCCCCCCCGGGGGTCTCCGGCAGCGAGGTGGTCAGCGCCGCCACCGTGGCCCCGGTGGGCATGTAGGTGAGCCCCTTGATCGCCAGCGCCGAGCGCTGCAGCGGTTCCCGCCAGCGGTGGTCGGGGATGCGCGCGTTCTTGATCCAGCGCCGCCAAAAGGAGACAGTGGCCGCCATCCTCGCGTTGGCCTCGTCCACATTCGTCGGCAGCGGGACCTGGTCGCTCCAGGACAGCGCGCAGTAGGCCTGCTCGCCCTTGCGCAACACATGGCGGCCACGCGCTCGTTCGCCCTCGATCCCGAGGGCCAGGTTGGTGGCCAGCGACAGCGTCACGCCGGCGCCCGTCACCTCCGCGCGGCCGGGTTCTTCTCCCAGCGTCCACGTCCCGGCCTCGCTGGCGTAGTCGAAGACGGGTTCGCAGTTGAGTTCCATCTCCACCTCATCCTCGAGACACAAGACCACCCGCACCAGCATGTGGTCGGCGTCGTCGTCGGCCGGGGGGCGTGTGTGCGGGGTGGTCCGATCCACGCCCTGACGGGGACCCATCGTCAGTGCGTCCCGCACCAACACCCAACCGGTGGGAGTCTTCCAGGTGGTGGCCAGGATGTTCGTGCCGGGCTCGTAAATGCGGGCCGAGGGCGCGTTTATCCCGAACGGAGCGAAGCGGAACGTGCCGCCCTGGCGGTCGAGGAGGGTGCCGAACACGCTCGGCGCGTCGAAGCGGGGCACGCACAACCAGTCGATCGCTCCGTCCGGTGCCACCAGCGCCCCCGTGTGGCAGTTGGAGAGGAACGCGTAGTCGGCGATCGGCGGGAACGGCGACATCGCGGCCGCGCTCTGCTCGTCCCCGATTAGCGTCTCGGGCCCGCGGCCGTCGATGCTCGCCCGCGAGGGCGACGCCGACCCCCTGCTCTTGGCGGGTGCTCTGCCGTTGGCCGCGGCTCTGGGCTTGGACGCGGCCTTGCTGCCGGCCGTTTTGGCTTTGGCCGCAGCTTTGGCTTTGGCCGCGTCTTTGCCTTTGCCTTTGGCCGGCGGGCTCATTTGGGCATCCACGAGTCCGTGTCCCACGGCCCCAGCCAGCGTCCGCCGTGTCCGGCGAGCAGTGCGTCAGCCTCCTTCGGGCCCCAGCTGCCCGGTGCGTACGCGTTCACGGGCGGCGGCGCGGCCAGCAGCGGTTCGAAGATCCGCCAGGTCTCTTCGACGCCGTCCTGGCGGGTGAAGCGTGAGCTCTCCCCGCGCATCGCGTCGAGCAGCAGCACCTCATAGGGAGTGGGGGCCTCCCCGCCCTCGGTGGCGAACTCCATGTCCAGCGTGATCGCCTGGGGACCGTCCTTGTCGGCGCGGTGGGCCTCCCACACCAGGCGCACCCCCGTCGAGGGGTCGAGCTTGATGACGAGCTGGTTGGGGTCGGGACGGCGGTGCCACTGATCCATGAACATCAGCCGCGGGGGCGCCCGGAAGACGGCTCGCAGCTCTGTCGCGGTGACCGGCAGGTCCTTGCCCGTGCGGATGAACCACGGGACACCCGACCAGCGCCAGTTGTCGATCATCAGGCGCATGGCGGCATACGTCTCGGTGCCGGAGTCGGGCGTCACCCCGTCGATCTTGCGGTAGCCGTCGTACTGGCCGCGCACGTAGTGGCGCGGGTCGGCGTCCTCGATCGAACGGAACAGCGAGTACTTGGCGTCCTTGAGCGTTTCCGCGTCGCTGCCGGAGGGCGCCTCCATGGCGGCCACGGCAACGACCTGCATCAGGTGGTTGACGACCACATCTCGCAGCGCGCCCACCGGATCGTAGAAGTGCCCGCGGTCCTCGACGCCGAAGTCCTCGGCCATCGTGATCTGCACCGAGGCGATGTGGTTGCGGTTCCAGATCGGCTCGATCATGGTGTTGCCGAAGCGCAGGTAGAGCAGCTCGTCGGTGCCCATCTTCCCGAGGAAGTGATCGATCCGGTACAGCTGGCTCTCGTCGATGTACTTGTGGACTTCGGCCGCGAGCGCGCGGGCCGAGGCGAGGTCGTGGCCGAAGGGCTTCTCGACGACCACGCGGGCCCCACCGGTCAATCCGGCGCCCGCCAGGTGCCCGATCACCATGCCGAACAGCGAAGGCGGAATCTCGAGGTAGAAGACCGGGTGCTTCGCGTCCCCGATGGCGTCGCGCAGGCGGCCGTAGGTGTCCTCGCTGCCGAAGTCCCCGGACACATATGACATCCGCCCGACGAGCCGCGTGAAGACCTCCTCGTCGATGGTCTCCCCGCACCCTTCGATCGACGTGCGGGCGCGCTCGCGCAGCTGCTCGATGGTCCAGTCGTCCCCGGCCACGCCGACGATCGGGCAGTCCAGCAGCTTGCGCTGCTCGAGGCGGTACAGCGAATGGAAGGTCATCACCTTCGCGAGATCCCCGGTGATGCCGAAGATCACGAGCCGGTCGGCGAGCGCCTGCGCGCTCCCGCCCTTGCCCGCCGCCTGGCCGGATGCCGTCTCTTGTGTGCTGGCCATGGACCTCTCGCAACCATACGCGCGTTCGGGCTATGCGTGTCGGGCGGCTCGAACGATCGACGAGAGCGCCATCCAGATAGCGTGCCGCCGCGAGCGTGAGCGGTTACGTCGAGGTGCCGGAGGGGTGGGAGCGCCTGGGCGCGGAGGGGCCGGGCCCGTTCGTGACGGCGGAGCTGCTGCGGGCACCGGACGGCCGAGTCGTGCGCTGGCGCTCGCGGTCGCACCGCAAGTCCTCGGCCGGGCTTCGCCGCTCCGCGCGCGGGGAGCCCGGCGCGCTGCGGGAGCCGGTCTGGTGGCGCCCCCGGCGGCGGGAGTGGTGGATGGCGGCGCTGTTCGTGATCGGGTCGTTCTGCTTCCTCGTGGGAGGCGTGGCGGCCGAGTGGGCGCGAACCTCCCGGCCCGCGATCGGCGTCGTCTTCTTCGTCGGATCGATCTTCTTCACGAGCGCCGCCTACCTCCAGTACGCGGAGGCCGTCAACGTCGAGCGGACCGTCGGGCAGCCACCCGGGGCGCGGAGGGCCCGCTGGCGGCCGGTGTCGTGGGAACCGCGCCGGATCGACTGGCTGGCCGCGCTGGTGCAGTTCGTGGGCACCCTGTTCTTCAACGTGACCACCTTCACGGGCATGAAACACGGCTTCTCGGTGCACCAGTCCAACGCGCGCGTGTGGGCGCCCGACGCGTTCGGCTCGGTCGCCTTCCTGGTCTCCAGCGAGCTCGCCTACGCCGAGGTCTGCCACCGCTGGGTGGGCTGGAAATGGGACTCGCTGTCGTGGCGGATCGTGGCGCTGAACCTGCTCGGGTCGATCGCCTTCGGCGTATCTGCCGTGGCGTCCTTCATCGAGCCCGCCGGCGGCGAGCCGGTGAGCGCCCGCCTGGCCAACGGGGGAACCTCACTCGGGGGTCTCTGCTTCCTCGTCGGAGCGCTGCTGCTGATGCCCGAGGCGGCCGCCGAGGAGCGGGCGGACCATGCGGAGCCCGCCGCAGGCCAAGGCGTTTCCCACGCCTCGCCCTAAGGGAGTGACGGCCGCGTTGCGCGGGCGCGTATGCGAGAGTGCCGCGCATGTGCAGGTGGATGGCATGGCACGGGCAGCCGGTCCTGATGGAGGAGCTGCTCTACAAGACCAAGCACGGGCTGATCGACCAGAGCCTGCATTCGAAGCTCGGTGCGGAGACGACGAACGGTGACGGCAACGGCGTCGGCTGGTACGGCGGCGGGGAAGGCCCGGGCGTGTATCGCAGCATCTCCCCCGGGTGGGCGGACGCGAACCTGCGCCACATCGCCGCCCACGTCGAAAGCCACCTCTTCCTGGCCCACGTCAGGGCCAGCTCGGGGACGGCCGTGCAGCAGAGCAACTGCCACCCCTTCTGCCACGGGCGCTGGCTGTTCGTCCACAACGGCCTGGTCAACGACTTCCACGCCGTCCGCAGGCAGCTGATGCTCGCCCTCGACGCCCAGTCGGTGGGAGAAATCGAAGGCTCGGCCGACTCGGAGGTGCTGTTCCACCTCGCGCTCGGCTTCGGCCTGGAAGACGAACCGGTCGCCGCGCTCGAGCAGGCGGTGGGCTTCGTCGAGCAGACGCTGCGCGACAACGGGATCGCGCCGGCGCTGCAGGCGAGCATCGGCGTCAGCGACGGCGAGCATCTGTGGGCCGTGCGCTACTCCACCGAAGGCAAATCGCGAACCCTCTTCCGCTCGGCGAACGTCGAGACGATCAAGCACCTCCATGCCGACGACGAGCGCATCGCGCGCCTGCGCGACAGCGACCGCATCGTCGTCTCCGAGCCGTTCTCCGAACTGCGCGGGGACTGGGACGAGATCCCCGAGGCGACCGCGCTGACGGTCGGCCCCGGAGGCCACTGGGAGACGCGGTCGTTCACGCCGCGGGCGCCCGCGGCGGGAGGCTGAGCGCCTCGTGCGAGTATCCCCACAGCCAAGGCTTGCAAACGATCCGGGACCGACCGAAGGAGGCCGTAGTGGACGATAGGGAGATGCCGGCGCTCGTACGTGAGGAGCGTCTTCAGGGGCTGCCCCGCGATCGCCTCGAGGACTCGGGCACGGGCAGCGAGGTGGCCTTCGACATCATCAGCAACGAGCTGCTGCTCGACGGTAGCGCGCGGCTGAACCTGGCGACCTTCGTCAGCACCTGGATGCCCCCGCAGGCGGGGCTCCTGATGGGCCTAACGGCGGACAAGAACATGATCGATAAGGACGAGTACCCGCAGACGGCGGAGATCGAGAAGCGTTGCGTGAACATCATCGGCCACCTCTGGAACGTGCCCGGCGACGGGGACGTGACGGGGACCTCGACCACCGGTTCCAGCGAGGCGGCGATGCTCGGCGGCCTCGCGATGAAGTGGCGCTGGCGGGAACGGATGCAGGCGGCCGGCAAGCCGACCGACCGCCCCAATCTCGTGACCGGGGTCAATGTCCAGGTCTGCTGGGAGAAGTTCTGCCGCTATTGGGACGTGGAACCGCGGCTGGCGCCGATGGAGGGCGACCGCTACCACCTCGACGCCGAGCAGGCGGTGGCGCTGTGCGACGAGAACACGATCGGCGTGGTGACCGTGCTCGGCTCGACCTTCGACGGCAGCTACGAGCCGGTGGGCGAGATCTGCGCCGCCCTGGACGAGCTCGCCTACCGCGGCGGGCCTGACGTGCCGGTGCACGTGGACGCCGCCTCCGGCGGGTTCATCGCGCCCTTCGTGCAACCCGAGCTGGTGTGGGACTTCCGCCTCAAGCGGGTGCACTCGATCAACGCCTCCGGCCACAAGTACGGGCTCGTGTATCCAGGCGTCGGCTGGGCGCTCTGGCGCGAAGCGGAGTGCCTGCCCAAAGACCTCGTGTTCGAAGTCAACTACCTCGGCGGCAGCATGCCGACCTTCGCGCTGAACTTCTCGCGCCCCGGGAGCGAGGTCATCGCCCAGTACTACATGTTCGTCTCGCTCGGCTTCAGCGGTTACAAAGAGATCCAGTGTGCCTCCAGCGCGATCGCCCAGCACATCGCCAAGGACGTGGCGGAGATCGGCCCCTACTGGACGCTGACCGACGGCAGCGACCTGCCGGTGTTCGCCTTCGCGCTGAAGCCCGAGGTGAAGAACTACTCGGTGTTTGACGTGTCGGCCCGACTGCGCGAGGAGGGATGGCTGGTGCCCGCCTACACCTTCCCGGAGAAACGCGAAGACCTGGCCGTGCTGCGGGTCGTGGTGCGGGCGGGCTTCACGCGCGACATGGCCGACCTGTTCCTGGGTTCGCTGCGCAAACAGACTGCCTCGCTGGAGCGGCTCGACGGCCCGATGCCCCAGCGCTCCCGCGAGGAATCCGAATCCTTCAAGCACTAGCCTTGACAGCCGCGTGGCCGCGGCTCCACATCAGCAGCCGAACGATCCCCTCGCCCCGCATTCGCTGGCGCCGAGGGATCTGAAGGACCTGCTGGCGGCCCGCCGCGAGCAGCAGCCGTTCCTGGCCCTGCGCGACGAGGATGCCCGGCTGGTCCTGTTCGAGCTCGGGCGCGAGGAGGGCAACCGCACGATCGGCCGCCGCGCGGAGGCGAGCCTCTCGATCCCCTGGGACGGAGAGGTATCGGGGCTGCACGCCGAGCTCCAGTGCCTGGGCGGCGAATGGACGATCGTCGACGACGGCCTGTCGCGGAACGGCACCTTCCTCAACGGCGAGCGCGTGCTCGGGCGCCAGCGCCTGCAGCACGGGGACCTGATCCGGGTCGGACGCACGATGCTCTCCTACGACATCGGCGAGACGTCCTCGGCCGACGCCACCGTGATCGCCGGCGAGGGACCCGCGCTGCCGCGGCTGACCGAGACCCAGCAGCGGGTGCTGGTGGCGCTGTGCCGTCCGCTGCGCGAGGGCGCGAGCTTCGCCACCCCCGCCAGCAACCAGCAGATCGCCGACGAGCTGCACCTCAGCCTCGACACCGTCAAGACGAACCTGCGCACGCTGTTCGCGCTCCTGCAGTTGGGCGCGCTGCCCCAGAACCGCAAGCGCGCACGGCTGGCCGAGCTGGCGCTCGAGTTCGGCCTCGTCAGCCGCCGCGAACTCGAGCAGGCAGGGCCCGGGGAAGGCTAGTCGGAGACGATCGTGCGGGCCCCGGCGGCGGGGGTCGTGCCGGCGCCTGCGGACGGCGGCCCGGGAGCCTCGCCGGCGGGCGCGGCCAGGGGCTCGAGCCCGACCGCCTCGGCGCAGGCCGCCGCCAGCTCGCCCGCCGAGCGGTAACGGGCGGCCGGGTCCTTCGCCAGACCGCGCGCGATCACCGCGTCGAGCCCCGGCGGCAGCCCGGGACGGGAGACGCTGGGAGCGGGTATCGGGGCGCTGATGTGGGCCCACAGCGCAGCCGCCTGGCTGTCCCGCACGAACGGCGGGGTGCCGGTCAGGCAGTGGTAGAGCAGGCCCGCGAGCATGTAGGTGTCGGCCGCCGGACCGACCTCCTCGCCGCGGATCTGCTCCGGGGAGAGGTAGTCGAGCGTGCCGACCCACTGCCCGGCGTTCGTCAGACGGCTGACGCCGACGCGCTTGGAGACCCCGAAGTCGGTTAGGTAGGCGTGCTCGGGCTCGTCGGTGGTGAGGAGCACGTTGGCCGGCTTGACGTCGCGGTGCACCAGCCCGCGGGCGTGGGCCGCGTCGAGCGCGGCGGCGACCTGGGTGATCAACCTCGCCGCGCGCAGCGGCTCCAGCGGCCCGGTGTTGGTGAGCACCTGCTCGAGATCGACGCCGTCCACGAGGCGCATCGAGATGAACAGCAGCCCCTCGTCCTCGCCGGCCTCGTACACGGGAATCACGTTGGGGTGCTCGATCGAGGCCGCGATCCGCGACTCGGCCTTGAAGCGTTCGCGGAAGTCCGGGTCCTGGGCGTGGTCGGGGGTGATCAGCTTGACCGCCACCGGACGCTCCAGCGCCAGCTGGGTGGCGCGGTAGACGATCCCCATGCCACCGCTGGCGATCGGAGCCTCGATCCGATAGCCGGCGATGATCGCGGTCGGGCCGAGGTGGCGCGGGCCGGGCTCGTGCAGGACCCGTTCCACGGCCCGCGGTTCGTTGGCGGCGAACAGCACCCGCAGCCGCAGGCGCTCGCGCCGGTCGAACCACATCCCCCGGATCACGCTGCCGCCCGTGCCCACCACCAGGGCCGTCACCGGCGCGGCGTACTCGAGCACCACGCCGGCGTTGAAGGCGACCTGGGTCGCGACCGTGTACAGCACCAGTGCACCCAGGCCGATGAGGCCCACCCCGAGCGTGTCCAGGCGCAGCGCCGCCGCCGGAGCCAGCGCCGCGAGCACCGCGATCAGCAGCAGCGCGACCGCCTCGGAGGAGCTGCGCAGGGGGAAGTCCGCCAGCGCCGTCGCGATCGCGTTGGCCTGCACTTCGGGACCGCTCATGAGGCTGCCGGCCGCGGTCGCATGCTCATCCTGCAGCACCGGGGCGGTGGCCCCCACCACGACGACCTTGCCGCGGACCGCGGCCGGGTTGAAGTGCCCGCCCAGCACTTCGGTGAAGGACAGGTTGTGGAGCGTCCCCGGGGGTCCCCGGAAGTCGATCCAACCCCCTTCCAGCTGCGCCGGGGAGGCCGGATGGCGCAGCTCGCGCGAGACAACGGCGGCGATCGTGGGAAGCCCGTTGACCTGGGCGAGCGTGTGGCGCAGGACGCCGTCGCCGTCGGCGGGCAGATCGGAGGCGGCCACGCGGTCGCCCATGCTCGCCACGGTGGCGTTGCCACCGAGCACCTGCGTCTGGCCGGTGGGTGAGATCAGCGAGGTGGCAAAGACGACCGGGGGATCCTTGCTGGCGGCTTCGAGCAGGGCTTCGTCGTCGAGTTCGTCGGTCGCCTGGTCGAAGGCGATGTCGTACACGATCAGCCGCGCCCCGGCCGCGTGCAGGCGTTCGATCATGCGGGCGTGGTAGCGGCGCGGGATCGGCGGCCGGGGAAGCGTGCGCAGGCTCTGGTTGTCGATCCCCACCACCACCACGTCGCGCGCGGCGCCCTGCGAGCCGCGCAGCGAGAAGCGGGTGTCGACGGTGTTGCGATCGAGCCAGTTGGAGGGGGCCGCGAAATGCACCGCCAGACCCGCGCCGAGGGCGATCAGCGCGACCGCGAGCAGCCCGAGACTCCGTCCTCTGAGTAGCCGGCCTCCCATCCCCAAAAGGGTAGTCGGGGGCACCTGCAGCGCACGAAAGGCCGCTCCCGTGCTACAGAGTGGGTAGTTCAAGGACGAGATTGCAGTGAACTGCGAGCGAACAGGCAGACGGATCTCCGCGCCGCACGTCGCTGCGACGCTGATTCTGCTCGCCCTCGGACTGCTCGCTGCCCCGGCCGCGCAGGCCGCCAAGCCGGCCGTGATCGCCTTCGGAGCGCAGCCCGCGCCCGGCAGCTCGGAGGTGATCCTGGGCGAGGTCGATCCCGGCGGGGAACAGACGGAATTCCTCGCCGCCTACGGGCTCGCTAGCTCCCACTGGTGCGCCGAACAGCCGTCCGTCAAGAAGCCCTCGCTGGAACTGGAACTCGAACTCGGCCTGCCGAGCGGTCCGCTCGAGCTCTTTGGTCATATCGGCGGCTCCGGCTTCTCACCCCCCCACGCCACGCCGCCCACGCCGCTCGGCTACAGCGACGAGGAAGACCACGCCGTGGCGGTAGAGGTCGGTGAACTCGACCCCGGGGACGAATACTGCGCGGAGCTCGTCGCCTTCAACGCCTCCGGGAGCGCGATCAGCACCAAGGTCGTGTTCACGCTCGGCGCCCCGCGCATCAACGCCACCGCCTACGAGGCCGCCGACAACACGCTGGCGGCGGAAGTCGATCCGGCGGGCGAGGCGACCGAATACCAGGTCCTGTACGCCCCGATCGCCTCCGAATGGTGCTCGAGCGAGGGCGCCCGCGGGACTCCGGCCGAGCTCGGGACCGCGACCCCGCTCGGCTTCACCGACAACGCCTTCCACCCCGTCTCCGTGCACCTGTCGGGCCTCGTTGGGGGAGTCGAATACTGCGCCGCCCTGCAGGCGTCAAACGAAGCGGGCACGACGGTCGGCTTCCAGGTCGCCTTCGCCGAGCACCCGACCGTCGAGTCGCTGAGCCCGGCTGCGGGCCCAGCCGCGGGCGGGACCACGGTCACGATCAAAGGAGAGAACCTCGGCGGCACCAGCGCCGTGCACTTCGGGGGGGCGGACGCGAGCATCGACAGCGTCGCTCCCGAAGCAGTCGTCGTGAGCTCCCCGGCAAACGCGCCGGGAGCGGTGGACGTGACCGTCACCACGCCGGCCGGGACCAGCGAGACGTCGAAAGCCGACCTCTACACCTACGAAGAAGCTGAAGTCGGAACCGGACCCACGGGGCCCACCGGCTCCACCGGCACTACCGGCTCCACGGGCTCGACCGGCTCCACCGGCACAACCGGCTCCACCGGCACAACCGGCTCCACGGGCACGACCAACGGCGGTCCGCCGGTCGTGGGCCAGAGCGTTCAGGTGGGCGTCGTGGATCAGCCCGTGACTGTGAAGCTGCCCGGCTCGGACGTGTTCGTGACGCTCGCGGGCGGCGAGACGATCCCCGACGGCAGCGAAATCGACGCCACCCACGGCAGCGTCGTGATCACGGTTCTCACCCCCGACGGCCACACCGTCAGCGCGGAAGTGCACGGCGGAAGGTTCCGCATCCACCAGGATCGCAACGGGGAAACGCATTTCACCCTCACGCTCCCACTGACGGGCTGCCCGCGCACGAAGCTGCCGCGCGGCTCGGCGGCCGCGGCGCTCTCACGGCGCAAGCGCCCGAAGTCGAGATTCCTGTGGGTCGGCGAGAAGGGTGGGCACTGGGGCACCAACGGCCGCTTCGTGAGTACCAGCGTGGAGGGCACGACGTGGCTGACGCTCGACGAATGCGGCCGCTCGGTGGTGCTCGTGACCGAAGGACGGGTGCGCGTACGCAACCTCGTCACCCGCCGCACGGTGACGGTCGGGGCGGGCGGGCGCTACCGCGCCAGGGCCGGGCACCCGAGGCGCCGCGGCCGGCACTAACCCGCGTCGCCCGCGGAGGGGTGTTGCGGGTCCACACCTTGGGTGGGCAGCGCCGGGTGCCCTGCTCGGCGAGTATCTCGAGCAGAGCAGGGAGGCTCGAACTGAGAGCATGGATGCTCGTGGACTGGGACCTAGTCCCCGCTTTTTGGGGCGGCCGCCGGGGATCCACGGAAGGTATCCTCGCGGTCGTCCCAAGGGGACTTCGAACGGCATGTCGGCGAGCGCGATCTTCCCCCGGATGCCGATCAAGGCAGCCGGTTACGAGTCCTTCTATCTGCGGGCCGTGAGCCCGTCAGAGCCGGTGGCACTGTGGATCAGATACACGGTCCACAAGCGCTCGGGGCAGCCACCGCTCGGCTCGGTCTGGTGCACGGTGTTCGACGCCGCCCGCGGGCGCCCCTTCATGCACAAGCTCACCACGCCCGAGCTGGCCCAGCCGCCGGGAGGCTGGATCGAGATCGGCTCCGGCGAGCAGCGCTCCGGCTTCGGGCCCGGCGCCGCCTCCGGCAGCTGCGGCGCGGCGGACTGGGAGCTTCGCTTTCGTGCGGGCGCCCCCGAACTTCGCCACCTGCCGCGCGAGTGGCTCTACCGCACGAGACTGCCCCGCACCAAGCTCACGAGTCCGGCCCCCGACGCCGTCTTCGACGGAACGCTCGAGCTGGCCGGCGAGCGCCGCATCGAGCTCGACGGCTGGCGTGGGATGGTCGGGCACAACTGGGGCTCCGAGCACGCCGAGCGCTGGATCTGGATGCACGGGATCGGCTTCGGCGAGTCAGTAGAGGCGTGGCTGGACCTGGCCCTCGGGCGGGTCCGGATCGCGGGGCGGATGACGCCGTGGATAGCCAGCGGCGCACTCTTCCTGGACGGCCGTCTGTGCCGGCTCGGCGGCCTCGGCGCCCGCGGACTGGAGGTGCGGGAGAGTGCCGCGGGGTGCTCGCTGAAGGTCCCCGGAGCGGACCACACGCGACTGCATGCGCACGTCTCCTCGCCTGCGGGCTCAGCCGCGGGCTGGCGCTACGCCGACCCCGACGGGACCGAGCACGACGTCATCAACTGCTCGGTGGCGGAGGTGGCGCTTCGCGTGGACACGCCCGGGACGGCCACCAGGGAGCTCCACAGTCCCCACGGCGGCGTCTATGAGCTGGGGATGCGAGAGCGCGACCACGGCGTGCCGATCGCACCCTTCCCCGACGGCGTGCCCGACTAGCGCTGCTTCCAGTCGCGGAACGCGGCCAGCAACTCCTCACGGGCGCGCGGCGAGAGGTCATCTTCGGTGAGGCTGCCCGCAAGCCGGATCGTCTGGCGCATCTGCTCCAGGTAGGTGGTGCAGCCGTCACAACCGCGTATGTGACGCTCGAAGCGGCGGCGGTCGCGCGAGGTCAGGGTGCCCTCGAGGTATTCCGTCACGAGCGTGACCAGCTCGCGGCAGCTCAGCTTCGGTGCCCGTAGTCCGATCATCGTTCGAGGTACTCCTCCAGCGCCCCGCGAACGTGCGAGCGCGCCCGGTGAAGTAGGACACGCTCGTTGCCGGCGCTGATCTGGAGCGCGTCGGCAACCTCCTCCGGCGCGAGCCCTTCGACGTCGCGTAGGCCGATCACGGCCTGTTGGGCGGGTGGCAGCTCGGCGATCGCCCGGCGTAGCTGCTCGGCCGTCTCACGCCCCAGCAGTCGCTCCTCCGGCCAGGCCCGCGGGGGTGCGGCCCACCCCAGCGGACGCTCGGGATGGTCCGGCGGCAGGAAACGGTCGAGCGCCACCTCGGGCTCCTGCTCGCCGGACAGTGCCGACACGGGCAGCTGGCGGCGCTCCCGCTCACCACGGGTCTTGGCGCGGTTGCTGAGGATCCTGAAGATCCACGTCTTCAGCGAGGAGCGGCCCTCGAAGCGGTCGACGCCCTCGAGCACCGCCAGCCACGTTTCCTGAGCCACTTCTTCGGCGACCGTGCGGTCGCCCACGTACATCATCGCGATCCGCACGAGCGATCCCTGGTAGCGCTCGACGAGCTCCTCGAAGGCAACCTCCTCGCCCGCACGAAGCTGCTCCAGGAGCGCCACGTCGCCGGCGTCGCGAAGGCTACGTCGGGACCCGTCGGGGAGGCTAGGAGCCGTCGGGCTGCAGGTCGAGGGCCACGGAGTTGATGCAGTATCGCTGACCGTTGGCGCCGGGGCCATCGTCGAACACGTGCCCGAGATGCGAGCCGCAGTTGCGGCAGCGGACCTCGGTGCGCTGCATCCCGTGGCTGCTGTCGGACAGCAACTCGACGTTCTCGGCCACGGTGGGCTCGGTGAAGCTCGGCCAGCCGGTGCCGGACTCGAACTTCGCCTGTGAGCTGAACAGCTCGTGCCCGCAGGCTGCGCAGCGGTAGAGGCCGTCGTCCTTGGTGAAGGCGTAGCGGCCGGTGAAGGGCGGCTCGGTGCCGCCACGACGGAGCACCTCGTACTGCTCGGGCGTGAGCTCGGCACGCCACTGCTCGTCGGTCTTGATCGTGGTATCGGTCATCTTTCCTCCGGGTTCTGTTCGTATGAACAGTCTCGCCAGGCGTCCCTGTGTTACAGCTCCCGCCGGGCCTCCTCGCATTACAGCGCGACCCGCGCCCGGACGCGTTGCGGCGCGGCGCGCAGCTGGCGCAGGCGGCGTTCGGCGCCGTCGAGGCCGGCCTCGAACGAACGTCGAGTGGGCTTGACGAGGCGACCCGGAAGGCGCATATTCGAGTGGCAGCACGGACATAACCGAGCTGACAAAGGCAAACCCGTCGCGAGGCGGGGACGCAAAGCTTGAGGTCTCGGGGAGATCCCGAGATGGCTCGGCCGCCAGCCTCCGAATCTTGTCCCCAAGGCGCGGAGTCAGTGGGCGGCTGACTCCGCGCCAACTGCTTTCGGCCCGGAGGTTCCCCGCGCGGCGGGTCCTAGCCTTTTTTGCCTTTCGGGGCCTTGTACTTGAAGCTGGTCTTTTTCGAGGTCGGGCTCGCGCCGGCTTCGGTGTGCACGCTGACGCTCACTTCGCCGGCGCTTTCGGGCGGCGAGAGGACCGTGAGCTGGGACGAGCTGGTGATTTTGACGTTCGTGCCCGGGCTGGCGCCGAAGAACACGGACACGGTGCCGACGAACCCGGTACCCACGATCGTGACTTTCGTGCCACCGTTCGTGGACCCCGTCTTGGGGGCCAGTTTCTTGACCGTCGGCGGGAGCGCGAGGCGCTGCTCGCAGGCCGCCCGTTCGTTGCTCCACATCTGCTGGTAGAGGTACTCGTGGCCGTTGATGACCTGGTTGTAGGGCGCTCCGTCGGGCGCGGTCCCGAGCGGCGTTCCGAGTTCCTTTTCAGGGTTCGCCGAGCGGCATTTGTCGGCGACCTCTTCTTCCTTTTCGTTGAACCAGCCGCTGATCTCGGGATCTGTCACAGACTCGCTGTGCTCGTGCGCCAGACCGCCGGAGATGGCGTGATCGGAGGGACTTTCGTTGGGGCTTTCAGCCACGCACGCGGGCGTTTCGTCGTACGGGTTGTCGGCGTAGATGTAGGTGGCGGCGCCGACGTTGAAGAAGCTGTGGTACGCGCAGAACTTGAAGTTTTTGACGTTTTCGGCCCCTTCCGAGCACTGGTGGCCGGCGGCTTCGAAGCAGATCGTCACACCCGGGGGCGTAAGCATGAAGTACTCGTGAGCCAGGTCGGCAGGCAGCCCGTGTCCTTCCACATAGGCCTGGATCTCGCTCTGCAGCTGTTCTTTGGTGAGGCAGATCGCGGCGGCTTTGCAGCCGTTGACCGGATAGGGGTCGGTGTCGATCAGCGCGCCCCCGAAGTGGGAGTTGTAGTTCGCGAAGCCCCCTTCTTTGTCGCCGTACTGGACCAGCACCGAGTCGGTGTTGAGCAGACCCCCACTGTCGTGGGCGAGGTCGCTGAACCACCCGTCGATGCCGGAGATGTAGCCCGCGGGGTAGGCCGGTTCCCCGCCCGGCGCCCAGTAAAGGGGGTAGTTGGTGTTCGAGGTCATCACCGGGCCTTCGTGATATTTCAGCTGCTTGGATTCCGCGTTCGCCCGCTTGGTGTGGGGGGCGTCCTGGCCCAGCGGAGGCTGGTAACCGAGCATCAGCCCGGGAAGCCTCAGCACCACCGCGGAGGCTTGCGGAGCCAGGACCGAGCAGGCCGACAGGGCCAGCAGCAAGAGCAGGCAGACGAGCGGGATACGTCTGCTCATGGGGCCTGCTTCCGCGCGTCGGAGCCCGCTTCGGCGAGTTCCGCTTCGCGCTTGCGTTTGCGTTCGGCGATCCGGCGCTTACGTTCGGCGATGCGTTTTTCGGCGAGTTCGCGGTGCTTGTGCGGGTTCTGGGCGTGGACGTGTTCGCGTTCCTGGGAGCCTTCGCCGCCGCCACCGCTGGACCCCGATGATCCGCCACCCGAACCCCCGGAGGAGCCGTGTTTGTGTTCGGTGCCGGTGTGCTGGTGCTTGACCGGCGTGGAGCCCCCCGCTTCGGCCGGGGTGGGCGTGTGGCGGCCTTCTTTGCGTTCACGCTGGCGTGTTTCGAGCGCTTCGGTCTTCTGTCCGCGGCGTTCGAGTGCGGCCTGGCGGCGTTCCTGCAGCGGCGTCGATCTGCCGGCTTCGCCGCCGCCGGCCGGCTGGGCATGCGTGGCGCCGGCGCCGGTGCCGCCGCCGCTCGGCGTGCGTTCACCGCGCACCGAGGCCAACCGTTCACCGCGTCCTTCGCGTTCGGGCCGTCCCCGACCGGCCCCGCCCCGTCCGCTCCTCGGCGAGGAGGCGCTGCCCGAGCCGCCGCTTCCCTGCGGTCCCGGACCCAGCGCGATTTGCACCTGACCGTCGTAGCGCGACACCCGGCTCCTGGTCGAGTTCGCAGCCAGCTCTCCCCGTGGTGCGACGCCGCGCACGTCCGCCGCGGGTTTGCCGGGCGCCGCAGGGGGAGTGTCCATGACCGACACGCCCACGCCCGCGCTCGCCCCGACGGCCACGATTCCGGTGGCGACCTTGACGACCAGGGCGCTGACCCCGCCGCCGGCCACTTCGATCGCGGTGCCGGCCATGGTGGCGCTGTTGGCGTAGTTCGCGGCGTCGCTCCCACACAGTCCGAGCGCCTGGTCGATGGCCCGGTAGCGGAGCGTCAGCGACGGCAGTATCGGCAGCAGCGAGGCGAGCTGGCGGTGCTGGCGCTCGACCCCGTTGGCATACGCGCGGCAACCGTCGCAGGCGCGCAGGTGACGGCGCAGCCGCGCGCGGGTCCGTACGAGCCCGTGGCTGGTGGCGAGCTCTTCGCGGACCTCGCGGCAGTCCACTTCGCGGGCGTGACGGTCGGACAGCAGGTTCGAGCGGGCCTGGAACACATATGCCTTCACCTGCTCGGGACGCACGCCGAGCACCGAGCCGATGTCGGCGTGGCTCATCCCGTGAACCTCGGCCAGCACGAGCGCGGCGCGCTGCTTCTCCGGCAGCTCGCGGATCCCGCCGATCATGCTGGCCATCTCCTCGTGCACCTCGGCCAGCTTCACCGGGTCGCCGGTGAGGGCGACCTCGCCGTTGAGCTCGACCAGCGGACGGCGCTTGCGCAGGATGCTGAGGCACTCGTTGCGGGCGATCGTGAACAGCCACGGGCGCAGGCTGACGGGGCGGCTGTCGCCGAGCAGCGCCCGGTAGGCGGAGGCGAAGGTCGCCTGGAGGGCGTCTTCGGCATCGTGCCTGGAGCCGAGCAGGTAGATGCAGAAGGTCAGCAGCTGGGCCGCGTGGCGCTCGTATATGGCCTCGAAGGCGCGACGGTCCCGCCTGCGGACACCGGCCACGAGCGCTTCGTCGCGACCATGCCCGAGCAGCCTCCGTGCTCCGGCGATCATCCGTCCCCGACCTTCCGCCACCTACGTTTCCTCCAACATCTGTACCTCGATGTTCCCTCGCTGGCAGCTGCACCGACAACAGTACCCGGAGGGGCGTCCGAAACCTAGAAAAATAAATTCTCTGAGCACCGCCAACCTCGGCATCGCAGGAGCGTTGCCCGCGCAGTTCGGAAGCCGCCGAGGACCTCCGATCAGAGCGCACCCGAGACACTCACGCAGCCCGGGCCGGAATGCGGTCTAGGAGCCGCCGAGCACCGCCTGCGTCTGGGTCGTCTGCGCGACTGCCAGTCCGTCGTCGTCGCTCATCTCGGTCTGGACCACGATGATCGTGCGCCCCACGTGCAGCGGCCTGGCGATCCCCTTGACCGACCCGTCCCGAACCGCCCGGAAGAAGTTCGACTTGGTCTCGATCGTGGTCGTCCCCGCCCCGGGCGGGAGGTTCATGAAGGCGCAGATCGCCCCCAGCGTGTCGGCCAGCGACAGGATCGCGCCGCCGTGCATGACCCCGCCGGCGGTGCACCGCTCCGGCGCCCACGGCAGCGAGCCCGCGGCCCGCTCGGCGGAGGGCTGCTCGAGCTCGATCCCGAGGGTGATGGCGAACGGCATCAGCTCCCGCAACTGCGATGCGGTTGGGATCTCGGGCACCGGAGCGGGAGTGTAGGGATAGGCTCCCGCTGGTCTGCTCGTGGAGTACGAGACGATCACAGTCCAGCGACGCGATGCGGTCGCACTGATCACGCTCAACCGGCCCGAGCGTCTGAACGCATGGACGCCGCAGATGGCCCTCGAGCAGGCCGACGCGATCGGGGCCGCCAACGAGGACCCCGAAGTGGGTGCGATCGTGATGACCGGTGCCGGACGCGCGTTCTGCGCCGGCGCCGATATGCAGGACACCTTCCAGACCCGCCTGGACGGGGTCGATCCCGGCGGCGACAGCGAGCGCACGGGCGGGATGCCGGCCGAGGTCGACTGGGTCTCGCTGGTGCGGGACTCCAAGCCCCTGCTCGCAGCCGTCAACGGGGCCGCCGTCGGGATCGGGATGACGATGATCCTGCCCTTCGACGTGATACTCGCCTCCGAGCTGGCGAAGTTCGGGATGCTGTTCATCAAGGTGGGGCTCGTACCCGAGCTGGCCAGCTCGCGGCTCCTGGCCCAGCGCGTGGGCATCGGGGTGGCCGGCGAGATGTGCCTCAGCGGGCGGCTCGTGGACGGCGCCGAGGCCCACCGTGTCGGGCTCGCCGAGCGGCTGGTGGACCCCGACGAGCTGATCGACACGGCCCTCGCGGTGGGGGCGGAGATCGCCGCCAACCCCGGGCCCCAGCTGCGCATGATCAAGCGCCTGCTGAACGAGAACGCGCTCGAGGACGACCTCGCCCTGGTACAGGCCCGTGAGCACGAGCTGATGCGCGAGTGCTGGAAGAGCCCGGAGCACAAGCAGGCCGTGCAACGCTTCCTGAAGCGATGAGCACGGCTCGAGTCCCCACCGGCGCCTGCCTGGCCGCGACGGTGGCCGCCCTGGCGGTCCTGGCGCTGGCGGGGCCGGCGCTCGCAGGCCGGAGTGGCGGCGGCGGCGCCTCGGCTGCGGCTGCTGCTGTGGGGCCGCCGTACTACGTGGCGCTCGGAGACTCGCTCTCGACCGGCGGCGGGGCCGGTTCGGGCGAGGGCTACGTGGAGCGCATCTTCGACTGGGCCCGGGGGTCGGTGGCGGACCTGCAGCTGGAAAACCTCGGCTGCGGGGGCGATTCCACCACGCGGATGATCGAAGGCGGGTTGTGCCAGGACTACACCACCGGGAATCAGCTCGGCGATGCCGAGGCGTTCCTGTCCGCCCACCCGGGGGAAGTCAGGTTCGTCACCATCGACGTCGGCGGCGATGACATCGTCGGTTGCGGCCTCACCGGCACCCTCAACCCGACCTGCATACAGCGCGCGCTGGAACACATCGTCACGAACATGCCGATCATCCTCGGCGGGCTGCGGGCCGCCGGCGGTGAATCACTTCCGATCGTGGGCATGACCTACTACGACCCGATTCTGGCCTTCTACCTCAAGAGCGCCGCCGGCGAACAGACAGCCCGCGAAAGCGTGGCGGTGCTGAAGACCCTCAACCGCGACCTGCTGGAGGCCTACCGTCGCTACCACGTGAAGGTGGCTAACGTCGCCAAGGCCTTCGCTTCGACCGACTGGCGGACGACCGGCTCATACGAAGGCAGGACGCTGCCCCAGAACGTCGCCAACATCTGCAACTGGACCCATATGTGTGAAGCCGAACCGAATATCCACACCAACGACCACGGTCACGAAATCATCGCCTCCAGGTATGAGCCCTTGCTGAGGCGAGCCGTGAAGTGAGCGACGGGTGACGGCGCCGAAGGTCGAGCTCCTCTACTGGTCGGGCTGCCCCTCGCACCCGCAAGCGCTGGCGGACCTGCGGGAGGCGATGGGCGAGCTCGGCCTGGACCCCTCCCAGGTCGAGGTGAGGGAGGTCGGAAGCGACGCACGGGCAGGGGCCGAGGGGTTCGTCGGCTCGCCCACGATCCGTGTCGACGGCCGCGACATCCAGCCCCCGCCGGAGGGCGAGCCGACCGGGCTCACCTGCCGGATCTACCGCCGCTGCGACGGGCGCATCTCCCCCACCCCCGATCCGTTGGACGTTCGCCGGGCGCTGCGGAGTCAGCTGCCGGGGGCGAACAGCCCCGAGCCGACGCTGTCACCTTCGCCCTTGGAACCGGGGGGCACAAAGAAGTAACCGCCCCCGACGGGGGTGATGTAGTCGATCATCGGCTCCGTCAGCAACCGCCGCTGAACCGTCTGGAACTGGCGTGCGGGGCTCTGGTTGAAGGCAACGAAGACCAGGCCCTGGTCGAGTGCTCCGGCCTTGTCGAATCCGCGTGCGTAGTTGAACCCGCGACGCAGGAAGCGCTGGCCGGCGGTCGGGTCGGTGCGAGGGTTGGCGACGCGGATGTGGGCGGTCAGCGGCACCCGCTTGCCGTTGGGGTCGAGGTCGTAGCGAGGGTCCTCGAACTCGTCCGTGCCTCCCAGCGGCGCCCCGCTGGCGCGCTCACGGCCGATCATGTTCTCCTGCTCGGTGAGGCCGACGCGGTCCCAGAACTCGACGTGCATGCGGATCACCCGCACGACCTGATAGGTGCCTCCGGCCGCCCACGAGGGCTCACCCGAGCCCGCCCACACCAGCCGGTTCATGAGCTCCGCGTCGCCGGTGGGGGGATTCGCCGTGCCGTCGCGAAAGGCGAACAGATTGCGAGGGTTGTTCTTCGGCGAGGGGCCGCGTGCCGCGCTGGAAAAGCCATCGATCGTCCAGCGCAGCTGCAGTGTGCCGTGGACGGTGCGCAGCAGCTCACGCAGGGTGTGTGTGACCGTGTCGCGCTGGTGGGCACAGATCTGCAGCAGGACGTCGCCGTGACTCTGTTCCGGGTCCAGGTCGTCGATCGGGAACGTCGGCATCTGCAGCAGCTCGCGCGGGCGCCGCGACGCGAGCCCGTAGCGCCCGTCGAACAGCGACCCGCCGAACGCGATCGTGACGGTGAGGCCGTCGGGCTCGTTGACCGGCCCGAGGATCCCGGAGTCGATCGGCGGAGCATCCGGCTCGAGTACCGCCGGTGGTGGACCCCCCATCGTTTCCGGGATCGCCCCGCCGACCGTCAGTTCCCGCGCGCGGCTGCTGAGGGCCTCCAGGGCGACCTGCAGGGTGACCCGGTCGGGCGCGATCGAGTCGAGCGCGGCGAAGGTCGCCTGCGCCGGCGCCGGCGTGAGGATCCCCGCCTGGTGCTCGCCGTCGAAGGTCTCGGCCTGCGCGAGCTGGGCCTGGGCGACGGTCCATTCCTGTCCGGGCGAAACCTCGCCGGCCGTCGCCGTCCCCTCCGCATCGGCGTTGCTGTGGACGATCGCGGCTCCTCCCCCCAAGGCTCCGGCTCCGAGCACTGCGGCCGAACGAGTCAGAAATGTGCGCCGGTTCGTCGGCTTCATGGATCTGTCGGATTCATCTTCACGTCTTCTGCGGGGATCGGCGCCGGGCGGGGCGGGATTTCGACCTCGAGCCGTCCGGGCACCTGTGAGAGCGCCTCGTCTGCTCCCGCGAGGCTGCCGTCGAGCAGCTCCGCCTGCGGCTGGGTGAGCTGTCCATTCGTCGGCTCGTGCCCGCCGTGCGCGGCCTCGATCGAGGCGATCGCCGATCCCAGAGCGGACAGTTCGTGTTCCACGATCTGGTACGTGCCCTCCTGTCCGTAAAGCAGCGGTTGCAGTGTCGAGATCACCTCCCTGGTCGCCTGCAATCCGGCGTAGGTTCCCAGCGGGCCTTCACCACTCCAGGGAACATCCGCCCCGCTGAGCAGGTCGCGCTGGGCATCCTCGAGGATCTCGTGGGCCCGGGTGGCGTATTCCAGCGGCGTGATCGACACCGAGGGCAGCAGGGCGCGCAGCTTGCGCACCGAAACGTCGAGCTGACGAGCCGTGGAGAGCAGCGAGCGCGGCGACGCACCCGTCCAGAGGACGTATTCGATCTTGTGCAGTCCGGCGAAACGCGGGTTCGAGACGCCCCCTTCAAGCCCGCTCGCCGTGCCGTCGATCTCCTGGTTGAGGGTCGCCACCGCCCCCGTCAGGTACACCCCTCCGAGCCGCAGGTAGCGCGCGTACGCAGCGCGCCAGGCCGCCTGGGCCCCGGCGCGGTCGTTCCCCGCCAGGGCACGCTGCAAAGCCGCGAGGGGACGTTCCATCAAGCCCAGCTGAGCGGCTGAATAGGCGCGGTATTGCGCCACCGGCGCGTCGAAGCGAGAGGGGAACAGGACGGGCGAGCTCGGCAACGGCGGCGGGCTCGAGAGTGAATAGATCGCGGTCGTGCTCAGCACGTGCGGTGAGCGCGCGAAGTAAGTCGCGAACGGCGTCTGTCCGGACGCTGTCTGGTGTTGTGAGCCTCCACCGCCCGCGCCGCCGAACGCGGTGATAACGACGAAGGCGAGGATCGCCACGCAAACAACCAGGACGGCTGTCAAGCGCCAGCCCGATGGACTGCGCAACCGCCTCACGGCGACCTGGGGCATGCCTGCGTCACGTAGCGATGATAGACCACGTGAGACTGCCGGCCTTCGGGTTCGCGCCCATGCCACGCGGCCGCATGTACTTCCCCGAGCGACACCCAGGCGCGGCTCCGAACGGGCCTAGCAGGGGTGCGTATTGAGCCCCGCGCGCTGAATGTGCCACAGGCCGCTTTCTTCGAGCACCATCGTGTAGGAACCCGACCACCTCCTGCACCCATGCTGCTCATCGCGGGTCACCAGCGAGGTGACTGCCACCGTGGCGAATGACCTGTCGAGCAGGATCAGGGACTTGGTGCTCGCCGTCACGGTCCCGGTGAAGTCGACGGTTTTCACTCCCGAGCGCTGCATGTTGGAGATGAAGTCCCCTTCGGTGAGGTTCGTGGCTCCCGGGGCGTAATATCCGAACGCAGCCGCAAACTCGTGCCGTGCGATGTCCGACCAGTAACTGTTCAAGGCGGCGAGTGCCGGCGAGATGGGCGCGCGCGAGCCTCTACGGCTCCTGCTCGCCGGCGAGTCCCTCGCGCCACCGGCGAACGAGGACAGCGGATGGGCAGCCAGCTCGCGTCTGAGCCCTTCCCCGCTCGTCGGGACCTTGGGACGATTGCCGTCCGAGTGAAACGCGCCGCCGAGGTAGAGCGCGAACACGATCACGACGACCGCCACCGCGCTGCCCAGCCCGGCGGCCCTCAGGCCAGCCACTTGATCGAGCAACCCACGGGCCTGGTCTCGGGCCGTTCCGGGCCGCGGCCCTCGAGCACCGCGTCGAGCGCCTCTCGCAGCCAGGCCGCGTCCTGAGAGGGGTCGTCGTGGTCGGCGTCCGGCGCCCCGCGGTAGCGCAGGACGCGCTCGCGGTCGAGCACGAACACGTCGGGCGTGGTCTTCGCGTCGTACGCACGAGCGACCTCCTGGGACTCGTCGCGCAGGTAGGGCACGCCGTCGAAGCCGCCTGCCTGTACGCGCTCGCGCATCGCCGCCGGCGAGTCTCCCGGGTAGCGCCCGGCGTCGTTCGGGTTGATCGCCAGCATCCTCACACCGCGCCCGCCGTAGTCGCGCGCGACGCCCATCAGCCGGTCGTGCCAGGCCAATGCATACGGGCAGTGGTTGCAGGTGAACACGACCACCGTGACCTCGCCGGGGTGGGGTTCGTGCAGGGTCCCCTCCGTGTCCGGCAGGCTGAAGGCGGGCGCCCGACGGCCGACCTCCGATGTGGGCGTGCTCATGCGATCCAGCGTACACGCGAACAGCGGGGGATCAGCAGCGCCCCCACTGAGGTCCCCGCGCGCGTCATCTAGAGCGCCCACGGGCGCCGGGCCCGCCGGCGGACGGGCCCGGTGTCACCTGCGGGCTATCGCCTGCGCCCGGTCATCCATCCTTCGTGTTCGTGTCCACCCTAGGTCCCGAAGGAGTAATCGAGGTCCTCGCCTGCGAATTCGCCGTGGAAGGTCGCGACGGGGATGTTGTAGCTGACGCTCTCGCTGGCCGCGCAACCGGTCTTGCTCGCCTTCTTGTTGAGCTTGCCGAGGGCTTCCCCGTAGAGGACCATTGCGCCTTCCCCGTAGAGCGTGCTCGAGGCAAACGCTACCGAGAGCTTCTTGAACACGTACGGGCAGGCTTCCCCGACGGTCAACGTCAACGGGCTCATCTTCAGCTTTGCCCTGTACTGAAAATGATCGAAGGAGCTGGCATCGCTCGTCGAGCTCAGTTCGATCCCCTCAAGGGTGTCGACGTTGGAGCTGCCGCCGGCAGCACACCGCACCGAGATCGTTCCGGGACCGAGCTTGTCCTTCGTGGAGTCGTTCACCGTCAACGTGCTGCTCACGTCGACGGCACATCCACTCAGCCCTTCACCGGTGAGCGAAGAGAACACTTCGCCGTTGGAGCCGACCGTCTGTCCCGCTTCCACGGTTTCGTGGGCGATTTCGGTGAACAGCACCATCGAAGGATGCCCGGCGAACGCCGGAGCTGCTGCCAGCGCCGACACCGTGAGCGTTACCGCTAGGACGATCATCCGAATCGGCATATGTACCCCCTTCGTCGAGTCCGCGACGTCCCGGGCTCACCAACTCACACCGTGAGGTGGGTTGGAGACCGCGCTCCTAGGCGCCGTGCCGCCGGTGCCTGGAAGCGCCCCCGCCGCCAGTTGATTTGGTGCGGATGATAACTGACAGATCCCGACGAGAAAATGCCGGTTTTGGACATTCGTGGATTGCACTACGCGATCCAGCGAACCGAGCCCGTCAGGCCGGCTCGCCGCCGCGGAAGAGCTCCTGGGCGACCTTGCGCAGCTGGATCTCTTCGCTCCCCTCGGTGATCCGGTAGCGGCGGTGGTGACGGTAGATGTGCTCGAAGGGCATGTGACGCGTGTAGCCGATCCCGCCGCAGGTCTGCATCGCCCGGTCGGCGGCCTCGCAGGCCAGGCGGTTGGCGCGGTAGTTGGCCATCGCCACCAGGTGGGTGACCTCCATGTGGTGATGGTGGTCGAGCTCCGCCGCCGTGCGACGCACAAGCCCACGAACGAGCTCCGTTTCGGTCCACAACTCCGCGAGCGGGAACTGGATGCCCTGGTTGCGCCACAGCGGCCTGCCCCACACGACCCGCTCGCGTGCCCAGCGGACGGCCTCCTCGATGCAGATACACGGCCGCGCCGAGGCTCGAAGCGGCCTGCCGGATGCGGTTCTCGTGGACGAACCGCTGCGCCAGGGCCAGCCCTCCTCCCAGCTCTCCGAGGATCGCCTCGGGTCCCGACCCTCACGTCCCTGAGGCTGACCTCGGCGTGATCGGTGGGCATGTTGAACGTCCACCAGTAGAAGTCCACGGTCAGCCCCGCGGCCTCGCGGGGGACGATGAAGGCCGTGATGCCCCGGGCCTCGCCCGGCGAGCCCGAGGTGCGGGCGAACACGAGATCGTGGCTGGCGCGATGCATCCCGGAGTTGAAGCGCTTGGTGCCGTCGATCACCCATTCCTCGCCGTCCTGGCGGGCGACCGTCTCCAGGTAGGTGGCGTCGGAGCCGTGATTGGGCTCGGTGAGCCCGAAGGCGAGGCCGGCCTCCAGGCGCAGCGCCGGCTCCAGCAGGGCCTCCTTCTGCGCGGGCGTCCCGAACTCGTGCAACAGGATCACGGTGGGGAAGTTCCCGATCATCGAGGTCTCGCTCTGGGGGTCGTTGAAGAGGCCGATGCCGAGCCGGTTGAGGTGCTCGCGCACCACCGCCAGCTCGAGGTTCGAGCCCTCGCGGCCGCCCAGCTCGGCGGGCAGGGCGAAGCGCCACAGCCCGGCGCGGTCGGCGCGCCTGACCATCTCCTCGAGCAGGTCCTCCCACTCCCGGCTGGGGATCCCGCCGTTCTCGTAGTCCGTGCGCGAGAGCTCGCGGCGATGGTCGAAGAAGCGCGCGTTGTCGTCCTGCCCTTCGAGCGGTCTCACCTCCTTCTCGATGAAGCGCATCGACCTCCTCGATCAGGGCGGTCGTCTGCTGCGGCAGCTCGTCGTTCATCGCTCCTCCGGTGCTGGTTCGGTCTGTTTGAGATAGCTGGGGTTCGCGACTTCGAGCTTCGCGCGCACGGTGTCCCGCACCGCCGCCAGCACGCGCTCCTCGCGCGCGTCGAGCCTGCGCTCGCGGATCGCCAGAGCCAGCTCGCGCTCGTCGTGGCAGCCGACCGAGGCAAGGGCGGCGGCGTGCAGCGCCGCGTGCTCGGCCGAGTGCTCGAGCTCCCTGCCCACGATCCCGAGCGCGCGCAGGACAACCCGAAGCTGGAAGGCCGCCCGCCCCTGGAGCTGGGGCAGGACGTCATCTCCCAGCGCCTCGCGCGATGCCTGCAGCAGCTCGAGGGCGGTGGGACGGTCGTGGAGGGCGACCGCCGCAGCGGCCGGCGTCGGGCCGGGGATCCCGCCCGCTAGGGCCGGCGCGTGCTCGGCCGCAGCCGCCGGCCCGCTCGCCGCAATCTCGCCGGCGAGCGGCACGCCGAGCAGCTCCAGCAGGTCCCACTCGACTTCGCACGCGCGCCGGCCGATCACGGCGTGCTCGACCGAGCGCCTCGCGCCGGAGAGGTGCGAAAAGGCCTGCATCACGCAGATCACCCCCCAGCGCAGGGTCCCCGCCAGCTCCCACCAGGCCAGCGCGGCGGGATCCACGACCACGCCGCTGTGACGCTCGTATGCGGCCAGCAGCTCGGCCCTCGTGGCCAGCCCGGCGGCCGGCCGATCGCGACGGGTGAAACGCCACGCCGGCACGCACAGCCAGCCGAGATCCTCGACGGGGTCACCGGCGTGGGCGAGCTCCCAGTCCAGAACTCCGGTGAGCCCCTGCTCCCCCACCATCAGGTTCCCCATGCGGAAGTCGCCGTGCACGACGGTCCTGTGTAGCGGTGACGGACGCTCGCGGGCGAGCGCCACGAAGGCGAGCTCGAACGCCGGGTGCGGCTCGCCGAGGCGCTCGTGCCACGCCTGCAGGTCGGCCAGCGGGTCCTCGACCACGGGGAGCCCCGGGATTGGGTCGACGTCCAGCCCGATCCGGTGGATCGCTGCCAGCGCTGCGGCGAGCTGGTCGATCAGCGGGCCCGGCTCCGGGACGCCCTCCCCCGCCAGGATCGCCTTCGGATCGCTGCTGCCGTCGAGCGCCTGCAGCACCGTCCAGCCACTGCCCATCGGCCCCTCGCCCGGACCCTCGGCGATCACCGCGGGCACCGGCACGCCCGCGGCGGCGGCCGCCCGCAGCAGCGCCGTCTCGGGAGGCGCGCTGACGACTTTGTCGGTACCCCGCGCGATCTGCACGACCAGGGCGCCACGGCCCGCGGTCGAGAACAGGAAGGTCTCTCGCGACGCTCCGCTGCTGAGCCTGCGGGGCTCGCCCTGCAGCGGTTCCGCGAGCGTGCGCTGCAGGTGCTGCCCGATCGCCCGCCGGCGCTCCTCGCCCCCTGCCCCGCCGCTCTGCATCTGGCGGCGGACTATAGGCTGACCCCGGCGATGAGGCTCGAGGGCAAGGTCGGGATCGTGGTGGGCGCCGGGCAGTCACCGGGGGAGACGGTCGGCACCGGCCGCGCAGCCGCCCTTCAGTTCGCCCGCGAGGGTGCCCGCGTGCTGCTCGCCGACCGCGACATCGACTCGGCCAGGGAGACCGGCAGGCTGATCACGGACGAGGGCGGCTCCTGGGAGTGCGTGGCGGGCGACTGGACGAGCGCCGAGGACTGCGCCTCGTTCGCCTCGGCGTGCCTGGAGGCGTGGGGCCGGATCGACTTCCTGCAGAACAACGTCGGCGTCGGCGGCGACGGCGACGGACCACCCCGGCGGATGACCGAGGAGGCCTTCGACCGCATCATCAGCGTGAACCTGAAGGGCTGCGCGCTCTCCTGCCAGGCGGTCGCACCGGTGATGGCCGAGCAGCGATCCGGCTCGATCGTGAACATCTCCTCGGTGGCGGCGCTGGCGGCCGCCGTGTCGCTGACCGCCTACAAGATCTCGAAGGCCGGGATCAACGCGCTGACGCAGTCGCTCGCGATCGAGAACGCCTCGCGGGGTGTCCGCGTCAACGCGATCATGCCGGGACTGCTCGACACGCCGATGGCGATCGACTCATGGGCGCAGTCGCTGAACCGGCCGCGCGAGGAGGTACGCGCCGAGCGCGACCGGCTCGTGCCGCTGCGCCACAAGATGGGCAGCGCCTGGGACGTGGCTCACGCGAGCGTGTTCCTGCACTCCGAGGAGGCCTCGTTCATCACCGGGGTGGCGCTCCCGGTCGACGGCGGTCAGCTAGCCCGCGTCGGTTAGCTGACCCCGGCCAGTGGCCGGCGCCGGGCGGAGGGCGCGCCGGCGGAGGCTCCGCGCCGGGCCAGGACTTCGACGGGCACGCCGTGGCGGGGGGCCAGCGTGACCCCTTTCAGTACCGCCGGGTCGAGGCCATCGCGGGTCGGACGCAGATCCACGGCGGGCGCCAGCACGCGCAGCACCTCGATCATCTCCGCCTGTGCCAGCGCGGCCCCGACGCAGCGGCGGATGCCGCCGCCGAAGGGCAGCCAGGCGTAGGACTCGGCACCCTCGTCGAGGAAGCGCTCGGGTCGGAACTCCAGGGCACGCGGATAGATGTCCTCGCGCCGGTGCACCAGCGCGATCCCGGGGAAGACGTTGATGCCGGCCGGCAGGTCCCAGCCCGCAACCGTCCGGGGCTTCGTGAGCCTGCGCTCGACGGCGTCGATCACGGGGCGCACCCGCAGCGTCTCCTTCATCACCGCCTCCAGGTACGCGTCGCCGTCGCCGCCCTCGAGCTCTTCGCGCAGCCGCGCCAGCACGAGAGGGTTGCGCAGCAGCAGGTCGAACGCGAACGCGAGCCCCGTGGCAGTCGTCTCGTGTCCGGCGGCGAGCATCGTGAACAGCTCATCGCGCAGCTCCTCGTCGGTCATCGCGCCGCCGTTCTCATCACGCGCCCGCAGCAGCAGCGAGAGCACGTCGGTGCGCTCCTCGAGGTCCGCTTCCGAGCGCCGGCGAGTGATCTCCTCATACAGCAGCTCGTCGGCCTCGCGCCGGGCCCGCACAAAACGCCCGCCCGGGCTGTGGCGCCCGAGGTCGATCGAGAGCGCCGGCACCAGCATCAGCAGCGGGTTGCTGTCGATCACCGCGATCAGCTTCTCGCGCAGGCGTGCCATCCGCCCGGGCTCGGTGACACCGAACACCGCGCGGCAGATGACCTCGAAGGTGAGCGCCCGCATGCGCTCGCGCAGCACCAGTTCGCTGCCGGGCTGCCAGCGCGCAATCTCCCTCTCGGCAACATCGCGGATCAGCTCACGGAAGCCGGCCACGCGCGACCCCTGGAACGGCGGCAGCAGCAGCTTGCGCTGGCGCAGGTGCTCCGGCCCGTCCAGTACCAGCACCGAGTGGGGTCCGAGGGCCGGTTCCATGAAGGAGTTCGCCTCGCCGGCACGCAGGTCGGACTGGTCGCCGGTGAACAGCTCGCGGATCGCATCGGGGTCGGCAACGTAGACGCCCTGACCGAAGCTGAGGAAGCGCACGCTGAAGACGGGGCCATAGCGCCGGTACCAGGATTCGAGGGTCTGCAGCGGCCAGTAGGCGAACCGCGCGGTCGTCACGGTTGCCGGGGCGCGTGGTCCGGGGGGGAGCGCCATGGTCGGATCTTAGGCTCGCGGCCGCGGCGCTGCGGTGACGAGGGGTCTGGCCGTTCGCCTCAGAATCCCTTGCACTGGCCCCACTCCGGACCGGCCACCACGTTCGGCAGGCCGTCGTTGGTGGGTTCGGGCGAGTTGCAGCTGCAGACGAGCGGGCCGTAGATGTGGTTGGCCTCGACCTCGGCTCCGACGTCGGTCCCTTCGAAGGCCGGCCCTTGGTTGGCGATCAGGAACACCGGGCCGGTGATCGAGTCTCCCCCGAGCTCGACGCCCGCCTGGTTGTGGATCAAAGCCACGGGGCCGTGCACGTAGTTGGTGGCGCAGGCCGGCGTGCCGTCGTCGTCCGCGTCGCCGATCATCACGTACTTGGTCCCGTCGTGTGCGGCGATCGGACCGTTGACGATGCTGTCGCAGACGCGCACGTAGTTCGCGCCCGCGGCCCGGACGCCGCCGTCCACGTGCGAGTCCTGGACCACGATGCCCGCGCCCGGAGTCACCGTCGCGCCCCCCTCGACCTGCGCCTGGACGAGGCAGTAGCGCTGGCCGGACGGAACCACGACACCACCGTTGATGGTGCCGGTGAGGGTGCTGGTGCAGCCTGCCGGCACGGCCGTTTCTTCGGGCAGGGTCGGCGACGGCGGCCCGCTCGGAACCCCCTGGGGCGGACCACCCCGAAACTCGTGCGGCGGACCGACGGGAACCCCCTGGGGCGGACCACCGTTCCGGTCGTGGCCGAAGTTCGGCGGCTCAGCCGCGGCTGCGCCAGCGGCCGTGAGCGTGATCGTCGTGGCCGCCAGCAGCCCGGCTGCGGCGTGCCTGAAGTGACCGGCCGCGACTCCGTGCGAGTTGCCTTTCATCTTGCCTCCCTGTGTGAGCGGTTTGATCACCGCGCTGACGCGGCGATCGGGCGGAGCGCCACGCGCGGTTCACAACAGGCACCCGGGGATAGCAGTGGCGCCCGGCCCGGGAACCCCGAACTGGACGGATCGCCGAGAGCCGCGGCCGGCACGGTCCGGCGCCGCGGGCTGTTTCATACACACGCCCGTCCGTGTCACACTTGCTTTCGGGGCGCGATAGATTTCGCGGGCTAACCGCGTACGGTGGAATGCCGGGGCGCACGACAGAGGGGACGGGGATGATCGAGCGTATGGGGTGTTCGGGGCGGGCCGCACGCGTGGCGGCGTTGACAGTGCTGGCGGCGTTCGCCGTCGCGCTCGCGATGAGCGGCACTGCCCTCGCCAAGAAGGAAAAGTCTGCGAAGACCGTGTGGCTGTGCAGGCCGGGGAAGAAACCGGACCCGTGTCAGGAAAAGCGCACGGCGACGGTCGTGAGCTACACCGGCGACGAACGGCACGAAACCGTCGTCAAGGCGGCCAAGTCAAAACCGCCGATCGACTGCTTCTACGTCTACCCGACGGTCTCCGAACAGGAAGGCCCCAACGCGAACCTCACGATCGAACCGCAGGAGACGCAGGTCGCCATCGATCAGGCCTCGCGCTTCTCGCAGGACTGCACGGTGTATGCGCCGATGTACCCGCAGCTGACGCTCAAGGCGATCAAAGAATCGATACCTCCCGAAGCGGGGGTCAAGGCCTTCGGGGGCGTGGTCAGCGCGTTCGCCGAATATATGGAGAAGTACAACAACGGTCGCGGCATCGTGCTGATCGGTCACTCGCAGGGCGCGATCATGCTCGAGAACCTGATCAAAACCGAGTTCGACACCAACGCCGCGCTGCGCGCTCAGCTCGTCTCGGCGATCATCCTCGGTGGCAACGTGCTGGTCCCGGAAGGCCAGCTCGAGGGGGTGACGTTCCAGAAAGAGCCCCTGTGCACCTCGGCGGCGGACACCGGCTGTGTGATCGCCTACTCGACGTTCCTCAAAGAACCACCTGAAGACTCGTTCTTTGGCAGGCCGACGAGCGGGCTGCTGGGAGGCGCGCCGCCCCCGAACACCGAAGTGGCGTGCGTCAACCCGACCCTGCTGGTGCAGAACGGCGGCACGGGCACGCTGCTGCCGTACGCGCCCACGACGCCGTTCCCCGGCGAACAGGGCGGCGCGGTGCCCACGCCCAAAGCCTCGACGCCGTGGGTGCAGACGAACGGCGTCTACCAGGCCCAGTGCAAGCACGAAAACGGAGCCACCTGGCTGGAGCCGAGCTTCAGGCCGGGGGTATCGATGGAAGTGCAGGAAAGCCTCCTCGCCCACAACGAAACCGCCGAGGAACTGATCGGGCCCGAATGGGGACTGCACCTGTACGACGTGAACATCGCGCTGGGCAACCTCGTCAACACGGTCGCCATCCAGACGGCCGCGTACGCGACCGAACACTGACCGCAGCTCCGGTCCTCGGGAAGATCGCGAGCCGTCCGACCGTTCGGGCGGCTCGCGCCGGTGGCGCCGGTGGCGCCGGTGGCGCCGGCGAAGCCGAAGCCCGGCGCGGCGAGCCACCGCCGCCCGCGGCGGAGCGGGTCGCTAGCCGAGCCGGCTGATGCGGTCGACCAGCAGCTCCAGGAAGCGCTCGGAGTCGATCCCCACCGCGACCTCGCAGTTGGCCTCCCAGCCGGCGCTGCCCCACAGATCCGCGTAGGTGCGCCCGCGCGAGAGCTCGGGACCGGTGTCGATCCGCACCCCGCAGCGGCGGGTCTCCAGGAGGCTGGCGTCGATCACGTGGGCGACGGCCACGGCGTCGTGCACCGGAGAGCCCTCCCAGCCGTAGTGACGGCGGTGGTGCTGTCCGTAGAAGCCGAACAGGTCGGCCGCCAGCCGCCCGGCGGTGCCGGCGCCGGCGAGGCGCTCGACGTGGGCCTGGGTGATCAGCGCGCGGTGGGTGACGTCGAGTCCCACCATCGTGATCGCCAGCGAGCTCGAGAACACCCGCCGGGCCGCCTCGGGGTCGGCCCACACGTTGAACTCGGCGGCCGGCGTGACGTTGCCCTCGCCGATCGCCCCTCCCATCAGCACGACGCGCTCGATCCGGGTCTCGAGCTCCGGATAGCGCGCGAGCAGCAGGGCGAGGTTCGTCAGCGGGCCGGTCGGCACCAGCGTCACCGGCGTCGGGTGCTCGCGCAGGGTCCTGGCGATCCAGTCGATCGCGTGCTCCTCGGCCGGCGGACGCTGCGGCGGCGGCAGGTCGGGGCCGTCGAGCCCGCTCTCGCCGTGTACGAGGGGGGCCGCGACGGGCTCCCGCACCAGCGGACGCGGCGCGCCGGCGGCCACCGGCAGTGTGGTGTTGCCGAGGTGGTCGAGCACCCGGATCGCGTTGGCGGTGGTCTTCTCGAGTGTCTGGTTTCCGGACACCGTGGTCACGCCGAGGACCGCCAGCTCCGGGCTTGCCAGCGCCAGCATCAGCGCGATCGCGTCGTCGTGCCCGGGGTCGCAGTCGTGGATGATCGGGATCATCCGCCCAGCACCGCCTCGAGCTCGGCGGCGGTCGGCAGCGACGGTTGGGCCCCCAGGCGCGACACCGCCAGCGCCCCCGCCGCGCAGGCGCGCTGGAGCGCCTCGCCGAGCTCCCGTCCCTGCAGGATCGAGACGACCAGCGCGGCACAGAAGGCATCGCCGGCGGCCGTGCCGTCGACCGCCCGCACGGCGGGAGGCTTCGCACGCGCGATCTGCTCCCCGTCTCGGAGCAGCACGGCGCCCTCACGTCCGAGCGTCAGGGCCACGAGGCCGCCGACCTCTCCGACGGCCTCGTGCTCGTAGCTGTTCACGATCAGCAGGTCCGGCGCCAGCGGCAGCGGTCCACGGGCGGGCGCCGCGTTGAGGCAGAAGAAGCGGGCGCCGGCAGCGGCGGCGTGGACGGCCTCGTCGGGGATCTCCCGCTGGCACATCACGGCATCGGCCTCGCCGACGCGGACGTCCTGCGCGGCCAGCCGCATATTCGCCCCCGGCGCCACCACGATCACGTTCTCGCCCTCGCCGTCCACCAGGATCAGCGCGGTCCCGCTCTCCCCCGCGTCACGGGCGACCGCGCTCGTGTCAACCCCCTCGCCCTGCAGCGAGCGCAGCACGAAGTCGTCGCTGCCGACGCGCCCCACGAAACGCGTGCGAGCCCCCAGCCGCGCCGCGGCCACGGCCTGGTTGGCGCCCTTGCCGCCCGGGATCCGCTCCAGGCGCGCGTCGGTGACGGTCTCACCGGGGCGCGGCAGGCGCTCACAACAGGCCACGAGATCGATGTTCGCCGAGCCCACGACGGTGACGCTGGGCGGCGCGCTCACAGGCGGCCGACCTGCCACAGACCGGCGTCGTGGCGGGTCTCCAACCAGCGCCCGGCGTCGCGCCGGCCGAGCGCGATCAGCTCGGTGAGGAACTCCGTCGCCAGGAACAGGTAGCTGAGCAGCTCTCCGTGCACGGGGCCGCGACGGGCGTTCAGGGCCCGCCCCAGGAGGGCGACGCTGTTGCCCCGGAGGAGGCTGTCGAGGCCGGCGTAGTGGCGGGCGTAGACGTCGCGGGCCAGGCGTCCGATCTCGAGCCGGTCCGCGGGCGCTATGAAGATGTATGGCACCCGCCGGCGCTCGGGGCGCCTGCCGGCCGGGGCGCGCGCGGGAAGGCTCTCGTTGACGGTCGCGAGCGTGTCCACGTCTTCGGCAAGCTGGTCCGACAGCGCGACCTGCACGAGCTGGGCGAGTCCGTCGAGCGCGTCGGGGCGCAGCTCGCGCCCGACCGGGGTGACGGAGGAGTTCAGCCCGACCACGATCACGCGCCGCGCTCCCAGCGCCAGGGCGGGCGCGAGCGGTGCGTTCAGGCGCACGCCGCCGTCGCCGTACCAGCCCGCCGCCCCGCGCGGACGCTGCACCTCCACGGCGGGAAACGCTCCCGGGATCGCAGCCGAGGCGAGCACGTGCTCGGGAAGGATCGGCGTGGCCGCATAGTCGAGCGCACGAGCGGGGTCCGCCGCGGGCGGCGTGCCGCCGTGGTGGAAGACCACGCTGCGGGTGCTGGCATAGGAGGTCGCGACCACCGCGGCCGCCCTCAGCGATCCGTCCATGACGTTGCGCGCGATGCGCTCGAAGGACACGAGCCGGGTGAGGGTGCGGCTCAGCGGAGAGGGATCCAGCAGCGCCGGCAGGTGCCAGCCCGGAAGCCCGGCGACCATCGCACCCGCGCTCAGCAGGCGGCGAAGCTCGGGCCCGGAGACCAGCGGGCGCAGAGCGTCGCTCCAGCCGAGCTCGCTCCACATCCCCACCGCCGCCTCGGCGACCTCGGGCAGCGGCTCGTGCGCGCGGGCGGCGAGGAAGGCGCTGTTGAGCGCGCCGATGCTCGTCCCGACGAGGATGTCGGGTGCCTGGCCGCGGCGGGCGAGCTGTGGCGCCAGCACCTCGAGCACGCCCGCCTCATAGGCACCGCGAGCGCCGCCGCCCGCGAGCACCAGGGCAATCGGGTCGCGACGGGCGCGTGGTCTGGGTGCGGGCACCGTCTCTATGCCCACCAGCCCGGCAGCAGCTCGCCGTCGCCCTTGCGGCGCGGTCCGAAGGCCAGCACCTCGAGCCCCTCCGGGCCGGCCTCGAAGGCCCGCACCACAGCCGGCGAGACGCGCATCGCGTCGAGCGGTTCAAGCTCCACGATCTGCTCGTCGAGCTTGATGCGTCCGGACCCGCGCAGAACCACATACACCTCCTCGGCCTGCTCGTGGCGGTGCCCGAAGGGCTGGCGGCAGTCGGGCTTCAGCGTGTAGAGGCTGAGGCCGGTGTCGGAGGCTTCGAGTGCGTCGTAGGCGAAGCGCGCCTCCTGGACGTCGGCGAACCCGAACTGGGGTGCGGAGTCCTCGACGGTGCGGAGGTTCTTGATCGTGTACGCGTTGCTCATCTGATCTGCTCCTTCTCGCTCGGTGGCCTGATCTTGTCAGTGGGTCCCGCCCCCGGTGTACCCGGTCTGGTCGCGCAGGGATCCGGCGTGCTCGAGGAAGCGGGCGCACAACCGCGAGCCGAGCGCGTTCGAGCGCCCGATCCGCTGCTTCGACAGTGCGCGCAGCGCGGGCCAGTCGATGCCGGCGGAAACCGCGTCGGGGTCGCTGCGGTAGTCCTCGATCCAGTCATCGATCGCCTCGCCGGTGACCTCGGCGTGGAACTGGATTCCCCACCACGGCGCCGCGGCGAGCCTGAACGCCTCCACGCAGGCCGAGCTGCGCGCCAGCACCTGGGCCCCCGGCGGTGGCGTGAGCTCGTAGCTGTGCCACTGAAAGGCCTCGAAACGGGCCGGCAGCGCCGCGAGCAGCGGATCGCTGCCCGCGGCGGGCTCCAGCTGCACCCCTTCCCAGCCGATCTCGGGCGTGCTCATCCGCGTGACCTTCCCGCCCGCGGCCTCGGCCAGCAGCTGCGCACCCAGGCACACCCCGAGCGCCGGTGTGCCCGCCGCCAGCAGGCCTCTGAGACGTGCCTTCTCGCCCGCCAGCCACGGGAGCTCGGACTCCTGCTCGCAGTCCATCGCCCCGCCGAAGACGAGCACGGCATCGGGCTCGGACGCCGGCGGCGGCGCCCCCAGCGGCGGGACCCACTCGAGCACCTCCTCGCCGCGCTCGTCCAGCAGCGCTCCGAAGACACCGCTGCCGGCGGTGTCTTCGTGGACGATCGACAACACGCGCATCGGCCGCAGTTTGTAGCTTGCGCGGGCAGTGAACGTTCTCGCGATCGACCAGGGAACGTCATCGACGAAGGCGCTCCTGGTCGCCGACGGGGGCGAGGTGCTCGGCGAGTCGAGCGTCCCGGTGCACCCGCGCAGCGCCCCGGGAGGAGCCGTCGAGCAGAACCCCGAGGAGCTGCTCGCGTCGGTGCTCGCGGCCGGACGCGACGCGCTCCGGCAGGCGCGGGCGGAGGTGCACGCAGTGGGCCTCGCCAACCAGGGAGAGACGGTCCTGCGCTGGGATCCCGCCAGCGGGCGGGCGCTCGGCCCGGCGCTCAGCTGGCAGGACCGCCGCGCCGTGGTCGTGACCCGCGAACTGGCCGACCGGGCCGAGCGTCTGAGGGAGCTCACCGGGCTCCCGCTCGACCCGTACTTCGCCGCTCCCAAGATGAGCTGGTTGAAGCACAACGAAGGGGACGAGGGCGTGACCACGACCGTTGATGCGTGGCTGAACCAGCGCCTGGCAGGCGCTTTCGTGACCGACGCCGCCACGGCCTCGCGCACCCTGCTGCTCGACCTGCGCACCACCTCCTGGTCGCCGGAGGCCTGCGCCGCATTCGGCCTGGAGGCGGAGCTCCAGCCGCGGATCGTCGACTGCGCGGAGGCGGTGGGCGAGACCTCGGCCTTCGGGCGCCCGCTCCCGCTCAGCGGTCTGGCCGTGGATCAGCAGGCGGCGCTGCTGGCGCAGTCGTGCTTCGCCGCCGGAGAGGCGAAGTGCACGTACGGCACGGGCGCCTTCATCCTCGCCAACGCCGGCCAGCAGCCGCCCCGCTCGGCCTCGGGGCTCGCCGCCTGTGTCGCCTGGCGGCTACAGGGAGCGAGCACCTATTGCCTGGACGGCCAGGTGCACAGCGCCGGGTCGGCGGTCGACTGGCTGGTGCGCGTCGGCCTGCTCGGCGACGCCGCGGAGCTCGACCGGGCCGTGGGCGACGATCGGGACGTCGTGTTCGTTCCCGCTCTGGCAGGCCTCGGCGCCCCCTTCTGGGCGCCCACGGCGCGTGGCGCATGGCTGGGGCTCTCGCTCGCCAGTGGCCGCGGCGACCTCGTGCGCGCGCTGGTTTGGGGCATCGCGGCACAGGTGGCCTGCCTGGCAGAGGCGGTCGCCCGCGACACCGGCCAGCCACTGCGACGGCTGCGGGTCGACGGCGGGCTGACGCGCTCGGCGAGCCTGATGCAGGCACAGGCGGACCTGTTGCAGTCGCCCGTCGAGTGTTATCCCTCGCCCGACGCCACCGCCCACGGCGTGGCCGCGCTCGCGCGCCTGGGTGCCGGCGGCGCGAGCACGCCCGCGGAGGCCCTCGGAGTGTGGTCACCGGCAGCCGTGTACGAGCCACGCATGGGCGCGCAGGAGGCCCACGAGCGCCTCGCGCGCTGGCGGGCCGCGGCTGACGCGGTGGCGCAGCTGGATGGCTGAGCAGGTGAGCGGGGCGCCGGTGTCGCACGACGTCGTGATCGTGGGCGCCGGCGTGGTGGGAAGCGCGATCGCCCGCGAGCTCTCGCGCTACGACCTGCGGCTGGCATTGCTGGAGGCCGGCAATGACGTGGGGGCCGCCACCAGCAAGGCGAACACCGCCCTCCTGCACACGGGCTTCGACTGCAAGCCGGGAACGCTCGAGGCGCGCCTCGTGCGTCGTGGCCACGAACTGCTGAGCTCATACGCTCCCCGCGCCGGCATCCCGCTCGAGCGCGTCGGCGCGCTGCTGGTGGCCTGGAACGAGCAGGAGCAGGCGCGCTTCCCCGCCATCGTGCAGTGCGCACGCGCCAACGGCTACGCAGCGATCCGCGAGGTCGCGCGCGAGGAGCTCTACCGCCGTGTTCCCCACCTCGGCCCCGGTGCGCGGGCTGCGCTGGAGGTCCCCGACGAGGGCATCGTGTGCACCTTCACCACTCCGCTGGCATTCGCCACGGAGGCGCTGCTCGGGGGCTGCGAGCTGCGGCTGGGCTGCCGCGTGGGCGCCGTCGAGCGACGCCCCGGCGGCGGCTTCAAGCTGGCCACCTCCAGAGGAACGCTGCGAACCCGCTACCTGATCAACGCCGCCGGGCTGTTCAGCGACGAGCTCGACCGCTTGCTCGGCCACGACGGCTTCACCGTCACGCCGCGCCGGGGCGAGCTGATCGTGTTCGACAAGCTCGCCGGGCCGCTGCTGGAGCAGATCCTGCTGGCGGTCCCCAGCGAGACCACGAAGGGCGTGCTGCTGGCACCGACCGTGTACGGCAACCTGCTGCTGGGACCGACCGCCGAGGAGATCAACGACCGGCGCGACACCTCCACGACCGGCGCCGGGCTCGCGCGCCTGCGCGCCGAGGGCCGGCGCTTGATGCCGGCCCTCGAGCATCACGAGGTGACGGCCGTGTATGCCGGCCTGCGAGCGGCGACCGAGCACGCCGACTACCAGATCGCGGTCCACGCCCCGGAGGGCTACGCGTGCGTGGGCGGGATCCGCTCCACCGGACTGTCGGCTTCGATGGCGATCGCCGAGCACGTGCGCGAGCAGCTCGCCGGCGCCGGCCTGGCGCTCGAGCCGAGGCCGCCGCAGCCCGAGGTCCGCATGCCGAACATCGGTGAGAGCTTCCCTCGCCCCTACCGCCAGCCGCAGCTGATCGAGCAGGATCCCGACTTCGGACGCGTCGTCTGTTTCTGCGAGCGAGTCACCCGGGGGGAGCTGGCGCGAGCCCTTTCCGGGCCGATCCCGGCAGCCGACGTCGAGGGGCTGCGCCGCCGCACACGCGCCTCGATGGGTCGCTGCCAGGGGTTCTTCTGTGCCGCCGAGCTCGAGGCACTGCTGGCCGAGAGGGCGCGGCGGTGAGCGAGCGGCGCCAGGCGGTCGTCGTCGGGGCCGGCCCCGCGGGACTTGCATGCGCGGCCGAGCTGCGCCGCCTCGGGGTCGGCGACGTGCTCGTGCTCGAGCGCGAGACCCGGGCCGGCGGGATCCCCCGCCACTGCGCCCACCAGGCGTTCGGTGTGCGCGATCTGCGTCGCCTCATGTCCGGTCCCCGCTACGCCGGGCACTACCTGCGTCTGGCGGAGAAGGCGGGGTGCGAGCTCGAGACGGAGGCGATCGTGACCGGCTTCGGCGAGGACGGGGAGCTGCAGCTGACGAGCCCGAGGGGCCGCCGCTCGCTGAAGGCCGGGGCGTTGGTGCTGGCGACCGGCTGCCGCGAGCGCCCGCGCTCGGCCCGTCTGATCGCGGGCACGCGCGCGCCGGGAGTCATGAACACCGGCACGCTCCAGCAGCTCGTGCACCTCCACGGCCGGCGCCTGTCCGGGAGGGCACTGATCGTGGGCGCCGAGCACGTCAGCTTCTCGGCCCTGATGACGCTGCGCCACGCCGGCGCGGAGGTCGCCGCGATGGTCACGGAGCTGCCACGCCAGCAGTCGCTGCCGCTGGCGGCGCTCGCGGCCAGGGCGCGGTTCGGGACCCCGCTGTGGACCCGCACCGCGCTGCGCTCGATCCACGGCGACGCGGCGGTCGAACGGGTCGAGCTCGAGCGCCTCGACACGCGGGCGGTGCGCTCCCTGGAGTGCGAGCTCGTGGTGCTGAGCGCGGACTGGATCCCCGACCACGAGCTCGCCGTGCTCGACGGGCTGCAGCTCGACCCCGACACCCGTGGCCCGCGCGTGGACGCGAGCCTGCGCTGTACGCGCGCGGGGGTGTTCGCGGCCGGCAATCTGCTCGCGGGCGCCGAGCCGGCGGACGTGGCCGCGCTCAGCGGGCGCCACGCGGCCCGCGCCGCCGCGCAATGGCTCCGGGACCCGCGCGGCTGGCCGGCCGGCACGGTCCCGATCGTGACCCGGGCGCCACTCGCATGGGTGACTCCGAACCTGCTCGCCGGGAGCGCTCAGTCTCCTCCGCGGGGGCGCTTTGCGATTCGCTCGAGCGCCTTCCTCGGGCGTGCCACGCTCGAGGTCACGCAGGGTGGACGGCTGCTGGGGCGGGAGCGCGTACGCGGTCTGCAGCCGGGGCGGTCGGCGAGCCTGGGCGCGGGTTGGGTGGCGGCGGTCGACCCCGCCGGCGAGCCCGTCGAGATAGGGCTGGCCGGCGTCTAGGAGATCTTGCTCCTCGGCAAAGCCGCGATCGCCCGTCCCGGCAGAGCCGCGATCGCCGGTCCGCGGGTCGGCCCAGCCGGTTGTAGGTCCGGCTAGGCGCGCACGCGCTCGCCCGTGGGGTCGAACAGCGGCTCGCGCACGACCTCGCCCGGGACCCACTGGCCGAAGATGTCGATCTCCACCTCCGTCCCCACGCCGAGCTCGCCGGGGAGGTACGCGTAGGCGATCGAGCGCTCGACCGTGTAGCCGTATCCGCCGCTGGTGACACGACCAACGACCTCCCCCGCGACGCGCACCGGCTCGTTTCCGAGCGCGACCGAGCGGGGGTCGGCAAGTACCACGCAGCGCAGCCGCGGCAGCGGCTCGCCGTCCCCGGAGGCGGCCAGCGCGGGGGCGCCCAGGAAGGCGTCGCCGTCCTTGACGCAGAAGCCGAGCCCGGCCTGCGGCGGCGTCTCGTCGGCGGTGATGTCGGCAGCCCAAACGCGGTAGCCCTTCTCCAATCGCAGCGAGTCGATCGCGCGGTAGCCGCCGGCGAGCATCCCGTGGTCGCGTCCTGCCTCCCAGAGCGTGCGCCACAGCGCCGCGCCGTACTCCGAGGGGCAGTAGAGCTCCCAGCCGAGCTCGCCCACGAACGTGACCCGCAGAGCCCGCACGGGGACGTCGCCGACCGCGAGGTCGCGCATGCGCATGTAGCCGAAGTCCAGCGGGTCGTCGGTCAGCGGCGCGAGGATCGCGCGGGCCTGCGGTCCCCACAACGCGAAGCAGGAGGAGCGGGCGGTCACGTCGCTGCAGCGCACGCTGCCGTCGGCGGGCGCGTGACTCGCGATCCAGGCGAGGTCATGGTCCCCGAAGGCGGTTCCGGTGACGATCGAAAAGCTCTCCTCGGCGCTGCGGGTGACGGTGAAATCGCACTCGATGCCACCCCGGCGATTGAGCATCTGGGTGTAGGTGATCATCCCCACCTCGCGGGCCACACGGTTGTCGCAGAGGCGTTCCAGCAGGGCCGCCGCGCCCGGCCCGGAGATCTCGAGCTTGGCGAACGAGGACTCGTCGAACAGGGCCGCGCACTCGCGGGCGGCGCGGTGCTCGGCGCCGATCGCCGCCGACCAGTGCATCCCGGCCCAGCCCCGCGGACGCAGCGCCTCGTCCCCGAGATGGGCGTTCGACGCGTACCAGTTGACCCGCTCCCAGCCGGACTTCTCACCGAAGGCGGCGCCGTGCTCGCGGTGCCACGGATAGGCACTCGAGACGCGCAGCGGGCGCCCGGACTCGCGCTCGTGGCCGGGGTAGCGGATGTCGTAGTAGGTCTCGTAGACCTCTTTGGTCCGCTTGAGCGTGTAGCTGGGCGAGCGGAAGCGCGCGCCGAAGCGCCGCACGTCCATCTCCCACACGTCCATCGGCGCCTCTCCGTCGAGGATCCAGTGGGCCATCATGCGCCCGATCCCGCCGGCGCCGGCGAGCCCGTGGGCGCAGAAGCCGGCGGCCACGTAGAAGCCGCGCACGTCGGTCTCCCCGAGACAGAACTCGTTGTCGGGGGTGAAGGCCTCGGGGCCGTTGATCAGGCGCGTGATGCCGACCTCCTCCATCACCGGGACCCGGCGCCGGCTGTTGGTGGCGATCTCCTCGAACCGGGGCCAGTCCTCTTCCAGCAGACGGCCGTTGAAGTTCTGGGGGATCGCGTCCAGCAGGTGGGCGTCGAGCGCCCACGGTGCAGAGTCGCGCTCGTAGCCGCCCATCACCAGGCCCCCACCCTCCTCGCGGAAGTAGATCAGCAGGTCGGGGTCGCGCAGCGTTGCCAGGTGCTCCCCGGGCGTGCGCTCGCGAAAGGGCTGGGTCACGAGGTACTCGTGGGCGAACGGCACCACCGGCACCCGCACGCCGGCCAGCCGTCCGACCTCGGCGGCGAACATGCCACCCGCGTTGACCACCACCTCGGCCTCGATGTCGCCCCACTCGGTGCGCACGCCGCGCACGCGCCGGTCCCGCACGTCGATCCCCTCGACGCGCGTGTGGGTGAAGATCTGACAGCCGCCGTCGCGCGCCCCCTCCGCGAGGGCTCCGGTCAGCAGCGACGGGTCGAGGTAGCCGTCGCTCGGCAGGTAGGAGGCACAGCGCACCCCGTCGGTGCTCATCAGCGGGAACAGCTCGCGGGCCTCCTCCGCTGAGATCAGCTCGAGCGGCAGGCCGAACGTCCGCGCCCAGGCGACCTGCCGCAGCACCTCCTCCTCGCGCTCGGGGGTGCACGCGAGGCGCACGCCCCCGCACTGCACCCACCCGCAGTCGAGCGTCCGGTAGAGCTCGACCGAGTCCATCATGATGCGCGTCAGCGACACGCTCGAGCGCAGCTGCCCGACCAGCCCGGCCGAGTGGAAGGTGGAACCGCTGGTGAGCTCGCTGCGCTCGAGCAGCACCACCTCACGCTCGCCCAGCGCCGCCAGGTGGTAGGCGATCGACGCGCCCCCGACGCCGCCGCCGATGATCACCACCCGTGCCCGCTGGGGCACCTGTCGAGGGCGCACGGATCGAGCGGGCGCCGCCGCGGGCCCCGACGCGGGCAGCTCGCCGGGAGCCTCCCCGGCGTCAGGCGCCGGCGGCGGCAAGCCACTCCTCGAAGTCCGGGCCGGCGACCGCCGCGCGCAGGCGCTCGAAGTGCTCGCCCGCGTAGCCGTCGAAGTCGAACTCCAGCTCGGAGAGGACCCCCTGCACAACGCCCCACGCCGCCTCGCGGGCGTCGGAGAGAAGACGCATCAGCTTCAGCTCCGCGCGCTCGGCGTCGCCCGGCTCGGCACCGTGGTAGGCGGCCAGCAGGCGCCGCTCGTCGGCGTCGTCGAAGTCGTTGTTGACGGCCAGGTTGCCCAGGTCGAAGCGCGGGTCGCCCATGCCCGCGTACTCCCAGTCGACGATCATCAGGCGGCCCTCATCGGCGGCGCGGATGATATTCGCGGCCAGCAGGTCGTCGTGGCAGGGGCAGCTCTCGACATTGCTGACGGCGGCGGCGATGCGAGCGGCGACGGAGCTCGCGAAGGCGTAGTCGCCCGGCAGCTCTCCGCCCCGCGCGCTGACCGTGGCCGCGTACTGCTCGAGCAGCGTCCCGACCGCGAAATCGACCGGCAGCCGCACGCCGCAGCGGTGGAAGGCCCGCAACGCGCCGGCCAGCTCCTCGGCCCGCTCGGCCGGCTCGCGGCCCGCCACGGGGCCGCCCTCGATGAAGGCCGTGACCAGACATCCATCCTCGCCGTCGAGGACCGCCGGGCCGATGCCCAGCCGCGCCGCCGCTTCGCTGGCCAGTCGCTCGGCGGTGCGGTCGATGCCCAGCAGCAAGCTGCGCTCGCCGGGCAGCCGCACGACGTAGTCGGCGCCGCCGAGGCGCACGCGGAAGTTGCGATTCGTGATCCCGCCCGACAGCGGCGACGGCTCGCCTTCCAGCGGACCCACGCGGGCCTGCAGGCGCGCGAGAACGCCCTCCAAATCGTGCATTGGCCGAACCTACCGTTGCGCAGGTATGTGGGCAACGCTACCGTCGGTGCCGATGAGCGACCGAGCGACGGCACCTCTGACCCTCGAGCAACTGCGCGCCCAGGTGGAGCGGGGAGAGGTGGACACGGTGCTCCTGGCGATCACCGACATGCAGGGACGGCTGCAGGGCAAGCGCTTGACGGCGACGCACTTCCTGGCCGAGGTCGTGCCCCACGGAGCCGAGGGCTGCAACTACCTGCTCGCCGTCGACGTCGACATGGCGACCGTGGACGGCTACGCGATGTCCTCCTGGGAGCGGGGCTACGGCGACATGCTGATGGTGCCGGACATGGCGACCCTGCGGATGGTCCCGTGGCAGGAGGCGACGGCGATCTGCCTGGCGGATGTCGCCTGGTTGGACGGCAAGGACGTGGTGGCCTCGCCGCGGCAGATCCTGCGCCGCCAGCTCGCGCGGCTGGCCGAGCGCGGCTGGAGCGCCAACGCCGGCACCGAGCTCGAGTTCATGGTCTTCCTCGACACCTACGAGCAGGCCTGGCAGAAGGGCTACCGCGAGCTGCGCCCCGCGAACCTCTACAACGTCGACTACTCGCTGCTGGGCACCGCCCGCGTGGAGCCCCTGATCCGGCGGATCCGCAACAGCATGGCCGCCTGCGGGATGGTCGTCGAGGACTCCAAGGGGGAGTGCAACTTCGGCCAGCACGAGATCAACTTCCGCTACGCCGACGCGCTGCGGACGGCCGACGAGCACGTGATCTTCAAGAACGGCGCCAAGGAGATCGCCGCCGACGAGGGGGTGGCGATCACCTTCATGGCGAAGTACGACGAACGCGAGGGCAACTCGTGTCACATCCACTTCTCGCTCGCCGACGAGCAGGGTCCGCTGTTCGAGCGCGACCGCGCGCTGTTCGAGTCCTTCCTGGCCGGGCAGCTCACGTGCCTGCGCGAGATGACGCTGCTGCTGGCACCGAACGTCAACTCCTACAAGCGCTATGCCGCCGGCAGCTTCGCGCCCACCACCGTCGCCTGGGGCCACGACAACCGCACGTGCTCCCTGCGGGTGGTCGGTCACGGCCCCTCGCTGAGGTTCGAGAACCGCACCGGCGGCGCCGACCTGAACCCCTACCTGGCGCTCAGCGCGATCATCGCCTCGGGCCTGCACGGCGTCGAGACGGGGCTCCAGCTCGAGCCGGCGCTCGAGGGCAACGCCTACGTGGACGGCGCTCACCCGCGCGTCCCGGACACACTGCACGCCGCCCGCGAGCTGTTCGCCGACAGCGCCGTGGCGCGTGAGGCCTTCGGAGCGGAGGTCGTGGGCCATTACCTGAACGCCGCCGAGGTCGAGCTGGCGGCGTTCGGCTCGGCCGTCACCGACTGGGAGCGCTTCCGGGGGTTCGAGCGTCTATGAGATCTCCGAGCCGCGGGAACCATGGCGGGTGCCGCTGATCGCCGGGCAAGCTCCGGCACGCTCGCCCCGCCCGAGGCGCTGTTCGCGCCTGTGCGCTCCCACACCGCCTTCGAGGAGACCGTCGATCGCCTCGGCACGGCCATCAAGCTCGGGCTGCTGCCGCCGGGCTCGAGGCTGCCGGCCGAGCGCGAGCTGTGCACGCGCCTCGGAATCGCCCGCTCGACGCTGCGCCAGGCCCTCACCGCACTGACCCAGAGCGGTCACGTGTTCGCCACCCGGGGCCGCGGCGGGGGCACCTTCGTGTCGGACCCCCAGCCGCCCGCGGTGCCGCCGTCGAAGGTGATGCTGACCGAATGGCGCGAGACCTGCGACCAGCGCCTGGCGGTTGAGCTCGGGGTGGCCGTGCTCGCCTGTGAGAGGGCCCAGCCCGAGGCGCTCGCCGCGCTCGACGCGGTCGTGGAGGCGCTCGAGGGACAGCTCGAGGACTTTCCCGCCTACCGCCAGTCCGACATCCGGCTGCACGTCGGCCTTGCCGAGGCGGCGGGCTCGACCCGGCTGGTGGCGGCCATGACCGAGGCGCAGGGCGCGATGACCGACCTGATCGCCTACATCGCCCATCCGCCCGAGGTGCTGGCCTCATCCAACGCCCAGCACCGGCGGCTGCTGGCGGCCGTGCGCGAGCGCGACGCGACGCGCGCCACGCGCGTGATGACCGACCACCTTCAGGGCACCGAGCACGTGCTGGCGGGGCTGCTGCCCGGCGGCTGAGGCGTAGTCACCGAGGTGGCCGGCAGCCGGAGTTTGCGGGGAGGTCCGGCGACCTCCTGGGTCAAGCGGCCGATTTTCTTGACTTTCCGCCGCGCATGAGCGTATCGTCACGAACGAAGGACGGAAGATCAAACCTTTCCACCGGGAGGCGCGATGAGCACGAGCGAGAAACTGGGCACCGACGAGCAGAAGCTTGCCGAGCTGGGCTACAAGCAGGAGCTGAACCGGCGCTGGAGCGGGTTCTCGAACTTCGCGATCTCATTCGCGATCATCTGCATCCTCGCGGGCTGCTTCACCACCTACGGGCAGGCCCTGAAGAACGGCGGCCCGATCGGGATCTCGATCGCGTGGCCGCTGATCTGCGTCCTGATCCTGTTCGTCGCCTGGTCGATGTCGGAGCTCGCCTCGGCGATGCCCACCGCCGGCGGGATCTACTACTGGGCATCGAAACTGGGAGGCGCCGGCTGGGGCTGGTTCACCGGCTGGTTCAACCTGATCGGGCTGGTGGCTGTGTCCGCGTCGGTGATCTTCGTCTCGGCGACGTTCCTGATGTACACGCTCGGGCTCTACGAAGTCCACTTCATCTTCAACTTCACAAAGGCCGCCGCGGGAACGAACCTGCACTACACCGCGCACGTCAACTTCGCGCTGTTCGCGGCCATCCTGGTGCTCGCCCTGGTCGTGAACGTGTTCCGCAGCCAGATCGTGACGGTGCTCTACAGCATCTCGGTGTGGTGGAACATCATCGGCGTGCTGGCGATCGTCGTGCTGCTGATCGCGGTGCCCTCCCACCACGCGAGCTTCTCCTACGTCTTCAGCCACAAAGCCACAGTCCTCGGCTCTGGTGACTGACCGTCGGCGTCCGGCGCGCGGCCCGCGGCGATCCGACGGCACCGATGCTGATCGCCGCCTCATCGATCCGGATACCGGTCGGCCAATTGCGGTACAGCAGGCTAATCGGTACGAGGAACAGCCCGAACAGGACGAACAAGATCCAGAGGAACCACTGCGGGTTCACCGTGACGCCCAGGATCACGCAGATCGCCACACCCGCGGCCAGCCGAATAGGCCGCAGATCAGCAACGGCCAGTTGAGTGCGCTGCGCGCTTCCTGATAGATGGCTGATCGTGCGGACACGCGACCGCTCATCGTGTTTGCCCAGTGATTAGGGACAGCATGACCGCAGTGAGCCCGGCGAAATCGTAGTCAGCTGTTCCCGCGCTGTTGTCCCTGTTATCAGGGCTGACCAGGTGCGCCTTGGTGCCATCGCCGTGGACAGTTAGCTGGAAACCGATCGGGTTCTGGCCGTCATGATGGCGGTAGAAAGACACTATCCATCCAGGTGCCTTGTCTGCTGCTGGCGTCGGGCTGATAGCCAGTTCGGCGAGCGCTTCCGCTGCCTTCTTTTCTGAAACAAGGACATGGCGGTAGAATCTGCCCAGCGGGCCGAGCTTCCTGACATGAGGGAAATCTCCGGCCATATCCGCGGGCAATGCGGCTGGCTCCTCCACCACTACCCCGCGTACCGGGTGATCTTGATCTCCGAGCGCGAAGAAACGAGGTGTGCGGAGGTCGGCATCAGCCGTCTCGGTGTTGATGATGAACGCTGGCCGGCACCGCGCGGCCAGCGCGATGCCAAGAGCTGGCTTGAGTGAATAGGCGGTCCTCTTGTTCACCAGGCTCAGCCCGGTATTGCCTTCGATCAGCAGCCCCCGGTTGACCATGCCTTCGGTGACCCACTCGATGACTTTCTTGCGGCGGCGGTCCCCCAGTTGCAGCCAGGCATGCGCAACGCTTTCCTCGAACAGCGGGTGCTTGGGACCGCCGAGCACGCACAGTTCCAGCGCCGAGATGGTCACAAGCTCGACGAAATCGCCGTGCTGAGCCTGCTCTATCAGCTGAACAGCAGCTTCGGTCCGTTCCGCGGCTGCGGCGGCGGCATCGACTGTCATTTCAGAACCAGCTTCCGATGGTGGAGGTCACCGAATGCCACGCGGATGTAGCCAGGTGACCCGCTTCTTTCGCTGTAGCCACGTCCCCTTCGACCTGCTGCTCGACACCAATGACGGCCGCGTGGCCGATGTCGTTGGCCACGTCCCGGAACGGCGTCCAGTGGTGGTAAACGAAATCACCTGCCAAGTATGCGCCGCTCACGGCTATCACGGCTTCACCGACTCCGGGAACCCAATCCGTGGTTGCGTTCAGGGTCAGGAGGACTCCGTTCACCGCCGCCGTCACGCGGTCAGCTCCTCCCAGCAGGCCTTTATCCTGCGGCGAGATTATCGTTCCGGCATCCGCAAGGACACCGAGCCCGGTCAGGGTGTAGGAAAGTCCCTTGATCTCCGCGATTGACCCGGTTGCAGTTCTGAGCCAGCGTGGGGCGAACGTGTCCCACGCGTCCAGCTTGGTGCCGGTCTCTCTGTAAGCTGTGCGGCTTCTTTTATCTCATCGACCGCTGGTTTCCCCTCCGCCCGGAGGCGCTGGATCACCTTGAACGACTGATCGACTTCCTTGAGCCATTCGGCAGGCTGCCCGGCGACCTCCTTCAGGGCGTCAACCCAGTGATCAGCCGCCACGATGTCGAGCGGCGCGAGGACAGCCTCAAGAACGGTCCGGACCGGCTCGGTGCTGCCCCACAGACCTGCATGCTCGCCAACGTCGGCCGCTGTTTTGCTGGCTGCTGCCAGGTAGCGCTCATGCAGTTCTTGGGCTTGGCGCTGTATCCCGCCCATGCTTGCGGAGGCTGACTCCAGCTCGCTGGTCAGAATCGTCGAACCCGGCGGCAGCGCCGCCCGCCGGGACTGCAGCGCCTGCTGCTGCGCGGCCGCGTTGGCCGCCTGACGTTCCAGTGCGTCAGCCTCGGCCTGGAATCCGGTGAGCTGGTTCGCCCAGGACGATGCCGCCGCGTGTAGCGTCTCCGCGGCACTGGCCGTGTTCCGCAGCGCCGGGCGGGAACGTGCCCTGGACTGCCCGCAGGGCGTCTCCGGCTCTCCCCTGCAAGGGGCTCAGGTTAAGCCGTTCAACCTGGGCGAGTACCTGCCGCCCTTCCTGCGCGACCAGATAGTGACGCCGGGCCAGGTTCCGTGTCAGGTCGACATCGCCGGGTGCCGGGTCGAAACCCAGGTTCGGCAAGGAGCGGGCGTAGGCGTTCAACGCATTGCCCCTGCCTCTTGGCTCAACCGCTGATCGACCTGCGTAAAGGCGGCATTGATCCCGGTTATGTGAGCAGCGAGCTCCATCAGGGCCTGCCCGATGATCCCCAGTTCCGCCCCGAGCTGTTCATGCGCGTCTTGCAGTTTCCCGGCAAGCGGGTTTACGCCCACCACCTCGGCGTCCAAACCCTGTAGCGTCCGGACGACGGGCGCCAGACGATTACTTGCCGTGCGGAATGTCGCGTTCGCTTCCGCCAACGCCGCGTCATCGACCCGCAGGTCCGCCACTGTCACCCCCGTCACACTCGGCGATTCGGCCGGTTCGCCCGACGGTCAGAATTACTAACCTCACACTACCAACACGGTTATAGGTAGCTGAATGGTTCATTTGCAGCCACTCCTTCGGGCCAGCCCGTGCTACTCGTAAGAAAATGGTTATCCTCAGGCGATCCCAGCCTGTTTGCAGTTACATCATGCACTCGTTCCTTTCACATCGATACTGCATTAGCACAACGCTCGCAGGAGAGCCGTAGACGCAAGCACTGCTCAGCTCCGCTGGCACGGTGACGGTGATGAGGCTGCCGTCTCCGGTGTGAAGCAGGCAGCGGCCCGGGCGCGGCGGCTGGCCGATGACACCGCGCGGGAGCCGTACCCCGATCAGGTCTCCCTCGGGGAGCGTGGCCGGCGCGGTCAGGCAGCCCGCGCCGGGCTCGCTTGGCCTCGACCTGCCAGCCGCTGAACCCGAGGCCGACGCTCTCGGCGTCCCCGGCGAGGACCAGCGCTCGCCCGGCGTCAGCTCCCGAACGCGATCAGGCGGCTCAGTTCGCTGGCCGCGTCGCAGTCGCGCAGGATCTCCGCGTCATCGATCAGCACGACGCCGGGTCCGCTGAACGAGGCGAGGGCTCCCGCGAGTTCGTCCTCGCCCAGCTCCGGCGTGTCGAACAGGCGCAGGACGCCGGAGGTGCCGGCGAGCGAGCGCAGCGGGGACGGCCGCGGCGCGGCCAGGACGACGGGTGTTCCGGCCGCGAGGAACGACCGCGCCATGGACAGCAGGATGGTCGAGCGTCCCGATTTGGCGGGCCCGGCCACGATGAAACAGGGCACGCCGGAGGCCAGGTCCGGTCCGAGCGCCGTGAGGGTGTCGCCGCCCACGCCGACCATGCCCCACAACGGTCCGGCGGCCACGGGCCGCAGCTGCCAGGCGTCGGCGAAGGACACGCGCGACGGCAGCAGGTCCACCCGGAACGGCCGCTGGGCGGCCGGGACCGCGCTGTCGCGTGACCGGCACTGCGCCGCGATGGACCGCAGCGCCGCCGCCTGCCCCTGCCCGGAAGCATCGGGCGCGAGCAGCGCCACCTGCACCTCGGTGCCGGAGCCCGCGCGGAAGGCCCGCCCGGGCGGGATGTCGTCGGGCAGCTCGCGGGGCCGCAGCCCGATCAGCGCGTAGTCTTCCTTCTCGGCCAGCTTGAACGCCAGCTTCTCCTCGCACAGCGCCGAGATCCGCCCGGCGAGCAGCGACCGGTCGCCGGTCATCACCAGGTGCACGCCGGCGCTTGCTCCTTCGCTGAGCATCCGGGTGATGACCTCGGTGAGGCTGCCGCCCTCGAGTTCCCCGAGCGTGCTGGTGAACCCTTCCCACCGGTCGAGCAGCACGAAGATGTGCGGCAGCCGCTCAGTGCTCGGGGACGGCGTGCCCGCTGTTCGGTGATGCCGGCGAACCCGGCGGCGGCGAGCAGTTCCTGCCGCCTGGCTCAGCTCGGCGGCCAGCCGCCTGCAGCAGTCGCGTGGCGCGTTCGGTCTGGGAGCGGTTGACCACGGCGCCGCAGTGCGGCAGCTCGGTGAGCGGCAGCAGCGCGCCGTTGCCGCAGTCGATCCCGTACAGGTGGACGTCCGCGCAGCTGTGCGCCAGCGCGAGCGTCCCGGCGATGGTGCGCAGCAGCTGCGACCGTCCGGATCGCGGCGCCCCGGCCGCCATCAGGTGGCTGAAGGTGTCCAGGCTCGAGGACGGCCGGCTGCTGCTGCTGAAGTGGCAGGCAGGTCGATGATTCCGAACGGGCAGGGTGGCTGCTGCCGGTCACCGCGTTCTCGCCCGCCGACGGTCGGCATGATGTCGGGCAGCAGCAGGATCGGCGGGAGCGGCGGCAGCCACGGGCTGTGCCGGGCGCGGGATGCGCAGCCTGTGCGCGGCGCGCTGGATCTGCTCGACGAGGACCTTCAGGTCGGTGATCTCCGCTTCCGCGCGCTTGCGTGCAGCGGGCGGGACGGCTCCGGCTTGCCCAGGCCGGCCCAGTCGAGCGGCGCCAGCCACGGCCTGGCGGTGGCTTCCGCGTCTGCTTCCCGGCCGTCGGCCCGCCGATCCGCGCCGGCCTGGAACGGGACGAGTGAGGCGTGCCCGAGCCGCACGTAGGCCCGGCCGGGGGTGGACTTGGCGATGGAGGCGGCGTCCGGGGCGCCGATCACGTCGGCGCTTTCGGCCGGGTCGGTGACCCGCAGCGCGATCCGCAGGTTGGTGTTGGCGCGGATGTCCGCGGAGACCACGCCGGAGGGGCGCTGCGTCGCCAGGATGAGGTGGATGCCGAGCGACCGGCCGCGCTGGGCGATGTTCACCAGCCCGGTGACGAAGTCCGGCAGGTCCCGGACCATGGACGCGAACTCGTCGATGACGATGACCAGCCGCGGCAGCGGCCGCGCCTGGCCGCTTGTCGACCAGGAGCTGGTAGTCCTCGATGTCCTTGGCCCCGGCCGCGGCCAGGATGTGCTCGCGCCGGGTCAGCTCGGCCGACAGCGACGCCAGCGCCCGCTCGACCTGGTGCGGGTCCAGGTCGGTGACCATGCCGACGGTGTGCGGCAGCCGCACGCAGTCGGCGAACGCGCTGCCGCCCTTGTAGTCGACGAGCACGAACGTCATCTCGTCGGGCCGGTTGGCGACCGCGAGCGAGGCGACGATCGTCTGCAGCAGCTCGGACTTCCCCGAGCCGGTGGTGCCGGCGATCAGCGCGTGCGGCCCGTCCTTCCTGATGTCGATGCCGAACGGCCCGTCATACGACTCGCCCACCATGGCCAGCGTGGACCGGCCGCCGCGCGCGCCAGCGCGCCGCGATCGCCGGCGCAGCGGGCGGTTCCAGGCCCAGCACGTCCAGCAGCCGGGCCGAGTCCGGGAGCACCGATGCCTCGTCGGCGTCGCTGACGTCCCTGATGGGCGCGATGGACCGCGCCAGCCGCGCGCACCAGCCCGGGTGGGCACCGTCGGGCCGGACCTGGCGGATCGTGTCGGCCATCGCCTGCTGGACGCGCAGCCCGTCCGGCTCCACCACGACGACGGCCTGGCATTCGGCGGGCAGCAGCCGCTCGTCCGTGTCCAGGCAGACCGCGTAGACCCCGACCTGCGGCCCGTCCCGGAGCAACTGGATCGCTCCGGGCAGCGACCGGAGCTTGCGGGACCCGTCGAAGACCACCATGATGTCGGGCCGGAACCGGGCTTCCTGGTGCCCGGCCTCAGCTGCGCAGCCTGCTGCCGGGCGCTGACGATGGCGAGCAGCTCGGCGATCCGGGTGGCGACCGACTCCGCGTCGTTGCCGATCAGCATGGCGCAGTCCTGCCCGGCGCCGGGCGGCAGTGCGGCAGCCAGCGCGCCCACTCCCAGCTCGCCTTGCCCGAAGAGTCGGTGAGCAGGTAGATCCGCAGGTCGTTGGGACTGTGCAGGGTGGCGGCCTGAGCCACCAGCCAGCGGCCGGCCGCCCGCGGGGCATCACCCGGACCGGCGACACCAACCACGCCCGTTCGGGCAAAGAGATGGTGACCGGGGCGTCCGGGACCAGCCAGACCACCTGCCTGCGGTGCTCGTCCTGCTCCGGGATCGGTCAGCTCGACCGCCGACGGCAGGTCGGCCGTCCCGACCCGCAGCAGCAGGTAATCCGGGTCGGTGCGGCGCCGCTCCCACAGCCGGCGCCGCGGCCCGGACGCGATCGACAGCACCGTGGCCGGGTCCGGGAAATGGTCGCGCCGCTCGGCCCGCTCGGCCTCCAGCGCCTCCCGGGCGTCGCGCTCGATCCGGGCCTTGTGCTCGCGGTAGGCCGCCAGCTGCCGGGCACCGGTCTTCCGGCTGTGGCTGCGCTCGGTGAGATGGCTGCCGACCAGCATGAGCGGGCTCAGCCCGGCCATCGCCAGCAGGTACACCTGGTGCAGCAGGAAGGCCATGGCGACGCCCATGACCAGCGGAAGGGCGGCCATCAGGATGGGCAGCGGGCGGCGTTCGGCCTCCGACGGCGGCATCGGGAGCTGGAACCTGGTGGCGCGCTCCGGCGGCAGCAGCCGCGGCGGCCGGTTGAAGTCGATGCCGGAGCCGTCCGGCGAGGGGTGCAGCGCCGCGTCCGGCGGCTCGTAGGGGGCCAGGCCGAGCAGCGAACTGCCGATGGCGATGGCCTGGCCGGGCCGCCACTGCGCGGCGCGGTCAGCGGTTCGCGGTCGAGGGTGGCCCGTACCCCTTCGTACGGCGCGACCTGGCAGCCGCCACGGCCATCGACGAAGACCCGCAGCGCGACCGCGGGGATAGCCGGGTCACGGATGCGGAAAGACGCGGCAGGACCGCTGCCGATATCGCAGTGGCCGGCGCCCAGCCGGTGGATAGAGCCGGCCATGGGCCCGCTCATCACCCTGATCTCGACCAGCCCAGCCCGGCTCCGGGGATGACGCAGCCTTCCGGACTGCCCAGGCTGACGACCGCTCCGTCCCTGATCCGCGCCTCCGCCAAGGTCAGCTCGGCGGAATCCGGATGGTAGTCGACGTA